>NZ_CP046703.1:1200000-2400000 GCF_009873495.1 Nostoc sp. ATCC 53789 | reverse complement strand
AATTGTAAAGTTGTTCCTTCCCCCAAAAATCTCTGCATTGACAAATTTACTACCAGAGGAATCGTAAAAACCGTAATGAAACTACTAATAGCTGTTAGCGTCACAGAAAGAGCAACATCACCCCCAGCCAAAAACGTAATCATATTGTAGCGCCACCGGGACAGGCTGCTAAAATCATCACACCTACCGCTAATTCTGGCTTAAGGGGAAACACCGATGCAATGCCAAAGCCCACCATTGGCAACATGACCAACTGTGCCACTAGGCCAACCACCACCGCTTTGGGATAAATGAAAACTCGCTTGAAGTCCTCTAGGGTCAAGCTTAACCCCATGCCTAACATGATAATAAATAAAGCTAGGGGCAGAAAAACAGCCGTCAGAAAATTTGCTTCCATCCTTAATCAGCGTTGGTAACAACAAAAGTGCCTCTGGATTGTACCGTATTCCCGTTAAATTTCTAGTTCAACAACTGTAATAGGTTTAGCAGAAGAGCCGAGAAACATCTACGAAACCTTGATGAAGACTTACAATATTTGATACTTCAGAATACATACTTCCGACTTTACCTGGTTGATGCGTAAACAAATTATGACAGCCCACAATTATCAGCAGTTCTTGGGCGCGAGAAAATGCAACATTTACCCGTTCTGGTTTCTTAGCAAATCCAACATCTCCTTTACTGTTGTTGCGAACCATACTCACAATCACAACAGGTCTTTCCATACCTTGAAATCTGTCTACTGTCCCAGTCCGAATCTCTAATGAAGGGAAAAGTTCAGATTGCAAACGTTCATCGATTTTCCTTAATTGAGCGCCATAAAAGGTAATTACAGCAATTTCTTTTTTTGGTTCTCCATTAGCAACTTTAGAAGCCCAAGTCGTCTCAAACTGCTGACACAGATGTTCAATCGCATCAATTTCTGGTGTATTAAAGTAAGAAGTTCCGTTTCTTTGCTCTAAAAACTCATTTTCGATAGGCGTTTTTACCCAAATAAGATGCTGAGATTCTTGGATAATTTCGCCTGCTAAATGATGTGCGCGTTTTATGTCCGGTTCCAAAATACCAGATTCTAGTTTCCCATCATAAAACTGATTGATTGCACCCATAATAAATGGGTGCATTCGATATTGTGTAGTTAGCATTTGTTTAATGCTTTCATCAGCCGATTCAAACTGACTTTTAAATAGTGATTCTTCTAAGAATTGTAATTCGTCTCGTGTATTACCCATTGTTTGAGCAACTTCTTCTACAGTGCTAGTATCAAGCATGGGTGGTAATTGCCGATGATCGCCTACCATGACTAATTTTTTACCTTTCAAGGCTGGGATTAGTAACTCTGGTGGAGTACACTTACTAACCTCATCAATGATGACAACATCAAAGGATTTGAATTCTTCCGAAAAACCTCTATTTGCAGCTTGAACGCAGGTGATACCAACGACGTTGGCATTATCTAAATATATACGCCTTAAATCGTCGCGATCGCGCTCATTTGGCTGTCTTAATTTTCCAATCCAATCTTGGACAAAATTCTGATATTTTTTGAGATAATTTTCTTCTTTTTCGAGTTCTTTCTGCCAAGATTCAAACTGAATATTGAGACCGCGCAATAACTCTATATTAAACAAGTCAGCAGCAGAGTTTTCTGGTTTAAACTTATCCGGTATTTTTTGCCATTCTCTCAACCACCAGTTTCTTTCTTCTATTAAACTATCTGACGGCTGTGGTTGTAATTTATCTTCTATTTCACGTAAGCTAATTTGTAATTTTTGAAGTTGCTGTAGAGAAGTCTCAGTTTCTTCTTGTAGTTTTGATAAATGCTCGTATAGAGAACTTCTAATTATCTCCAACACCGCAAAAGGTTCTAAGGATGAAATTAAGGTTTCAAGCTGACTAATGGAAGTTATCCAATAATTCACTTGATTGGAAAATTCTTGTGGGTTTTCCCAAATATTTGATTGGGTTGCAAGATATTTATCAGTTAAAGTGCGTAATTGAGTAGGTATATTTTGTTGATTAAGTTCTTGCAAAATATTAATAACTCTGCCAAGTTGCAAATTAGCGTCTTGTTGTGCTTTTTCTACCTCAGCTTGAGTAATAGATATTTGTTGTTGGCTAATTTCATTTTTCTGAAGTTCATTTAATTGTCTTTGTAAATACTGAAGCTGTTGTTCAGTTTCGGTTTTGACTTTTAAAACGCATTGGCGTGCATTTACAAGAATAGTATCTAACAATTCTTGGGTAAGTCGGGTGAGAGTAGAATCGATGTTATTCCATTCCCATGATGCGCCATAAGTTCGTTGCATTCTAATTAAGAAAACCTGGGTATTTTCGACCAGTAATTTTCGTTGTTTGGGATTGAGTAGCTGATAATTGCTAAACTGCTGATAGGTTTCTTGCCATTGGGTGCGATCGCTCTTTGATAGCACCATTGGAATCTGACTAAAATTTTCTTGTAAAAAATAGCTGAAATTATGCTGTTTACCCCGTCTATCGGTAAAACCCCCGTCTATTTCATAAGCGATCGCTTTTGTCAATAGCTCCCATTCTGGTAGGTTAATTTTGTAAATTTTTGGTACTATTGATAATTTTAATGTATTAGCAAACATCAATAAACCTAGTGGTAAGTCCACTAAATTTTCTGTTAGTGGTAAACCTGATTGCTGACAATCTTTTAAAGTTTGATATAGATGAGAAGGTGCTGTAGACTTCCATTCTTTTACTGCTGAGATAATATAATCTATTTCACGTTGGCGATTTTCCCAAATCTGGATTGTTTGCTGTAGGTTTTGCAGTTTAGCAAGATATTTCTGATAATCTGGTTGCGCTTGATTTAATAATGCAAAATTCTGTTTGACAACCTCAACTGAGGCTGCAACTTCTAAGATGGCTTGACTAGCCTCTTTAGCATGAGTAAAAGCAGATTTAAATCCAGAAATTTCTGTTGCTACAGTTTCACGCAACCAAACCGCTAAACCAAAAGCGCCAAACACCGGACGCACCAAGCCAAGTTCATCAATATATTTGATGGTTTGACGAACATTTACTAAAAATTCTTCTACTAAACTATTACCTTCTGTGTATGGCTTCAGAAGTGGCAAAAAATCTGTAACTTCTGGAGCTTCCCAATTTATATTTGGTGCAGTGTTTAGTATATTTTCTAGACCTGCAATTAGAGATTCAACGTTGTTCTGTTTTTCTACGGTTTCGTTATAAGATTTTTCTTGATTTTTAAAGTTTGTCTCTACCTTTAACTTATTTTTATTGAATTTCGCTTGCTGCTGGCTAAATTCTTCCTCTGCTTGGAAGTAGGGTCTGAATCTTTGTGATGATGCCAGTAATTGACTGAAAATTTTGATATTTTCGAGACGCTGTGTAATATTATTTTCGCAGTCATAAGCTGTATTTTCTAGCCATCTGCCAATCACTTGGTCTTCTAAAAAGGGCTGTCCTTCTTCCCCAACTTTTTCGGCTCTACCCTTGCGTACTGCCCGAATCACTGGGTTGTGAACTAATCGACTCAAGGCGTTATCTACTGCTAAATTCGCTTGTGAAGCAATTAGAGTTCGTCCGCCTCGAAGTGCAATTTGATAGCAAATTTCAGCAATTACAGTAGTTTTACCAGTACCTGGTGGCCCTTGGATGAGAACAAGATCCTTAGCAGCAAGTACCTTTTCTACTGCTGCTTTTTGCCCAGGATTAGCCGAAGATAATAATAAGTCTTGTGGTTGGAGTTCAACAGTGCTTTTGATTTGTCTTGCCTGAGAAGCATCGAATAAAAAGTTACCTAAATAAGGATTTTGGGTGTAACCATTATTCAAATCATCTAAGGCTTTTTTCTTACGCTGAATCTGCTGAATATCACCAACTGCCTCGAAACATAAGAATCCGGTAGCTGGTAATTTGTAGCGCTCTGTTGCCATGAATTCAGCTAAGTCACGTTCTAGTCTGAGGCTGATAATACAACGGTTGGGGTCAACTTCCTCAACAGTTCCTAATTGACGACCGCTAATCCAATTTTTTCCGACAGGAGCAGTTTCAAAAAGTTTTAAATCTTCGTTTTTTGTGCGTCTTGCCCGTTCCCAAAAGTTATCTACTTCGAGGGAATTTTGATAAAAGCCGTCAAGGGTGGCTGAGTTTACATCAATTTCAAAACTAATCCGCCTTTTGAAGTTATAGTTATGACTTACGTAACGCACACAAAATTGACGTGCTTTAGCAATTTTTTCCTCAATTTGCAAAAATGCTTTCCAAGCTTTCAGCTGATCTTCTGTAGGTACATTTTCGCCACAAACTGGCGCGGTGGCGATGCGCTTCAATGTCGTCGGCGGAATGTCGAGATGATGCTGATGATTAGCCAGTAAACGCAAGCGACAAGGGATAGCGTAGCTGTCGGCGTGTCCGCGTGAAGGTTGTAATAACTGAGCCGAAAGTATTTTTATACCGTCGCGTCCATCTTTTTGTACAGCTGCTCTAAATCCTAATGTTTTTCTGAGCTTCTCAAGTCTTGCAGGCAATGGAAAATCATCGGAGTCTGTTGCTATTGTCAAATCCCAAATTTCCTCTCTTGCCTCTTTCCCTGCGCCTTTGCGACGCACATAAAATAATGAAGGCTTTTTTCCGACACATTCATACATTAACTCATTGGCGCGATCGCGCCGCTCCCTAAAATCGGAATATGATTTCAAGGCAGCCTCACCTTCAAGATGGCGGATAAAACTATCAATTGCTGAAGCTATAAACGTATAGCCCCAATCTTCAGAGGTTGTTTTAGTAGTTTTCGAGGATTTTGCTGTTAGTTTATTTACCGCTAAACGAATACGTTCTACATCGGATTCTGAAATTGTACTGGTATGGCTTTTGACTACAATTTTGAGCTTTTCACAAATTAATAATAGCTTCTTGCTATCTAAATTTAATTCTTTTGCTAGTTCGTAGACTCTGAGTTTACCGTTGTTCATCCACTATTTACCTTGTCCGTATTAGCCCAACCGTCTTGAACGTTTTACGGATTTAAAAATACTTTTTGTAATCGCAAAAAGCATGATTATTATGACACCGTAAAACAAGACATTTAATAAAAATGCCCCAAAATTTAGATTCTGGATATCTTCAACCCCAATTCTTCCCCAGCCATGTACTGGTGAGCCAGCATTATCATCATGCACTATTGGGAATGGGAACCCAGCCGTTAAAGAATCACCACCCATACACGCATTTGGAAGACATGGTTCACTTAAGCAGAGTTGTTCACAACCTGGAGGATTCTGATACCACAGCGATAAAATAGTTAACGGAATTCCTAACAATGTACTTAATATTATTACTGTTATTGCTTTTCCCAATTTTCTCATCTAAGGGACTTCCAAAGAATAGAGGTTGTATCAAAGTTTATACTGTTGATAAACTTCACTAGCGGCGCGATGCAGTAGGGAATGTCGCCAAACTAAAGATTTCATATCATCAGCATAACCACCGCCAATGACGCAGGCGACGGGATAACCGCTACTCACACAAGTACTTAAAACCTGCATTTCACGGCGAAAAATGCCCGTATCGGTTAAGGCTAATTTGCCCAAGCGATCGCCTATATGAGGGTCAACACCAGCATCATAAAATACTAAGTCTGGCTTGACTTTAGATAACAAATCTGCTAAATAATTCGCTAAAGTTTGTAAATAAGCGTCGTCTTCCATTCCCACCGGCAAAGGAACATCCAAATCACTGTTTTGTTTTGTACCGGGAAAATTGACTTCACAGTGCATGGAGAAAGTAAAAACGCTGTCGTCGTCTTGGAAGATAAAAGCGGTGCCGTCTCCTTGATGAACATCCAAATCGACAATCAGGATTTTTTGGACGAGTCCGAATTTTTGTAAAACGCGACAAGCGATCGCTAAATCGTTGAAAATACAAAAACCAGACCCATAACTGGGAAAGGCATGATGAGTTCCACCAGCCGTATTACAAGCTAAACCATGACTTAATGCCAGTTTTGCAGTGAGTATCGTCCCACCTACCGCCACACAGGTACGATTCGCTAATGCTGGACTCCAAGGCAAACCAATGCGTCGCTGTGCTTTGGGGTCTAGGGTTCCTTCGCAATAAGCTTGAACGTAGCTTGGGGTGTGGACTAGCTCTATCAATTCTAGCGGTGGACGTTCGGGGGTGTGAAATTGTTCTTGATTCGCTACACCATCAGCTAACAGCAATTCGTAGAGTTGTCGGAACTTAGACATCGGGAAACGATGTCCTTCAGGTAGCGGAGCAATGTAATCTGGGTGGTAAATAATTGGCAAGTCCATAAGGAAAGACAATCTCAAGCAGCTAATCCAACAACAAGGTAAAATTTAGCCATAATCACAGTAAAAAAGCTGTTCTTGTAAATCTAAAATTCCAAATTTAAATTAATTATGATGGAATGGATTCCGCCGATAACATTTATTCTAGCTGGCTTACTGGCTGGAATAATTGGTGAAAAAGTTATTTTCAAAAAACTGGAAATATTCGTTAATAATAAACGAATTGCGGGGGGAAATATTATATTTCACTCTCTGCACCGCATGACTTTTATTTGGTTTGTCATTGCCGGTTTTTTTTGGGCAATTCTGAGCGCACCCCTGAAACCGGATATTGCGATCGTACTGCAAAAAGTTCTGACAATCGCACTGCTGTATTCAGTAACCCTAGTTTTAGCCAGATTGACTGCTGGTTTTGTGAATTTATTTATTCGCAGAGCAGAAGGGGTTCCCACATCGCTAATTTCTAACCTGGCTAAAATTACTGTTTTAGCTTTGGGAACATTAATCATACTGCAAACGGTGGGTGTTCAAATTACCCCGATTATCACAACTTTAGGTATTGGTGGTCTAGCAGTTGGTTTGGCACTTCAAGACACACTTGCAAATTTGTTTTCTGGGTTTTACTTAATTATTTCTAAGCAAGTTAGAACCGGAGATTATGTAAAATTAGATGCTGGACATGAGGGATATGTTATAGATATTTCTTGGCGCAATACAACAATGAGAGAAATTTCCAATAATGTTGTCATTGTTCCAAATTCTAAATTGTCTTCGGCAATTTTCACCAACTATCATTTACCCGCAAAAGAAATTACTTTAACAATGAATGTGGGTGTAAGTTATGATAGCGATTTGGAACAAGTTGAAAAAGTGACTGTAGAAGTTGCTAAAGAAGTCATGCGAGAAATTGCACCGGAATTAAAAGATAATGAGCCATATATTAGATTTCATACTTTTAATGATTTTAGTATAGATTTTACGCTTTATATGCGGGTAAGCGAATACTTCGATCAGCGTATTGGTAAACATCTAGTTGTGAAAAAATTACACAAACGCTATCAGCAAGCAGGAATTCAAATTCCTTTTCCGATTAGAAAAGTATATATGCAAGATAATTCAGCTATAGGAAAAAATTAGTATTTGCCACGTTAAACCTCATCTATGTTGAAACCTAGAGTTTTTTAAACGATATATTTATGTAGGTTGGGTGGAGTAAAACGCAACCCAACATTACCACCAAATTTTATGTTGGGTTACGCTAACGCTGCACCCAACCTACAAAACTAATCGCTAAGGCTGGGTGCAAATTAAATTGCTAATGCTCGTTTTTCTAATGGTAGTTCAAAGCGATCGCCTGGTTTCGGTTCAAGTACCCGTGTTGAAAGATTGTTTTTCTCTACTAACGAACGAAATTCCTCAGCAGTTCCTTTAGTCTGAATCAATTTCATCAGCAACCCTTCAAACGCCACATCACCACCAGCCGCAGTAGGTATTATTACTTGAGGTTGTAACGATTTTACTACTTCCAAAGCGCTATTTTTACCTTTAATAATCGGCCCCAGCAAAGGCAATGTCATATCAATAAACGGTGTAATCACTACATCAATGGGTGCAGATTGCTGAAGTTGTGGAGAATGATAACCGTGAGGCTCGTAGTATACAGTTAGCCCACTTTCCAATTCTTTGAGGAGATAACTATTTTCTACCAAAGTCGGGCCAATGGGTGAACCAGGGAAAGCTTTGATTTCAACTTGATTATTTAAAGTGAAAGTTTCACCATGAGCGAGAGTAGTAACTTGGGTATAACCTAACTGCTGTACTACCTTGGCAGCATTGGGAGAGGCTACAACCTTGATGCTGTGGTCGAGTACCTGAAGCGTTGGTGGGTGAGCGTGGTCTTCTAAACCCTGAGACAGCAGAATCAAATCAATATTATCTGGTATTGGGCGATTTTGCGATCGCGAACCTTTGAATAACCAATCCAAATTGCTGAAAATTAAAGAACCAACCAGCCAAGGGTCAATCAGTATTCTTTTTCCACCAATTTCCAGTAACCAAGAGTTGCTGTCAAACCAAGTTAAAAACATAAATTTTGTGAAGATAACGCCTATCTTCATTATCAATCGTGTCAGCTTTCTTAGTAAGCAATGAGGCTAATACCTACATTCTTCCGGTTAAGTCTATACACGGGGTTGTTTTATGTCTGATCTTGGTTTTACTCACATTGCACTTGCAGTCAGTGATGTTGATGCAAGTATCTCATTTTATGCAAAGTATGCCCAAATGACAGTTGTGCATCGTCGCACCGATCAAACTACTCAAGTAGATGTTGCTTGGATTAGTGACCTGACTAGACCTTTTGTGATTGTCCTAATTAAAGCAGCTAAAGTAGAAGGCGCATTATTACCACAATCCCATCTTGGGGTAGCTTATCAGAATCGTGGGGAAATCGATCGCCTGTGCAATGAGGCACGCGCTGAGGAAATACTGCTAGATGGGCCAAATGACTGGGGCTTTCCGGTTGGTTACTGGGCTTATATTCGAGACCCTGATGGTCATACACTAGAAATTTCCTATGGTCAGGAGATTAGTTTTACAGTTGAGCAAGCTAGAGACGCGAGTAATCGCGTCTCTTAAAAAAAGAGTATTACTTTTTACCAGGTGTGCGTCCACCTTCATCGTTACTGCCACCGTGAGGATGGGAATTGCCTGGGTCACATCCCTCAGAACCATTACCAATTCCTTGGTTACAGTGGCGACGTGGTTTTACCCCCTCTGTTGAAGTTTCAGTCTGCTCCTCAGCTGCAACTTGTTGTTGTTGTCCAACGACATACTGCGAGGAGATATTTGCTACTTGTCCAGTGCTAGATAGAGCTTGGTATAGCAAAGCAGACACTTCAGACCTGGTTGCTACCCGTTCAACATTTAGCAATTTCACATTGGGATAGTTGACGACTATACCGCGTTGTGTCAAAGCTGCAATCAGACTGCGATATTCACTACGAATAGTAGTTGCATCGCTGTAAACAGATAAAATTGTATCCGTGGAACCACTGCTTTGATAATTTAATCCCCGCGCTAATGCTACCAAAATATCAAGGCGAGAAAGGCTTTGGCTGGGGTTGAAATCCTTACCAATAACAGCGTTTAAAAAGCCCATTTGATAAACTTCGCTGATGGCATTGTAAGCCCAATATTGAGTTGAGACATCCTTAAATGCGATCGCTCGACGAATTTTCCCCTTGGTAAACGCTTTCCGCAACATTGCCGCAAATTGAGCGCGAGTTACTGGTGCATCCGGGCGAAAAGTCCCATCAGGAAAACCTTCGAGAATTTCCATTGAGGCCAATTCGGCAATAAAATCTTTAGCCCAGTAGTCTGTAGAAACGTCAGAAAACCCAACCTGAAGAGCGCGAGACATCCCAACTTGGCGATAATTCATCAGCATTTGGCTGATGTCGTAGCTAGAGTTATCGCTGACTTCAATCACCTGCACCAAGCTGCCAGGAGTAGCTTGCAAAGCCTCTGCTAAGTCGGAACTAAAGACGCTCACGAACGACTGACGCACTAAAGCATACTCACCCTGAGTGAAAGAAACGGGATAAACGCTGGTTCCTGCAATTTTTGACAAACCTTCTACTTGGAACTGACTACCTTGGAAGGTTTGGGAACTGCTCAGAAAACTAACACGTTGGTCGCTAACTTGGGTGAAGTAGTCGTAGGTGGTGGTACCTGTGTCAATAGTGCCGTTTTGGTCAGCATCAACACCATAAACAGTGCGAACGACTTGATATTCTGTAGGTTTAGCTGACAAAACCAGGTTAACTGTGGTATTTGCCGATAAACATTCAAATTCGCTGTAGCCAATAAAGCGGTTTTGAACATCATACAATCGCACGACGATGCGATCGCTAGCTTTTAACCCCTTAGCAAATTTTGCTTTTTGCTTAATCTTGTACTTGTAATCACCCAAAAAGCGCTCTTTTAAATAGCCCTTGCTACCTTTACTCTTGACAGAAATGCGAGCAATCACCTCTGACAAGTTCCCGGATGGTTCCCAAATGGCAAGGCTAAAACCTGTTTTTTTGCCTTTTGCAGAAACACTACTACTGCGGCTTTCTGTGGTGATAGTTTGCCGCTCAATAGTAGTAGTACGACTCCTGGTTTCTAGTTTTTTATCAGCTAAAAGTTGTTGACCTGTGGAATTATCAGATATTTGGGCGACGGTGGTAGAGAACCCTGAAGTTGCAGATGCAGAAGCGATTGGCGAAAATATTGCCACAGAGGTTGCAGCCAGAACAAATTTGCTGATTTGAGCAAAATAACTTTGATTCATATATTTCATCTCACACTACCATTCGTCTAAAAAATCACAGGGGTATTTGGTATCCCTTGACTTATTAATCCCTTGGGGTGGATGGAACTAACATTTACTCAGTGTTAAACGATAAGTTAAAAGTATAGTATTTATCGTTACCCCTAAGAACTGGAGACAACTGGCGCAGCAATTCTATTCTCTAATTTCAGGATGTGAGGTCAGAGAACATTAATATATTTGAAGAAACACTTTATGAATCTTATTAATGACTATAACTACACAGCAGCTTGCAACCCAAGACGCTTTTGAAAAATTCATTTGGACTTGGCAGGGCTACAAAATTCAGTACACTGTCATGGGCACTGGACGACCTCTGGTGCTGGTTCACGGCTTCGGTGCTTCCATTGGACACTGGCGTAAAAATATCCCAGTTTTAGCTGATGCTGGCTACCAAGTATTTGCCATAGACCTTTTAGGCTTTGGCGGTTCCGATAAAGCGCCTATTGATTACAGCGTCGAAGTTTGGGTGGAACTGCTGAAAGATTTTTGCACAGCACATATACACGAACCGGCTGTATTTATTGGCAACTCTATCGGCGCACTTTTGAGCTTGATTGTACTGGTAGAACATCCAGAAATTGCTGCTGGTGGTATTTTGATTAACTCTGCGGGTGGCTTGAGTCATCGTCCCCACGAATTGAACCCGCCGCTAAGGATGGTGATGGCAGCTTTTAATCGGTTTGTGCGATCGCCAATTACAGGTAAATTTGTCTATAACCGCATCCGCCAAAAAGCCCAAATTCGCCGTACTCTCTACCAAGTTTACCGCGATCGTGAAGCCGTCACCGATGAATTAGTCGATTTACTTTATACTCCCTCTTGCGACCCAGGAGCGCAACAAGTCTTCGCTTCCATTCTCACAGCCCCTCCTGGCCCAAGTCCAGAGGAACTTTTGCCCAAAGTAGAACGTCCTCTATTAGTAATTTGGGGTGCTGATGATCCCTGGACACCAATTACCGGGGCCAAGATTTACGAAGAGGCGCGTGAGAATGGCAAACAAATCAAAATAGTCCCCATTCCTAATGCCGGTCATTGTCCGCACGATGAAGTTCCAGATGTTGTCAATGCCCAGATTATCGATTGGCTAACGCAAAATTAGTAATTTCATGCCAAGACGCAAATGCAAAGATATTTTCTGTCCCCGCGTCTTGGCCTATGCAGAGTAGAAATGGAGCTAACAATCTGGGTCACTCAATTTTAGATTCTAGATTTTAGCAGGACTTACGCAAAATCATGAGAAAACGTAGACACGAAGTGGCTTGCCGCAGGCTACCACAGAGGGCGCAGAGGACACGGAGAAATAAGAGCTTCAGAGAGTTCTTGCGTAAGTCCTATTTAGATTGAACAGGCAACCAAACGGCATCTATAAGCACAAATTTCACTGTTGCCTATTCCCTATTCCCTCTCCCAAAAGGATTGACAGAATCAAACTCATATGGTGTGTAATGGAGCTTGATGTGCGTAATGGACATAAAGAGGTAATTCCCTCAAATCACCATCCAGATTTTTCTCAACAAGGCTATCAAGTTATCAGCGAACTAGGACGCAACCGAGAAGGAGGACGAATTACTTATTTAGCTAATGTCCTCAACTCTAAGCAACAGGTAGTGATTAAAGAGTTTTGTTTTGCTCGGGCCGATGCTGATTTGTCAGGTGTGAAAGCATATCAGCGCGAAATCGAAATTTTGCAGCAACTCAATCATTCTCGCATCCCTCGCTATATAGATTCTTTTGAAATACCAGGGGCTTTTTATCTGGTGCAGGAACATAAAAATGCCCCATCTTTAGGCTTAAAAAACAGCTTTCATCCAGAAGAAATTAAGCAAATTGCTCTGTCCATTTTAGAGCTTTTGGTCTATCTACAAAAGCAAGCTCCGCCAATTATTCATCGGGATATCAAACCAGAAAATATTTTGGTTGATGAGCAACTAAATGCTTATTTAGTTGATTTTGGATTAGCTAGGATACAGGGTGCAAAAATAGCTCTTAGCAGCTTCGTAGCAGGAACCCCAGGTTTTATGCCACCAGAAGAACAGTTTGGTCATTCCCTGACTGAAGCATCAGATTTATATAGTTTGGGAGCAACACTAATTTGCTTACTTACTAATACCCGTTCTGTTGATATTGGAAAATTAATTGATGATAACTACCGCTTTAATTTCCAGCAATTAGTTCCTCAAATCAGTCCGCGTTTTCGGTGGTGGTTAATGACAATGGTGGAACGTAACCGAAACCGTCGCTATGCTAATGCGGCTATTGCTTTAAAAGCACTTGAGCCAATTGAGGTTGTTGGTACTGGCACTGGAATAGATAATTTAATCAGTACAATCAAACCTATAAAACGAGCTACAGTGCTGGGATTAGCTACTGTTATTACACTAGCTGCGATGGGGGCAACTTTGATGAGTTGTCAGCCTGGTAGTGCGGTTAGGCAATTGCTGGAAGCAAGAGAATGTCAAAGCTTGGATTTCAAAGCAAGTTGTCAACAAAAAACCGGAAATTAAGATTAATTAGGTTGCATCTGGCTAAGGATTACAGTCGTTTCCAATTGAATAGACTACACGCGTAGGGGCACAATATATTGTGCCCCTAAAATTATGTGTATTCCACGCTTGTAAAAATTGCTGTCATTTTCACGAGTATCAAAGACTCGTTAATGAAGCTAAAAGACTCATTAATGGAGTTTAAAGACTCATTAATGGAGTTCAAAGCCTCGTTAATGGAGTTTAAAGACTCATTAATGGAGTTAAAAGCCTCATTAATGGAGCTAAAAGGCTCATTAATGGAGCTAAAAGGCTCATTAATGGAGTTTAAAGACTCATTAATGGAGTTCAAAGACTCATTAATGGAGCTAAAAGGCTCATTAACGGTAATGCGCTATCGGTAATTGTCTACTTACCTGCTGTAGTAAACTACATCTAAGCCAGAAGCCTGCATTCAATAGTTGATAGCGCTGTGAAAAAAATCCTGATTGTGTCAGCTAATCCCACGACGACAGATAAACTTCGCTTGGACGAGGAAGTTAGGGAAATTCAGGAAGGGTTGCAACGCTCTCGCAGCCGAGATAAGTTTGAACTGATTACGAAATGGGCGGTGCGTCCTGACGATTTGCGGCGTGCGCTTTTAGATCATAATCCTCATATCATCCATTTTTCTGGACATGGTGGAGGAAATCAAGGTTTAGCCTTGGAAAATATTACAGGGGAAATGCAGCTAGTGAGTACAGAGTCACTGGCAAGGCTATTTAAATTATTTAAAGACAAAATTGAGTGTGTATTATTAAATGCCTGTTATAGCGAGGTGCAAGCTGAGTCTATTTACCAACACATTAACTGTGTAGTTGGGATGAATCGGGCAATTGGCGATCGCGCCGCAATTAAATTTGCGGTAGGCTTTTATGATGCATTGGGCGCTGATAGGTCTTATGAGGATGCTTATGAGTTTGGCTGTAGCGCTATTGATTTAGAAAGTATTCCAGAGTCTTCGACACCAGTGCTGAAAAGTCGAAACAATCTTCAAGGTGGTATCTGTGCTAACGAAACGATTCCAGATAGCGAGATAAAAGCAGCAGTCTCTTTAGAAAATCCAGAAGGGCAGGTGGCTCTAAACTCTGCGTTCTATGTGGAGCGATCGCCTATTGAGGTAGACTGTTATGAAGCGATTCTTCAACCAGGGGCCTTAATTCGCATCAAAGCTCCTCGGCAGATGGGCAAAACTTCGCTGATGTCGCGGGTTCTCCATCATGCTAGTCAACATGGCTATCAGACTGCACCCGTAAATTTCCAGTCAGCCGATGCAGAATTTCTCGGCAATTTAGATCGGTTTTTGCAGTGGTTCTGTGCCAGCATTACTTACGAACTGAATCTACCAGAGAAGCTAGACGATTATTGGAAGGGTGTTTTAGGTAGCAAGAATAAATGTACAAATTACTTTCAACGGTATTTATTACCTGCGATTAATAGCCCCGTAGCTATAGGTTTGGATGAAGTTGATGAAGTCTTTAAGCATCCTATAATTGCTGCTGATTTTTTTGGATTGCTACGAGCTTGGCATGAACGGTCAAAGAATGAGACAGTTTGGAAAAATCTCCGGTTGGTGATTGTGCATTCTAAGGAAGTTTATATTCCGCTCAATATTAATCGGTCGCCTTTTAATGTCGGCTTACCTATTGAGTTGCCAGACTTAAATCAAACACAAGTACAAGACTTGGTACAGCGTCACGGACTCAATTGGCCTGAATCACAAATTGAAGAATTAATGACACTGGTGGGTGGTCATCCTTATTTAGTGCGGGTAGCGCTTTATGAAATTGCCCGTGGTCGGATGACGCTGGCAAATCTGCAAAAAATCGCCGCAACCGAGGAAGGTCCTTACAGTGACCATCTGCGCCGCCACTGGCTGAATTTGCAAGAGGATGCAGAATTGCTAGCTGCGGTTAAACAAGTGATGACAGCAAATCGCCCCGTGGATGTAGGCACAACTGAAGCGTTTAAACTCCGCAGTATGGGGTTAGTTAAGTTTAAAGGCAATGAAGTGGTGCCACTGTGTAAATTGTATCGTCAATATTTTGGGCATCGCTTGGGGTTGAAAAATTAAAAAAGTACATTAGTTAGGAGTGCAATAAGACTTTTATCTGAAATTACCATTTAACAAAAAGGTTTAACAATGGTTCAAGTTATTCAAGGAAAAGATATCACCCTAGCCCAACTCATAGATCAATTTGGGCTACAACGTGCAGACAATGAACAGTTTTTTTTTGAGTGGCAGCAAGATTTACCTGAGTTGAGTGATTTAGAAAAGCAATCTCTCAACCAAGTCAAGGCAGAATATTTGCATTTATCCCGCTACCAAATTTTAGAACCTGTAGTCAAAATGGTGGTGCTATCTCCACTATTGCGTCTAGCAGGTTTTTATCAACCGCCTTTTTATATCGCCTCGGAAGAAGAGGTAAGAATTTCTTCTGAAGACGAAGGCACAATTATTAGAGGACGTATTGATATTTTGGTGTTTCATCCTCCATTTTGGGTTCTCGTTATTGAGGCGAAACGAGCAGAATATTCTTTGGAGGTAGCAATTTCTCAAGCATTAGCTTATATGTTGGCTAATCCTGGTAATGATAAACCTACATTTGGTTTTGTAACCAATGGTCGAGAATTTCAATTTATTAAGTTGACGAAACAGGATACACCAAGATATGCATTATCTTACACACTGTCGCTCAATCGTGGGGATGACCTAGATACTGTGGTAAAAGTGTTAAAACGCCTAGCTTATTTAGTCTGTAATTCGTAGTCTCTGTGCTAACATACCCTACCAAATTTGTATTTCATAATTTTTAATTTTTAATTTTAATTGTTTATGACCCAGTATCAATATCAAGTCGGTGGTAGCCTGCCTCAAAATGCACCAACTTATGTTAGACGGCAAGCTGACCATGACCTCTATGAAGGCTTGAAGGCTGGGAATTTTTGTTATGTACTCAATTCCCGGCAGATGGGGAAATCTAGCTTGCGAGTGCAGGTAATGCAGCGTTTGCAAACTGAGGGATTTGCTTGTGCTGTTGTTGATATTACAGCTATTGGAACGGCAGATATTACACCAAAACAGTGGTATGCCGGGGTGATTGATACTCTAGTGGGAAGTTTGAATATTTATACAACTTTTGATTTAGATGCTTGGTGGACTGACAACGTTTTGCTTTCACCAGTACAGCGTTTGAGCAAGTTTATTGAAACGATTTTACTAAAAACAATTACTGAAAAGATTATTATTTTTATTGATGAAGTTGACAGTGTTCTGAGTCTTTCATTCAACTTAGATGACTTTTTTGCAATTATCCGCGATTGCTACAACCGACGAGCAGACCATCCTGAATATAATTACCTTACCTTTGCTTTGATTGGAGTGTCTACGCCTTCAGATTTGATTCAAGACAAACGCCGGACACCTTTTAATATTGGACAGGCAATTGATTTAACTGGCTTTCACCTCCAAGAGGCGCAACCCTTGGCACACGGATTGGCAGAAGTGGACGATTCTCAAGAGTTGATGCAGGTGGTGCTGGACTGGACGGGGGGACAGCCGTTTTTGACACAAAAAGTTTGTAAATTACTAGTGCAGGGGGGACTAGAGACTAAGAACTGGGGGTTAGAAGCTGAGGATTGGGTGGAAGAGTTGGTACGCAAGGAGATTATTGGGTATTGGGAGACGCAAGACGAGCCGGAGCATTTGAAGACGATTCGAGACAGAATTTTGCAGAGTGGGGAACAGAGGACTGGGCGATTGTTGGGATTGTATCAGCAGATTTTGCAGCACGGAGAGATAGTAGCTGATGATAGTCCTGAACAAACGGAACTGCGGCTGACGGGGCTGGTAGTGAAGCGGGAGGGAAAGTTACAAATTTATAACCGGATTTATGCAGAGGTGTTTAAGCAGGAATGGTGCGATCGCATCTTAGCAAACTTGCGTCCTTACTCCGATACATTCAACGCCTGGGTTGAGTCTGAATGTCAAGATGAGTCGCGCTTGTTGCGGGGAAAGACTTTGTATGATGCTCAAGAATGGGCAGTAGGTAAAAGTTTAAGTGATTTGGACTATCAGTTTTTAGCTGCTAGCCAGGAATTAGAAAAGCGCGATGTGCAGAAAAGGCTGCAAGCAGAGGAACAGGCAAAGCAAGTTTTAGCAAAGGCAAACCACAAAGCTAATCAACGGATTCGTATTGGTTCTTTGGTGTTAGGACTGACTGGGCTGGGGGCAGTTGCATCATTAATATTTGCTCAATATGAATTGGGACAAGCAGGAACAGCAAAGGCAGAAAGAGATAATGCCCAAACAGAATTAAATAATGCTAAGACAGAAACCGCAGCAACCAAGCAAGAGAATCAGCGAATATTGGCAGACAATGCCAAAATATCACGCGACAATCAAAGGATATCGGAACAGGCAGCACAGGCAAAACGGAATCTTAGTAACGCCACTTCAAAACTGAATGCTGCAAATGCCAAAGTGAATCAGGCACAGCGAAATCTGAAATTAGCAGAAAACAAAGTCGCAGCAGCTAGTGCAAAGGCTAGTCAAGCTGAAGTACAGGCAAACCAAGCAATTCAACAACGACAAGAGGCACAACAGCAGCGTCAAAAAGCTGTTGCAGATTTAAATCGGGCAAGGCAAGAACAAAAGCAGGCACAAATTGCTCTGAATGCGGCAGTCGATGCCAGAAAAGTTGCTTTAACGGCTACGCGATTGGAACGAGATGGAACAAATGCGTTGCGACTGTTTGAGACTTCGAGGAAATTTGATGCTCTGCTATTAGCAATGGAGACGGCAGGAACATTAAAAAGTTTGATTAAGGATAAACAGTCTTTAGCAGACTATCCAGCATACAGCCCTTTGTTTAGTTTACAGAGAATTCTATCTAGTACCAATATTCGTGAACAAAATCGCTTAGAAGGCCATCGCGCTCAGGTCAACAGCGTCGTGTTCAGCCCGGATGGCAAAACTTTAGCTTCTGCTAGTTGGGATAACACCATTAAATTGTGGAATCGGGAGACGGGCAAAGAAATTACTACTCTTACTGGGTATGGCAATTGGGCCAACAGCGTTGTGTTCAGCCCGGATGGCAAAACCTTAGCTTCCGCTAGTCGTGATAACACCATTAAATTGTGGAATCGGGAGACGGGCAAAGAAATTACTACTCTTACTGGGCATATTGCTGAGGTCAAGAGCGTCGCGTTCAGCCCAGATGGCAAAACTTTAGCTTCCGCCAGCGCTGACCACACCATCAAATTGTGGAATCTGGATACGGGCAAAGAAATTACCACTCTAACTGGGCATAGCGATATTGTCTTCAGCGTCGTGTTCAGCCCGGATGGCAAAACTTTAGCTTCTGGCGGACAAGACAACACAATAATTCTGTGGAATCTGAATTTAGATAATTTAATGGCGCAAGGTTGCAGTTGGCTCAAGGTTTATTTGATTAGCCATCCTGATGCGCTTAAAGTCTGTCCAAGGCGGTAGAGATGAGGGAGATGTGGTTCGACTTCGCTCACCAACCGGGAAATGAGGGAGCTATGGGGAGTTAATATTCAAAAAGAGCGATCGCTTGGTAAATTAGAGATGCGATCGCAGTTTTGAACTCGGTATTTCAAGTTCCGAACACCAATGACCGAGCAAAAAGGTCAAACCTCCGAGTTCCGAACACCAATGACCGAGCAAAAAGGTCGAACTTCCGAGTTCAAATCTTGAAGTCCCCAGTTAAGTCAGCAAATAGCCACTCTATATTCTGCTTAATTTCTACAATCCAGCTAAACTGTATGGTATTATTAGCAACTAGTTGTACGTCACTATCTAAGTAGATGACCTCTGGCTGGGTCGGCGGTTGAATTTGCGATACCATAGCTTCGCCCTCAGAAGGATATTTAATCGCGATGCTTCCAAACCAGCAGACTCTTAAGGATGTCTGCGCCATGAATCTGAAACGATAACTCACAAAAACAGTACGATTGTTCTACTATAAACTAATTAAAGATAGTATTATTAAGGACTGTTTCATAGGAAACTCCCTCTTCGCCGCCCAATATGTCAGACAAACAGCTAGCAGCATCCTTGAATGGACATCTTCCGTACCCCAGCCACAACAGCCAGAATACCATTCGGATTCGGGGTGCTAGGCAGCATAATCTGAAAAATATTGACTTGGAATTGCCACGCGATCGCCTGATTGTCTTTACTGGCGTTTCTGGTTCTGGTAAGTCTTCCCTAGCCTTTGATACCATTTTCGCTGAAGGGCAACGTCGCTATGTCGAATCCCTCAGCGCCTACGCCCGGCAATTTTTAGGACAACTGGATAAGCCGGATGTAGAAGCCATTGAAGGCTTAAGTCCAGCAATTTCTATTGACCAAAAGTCAACGTCTCATAACCCCCGTTCCACTGTCGGTACGGTGACAGAGATTTACGACTATTTGCGGTTGTTATTTGGTCGGGCTGGCGAACCCCATTGTCCGATATGCGATCGCTGTATTGCACCCCAGACAATCGATGAGATGTGCGATCGGATCATGGAATTACCAGATCGCACCCGCTTCCAAATTCTTGCACCCGTTGTTCGGGGGAAAAAAGGCACACACCGTAAGCTTTTGTCAAGTCTGGCATCTCAAGGTTTTGTCCGCGTGCGGATCAATGGCGAGATCCGCGAACTGTCAGATTCCATTGAATTAGATAAAAACTTTACCCACACCATCGAAGTGGTAATTGACCGCTTGGTGAAAAAGGCTGATATCCAAGAGCGTTTGGTTGATTCCCTGTCTACGTGTCTCAAGCAATCGGGTGGGATTGCAGCCATTCTGGTGAGTCTACTTGGTGACGACGGACAAGAAAAAGAAGAAGAGTTAGTATTTTCGGAAAACTTTGCTTGTCCAGAACATGGCGCGGTAATGGAGGAACTATCACCGCGATTGTTCTCATTTAACTCACCTTATGGTGCTTGTCCACACTGTCATGGCATCGGGACTTTAAGAAGATTTGCGCCAGACTTGATCGTACCCGACTGGGAAGCGCCAGTTTATGCTGCGATCGCGCCTTGGTCAGAAAAAGATAATTCTTATTACTTGGAATTACTCTATAGCGTGGGGCAAATTTATGGATTTGAGTTACAAACAAATTGGAGCAAGCTGACAGAAGAACAGCAGCAAATTATTTTGTTTGGAGAGAAAGATGAACGAGCCGCAGAAGCACAGAGGAAGCAGAGTTTTAAAGGTGCTATTCCAATTTTGCAACGGCAGTATGAAGGTGGTTCGGAATTAGTTAAGCAAAAATTAGAGCAGTATTTAATTGACCAACCGTGTGAAGTTTGTAAGGGAAAACGCTTAAAACCGGAAGCCTTGGCGGTGAAGTTGGGACAATATGGAATTTTAGAATTGACTACCGTATCAATTCGAGATTGTCGAGAGAGAATTGAGCAATTCAAGTTGAGCGATCGCCAGTTACAAATTGCTGATTTAGTCCTGAGAGAAATCAAAGCCAGATTGCAATTCTTGTTGGATGTAGGTTTAGATTATCTCACCCTTGACCGTCCCGCCATGACCCTTTCCGGTGGCGAAGCCCAACGGATTCGTCTAGCAACGCAAATTGGTTCTGGTTTAACAGGAGTTCTTTACGTTTTAGATGAACCGAGTATTGGTTTGCATCAACGAGATAATGGCAGGTTGCTCAAAACCTTAACAAAATTGCGCGATTTGGGTAATACATTAATTGTCGTTGAACACGATGAAGAAACAATTCGTGCAGCCAACTACATCGTTGATATTGGCCCTGGTGCAGGAATTCACGGCGGAAATATTATCGCCCAAGGTGATTTTGAGGCGTTATTAGCAGCAGAAGATTCCTTGACGGGTGCATATTTATCAGGAAGGCGAGTAATTACCACACCAGCAGAACGCCGAGAAGGAAATGGGCGCAGTTTGGGAATTAAAAATGCCCATCGCAACAATTTACAGAATATAGATGTAGACATTCCATTAGGTAAACTCGTCTCCATCACTGGTGTGTCTGGTTCTGGCAAATCTACCCTGATTAACGAATTACTCTACCCATCTCTGCAACACCATTTAACAAAGAAAGTTCCCTTACCGAGACATTTGGATAAAATTCAGGGATTAAACGCGATTGATAAAGCGATCGTTATCGATCAATCTCCCATTGGACGCACGCCACGTTCCAACCCTGCAACTTACACAGGAATTTTCGATGCCATTCGGGATGTATTTTCCCAAACAGTAGAAGCGAAAGCTAGGGGTTACAAACCCGGACAATTTTCTTTCAACGTTAAAGGTGGACGTTGCGAAGCTTGTAGCGGACAGGGTGTGAATGTTATTGAAATGAACTTTCTCCCGGATGTTTACGTGCAATGCGAAATTTGTAAAGGTGCAAGATACAACCGCGAAACCTTGCAGGTGAAGTACAAAGATAAGTCAATCTCTGATGTACTGAGAATGACAGTTGAGGAAAGCTTAGACTTTTTCCAGAATATCCCCAAAGCGATCGCGCGTTTGCAAACTTTATTTGATGTCGGCTTGGGTTATGTCCAATTAGGACAACCTGCTACAACCTTATCAGGTGGTGAAGCACAACGGGTAAAATTAGCAACAGAACTATCTCGACGCGCCACAGGTAAGACACTTTATTTAATAGATGAACCGACAACAGGGTTATCTTTTTACGATGTCCACAAATTGTTAGATGTGTTGCAACGATTGGTAGATAAAGGCAATTCAATTTTAGTAATTGAACACAACTTAGATGTAATTCGTTGTTCTGATTGGGTGATAGATTTGGGGCCAGAAGGTGGCGACAAAGGTGGAGAATTGATTGCTGTGGGAACACCGGAGGAAGTTGCAAAAAATCCCAGGTCTTATACTGGGCAATATTTAAAGCAGGTGTTGAAACAGTATCCGGCGGTGAAATCTTAGTTTTTTCAAAGTAGGGTGCATTATATAAAACTAAACCATCCTATTTCTAAATTTTATAGCAATGAGGTAATACCAATGAAATTATTAGATGTGGTTGCCCTAACCGAAGGCTTACCAGAGGTGGGATTGCATCACGGTCAAGTAGGAACGATTGTGGAAGAATATGAACCTGGAGTTTTTGAAGTAGAATTCAGCGACTTAACAAAAAAAGCTTATGCGGTAGAAACTTTAAATGCTAGCCAGCTAATGACTTTATATCATCAACCAATTGGTGGAAAAACTTTATTGGTTTAACAAAATCAACAAATAAACAAGCTTGGCTCAACGTTAAAAAACTTACCTAAAGCTTCAGCTTGTTTTTTAGTGATTTCTAGTTTGTTATTCATGATTTTAGTAACAATCTCGCTTGAACCCAGAATTTCTACCAAATCAGCTTGTTCCAAACCTCTAGCTTCCATCAAATGCAAGATTCTTGAGCGAGGTGTTGAGGAATTAAGCTGATAGTGCTTATCTTCAAAATCCTCAATCAGTTTTACTAATAATTCCAGTAAAGCATCTTCTTCAGGAGTCGGATGAGAACGAGAAAGCAGTTCTTCAACAGTCTCTAAAAACTTCTCGTTTTCCTCTTCTGTCTTAATAATCCGAGGTTGATGTTGAGACAGTAAGTGGCTGTAAATTTCTGAGTTAAAAATAAAGGTCATTTTTCCAGTTTGCTTTGTCATACTTCTTCTGAACCATCAGAACTTTAGCCGAGTAAACAATGGCAGACAACAGGGTAAGCGCATCTCAAACCCTATTGACACATTAGACATCTCCAGAAATTAAATATGCGTTACCCAGAACCCTTGTAGAGACGTAGCAGTGCTACGTCTCTACATTCATTTTCGGAGATGTCTATTAGTTCTGGGGTTCATCCAAAGCACAAATAAGTTCAAAATTACTACACTGAGCCAAGAGGTGGGATTGATATTTCCGTATTTATGTGGTAAAAGAAACATAAAAAGCTATTTGACCCATGTTTTTCAATCATTTACGGCAATAAGTCGTCCTATTTCAAATGAAAATCGATATTTAAATAGAGTCTTATTAAATATAATCTTAAGTTTTGTCTGTATAAATAACTATAAAATTAGAGGACTTAGCCTGTATGATCAACCAAATTTTAGGAAAAATTATGGGTCAGAAAGATACCCAAGAGGAGATATGTCAAGGTACCCTTAAAGAAATACAAGAAGAAATTCGTCAACTGCTAGAAGAAATACAAAATAAACTTCAGACGGTAGAATCGCAGAATCTAAGAGAGGATATTCAGGAAGAAATTGCCAACCAAATATCATTGTTACAACGCTTTGAGGAATACATTTTAAAAGTTCAGAAGCGTAAACCTAATAGTATAGCTGAGTGTATTGCTCTGAAATCAAAGCTAAAATCAGTTAAAGTAGCTGTGATTTTTCTGCTAACAATAAAGCAAAGAAGGCAAGAAAAAATAGTTCTCGCCAAAAATATAAGACACAACCTTGAGTATTTTATCAACAGCAAAGAATTTCTGGGTTTAACAAAAACTTTTTTTAAGAGAGCTGTTCGAGAATGGTCAGCACCAACTAAAATTTTGCTTGGGCTTGCAATAGCAATGCCAATCTATTCGATTGTAATTCCTGGAGTTTATGTTGTCACGGTTACACTCACAACACTTGCTAAAATAGATACATTAACAGCAAGTTTGAAAAATGATAATCCTGTGCCTAACCCCCTCAAAGCAAGCCAAATACAACTATTTTTTGAAAGGTCTACTTTAATAATGGTAGCTGGCTTTGCTGGAACATTTGGCAGTATAATTAGCATTTTAATTCGGCTTAAAAAATATCAAGACAGTGATTACAAAGGTTCGGCTGCTCCTATTTTAGTTGGTTTTGCCAAGCCTTTGATTGGGACAGCGTTTGGCATCTTAATCTTTACAATTATTAACTCCAACATTATTTCAACTATACAAGTTCCTAAGTCTCAAGAACAGGAAGATACTAATATTAAGTACTATTTCTTCTTTTCAATTGCATTTATAGTCGGTTTTAGTGAACGGCTAGCTGATGATATCATCCAACGAGCAGAAGGCGTTGTCATACCAACAGAAACTGTAAGCAAACTTGAAGAAGCAGGAGAAAATTTTCAGAATTCTGCAAAAGACATTCAGGGAGCAGGAGAAGATTTAAAGCATGGTGCAAAAGACATTCAAGGAGCAGGAGAAGATTTAAAACGTGGTGCAAAAAATATTCAGGAAGCAGCAGAAGATTTAAAATATAATGTAGTTAGTGAGCAAGCAATACACCGTACTGAATCCTCTCAAGCAGATAGCTCACAAAATCAAAAACAATAAGCCTTAGTAAGCGTATAAACTGAAGTTTAAGCTAGTAATAAGGAAAGTAAGAAAACTTGATTTTCTAGAGGGAGGATAGCCTCAAGCGAAAATTTGTTTCTTAAATCATTTTTCCTAGTCCGTAAAAGGGGAATGCGTAGCAGCTAATTAGCTCTTTCCTCCCTTTTGCCAAAACTGCCGTAATATCTCACTTGGTTTTCTATCCCATGTGTCAATATGCTCGTATATCAAATTATCTTGATTGAGCTTATACGTTGAATAGCCATTAAAAAGCAACCCAGCTTTCCAAGGAACGCGCAACACTCCTCGCACCGTCCACTTGGCTAAGATTGTATCTTTATCTGACTGATAAACCTCATGTACATCAAAGTAAATTTGGGTAAAAAATAGCCGAGCATGAAATCGCAAAGTCCAAAAGATAATGCGATAGTTAAATTTATATTTGAATGTATTTACCGGGTCTTTAAAATAGATATCATCTGTATAAATGTGATATGAAATATCTTTTTCAAAAAGTGTTGGTAAATCTTCTTTTAAAGTTTTAATTACCTGTTCCACCGATAATTGAGATTCCACGCGCATTTTCCTTTAAAAAATCTTTTTTAACAACCGTTGCCAAATTGAAGATGTCCTCTTGTTACTCACAGCACCCGCACTCAAATCTGACAGAGTGGGAAATGATGCAGACTTAGCATAAGGCCCATTTCGTAAAACTTTAGCTAGGGTATTGTTATTTTCGCGCAAACCTTCGTAAAAAAAGAATACTTCTCCTTGAATGCCAAGTTGACGATTGTATTCAATTGCCTGCACCAGATATTCTGGACTAATACAATAACTACCAAGTTTCATCAGTATTCCCGGTGCTAACTTGGGCAACGTCGCATCTGTGAACTGCTGATTTACTAGTTTATCAGCGATCGCAGCGTAACTCCTAAAGTCACGGCGGTAAATCTGCGGCTGAATCATATCGACTATTCCCCGCTTCAACCATGCAGGGGAGTCTTGCAGATATTCCTGGAATGCCCAATCATGGATATTAGGTGCGATCGCTACTAATAAATTAGAATTAACTGCTTTCACCTCCCCGTAGAGACGCGCCAAAAACTCAGTAAGAATATCTGCACGCCACTGTAACCATTGCCTATCTTTGGGATTCTCTGGTGGATTGCGATCGAATTCTTGGCGATAGCGGCTGACAGTTCCCTCATCATAGCCACCTTCACAGGGGAATGCTGGGAAGCGATCATCACCTTGAACACCATCCACATCATAATTATTTACAACTTCCAGCACCAAGTTCAAGAAGAATTCCTCTACCTGTGAGTCGAGTGCATTCAACCACTCAAAGCCGTTTTTCTTCAGTAAATTGCCGTTATAATCACGCGCAGCCCATTCCGGTTTTTTCTGTAAAAGTACACCGCCATTCAAATTGTAAGAACTAGCAAAACCGTATTCAAACCAAGGAATTACTTTTAACCCAACTCGTCGCGCCTCAACCACCACCTCTTCTAAAGGGTCACGACCTACAGACATAGGGTCAATTTCAACCCCAAAAGTCTGCTGCATTGTTTGACTAGGATACAGAGTTACTGCCTTATTCCAAACAACGGGAAACACCACATTAAATCCTGTCTCAGCCAGAAAATCCATCGCCTCAGCAATACGTTCCTTTGACCTGAGAACCTTACTATCAGTAGTAGTCAGCCAAATACCACGGGTTTCTATTATTGCCATTTCTTTGAAGAAGAATTCAGGGGTCAGAATGGGCTAAACGCCCCGCTACCGCTAACAGGAGTCAGAAGCAATTAGTAGGCCAAATTTTCTTATTTTGTGGGGGTTTTAAACCCGATTATTCGTCCACCAATCGTACAGAATACCCAACTGAATTCTGACTCCTGACTCCTGAATTCTGTTTGATAAATTGAAATTCTCAGCACCGCACCATCTAAACATTGACTAGCCGACGATACCGCGCCTGTATTATTGTGTAAATTCCATAAGCAACCAAACCTAACGCCACAATACCCAAAAGCCATGCTCCGTTAGGCTGTTGCGCTAGCGTCTGTAATACTTCATCCAAACCTTCTGCGGTAGCGGCGTTAGATTGCCTTGCAGCTTCAATTAAAAACCAACCGATAATACAAAATACTATACCCCGTGCCGCCAAACCAAATCTGGAAATCCTCATTACCCATTGGGCTTGTGTGTTGCTTAATTGAGTTAAATTGAGTTCTTTACGAAATTTGCCACTAAAAGCTTGATAAAACTGATAGAAACCTAGAGCAATTACAAACACCCCTACAGTTCCAACTAACCATTCACCAAAGGGTTGAGAAAGCAAACGTGCTGTCGAATCTTCAGTAGAATCACTACTATTTTTACTACCGCCTGTACCCGTAACGATTTTCACAGCACTTAATGCTAAACTTGCATAAATCAAGCCATTAACTGCGTAACCAATTCGCACTGCCAAACCTTTGGCATCATTACCTTTTTTTTCTGGATCTTTAATTGCCTGTACAAAACGCCAGATTACATATCCAATCAAGCCAATTGCAACTAAAGCCAGTAAAAATTTACCAAATGGCTGGTTGACGATTGTTTCGAGAGCGCCTTGGGTATCAGTTGTTTTACCACCCCTGCCAAAAGCCACCTGTGCTGCCAGTAGTCCAACTATACCGTAAACTACTCCCTTAGAAACATAGCCAAATCGTCCCAGTCGCTCAACCCACAATGAAGCATGGTTTGTCAACTGTTGTGTCATGGTAGTTGGGGAGAATTATATTATATCTACCTTTTACCAACATTTACCCACGATTCACATCTACCCCAAGGCAAATTGTCTAATATTTTTGCAAAAAATCACTATCGGAATACTATCTTTCAATAGATGCAAAACCACTCAAAATAATATTACATATATAAAGTGCAGGATTATTATTTAGTATTTTTTAATGCTGAATTTGGATTAATTATGTCTCTAATAGAAAGTTCTTGGAAACACGAATATATAACTACCAATGGCGTAAAGCTACACTACGTTACCCAAGGTGAAGGCCCTTTAATGTTGATGTTGCATGGTTTTCCTGAGTTTTGGTACTCTTGGCGGCATCAAATACCAGAATTTGCCCAAAATTTCAAAGTCGTCGCCCTTGACTTGCGTGGCTACAACGATAGTGATAAACCAAATGAGCAATCAGCTTATGTCATGGATGAATTTATCAAAGATGTTGAGGGAGTAATCAAAGGATTAGGATACCAAAAGTGTGTTTTAGTTGGACATGATTGGGGTGGTGCGATCGCTTGGAATTTTGCATACACTCACCCGGAAATGTTAGAACAATTAATTATTCTTAACCTGCCTCATCCTGCCAAATTTGCCCAAGGGTTACGCACTCCCCAACAGTTGCTACGTAGCAACTATATATTCCTCTTTCAACTACCGTGGATACCAGAATTACTTTTACAATCTTCCGACTACCAAGCTATTGAAACAGCTTTTAAAGGTACAGCAGTTAACAAGAGTGCTTTCACCAAAGCGGATATTGACGCATATAAAAATGCTGCGGCAAAACGCGGTGCCCTGACAGCAATGTTGAACTATTACCGCAATATTTTTCAGCAGAAAATGCTAAATCCAAATTGGGGCGTTTTGGAAGTGCCAACACTGATGATTTGGGGAGAAAATGACACCGCACTCGGCAAGGAACTAACCTATGACACCGCAGCTTATGTCCGAAACTTTCAAATTAAGTACATTCCTAATTGTGGCCATTGGGTGCAGCAAGAACAGCCTGAATTAGTCAATCAGTATATGCGAGAATTTCTAATAGACTGAACCTAATTTGCGAATTTGCGATCAAATCAATTGATAAAGTATAAATACTTATCAAAACGCCAAATTATGCCAAGCAGTGCAAGCCTTTAAAAAGATTTAACAGAGATTTAACACTGGCAGCTTTTTAGGGTTTATCGGGTAAAAATCGACCAGAAACAGGATATATCGAATTTTTTATCTCGCTATTATAGCAAGTTCATATCATAACCAATTTATTAACGCATAGTATACATTGACCTCACGAAGTTTAGTGAGATAATAGAGTTGTGAGGGACAGAACGGACGCAACTTGATTATTAAGGGGGAAAATATATGAAACTCCAGCTATTAGCGGCCATGGCCTTAGCAACTCCCCTATTTTTCGCTAGCTCGGTTAGAGCCGAAAATCCACAGGATTTACAAAAGCTGCTTTCAACTGGGGAATGTATCCAGTGCAATTTGTCGGGAGCTAACCTCAGTGGCGCTCATTTAATTGGTGCTGACTTGAGAGGCTCGAAGCTCGAAGGAGCAAACCTTGTAGGGGCTAACCTCGAAGGTGCTGACTTAACAGGTGCTAATTTGGCAGGTGCTAACCTAACATCAGCTTATGTAACCAATGTTAATTTGAAGCAAACCAATCTTAACGGAGTAAATTTTACCCGCGCTACGATTCACGATTCTAATGTGTATAAAGCATCAATGAACGATCTAAATCTAACTGATGCCGAAATATTTAACACTGGAATCGGGATTGGTGGAGAAGATGCCGAAATTCCCGATTGGGACTAGGCTGAACTGAGTAGGCAGGTGAAAATAAACACAACATCAGAGAAACTGGTTTTTTGCCAGCATTATCTTTAAAATCTGCCTATACAATAAATAAAAAATGAAACCCCTCTTGCTTGTAATTACTTTACTATGACGCAAGCAGAGGGGGTTTCTTATTGGGATTGAGCCGATTTGCCTTGGTGCTTAAAAGCACATAATCAATGATGCTAGTTCCTACGGGAAAAACTCACTATCAAATTTGAAAAGTGGGCAATCTTAAACTCTTCCCACTTCTTTACTCAGCACTGTTTCGCTGACTATAGCCCTGCAAACCACTCATAGCCCTGATCTTCCCAATAGCCTTTAAGAGGTAACAAATTGCTGACGAATGTAATTTGAGTCACCCACTTGCTTTGCTTATAACCCAGTTTAATTGGGGATGCTAGGCGCATAGGCGCACCATTATCAACTGATAATGGTTGTCCATTCTTTTGATAAGCCATCAAGGTTTGGGGATGTACAGCAGAGGCAAGATCCCAGCTTTCATAGTAGCCATCAGCAGACTTAAAGTAGACATAGCGGACGTTGGACTTCGGCTGTACCAGCGCTACTAAGTCTCGCAGTCGCACGCCTCCCCATTGAACGATCGCAGCCCAGCCTTCAACACAGACATGGCGAATTACCATTGAAGTCAAGGGAAGTTTTTCAATATCCCCCATACTCAATTGCATCGGGTTACTAACCTCGCCATCAATCTTCAGGCGAAACTGCACCGGATCAATTTGCGGCGTGAAGTCAAAGGAATTGATTAGCAATTTGTCTGCTTCTATGGCACTAACAGGAAACTCTGGAACTGGTTTCTGACTTAACAGGAGTGCTTCTAGACGTTGGTTTAGTGGCTCAGATATTTGCCGCAGATTATCTGAGAACAAATTTGTCCCACAGCCACCTAAAAGAAAACCTACCCCTGAAAGTCCAGATAGTTGCAATAATTGGCGACGGGATAAGGTGCGTTTGGGAAGAATCAGACTCATATTACCTCTACAGGAACATAGACTTAACTAGACGGATGCTTCCTACCTTCAGGGCAAGTAAGGAATGAGCAATTGTAAACAGTATGACTGTGGGAACAGTGATAAAGTGAACAGTGCGTAGAGTTTTCCAACTACCAAACAGCCCCGAAAGCCAATGCAGTTGGGCAGGTTTGTACATCGCCAGACCACTCAAGATTGCCAGCAGTAGCACTGGAATGATAGCAGTATAAACTAGCCGATGCCATGCGTAATTTTTGCGCTTTGGGTTCTGACTGACTTGCAATGCTTTTAAGTCACCACCATCGGCAAAGCGACGCTGCCAACGACGAGTTACAAAGATATAAAGCCCATACCAAAGTAAGTTCAGCGAAAATAGCCACATAGCAGCAAAATGCCAGTGTCTGCCACCCCCAAGCCAACCTCCCAGCAAGATAAAGTCAGGAAAATGCCAACCTGCACGCCCGCCAAATACCGGATTAGCATTATAGATTTGCAGTCCGCTAGTAATCATCAACATGAGACTGATGATATTAATCCAGTGAAAGGTCTTTGATAAAAAAGTCTGACTTGGTGTTGAGCGGACTTTGCGTTTAGATGAGATCATACCAATTTTGGATTTTGAATTTTGGATCTTAGATTTTTAGATTGTTCCCAGCCAGACTTTTGGATTGGGTCTTCTAATCCAAAATCTAAAATTGGCACGCTTATGGCTGTCTCACAAAGGTTGAGTAGGAAAAAACGGAGCCAGCCAAAGTTGTATTTGGACATCCCAACCGAGAAGAATAGCAATTGCTGTTGTTGCGATCGCTACGCCACCAACGCGCTGCAACACTGCACTATGGGGGCGGAGATTGAGGATTCGTTGGCTGAATACTCGTCCACCGTAAGCGATCGCTAATAAAGGTAAACCTGCTCCGATTCCATAAACAACCAGTAGCCAAAATGCACCTGCGACTTGATGATTAACTGCCGCTAGGACTAAAATTCCTCCCAAAACCGGCCCAGCACAGGGAGTCCACAAAAGCCCTAACTGAGTTCCTAGCCAAAACTCACCCATAAGTCCAATTCGTGGAGGTTTTTTAGCCAAATTGCCGACTGGAATATAAGTAAATATTCGGTAACTCCAGGTGGGGAAAATTGCAATTAATCCCAAAAATAAAAGAAGTGCGATCGCGCCACTCCGTAATAAATTAGCCAAACCTGTAAACCAGACTGATGTTACACCGAGTAAGCTACCTGCCAGCGCAAAACCAGCGATTAATCCCCCTACCAGTGCGACTGGGCCGTAAGTATGCGATTGGAGCGAGCGCCCTAATAGCACAGGCAAAATCGGTAAAACACAGGGTGAAAGGACATTCAAAACTCCCCCCAATAAAGCCAGACTAATTGATAAAGTAGAAGTCGTCATAATTGCTTCTACCCCAATAGCTGGCGGATAGTTTGCTCTATTTTTTCGTATGCCCCTTCACCAATATGGTCATATTGTAGTAAACCCTGGCGATCGGCTATAAATATATGGGGCCAATACTGATTTTCGTAAGCATTCCAAGTTTTATACTCGTTATCAACTGGAACCGGATAAGTAATTTGATGTTGTCGTAACGCCTTTTTTATATTGTTCGGATCTCGCTCAAAAGCAAACTCTGGTGTGTGGATACCAATCACCTTGAGTCCCTGCGACTCATACTGTTTATGCCATCTAGTGATGTAAGGCAGGGTACGCTGGCAGTTAATACAAGCAAAAGTCCAAAACTGGATCAGAATAACACTGCCTTTGAGGTCAGCGATCGACAAAGGAGTAGAATTAAGCCACTGACTGATACCCTGAAACTCTGGTAAATTATTACCTGCTGGAGTTTTCACTGTAATGGTTTCTGAGTCTTGCGTCTTGTTACTTTTTGCAGGAGATATAGAAGGGGCATTCACTTTTCTGAAGTTGGAGAATGTTGTAGCTGCACCGATTCCGACAACCCCTAACCCAAGATAAAAAAGTAACTGACGGCGGCGGAGCAGGTTGTGATTCATCAGAATTTCTCCTGTTGAGGTCAAAGCGCCAAAGTATAGGGATTAGCTCAAGATCGTCTTGGTAAGCAGCCCCTAATGTTAGTAAAAGAAAAGTGAGATGCAAAGGCTGTGGCTAAGGCTTGGTGGAAGCCGGAGATTGCTTCATAGCATCGCCAGCTTTGTCTTTACCCATTGCATCTTTACCCATTGCATCGCCAGCTTTATCCTTACTCATTGCATCTTTCATTGCACCGCCAGCTTTATCCTTACTCATTGCATCTTTACCCATTGCATCGCCAGCTTTATCCTTACTCATTGCATCTTTACCCATTGCATCGCCAGCTTTATCCTTACTCATTGCATCTTTGCCCATTGCACCGCCAGCTTTATCCTTACTCATTGCATCGCCAGCTTTATCTTTACTCATTGCAGGAGAGGCTTCAGGGGAAATTTGATTGTTGCTTGCAGGACTGCTAGAGCAAGCAGTGAGACTGGTCGTTAAGCTTAAACCAGCAATTAAACAAAGTATTTTCCAGTTCATAGTCTTCTTTCGTCCTTTGGATAGTTCTTTTTGTATTGATTGACTCAGAGAAAATTAAGCTCCGAGCAGATTCATAAATGCTATTGAGATAAAGAAGATGCCTTCTTGTAGAGGATTTAATCAGACACTTGTTACTGATGTTTGATTTATCCCGAACATCTAAAGTATCTCTATAATGGCTGAGAGCTTATTGAAACTAAGCCATAATTTTCATAAATTTATCCCTTGAGAAAATTTAGTTAATTCTCAGCATTTTCTCAGGTATTCATGGTAACTCAAAGCCAGAATCTAATTTAGGTATTATTTCAGCAAAATCTCATAGCTCATAGTGAAGAATGTAGAGATTTTGCACTGCTACGTCTATACAAGGGTTCTGGGTAACGCACGTTTAATTTCTGGAGATGTTTAATCCTAAGAGTTTAAGAACAAACCTATTTCTGGCTGGCTATCCTGAACTTTGGAACATACAAACACATTGGTGCCTAAGCCTTGATATGCGATGCCTACAGCAGCAAGTTACACAATCCAATTTTCTTGAGTAATATTTTGTTAGTGAAGAATATCTGCGCTTTGATAATCCTGATAAGTAGGTAGACATAATTAAATATAAAATAAACTCTTAGTTTGTAGTGAGCGATTTATCGCTCAGAGTAAGGATTATCAGGACTAAAGTCCTTACTACAAACTTTAAATTTATTTATGCCTAGATACTTACTAATTTATGGACAACAGAGGAAAAAAGCGACTTTTATAATATTTATTGCAAATTTGACCATCATACCAGCGCTAACCAGCGATTAGGGTGGGTAAATAGTGCCCACCCTAAGACTCTAACTTGCTACTGCTTCAGCAGGGGCTGTTTCAACAGCAGTTATAGGTAAATAAACACTAACTTTTTTACGGGTTTTGCCCTTTCTCTCAAACATTACAACACCGTCGATTAAGGCGAACAGAGTGTCATCGCTACCAATACCAACGTTGTTACCAGGGTGAAATTTGGTACCGCGCTGACGCACGAGAATATTTCCTGCACGCACAACTTGACCGCCATAACGCTTCACACCCAGACGTTGGGCGTTAGAATCGCGACCGTTGCGTGTACTACCCGTTCCTTTCTTATGAGCCATGATTTCCTCTTATGGTATCTGTATCTACTTCTTTTTATTATTCAGCAGCGGTTTCAACTTCTTCGGCAGGAGTCTCATCTAAAATGGGGGTTTCCTTCTCCGCTTCTCCTTGGGCAACAAATACTTCACCGTTAAGGGTGATGGAGTCAATCATAAGTCTGGTAATTTCCTGACGATGCCCCCGTTTTTTGCGGGTTTTCTTTTTCGGCTTCATCTTGTATACCAAGACTTTACGACCTCTGTAATGTCGCATTACAGTCCCTTCTACAGTTGCACCTGTCACTAGTGGCTGTCCAATGCTGACTGCGCCATCGTGCTGCACGAGTAATACGGAGTCTATTGTAACTTTTTCATCTGGTTCGGTAGGAAGCAGTTCAATGTCATAAAACCGCCCTGGCTCTACTCGTATTTGTTTGCCGCCAGTTTCAATAATCGCGTAAGTCATGGAATTGTCCTTGAGGTTGCCGTACAGGTAGCTGGTTTTTATCTCATGTAGAGAGGTTTTTGCCAACTTTTGTAATATGTCTACCTGATCCGAGCAGGAATTAGACAGACAATCTAATATTGTATTTTATCCACAGGTGTTAAGTCAAGCTTCCATTTGCCAAAATCCGTGATGGCGATCGCTTACCCAAAAATCAGAATTGATGCTTTTTATTTAAAAACTGCTTCTATCTTAGGAATGATTTTTATAAACTAGTAGAAATATTTTAGACTCAAACTTATAGTTTCTTGTCAAAATTCACACATTTATCTTATTTGTTTTAAAATTAAACTTACAACGCTTAATCTAATAGTTCTTTACAGAATTTAGTGAACCAAAAAAATTAAATTCATACATTCAAACCTGATATTTAAAACAGGAGATGGATTTGTCATGACACAGCAAAATGCTACCCGACTTTTTCAAGCCGTAAAAAAAGATCAAGCATTGCAGCAAAAGCTTAAAGCAACAGCTGATCCACAAGCTTTCATCAAGATTGCTAAAGAGCGTGGTTATGACTTCACAACTGATGAACTGGAAAATGAAATCAACAAGTTATCAGAAGAAGATTTAGCCGCCATTGTCAATCCAGGATGGGGAACTAGACGGCACCTTAATCCTAGATAATTTCTATTCTAGGAAACTGAAAGTATAGGAAAAACTGAATTGACAAGTTTTGTTCCTAAAGGGGATACCGTTGCATTATCTCCTTTAGGGGCATTTCTGTTAAATTAAGCAACTCTGCTTCCCATCTCCCCACCTGCCTAACTCGTGAGTTAGGATGGCTATATTTTAATCAGGTGATATGGAAAGAATAGAAGTTGAGCAAAGAACTATTTTAATTGGTTTGGCAGGTAGCCACGGCTATGGTTTAAATCGTCCTGATTCAGACTTTGATTATCGGGGAGTCTTTATCGCGCCCAAAAGGTACTACTTGGGATTTGATCGTATAGAACAAAAAGATACTGGTTGGGATGAACCAGGAATATTTTCATTCCTGGATGGCAACAAAGACACAGTTATATATGAATTAAGAAAAATCCTCCTGTTATTAGCGGGCGCAAACCCCAATGTTTTAGAATTGCTCTGGTTAAATAACTATCCTTTTGTAAGCACAGTCGGACAGCATTTAATTAATCATAAGCAGCTATTTTTGAGTAAGAAGGTAAAACATACTTACACTGGTTATGCCTTTGCTCAAATCAAAAAGATGGAAACTCATCGTAAATGGTTGTTAAAGCCACCACAAAAAAAGCCAATACCATCTGACTTCGCCATAGAAGACGAAGCCCCCCTCAGCAAAGATGAGCTAAATGCTTTTCTGGAGTATCTTTATAACTTAATCAGAGGACGAATTGAGTTTTTGGAAGAAGCGGAACAGTTATACAAATTGCTGACGGCAGATATTGATTTTAAAGGAGTGTTAAAACAATATACTTTACCCGATGAAACTTTAGAATATACTCAAAATTTAACCAATAGCCGTAAAGATTTTATCCGCCTGCTTCAAAAAAGCCAAAATTATCAAATAGCTTTAAGAGAATGGAAGGCTTATTTATCTTGGCAGGAAAATAGAAATCCGGCTAGAGCAGAAATGGAAAGAAAGTCGGGTTTTGACCTCAAACATGGGATGCACTGCATTAGATTATTACGCAGTGGAGTAGAAATATTGCGTCAAGGTGAAGTGATTGTAGATAGAAGAATAGCTGGTGATGTTGAAGATTTAAGAGCTATTTTGAAGGGTGAGTATTCTTATGAGCAAGTGATGAAAATGGCAGAAGATTTAGTCGCTGAAATGGAGGTTGTCTACGAACAATCTACACTCCCTCATAAACCTGATTTAGAGGAAATTAATAAGTTGTGTATGGAATTGGTAGAAATGCAGAATTGGTGATTGGGTATTAGGGATTGGGCATTGTTAATTAAGTTTCTTCCCATTCCCTATTCCCCATTCCCGATTAAATACTGTACATTAAATCAGCAAACCCATAGAGGCTGATGATCAGCAATAACGATGCTGTTAGTTGGGTAATTCGCGCCTGGGGTGAGGGCGCGATCGCTTCCCGCACTAAAATAGAAATAGATGCCCCAACTACTAGGCTCAAGCCTAAGATTAAATAGGGTATGTCCGGTAAAATACTGGCTATTGCCAGCATAGCGATCGCTAATAAAAGCATCAATAATTCTACAAACCTGGGCGGGTTGTATTGGCTAGATAAAACAAAGCTGTTGAACCAAAAAGACCAAAATCTCATAGTCAGTGTTGAATATTGTTAGCGGTAGCGGCGACTTTACCTGGATTTCTCACTTGTGAGAAATCCAAGGAGTGTGGCAGGATGGGGAAGAAGTCTTACCCCCCACACTCCCCACACTCCCCACACTCCTCTTCTCCCTCTGCCTACACTATCCGTGAGAAATCCGGGTTTAGCCCGTGCTGAGTTAAGAGTTGTTAGTTATGAAGCAGCTTTCCATTCAAAACTTTTAACTCTTAACTCCTCACTCCTAATTTTTAACTTCTAGCCCCTAACTTTTGACCTGTGCCGTTTTTTTGTGCAGTATCACTTTCTGGTAATTCTACGCCAAAGACGCGGCTAAAAACTTTGGCGACTTTGTAGCCAGAATCAATCGATTCTAAGGGGTCTTTCCGCAGTCTGTGACGCAAGCATAGCGTAATCACACGGCAGATATCATCAACTGTAACTTCAGTGCGTCCTTCATAAGCTGTTAAGGCTTTCGCGGCGCGGTTACTAACAATGTCACCCCGCAAACCATCTACATCCAATTCAGAACAGACTTCAGAAATTTTTACCCGTAGTTCATAGTCAAGTTTCACTTCTGGCAAAAGCTTTTGAGCATTGACAATTTTCTCTTGCAATGCTTCTTGCTCGGCTTTATGGCTTTCGAGAAATACTAGAGGATTTTGGTCAAAATCCGCCCGTTGTTCCACGATTTGCACCCGCAAGGCTGGTTCTTTTACGGTGTGAATTTCTGCGTGCATCCCAAAGCGATCGAGCAGTTGCGGGCGTAGTTCGCCTTCTTCAGGGTTTCCAGAACCCACAAGAACAAAACGCGCTGGGTGACGGATTGAAATACCTTCCCGTTCTACAGTGTTCCATCCACTCGCGGCGGAATCTAGCAGCACATCTACGAGGTGGTCATCTAGTAAGTTGACTTCATCCACATAGAGAATGCCCCGGTTAGCCTTTGCCAGCAGTCCTGGTTCAAAGGCTTTGACACCTTCAGATAAAGCTTTCTCAATGTCGATTGTGCCACAAACTCGGTCTTCTGTAGCTCCTAGCGGCAGGTCTACCATTTGGACTTTTTTATGAGCTACAGGAATTTCCGCCCCTTGTTCTAAGAGTTGGCGGACTTCATCACTCATCAAGTCGGGGTCGCTAGGATCGCTACTGAAGGGGTCATTGGCAACCACAGAAATTTCTGGCAGCAGATCCGCCAGCGCCCGGATAGTTGTGGATTTACCGGTGCCGCGATCGCCCATGATCATTACACCACCAATTTTGGGGTCAATCACGTTCAATAGGAGCGCCAGTTTCATTTCTTCCTGGCCCACAATTGCCGTAAAAGGAAATACCACGCGACGCGCACTTGCCGTGGATTGAGCAGTTGGACTCACTAAATTACCTTAACAATATTTTTCTTATTACAGTTCTCTATTGTTACACAGTTGGGGTGTGGGGGAGTGCGAAGATCAGGGGGCAAGGGGACAAGGGGATAAGAAGTGAGAACTTGAAACAAGTCTTTCCCCTTGTCCCCAATTCTCCTTGTCCCCCAGTCCTCTTTCCAATTCCCCATTCCCCATTCCCCATACCAATATCTATTGGGCACAAATGCTTACTAGCTGCGTCAACTATCTTAATATTGTCTGCTTTAGTTTTTCTGGTGCAAAAGTTCCATAAGCAGGGAACGAACAACTACCAACTCATCAATCCTGTACTAAGCATAAATACTTGTAGACTATATGGTTAGTAGATTCAATCGTAAAAGCGAGCAATGGCGTGTGTGGGTAGCTAATGCACCATTCAAATTTATGAAATCACCTTTTATTATTCAAAGTTGGCGACGACTACTTAAGTATCTTTTTCCGATTCTCATTTTAATATCCTTTGTTACGGTATTACTAGTAGATAGTTTTACTCCCGCGATCACCGAAGGTGGGCGCTTCAGCGCCATCGCACAGATACCCCGTCAAGAAATTCGCGGGGTTTGGATGACCACCAATGATTTTGACACCCTCAAGGATCGTGCCAAAGTCCAGGATGCGGTAAGTCAATTACGACGGCTGAACTTCAACACAATTTATCCTGTTGTGTGGAATTCTGGTTATGTGATGTATCCAAGTGCGATCGCACAACGTGCAGGTATTCAACCTTTTGTCTATAAAGGTTCAGAAGGACATGATATTCTTGCCGACCTGATTAACCAAGCCCATCGCAAAGGATTGTTAGTGATTCCCTGGTTTGAATTTGGTTTCATGGCTCCCCCAACGTCAGAACTAGCATTGAATTATCCTGATTGGTTCACACAAAAGCGTGATGGTAGCCAAACTTCTATCAGTGCGGCTGGTGAAGTTATGTGGCTGAATCCGTTCCTTCCGCAAGTACAACAGTTCATCACCAACCTCGTGCTGGAAACTATTACCCAATATAATGCCGATGGTATTCAGTTTGACGATCACATGAGTTTGCCTCACGAATTTGGCTATGACCAATATACAGTTGCTTTGTACACCAAAGAAACCAAGAATGCTCCCCCAAAAAATTCCCAAGATGCGGCATGGGTAAAGTGGCGGGCAGATAAAATTACGGCATTCATGGTACAACTTAACCAAGCCGTGAAGCAGAGAAAACCCCAGGCGATTTTCTCTGTTTCTCCTAATTACTATGATTTTGCTTACAAGTTTCACCTGCAAGACTGGCTGAGTTGGATACGACAAAATATTGTAGACGAGTTAATTGTGCAAGTTTATCGTCCGAATCTGCAAAGTTTTGTGGCTAATATTTCCCGCTCAGAAATTCAAGAAGCCCAAAAAATAATTCCAACTGGGATTGGTATTATGACTGGGTTACGAAATAATCCAGTTCCCATGCAGCAAATTAAGTCTCAGGTGCGGGCTGCTCAAGAACGCGGTCTAGGCGTAACTTTCTTTTATTATGAAAGTCTTTGGAACGATGCTCTAGAACCCTTAAATGAGCGACAAGTTGGATTTGGAAGTCTCTTTCCATCTCCTGCACTCCGCGCCAGAATTGAATAACTTTGTCTGTTAAAGATTATGCTAATGGACTAGAAGTTAAGGTTTTTCGTCTAATGGTAGTGCCTTGCCTGTTGCAAAGGCTCAGATTCCCGGCTTATTTTAAAAGTCGGGAATCTTGTTATAAACACTTCAGATGTGTGCTTCTATCGATTCTGATGGTATTACGATCGCTGCATAAAATCGATAGAGTAACTTTTATCGCAATCAAAGCACGTCAAGCTTGACTCCAATCTTGCAACTCTAGTGCTTCAATTCTACCGAAATGGCGCTGATTATGAGTAATCATAACTAGATTATTGGCGATGTCTGACGACAAGCCGCTTTGCGTCTACGCAACTCCAGCAATGAGCAAGTCAATATCATCGATGGGAATCCCTTGAAGGCGCAAGTTTGCGTAGATATCTGCGGATAAGGTGACTGATTGTTCAGTAAGGGGTAAGACAGTATTTTGGGCGACAAACTCCAAAAACAAAGCGAGTTGCTTTTGGGCATCACGGTGCTTTAACCCACTGAGAATTTCGTAATAAGTGATAATACTAATGTTGATTTTACGATAGGTTATCAAGTAATTCTGAAACTGAGTTACTACATTAGTATTACCTCGGAAGAACAAGGACAAAATATCAGTATCAATCAATGCTGGTTTCACGGTTTTGTCTTTGAGAAAATGCTTGCTGACGACGGATAGCAATCTCGTCTGAAAATTCGCCGTATGCTTCATCTGACATATCGTTCCAGCAACCTGCGAACTGCATGATAGCAGCAGCATTATGATTGTTAGTTTCTGAGCTTAGTCGAAATCCGTGAATCATCTCATAGAGTTGTGCTAACTTAGCATCTGGGATTTGCTGCACTTCTTTTAAGACTTTAACTCTCCATTCAGAATCGTGCATTACCTAATCTCTCCTGATTTTCCAATCTTTAATTCTAATATAAGAAAGAGACTTGCTTCTTTAGCAATAAAATATTCCATTATCCAATAAAATATTCCATTATCTTTGAGTCTCACGCGCTTTGCGTAATTTTTCAGACAGTCGCGCCATCACCACTTCACTATCTATTACGTCTCTACGTTCGATAGAAGAAAGCCCAACAGCTATTTTTTCTGGGTTTCTTCTTCCCATTCCTGATAACCTTTCTCCCATTCTTCCAGCAGTTTCAATGCTTTAGCAATAACATCTTCAGCATTTTCATATCTACCTGTAGCAATTCTGGTTTGTATAAATTGCTCGTATTCCGCCTTAAGTTGGATGTTCATAATTGTTATTCCTAGTTAGCTAAGAGCCTTCTCTAAACTATGCTCTAAAATCTATCTAAATTCATTAAAGCCTTAACTTATGCTTCTTACCGAACTCATACCGTTAGTTAAAGAATTATCCCACACTGATAAACTCTTACTAATGCATTTATTGGCAACCGAATTATTAAAGGAATCAAGTTTAGTCCCATTGGATGCTCAGGACAAAATAACAAGTCTTGGCTTACATGATTCTTTTGAAGCTGCTGCTGTTTTAGCGAAGGTATTAGCAGAAGAAAAAGCGGCAACACATGGTTGATAAAGTTATATTCGCATTTACTGAGGTAAAACCAGAACTCGCTGATGGAAATAGTGAAACCCAACATTATATTAGGTTAACGCTGGGTTTCACTGCATTCAACTAGCTTGATTAGGCGGTATTTCTTCCGGTGGTGCTTCTGCTGGGGGAGCGAGTACCGCATCCGGCGCAATTTCTTCTACGGGAATCGGTTGCTTATCCTCAATTTCAAAATCTGGTTGCGCTGCTTCCACCAAATCAGGAGATGGGGGATGTGGTGGAATCGCTTCCGGTACAGTCTCGGTTTTTGCTTCCGTGTCGGTAGTAACTGTCTCCTCTGCTGGTTGTTCTGGTATGACAATAGTTTTGTCGATAATTTCAACAGCAGGTTTCTCTGATAGTACAGAGGTAATGTCTTCTGGTTTGGGGGTTGTGGGTGTCTTTTTACTCACAGTCTGTTGCACTTTATCTTTCGCGCCACTGAAGGTGCTACCCAGACCTTTTTGCAACTGGCCCAGCCGTTCTTGAAGGGACAATTTATTTACCTGTTCCTGAATTCCAGCTTTCACCGTCTCAGGACTGGGTACTTGCGTTTGTTGTGCCTGGGGGGTCAGTTGGCGACGTAATGATAGAGTTTGCCAGCCAAACCAGACCAAAAGAGCCACACTAGCCACATGACCCAGCAACAAACCTCCAGTAATGCGTGGTGCAAACACCCATAAGACTAAAGCATAGAATAGTCCTACGCCACTCCAGATAAAGTCATTCTTGCGATGGATTTCTGGAAAAAAGAAAGCTGCTATGTAAATGGCTAAACTACCAATACCGACCACCAAAGCTAGGACAAATGCCAGCATTATTTGGTTACTCCTTACTGCGTCCTTTGACTATTTCAATTTTGCAAATTTTGTCAGTCAATTGTTGATTTAGATACAATTTAAAATTAATTAGCCGTGTTAGTTGTGAATTTTTGCCCTTTATTCAACTCTTAAGGTCTTCTTTAGGGGAGAACGGAAAATATCGGACTACCCTTAAAGTAAAAGGATCTGCAAGAGAGTTAGCCAGAAATTTTTTATGACACTACAAAGCTTTGGTGTGATTGGATTAGCCGTTATGGGTGAGAACATCGCTCTAAACGTAGAGCGCAATGGCTTCCCAATTGCAGTTTACAACCGCTCCCGAGAAAAAACGGATGCGTTTATGGCGCAGCGTGCTACAGGACGGAACGTCAAAGCCGCCTTTACCTTAGAAGAATTCGTTGCCTTATTGGAACGTCCCCGCAAAATTCTCGTAATGGTGCAAGCTGGTAAGCCAGTGGATGCGGTGATTGCTCAACTCAAACCCTTGTTAGAGGAAGGCGATATCATTATCGACGGTGGCAACTCTTGGTTTGAAGATACGGAACGACGCACTCAGGAATTAGAACCCGCTGGGCTTCGGTATCTTGGTATGGGTGTCAGTGGCGGTGAAGAAGGGGCACTAAATGGCCCATCTCTGATGCCTGGAGGTACAACAAGCTCTTACGAGTTTCTATCACCAATTTTCAACAAAATTGCTGCCCAAGTCGATGATGGCCCTTGTGTAACCTATATTGGCCCTGGTGGTTCTGGCCACTATGTCAAAATGGTACACAACGGCATTGAGTATGGCGATATGCAGCTAATTGCTGAAGCCTACGACTTGCTGAAAAATGTCGCTGGATTAAACCCCAGTCAGCTACATGATGTGTTTGCTGAATGGAACACCACCGATGAACTCGATTCATTTTTGATTGAGATTACGAAGAATATCTTCCCATATATTGACCCAGAAACAAATAAACCCCTGGTGGATTTGATTGTTGACGCAGCAGGTCAAAAGGGAACTGGACGCTGGACTGTACAAACTGCATTGGAATTGGGAGTTGCTATTCCTACAATTACAGCAGCAGTTAATGCCCGGATTATATCTTCGATTAAAGATGAGCGGGTTGCAGCATCTAAAGTCCTCACAGGCCCCAGTGGCAAGTATGACGGGCAAACCAAGGACTTTATCAATAAAGTACGCGATGCTCTCTATTGCTCAAAAATCTGTTCTTATGCTCAAGGGATGGCGTTGCTATCCACAGCTTCAAAAACATATAACTGGAATTTGGATCTGGGCGAAATGGCGCGGATTTGGAAAGGTGGTTGTATTATTCGCGCTCGCTTTTTGAATAAGATTAAGAAGGCTTTTAGCGAAAATCCAGCTTTGCCTAACTTGCTGTTAGCTCCCGAATTTAAGCAGACAATTCTTGACAGACAGACTGCTTGGCGGGAAGTGATTGCGACAGCCGCAACAGTAGGAATTCCAGTACCTGCGTTTAGCGCCTCCTTAGATTATTTTGACAGCTATCGCCGCGATCGCTTGCCCCAAAATCTAACTCAAGCACAACGCGACTACTTTGGCGCACATACCTACCTGCGTCTTGATAAGCCCGGAAGTTTCCATACTGAATGGGTTCCTATTGCTGAAGCTGGTAAGTAAGCTTTTGCACATCTGTATCAGAATATTGTGAGAGGTTAGTCAGTTTCAAAATACAGATTTAGAAGTGGCTCTGAGTTTCAGAGTCACTTTTTTTAAGGAACCGCAGAGGCGCAGAGAACGCAGAGGAAGAGAGGAGGATAATAGCAATTCTCTACTGTTTATTGATTTTAAGGATTATTATTACCAAGATATTTGGCTTTTAATTCTTCTAATTCTTGATCTATTTCGTTTTTACTCGTTGGCTGAGATGTGGAAATTGGTGGTTGTATTTTATTGGCTTGAGGTTTGTTGCCACCCAGAAATTGAGTTTTCATTTCCTCTAATTCTAGATCGATTTGACTAGGAGATGGCGATACAAAAGCGGGTGGCGAATTGGGTGGTGATTGAGGGATAGGCTTTGGCTTTATGGCTGGTGTGGCTGCTACTTGCGAATGTGGATTTAAGTCTTTAAGAACTTCATCTACTGTTTGATAACGCCGAACGGGAATGCTTTCTAGCATTTTGTTGAGAATGTGACTCAAATGATTACTAACAGGAGTTTTTAAGTATTTCTGCCAAACCCAAGTATCGTTGTTAGTATCATAAGAATCGAAAGGCGATCGCTGGGTTAATAAATTAATACAGGTAGCACCCAAGCTGTAAATATCGCTGGCAAAAACAGCCCTACCTCTCATTTGCTCAGGGGCAACATATTCTGGGCTACCAATACTTGTACCAGTTTGATTTAGGGCGTTGCCAGTGGCAGATTTAGCTGCACCAAAATCTACTAATACTAGTTTGCTATCACCGCTACGTAAAATAATATTTTCTGGCTTAATATCACGGTGAATTACGTGTCTAGCATGACAAAATTGTAAAACTGACAATAAATCATTTAATAGTTGCCGGATTTGCGTTTCATTGAAAGCACCCCTATGTGCCAATTCCTGGGCTAAGTTGTGCCCGTCAATAAATTCTTGTACAAGATACTGGCGATCTTCTTGGGTAAAATATGCCAGGAGTTCGGGAATTTGGGGATGTTTACCCAATTCATCTAACTGCACCGCTTCTTGGTTAAATAACTCTACGGCCTTGGCAAGAGTGTTAGTGCCTTGGGATTGGGGATAAAATTGCTTAATTACACAGCGTGGTTTTGAAGGTTTATCTTCATCCACAGCTAAGAAGGTTCTGCCAAAACCACCTTGTCCGATTGGTTTGATAGCACGGTAACGTTCTTTGAGGAGTAACTTAGAACCGCAAGTCCGGCAAAACTTGACATCATGAGGATTTTCAGGCTTGGGACAATGGGGATTAAGGCAGTAGCTCATACAGGCGATCGCTCTTATATGTTCTTATTTTCTCCTGTCCCAGGCAAAAGCGTGTAATTAACAGATTTTGGATTTGTGTCATGCAGAAGAGGGAAAACCGGGTGGAGGAATGATGAACCAAAAGAATCTAAAATCATCAAGAGCGATGTCTACGACGGGCTACGCCTATGCACTGCTAAACTACCCCATACCTTCCATAACTGGATGGAAGTAGAAGGCGAATCCCAATACTGTATAAGCAGCTAATAACAAAGTGCCTTCGAGCCAATTGGATTTACCATCAGAACTAATGCTGTTTGCAATCAACACTGACACAACCACAGCAACTAATTCAAAGGGTTTGAAATCTAAATCCATTGGTTTACCCAATATCCGCCCAGCTATTACCAAAACGGGCGCGACAAATAGGGCAATCTGCATACTTGATCCCACAGCTACCGAAAGGGAAAGATCCATCTTATCTTTCATCGCCACCGTGACTGCTGTGGCGTGTTCAGCCGCGTTACCGACGATGGGAACCAAAATTACCCCTGTAAACAGTGCCGTCAAACCTAGCTGAGATGTGGCCACTTCCAGAGAATCAACTAGCATTTCTGACTCAAGTGCCACTAGCAAGGTACATACTAGCAGTACACCAACCCACAACATCATATTTGGTTTAGCATGAGGGATTTCCTCTGCTTCTGTCTCCGCTACACCCACATCATATAAATAAGAGTGGGTTTTCATCGAAAATAGCAGCGTTAGAGCATAAACCAGGATTAATACGACGGCAACAGCAATAGAAAGATTTTGCACTGTCTCTTCGCTAATTCCTTGAGAGGTGTAATTCATCGCCGTTGGCATCAAAATGGCAATCACTGCCAAATTCATCGAAGCAGCATTCACCCGCGCCACAATTGGCTGAAATGTTTGTTCTTTGTAGCGCAGTCCTCCCAAAAGCATGGAGAAACCCATTACCAGTAGTAAGTTGCTGATAATCGATCCCGTGATACTGGCTTTAACTACATCTATTAACCCGGCGTTCAGCGCTACTAGGGCGATGATTAGTTCTGTTGCATTACCAAAGGTGGCATTTAACAAGCCCCCCAATGACGGCCCCACCACGACAGCAATTTCTTCTGTGGCTGTACCCATCCAAGCTGCTAAGGGCAGAATTGCTAATCCAGCTGTAATGAAAACTATCAATTCTCCCCACTCCAAAAAGTGGGCTGCTACAGAAACTGGGATAAACAGTAATAGAACGAAAAGAATAATGTTTTTGGTTGACATTTGTTGTTTTGGGTTGAGGGTATCATTCACAGCTAGCAATCCTAAATTTTAAATTTGGAGTGTTGAATTAAAAATTACTTTCACTCATCACTCCGATATGGTACTCTCAACCACCTGTAGACCAATTCAGAAATTGTACTGTTTTCAGTTCACTACAGCGTATGTAAAATAAGATTGCGATTTAAGGAGTTTTTGTAATCTTTCGTTGCAAAAGTATGAATCGGAGCCAACATATTACATCAAGAATGGGGTTTAATATATTAAAAGACAATTAAAATTTTAATTGGCGCTGCTAAAGAGGAAACCCCTAACTGAGTTTTTGTTCAATGGCTAATTACATTTGAGCCTTCAGGGAAAGGGCTGTGCGATAACGCAGATTTCCCACTACAATGAGAAAGATTTGTCAAAAATTTGGTTGGATTCCATAGTTGTTGTTTATACCGGATTTTGTGTTTAAACCATTGGAGAAAGGTTTATGCACAATGTTTTCGGTGCAACTGCAAGTTTTTTGTTTTGGATAAATATACATGACTTCTGCTGCTGAAATGCCAGCTAGCTCTGGCTCAACGTTAACATTACATTCAGATCCCAATAACACCAAAGAAACCGATCCCCTGAGAAAGGCTAATGGTGTTTATGTGACGGTGCATGGTCATTTTTACCAGCCACCAAGGGAAAACCCTTATCTGGACGCAATTGAACGCCAACCGAGCGCTGCACCTTTCCATGACTGGAATGAGCGGATTCATTGGGAATGCTATCGCCCGAATGCCTTTGCCAGAGTCTTAAATGACCAAGGTGAAGTGGTGGGGATCGTCAATAATTACGAGTATTTTAGTTTTAATATCGGGCCGACGCTGATGTCGTGGCTAGAACGCTACGATGTGGAAGTTTATCAGCGGATTTTAGAGGCTGATGCTAAGAGTAGCCAACGCTTGCATGGTCACGGTAATGCGATCGCGCAAGTATACAATCACATCATCATGCCTCTGGCGAATGAACGCGACAAATATACCCAAATTCGCTGGGGTAAAGAAGATTTCCGCTCCCGCTTTGGACGCGATCCCGAAGGAATGTGGTTAGCGGAAACTGCTGTAGACTACGCCACCCTAGAAGCCCTTGTTGCTGAAGGTATTCGCTTCATTGTCCTGGCACCGTCTCAAGCACTGCGTTGCCGCCCCCTCCCTACTCCAGATCATCCCCATCCTGAATGGATCGAAGTTGGTGGTAGTCAGATTGATTCCACCCGTCCCTATCGTTGTTATTTGAAGCCCACACTAGACACTTCATCTTCACCTCTGAGTGCGATCGCCACTAGCCCCAACGATGGTAGTACAGAAGAATTACCCTACATTGATATCTTCTTCTACGATGGGCCGATATCGCGGGATATGGGTTTTAGTGATGTCGTTTATAATTCAAGTCACTTTGCCGGACGTATCGGTTCCGCAGTGCGTGGGGATCATCGTCTGGCACAGTTAATTTCTGTGGCAACGGATGGGGAAACCTTCGGACATCACAAGAAGGGAACAGAAAAAACTTTAGCCTACGCCTTTACTAAAGAGTTTCCTCAACAAGGTTGGACGGTAACGAACTTTGCCCACTACCTCAGTTTAAATTCTCCCGGTTGGGAAGTGGAATTGAAGTCAGTCACAGCCTGGAGTTGCGCCCACGGGGTAGGCAGATGGGAAGATGACTGTGGTTGCGGTGGGGAAGGCGGTGTTTGGCATCAAAAATGGCGTCGTCCCTTGCGGGATGCCCTCAATTGGTTGCGGGATCAGCTAACTGAGGTTTATGAGGAACATGGTAGGCAGTTATTTCGCGATCCCTGGCAAACACGAGATGAATATATCCAAGTGATGCGCGATCGCTCTGCTACCAATGTCAACCGTTTTCTCGCCCGTCATCAAACCCACAAACTAACCGCAGCCGAACAAGTAGACGCTTTGCGCTTGTTAGAAATGCAGCGTCACGCTTTATTGATGTTCACTAGTTGCGGTTGGTTTTTTGAAGAAATTTCCCGTCCAGAGGGGACGCAAATTCTGCGCTATGCCGCCCGTGCTTTGGAATTGGCAGGGGAAGTGGCTGGTGTACAGTTAGAAAAAGGCTTTGTCAAACGTCTTGGTTTAGCCCCCAGTAATGTCGATGAATTCAAACACGGTGCAGAAATTTATCGGCAACTCGTGTTAACTGCCCAGCTTGGCTTTAAGCAAGTAGCATCCCATTACGCCATTACTTCCCTATTTACCAATCAGAAACCAGCACAGACGCACAATTCTTTGCCTAGAAAAGATGTTGCTGACAAACAATCTCAGCGTTACCACAAAAAAGTTTATTGCTATGCTGCCAATGAGCTAGATTACCAACTGCAACGGATGGGATCGCTAACTCTGGCTGTAGGAAATTTAAAGCTGGTATCAGAGATTACTTGGGAAAGTGAGCATTTGGTATTTGCGGTTCTGCATTTGGGAGGCTGGGATTTCCACTGCTGCATTCAACAATTTACTGGGCGGCGTGACTACAGCCAATTAAAAGAAAAGCTGTTTGGGGCACTAAAACAAGCTAGTGCGGCTCATACTATCTTGGCCATGACACAGCTATTTGGCGAAGAAGCTTTCAGCTTACAGAATCTATTTGCTGAAGAACGCCACCGGATTATGCGACTGCTTAGTCAGGAAACACTGACACGCTTAGGACAGTTGTATACCCAAGCCTACCGTGATAATTATGGAGTGCTGATGGCGTTTCATCGAGATGAAATAGCAGTACCACAAGAGTTGCAGGTAGCAGCAGATATTGCTTTAGGGCATCGCTGTCTCATGACATTGCGATCGCTAGAGCAAGATATCGCCGATCCCCAAAAGAGTTGGAGTCACATCTTAGAATTGGAAGCGATCGCTACTGAAGCAAAACATCTGCGTTGTCGGCTGAATATTCCCGACGGTAAGCAAATGTTAGAACAGTTAATTGCGCGATCGCTCTGGCAATTATTGCATGATGCCAATGGTAGCTTTAATGCAGATATCCAACTATTGGAGCGATTGATTGATGTCGGGGATCAACTAAATATTGACATTTCCCTACAGCGATCGCAAGAACTCTATTTTAGTTGTCTGCATAGTCAGATAGCGCCGGTGTGTATTACTAGCCTTGGAAATGAAGGAGATAATCAGTGTCTTCAGTTGCTCAAGTTGGGTAAGAAATTAGCCGTTGATGTCAGCGCGATCTCCAATCAGTTGGGATAGATGCGGGGACGCAGGGTAAAAATCTCACGCACAGAGAAGGGGAAAATTTTCCCCTTTTCTTTTTAATTTCCTTTACCTAGCCTGGGAGCAATCGCAATGGTAGGGATAAAGCCACTCACACCTGAAGAGTCCGAAGGTATGTTTCTCAAAAAAGGTTCCTGCGTGGCGGCTGGGATAGATGCGGGGACGCAGGGTAAAAATCTCACGCACAGAGAAGGGGAAAATTTTCCCCTTTTCTTTTTAATTTCCTTTACCTAGCCTGGGAGCGATCGCAATAGTAGGGATAAAGCCACTCACACCTGAAGAGTCCAAATGTATGTTTCTCAAAAAAGGTTCCTGCATGGCGACTCTGTGATATGTTGATCCCAGCTTTAGTTTTAACCTCATATAGCCAGGGAAAGGCTATTACTAAAACAGTCATGAAGGTGAAGAGGTAAAGAATTGTAGTTTTAATATTGGGGAATCTTCGGGAATTGCTATTGTGATTTTGAGGCATAGAAATAAGAAACGAATAGCCCACACAATTTTAGCCTAAAGCTCAAAATATCGCCGGAAGCGGGGATCAATATTGTCTGTTTTCTGCTGATTGCAGGTAAGGCAGAGAGTTTGTAAATTGCTGATATCATTTTGACCACCACGGGCGAGAGGAATAATATGGTCAATGCTAAGGTGAGTTTCTGTAGTAGTTTTACCGCAGCTTTGACATTGATATTTGTCACGTTCAAAAACATATTTCTTGACTTCCGGTGGGATACGAATACGGGGAGTTTTGCTCATTTTCTCTCTAGTTGCTAAGAAATCTTTCCAAGCTAGGTACATCGACCCAACTTGCTTTTGTATGAGATTCATGGGATAAATCCATCAACAACTGAGAATAAATTCCTTCCCGCAGTGATGGTGTAATTTCCTGATTGCGTTCAATTCCCTGCACCCATTGGTCTACTACGCGGATAAATGCCGAAATCCGCCCATCAGCATAATTTTTGGGAAAAATCAACCGATTTGGTATTTCTATTTCCGTTAGAGGTTTACCTGGCTGGGAACCCCAAACACGAAAGCCGTGTATATAATCTTTTTGATTTTCACTGCCTACAATTAATGTACCGCGATCGCCATATACTTCTATCCAATGGGTTCTTGGTGCATGAACAACCGCGCTGATAGAAACTTGGCAAGGTGTACCATTTGCTAATTCCAGCGTTAATATACAGTTGTCATCTGTATTCACTGGCTTAGATTCCCCACTAACAGGGTCAACTCGTGTAGGAATCGCAGTACTCAAATGGGCGTTTAATCTCCGGACTGGCCCGAATAACCAGTGAATGTAATCGAAGGCGTGGGAACCTAAAGATCCTAATGCACCACCTCCTTTGTCTTTGTCAGAATACCAATTCCAAGGGCGTGAAGTATCAGCACGAGAAGAACCTAACCAATCAATTTTGATTAGGCGCAACTCACCTACATAATCTTCTGATAGTAATTCAGCAAATAACTGCCATGCTGGTACAAAGCGAAATTCAAAATCTACAGTTGCAATTACACCTTTTGCTTTCGCTAACTGATAAAGTTCTTTAGCTTCGACTGCATTTAAGGTTGTCGGCTTTTCTAGTAATAAATGTTTCCCAGCTTGCAGTACAGTTTTTGCCATTTCATAGTGCAAAAATGGCGGCGTAGAGATACTGACTGCTTGTACTTCTGGTAATGCCACAATATCAGCCAGAGAATCAGAGGCGTGTGGAATATTATGGGATTCTGCTATGGCTTTGGCTTTATTTATATCTCGATGATAGACAGCAACTACCTCAGTTTGAGGATGTGCCTGGAATCCAGGGATGTGGACTTTTTGACCAAATCCAGTGCCTGCGATCGCAATTTTGACCATATCATACTTACTCCCATACTTGTATAATTTTTATAGAGATTTTAAACAATCCAGACTGATTAAACAAAGTTACTTATATGAAGCAATAAGTTTTCTGATTTTCTCGGCAGTCTCTCTACAAATAATTTTTTTGTAAAATTTTATATTCGGTACTAAAACGTAATTATATCAAGTTCATCCAGAATAGTACTATCTATGTCAATATCAAATTTCCGAGCAAAGTGAGCAGATGATGTTATCAGATTAGGTATATCTTCCATAAGCAATGTCTTTGGATGAGTGGCACTTCCACCTGACCAATCAATATAACGCCAATTGTCATTTTGTAGCTTGAGATGAGATGCATTAGCAAGTATAGTTTGAAAATACGACTCATCTGCATACCTAAGTTTACTATAGTGCAAAGTTAAAGCATTTCCCTTGCTGTGGAAATCGATAATATATTCAGCAGCTTTACGATTTGCACAAAACCATTGACTTCCACTAAAGCAAAGAAGTTTCTTTGAAAAAGGAAGGAAATATTTTGTTAATAGCGGATGTTCTAAACGGATCTCTAAATTCACTTGAGTGCTGTATTTTTTTGAATAATGGAAAGAAAACGACTTCGTACAATATCGTTCATAAGAATTTTTCTGCCATAAAATGCTTGGTCTTACATCATATTTATAAGTCTCATATTTAATTTGTTCATGGCGAATATAAGCATCGTATGGACTTGATGCTAAATCATCTAATATTTGCTTGGCAGTTTTAATTGGATAATCTGATTCACTGAGTAATACAAACCAATCTGGTGAATCTGGAGTTTCGTACATCAGTCGAAGTGCCTTTAGTGTGGCTTTTACTAGAGAAAATCCTGCCCACTCTGTCTCTATATGAGGGCGTAGTAATAAAATATTTTTTGTCAGGTTTTTTATAGATAAATCACATTTTGAAAAATCATGATGGCATACAATTCGAGGATAATCAAATAGGCTGTTTAGCTTACTTATTAATCTGTAAATTTGTAGTGGTTTTCTATGACTGAGTAAAATAAAGCCTATTGTATTTTTGGAAGTATCGTACATTTTTAAATTTAAAAGGTTAGTATTTGTGGAAAATTCTAGGTTTTAGTCAAGAGAGGCTCAATTATTGTCATCGTAAAACTCTAATTGTAAAAGGGTAACGATAATACTCACCCTTGTAAGCTTTTACAGATGCAAAAGTCACTACAAACGATTGTAGTATGAATTTAAATAAAATTAATGACATCAGTACAATTAATAAGCCGTCTAAAATATTTTTTATTTCCTTGGATGAACCATTATTAATCACCACCAGGACAAAACTAGTTAACAAAAAAACTAAGGATATTGCTATGACAATCAACGTATATAATGTTAAAGAAAATTGAAAATTCAAAGATTCTTTACCTTGGAAATCAATCCAAGGATATTGTGATTTTTTAAAGTGCCAAATGATCAGGGGAGCTAAAAGATTTAAAGGTAAATATAAAGGAATGCCAATAAATACTAAAAAAAACAATAATATCCATCCCAACAAAGCCGACAAATGACACAACATCGCCCATATACGCATTTGCTGTTTAGGTTTTTGTCTCATGGCTTTTTATGTGTAGGTGGATTTACCAGATAATTACCAACTCTAATTATCTACAAAAAAGCTAAAAACGAGCTTAAAACCTGAGTATTTCTCCGTCATAGTTTTCGGAAAGAGGTTTTATTTCCCTGACTGTGCCCAATACGGTTTGGATAAGCATTTTTTACTTTCCTTGTAGGCTGGGGGATGGGGTTGCGAGTAAGGAGTAAAGGATGTATTCAAAACCTTTTCCCTTTAACTGAACCGTATTGAGACTGTACCCTCTTTTGGCATTAAGCGATGGCGTAACCGCCCGTTGGAGGTCATCGCAATTTGAAAACAGTCTGACAGTTTATACTGAGTACTGGGGAAACAAGCAACCGGATTTTGGGATAGCCAATAACAAGGTTAATATAGAACTTACGCACAAGAGATCCGCTCTATGCTGTAAAGTTAATAACACTAACGGATTTTCAATATGCGAGTTCAAATAACTGTAGTTGCGATCGCAGTAATGTTAGTGGGTGGTAAAAATCCAGAGGCCCTTGCAGACTTGCAACCATCTACTCAAGATGGGGCTAGTGGGATTGTGACACCAGAAGCTACGATCCAGATAGAGGGAGGTTATGCCAAATATGGCGATTATATAGGAGTTAGTTTAGGAGATAGCCAGACACTGGAAATTTCCCAAAAAATTGTCAAAAATATCCAGATTCGTTTTATTAATGACAAAGGTCTGCCAATCAAAGGGCGAACTCAAAAAGATTTTATCATTGGTTTGCTGAGACTCAAACCAGGTCAGCTATTCCGTGAAGATTTACTTCAAGCAGACTTGCAACGATTGAGGAGATTAGAGTCATTTAATCAAGTCAATGTCTACTCTAAAGAAGATGGTTCCAGTGTTAATATCCTTTATGCAATCAAAGAGCGTAGCTTCCCTTCTCTTATCTTAGGAGGCGGTAATAACGATGACGTTGGGCTATACGGTCGGGTGGGTTATAAAGATGAAAATGTTAGTGGTCTGAACGATAAATTAGATACAGTTTTGCAGTTCAGCACTAAAGATGTCCAATTTGATGGTCAATTTACTAGTCGTTATCGTTCAGAAGAACCAAACCGCTTAGGCTATAGCGTTAGAGGTTTTCGTAATCGAAATACATCGGGAACCTTCAACGAAGATATCAGATTGGCTAACGGTGACAAAGTGCGAGAAGGAAGGTTTGGTGGTTCTGTGGCACTTTTACGAGCTTTTGATGAATGGGATACATCAGTGGCGCTCAACTATACCAGAATTAGCCTACGCGATGGAGAATATAACGTTGTCCAGGTCGATAGATTAGGGAGTCCCCTATCTGTGAGCGGTACTGGAATTGATGACTTATTTACAGTATCATTTGCCGTATCCAGAGATCAACGCGATCGCCGAGACAATCCGACTCAAGGCTCAATCCTCACCTTTAGCACAGAACAAGCGATTCCCATTGGACTGGGGAATATTTCCAGCAACCGCTTACGGGGAGACTATATTCAGTATTTCCCAGTTAGCTGGATAGGTAATGGTAAACCAACCGACAATCCAGAAATGTTGGCGATTAATTTACAAATTGGTACAACTATTGGAGACTTCCCACCAGCCGATGCTTTTAATATTGGTGGAATAGATTCTGTCAGAGGTTACGGTTATGGTAAAGTTGCCAGTGGTCGGAGTTATGGTTTAGCTTCGGTGGAATATCGTTTCCCAATTTTCCAGTCAATAGGTGGAGTTGTCTTTACTGACTTCGCCTCAGATTTCGGGTCTAGCGAAACCGTGTTAGGAGAACCAGGAGTCTTACGAGACAAACCTGGAAGCGGCTTTGGTTACGGCTTAGGATTGCGCTTGAACTCACCCTTTGGGCTAATTCGAGGCGACTTAGGAATTAGCGACCAAGGAGAAGTTAGATTTGAAGTTACTACAGGTCAGCGATTTTAAATAATTAAACTATATCACTGCTCTCAATACGGCTCGGTTAAGGTTTTTTGATGGTGCGATAAATCATCATAAAGACGCGATGAATCGCCGTCTCTACAATAATCAGATTACTGATGTGAATAGGCAAATAGTCTGGAACCAAGAATATATATTGCCAAGCTGAACATGAAAAACTTACAAGTTGTGGAGAAAGAGTTTTCATCTCTCCCGATTATTGATATTAGCGCCTTACTTTCTGGAACAGGAAATCTCTATTCCGTCGCATCTCAGATTAGGCAAGCGTGTCGAGAATCGGGTTTTTTCTATATTATCGGACATGGTGTAGACGAAAATTTGCAGCAGCGACTCGAAGAACTCAGCCGCCACTTTTTCGCCCAGGATTTGGAAACTAAACTTAAAATTCGTATGCCTTTGGCAGGTATTGCATGGCGAGGTTATTTCCCCGTTGGTGGCGAACTGACATCCGGTAAACCCGACTTGAAAGAAGGTATTTACTTTGGTGCTGAACTCCCAGACGAACACCCACTAGTGCAAGCTGGTACTCCTATGCATGGTTCAAACCTCTTCCCCGCCAACATTCCCCAATTTGCCGAAACAGTGCTTGAATATATGGAAGCGATGACAAACTTGGGACACATTCTCATGACTGGTATAGCCCTAAGTTTGGGATTAGAAGAATCTTACTTTGCTGACCGTTATACTTCAGATCCTTTAGTGTTGTTTCGCATCTTTAACTATCCCCCTAATTTATCACCGTCAGATGGTAATCCGATATGGGGCGTTGGCGAACATACTGATTATGGTGTTTTAACCATTCTCAAACAGGACGACTCAGGCGGATTACAAGTTAAATCCAAATCAGGTTGGGTTGCTGCGCCTCCCATTCCCGGTTCCTTTGTCTGTAACATCGGCGATATGCTAGACAAAATGACGGGAGGTTTCTATCGTTCTACACCTCATCGTGTACAAAACCAGTCCCCAAATCATCGCCTTTCGTTCCCCTTCTTTTTCGATCCCAATTTCGATGTAGAAGTGAAGCCCATCGAATTAGATAATATAGTAGCGAATGACAATATAAGCGATCGCTGGGATAACGCTAACATTCATGATTTTCGCGGAACTTATGGTGATTACGTGTTAAATAAGGTGTCTAAGGTTTTTCCAGAATTGCGGCGAACAGTATTATAGAGTTTAAAACCATTTATTCTTTGCTGAGTCACCTTTTCGTTAGATTCCTCTAGTCAAATGCGCGGAAGGGTAGGTGTACAAATTTTACAGTCACCAAAAAGTGCTTCTATCTCAACACCAGCAAGCATTTCACCTCACTAATCACCTTATGCTCATCCGCGCAATCTCTGAAATGTTTGCTATAAATGGGTTTTAGCTTTCAATCTGTCTCGGCACTCTTTCCAAACGAATTCTCTAATGCTATGATTGCTCTTGAACCGCGCAACCGCACCTTGAAAACTAAATATAGCTTGGGCTTCAGGCTCCCGCCATTGCAATTCATCAAAATCCCTATTAGGGATTGAAACTAAAGTTTTCATTACTAGAGTTTATTTCACAAAAATTGCAATTCATCAAAATCCCTATTAGGGATTGAAACAAGTGGTGAAGTGAAAACCGATTGAGCCTTAACACCATTGCAATTCATCAAAATCCCTATTAGGGATTGAAACTAATTCAAAAGCACATCCATCAGTGATTGTCTGAAAATTGCAATTCATCAAAATCCCTATTAGGGATTGAAACTGAAAATTCGAGCGATTGATGAACCAATGGGGTCATTGCAATTCATCAAAATCCCTATTAGGGATTGAAACGCATTTTTATCTACTGTAACTTTTAGAGATTGGAATTGCAATTCATCAAAATCCCTATTAGGGATTGAAACTGAACTATCAACTTCACCACCCAAAAAGGGATACAATTGCAATTCATCAAAATCCCTATTAGGGATTGAAACAGCCGAACCATGAAACGACCCGCCGCTAAAAATTCCCTTACTTATTGCAATTCATCAAAATCCCTATTAGGGATTGAAACCCTGTGGGGTAATCCAAGGACTAGCCACACCCAAAATTGCAATTCATCAAAATCCCTATTAGGGATTGAAACACGTGTATAAGTTACTTTTATTTTCCCGGCTTTAAATTGCAATTCATCAAAATCCCTATTAGGGATTGAAACTTGAGTGACCCAGCGAGGACATTCAGGATTATTCGATTGCAATTCATCAAAATCCCTATTAGGGATTGAAACAGTCTACACTAACACTTCTACCATATCCCCTATAATTGCAATTCATCAAAATCCCTATTAGGGATTAAAACTAGCTGTTTCTACTTTTTGCAATACCTTACGTTCTATATTGAAACCCAAAAATTGCTGGTAATACTGGGGAGGGAAGCAAAAATGTATGAGTCAATGGGTTTATAATTGGAAACTGTGACTCAGCGAGAAGTTTGCTCTAAGGCATCCCTGGCTCAAATATCCTTCCAAGGAAAGATGCCAAGGGCGAACGATGACAACTCATAATTGGAGCGAAGCGACTGGTGGGCAGTTTATTACAAGGAGTTAACCTGTACTTAATTGGCATGATGGGCGTTGGTAAGACGACAGTAGGGCCCTTACTAGCAAAACATCTGGGTTATGGGTTTTTGGATCTTGATGGTGTCATTGCCAAAGCAACGGATAAATCTATCAATCAGTTATTTGCAGAAGAAGGTGAAGCAGGGTTTCGCCAAATAGAAAGTGATGTACTTTCACAAGTTTGTGCTTTTACAAAATTGACTATAGCAACCGGTGGGGGTATTGTATTACGGCGAGAAAATTGGGGTTACTTGCACCACGGTTTGATAGTGTGGCTAGATGTGCCATTTGACCTAATTTACAGCCGTTTAGCTGAAGATACCACGAGACCACTCTTGCAAGATGCTGACCTTAAGGGTAAATTGCGATCGCTCCTCGAACAACGAACACCACTTTACTCTCAAGCCGATTTGCACATCAGCGTGCAAGAGGGAGATACGCCTGAAGACATTGCCAAGCGAATACTTGAGGCAATTCCTGGCGTACTAAAAAAAACTGTTTCTCATGAATAGGGAATATTAATCTAACTGTGTCTGCAAAAGATATTTTTCATGAATCAGTTAAAAAAGCTTTGCAAAAAGAACAATGGAGGATTACGAGCGATCCATTAAAATTTAAATTTGGGGAAGTCAATTTCCAAATTGATTTAGGCGTAGAGAAAATCATTGCAGCAGAAAAAGGAAATGAAAAAATAGCAATTGAAATCAAAAGCTTTTTAAACCCCTCAGCAATTACAGATTTTTACTCTGCTTTGGGACAATTTCTTAGTTACCGTCTAGCATTAGCAGGATATGAACCAGAGCGAGTCTTATACTTAGCAGTTCCATTGGATACGTACAAAACATTTTTTCAACTGGAGTTTACTCAAACTGCGATCAAACAGTATCAGGTGCTATTAATTGTTTACAATCCAGTAAATGAGGTGATTGTAGAGTGGATAAACTAGCAAAATATCAAGAATATGTTAAAACATTGTTGACGAAGTATGCCAGTGATGATGTCTCGGATAATGATGTCGAAGTACAACTGATTTTAGACACAGAACGCAATCATTATCAATGGATGAATATAGGTTGGCAAGGATTTAATCGTATTTATCGATGCGTGATCCATTTTGATATTAAAGACGGCAAAATCTGGCTGCAACAGAATTTAACCGATCGCAATCCAGCAGAGGAATTAGTGATGATGGGAGTACCACGAGAGGATATTGTCTTGGGTTTGCAAGCTCCTTACAAGCGTCAGTATACAGATTATGGCGTAGCGTAATGCGATCGCTCCTCGAACAACGTCACTTTACTCTCAGCGAATACTTGAAGCAATTCCTAACGTTCTCAAAACACAAGTTTCTCATTAGGAAAACTCAAATTACCAAATTTTGGTCATTCGTAGGATAAACCCTGGTAATTCTGGATTACCACTAACTGCTTCAGGATTTTCCAAAATCTCAATTTCTCGATTCGGACGGTAAATGTAGACTTTTCGATTCTGCCGCTCGATTAACCAACCTAGTGATGCACCGTTATCGATGTACTCCTGCATTTTCTCTTGTAATTTTATCAGGCGATGTCTACGACGGGCTACGCCTACGCTAGAGGAACGTAGTTCAATTACAAAATCAGGACAAATTGGTGCAAAAGAAGCTTTTTGTGCTTCTGTTAAAGCATTCCAGCGCTCCAGTTCAATCCAAGAAGCATCAGGGGAACGCATCGCTCCGTTAGGTAGCGTAAACCCTGTACTGGAATCAAAGCCTATGCCAGTGCCATCTTTTTCAGTCCAAAATCCAAGCTGTGCAGCAATGTTAAAGTTACGGTTGCCCGTATCTGAAAAAGCTGGTGGCATAATGATGACTTCACCATTAGCAGTGCGCTCGATTCGCAAATCTTCATTGACTTGGCAGAATTCATAGAACTGCTCATTTGTCATCTGTACAAGGGAGGGGAAATTTACCGTTATGGGTGTGCTTTCAGTTTGAATTAGCAGCGTGGTCATTTTCATTCCCTAGCTTCAGCCGAATGATTTCAATTCTAGAAGTTTGAAGGAGCGATCGCCTAAATATCTGTTATGTTTGCAACGCGAGGTTTGAGTCGATAATAAAGGTATTGAATCGGTGAACTGGTTGCCAACAGTTTTCCTAGAATGTTACTGTGATTCCACACAGAAACGGAGAAATTCTCATCCTTCTTCCCAATAGGGTTCAGTACAAATATTCCCATAGGGCATAATAGTATTGTGGTAGAAAGCCCGATGAGCCTGACCAAAGGAACCAATAGTTCCTCGGAGGTTGGCATTTTCCAAGTTAGCACCAACTACGGAAGCTTCAGCAACTTTAGCACCCTCTAGATTGGCACCACTCAAGTTAGCTCCATCTAAGAAGGCATAACTCAGATTAGCGCCCTCCAGATTGGCACCACTTAGGTTAACTCCCAACAATTTAGCACCAGTTAAGTTAGCTCCTGCAAAGTTGATTCCGCTCAAATTAGGATCATCCAAGCAAATATCAGCAAACTCTTTTTCTCCAGCAGCAATGCGTTTGAGCAATTCTTCAGTACTTGTATTGGGCGTGAAGAATCTATTGAGGAATTCAATATCTCCAGTATCAAAATGTCGGTCTAGTTCTCTTCTTTCTTCCGCTCTTGTTATGGCTTCGTCCATCGCTTAGAAATTGTATTCATTCAATTCCAGTACAAATATACTCAACTTTGGCATCAGAGATTGTGACGAGTTACAAAGTCTTCTACACTGACTGAAATAGGTTTTAACTCTCTCTGTTAGGCTCCTCATGACGGACAACGATTCTGAATACATCAGACAAACTGAAGCCACTCGTGTGCGTGTACTCAGTGAAGCACTACCTTATATTCAACAATTCGCCGGTCGCACTGTTGTTGTCAAATATGGTGGTGCAGCGATGAAAGATAGCACACTCAAAGACAAAGTTATCCGCGATATTGTATTCTTATCCTGCGTTGGCTTGCGTCCAATAGTAGTACACGGCGGTGGCCCAGAAATTAACAGTTGGTTAGATAAGCTGGGAATCGAACCACAATTTAAGAATGGTCTGCGAGTCACTGATGCCGCCACAATGGATGTGGTGGAAATGGTTTTAGTTGGTCGAGTTAATAAAGAAATTGTCGCCCTAATTAACCAAGCTGGTGGATTGGCTGTAGGACTTTGCGGTAAAGACGGTAATCTATTTACAGCCCGTCCCCAAGGTCAAGAAGACATCGGTTTTGTGGGGGAAGTCAGCAATGTTAACATCAAGATTTTGGACACCCTCGCTAGCAATGGCTATATTCCGGTAGTGTCTAGCGTCGCCGCAGACGAGACGGGGCAAGCTTATAATATTAACGCCGATACTGTAGCTGGAGAAATTGCTGCGGCACTAGGAGCAGAAAAGTTAATTTTACTGACTGACACCAGTGGAATTTTAAAAGATTACAAAGACCAATCTACCTTGATTCCGAAAGTAGATATCCGCGAAGCCCGTGAGTTAATTGTCAATGGGATAGTCACCGGTGGGATGATTCCCAAAGTTAATTGTTGTGTGCGATCGCTTGCTCAAGGAGTTCGTGCCGCGCACATTATCGATGGTCGTATTCCCCACGCCCTTTTACTAGAAATCTTTACTGATGTTGGGATTGGGACGATGATTTTGGGTTCGCAATTTACCTCTTGATGCTTATGGGGCATGGGGGATTGAGAAGAGGACAAGGGGACAAGGAGAATTGGGGACAAGGGGAAAGACTTGTTTCAAGTTCTCACTTCTTGTCCCTTGCCTCTCTATATTTTGCTCACTTACATTTGATACCAGAGTTTTTAATCAGAAAATAGTCTCAGCTACTTAGTTAAAATTTTAGAAGTTTATCCACTTTTAGATTGCCAATCTTTGAAAAGATTCCAAAAAGATTGCTGGTGTTGGCAAAATTAAAATAGTGCTAATTTTTGTATAAGACGTGAGTGCAGAAAGTTTAGAAATTGCTAAAACCTTCTACCAGACTGGGAAAATTGCCTTTGAAAATGGGCGATACCGCGAAGCTGTAGAAAATTTAGAAAAGGCCAGCGCCCTGTTAGCTCGTAATTCTCGCTTTGGGGGTGAAGTAGAAATTTGTCTGGTGACAGCTTATGAAGCGGCTGGACGCACGGATGAGGCGATCGCTCTTTGCGAAAGACTCAAACGCCATCCCTATATTGAAATCAGCAAACAAGCGCGACAGATGGTTTACATCTTAAAAGCACCAAAGCTGAAAAGACCTAGTGAATGGATGACCCAAATCCCCGATTTGGGCACAGTACAAGAGAATGAACTCAAAATTTCTGTAGCTGCTAAACCCACTAAATCTTCTGTGCCGCAGAAGCCAAAACCTACAGAGCCAGAATTTGTTGACCTCAGCCAGGTCAATACCAGAGATAATCGCTTTATCTGGGTGGCGCTAATTGCCATTGGTTTAACCATCTCGTACTTGGTTTGGTTGAATTTTTCAGGAACCCCTGGCTGATACTATGTTGACTTTTGGGGAGATTTATGGTTTCAACTTCTTCAATTTTCGGAAAGATTTTGTTGTGGTTAATCAGACCATTTAGTTTTGTATTGACACTGAATGGTCGAAATCGAATGAACCGCGTCTTTCCGATGCGAAATCCTATATTGTGGCTAGTACTGTTAACATCCCTGTTACTGACTGGCTGTGTTAAGTACGATGTAGGGCTTAACTTTGATAATTCAAATAGTGGTGAATTCGTACAGCATATTAAGTTGGGAGAGCGGCTAACCAGCTTTAGTGGCGATTCTGTATACGAATGGTTGAACAGCATAGAACGCCGCGCCCGTCAACTAGAAGGTAAAACACAGCGAGTTTCCCAAGAAGAAATCATCGTTACAATTCCTTTTAGTAGTGGTAGCGAATTGCAAGAGAAGTTCAACGAATTTTTTAATTCCCGTACAAATCAATCCTCTGATGCTGTGCAGAGCAAATCTGACTCAGAACTGCCAAAGATTGAATCAAACGTCCTCTTGGAGCAGAATTATTTTTTACTTTTAGTCCGAAATCGGTTGATTTATGATTTGGATTTGCGATCGCTTGCTCTAATTGCCAGCAAAGGTAATGTTCTCGCTAATGCTGGTTCAATTCTCGACTTGGAATTTAGCTTGAAAACTCCTTGGGGAGCCAAAAACATTCAACTAACTGAAACTGCCATTGAGCCAGAAAAAAATGGCAATCAACTGGTGTGGAAACTCCAGCCTGGTCAACTCAACCACATAGAAGCGGTTTTCTGGCTTCCTAGTCCCCTTGGTATTGGTGCATTGTTAATTATCCTATTTGTCTGGGGAGGATTGTACTTAAGATACAATTTCATGCCAGATCCCAGAACTCAATTGCTTCCCAAAGCAGCAGCTACCCAGGAATAGTAGACTATTCATCTATTGAGGGAATTGGGAATTGGGAAGAGGACTTGGGGACAAGGGGAAAGACTTGTTTCAAGTTCTCACCTCTTGTCCCCTGCTCTCTGCTCCTCTGCCCCCCTGCCCCCCTGCTCCCTTGCTTCTTCCCCATTCCCCATTCCCTCTTCCCGTTGTTCGCTGCCATACCAGCGTTCAGCAAGTACATTGAGTTGATGAAGGATTCCAATGAGTTCCTTACCCCGTTCTGTCAGACCGTAAGTTACTTGGGGTGGAACAGTTGGTTCATATTGGCGATAAATAATCTCTGCTGCCTCAAGCATCCTCAGTCTTTCTGTTAAAACTTTGGTAGAGATGCCATCGACTAAGTGCTTCAATGCAACAAAGCGAGTCGGCCCACTATTACACAACACCCACAGTATATACATTGTCCAAGGGCCTGATAGTAAAGACATCAGAATACTGATTGGGCAAGCACCAGAATTTTTAGAGACAGACATCGATAAATTCGCCAAAATTTTCCAATAGTTACTTTATGGTAACTACTTTACTTTAGTAACTAGTTACTTTTAGTATCTGAGTGTAATGCTTTGGGATTTAGACTCAAAAAAAGTCAAAGCAGTAAACTCTAGTTAATCAGGAGATATTTGGTGGTAAACATTCTACATATTGATTCCAGCCCCCGTGCTGAACGATCGCACTCACGAGAACTATCTAAAGAATTCGTCAGTGCTTGGAGAGCAGCACATCCTGAAGATGCGATCGCCTATCGAGATTTAGGGCATCACCCAGTTCCTCACGTTAATGAAGCTTGGATTGCGGCAGCATTTTCACCACCAGAAACCCATACCCCAGAATTAGCTGAGGCAATCAGAGTGTCTGACGAACTGGTTGATGAGTTTTTGGCAGCCGATCGCTACGTCTTTGGAGTGCCAATGTATAACTTCAATATACCTTCCACTTTTAAGGCTTACATTGACCAAATAGTTCGCATTAACCGGACTGTTTCTTTAGATGCTCAAGGTTTTAAAGGGTTAGTCGAGGGTAAAAAGGCAGTTGTTATTACAGCCCGTGGTGGTGACTTTAGCCCAACCTCCCCTGCCGTTGCTTATGACTTCCAAGAACCATACCTGCGGACTATTTTCGGCTTTATTGGGATTACAGATATTCAATTTATTAACGCTAACAGCCTGAACGAGGGTGATGCCCGTACCCAATCTCTAGCAGAAGCACGGGCAGCAATTCAAGACGCGATCGCTCAGTGGTAATGTATGGAATTGGGAATTGGGCATTGGGCATTGGGCATTGGGTATGGCTCAAGAATCAATAAATAGTTTTTCTTCCCCTGCTTCCCCTGCTCCCCCTGCCTCCCCTGCCCCCTGCTCCCTTCCCCCTGCTCCCTGCTCCCAGCCCCCTGCCTCTTCTTCAGGGTGACAACCGCTCAATTTTCCAAGTGCCATTATCTAAACGGCTATAGAGCAAGCGATCGTGTAAGCGACTAGAGCGCCCTTGCCAAAACTCAATTTCTGTGGGGATCACTCGTAAGCCTCCCCAATGAGGCGGTCGGGGGATCTCTTGATTTTCATATTTGCGATAAAACTCCTGCATACGTCGCTCTAAAACTTCTCGACTTTCTATCACCTCACTTTGATTAGATACCCACGCACCCAGGCGACTGTTAGGAGGGCGAGTATCAAAATACTGGTCGGATTCAGTTTCAGAAACTTTCTCTACATACCCACAAATCCGAACTTGACGTTCCAGTTCTGCCCACCAAAAGACTAAAGCCGCCAGAGGATTTTCTGCTAGTTCTTGTCCTTTGCGGCTGTTGTAGTTGGTGAAGAAAGCAAAGCCCCGTTCATCGAAATCCTTCAGTAGCACCATTCTGGCTGAGGGCTTACCGTCGGGTGTGACGGTAGCAAGAGTCATCGCATTGGGTTCGGGGAGTTGACTGGCTAAAGCCTGATCGAACCATTTTTTAAATTGGATAAAAGGATTGAGGTCTACCTCAAGTTCGCTTAAACCTTCCAAGGTGTAGTCTTTGCGGAGGTCAGCTACGGTTTTGTCCATTTTGATTTACTTCCTTGCTATCAGATACACTTATACATATCTTTGTTAAAAATATCTATGATGATAATCAGTATCATCAAGAATTTTACAAATTCTTTCAGGAATATCTTAAGATAGGTTGCATAAAATGCGCCGTTCGGCCTCCCTTCAACGCCTGTTAATTTATGGTCTGAGCGGTCCAATTATCGCTCTTAATGTCTGGCTACTGTCCGTGCTTTTTCGATACTTCCAGCATCCAATTACCGTCTTGAGCATTGGGGCAATTTTAGCTTTTTTACTAAATTACCCGGTTAAGTTCTTTGAACGTGCCCGAATCACGCGCACTCAGGCAGTAATCATAGTATTACTAGCAACATTAACCCTGTTTGGGATTCTAGGTGTCACCCTAGTGCCGTTGATCATTGACCAAACAATCCAACTGTTAAATAAGATCCCTGATTGGTTAGGCGCGAGTCAAGCAAACTTAGAGCAATTTGAGATGCTGGCAAAGCAAAGACGTTTGCCGATTGATCTCAGGGTTGTAACCAGTCAAATCAATGCCAACATTCAGAATTTGGTACAACAGCTAGCTTCTGGGGCAGTGGGATTTGCTGGGACACTATTATCAGGCTTATTTGACGTAGTGTTAGTCATTGTGCTGGCATTTTATATGCTTTTATATGGCGATCGCGTCTGGTATGGTCTGGTCAATCTTTTGCCTTCTAATATTGGAGAGCCTCTTACCGCATCCTTACGCCTAAATTTCCAGAACTTCTTCCTTAGTCAGTTGTTGCTAGGGCTATTCATGATGCTAACCCTGACACCAATTTTCTTAGTCATGAAAGTACCCTTTGCCCTGCTGTTTGCCATATTAATTGGGATTTCAGAACTCATTCCCTTTATCGGGGCATCTCTTGGCATTGGTCTAGTGACGATTTTAGTACTACTTCAAAATTGGTGGCTAGCAGTTCAAGTTGCTATAGCGGCAATTCTTATGCAACAGCTTAAAGATAACTTGTTAGCTCCCAGATTACTCGGCAACTTTATCGGGCTGAATCCCATTTGGATTTTTGTAGCTATTTTGATGGGATTTGAGATTGCTGGGCTGTTAGGAACGCTTGTTGCTGTTCCCATTGCTGGTACTATTAAAGGCACTTTCGATGCGATCAAGAGCGGCAAACCGAGTAATTTTGTCTCAACTGTCACCATTGCTCGTGACCCACCCCCAGATTGAGAGGGGAGGGGCAGGAGGGCAGGGGACAAGGGTGACAAGAGGACAAGGGGACAAGAGGTGAGAACTTGAAACAAGTCTTTCCCCTTGTCCCCAATTCTCCTTGTCCCCAAGTCCTCTTCTCAATTCCCAATATCAAAAGTTGCACATTCCGATCTCACAATTCACAATGGTGATTGATTACAAATTTCAGAGGATACTGGCAGCAGGCAATTCCTGATTAAAAGAAGCACAAGCGAATGTATTAAGTACACGCTTTGCCAAGAGTCAATGAATTTACTGTTGAATTTACAGTCTTTCGATTCTTAATTAATTAACTTAGAACCCGTTGATGGAAGCTTCCGAGCTATTAGAAACAATCACACTCCTGATTTACCAAGCTGAACAGGGAGAAATTGACCCTTGGGATGTCCAAGTAATTGAGGTGATTGACCGTTACTTAGAACTGATGGCACCGGAGTCAATAGGAAGAGGCTATGAGGCGGATTTGTCTCAATCTGGACAAGCATTTTTATCAGCATCAATGCTGGTATTATTCAAAGCTAATACATTGATGCAATTGTCAACAGTAGGCGATATCCAAGATGGTGTATTAGATGATGCGATGCTGGAAGATGAAGACGGGATATCACATCATGGTCATCGTCTACCATTAGAACGGCAATTGCGTCGTCGTCCATCGGCAATGCCACCACCAAAGCGCCGGGTGACTCTGCAAGAGTTAATCAAGCAATTGCAGATTATGGCAAACCAGCTAAAACTAGTAGAAAAAGTCAGCAAACCTATTCGTCCCAGACGTTTGCCTAGCGTCCAAAGTATGCGGGAGGCGCTGGAGTTAGCTCACCAAGAAAATCTGACAGAAGTAGCTGGAGAACTCGAACAAGTCTTGAATTTATCGGCCAGAGAGCTAAATTCAGAACAAAATTGGTTGAATTTAGAACAACTTGTAGAATTGTGGACTCAGACAAAGCTTTTCAAGCAAAATGGGTCTGGACATGAGTCTAAACACAGTCATTTAGTTAGCGTTTTCTGGGCGTTACTACTACTTTCGGCTCAATCGAAAGTAGAGCTATTTCAAGAGGAGTTTTACAATGAGATTAAAATTCGGCTAATTACAGATTCAGCTAAGACCAGTAAACCTTTTGAGCAGTCGATGAACTAAAAAAGCGAAAAGTAGCCCTACAGATAATTCACAGATTTTTGATTCAGTCTCAAAATCCGAGTAAATTGAAAAGATAAGCGATCGCTTGTCATCTAAGTATATAGATGGTTGCAATAACCACCAAATTCCTGTTATCCCTGTTTTGGGGATGACTTAGAGCAGAAATAAAAACTGATGATTAAGTATCACTCGATGAAAGTAAACTGGCTTGTGGTTGAGGAATAAATTTTTATGAAAGCGATGATTCTCGCGGCTGGCAAGGGTACTCGCGTGCGTCCGATTACCTATACAATTCCTAAACCAATGATTCCCATCCTGCAAAAGCCAGTGATGGAGTTCTTGCTGGAACTGTTACGCCAACATGGATTTGACCAAATTATGGTCAATGTCAGTCATTTGGCTGAAGAAATAGAAAACTATTTCCGTGATGGTCAACGGTTTGGGGTGCAGATTGCCTATTCCTTTGAAGGCAAAATTGATGATGACGGTAAACTGGTAGGGGAAGCAATCGGTTCTGCTGGAGGGATGCGCCGCATTCAAGACTTCTCACCGTTTTTTGATGATACCTTTGTGGTGTTGTGCGGTGATGCTTTGATTGACCTAGATTTAACTGAAGCGGTTAAATGGCATAGAGCTAAAGGGGCGATCGCTACTATTATTACAAAATCTGTTCCCCAAGAAGAAGTTTCGAGCTACGGTGTGGTAGTCACTGATGAAGAGGGGCGTGTTAAAGCTTTCCAAGAAAAACCTTCAACTGAAGAAGCCCTCAGCACCAACATCAACACAGGTATTTACATCTTTGAACCAGAGGTTTTTAACTATATTCCCTCTGATGTGGAATATGACATTGGTAGCCAATTGTTCCCCAAATTAGTGGAAATCAAAGCTCCCTTCTACGCCATCCCTATGGATTTTGAATGGGTAGATATTGGTAAAGTCCCAGACTATTGGCGAGCGATTCGCGGGGTACTGCTGGGTGAAATCAAAAATGTGCAAATCCCCGGTCATGAAGTCGCCCCTGGTATTTATACTGGCTTAAATGTCGCTGTAAATTGGGACAAAGTGGATATCACAGGCCCAGTTTACATCGGCGGTATGACGAGAATAGAAGACGGAGCGAAAATTGTCGGCCCAGCGATGATTGGCCCCAATTGTTGGATATGTAGTGGCGCAACAGTAGAAAATAGCGTGATTTTTGAATGGTCGCGCCTGGGGCCAGGAGTTAGGTTAGTCGATAAGCTAGTGTTTGGACGTTATTGTGTAGATAAAACTGGGGCCGCTATAGATGTCCAAGCGGCTGCTTTAGATTGGCTAATTACCGATGCTCGCCAGACACCCCCATCTCATACCCCTGTTGAGCGACAAGCGATAGAGGAATTGTTGGGGACAAACGTAATTTAGGGAATGGGGAAGAGGCAGGGGGCAGGGGGCAGGGGGGCAGGGGGACAAGGGGACAAGAAGTGAGAATTTGAAACAAGTCTTTCCCCTTGTCCCCAATTCCCAATCCCCAATTCCCAATCCCCAATCCCCAATCCCCAATTCCCAATGCCCAATCCCCAATTCCCAATTCCCAATCTAACTATTCAGATACGTATATCTTCTGAGACTCTGCTCGTAAGTTTGCAGTAATCGCTGAGATTCTGCTAGGGTGATACGCTTTTCTTCTAATGCTTTCTCACAACGCTGGCGAATGTTTTCCACCATATCTTCGGAGTCATACTGAACGTAGCTTACTACTTCGCTCATGGTGTCACCTTTGACAACGTGTTCAATCTGGTAGCCTTTGGGCGTTAATTGGATGTGAACAGCATTAGTATCGCCAAATAGGTTGTGCAAATTGCCCATGATTTCTTGGTAAGCTCCATTCAAGAACATCCCTAAATAATAGGGTTCTCCGGGCTTGTAGGTATGTAGTTCTAAAACCGATTTGACATCGCGCAGGTCAATAAAGCGGTCTATCTTACCATCACTATCGCAGGTTAGGTCTGCTAAAATTCCTCGCCGGATTGGTTCTTCATCCAAACGGTGGATTGGCATGATGGGGAATAGCTGGTCGATCGCCCAGCAATCTGGTGCTGATTGAAACACTGACATATTAACGTAGTAGATGGAAGCCATGATTTTCTCAAGGTCTTCTAGTTCATCGGGTACGTATTCTTGCTGCCTAGTGATGTTGAGAATTTTCTGACAACAAGCCCAGTATAGCCGTTCGGCTTTGGCTCGTTCTCTGAGGCGTAAAATTCCTAAGTTGAAGCGGCTGATGGCCTCTTCTTTGAATTGTGCCGCGTCGTGATACAACTCTTGGTAATTCTCTTGGTTGATAGATTGGTAACTTTCCCAAAGATAATTAATGATTGGGGATTCTCCCTCTTGTGGAGGTTCTGGTGAATCGAGAGGGACATCACTAGTACTGAGAACATCAAAAATCAGCACCGACTGATGGGAAGCGATCGCACGTCCACTTTCGCTAATCAGTGTTGGTACGGTAATTTGGCGCTCTGCACAGGTATCTTTTAACTCTGCCACGATGTCGTTGGCATAGTTCTGCATGTTGTAATTTTTCGACGCATAGAAGTTGGTTTGGGAGCCATCATAATCTACACCCAAGCCGCCACCGACATCAAGGTATTTCATATCCGCCCCCAGCATCGCCAATTCCACATAAATGCGGCTGGCTTCTTGGATGGCATCTTTAATTACATTGATGGCAGAGATTTGTGAGCCGATGTGGAAGTGCATCAATTGCAAAGAATCGAGCAGATTAGCTTCCCGTAACTTATCAACAGCCTCAATTACTTCAGGCATTGTCAAACCAAATTTAGCGCGATCGCCACTAGAGGCTCCCCAACGTCCCATACCTTGGGTACTGAGTTTAGCCCGAACACCCAAAATCGGTTTAATACCTAACTGGCGATTGGCATCAATCACCAAATCAACCTCTTCAATCTGTTCTAAGACGATAATTGGTGTTTGCCCTAATCTCTGGGCTAACATTGCCGTTTCGATGTATTCTCGGTCTTTGTAGCCGTTGCAAACTAACAACGCTCCTGGTGTATCTAAGACAGCCAGGGCAATCATTAATTCTGGTTTGGAACCAGCTTCTAAGCCAAATTGATGGGGTTTGCCAAACTTGACTAAATCTTCAATCAAATGCCGCTCTTGGTTGCATTTGACAGGAAACACACCCCGGTATACGCCAGGGTAGTTGTAGCGGGCGATCGCTTTGGCAAAACAAGCATTCAACCGTTCAATCCGGTCTTCCAAAATATCGGAAAAGCGAATCAACATCGGAAGTCCCAAGTTGCGCTGTTTCATGGAGTTAACCAATTCAAACAAGTCGAGAGATCCCCCGCGATCGCCTTTGGGTGAAACGGTGACGTGACCAGCAGCGCTAATGGAAAAATAGGGTTGTCCCCAACCTTCAATACGGTATAATTCTTCGCTATCCTCAATTTTCCAGGAGCGAGGTAAACTTCCTGTGGTAGTACTAGGTGGTAAAAGTTTCTTTTGTTTATGATTTTTCACTTCAGATTTTTGTCCATTGGACGGTACTGGTACCACCTCGTCAGATGTAGCAGTTGACTCAACACCCATTTCTTCCTAACCTCTGTTTTTCGCCCACGACTTAACAATTTAACGCATTCATTTGGGAACGTATATGTACCCAAGGATAATTTCTAAGATAAACTCTGATTGGTCATTAGTCGTTGGTCATTAGTCATTGGTCATTGGTCATTGGTCATTAGTGCAAAATCCTTAGACTTAAGACAAAGGACAAAGGACAAATGACAATTGACAAAATAAAAACTTTATTAAGCTTTGGGAGATCGCAATGGAGCGCACATTCTTAGCAATTAAGCCTGACGGAGTACAACGGGGATTAGTGGGGGAAATTATCCGTCGCTTTGAAACTAAAGGTTTTACCCTAGTTGGTTTAAAGTTCCTGAAAGTCAGTAAAGAACTGGCTGAACAACACTATGGTGTTCACCGGGAACGTCCCTTTTTTGGTAGTCTAGTCGAATTTATCACTTCTAGCCCAGTGGTAGCGATGGTATGGGAAGGTGATGGTGTCGTTGCATCTGCCAGAAAGATTATTGGTGCCACGAACCCCTTAACATCTGAACCGGGAACAATTCGCGGTGATTTTGGCATCAATATTGGTCGAAACTTGATTCACGGTTCTGATGCTCCAGAAACCGCACAACAGGAAATAGCCCTATGGTTTAAAGATGAAGAATTAGTCAATTGGCAACCACACATAACCCCTTGGTTGCACGAGTAAGACATTAGGGGAGAGGTTACAGGTGACAGGTTACAGGGTATAGGGAAATAATCTGTACCTGTACCCTGTACCCTATTCCCTCTCCCCTCTTCTTATTTAGAGACTTCACTCTTCTCCGGTTCTAATTGGGGCACTTCAGTGTTAACACGCTTGGAAAATCCCCAGCCTAAAATCAGGAAGATGGCAGTAATCATGATCCATTCTGGTGGAACTAAATTATCGTTTACCACTTTCAACAACAGGCGCAAGCCTACGAACGCTACAGTTACATAGCCTGCATCTTCTAGGTTTTCGTATTCGTCTAGCCAACGGATAAACAATCCCGCCATAAATCGCAGCGTAATAATACCAATTGTTGCACCCGTCAGCACTAGCCATTTTTCTTGAGAAACTGCGATCGCAGTTGTCACACTATCCAAAGAAAATGCCAAATCTGTAAATGCAATCACAGGTATCGCTTGCAACAATGAATTAAAACGCGGCCCGTGATGGTGATCGTCCTTAGATTCTTCCGAGGTAAAGTGTTGAAATACCAACCACAGCAGATAAGCAGCGCCCAATAATTCAAATTGCCAGAATTTTTGCACCCAAGTGGCAGTCAGAATCAGGCTGATTCGCAGTACATAAGCAACGACTAAACCAAAGTTGAGGGCTTTACGCTCAAGTTCCTTGTCTTCCAACCCTTTTGCGATCGCAGCGAGAGCGATCGCATTGTCGGCAGATAAAAGCGCCTCTAAAAGCACCAGGATCAGCAGAACTATAAGGGCTTCAAGGCTGAAATGAAAGTCGAGGTAATCAAAAATTCGGTCTAGCATTCCGGGTTTCTCAAGCAGAAAAAATTAAAATTTGACAAGATTCAGAGATTTATATATTAAAAAGCGCAATAAATTGTCACTCTAATTCAGCTTAACGTGCTTATGGTGGATTTTGAAGAGGGTTGAATGTGTGCGATCGCAGTCACAGTGGGGTGATTTGCGTATAAGTCAATACATCTGAAGTTTTAACATCTTGCTCAATGCGATCACAATAGTCCATGTTATGCAAAGCATTTCCGGTTCGTCTAGCCTATTTGTTAGAAGAAGGGTAGGCTACAAATATTAGGCATTTTCAGAAATTAAATCCATAACTCTTGTAGAGAAGTAGCAGTGCTATGTCTTTATATTCTTTTTCACCAGATGTCTATCTCTCATAAATAATTTTAGCAATAGTTGTAATTTCTTTTCAAAATTGCATAAATTTTCAATTAGCCTCTGATAAATATATAGGCTTGACTCTAGGGATTAAAATGCCTAGCTCATCTGCTATCACCTTATGATGAGCGGAAGTTTTGTTTCACTATTTATACCTGTAGTTTCTATTGTCAAAAATCTTATTTTCCGAGATTAATTATGCTTTCAATAGATGAACCATCCCTAGCTAATATTCTAGGATTTCTCGCGTTGGCTAGTTATATAGGTACATTAATACCGACAATTTTTAGAATTGTTCTTCCTCAAACTAAAGAGACTGGAATTCCCCAATGGTTGCTAAAACGCCGCCGAAACATTGGTCTTATAGCTTTCTTTTTAGCTTTAGGTCATGGTTTCCTAATGGTTCAAAAGAGAAACTTTGATTTTTTTGACATCAATACATTTTGGATATATATCCAGGGTGTAAGCACTTTCATCATTTTTACACTCCTTTCTATAACTTCTAATAATTGGAGTGTAAAAAAGCTGAAAAAGAATTGGAAGCAATTACATAAGCTTACTTATGTAGCTATGATCATTTTGATTTGGCATATCTGGGATAAAATGTCAGGTCATTGGACATATTTAACACCAATTAGCCTTGTTGCTACTATCTTAATCACGGTTTTGTTTATCATCCGGCTTTGGATTGAACACCAGGATAAGCAACAAAGAAACGCTAAGAAAGTAACTCAGCCAGATTTAATAGGACAAAAAAACAGATAGTTCCATGAGTACAACATGGCAGAAGTAAATAATTATTTGAGAAAGCTAAAACAGGCTTCAATTTCTTCTGCCTGCTGTTTTCTGATATTATTTGTCGCTCAAATTGTGTAAATGGAGAGTCCCTCTGTGGTGTCAAATCCAATTATTAATAAAATTACACTTGTGCTGGCAATTACATCTACAGCAACCTTGGCTGGGTTTAGCTCTTATCGTTTACTATTACCATTCCAGATGGCCACGCCTGGGGCTATGCCCTTGGCAATGATTCAACCTTATCAAACCCTCAAAGGTCATTCAGTCTGGATTTATGCGATCGCTATCAGTCCAGATGGTAATACTTTGGCTAGTGGTAGCTATGATGGCACAATCAAGATTTGGAATCTACCCACTGGTAAGTTACTCCACACTTTTAAAGGTCATGCTGATGCAGTTGTATCCTTAGCCATTAGCAGCGATCGCCGTGTACTCGCTAGTGGCAGTTGGGATAATCGAATTAAACTATGGAATCTGGAAACAGGAACTCTCATCCGTACCCTTGATGGGCATAAAGATGATGTAGAAGCGATCGCTATAAGTCCCAACGGAAAATCACTTGCTAGTAGCAGTGCTGACAATACGATTAAGCTCTGGAATTTAGACACAGGCAAAGAACTCTTTACACTCCAGAATGTGGGCTGGGTAAAGTCTGTTGCTTTTAGCCCCGATAGCCAGAAGTTAGCCAGTGGTAGTAGAGATAACTCCATTAGAATTTGGCAGCTAAACACTGGCAGTCCGACATTAATACAGACTCTTACAGGGCATTCCCAAGGAGTATCTTCTGTTGCCTTCAGTCCTGATGGACAAACCCTCGCCAGTGGCAGTATGGATAAAACCATCAAACTGTGGCGGCTGGGTGATGGCAAATTGTTGCACACTCTAGCAGGTCATTCTGAATCTGTATGGTCTGTTGCCTTTAGTCCTAATGGACAAACCTTAGCCAGTGGTAGTTATGACAGAACAATCAAGCTCTGGAATTTACCTAGTGGCAAACTCTTTGCCAACTTTGCAGGACATAGCAAATCTGTATGGTCTGTGGCCTTCAGTCCTAACGGAAAAACCCTAGTAAGTGGCAGTAGTGACGAAACCATCAAACTTTGGTCTGTACCTAGCGATACTACTAAAGTTTCCAGGCTGGACTTCAGGAAAAACTCGTCTACGTAAAAACCGCTTTCCTATTTAAAGACTTACAAAAAATAAGTTATCCCAAATTATTTCTAGATTTGTAGGGGCGCAAGGCCTTGCGCCTCTACGACGGGATATTTTGTTAACTGGAACGAGAGGCTTCGCCAACGACCAACAAACGACATTTAACGTAGTTCAATGTCGTTTGTTGGTCAATTCCTTATTCACGCGCATTCATCCTACACTGCCTGGGTACAGGTCAGATGTAGGACTTCTGCTGATTTAGTTAAATCCACATTCAAAAGACGCTCAACCATTGAAGGATACTGAACGGCTGTATAAGGTTCGTTTGGGTGAATACCGCATTATTTACCAGATTCAGGATCAACCCTTGCTAGTAACAGTGATCAAGATTGCACATCCCCAAGATTATTAAAGCTTATCTGGAAAAGCGATCGCCTATATGCAACCCTATCGCAACCAAGATAAAACTTCAAAATTTACTCTACCACTACGCAACTAAAAATTTCACAAAATCTCTGCCAACTTTACCACCAGACTATCTGCTAAATCCAATAACCTAATATCATCTGTATCAATACTATGTCCTTCACCAGCTAACAGATTTTTTACCGCAGATAACCTGTTATTGGTTTCAGAAATTCTCCAAGATTCTTCTAAGTTTACGGCAAAATCAAACAGCGATCGCTCTCCTAAATACTGTCTTACCTTCACAGCCACACTATCATTACTTACCAAAAATTCTTTGATAGTATCTAATTGAGAATTACCTAAAATTTCGTCATGTCCCCAGGTTTCTAGCCAGTCTCCATCTACATCTTCAACGTAAAAATTTACAAAATTAACTCCGTAAGTTAGCCAGTTCTGCTGCATTTGTCGCGCTGTTGCTAAAGCTTCAGCAAATGTATCCACTTGATTGTTGCAGTGAGTTTCTCTTTTGTTAGCCATAAAAGCTGTAATTAGCAAGTAAGTATGTAGGCTGAACACAAACCGGAAATATCAAATTCCTTAAAGTTCACGAAAATTTTAAATATTTGCCACCAGAAAGGTAATCACTGTTATACAGGGCCACGTTGACTAACTGGTTGACAAAATTGGTATCCTTGGGATTGTAACTTAAGAACAATCCTCTCTCTATTTCCCACGATCGCAGTGTATTTTGCCAAGCTTGGTACTTTTGGTAATTAAGTTCTTCAGAGACACTAGTAACTTGAATGCAAAGCGGTTGATTGTTACGACTACTAACAATTAGGTCTGTTGCCATAGAGAGGTCGGCGATATAACGCTGCCAAAAACTACCTTCTCGACTTACAACATCTTGAGCTATTGACTTAATGATATCATCATCTACCTGATTAAATTCGCCTGCCATCAATTTTTGTTTCCAAATATAAAACTTGGAGTCACTTGCATTAATCCATCTAGGAAATAAATAACCATACCAATATCTCTCAATCGGTGTCATTAACTCAAACTTTGCTTTCTGTTCTTCTTCCGAAGGTAAGGATTTAATTATCAGCCAAATGGTAGAATCCGTAATTACCTCTAAGAGAAATGCAATGACAAACGGTTTTGCAGTCAGGGAACCTGGCTTGATATTCTTTACCCAACGATTGATTTCATCTAATCTTCTCGCCAAATTATGATCTACCGAGGAAGCTTGCAGGGTAAGTGACTTTAGCTTATCCTTAATCTCTGTTGCTTGCAAACGAGGCCCTACTTTCAGAAGATAACGCTTTTTTACACACTAATAACTAAATCTTAACTTGAAAGTGTACTTAATTAATTTCCTGATGTCATCAAATATTCTCTAAGTCAATGCCCTTTGTGCGTAATACCTCCCGCAATCGAGCGAGTTCTTGCTCTGCTTGTTGGGCGCGTTCTTCTGACTCTTGGGCACGTTCTTCTGCTTGGTGGGCACGTAAACGTTCTTGTTCAGCTAACTCTTCTGATGATAATATTAATTGATTTTCAGTAGTGAAGAATCTTAATTTACCTTCATAAACTCCCAAATAAAGTTCTAACTGCTGACTCCACAAACGTCCATCAGTAGTTACTTGGATTTCTTGATACTTGCCATCAACTAAATGAAATCCCTGAAGTTCCATTGTTACAGGGTCAAACCAGAAATAATCTGGTGTACGGAAGGTATCTTGATAAACTTGTTTTTTTAATCCTTTATCAAGTGCTGTCGTTGAACTTGACAAAATTTCCACAATCACGTTTGGATATTTGCCGTCTTCTTGCCAAACTACCCAACTCTTACGGTCTTTTTTCTGGGTTCCCAAAACTACAAAAAAGTCTGGGCCACGAAAATATTCTGATGTTTTCTGGTTAGGACTGTAGTAAATCGTCAAATTGCCAGAAGCATAGAAATCTTGCCTTTTTCGCCACCATAATTTAAGTATGCGAATCAGTAAATCGATTTGGTCACGGTGTAAGTCACTTTCCAAGGGTGGCTCGTCACTCAGTATATCACCAGGAGGAAAAATAACTTCGTCTTCTGAAATACCATTAGAGATGAATTCTAAAGTAGCAGGTTCAGACATCAGCGATCGCTCCGCAATTTATTTACTGAAAATTCGCTAACTTGCAGATGGCTTTGAAAACTTGCAATAACTCTATTGCATCTGGAGATTCGTTTAAACTTAATAATGGCATTAACTGATAATTTGACTGCTCATCATGTCTTAGATAAACAAATTGATAACGCAGTCCGTTAGTTACCAGTCCCCAAACAGATGGTTGTTGCTCTAAACTCTTAAAAGCATAAGTCAGTAATTGAGGTAAACCTTCTCCCACTTCAATCGCACTGTTTTTCGTTTCAATCACTACAACCCAAAATGGCGGTGCAATATTACTTTGAAAACTGTTGATTGCTAAAATATCCATCCGTCCGGTAATTCTTCTGTCTTCATCTTCGACAGCGATCGCAATGCTATCTTCCATTGTCAACCGAATCGGCACATCATAAAACCCTGCTAACCGCATTAGTGGCGCGATCGTTATAAATTTAACCAAACCTTCAGAAATTTTACCTGCGCTTAAATAACGATCAAAGTCGTCTCTGATTCGTAATAAATCCTGCTGTTCAAAGTCAGAGAGTGGTTCTAGCCTTAAGAAATCTGTAAATGAACCATTTGAAAGCTTTTCTAGTTTAAGAAAGCGATGAACATCATTGAGAGATAAGCTGCTAGCTTCGACGGTGAGCGTCATAGTTTCAGGCGTTGTTTGTCAAGACTACTTATATTTTGCAACATTCGTGGTAGATAGACTGCAATGTAACGTCTTTACATTTCTCGAACGCTCGGTTTTGGTAGATGAAAATGAATGTAAACTAAATAACTCGGCAATTTTTACCTAGCTTAACGAAAATCTAAACACCGTCTAGCACAACTGGGCTAAGAATAGTTTTTAGTAATAATAGCGATCGCACTCATAAATAACCATGTCTGAACCAAATATCGAATCAATCCTCCAAGAGAACCGCCTCTTCCATCCTCCTAGTGAATTCTCGCAGAACGCCCATATTAAAAGCTTGGATGACTACAAGCGTCTCTATGAAAAAGCCAAAGCCGATCCACAGCAATTTTGGGCAGATTTGGCTGGAACAGAATTAGAATGGTTCCAAAAATGGGACACGGTGCTAGATTGGCAACCGCCTTTTGCAAAGTGGTTTGTTGGCGGTAAGATGAATATTTCTTACAACTGCCTTGACAGACATCTCACTACTTGGCGCAAAAATAAAGCAGCATTGATTTGGGAAGGAGAACCAGGTGATTCCCGTACCCTAACTTACGCCCAACTACACCGGGAAGTTTGCCAATTCGCCAATGTATTGAAGCAACTGGGTGTACAAAAAGGCGATCGCGTTGGAATTTATATGCCAATGATTCCCGAAGCTGCGATCGCAATGTTAGCCTGTGCCAGAATTGGCGCACCCCACGGTGTAGTATTTGGTGGTTTTAGTGCCGAAGCTTTGCGCGATCGCTTAATTGATGCTACAGCTAAATTGGTAATCACGGCTGATGGTGGTTGGCGCAAAGATGCGATCGTTCCTCTCAAAGAACAGGTAGATAAAGCCTTAGCTGATGGTGCTGTTCCTAGCGTCGAAAATGTCCTCGTTGTCAAGCGTACCGGACAAGAAACTTATATGCAGGGCGGACGCGATCATTGGTGGCATGATTTACAAAAGGGTGTATCAGCAGATTGCCCCGCCGAACCGATGGATAGTGAAGATATGCTATTTGTCCTCTACACTTCTGGTAGTACCGGCAAACCGAAGGGCGTAGTGCATACAACTGCTGGTTATAATTTGTATACCCATATCACCACCAAGTGGATATTCGATCTCCAAGACACAGATGTATATTGGTGTACTGCGGATGTAGGTTGGATTACTGGACATAGTTACATTGTCTACGGCCCACTTTCCAACGGTGCAACGACGGTGATGTATGAAGGTGCGCCTCGTGCTTCTAATCCTGGCTGTTTCTGGGATGTAATTGAAAAATACGGCGTTAATATCTTTTATACCGCACCTACGGCAATTCGGGCATTTATTAAAATGGGTGAACACCATCCCAACGCGCGAAACTTGTCTTCGTTGCGTTTGCTAGGAAGCGTTGGTGAACCCATTAACCCAGAAGCTTGGATGTGGTATCAGAAAGTAATTGGTGGCGATCGCTGTCCAATTGTTGATACCTGGTGGCAAACGGAAACCGGCGGTATCATGATTACACCATTACCAGGGGCAATTCCCACCAAACCAGGTTCAGCAACTCTTCCCTTCCCAGGAATTATTGCAGATGTCGTAGATTTAGAAGGAAACACCGTACCCAATAATGAAGGCGGTTATCTAGCAGTGCGTCATCCGTGGCCAGGAATGATGCGGACAGTCTACGGCGATCCAGAACGCTTCCGCCGCACTTATTGGGAACATATTCCACCCCAAGATGGTAAATATACTTACTTTGCTGGTGATGGCGCAAGACAAGATGAAGACGGTTACTTCTGGGTCATGGGTCGTGTGGATGACGTACTGAATGTATCAGGACATCGCCTTGGTACAATGGAAGTAGAATCAGCCTTAGTTTCTCATCCAGCCGTTGCAGAAGCGGCGGTAGTGGGTAAGCCGGATGAACTCAAAGGTGAAGAAGTAGTTGCTTTTGTGACTTTAGAAGGTACTTATCAGGGAAGTGAAGAACTGAGTAAAGAACTCAAGCAGCACGTTGTGAAAGAAATTGGTGCGATCGCACGTCCGGGAGAAATTCGCTTTACCGACGCTTTGCCCAAAACGCGATCGGGTAAAATTATGCGGCGCTTATTGCGGAATCTAGCTGCTGGGCAAGAGGTATCTGGTGATACTTCAACATTAGAAGATAGAAGCGTGTTGGATAAATTGCGGGAAGGTACGTAAATCATTCAATTGACCTTGTAGGGATGCACAGATGTGCGTTCCTACTTGTGGTCTATTTCACCTAACGCACCCACATTTTATGATGGACATAAGAACATTATTGAGGCATTGAGGGCGATGAAGCTGAAGAGCAAACCCAAATCAGCATTTGTTCAACCTTTTAGCTGCATGATGCTGAGTATTCTAACTGTAATTAGTTTATCACCATTAGCGTTAGCGGTTTCTGGAAAAGTTTCTTTGCATTCGCCAGAACAGAATGCACAGAGACAACCACAAAAACTAGCCCAGTTTTCAGACACAGGGCCATCAGAGCGATCGCAAATGCTGCAACAAGCCAATGCTTTATTTAATCAGGGAGACTTAACAGGTGCAGAGGAAAATTTCCGCAAGTTAATTAAAAAATTCCCAGACGATGCCTTTGGACACTTTCAACTGGGAAATGTGCTTTTTCGGCAAAAGAAACCAGAAGAAGCAATTAGCGCCTATCAAGAAGCCATTCGTCTTCAGTCAAAATACGCTCTAGCTTATAATGCGATCGGTATGGTTTACGCTAGCCAAAGTCGCTGGGAAGAAGCCATTACTGAATATAAAAAAGCTCTGGAAATTAATCCTAATTATGGCGAAGGGCTGACTAATTTTGCACTAGCATTGTGGCAAACAAATAAAAAAGACGAGGCGCTATCTTCTTTAGAAAAAGCTTTAAATATTTTCAAATCACAGAATAGAGGTGAAAAAGTTAACCAAGTAGAAAGAATTTTAAAAGAGATCAAAACTGCTGAAGATCCTAGTGTTTCCTGAAAATCATATTATTCAGTAGATAAAAGTTAAGAAGAGTTGCTGCGATCGTCTTTAAGGATGCTTTGCCAGGAGTGCGATCGCGTATTATGCGTCTATTGCTGCGGAATTTGGCATCTGGTTTGTAATTATTATGGGGTGGGACAGAAAGCTCACCCTCTTAAAAGCATCGAAACAAAATAATAGTATTGCCATGAATGAAATATTTCTGTTAGCCAGAGAAACTGTAAAAGTGATTTTTCAGATGGATGGAGGATACACAAAGGTAGTCTGGGAACGTTCTGCCAATGATTGTGAGAATATAGAGAATATCCACAATAATCGTAATAGCTTTTTTCATATAGAAAGATTGACTTTTGTTATATAAATGGCATTTAACTTAGCGCACGTCTATTCAAAAATAGCAAAATAGCAATCTACAATAAGAATCAGACAACCCATTGGTTAAAGCCTATGACTTCCCTATCGGCATTAACTTTACCTGACCACACCCAGTTACCAGACTCAGACGGTACATTCGTGAAAAACTGGCAAGAGCATCCCCAAAGTATCTTACTTACTGACTCGATTAAACTTGTCTTAGAGGAACTTCATCCTGATAGTCAATATTGTATTGGGCAAGATTTAGGTATCTACTGGCGATTGACAGATCCTCCAGAGAAAGGGGCTGAAGCACCAGATTGGTTTTATGTACCCAATGTACCGCCAACCCTTGAAGGTAAAACACGGCGTTCTTATGTGCTGTGGAAGGAGTATGTCGCGCCCTTGATTGTGATTGAATTTGTCTCTGGAGATGGTTCAGAAGAACGAAATAACACACCGCCATCTCAAGGTGAAGGTGGAAATGTTGGTAAATTTTGGGTTTATGAACAGGCAATTCGAGTGCCTTATTATGGGATTTATGAAGTAGCAAAAGCGCAAGTGGAAGTTTATCACCTAATAGATAATACTTATGAACGAATGCAACCCAATGAACGAGGACATTACCCAATTGTTCCTATGGGTGTAGAGTTAGGAATCTGGCAAGGATTTTATCAAAATGCAGAGTTACCTTGGTTGCGCTGGTGGAATGCACAAGGAAATTTACTGCTAACGGGTGAGGAACGGGCTGTGATTGAGCGACAAAAGCGGGAGAGAATTGTAGAGAAATTGCGTACTCTCTCTGCTGAACAACTCAACGCTTTAGGAATTGACCTAGAAATGTTGGATTAGGAAACATAATTATCTACCAATAATACAAATTTGCTAGTTATTAATGTATAATTAAGCCCAACAGTTCAGGGTGCTTGTCAAGCATTAAATTACTTGCTGGTACTGCCAAAACATATTGTATGTCTAAATCTGCAATCACCGTTACCGTCAAATTGTTCGCTGCTTATCAAGAAGCCTTTAAGGTTTCGGAACTTGTACTGGAATTTCCCAATAGTATGCCAGTTAAAGCAGTATGCGATCGCCTCATAGCCGAACACCCTGAACTTTCCCAATGGCGAGACATCACCCGCTTCGGGATTAATTTAATATTTGTTGAACCAGATACCCTATTACAAGATGGGGATGAAGTCGTATTGATTCCACCAGTTAGCGGCGGCTAGGAAAATAGTTAGGAGTTAATAGGACTTACGCAAGAACTCTCTGAAACTCTTATTTCTCCGTGTCCTCTGCGCCCTCTGTGGTTCGTTTTTTCATTATTTTGCGTAAGTCATGGTTAAGTATTACAGCAGATTGAAAGTAAGTGAGGTGCAAAATGCAGGACTCAAAATCACATATATAAAGTAAGTTCTTATCTCCTGCCCCTTGCCCCCTTACCTACTATTCGACTCAGCAGTTATCTTGACTAAGTTATCTAACTCTTCTTGCATCTGGCTCACAACTAATTCATAACATTCATTGACATAGTGGCGATCGCTAGCTGCTTCTCGACCATAGCGTTCAAATACAATCGGCGGACAAACCCGTGTGTACATGGGCACAGGTAATGGAATGTTGGGCAATGGACCAATTGCTAATCCCCAAGGCAATCCGAGATAGATCGGAAAAACTTCTGGATCAATCCCAAGCAGCCAAGGCATTCCCCATTCGTGGAGTTGCTGCACAACTTTGTAGAAGTCAGCCAGTACAATCAGCGTATCGTGAGCGCCCCAGGAAATTACAGGTACAATCGGCACATTTTCTCGCAATGCTAACTTGATAAATCCTTGTCGCCCTGCAAAGTAGATTTTGTTACGCAAATAATGTGGTCGAAACACATCTTCGGCTCCACCTGGATAAACCAGCACACTAGCGCCAGAGTGCAACGCAGTGTAGGCCATTTTTGGATGAGCTATGATTGCTCCAGCCTTGGCAGCTATTTGCGCTAGTGGTTGGCTAACCTGCCAAGCTTTGGGATGCATTAAACCATAAACGGGTTTCTCCGTACCAAATCGTCTGAACCAGTCATACATGACCATTCCCATATCGGGAGCCGCCAGTCCTCCATTATGCGAACCGACAAATAAGACTTTTTCTTGGGATGGAATATTTTCCCAGCCACTAGTTTGCACTTGAAAATAGTACTTATAGAAAAAGCCTAATAAAGGCATCAGAGATTCTATGAACTTTGGATCTCGCTCATCCAAAGACCAACCGGGTTTTTTCTTTAAGAGATGTTGCTTTTTTGACATCGATACATTTTAACAAGATCGGAACTTCGGGAGACGCGGCAAGTCTTGAATTAAAACTAAATTAACCTGACTTTCAAGTGCTGTATTGCTTTTGCTTGACTAGCCAAACCCAGAACAGAGCGATCGCTATACCAACCAGAATAAAACAATAGATGTAGCCGAAGTTATCCACAATCCTACCAAATACTGCTGCGCGATTCCCTGTCTAACAAAAAAGCTATAAACAGCGAAATGGCTCTACCTGCTGCTTCCGGTACTAACCGCTAGTGGTAGCAAAGCTGAAGTTGACATCCAAAAAGCGAAATGGCTCTACCTGCTGCTTCCGGTACTAACCAGCCCACACAATCCTCCTAATTGTTTTATCAAACAGAATTTAGGAGTCAGGAGTCAGAATGGGCTAAACCTTAGCTATCCGCTAACAGAATGAATTCTGTATGACTGGCGGATAGCGGAGCGGTAACGATGTATTTTCGAGTCGCGTCTTCATTCTGACTTCTGTAGGACTTACGCAAGAGTTACGGAATAACTAACCACAGAGGCGCAGAGGACACGGAGAAATAAGAGTTTGAGAGATATTTTGCGTAAGTCCTATTCTGAATTCTTATTCAAGCCCAAAACGCTCAAGGTTGAATAGTCTTTGCCGACTGGTTAAATAACAAATCTCGTGACTTATCTGGATCAAGTGGTTGAGTTTTCAATGCTTCTGCTTTCTCGTAGGCGCGAATTGTTGCCGGACGAGCTTTAATTGTCTCAAACCAGCGCTTGAGGTGAGGAAAATCCTCTAGATTCTGACTTTGGCGTTCATAGGGCACAATCCAGGGATAAGCAGCAATATCGGCGATGGAATAATCGCCAGCCACAAATTCTCTATCTGCTAGTTGCTTATTCAGCACTCCATATAAACGTCCCGTCTCATTCACGTAGCGGTTAATGGCATATTCAATTTTTTCGGGAGCATAGGCGCTAAAGTGATGATTTTGTCCTGCCATTGGCCCTAGCCCGCTCATTTGCCAGAACAACCATTCTAAAACTTGAGTGCGTTGGCGTAAATCTTGCGGGATTAATTTCCCGGTTTTTTCTGCCAAATATAGCAAGATTGCCCCAGATTCAAATACCGAAATCGGCGCACCTCCATCTACTGGTTCGTGGTCAACGATCGCAGGGATACGATTGTTAGGAGAAATCTTCAAAAATTCAGGCTTAAATTGATCTCCAGCTCCAATATTCACAGGATTTATGGTATATTGCAAGCCGACTTCTTCCAGGAAAATCGTAATTTTATGACCGTTTGGGGTTGTCCAATAATAAAGATCGATCATGGTTATTTGTCCTAAAATTGTGCGATTCTTTTTAAGTGAATGGTGCAGACATCTCTTTTTTTCTGATTTATCATAAAATCTGAAAAAAAGAGGACAAAAACGGTGAAAAGTAAAAGGGATTGGGGATTGAGTAAGAAGTGAAAAATTATGTTCGGGGCTTTAACCCTTCCCAAATTTTGGAATATATTCACAGTCCCAGTCTCGATTATCAGAGCGGTGTTCCTCTCTATGAGACGCTGTGCTTAGTAAGATCCCCCGTAGGGGTATGCTATCGCCGCGACCAGTTGAATTGTAACCCCACAACCTAGAATTTCAAATACTTAGAGAGTAACTTATGAGTGAAAAGACAGTCAAAGTGATTGAAGGAAACTTATTGCCAAAAGGAGATTATGTTTCGTCAGGATTTTCCACTATCCAGCCAGATTTATATTTTCCCAATATAATTTTAGGAAATAAATATGATTCTTTTTGGCTTTATTTACGGCGGGATATTACTCATAACTGGTATGTGGATAAACGACGGCAAAAGGTAGGATTTGTGAGCAGAGATGAAGCTCATATTTTATACAATACGGCCTTGAAATTTCGGGGAGAAAAAGCTTTAGAAATAGGTTGCTGGATGGGTTGGTCAGCCTGTCACTTGGCTCTAGGAGGGGTGGAATTAGATGTAATTGATCCGATGCTATCCGAACAATTATTTAATGAAAGCGTTACAGAGTCACTAAAGTCAGCAGGCGTTAAGGAATCTGTGAATCTAATACCAGGATGCAGCCCTGAAAAAGTAGAAGAGATAGCAAATAAATTTCAACGTAAATGGTCATTGATATTTATAGATGGTAATCACGAAGCTCCGGCTCCGCTCAATGATGCAATTATTTGCGAACAATTTGCAGAAGCAGATGCTTTAATTTTATTTCATGATTTAGCTTCTCCTGATGTAGGACAAGGCTTGGATTACTTCAGAGACAAAGGATGGAACACAATGGTGTATCAAACCATGCAAATTATGGGAGTTGCATGGCGGGGAAATGTTGAGCCTGTAATACATCAGCCAGATCCTAATATTAACTGGCCCTTACCTCCACATTTACAAGGTTATTTTGTCAGTGGTTCAGTTAAAACTGCGACTGAAGATAAATTTGCAGAAATTCTCAGAGCAGTTCGGCCATTTACTTTATTGAGTGAAGCAAAGTTATTCTCGCTTTATAGTCAGGCAAAACAACTATATTGTTATCTTTTCTGGCTGCCAAAAATGTTACTACAAGCGATCGCTAGAATCAAACCTATCAAGGGCAACTAGTTTTGTATTATAAGCCATGACTGGCGACTGGCTATCTGTCGCTAGTCATGGCTTTCTCTGAATGAAACATAGAGCTTCAATTATATTTTTTCATAGCGGTGATTTAGCGATCGCTGCCCAAACTCTATGGTGAACCTGAAGGATTGGTGTGGGAAATTTTGCTTCGAGTAATGTTGCCAATTCTTGGTCAAATATTTCTACTTTTTCTGGTGTCAAGCTGGCTCCCACGCCAGCACTCGCCCGAATTCTTCCCCGCCAAGCGACCTGTGTATAAGATACAAATACATCATAAGAAAATGTGCGGATTTCTCGGAATCCAACTTCGCCAATATCCTGTAACCACAGGGGATGTAAGCCATTACCGCCGGCCAGATTCCACGCGGGATTATGAGCCTGAATCAGTTGTTCTGTGGCTTCGACGACATTGCCTTTTAAAGGTATCCAATCAAAATGAGCGATCGCAATTGAGCCATTTTTTCTCAATATTCGAGTAACTTCTTGGACAGCACGGGGACGATCAAACCAATGCCAACACTGTCCAGCAGTGATTACATCAGCACTTGCATCTGGTAACTCGGTATTTTCGGCAGTTGCGACTCGATAATCTACTTTGATTTGGGTTGATTCGCTTAACTGTCTCGCTTGTTCTAAAAGTGATGCTGATGGATCTATGCCAATTACATAAGCACCTCTATCAGCAAAACCCCGCGCTAGTGTTCCTGTTCCTGTACCAAGGTCAACAATATTCTGTCCTGGTAAACCTATACCATATTCAGACAGTTTATTAAATAATGAACTGGGAAAGCCAGCGCGGTGTTTTGCGTAATCAACAGCAGTTGCACCAAAATCAATTTTCATACCTGCAAAACCATTTTTGTAACAATTGTCTAGGTTAGAAGTTCTCTACCCAAGGACGTAGTTCTACTTCATAAGTCCAAGCACTGCGGGGCTGGCGTAGAATACTGAGATAAGTTTGAGCGATCGCATCTGGGTCAAGAGTACTATCAGGATTATCTACTGGATCTTGGCGAACTGCTGAACGAATTGCCCCATCAATCACGAAATGCGCCACATGAATATTCTTTGGTGCTAATTCCCTAGCAATACTCTGAGCCAAACCGCGCAGTGCAAATTTACCCATTGCAAAGGGAGCAGACTGAGCATAACCCTTAATACTCGCTGAGGCTCCAGTAAAAAATATAGCACCACCACCAAGCTGCAAAAATCTTTTGGTAGCAGCTTGGGCCACAAGAAAGCCACCATAAGCAGTTACATCTAAGGTTTTTGCCACCTCACCAGGGTCTAAATCAATAAGAGGCCCCCGCACCCGAAAACTGGGATTGTAAATAACAACATTTGGGGAACCAATTTTATTATCAATATCAATAAATAATTGTTCTACTTCATTCGGCTTTGAGACATCAGCAGCGAAACTAACCGCGTCAATTTCACTAGTCAATTGAGTGAGTTTTTCAATTTGACGAGCCGCTAAAGCTACGGTGAATCCTTCTTTGGCAAATAGACGGGCTAAAGATGCACTCAGTCCACTACCTGCGCCGACAATTAAAGCTGTTGTTGCCATATTTTAAACCTGTAGTGCTTATTCTGCCTAGCTTAGAGTTTTTCTTAATGCCATTCGATTAAAACATTCATAGATTAAGAATTGAGCGTGACTGAAAATAAACCTCATCTATGTTGAAACCTAGAGTTTTTTAAAAGATATATTTAATTTATGTAGGTTGGGTGGAGTGAAACGCAACCCAACATTACCACCAAATTTTATGTTGGGTTACGCTATCGCTGCACCCAACCTACAAAACTTACGCATGAGTTACGGAATAACGAACCGCAGAGGCACAGAGGGCACGGAGAAATCAGAGTTTGAGACATATTTTGCGTAAGTCCTAATTAAGATTTGAGCGTGACTGAAGATAACTGTGAATTGCCCTTAGTGGGAGTTTTACCAATTTGTAGTACACCAACTGCGGCAATCAGACAGAGAATACCTGATAAAATAAACGCTTGTAAATAGCTACCCGTCCAAGTTCTTAACACTCCGGCTCCGAATGCTGCTGTGGCTGCACCAAGCTGGTGTCCTGCGACAATCCAACCGAACATCACGCCGACATTTTCTTTACCAAAAGTATTGGCAACAAGACGGACTGTCGGTGGTACGGTAGCAATCCAATCAAGTCCATAGAAGACCGCGAAAATGGAAAGTCCATAGAAGGAAAAGTTGAAACTGAAGGGTAAGAAAATCAAAGACAAACCCCGCAGCCCGTAGTACCAGCATAATAAGTAGCGATTGTTCCATCTGTCGGATAGCCAACCGGACATAGTAGTTCCAAAAAAATCGAATAGCCCCATGATTGCCAAAAGTCCCGCAGCTTTGACTTCAGGGATACCGTGGTCAATGCAAGCGGGGATTAGATGAGTGCCAATTAACCCATTTGTGCTAGCACCACAGATAAAGAAGCTACCAAATAATAGCCAGAAATCGCGCTTACGCATTCCCAGCCAAAGGGCGTTGAGGGTAGAGGCGATGGAATTTGCTCTAGGCTGTGATATTTCTACAGTTTCGCTGTTGTCGCCAAAGGGTCGCAAACCGACATCTGCCGGACGATCGCGCATAAAGGCTGCGATCGCTGGAATAATTAAAAGTGCTGCACCAGTCAGAGCTAAAGCCGCAGTTCGCCATCCAAAGCGATCGGCTACTGAGGCCAGCATGGGCAAAAACACCAGTTGTCCTGTGGCTGTACTGGCGGTTAAGATGCCGAGAACTAAACCCCGCTTCTCAGAAAACCAGCGATTGACAACAATAGCGCCCAAAACCAGGGCGATAACTCCGCTACCAGAACCGACAACTACACCCCACAGCAAAACTAGCTGCCAAGATGCTGACATCAAAGTAGTTAAACCGACACCAAGAGCAATGACAGCAAGTGAGAACACCATCATCCGGCGAATGCCGATTCGCTCCATAACTGTGGCGGCAAAAGGGCCAATCAATCCGTAGAGTACTAAGTTAATGGAGATTGCCAAAGATATAGTTGCTCTACTCCAGCCGAACTCCTGTTCGAGAGGCACTATAAAAACTCCGGGAGCAGAACGAATTCCGGCTGCAACGAGTAAGGCGAGGAATGTTAAACCTGCAACGATCCAGGCATAGTGGAACGAACGACGCGCTAGGAAGGAGGCTAGGGACATGGTTGGGGAGACAGGGGGCAGGGGGAGTAGGGGAGGCAGGGGGAGCAGGTTCAAAAACTCATTCACGAGTATAAAAGACTCGTTGGCGAGTATAAAAGACTCATTTACGAGTATGAAAGACTCGTTGGTGAGTATAAAAGACTCGTTGGTGAGTATAAAAGACTCGTTGGCGAGTATAAAAGACTCATTCACGAGTATAAAAGACTCGTTGGTGAGTATAAAAGACTCGTTAGCGAGTATCAAAGACTCATTCCCTATTCCCTATTCCCCATTTAGTGAAAGCTACCCTGCATAAGGATTACCGATTCTGTCTACAGAGACGTTAGAGGAGAATGGTAAACGACCTGGATTTAAGCGTGGTTCGGCTGCATAGCCAACAGGAACAACAACAGCGATCGCTAAATCTGGATTATCCCCAGCACCAATCACTTGTTTTACCTGATCCTCAACCCAACCGTTCATAAAACAAGTGGATAATCCCAAGCTTTCTGCTGCTAACACCAAGTGAGTAGCGGCAATAATGGCATCTTTGATTGCATATTCGCGTCGCTTGTCGCCTAACCCAGCTTGAAATTGTGGGATGGCGCTTTTAAAGTAGTTTACCGTGCCTTCATTCCATGCTCCAGTTCCGGCCGCTTGCTCTAGAATTGGAAGCAAGTTTTGTTCGCCTGCGTTAGGATCGGCGGCAAATACAAAGGTTACAGGTGCTTGGACAATTTGCTGTTGATTCCACGATGCTGCTGATAATGCTGCCTTTTGCGCCTCATCTTGCACAAGAATAATTTGCCAGGACTGGATATTAAAGCTGCTGGGCGCTGCCACGGTCAATTCTACCAGTTGCTTAAGTAGTTCTGGGGCAATGGGGTCTGTTGTAAAAGTTTTGATTGAACGACGTTGAGCGATCGCACTGGGTACATCTAAAGCTTGAGTTTGGGTGATGGAACTCATGAGATTCTCCTGATAGTTGAATTATGACCAAATAATTCGTAATTCCTAATTAGGATACAAATGAATCTATTTATTCATGAAACAAAAATAAAAATTATTCCTTGTTTCCGAACAAAAGTCAGAATTACGAATTACGAACTTGTACTGAGCTTGTCTTGAGCGTAGTCGTTGGCGCAGCCTCTCGCAGAGAAGTATTTCCGGATTTCTCACGCATAGTGTAGGCAGAGGAGTGTGGGGAGTGTGGGAAGTGTGGGGAGTTGTGCGGGGTCAGATTTATTCCCCATCCTCCCACACCTCCCACACCTCCCACACTCCTTGATTTCTCACTTGTGAGAAATCAAGGGTATTACGCCTGAGCTACTGCCTCATTAGCAGCCGACCAAAATGGATAGTCTGTATATCCTTGTTCACCGCCACCATAAAAGGTTGCTTGATTTGCTTCATTTAATGGTGCATTTAAAGCCAAGCGTCGAGGTAAATCTGGGTTTGATATAAATAATGTGCCAAAGGCAACTAAATCTGCTGCTTTGTTTGCCAGCACTGCATCACCTTTTTCACGGGTATAACCACCATTGACGATGAGTGTACCTGTAAAGCGATCGCGGATATGACTGGTGGGTACAATTATCCCACCATGTCTGATGTCTGCTTCTGTTGCCTCATAAAGATGCAGATATGCCAAATTAAACTGGTTCAACGCTTGAGTTGCATAACCGAATGTCTCTAACGGATTGGAGTCCCCTATATCGTTAAAAGTCCCACTGGGAGAGAAACGTACCCCAACTCGGTTAGAATCCCATACACTAGTTACCGCCTCTGTCACTTCCAACAAGAATCGGGTGCGATTCTCAATGGAACCGCCATATTTATCTGTACGTTGATTGGTGCGATCGCGGAGAAATTGATCTATTAAATAACCATTGGCTGAGTGAATTTCTACCCCATCAAACCCAGCCGCTAGAGCATTTGCCGCTCCCTGACGGTACTGTTCTACTATTTGTGGTATTTCTGAAGTTTCTAAAGCGCGGGGTGTAACAAATGATTTTGGCCCCTCATAAGTTGCAGCTTCACCTTTAGGAGCAATGGCAGAAGGCGCTACAGGTAAAGCTCCATTTGGTTGTAAGTCAGGATGGGAAATCCTGCCTACGTGCCATAGTTGCATAAAAATTCTTCCACCCTCCCGATGTACGGCATCAGTTACTAATTTCCATCCTTCTATCTGTTCTGACGAATGAATTCCTGGTGTAGCAGGATAGCCTTGTCCTTCAGGAGTTATCTGTGCTGCTTCAGAAATAATCAGTCCGGCGGAAGCACGTTGAGCGTAGTAAGTAGCATTCAGTTCGTATGGTACATTTCCCTCACTGGCTCGGTTTCGGGTTAAGGGTGCCATCACAATCCGATTAGGGAGTTCCAAATTACCTAATTGGTAAGAAGAGAATAAGTTGATATCACTAGTCATGTTATTTTGCTCCAATTCAAAATTCAAAGTTCAAAATTCAGAACTCCATAGCTCGGAGATAAGGACGGGGCTATGCTATTCTCATTTGGCCCGCCTCACAATAAATTCTCAGTCTAATAGCGAAAGTCTCTAAAGACCACTAAGAAAAGGTTATTGTCGATTTTAAGGTACTCAAAAACTTTAGTTATGGGCGGTTGATTTCTAAAAAGGAAAACAAGAAAAAAGTCTTCCCAATACCCAATTTTGTATACAGTTCATTCACTAAACAATCGACCGAATAACACCACCATCTACCCGCAAAGCTGCACCATTAGTTGCTGAAGCTACGGGACTAGAAAGGTAAACTACGATCGCTGCTACTTCTTCATTAGTTGCAAAGCGTTTGATTAGGGAACTTGGACGCACATTTTGAAAAAATTCAGCCTCAACTTCTGTTGGACTAATACCACGTTCCTGCGCCAGGTTGATAATAAACTCTTCAACTCCTTCGGAACGGGTGGGCCCTGGTAGAACAGAGTTTACTGTAACTCCAGTCCCCACAGTCATTTCTGCTAGACCTCTGGCAATAGCAAGCTGCGCTGTCTTAGTTGTGCCATAGTGAATCATTTCTACTGGGATCTGAATCGCAGATTCGCTGGAGATAAAGATTATCCGCCCCCAGTTTTGCTCTAGCTGCTTTTGCAGATATTGCCGACTCAAACGGACTCCACTGAGAACGTTAACCTGAAATATGTTTAACCAGTCTTCATCTGTAATATCAAAGAAGGTTTTTGGCTCATAAATACCCACATTGTTAATGAGGATATCAACGTGAGGAACTTTTTGAAAGAGTTCCTCTACCCCTGATGCAGTACTCGTGTCAGCAACAACACCAGAAACTTTCGCGTCTGGTGTACTTTGTTGAATTTTAGCGATCGCTTGGGCTACTCTTTCCTCAGATCGACCGTTGACAATTACTGATGCACCTTCTTGAGCTAGCCCAAGGGCTGTCGCCAAACCAATACCTGCGGTTGAGCCACTAACTAGCGCGGATTTACCATGCAATTTCAAGTCCATTTTGCTCTTTCCCCATTAGTTGAAACAGAATTCAGGAGTCAGAAGTCAAGAGTGGGGAGAGACGCGATTAATCGCGTCTGTACAGGAGTCAGTGTATTCTGACTCCTGTCTCCCTTGATTAGAGAAGACTGCAAACTAAATGCGTCTCATAACAGTACCTAGATTTAAAGATGCTGTGCTAAGGTCTTATTCAAGGTGGTTTTTGGAACTGCCCCTACGACAGTATCGACCTGCCGACCTCCCTTAAAAACCATCAGCGTCGGAATGCTGCGAATTCCATAATGGCTGGCGACAGTAGGATTCTGATCTGTGTTCAGCTTCACAAATTTCACCTGTCCTTCGTATTCCGCAGCAACTTCATCGACTACTGGGCCTACCATCCGGCAAGGGCCGCACCACGGGGCCCAAAAGTCTACTAAGACCGGAATCTCACTTTCCAAGACTTCTTGCTTGAATGTGGCTTCTGTGACATTTGTAATGGATGACATAAATTGCCTTCCTAGTTAATTCTATAATTCGATAATATCGAATAATAAAAATATATGCCACTTGATGAGATAATGCAACTATGAGATTTCTTTATCATCCAGATAGAAAAAATATTTCTTTACCGGGAGTACTGTATGCATTGGGCGATCCAGTGCGGCTAGAGATTGTGCGGCTGTTGGCGACAGAGGGGGAACAATGCTGTGCCAAGTTTGATTTTGCGATCGCAAAGTCTACAATGTCCAATCATTTTAAGATTTTGCGTGAGTCTGGGATAGTCTTTACACGTAAAGAAGGGACACATCACATCAACATACTGCGGCGTGAAGATTTAGAGATGCTATTTCCAGGGTTGCTGGATGCAGTATTGAAAGCGGCTCAACCATTGCCTGTTAGTCCTGCGAGTGATAAACAAACAGCTTCAAGGATTTAGGATTTAGGAATGGGGAATGGAGAATGGAGAATGGGGCGATCGCTAATCCTTACTCCAGCGCAATAGCATTGGATGCAGAGGTTTGAAAGCTACAATTATGATATAGTCACATATTCTTAAGAGTGCAAAATAGCAACAAAAGCACCAATGGCAGAATTCACCATTCAAATTCCCGATGAACTAGCTCAACGTTTAGAACCTCTGCAAAATCGCTTACCCGAATTGCTTTGGCGATTACTAGACGTTGTTAATCTACCAACAAATATTCAGGCAACAGGTAATCCTGAAACTACAAATATTCCGGCAGTTTATCAAGAAGTTATTGATTTTTTAATTCAGGGGCCAAAACCAGAAGAAATTATTAATTTTAAAGTTTCATTTCAATCTCAAACACGCCTACAAGAATTACTAGAAAAAAATCGCTCTGCAACACTCAGTCAAATGGAATTAGCAGAATTAGATGTTTACGAGCAGCTAGAGCAAATGATGATTTTATTAAAAGCACGAGCTTATTCTGCAATCAGTTAACATGACTTCTAATTCGATTTCTGTGGAACTCCGTAGGTTAGTTATCCAGAGGGCTTCAGCACGCTGTGAATATTGCCGAATCCATCAAAACTTTTCTATTTATACCCATGAAGTAGACCATATTATTGCCGTCAAACATGGGGGTGAAACTACTGCTGAGAATTTAGCACTTTCATGTTTATCTTGTAACCGTCATAAAGGCTCTGATTTCGCTACTATAGACCAACGTACTCAAGAAATTGTCCCATTGTTTAATCCGCGTCGCCTGGTTTGGGATGAACATTTTTATCTTGAAAATGCCAGGATAGAAGGAAAAACTCAGATTGGTCAAGGGACTGCAAGGTTACTTCAATTTAATCTTCCCAATCGGGTTCTTTCTCGACAAGTGTTGATAAGTCAAGGACAATACCCGTAGATATAAGATTAAGTCCAATTATGCTCCCAGAGCAATAGGGAATTTAGTAAACTTAAGAAATTTTAAGGGCTGGGATAAACTCTTCCTTTCCAAGCGCCTCCGCGCCCTTGCCAGTGACGTAGCGCTGAGTCTAGAGTCATCAGCGTATAGAGAAACGCGATCGCAGGCAAGCTCAAAGCGAACCAAGGAGAACATTTATAAAAGCGGATTGTCGGGTAGTAAGCGAAAGTCATCAACAGCCATCCTAATAAACCCGTAAGTGCGATCGCCCAATTGCCCCAAACTGCACCTAGAATTAGACACACAGGTGAAACTAGATAAATCAAAGGCATTCCCACCAAAGTGCCCAAGAGTAGTAATGGCGAATAATTTAGTTGAGTATAGGCAGTACGAGCAACCATATCCCAAATTGTCGCTAGCGAGTCATAAGGACGTAGGCTGCGAGTCAAGCGACTCAATCCTAACCAAATACGCCCTTGACTAGGAATTTTGTTTATTCCCCTTGTCTCCTTGTCCCCTTGTTCCCCACTCTTCTTAACAGCTTGAGCTAGGGCGCAATCGTCAATTAAAGCTTGGCGAATCACTTGAATGCCTCCAATTCGCTCTAAAGCTTCACGGGCGATCAGAATAGAACCTCCAGCTGCGGCGGCTGTGGCATTGTTTGGATTATTAACCCAGCGAAAAGGATAGAGTTTTTGGAAGAAAAAGACGAAAGCCGGAATCAAAAGTTTTTCCCAAAAGCTCTCACATCTAAGTCGCACCATTACCGAAACCAAGTCTAAATCTTCTTGAACAGCCTTCGCAACGAGTCGCCGGAGATTAGCAGGATCGTGTTCGATATCTGCGTCGGTCAGTAAAAAATAGTCAGGTGCGAATTTACTAGCACTCTTTATACCTTGCTCAACTGCCCAAAGTTTACCCGACCAACCAGCAGGCAGTGATTCGCCTGAGATAATATGCAATTGCTGGGGTTTACCTACAGCGTGTGCAACCCCTTCGGCAAAATTTGCTGTCCGGTCTGTGCTGCGATCATCTACCAAAAACACGTTGAAAGAACCAGGATAATCTTGGAGTAGGAGCGATCGCAAGCTGGTTGGTATTAACTCAGCTTCGTTACGCGCTGGAACTACGGCACAAACCGCAGGTAACGATTGTAGTTGAGTTTCTCCCGTCTCTAATTGCTGGTCTGTCCGCCAAAATTGTCCCCAAAAACACAGTAATCCTAACCAAATTGTCAATGATAACAGCGTCAATCCTAATACAATTACACCCATGACCTATTGCAAATTCTCAGTGACTCAGACACAATACTATGTCTACCAATAAAGAAAAAGATTTTTCATAGTATTGCCGTATTCATAGCTAGTGTTGAGTGTGAGGTTAGATAGGATTTGATGCAAACACAAGACAGGGTAAAAGTCAATCAAATTGCAGAAGCGATCGCAGCCAGTCAACAATATTTACTTTCGATTCAAAATCCAGCAGGCTACTGGTGGGCAGAGTTAGAATCTAATGTCACCATTACTGCTGAAACCGTCCTTTTGCATAAGATTTGGGGAACAGACGAAACTAGACCTTTGCACAAAGTTGAAGCATATCTGCGTCAAGAGCAACGACAGCATGGCGGTTGGGAACTTTATTACGGTGATGGCGGAGAACTTAGCACTTCAGTGGAAGCTTACATGGCGCTAAGACTGCTAGGTGTACCAGCAAGCGATCCGGCGATGATTCGGGCAAAAGCTTTTATTCTCCAACGGGGTGGTATCAGCAAAACTCGGATTTTTACCAAGTTGCACTTAGCCTTGATTGGCTGCTACAACTGGCGCGGTATCCCCTCGCTACCACCTTGGATAATGCTGTTGCCAAAAGCTTTCCCTGTCAATATCTACGAAATGTCTAGCTGGGCACGTTCCAGTACAGTACCATTGCTGATTGTATGCGATCGCAAACCTGTTTTTATCACTGACCCAACTATCAACCTAGATGAGCTATACGCTGAAGGTGTTGATCAAGTCCGGTGGGAATTGCCCCAAAGTGGCGATTGGACAGATTTATTCCTCACCCTCGATCAAGGATTCAAGTGGGCAGAAAGCCTGAATTTAGTCCCCTTCCGTGAAGAAGGCATCAAAGCAGCCGAAAAATGGATTTTAGAACGGCAAGAAGCTACAGGCGACTGGGGCGGCATTATTCCGGCGATGTTGAATTCAATGCTAGCTTTGCGGTGTCTGGACTATGACCGCAGTGATCCGATTGTAGAACGAGGTTTGCAAGCAATTGATAACTTTGCCATTGAAACAGAAAATAGTTATAGAGTCCAGCCCTGTGTTTCACCGGTTTGGGATACAGCTTGGGCGATACGTGCCTTAGTAGAATCCGGCTTTGCACCAGATCATCCCGCCGTGGTAAAGGCTGGCGAATGGTTGTTGCAAAAACAAATTTTAGATTATGGAGATTGGGCTGTAAAAAATCGCCAAGGAAAACCAGGGGCTTGGGCTTTTGAGTTTGATAATCGGTTTTATCCCGATGTAGACGACTCGGCGGTGGTGGTGATGGCTTTACATTTGGCGAAACTCCCCAATGAAAAAATTAAGCAGGCTGCGATCGCACGGGCGGTAAACTGGATTGCATCTATGCAATGTAAACCAGGCGGGTGGGCTGCTTTTGATTTGGACAACGATCAAGATTGGCTTAACTCCATCCCTTATGGCGACTTGAAAGCGATGATCGATCCAAACACCGCAGATGTTACGGCTAGAGTCGTAGAAATGCTTGGTGCTTGTGATTTGTCAATTGATAGTGATAATTTGGAGCGATCGCTAACTTATCTTCTGCGCGAACAAGAAACCGAAGGCTGTTGGTTTGGTCGTTGGGGTGTAAATTATATTTACGGCACCAGTGGCGTTTTGTCAGCCTTGGCGTTAATTGATCCTCAAAGGCATAAACTCAGTATAGAACGGGGAGCAGCTTGGTTAGTGGGATGCCAAAACCCAGATGGAGGTTGGGGTGAAACTTGCCGCAGCTATGATGAACCCAGTCTCAAAGGAAAAGGAAATAGTACTGCATCTCAAACTGCTTGGGCTTTAATTGGCCTCTTGGCAGCAGGTGAAGCAACTGGTAAATTAGCTCTTGAAGCTATTGAGCAAGGAATTGGCTATTTAGTTGCAACTCAAAAATCTGATGGTACTTGGTTTGAGGCAGACTTTACAGGAACTGGATTCCCTTGCCATTTCTATCTCAAATATCATCTGTATCAACAATACTTTCCTTTAATCGCGCTAGGTCGCTATCAAGCAGTGATGGGTTCGATGAATCTCTCCCTGTCTTGAACTAAAGTTCAAATCTGTCCCTCTCCGAATCGGAAAGGGACAGATTTTACTACACAAAACCTGTCTTTGACCCGTCAAACTATAGTACCCGCTTGAAGAAAGTCACTAAATCCTCAATGTTTGGTGTGTGAAGTAAATCTACTACTTCTGTAGCTTTTTCAGAAGCTATATAGTCATCTGGGACACCGATGATTGAAGTTCCCAAGTTTTGGGCTAATTGATACCAAAAACCCAATTTATCATCAGCATTCATTGAAGCGTACTCTTCAGTAAGAATTGCTGTTTCTTCTACTTCATCTTTGTTTAGCAACTGACGCAAAGCAAACAACTGTTCCGCCTGTGGCAGCTTTTGAATTTGTGCAACTAAATTCGCAGTGTTTTCATTTGGTACATTATTGAGACAGAGCGATGGAATTTCATCAGAAATTTCAGTATAAAGTAAGGCTAAGACAGTCAAGCGATCGTCTGCATCCAAACGCTGAAATTTTGATACACTTTGTTCTAAAAAGTTGACGTTTGTAGAAGTCATAAGCACCTCAAAGTAATTAACTACTTAATTAACTCAAAATTTTTAAGTGAAAATTATAATTTTGCTTGGAACCAATTAGACTATGGCTTTACTAATCAACAGAACTAGGGAAGATTATTTAATTTTGGTAAGTCTCTTCTGTCGCTAACTATTTTCGTCAGGCAAATAGCTACAAATTTACGTATGCTTCGCTATTCTTATTACTTAAAATTGTCGAAATTTTGTTAGCAATATATCTCTTCTATTAGTCGGTGTTGTATCATAGCTTAAGTATTAAATAGCTTTGAAGACTGTTTAGCAATCGCCTCTATTTAAACCTTTAAAAGCTGATATGTATGGCTTTCGTCAATTAATATCTTTATGAGCCATAACAGCTAATGGTAAATTAGTTACATTTTTGTGTTTATCATAGATGTAATTTGGTATAAGATATGAAAAAACTCATTAAATCTCCGGTGTAAAAAATTGAATTGTCTACCTTAATATCTGTATTAATCTTAAGCTTTTAATTTTAGATAAAAAACTATAAAAAGATAGAGCATAATATAAAAAAAGCATATTTAAACCAACCAAAAGACAGATTAATTCAAATATAATTACTTTTAATATATTGAGTACAAAACAAAGGGCGTTAGGACTGTAGGGTGCAACTGACCTCATGAAATGAATGCTCACAGGGTAAGAGTTTTATTTTTACTCTGTGTTTATTTATCAAGAAAAAATGAAACCGCCAGTATCAAAATTTAAATTTATATTAAGCGACTGGCGGATATAAAAAACTTTAAGAAGAGAGGTATAGATAGATGCTTATACAGGACTTTGCAAGTAAATAAACTTGCTATAACAACCATCTTATCCTCATTTAGAGGCTAAATAGATAACCTCAAGCAGCCTAAAAAATTAAAAACTACTAAATTTCAGCACCTGCTTTTGCTTCAGCACCCATTGGCGACACATAATCACGGAAAAGAGTGATCTGTTGCTCAAAGCCTAATCCTTGAATTCTACCAAACAACGCTTTAGATTCTGAGGGTAGTTGATAATCAGACGGTACAGGAATGATAGTACCATTGTCCATACCTTGAGACAATCGATACCAAAAAAGTAACTTAGTGGTATCACCCAAAGAACCATATTCACGAGAAATTTGGGTATCTACTTTATTAATCAAGTCACGCTGAACTTGTAATTGTTGTTCGTGAGATAATTCCTTAACTTGATTAAACAAACCTTCCGCGATTTCTGGAGAAACAGTACTGGCCCCAGGAGCAGCTGGTGTAATTGAGCCACCCATTTCTTTGTAAATGAACCAAAACAAAGCCAGTTGTTGATCCACATCCAACTTTTGCCAAGCCTGAACATGTTCCCGAATAGTTGGATCGCTAGTTTGTGTGTATGTCATTATGAACTCCAATTGCAATTTATCAGTGCTATTAGTAAAGGTATCAAATGTACATTTAACGTTTTACCCTACTGAAGACATAGGTATTAAAATCAGAAAGAAGAATAATTATAAACAAAACATAAATCGGGGAAAGTATAGTCTCACTTTAGAAAGAAGAATTAAACTTAGATGCAAATGCAATATAAGAAGGAGTCAGAAGACAGAATGGGCTTCGCCCCGCTACGCTAACAGAATTAAGAATACCCCAGCAGTCAAGTCAGGGGTTTCAGCAAGGAAAGAATTTTTTCTTCTCCACGATAGCGACGCGGAAAGCGAGTCTTGCCTACGGCACGCTCCGCGAGCGAGCGTCTTAAAATCGGGGGTTTTAAACCTCGATTCTTCATCCGGTCGCACAGAATCGATTCTGGATTCTGGCTCCTGAATTCTGAATTCTTCTTCGATAAAACTCATATTTTATTTCTGAAAACATTTAATCAAACTCAAATAAATTTCTTGCCTATTGCCTCATAAGCAAATAATTATGTCTACGCCACATTGCACGAACATAAATCAAAGCGGATTGCTATATCAAAAGCTAAAATAATGCTTAGGAAAGGCAAAGTAAAAACTTGGCAATTTCAATGCTGCCAAATTGAGAGATTTTCGAGATATATTTCGATAGATAGATGATTAGTTTTGTTGTGACAGTGCTTAGAAAAGCACTGTCCAATTTAGCCACATCAAATTTGTGAATTCACTGTATAAATACGGCTTCTGCTTTTATTAAGCTTATTCTCCCCGCTCTTGATAATCTTCAGAAGACTTTGGATCTAACTCCCAGCGATCGCCATCACGATCCTCTAAAATATCATTGGTATGTAGAAACTCAGAATCAGCCATTTCTAGCCCTACTGCGGCTTCTAGCTCCTCAGTTACATTTTTATCGGGAGTTGCAGTACTACCACCAACAGCTTCATCCCCAACTGCATCTGCATCTTGCCAATAAGCATCAACATCCCCACCAGTGAGTTCAGGACTAGTTTCTGTATACTCACGTCTTTCTTCTCTGATTGAGCTACCACCAATATTGTATCCTGGCAACTCTTTCACACCAGTACCATAGGATTCGGTAATTTCCTGTGGCAAATCATTGGTTTGAATTTCGTCATTATGATTTTTTTCTGCCATGATACTAGCCTTTTTTCTGCATTCTCACAATAACGTTTTCCTGTCACGAAGTTATCTTACTAGAGATGTATAGCTTTAGAAATAAAAGAATCTATCCCCTTAGTACGAAGCTAAACTAGCGATCGCACCATACCATTGGAATTATGAAATCATGGTCAAGCAACTTGTAGTTGAAGTTTTTAGCTATGAGTGAGAATTTGTCAAACCGAAATAATTCAGTAGCCCAGTTTTCACTCATAACTATTTTTTTATTAATAGGAAAAATCAGAAGTTGCTCCATTTTAATTTTAGACTAATGCTTTTAACTACCTGAATGCTAAATAACAAAACATTCAAGAATTTTGGGAAGCGGAGGTAGACAGTGGAATACAACGAGTTCATTACACATGTACAAAGCCTTGCTCAATCAGATTCTCGTGAAGAAGCAGAACGTGCCACCCGTGCCACACTAGAAACTCTAAAAGAACGCATAGCAAGTGATGAAGCAGAAGAACTAGCTACAAATTTGCCTCAACAGCTAGGCAATTATTTGCGAGTTAGAGAAGGAGATAGTAGTCAATCCTTTAACTTGCAGGAATTTATCACTCGTGCAAGCCAAAAAGAAAACATTGAACCAACGACTGCTGCAATTCATGTTCGGGCTGTATTTGCTGTATTGCAAAATGCTATTAGCCCCGAAAAATTTGCTGCACTTCACGCCTATTTCTCTCACGATTATGAAGAGCTATTTGGTATTTCATCAACAGATGAAGTAACTGCATAAGAGGCAATAAAAAAATCAAGTTCACAATTCAGGATTTTTAACTTTCCTAATTGATGAAAGTTAAATGCTAGAAATAAACAGGTACTAACATCTATGACTGACCATAACAATCATTCCGGGAAGAAAAAAGTTGCCATCCTTATTGAACAGGCAGTAGAGGATGCAGAATTTACAGTTCCTTATAATGGACTAAAACAAGCTGGAATAGAGGTAGTAGTCCTTGGTTCCAGAATGAATGAAAAATATAAGGGTAAACGCGGCAAACTTAGTATCCAAGCTGATGGTACTACAACAGAAGCGATCGCAGCCCAATACGACGCGGTGATAATTCCTGGTGGGATGGCTCCCGACAGAATGCGGCGCAACACCAACACAGTAAGCTTTGTCCAAGAAGCTATACAACAAGGAAAACTAGTCGCTGCGGTTTGTCATGGCCCACAAGTTTTAATTGAAGGCGACTTGCTCAAAGGTAAACAAGCCACTGGTTTTATCGCTATTGCCAAGGATATGATTAACGCTGGCGCAAAATATCTAGATGAGCCGGTGGTAGTTGACGGGAATTTGATTACATCTCGTGAACCTGGAGACTTGCCGATTTTTACCACAGCTATTTTGAGCCGTTTGGGTTATGGTGGCAAAGATGCTGCATTACCAAATGAGAAAGACACAAGTGCTGAATGGTGGAAGCTAGCTGATGCTTGGGGTGGCTCAACTAAAGGTGATATTACCAGAGGTTTAAATAATGCTCTCGCTGGTGAGCGTTATTCGCTAGAAGCATTTGAAAAATATTTAGAAAAAGAATCAGATAGGGAAGTCAATTCAGTATTTCAAGAAATAATTGCAAATAAACAGCGCCATATTCAAAAGTTAGAAACCTATATTCATCACTTGGGCGAAAAACCCTCTTTAGGAGCAAATATTGCTAATCAGTATGCCAAGGTAAAAACTGCCTTTACAGGAAGTGATGACATATATCAGTTACGTTCTGCTTTAGGTGATGTGCAAACTGGTATCGGCGATATTGGTAATTTGTCGGCGATGTTCACTGACCCAGTAGCAACTGCTATTTTCAAAGAAATTTATCACGATTTATTGAAATACGAACAGCGATTAGTAGAACTGTATCGGGCGCGGATAGGTAGTCAGATTCAGGCTCCTAAGCCGACTACAGGCGCGGCAGTGTCAATGTAAGTTTTTTGAACTTAGACGGCTATCGCAGAGGCGCAAATAACACAGAGATAGAAAGAAGAGGATATTTGCGCCTCTATGGATAATTACTGTGATGGAGATATAAAAAAGTGACTTCAACATCAGGTGAGAAATTAAGTACCAGCCAGACTGAAGCTAGTGAAGTGGAGCGTTGGGCATCTCTGATTGGTGGCGGTGCTATGGTGCTGATGGGTTTAAGGCAAGGTTCTTTGCGGGGAGCGCTGACGGCTTTAGCAGGTGGTGGTTTGATTTATCAAGGTGCAACCAAACAAAGCACAATCCAGAAAGCACAGGAAGCAATAGGGATAAACCAACCTATCAAAGTTGAAAAGACGGTAACAATTAACAAATCGGCAGAAGAATTGTATCGTTTTTGGCACGACTTTGAGAATTTGCCCACATTTATGAAGCATCTCAAATCTGTCAAGGTGCATAACGAAAAACGTTCTCATTGGATAGCCAATGCACCCTTGGATAATACCGTAGAATGGGATGCAGATATTCTGGAAGATCGGGAAAATGAATTTATTTCTTGGGCTTCTGTAGAAGGTGCAGACGTTGATAATTCTGGTTTTGTTCGCTTCAAAAAAGCACCAGGCGATCGCGGCACAGAAGTTAAGGTTGTTTTGGAATATAATCCACCCGGTGGAGCATTGGGAGCTACCGTAGCTAAACTTTTTGGTGAAGAACCAGAACAACAAATTGGTGATGAATTGCGCCGCTTCAAGATGCTAATGGAAACAGGCGAAATCGCCACCACCGAAGGTCAACCTTCTGGACGCAAGTAGTTAGTTGTCATTTGTCATTGATTTTGCCTAAGCGAATCACTAATGATTAAGGACTATGAAAAGTCTGCTGAAACGGTGGTAATGATGTGGGGCTAGAGACGTGATTAGTGCCTACATAATGGGAGGTGAAAAAGCAATCGCTTTCCCTAACGCCTGAAAATGATGGCGAAAAAGTTTGCCAACTAAAAAGTTAATACTGGCAAAGCGTTGAAAGAGATGACTGGTGGTCGTGATCTTAGAATAAACACCCTACGTCCATCATATTTTTCAACAAAAAAAGGATAACTACATCAAAGTTATTCTTAAAGCTGAATGCTGAATAGTTATTCAGTATTTTGAATTATCCACCTAACATAATGCAATTGAGGTTTTTTATGAGTCGAGTAATTTCAGCGCTAAGAAATATTCGTATTTCCCAAATTTTTGTAGTTTTTTTGGTAGGATTTATGTTTTTATTGGGTCAGGCTTTTAGCTACGTTAATGTAGCACAAGCTGATACTGTTAAAACTCCAGAGGGTATTTATTACAAAGGAACACCCGATGAAGGTGAAATTAGAAATGATACCCAATCAAGAAACGATACCCAAATAAGAAACGCTCAAAATCCGTTAAAAAGCGCTGCTGATAATATCCGGGAAAAGTTAAACTTGGATGAAGAAACTCCTAGAGCCACAAAAGAGTTTTTTGATCCTGCAAAAAACCAAGCCGGAGATAAAGAAGGTTATTACCAAAATCCTGCTAGCAAACAACTAAGAGATAGAAGCTAGATTGGTAACAAACTTTGAGTCTAATTGTTTGACTCATATATTGTCGAATAAGCTTTGATCTATTACCGAGACGCGATGATTATCGCGTCTCCCAATAGGTTAATTCGAGTATTTTTATCTTGAAATTAACGAGACAGAAATCATCACTAAGGACTAAATAATTATGAAGGCAGTTTGCTGGCATGGAGTAAACGATGTGCGGGTGGAAACAGTTCCCGACCCCAAAATTCTCAACCCACGCGATGCCATTATTAAAATTACATCTACGGCAATTTGTGGTTCTGATTTGCATCTTTACAACGGCTACATCCCCACAATGGAAAAGGGCGATATCCTTGGTCATGAATTCATGGGGGAAGTTGTAGAACTTGGAAGTGCAGTTAAAAATGTGAACATAGGCGATCGCGTGGTTGTTCCTTTCACCATCTCCTGCGGTAACTGCTTTTTTTGCAATCGAGATTTATCGTCACTATGCGACAACTCTAACCCCAACGCTTGGATGGTAGAAAAGCAAATGGGGCATTCACCATCAGGTCTATTTGGCTACTCTCATTTATTCGGCGGTTATGCAGGTGGTCAAGCAGAGTATGCACGAGTGCCATTTGCAGACGTGGGTTTGTTTAAAATTCCTGATGGTTTGACGGATGAGCAAGTGCTATTTTTAACAGATATATTCCCTACTGGGTATATGGCTGCTGAAAACTGCAACATTCAACCCGGTGATATTGTCGCTGTTTGGGGTTGTGGCCCAGTCGGACAATTTGCTATTCAAAGCGCATATCTTCTTGGTGCAGAGCGTGTTATTGCCATTGACCGCGTTCCCGAACGCCTACAAATGGCTAAAGAATACGGTAAAGCTGAAATCCTTAACTACGAAGAAGTGGATGTTGGCGAAGCACTCAATGAAATGACTGGGGGTCGTGGCCCTGATGCTTGCATTGATGCAGTGGGAATGGAAGCACACGGTACAGATTTCATGGCGTTATACGACCAAGTAAAGCAAGCAGTACGTCTAGAAACAGACCGTCCAACGGCATTACGGCAAGTAATTGTGTCTTGTCGTAAGGGTGGTCATGTATCAATTCCAGGGGTTTATGGTGGCTTTGTAGATAAAGTGCCGTTGGGCGCTGCCATGAATAAGGGTCTAACTTTAAAAATGGGACAAACCCATGTCCATAAGTATTTACGACCCTTGCTAGAACACGTTCAAAATGGTGAAATCGATCCAACCTTTGTCATTACCCACCGATTACCTCTAGAACAAGCGCCCCACGGCTACGAAATTTTTAAAGACAAGAAAGATAACTGCATCAAAGTTGTACTCAAACCTTAGTAGGGGATGGGGAATTGGGAATTGGGAATTTGGAATGGGGAATTGGGAATGGGGGACAAGGGGACAAGGGGACAAGAGGACAAGAGGTGAGAACTTGAAACAAGTCTTTCCCCTTGTCCCCAATTCTCCTTGTCCCCAAGTCCTCTTCCCAATGCCCAATGCCCAAAGTTAAAAATATAAAGAGGCAAAAAATATGTCTGATACAACCGTTATCAAAGTAGACTCTAGTCATTCGCCTAAAGGTCAACTTGGTCAGAAATATCTTGCATCTGGCAAAAGCATTTCTATGCGCCTGTGGGAGAATGAGCAACCGAACGAACCTAAAGAGCCAACAGCACGGGAATATGAAACTGTTGGTTATGTAATCACTGGCCGTGCAGAATTGCATATTGAAGGGCAAACAATTTTACTAGAGCCTGGAAGTTCTTGGGTTGTACCCAAAGGAGCCAGCCATACTTACAAAATCCTAGAAGCATTTACTGCTGTTGAGGCAACCAGTCCACCCGCTCAAGTTCACGGGCGAGACGAAAACTGATTTGCAGTTATCTGAAGTTTTGCGTTAGCGAAGCTCACCGTTCGCGTAGCGTCTCGTAGAGAAGGTATCGCTAAAAACTTATAGCTGCTTTCGATTGCATAGAATATGGCGCAATACAGTTCAGTTAAGCATCTCTTTCTTCTCTCTGCGTTCTCTGCGCCTTCTCTACGAGACGCTGCGCGTTGGCGGAAGGCTCTCGTAGAGAAGGCGGTTCGTTATTCATACTTTAATTCAGCAACGCCTAGAATATAAAGCCTTCGTAGGAGAACAACACTTTTGTTCCCCTTTTTACTTTGACTCGCTATGTAGCCTAGTACAGCGATACAGTCAACTATTGCCTTTTACTTGTACCTTTCTCGAAACAAGCCAGGGCTTTCTGAAATCCATTCCTAGACAAAACTATAAATAAAAAATTTCAATAACTTGCAAGCATTACCCGAAATCTTACGCGGCGTGAAGGTTGCCGATCTGGTTGTAGTCTTGGGTAGTATCGATATTATCATGGGATCAGTAGAACAGTAGTATAGCAAATGCGTAGGCGTAGCCAGCCGTAGACATCGCCAAAGTAACAAATGGGTTCGCCGAAGTAACAAATGCGTTCGCCAAATCAACAAATGCGATCGCCGAATTAACAAATGCGTTCGCAAAAGTAGCAAATGCGTTCGCAAAAGTAGCAAATGCGTTCGCAAAAGTAGCAAATGTGTTCGCAAAAGTAGCAAATGCGATCGCAAAAGTAGCAAATGCGTTCGCAAAAGTAGCAAATGCGATCGCAAAAGTAACAAATGTGATCGCCTTTGACTAATTTCTCAATAAACCTGATGCCCTGCGGAATATATGCTGTAATCAATCACCAGCATTTCCTATTGCATTAATCGCAGCCTCTAATGCGATCGCTACATGAGTCCAATGAGTCCCCCCCTGGCAATAAACCACATAAGGTTCACGCAAAGGCCCATCTGCTGATAACTCCAAAGTACTCCCTTCAATAAATGTCCCCCCAGCCATCACGACCTTGCTCTCATACCCCGGCATTTCATCTGGAATAGGATCTAAGTAAGAACCGATGGGAGAATGCTGTTGTATAGCTTTACAGAAAGCAATTAGCTTTTCGGCAGAACCAAGTTTAATCGCCTGAATCACATCACCACGAGGAGCGAGGGGGGCGGGATTCACTGGATAACCTAGTTTGTCAAATACATAACCAGTCAGATAAGTCCCTTTCATCGCCTCTCCGACCATTTGCGGCGCTAGAAATAAGCCTTGGAATAACAAGCGATTTTGGTCAAAAGTAGCACCGCCATAACTACCGATACCGGGAGCAGTGAGGCGACAGGCGGATGCTTCCACTAAATCGGCACGACCGGCGACATAACCGCCAGCGCTGACAATTGTGCCACCAGGATTTTTAATCAGTGACCCCGCCATTAAATCAGCACCTACGGCTGTAGGTTCCTTTGTTTCAATAAATTCGCCGTAGCAGTTATCCACAAAGCAAACAGTGTTCGGATTCTGTTGTTTGACTAAGTGGACAATTTTTTCAATATCAGCAATTGATAAACTAGGTCGCCAAGAATAGCCACATGAGCGCTGAATTAACACTAAACGAGTGTTTTCAGTCACATTAGTACTTAAAGCTTGCCAATCTATAGTTCCTTCGGGGGTTAGCTCCAATTGGCGGTAATTTATGCCAAACTCGATAAGGGAGCCTTGACCTTTACCTCGTAAACCAATGACTTCTTCAAGCGTATCGTAGGGAGAACCGACCACTGCTAACATTTCATCTCCAGGACGGAGAACACCAAACAAAGCACAGGCGATCGCATGAGTTCCCGAAACGAACTGCACCCGCACGGCCGCAGCTTCAGCACCCATAACTTCGGCAAAAACTTTATCTAAAGTTTCTCGTCCTAAATCATCGTGACCATAACCACTTACACCAGCAAAGTGGTGTGCGCCCACACGGTGATTACGAAAAGCATCCAGCACTCGTTTTAGATTATGCTTGACCTGAGTGTCAATTCCAGAAAAAATTTCTAATAGTGCCTGTTCTGCTTGCCGCAGCTGTTCTAAGCTGTTCATCAGTTCCTCGTTCAAAAAAAATTAAATTATAGATATGCGGATTTTAAGATCGCACATACTAGGCGGGAAAATTCAAATTCAGGTTATCGCATGACAATTGCTACCTCAACCAAACCTAAAATTAACTGGGTTAATACCCTGTTTTTCATTGGACTGCACATCGGCGCTTTATTTGCTTTTGTTCCTGGTAACTTTAGCTGGACAGCAGTTGGTGTGGGTTTCTTGCTGTACTGGGTGACTGGCGGTTTAGGCGTTACTCTAGGATTTCACCGCCTTGTGACCCACCGCAGTTTTCAAACTCCCAAGTGGCTAGAGTATCTCCTGGTTTTTTTCGGGACACTCTCCTGTCAAGGAGGCCCAATTGAGTGGATCGGGACACATCGAATTCATCATTTAAACTCTGATACTGACACCGATCCCCATGATTCTAATAAAGGCTTCTGGTGGAGCCACATGGGTTGGCTGACTCATTATTGTCCAGCTCACGCTGATGTTCCTCGCTTCACCAAAGATATTGCAGAAGACCCAGTTTATCAGTTTTTAGAAAAATATTTCATTTTGATTCAGGTTGCTCTAGGTGTATTACTTTTGCTCCTAGGTGGCTGGCCTTTCGTTATCTGGGGAATTTTTGTTCGCATTGTCTGGGTTTATCACTGCACTTGGTTGGTGAACAGCGCTACTCATAAGTTTGGCTATCAGAGCTATGATTCTGGTGATAAATCGACTAATTGCTGGTGGGTAGCCGTACTAGTTTTCGGTGAAGGCTGGCATAATAACCATCATGCCTTTCAATACTCAGCTCGTCATGGGCTGGAATGGTGGGAAATCGATTTAACCTGGATGACTGTTCAATTGCTACAGGCGGTTGGTCTGGCTACTAATGTAAAGTTGGCCCCAGCAAAAAGTAGTTAGGAGTAGAGACGCGATTAATCGCGTCTCTACAGGAGTTAGGAATTACGTTCAATGTGAATCAGGCTTGAGAATTTTTATTTTGCCGTCGATTTCTCAAACCCCGATTTTGGGTAGACACAGAAATCCTGATGCCACAAGAAGCATTTCTAATTCACATTCGGTGTGAGTTGAGAATCTAAACTCCTAACTCATCACTCCTAACTACTAACTTTTCAAAAGTCTATTTACGGGTGCGCTTGTGTCTGTTAGGTTGCTATAATCCGAAGCGCTAATGTGAAGAATTTTTGCGGCAAGTTACTTTTTTGTGACTTGGTGTAGGATCTTGTTGTTTTTCAGGTGTTCATGACTACATCAATAATTAACAGCCAAAAATTAAGTGACGAGCCAGGCAATTCCGACTTCCGGCTCAAAGATATTATCAAAACCCTGCCACGCGAATGTTTTCAGCAGAACCGTCGCAAAGCTTGGACACAAGTCATACTAAGTGTCTTGGCAGTTGCCTTGGGTTATTACAGCCTGATCATCACTCCTTGGTTTCTTTTGCCCCTAGCCTGGATTTTTACGGGCACTGCTTTAACAGGTTTTTTTGTTATTGGCCATGATTGTGGTCACAGGTCTTTTGCCAAACGTCGTTGGGTAAATGATTTGGTGGGGCATTTCTTCATGATGCCGTTAATTTACCCTTTTCACAGTTGGCGCATTAAGCATAATTATCACCATGCCCATACCAACAAGTTGGATGAGGACAACGCTTGGCATCCAATCAGACCAGAAGTGTTTGAAAATTGGGATACAACTAAGCAGTCTGCTTTTAAGCTGTTTATGCGTAAACGCCTCTGGTGGGTAGGTTCCATTGGACATTGGGCTGTTGTGCATTTTGATTGGCGGAACTTCAAAACAAAAGACCAATCCAGTATCAAGCTTTCTGTGGCTGTAGTAGTTGTGTTTGCTGCGATCGCTTTCCCGCTTCTGATCGCCACAACTGGTATCTGGGGATTTGTCAAGTTCTGGCTAGTACCCTGGATGGTTTACCATTTTTGGATGAGTACTTTTACTATTGTTCACCATACTGCCGCAGATGTTCCTTTTGCGACAGCGAACAAGTGGAACGAAGCTTTAGCACAGTTATCTGGCACTATTCATTGCGATTATCCGCATTGGGTAGAAATCCTGTGCCACGATATCAATGTTCATGTCCCTCATCATATTTCCACCGCTATTCCTTCTTATAATTTGCGGCTAGCTTACAGCAGCATCAAAGAAAATTGGGGGCCTTATCTCCATGATGAGTGTCAGTTTTCTTGGCCTTTAATGAAGCAAATTACAGACGAGTGTCAACTGTACACAACTGACGTTGGTTATAAGACTTTCAACGAACATTATACAGAGCAATAAATAGCCCTGTGATTACACTCACGCTCTTGAACCAACGAGAGCGTTTATCATGCTGTGTTTTAATAAAATCTGGCAATTATTTACTGAATAAAAAGATAAATTGCCAGAAATTATCCCTCTTGTGTGTTAGCGATCGCTAGTATCGTGGGCATTCTAATCAAAGTTCTAATTTATATCCAATCAAAAGAATCCAGTGCCATCAAACATCATTACGTTCAACAGTCCTCTTGGCTCTGAAAAGTCTGAGGATACGACGACTAAATTACCTTTCACACTTGGGGATTTAAAAGCTGCAATTCCTGCTGAATGCTTTCAGCCCAATGTGACAAAATCACTTTTTTACTTCTTTCGTGACATCTTGATTATCGGTCTGCTTTATGCAGTTGCTTCTTACCTGGATTCTTGGCTTTTCTTTCCGATTTTCTGGCTAATGCAAGGAACAATGTTTTGGGCTTTGTTTGTAGTCGGTCATGACTGCGGACACCAATCTTTTTCTAAGCATAAATGGCTCAATGATTTGATTGGACATCTTTCTCACACACCAATACTTGTTCCTTATCATGGTTGGCGGATTAGCCACAGAACCCATCACAAAAATACTGGTAATATCGATAACGATGAAAGCTGGTATCCAGTAAGCGAATCACAATATAAGGAGATGCCTTTAGCACAAAAGATAGGCAGATATTATGTTTTTCTATTGGCCTATCCTGTGTATTTGTTTAAGCGTTCTCCTAATAAAGAAGGCTCCCACTTTTTGCCCGGTAGTTCACTCTTCAAGCCCTCGGAAAAATGGGATGTTATTACTAGCACTGTCCTTTTGATTGGGATGATAGGTTTACTGGGTTTCCTCACCTCCCAATGGGGTTGGATGTGGTTGCTGAAATATTACGCTGTCCCCTACCTTGTGTTTATAGTTTGGCTAGATTTGGTGACATTTTTGCACCACACTGAGCCCGAACTTCCTTGGTATCGTGGAGAAGATTGGACTTTCCTGAAAGGTGCAATTTCTAGTATTGACCGTGATTATGGTTTAGTTAATCATATTCATCACGATATCGGTACTCATGTTGCTCATCATATATTCCTTAACATCCCTCACTACAATTTGTTGAAGGCAACTGAGGCAATCAAACCAGTGATGGGTGAGTATTTCCACAAATCGGAAGAACCAATTTGGAAGTCATTATGGAATTCATGTATCAGCTGTCATTTTGTACCTGATACTGGTAGTCAGGTTTACTACACATCTAATAATAAGTTGGCTAAGGACTAAAACTCAAATTCCCGACTTCTTTAAAGAAGTCGGGAATCTTGTATTTCCATCAGCCTTTTCTGACTATTTAAGCTTGAACATCCCCTCATTTAGATAAAAATTGTCTTTTAAAGATTATCCAAATACCTTAAAAAACCTACCTTTTGAGGTGCAATCGCATATTACATTATTAGTCTGACAGTATTTGAGCGTCCTGAGATTGCGATAACTTTCAACTTCTTGCTGTAAGGTTATTAAAACTCAGAGTTAAAATAAAAATAGATAGATGACGTTTGCGGATTCTTGCGCCTAACCTGGTAGTAAGATTTATTTTCTCCAAACTCTTGCTGTCTTGGTGGGTAAAGATTAACATATCTGTGGACAGAAGCAATATATTATCAAACCAACCCTAACAACACTGAAAAACCTTTGGATGTCTACTTTGAATCTGCTTTAGCACCATTTAACTTTATCTGCATGTAGTGATTCAAGACCATTACCTGCTAGGGTTATAAATTAGCACAGACTATACTATAGACAATTTACACAAAACTTTTACCATCTTTAAAATCAGAGGTATCAATGATTATAACTAATTTTAGCAAACAAAGAAATGAATTCAAGGAACCTAAAGTACTCAAAACTAAACCACATTGGCAAGGGCAAAATTTGAGCGATACTACGGTCAAAAGTAAAGAGCCTAAAATACAAGATACTACATCTGATAGTTCAGTTATCAACAGCTTGAATCGTGGTCGAGTTGCTATTTTTATTGATGGCTTAAACCTATTTCATACAGCTTTACAACTCGGCATCGAAATTGACTACGTTAAATTGCTTTGTCATTTAACCAATGGTTCAAGACTGTTGCGGGCTTTCTTTTATACTGGGGTTGATACCAGCAATGAAAAGCAACAGGGTTTTTTATTGTGGATGCGTCGTAATGGCTATCGTGTAGTAGCTAAAGATATTATGCAACCAGCAGAGAATTTCAAAAAATCAAATCTGAACGTAGAAATTGCTGTAGATATGATAACTTTAGCTCCTTATTATGATACTGCGGTCTTAGTCAGTGGCGATGGAGACTTAGCTTATGCGGTGAACGCTGTCAGCAGAATGGGAGTTCGGGTGGAAGTGGTGAGTCTACAAACTACTACTAGTGAAAGCTTGATTGATGTTGCTGACTGCTTCATTGACCTCGATAGTATTAAAGCACACATTCAAAAAGATTCTAATCTTGGCTATAGTTATCGCACACCGTCAAATTCAAACCTTTAATCCACTCTGGCGGAAGTTTATCTATTTTGTAACAAGGGGATTTTACCCCTTGTCTGCTCTAAGTCTTGTGATTAATTGAAATGGATATTTTAATAGTTGAAGATGAGCCAGAAATTGCTCATTTAATCCAATTATCTTTAGAAAAAGAAGGATTTTTTTGTCGCATTAGCCGCGATGGGATAAATGCTTTACGAATGTTTCAGGAGCAACCACCTGATTTAATCATTCTAGATTTAATGATTCCTGGTTTGGATGGGTTGGAAGTTTGCGCCAGAATTCGCCAGAAACCGGGTACAAAAGATCCTTACATTTTGATGCTCACAGCTAAGGGCGAGGAAATCGATCGTGTGATTGGTCTATCTACTGGCGCTGATGATTACATGGTTAAACCCTTTAGCCCTAGAGAGTTGGTAGCTAGGGTGCGGGCATTATTGCGGCGTAGCCTCCGCCAAGGGGGACAAAATCAAGTCAATCGTACTCAACACTTTATCGTCGATGTAGACCAGCGCACTGCCAGCCGTCAGATGAATTCTCAGCAACCGGAAATTTTGGACTTAACTACCCTGGAATTTAACTTACTAACCACTTTTGTTAGCAATCCTGGTAGAGTTTGGAATCGCACTCAACTAATTGATAAACTTTGGGGAGATAACTTTTTCGGCGATGAGCGAGTGGTTGATACTCATGTAGCTAGGTTGCGAAAAAAGATTGAGCCTGATTCAGCAAGTCCTACTTTTATTAAAACGGTTGTGGGAGTGGGCTATAAATTTGAAGATCCTCCGGTAGCGTAAATGTTATGAAGATGGGGCTGAGAACGCGCCTATTTTTCTCCCACTTAGTAGTAATGATCGTGGGGGTAGCTAGTCTGGTGAGCATTAGCAAAATCTCTTCCCCCCGCTTATTTGTGCTGCATTTGGAACGATTAGAAAATCAGGGGTTTGACTTAATTGATGTTCGGACTGAATTGGTTACAGGATTTGAACTTGCTTGGCGGCGCAGCACTATTTGGTCAGTTTTAGTCGGTACTACGGCAGCCGGAGGATTGAGTTACTGGGTGTCCAGACGAATTATGCAGCGCTTGACGGAGATGGAACAAATCACCCAAAAATTTGCTGCTGGTCAGATGGATGCAAGACTACCTATGTCTGATATTCCAGAACTGAATGGACTGGGTGCTAGTTTCAACCGAATGGCAGCCAGTTTAGAAGGGGTGGAAGCGCGGCGGCGAGAGGTGATTGGAGACATGACCCATGAACTAAGGACACCGTTAACGGTTGTGCGTGGTTACTTGGAAGAACTGGCTGATGGCGAAATTGAAGCGTCTCCTGAAATTTATCGGCGTTTAGCTAAAGAAACTAGGCGCTTAGAGCGGCTGGTGAACGATTTGCAAGAACTGTCTAAGGCAGAAGCTGGTTATTTGCCAATTAATATACAACGGGTAAATCTGCGTCCGTTATTAGAGTCGTTAGTGGAGAAATTCACCGATCAATTGTTGGAAGATGGGCCAGTTCTGCTCTTACAATGTCCATCTGTGCTACCTCTTGTATTGGCGGATATTGACCGCACAGAACAGGTGTTGGTTAATTTACTTGGTAATGCGGTGCGTTACACTAACGAAGGTTCAATTATCATTCGTGTTGGGACTGAAGCTTCTCTTCTGTGGATTGCGGTTATAGATACAGGTATTGGTATAGCTCCAGAAAATTTGCCTCATGTGTTTGAGCGTTTCTGGCGAGCCGACCAATCGCGCGATCGCCATTCGGGAGGTACTGGTATTGGTTTAACTATTTCCCATCGTTTGATTGAATTACAAGGCGGTCAGATTCAGGTAGAAAGCGAGTTGGGAGTTGGCAGTACGTTTCGGTTTTTTCTGCCTTTGGCTTAAGTTGAGCCAAAACCCTTGACATACAAGGCATTGACACAAGGTAGTCACGGCTGTGTCATACCCAATTGCTAATTTGAAAGAATCTAACCAAAATCTTGTTTTTTTGATGGGTGTCGAGATTTTGGAATTGGGTGGAATATAACGTTAATTTGGCATTTGGGTAGAATTCTATATGTCTACTTTTTTTTTGGCTGCTTTTTTGGTTAGTTTACTAAGTGTTTCGGGTTACGCTGCGATCGCCTACCTGTTCCCTCAAAATCGTTCCCAAGACTGAGCAAATAACGATTTCTGGCTATTTATCTAGTTTACTATTGCGATCGCAAAGCCGTCGTATCCTTTGCTGCCCACGGTCTGGATTGCCGTAGCGTTGACGCGTGGCTCAGAGGCAAGCAATTCATTGAAGCGACGCACACCCTGAACGCTAGGATCGCTGCTGGTGGCATCAATTACTGCTCCGTTACGCACGACATTATCGGCAACAATCAGGCTACCGGGACGGGAAAGCTTGAGTGCCCATTTGAAGTAATCGGGATTGTTTGGCTTGTCGGCATCAATGAAGATCAGGTCAAATGGACTGTTCTCGGCAGCAATCTGGGGGAGCGTAGAGAGTGCTTGCCCAAGTCGCTTCTCTACGAGACGCTGCGCGAACGCTCCAATTAAAAATTAAAAATTATTAATTAAAAATTGCAAGACGCGACGCTCCTGCGTCGCTAACGCTTCGCTATCGTGGACTCGCTTGCCGCCGGCGCTATCAGTGGGGGCTTGTAACCCAAATTAACTATAGTCCATTGCTCTTGAATCATAGATCCTCACTTTTTACCCCATCTATAAAATCCTGCGCGGTCTTCTCCCAAAGAGAGAGGCTTTGCCAACGCGGAGTATCTTTCCGATGAGCAATTACCAAAGGACACAAATAAAGAAATTTTGGCGCAGTCTCACAAAGAAATAGTATCAATACCCGACTGGAGCAGACCCTAATCAGCCATTCATTAGCAGAGTATAGGAAAGAGAGGTAGGGATTCTAATCAATTGCAATCCTTTCTATACCGCTTCCTGAAAGCAGTAGGGTTTTGCTTTAATCCCTAATAGATATTTTGATCACTTGCAATTAGTAACACTTTTTACTTTAACTTTAATGATTTGAAAACCCGTTTTAATCCCTAAAGGGATTCTACTATGTTAGTTTTTAATCCTTAATTCTTTAAATGTTCTTTTATAACCACTTCTCTTTACTCTAAAGTCTACTTAATTAATGTATTGAAAGTAACTTCGCAATAGATTAACAATTTTTCAGTGAATTTACCATCAAGAATCAACGATAAATCTCTCAAAAATGTAGTAATTTTCCTGATGTAACCTGGTAATTGCCGTATATAGATCGCTTTCCTTAATGAAAAAATTAACATAGCTTGTTTGAAACTTTATCCAAACAATTTCTGTCTATCTAAATAATCCGAATTTTCACTCTGGTGCATAATTTTAAGTATACAGAATACTGTGTTTCTAATAGCACGGTATGGTTAGTCTAAAAATCTAGTTATAACAAGTCCTGCCCAATTAAATGTTTCTGAAAAAGGTGTAAATAATGACTAGTATTCTGCGATCGCCCAAAAAAGCTTTGTAAAGAAAGAAGTTTCGACACAAAAACTACTGCATATTTCACCCCAATAAGCCTGAATGAATAAATATAGGATGAATGAGGCGTCAACTATGAATCGAATTCGTGACGTTGTACAAAAAGCTTTAGCAACTGGCTATTTGACAGTGGAAGCTGAAAATCAACTACGACAACTGTTGACTACTCCGTATGACTTGGAAGATTTAAATGCTTTCATGGCTTTGCAGGAAGCTGCCATGACTGGTAAGGTCAAGCAGGAGTCTAGAGAGAGGTGTGGCATCAAGTAGAGACTTAACCTACTATGTCTTACCGACGGGGGCGTTTATCATCATCCTCAAAATCCTCATCATCATCAAAAAATTCCCAATCATCGTCATCCGCTTGATTAGTTGTGGGTGGCTGATAAGGAGGGATGATTACTCGGTAATCGGCATCATAAACGGATTCAGTTTTTCCCACAGCCGTATTTTTAGGCTCACGGTAGCTGTAGGAGTAAACTGAACCAGACTGAGAACTGCTTTTGGCTTCTGATTGACGTTCGTAGATTTTCGAGTCTCTAGCAGGTTGAGCTTGAGGATTAGGTGTAGGCGCTTCCTCGGACTTTTCATCAAAGTTCCAATCATCATCTCTACTGCCATTTGTCTCCCAATCATCAAATTCATCACTAGTAGGCTCTTCTTTTTTACTAGCTGGTGGTGGAGTGGCACGAGATGTAGATTCTTCTCTTGGGGTTGCCTTTGCACGAGGCGAAGTTGTGCTTCGGCGGTCAGGAGTTTGGCGTTGTCCTGCCCCAAAATAATTGGATAAGTTAAACAAGGTAGCAATCAATAAAGATGTGAAAGCACCTGTGGTAGTACTGAACAAAATCCATATCGCTAGTGGTAATGGTTGAGTTCGCACGCCCAAAAATACTAGCGATAGGACAGGCGACCAATTTTGAACTAACAACAGCGTTAGTCCTCCCAGTACCGCCACCAATAGAATTAAGCGAATTACAGCCATAGCAATTTTGTCAATTGTCAATTGTCAGTGGTTAGTTGTCAGTGGTCAGTGGTCAGTTATCAGTCTGATTACTCTTCACTAATTACTGTTCACTGACTACTGACACTATCAGCCATCTCTATCATTACCCTTTTAGGACTATTGTGAAATTTCCGATGAGTCCACTAGGGGCGTTAGCGACGACCTTCCCACCTTTGAATTGGGATGCAGTCAATATCTAGTTGATCTAAAGCACGGGCAACTACAAAATCAACTAAATCCTCGATGGTTTGGGGATTATGGTACCAGGCCGGAATAGCGGGGACAATTCTAACTCCAACTTCAGCTAAAGAGGTTAAGTTACGCAGGTGAATGAGGCTAAAAGGCGTTTCACGAGGGACAATGACCAGTTTTCGTCCTTCTTTGAGTTGGACATCTGCTGCCCGTTCTAGTAAATCAGAACTCAAGCCAACCGCTAGCTTTGCTACTGTACTCATGCTGCATGGAATAATTATCATCCCCAAAGTGGCAAAGGAACCACTGGCAATCCCGGCTCCAACATCACCCCAAGGATGGCAACGGAGTTTACCCGAAAGGGCAACTCCAGCTTGCTCTCGCCAAAATTGTTCTTGTTGAATTGGTTCTGGTGGCATCCGAATTTCCTGTTCTGACTGCCAAACCATGTAAGTAGATTTAGAGGCAACCAATTCAATACTATAATCCGCTTCTAGCAAAAATTTGATCGCGCGAACAGCGTAAATCAGACCAGATGCGCCCGATACGCCTAAAATGATAGGTTTGGTGTTATTTGACACGTGAAGTTTGGTGGATTTTACTCGTCTTCAGAGTAAGGATCTAGGTCATCAGGCTCTATATCATTTGGTAAATACAGGTCAGAAAGCTCCTCATTGGAACCATTACCAGTTAGCCCTTTAGCTAGGCCATCGCTGCCAACAGTTACTAAATCAATTTGTTGACGGTAGTAATCGACACTCTTAACTTGGACGGCGACGCGATCGCCTAATCGATAAGAAGCGCGATTTTTGCGACCAAACAGTGCCTGTTGTCTAGCGCGATATTCATACCAATCGTCTTTGAGAGAACTGACGTGTACCAATCCCTCTACCCGCAAAGGCACACCAGGATTACTGCTGGATTCTACCTCGGCTGCTGGTACTTCAATTTCCACAAAGAAACCGTAGGATTGAACGCCGGTAATCACGCCTTGAAATACCTGGCCGATGCGTTGCTTCATCAGTTGGGCTTTTTGCAGTCCGGCTAAATCAGCTTCAGCTTCTTGGACTTCTTTTTCTCGGTCGTTGATTTGGACAATTACCCTAGTTAAATCGCTTTGGAGTTCTTGTTGCAATTCTGGGGGTAAAACGTTCCAGTTAATTTCCTCGTGGCTGGAGGAGTGGCGCAGGTTAACGCGTTCTCTGACACGGGTATTGCGGCGATCGCGTCCGTTTTCAAGTAGCGCGTAATACACTCTTTGCATCAGCAAATCTGGGAAACGCCGCAAGGGAGCGCTAAAGTGGACATATTGCGGTAGTGCCAGACCAAAGTGAGATCCTTTGGTGGTGCTGTACGCAGAAGGCTTAAGTGTATCTTGTAACAAGTAAGTAAGAACTTGCTCAGAGGGAGATTCAGCAAAAGCTGTAGTCAAATGTTGGTAATCTAAGGGTTGGATATCGACTTCTGGATCTAGTGTGAGGTCAACGCCTAAATTGACTGCCAATTTCAGCATTTCCTGGACATCTTCAACATCAGGAGTACCTTGGACTCGCCAGATAGCCGGAACACCAAGAGCATTTAAGTGAGTTGCGAACAGTTGATTAACTAACAGTACCAACTCCGTGAGTAGCGATCGCACTGGTAAATCATTCACCACCACAGCGCCGAGAATCCCCTCGTCATAGTAGGCGTTTTGGCTGGGCGGCAGATTCAACTGGAGGCTACCACGATTCAACCGTACCTGCTTCACACCTGTTTGTAAGGCTTGGAGGTCTTGCAGTATTTGGACGACCTGTGGGGATTGAACTTGAGATTCACCTGTAAGAATTGCTTGGGCTTGTTCTGTAGTCAGTGCAGTCTCTACGTTAATTACACTGGGTTGAATTTCCCACTCCAACACTTCTCCAGATTGGGGATCAATGGTAATTAAAAAAGAGATAGTTAAGCGATCGCTCCCAGGTATTAAAGAACAGCGTTCTGCCACAACCGGGGGCAAAATTGGCAGTACTAATTCTCCCAGATACACTGATTTACCCCGTTTGAGTGCTTCTCTATCTAGGGCTTCATCAGGTTGGACATAGTGAGAAACATCAGTAATATGAACGCCTAAAAGCCAATTTCCGGCTAAGTTTTTTTCTAAACTAAAAGCGTTTTCTATAACTTTGGTGCCACCGTTTACCCCTTCAATGGTGAGAGTAAACAAATTACGCAAATCCAAGCGATTTTTTAGGTCTGCTTTGAGTAGCTTTTTGGGTAACTTGGCGGCTGCTTCGAGAACATGATCGGGAAAAGTCCGGGAAAGGTCGTGTTTGCACGTAACTAAATCTATATCAGCAGCAGCTTCGGCATCGCTACCGAGGATTTGCACCACTCGACCAAGGGGAGGATATTGTGCCAACGGGTAACGCAAAACTTCCACATGAACAAGGTGGTCGATCGCTTCTTCCAACTTTACCTCGTTAGGTTGGATCTTGAGTTCAAACAGCAATCGATCATCTAAAGGCACAGCCCGGAAACCAGTTTCCACCTGCTTAATTCGTGCCAGTAACGTGTGGTTGGAACGTTCTAGAATCAGCTTCACTTCCCCTTCAGGAGAGCGACGGCGGCTGCCTTCTTTGAGAACTCTAACCAAAACGCGATCGCCATTCCAAGCATTACTCAAATGACTTTCGCGGATGTAAATATCTTCGGCTCCTTCCACATCTTGAATAGCAAAGCAAAAGCCCTTACTAGAACAACGGAGTTTTGCCTCGATTATTCCTTCTTCTGAAACACGACGGTATTTGCCCCGTTCTTTGACCAAAATACCGATTTTTTCAAGAACATCTAAAGCAATGTGAAGTTTTTGTAAACTTTTTTCATCTTCACAGCCAAGTTTCTTTTCTAAAACCTTCCGAGCTACCAATTTATCATCGGTGAAATTGGCAAGGAGTGTAGCGATTGAAAATTCCATGCAGTGAACCGACCTTTGGTCAAAACATCATTTTTTGTTTAATCTGGTTCATTCCTGTATACCCTCACGGCTTACAGAAACAAGCTGGAAACGAATTGCCCAGAGGCAAGGCTTCCTAAGTTCTAAGGAAAGGAAACCCAACCCAGTAAGAGTGGGAAACTACTCCGGCAGTTCCGAGCAAAGGAAGCCTACCCACGGACAACTCTGGGCATCTACGAACTTCTCACTGCACGATGCTCTCAGAATTCGCCTGCGTTCAAGTCACTTCACCTAACCAAACTTAAGATTGCACGCCTGATTTTACAATTTAGCCCCGCTAGTGAATTACGCGACGGGTTTTTGAGAAGTTGGGTTTATAGAATCCATACTGCTCAAAAGCGCTATGCAGGGGAGCCACTGCGGTGAGGCAGCCCCCGTCTTAGCGCAGCCAGCCTTAGCGAGGTACGAGCATCTGGGGAACTGCCGAACCCCAAGTGGAGCAAGTGGCGTGGAAACTACAGGTGTTTGATTGTCTAGAGTGAAGGTAATTTTACGCCATTAGAATCTGATTTTTAACTAGGAGGAACTGCCGGTGAACCCAATTTTCCCACATGTAGAATCGGTAACAATTAGGTGAGCAGCTTAATAAGCAGTGAGGGCGAACCTTATCTCCATTATTGTAGATTTAGAGCGCACTTCCAGAAAATAGTTCTAGATATCTAGTTGGGTAATCAGTATAGCATTGCAGGCAAGACTACCCAGATAAGTTAGCACTAGCCAAAAATTTCGTCAAAAAACAGCTACTGCTACAATTGGGACACTAGACAAAGCATTAAAAGGGACTGGGGATTGGGTATTAGGGATGAGGATTAAAATAATTCTTTCCCCTATCCCAGTCTCCAATCCCAAGTCCCCAAAAGATTTAGATTGGTAGTAGTATTATGTTGGCTCAATTCCAGAGCTTGTATCCCAAGGGCAGTCTGATTTCTGAATTAGTGCAAATTTTTCAAGGAAAATATATTGTCCGGGCAAGTGTGCAAGTTGAAGGCGTAACCCGTGCGACGGGTATGGCAGCAGCAGAAACAGTAGAAGCAGCAGAAGACCAGGCCAGAACTAGGGCGTTGATAGTTTTGGGTATTACAAATGCGCCACCACAATCAGTGGAATTTAGCTCAAATTCAATTTCTCCAGCGCAGCTAAATCCCTCCTTTAATACCAAAGGTGGATTGAGTGAATCTACTTATTCTTCTACGAAAGCTGGGGATTTTGTAAGTAGTCAATGGCCAGAGGTTAGCGATAAAGAAATATCTATACCGCCTTCTAAAGTCCGCAACATCAAACCAGAAGTAGTAACAACCAGTAACGAACAGTACGAATACAGTAATGCTGCGCCTTTACCAAGCGATAACTATAGCCAAGATTTAAGTCAAAACTTTCCTGTGACTAGCAACCGGGAGCTAGAATTTGATCCTCCAGTTGAAAACTTGGAAATAACGTTTAGTAACGAGCCAGAAAACCAACCCTTTCCAGCAATTTCTGCTAATAATGTCACACCATTTACACCTCGGAGTTACAGCCCTCAAGAGGATGTCCCTACCCCGTCAGTGACAGGAAAGAGAAAGAAGAAAGCTGAACCCGTGGATTTATCGGATGTGATTGCAAAAACAGATGTCGAACTTCAGCGTTTAAACTGGACACCAGAACAGGGACGGGAGCATCTGATTAAAACCTACGGTAAACGGGGGCGTACTTTGCTAACTGAAGAAGAATTACACGGATTCCTTAAATACCTCCAATCGCAGCCTGACCCAATAGCGGGATTTTGATTTGTCATTGGTGATTAGTCATTTGTCATTAGTCATTGGTCATTTGTAAGGGCTAATGACTAATAACATAGGCTATTGAAACAGTAATGAAACTATGGAATCTGTGAATTTTTCTGAAGTAATTGCTCAAACAGATGTTGAGATGCAGCGATTAGGCTGGACAATAGACCAGGGGCGAGAGCATCTGATTGAAACTTATGGGAAGCGATCGCGTACTTTACTCACAGAATTAGAATTACTAGAATTCCTTCAATATCTTGAATCTCAACCGTTAGATGAAGTTGTGACCGCCAAAATTGATGTTGACACCGAACAGTTATGTTGGACACAACAGCAGGGGGAAATTAATGCTGAAATCGAACAATTATGTTGGATGAAAGAGGATGTAGTCACTCTGACAGGAACAGGAAAGAGAAAGAAGAAAGCTGAACCTGTGGATTTGTCGGATGTAATTGCAAAAACAGATGTCGAACTTCAGCGTTTAAACTGGACACCAGAACAGGGACGGGAGCATCTGATTAAAACCTACGGTAAACGGGGACGTACTTTGCTAACTGAAGAAGAATTACACGGATTTCTCAAATACCTGCAATCTCAGCCAGACCCAAGCGCAGGATTTTGATTTGCCACTTCTAAATCAAGCTTTGAAATCAAATAACCCCTCTTCGTAACTGAAGAGGGGTTATTTTTGAGGTTTAAGGGAATTAAAGGTGGTAAATCATCATTTACCAATCGTGACTATTAATTCACAGCAGCAACAGCTGGACGGCTACCAGCAGCGTGACGGTCAATCACTTGGTCAATCAAACCGTATTCCCTAGCTTCCTCTGGTGACATGAAAAAGTCACGTTCAGTATCTTCAGCAATGCGCTCAATTGGTTGACCTGTATGTTCAGCTAAATAGTCATTTAGCCGCTTCTTGTGGTACAAAATTTCCCGCGCCTGAATTTCAATATCAGTCGCCTGTCCTTGAGCGCCACCAAGAGGTTGATGAATCATAATCCGAGAATGGGGTAAACTCATCCGCTTACCCTTAGCACCTGCGCTGAGGAGGAAAGCGCCCATACTCGCCGCCAATCCGGTACAAATTGTACAGACATCAGGGCGAATATGTTTCATAGTGTCAAAAATGCCCATACCAGCCGTCACCGAACCACCGGGAGAATTGATGTACATATAAATGTCCTTCTCCGGGTCTTCAGCATCCAAATACAGCAGTTGGGCAACAATCAAGTTAGCAATGTTGTTGTCAACTTGTTGTCCCAAAAAGATGATGCGCTCACGTAACAGCCGTGAGTAGATGTCAAAGGCGCGTTCACCTCGACCCGATTGTTCAATAACGATAGGAATCATGGAAGCGTGTTTGTGGCTACTTTAAATACATTTTATCGGTGACAGCACGAAACTGGGGTTTATCTCTACTGTTCTCAAGCAGATAACTTAAATTTTGATTGAGGAAGGCAGGAAGCAAGAGGAAAACTGCCCGATGCTCGCAGATTCGCTTGCCGCCGGCGCTATCTGTTTCCTGCCGCGACCAACCAGGGAAAGGTTTTAGGACAAGAACACTGTTGCGTCAGCTTCCCGCAGGGTACGAAACTTCAGTGGTTTCAATTCATCCGGGGTCGAATCCTATAAATGAATTGCTTCTGTTGCCTGCTTCAACATTTTCCCTTGCTCCCTGCCCTTTGCCCCCTGCTCCCTGCTCCCTTGCCTCTTTTTCAACCTCTAAGGGCACTTTTTAGCCGCAAAAGCTGTCTAAGAGAATATCCCATGTAGGGAAGAACAAATCAAAAAACTCTAATTATCGCCAATTTCATAATCTCGACCTTTGTTAGATAACTTTGGCGATGTAGTCATTAAACCGATAACCGAAATCCAACTTGCTTAGGGACTTGTGTTAAATTTCTGTAACATTTTAAACATTTTTTTAGGATTTCCCTCAGCAATTATCAAGTTATTTTTGTTAGATTCGGTAAATCGATAGTACGAGGTGTATTCAGAATAACCAGTCCTAATTGAAATGCTATCCCCCTCAGAGAGAGACGTGCCATGCTGGAAAAACTTATACAAGCCGCCATCATCACCTTCTTGCTCCACCTGATAGCAGGACTTAGCCCAAATACTTTAATTCAGTCAAAGACAGCATCACCTGTGCCAGAAACACCACCAAATATTGTCAGCTTGCTATTGCGATCTTTTCAGTAAAAATAGTTCACAAATTACACAGGTGTCGGCGATATCAATGATGTGTACTACTCCTAAGCAAGGGGTAAGTCGCTTGTAGGATTATCTTGCATATACATAGCTGTCTAGGTTAACACTCTTGGGAACAAGGTAGACTGAGCAAAGAAGGCAACTATTTGCATTTGATCATGACTAATCGCCTTGCTGAAGCTAAGAGCCTCTATCTCCGCAAACACGCCGAAAACCCCATTGATTGGTGGCCTTGGTGTGACGAAGCGCTTGCAACTGCAAGGGCGCAAAATAAACCGATTTTTCTTTCCATTGGCTACTCCAGTTGCCATTGGTGTACTGTCATGGAAGGCGAAGCTTTTTCTGATAGTGCGATCGCTGACTACATGAATGCCAATTATCTTCCCATCAAAGTAGACAGGGAAGAAAGACCTGACCTCGATAGCATCTATATGCAGGCTTTGCAGATGATGAGCGGTCAAGGGGGTTGGCCTTTGAATATTTTTCTTTCCCCAGAAGATTTAGTACCGTTTTATGCTGGTACTTATTTCCCTGTAGACCCGCGCTATGGTCGTCCGGGATTTTTGCAGGTGTTGCAAGCCCTTCGCCGTTATTACGACACCGAAAAAGCAGAATTACAGAAACGCAAAGCCTTAATTATTGAGTCTCTGCTCACGTCTGCGGTGTTGCAAGACGGTACAACAACTGAGCTTGAAGACCGCGAATTACTCCGCCAAGGTTGGGAAACCAGCACAGGTGTAATTACTCCTGGTCAATCTGGTAATAGCTTTCCGATGATTCCCTATACAGAATTAGCATTGCGGGGAACTCGATTTAATTTTGAATCTCGTTATGATGGCAAGCAAGTTTGTACCCAGCGAGGACTAGATTTAGCGCTGGGAGGCATTTATGACCATGTAGGTGGTGGTTTTCATCGCTATACTGTTGACCCGACTTGGACGGTACCGCATTTTGAAAAGATGCTCTACGACAATGGACAGATTGTGGAGTATATAGCAAATCTATGGAGTGCAGGAGTCCAAGAACCAGCGTTTGAGAGAGCAGTTGCTGGTACTGTACAATGGCTGAAGCGGGAAATGACCGCACCGGAAGGTTACTTCTATGCTTCTCAAGATGCCGACAGCTTCGCTGAACCCACGGCGGTAGAACCAGAAGAAGGAGCTTTTTATGTTTGGAGTTACAGCGAAGTCCAACAACTGTTAACGCCTGAAGAATTAACGGAATTACAACAACAATTTACTTTTACCCCTAACGGCAACTTTGAAGGACGTAATGTTTTACAAAGAAGGAATTCTGGGAAACTGAGTGCAACGCTAGAAACCGCACTGAGTAAGCTGTTTATTGTTCGCTATGGCGTTAGTTCTGAGTCGCTAGAAACTTTTCCCCCGGCTTGTAACAACCAGGAAGCAAAAACCACTAACTGGCCAGGTCGCATTCCCTCGGTGACAGATACGAAAATGATTGTCGCTTGGAATAGTTTGATGATTTCTGGGCTGGCTAAGGCTGCTGGCGTTTTCCAACAACCATCATATTTGGAATTAGCAGCACAAGCAGCGAATTTTATCTTGGAAAATCAATTCGTAAATGGGCGTTTTCAGCGACTCAACTATCAAGGAGAACCGACTGTGTTAGCGCAGTCTGAAGACTACGCTTTGTTTATTAAAGCTCTGCTAGATTTACAAGCTTGCAACCCTGAGCATAAACAATGGTTAGAAAATGCGATCGCTATCCAAGATGAATTTAATGAATTTCTCTGGAGTGTGGAATTAGGTGGTTATAATAACACATCAAGCGATTCTAGTCAAGACTTAATTGTCAGAGAACGCAGTTACGTGGATAATGCTACACCGTCAGCCAATGGAATTGCGATCGCTAATCTTGTTCGTCTCACTTTACTCACCGATAATCTAGATTATTTGGATTTAGCCGAACTTGGTTTGAAAGCTTTTAAGAGTGTAATGCATCGCTCTCCCCAAGCTTGTCCCAGCTTATTTACAGCCTTGGATTGGTATCGTAATTCTACCTTGATTCGCAGCACCACTGAGCAAATAAACTCGCTGATCCCCAAGTTTCTACCAGCATCTGTATTTGCCCTAACATCTGATTTACCAGAGGGAAGCGTTGGGTTAGTTTGCCAAGGTTTGAAGTGTCTTGCTCCAGCCGAAAGTGTAGAACATTTATTACAGCAAGTAGAGAAAAGTCAAAATCGGGGATGATGTGCATTGGGCATGGGGCATGAGGCAATGACGACCAGAAGCGAATTAACAGCAATTGTATTAGCAGGTGGTAAAAGTTCTCGCATGGGTCAAGATAAAGCCTTGATTCCCATTGAAGGGATGCCGTTGTTACAGCGAGTTTGTAGCATTGCTCAAAGCTGTAGCGATACTGTTTATATAATCACTCCCTGGCCAGAACGCTATCAAGACTTGCTTTTGCCTGGTTGCCAATTTATCCAAGAAGTACCTTTATCTGGAGAATCTCTAGCCCACGGGCCTTTAGTTGGTTTTGCTCAAGGACTAGCCGAAGTGGAGACAGAATGGGTATTACTGCTAGCTTGCGATTTACCGAGGTTACGGGTTGAGGTGTTGCAAGAATGGGTAACTAGACTTGATAACGTGGGTGATAATGCGATCGCAGCTTTAGCTCATCATCCCAAAGGCTGGGAACCTCTGTGTGGTTTTTATCGCCGTCGTTGTTTGCCACAACTTTTAGAGTTTATCAATCAAGGGGGGCGATCGTTTCAGGAATGGCTGCGGCAATATCCTGTGGAAGTTTTGCCTTTATCAGAACCCGAAATGCTATTTAACTGTAATACACCAGAGGATTTGGCTTTAAGTTAATTAAAGAAGAATACAGAATTTTTTTAACGAACCGCAAAGGACGCAAAGGACGCAAAGGACACGAAGGAAGAGAAGGAAGAAAAGGAAGAGAAGGAAGAGAAGGAAGAGAAGGAAGAGAAGGAAGAACCTACTTACTTATTCTGAATTCTGGCTTCTGACTCCTGAATTCCTTTTTCAGAAAAAATGCTAGTCTTTAACGATTAGTTCGCTTTTGTATCATCCACTATGCCTATCTACGGGCCCGATGCGATTAATTTTGACGGTGTAAATGGTCATCGCTATTGGTTTCACGAGCCTTTTTCTTATACTGGGGTAGCTGATATTGATGAACGATTAAGCGGTTTTCCGGTTGCTGTTTTTCTGCCACATAATCAATCTGCAAAGGATACGCCTTTGGTGATTGGTTTGCAAGGAATGACCGCCCCCTATAGCTGGAACGGCTTCATCGTATCGACGCTGACCCAAATGGGTATAGCTGTAGCTTTATTCGATACACCCTTGGCTGGTGAGCGCAGCTTGGTACGTACCTTCACAGCGATCGCAGACCATGAGATTAAACCTTTAATCGACAGGGGTATCTCATTTGATACTGAGTTACTTTTGTGCTTATTTCACCGGACTGCGGCTGATATTGCCAGAGTCCGTGACTTTTGTGGCGATCGCTATGTCCTTGGTAATCGATTAGCATTATTCGGTGTCAGTATGGGAGTTTTACAAGCCGCTTATGCCTTTACTGCTGATGGTATTGGGGAACGGTTATTGGGTACGATCGGTCATGCCGATCTCCAGTCTTTTGCCAAAAGTTGGGGTTACTTGGTTTTGCCAGATTTAGCAGCTTCACCCTTGGGTGGAATCGCAGAAGCAGTGCTGGATCGAGTGCAACCGAATCTAAAACCTGTAGTTAAGCTTTTACAATTAGCTAAAAATCTGAAATACCCTGATGAGTATGCTCAGGCGTGCAACCCCATGACTTATATTGAGCGGGTAAAGCCTCCGCGTCGGGTTCGCTTTTTGGTGGGCGCTAGCGATCGCATTGTGAACATTAAAGATGCTCGTGCTTGCGCTAGGCGCTTTGCTGATGGTGACTGTTATGTTGTTCCTGGGATGGGACATGGAACCCACAATTGGGGCCCATCATTTGTAGATCATGTACGCTATTTCCTGACGACACAATTAGGTGATTGGCGAAATTGACCCTTTGCTATTTAACGAATGCGACAAAATTTGCGATCGTTATCATTCTCAGGATATTGCCAAGAATAGGCAAAATGGCTAACTCCCTTTAGTTGGGGCGCAAATTGTCGGAGTGCCTGCATTTGCACTTCTAGGGATGGACGATTACTAACCGATTCTCCCCATTTGCCGGCTAAAGCTGGAACCACTTTTGTACCTGGTTTTGTCATACTCAAAACCCGTTGCACTTGCGCCACAATACAAGTGACATTACCGCAATTCCCATAAGACATGGGATGCCACTCTAATGTAGTGGGGAAGCGATCCCAAGGTTGTAAGCGAGAATCATACCCTTGTCCTACAGTTTGGTTGCCATCAGGGAAAAACACTACTCCCGTGGAAACTCCTTGCTGCTTTGCTGGGTAACTGGCTATATTGACAAAATCTAGAATTCCTTGCATGGCGTGAGCAACTGCTAGCTGCCACAATTCCCATTGCAAAAGTGGTTGTCTGTCGGTTGCAGACAGAATTGATTTTTGCGCTGCTGGGGGAATGCGTCCTTGCCAGAGAGGTTCCCCTTCCTGGGGATAAAGTTTATCAATTTCCGCGATATCTCCGGCGGTGACATATCCCTTGCTCAAATAGCGTCGAATTAAGTCCAGTCCTTTGTAATTCAGTGCCCGTTTAAATAAAGCTTCTTGAATTGCAGGACTAAATAGCCATAAATCTGAAACTTTGGTGGCGATGGAATCACTTCCTGCTTGTCGGGGATAGCGCACGTAGTCTAATAGCAAGCCATCTGGACGACGACGTAAAACTTCTTTTACTAATTGGTTGTAATCGCTTTTTGCTTGCGAGTTGTAGGGGTCGATAAATACTTGAGAGCCATTATCTACCACATATAGGCTCGTTTGACCTTTGCCATTGCGAGCGATCGCACTTTCTCTATCTCGTCGCTGGGCGTAAGTATAGCCGAAATTGTTAGTAAACATCCAGGCGTAGACTTTCAAACCACGTTGCCGACCTTTTTGAATTGCTGTGGCGAGTATATCGATGTTTTCTGTCCCTGGAGTGCGAATTATAGAAGGCCAAGCCGTCGGGTTAGCTTTTGCTGGCAATAATACCTGTCCGTCGTAAAATACTTCCAAATAAACCTGATTATAGCCACGGTTGACAATCCGATCCATAATCTGGTCGATTATTCCTGGCTGAATGTCACAGGGATACAAGCGTAACCAGACAGCTTGGATTTGTGGCCAAGTGCGAGTGCGGCACTGCTGTAATTCCTGTGCCTGTTTTTTTAGTAAGTTTTGGTAGCGGGTTTGGGCATCTTGATTGCCTTTAAGAGCTGATAAACGTAAGTTTTCTTTTTCTTTCGCCGCCGGCGATGATAACTGACAATATTGGGTTACTTGTGCGCTTGCTGGTTCGGTTCCAAAATTGGGTAGCAACGAACTAGTAGTGAAAAGAACAGCAAATATACGCCGCCAAAATAATGTTGATCTTGCAACGCTTAAAGGATGGTTAGACATATCTACCAGTAGATGGACACAATAATCATCGACCCCAATTTAGATAATTGTAGGTAACGTGTATCGAATTATATAAGTAAGCAGCAAGGGTTTAAAACCTATTTTTTCAAGACTGCCTAAGCCCTATTTGTGTTGCCGCATTTTTTTATAAAGACATAAACGCATATAAGGAAGTATAAAACATCTGAATACAAAGCAAGTTTAGTCTACTATTGGGTAGATTGCGCCTCTACCTTAGTTAGTGAAATTCTGCCAAAGCCAGTAGTTTTTTTGAAACAAGAATAGGTTGACTTTTAGCTCTTGTCATTAGCCACATCTTTTCAATCTCTGGCTTCGTTGATCTAGTTTGCTACTTTATAGCTATATTGCTAAAAGCTACATTAACGATTTTTGAATGTGTTGCTGAGTATGCTTCTTATACAATTCTTACCCTAGAAGGAATTTTAATATGCATCGTCGTTGGCTCTTATCTGCTTTAGCACTTTTGATGAGTATAGTTTTAGCTGCTTGCACGACTGCAACCACTCAGCAGTCACAAATAAAAGTCACAAACCCTACTGAGACAATAAACGCAAATTCTCAACAACTACCAACAGGATCGGTAAAAAGAGTTGTTGCTCTTTCTTCTCTTTCTGCGGATATTATCTCTCGACTTAATTCAAGCAAAATTGTCGGAATCACTGGTAGTAAATTATTTAAGAATGACTCAAAATTCAAAGATATTCCCCGTGTTAGTGAAGGACAAAGCCCGCCCAATTTAGAGAAAATAGTAGCACTCAAACCAGATTTAGTTATTGGTGCAGAAGGTTTTTCTAACATCCCAATTCAAAAACTTCAGCAGCTAGGAATTAATACCTTTCTTACTAAGGTGAATAACTGGGAATCTCTAGAAGAACTTACTAAAACCCTTGCTAAAAAAATTGATGCCGATCCTCTGCCTTTGTTAAATCGTTATAAAACTTTCTTGCCAGAAAAGCCAACTCAGGGTTTTTCTACTCTAGCGCTGGTTAGTCGTCAACCAATCTTAGCGCCGAATAAAAATAGTTGGGCAGGGGATTTGTTGGCAAAATTTCAAGCGAAAAACATAGCAGCAGATTTACAAGGAAAAAGTCCAATTGGTGGTTATGTGACGCTTTCTGCTGAGAAAGTTTTAGAAGCAAATCCAGAGGTGATAATTTTGGTTAATCCCCCACAAGGGAATTCGGAAGCAGTACTTTTGGATTCACTGAAGAAGGAAGCTTTTTGGCAGCAACTACAAGCAACTAAAAATAACCGAGTTTATATGTTTGATTATTATGGTTTGGTGAATCCAGGTAGTATAGATGCAATTGAAAAAGCTTGTCAGCAACTTAAGCAAGTGTTGTTTGCAGCACAGGGAACTTAGTTGAATTAAATATATAGCGAGTCCGCGAGCGTCTGAATAATCGGTGTTTTTGCACTCCCACCAAATTGAAAAATTGGTGGTCTTCAATCAGGATTAGACGTAGGTTGGGTGGAGCGGAGCGCAACCCAACACATATTAGGATGTTGGGTTACGCAAAGCCTCCACCCAACCTAAAATTTTTTTGCAACATTTTAGCCTAGATAGTCCATTACAAGACTACCGAGATTTTTTCAGAAATCAAATATGATTCCTATAGTAATCTTATTTAATTTAATTTGTGAAAATTGTAAGGCTTCAGAACCCCGACTTATTAAATAAGTCGGGGTTCTAGTTGTTTGTGCTTTTAATCTTTTGCAGAACTAATTGGTTTTTGACCAAAGGGGATATTTTTTTTACTTTCGGGAGAAGCACCCCCAAGGCTGCGGAAATACAGTCCTCCAATAGTGAGCAAGAACGTCACATATCCCACTGCTTGCACAAGATAGAGATTATCTCTGTAACCAAATAAAGATTTGAGAATAATGCCCGGAAACTGTTCGTCAGGCAAGATTGTGGAAGTATTTGAAACCATTGGCCCCAAAATACAGGAGTGGACTTTTGTAAAACGTTCGTAATAGAAACAAAAGCTTTCTGTGGAACGACTGCTAAGGGCAAGGTTAGCCACAGCTTCGTCAAAGTGTTTCAAGCTTGAAACTACCAACCCAGCCACAATCAACACTAAGAAAACGCCCATTACCTGAAAAAACTGGCGGATGTTAATTTTGACACCCCATTTAAATAGCAGCACTCCAATGGCTGTTGCTGCTACTAAACCAGCAATAGCACCCAATGCTGGCATTAATCCCTGTTGAAAATTAGCAGCAACAAACAGAACAGTTTCAAAGCCTTCACGGACAACGGCAATTAAAATTAAAGTAAAAACACCCCAGCCAGCATTTGAGTTTTGTGTCAGCGCTTGTGTTACTGCTCCTTCAACCGTAGCTTTCATGAATCTGGCTTGTTTAGTCATCCAGATTAGCATCCAACTCAGCATTGCGATCGCTAATACGCTAAATACACCTTCCAAGGCTGGCTCAACTACCGAGGTGTATTGAGGATTCGCTGCTCCCAATATTTGAATTACCCAACTGAATAGCACACCTATAAAAGCACTGACAACAATGCCAACGCCGATACCAGCATATACCCAAGAGTTGAGTCGGGATTGTTTAGCTTTTTTTAGCAAAGCTAGCACAATACCAACAACTAGGGCAGCTTCTACTCCTTCTCGGAGCGTTATTACAAAAGTAGGTAGAGCAGTACTAAAATCCATCTTTTTTCCTTTGTCTTTTGTCTTTTGTCATTAGTCAGTTGGCCTTTGTCATTTGAATTTATTTTTAACTAATGACCAATGACCAATGACTAATGACCAATGACTAATGACTTTTAGCTAAAATCGCGTAACATCTTTTTCAGTTCGAGATTATGCATCTCTTCTTGCCCAATCATGCCACGAGCGAATTCTTCAAGATAAATACTAGCATTGGTGACAGTTTCGAGCAGATTTTTATACAAATCCAATGCCTTTTTTTCATGGGATAAGCTTTCTTCCAAGATATCCTTGACTTTATGCTGGTAAGTTTCTTCCATTGGGGCAATTTTCAGGGAGGGATGCCCATCTAAACCGGTAAGAATTTCTCCTACTTGTTCAGCATGAAGTAAAGACTCGCTTGCCTGTGCTTTGAAAAAAGCGACAATTGGAATACGGTTAGGGCCAGTCACCATCAAAGAATAATGTGTATAACGCACTACTCCTGCTAGTTCAAATTCCATGATGGCGTTCAGCAAGTCGATAGTCTTTTTATAGTCAAGTTCTTGCATCAGTTCTTAGTTCAAGTAACGAATGGAGTGTAATTAGGTAGAAGTTAGGAGTTAGGAGTGAGGAGTTGGAAGTCAAGAGTTAGCAAATGGGGATTCTTAACTCAGGATTCTTAATTCATAACCCCTAACTCTTAACGATTTCATCATTTTAAACTCCTTCGCATCAGCTTTCCATTAAAACAAAGTGTTATCGCTGTGCTTGGGTATTGGATTTGTCAACTACTTTTTGAGAGTTTTCCTCAATGGTTTTCACCAGCTTGGTGACATCACTAGGGGTTTTGACTGCTTTAGCTGGTGGGATGGCGGCGGGCCAAACTTTTATTAGTTCAGCGAAACTAGAATCGATCGCTTTGTGCGCTTCGGGATCTGCTTGAGCTACTTGACTAGAAATTCCTTTGTATAAATCATTGGCGTAAACGACAAAACCACGGGAGTCTTGATACTCGATGGGCGCGGTTATTTTACCATTTGCGATCGCAGCGCCATATTCGGAGTTAGCTGAATCTAGCAGTTCGTTAATTACCTGTAGCACAAATCCTGGTTTTGAGCGTTGAGCTTCTGGCAAAGCTGCGATCGCTCCGTCAACTGCTTGCACTGAAGAAGTAAAATTAGTTTTAACTTTGCTATCCTTCGGACTAGATTTTACTAAATCTTGCAAACTCACTAATGTTGTCTTAAATTCTTTGACTTTGCGCTCATTTAATTGGTCTTCTACATCAACATAAATTTCCTCAACAGGATGTCCAATATGAGGCTCTGCTTGTTTTGGCTGATTCTGATCTAGCAGTTCTTGTGCTACCAAAAGATGCCCCTTCATTAAGCCCAATTTGCTCATGTAGTCAACATCTTTTGCCTCTCCAGTGAGTGCCACTTCTTGAACACCAACCTGGTCTTTAATTTGGTCAAATTGTTCTTGAGTAATTACTTTTTTAGTAACTAAATCTTCTGGGCTGCCATAAGGACGACCTGCCTGGATTTTGTTAGATAAAGCTGGAACACCTAGTTTGGCTTCAAACTTATCTAATTGTGACAAAATAGCAGTGTTAATGTTAATTTTTTCTTTGCTACCGTGACCACTATGACTGTTATTACTTACTGCCTCTGTAGCTGGGGTACTAGCAACTGGTGCTGATGGATTTTCTGCGGTTGGTGTACTGCTACAGGAACTCAATGTAATTATTGCCGCAGTTGCAACAGTTAAGCAGATATAACGAACTTTTATCATTTTTGCTCCTCACACAAATAAAAAGGTATTAATTGAAACATTTCAAACTATTAGTAGAAGCTAGTTTGTTTGACACGTTGTAGTAGACTTTACTTTGACATATAATGACAGTTTTTATCAACTAGTTGAACTAAAATTTTAATAAATTAATGACAAATTATTTATTTAAGAATTTTTTACAGTATTTTGAGAGTTACTCTCAGTAAGTACTTCAAATTGACCCATGCAACCACTTTCTGCGATCGCATCCTGATGGGGATGGAACATATACTTACCTGGGTAGCGAAAAGCAAATTCCAATATGTGCCTTTCTGCTACACCCATCGTAATCACATCAGTTTTCTCGCTAGGAGTCATACTCATGCCATAGCGGTAGACATCAAAGAAGTTGGCATGGAGATGAAAAGTCACTGCTGGATCGTATTCAATGATGTTGAGGACATACAGCCTAATCAACTGATCTTTGTAAATAGGAATGGGATTATGCATGTAATAGTGCGGCAGACCATTGAAGGCATAATAATCGTTATGGCTATCATCATTCACGTCATACCCACCCATCACTAGTACAATCTCATCAGCCGGAGGACGGGGAGTAGGTGGATCGATGATAAACATCCCGTATAGTCCCTTAGCAATGTGACGGGTGACTGGTTCAATATGGCAGTGGTACAGGTGTACACCATAAGGTTCAGCATCAAATTCATAAATTGTGGCGCTACCATTGCTGATTGGGCGAACACCATCCATTTCCGCCGGATGAACCCCATGAAAATGCAAAGAATGAGAATGTCCCGCGTTATTGAGAAATAGTATCCGAATGCGATCGCCCTGTTTAGCCCGTAGCGTTGGGCCTGGTATGCGACCATTTAAGTCCCAGATGTTGTAAGAGACAGCACTATTGAGCTTTATGATGGAAGTACCAGCAGTTAGCTGAAATTCACGGATAGTCCGCCCATTTTCTTGCTTTACCGTCCCATAATCAAAATCCCTTAACATCTTCATCGGGTTAGTAACATCGTCTGGTGCTTCCATGTTGAATGGTGGCACTTTGACGATTGACTTGCTTTGTAGATTTAGCATCTGCCAAAGTCCAGCTGCACCAGTCACTCCAGCACCTGCTAGTCCCAGCTTCAATAATTGACGGCGGCTCCAAGGCTTTCCGTTACCTAGAGCGAAGTTGTTGGGCATGACATTTAGTTACGGTAAGCACCAAAAAAGAGTTGCAAAAGATTTGCAATTGCTTTTAAAGCTTAGAGGAATTAATAATTATTGTCAATAATTTGATAGTGCTTAAAAACTGTTATTTAGATTGCTAAATCTAGATCAAGCTAGAATCAGTCTTTAAAAATTCTAGCTAAACTTGCTTTGTTTCAACAGTATTATTACGTTTAAATTATGTATAAATTATGTTTAGCAAAAACTAGCTGTTTTATACCTATTCCTGATATGCTTATTGCTTCAGCAATGCCTATAGTACAAACAATGAGTATAATAGCATCTTGGATATAGACACAAGCAAGCAAATATCGGTAATTAGTAGTGTATTTAATTGGCTTAGAGATAACATCAATTACATTTCAAGGAATTTTGGATGCTTGGTAACATGAGCATTTTTGATTTTTAATTTTAATCTGTTACCTTCGTGTTATCAGCTTTGAAAATGCCGTCATTCAAATCTATGTGTCATTCTTTTGTTATTTGTATGGATTTTATGTGGAGATTTCTACATCCTGATGAGCCGATGTTCAAAGGATAGTATAGTATTCACTAAAGTCGAATTACACAATACATTTGATACACACTTGTCAAATACAAAGTTGATCGTATATCTTTTTCCAATCAAGTGGCATCATGCCTTTTGATTGATAAATTACCCAAATTAATTACTAGGAGGTCAAAAATGACTACTTTTTCTCAAATGTCAGTATTGCAGAAAACCGCAGGTATTACCTTATCCAAGCCTGTGCAGGTAACACTTTATATGGTGCTATCTTCTTTAGTTATCTGGACTGTTTTGTTCTCCACCTATCCTGCGGTTCATAACACAGCACACTCAGCGCGTCACCATACATTAGGCGTTCCATGTCACTAAATTATCATAATCACAAGATTTTTTAGGTGAATGAAAAACTTTGCTAGTTAACATAACAAAGTTACAACGCTAAAATATCGCAGGTTCCGCACCAGCTTTTTTGCTTGGAAATAACTTTTAGGTAATGTAGAGATGCTTTTTTCATCTCCACCTTACATTAACTGTATTTTTGGCGTTGCTGATTAGATATATGAATCTTAGTGTAGAGACGTTGCATTGCAACGTCTCTACAAGGGTTTTGAAATCACGCAAAATCATTTTCATACCTGAATTCAGCAACGCCGTATTTCTGATGATGTCTGAATTTATCAATAATTCTTTTACTTACTAATAAAAATCTGGAGTAATTTTCATCCACTGCTATTAAGATTTACAGCGATTTTCAGGTAAATAGACCATAAGTAGGGGCGCAAGACCTTGCACCCCTACTACGACGGATGTGGTTCATATATGCTGTAAGTTGTAAAAAGTACAAAAGTTTCACATTTACCGTAAGTTTTTATGAAAAAATATCGACTTTTTGGGGTTATCAGTGCTGTTTGCATCACCTTGTCAATTCTTTATTCTTTTGTAGGAAATTCCCAAACCCCTACATCCAGAGTGCTACTCTCTACCAACCCAACTTTAGAACGTATTCTTCCCTTTGAAGCAGAGGCAGAAAAACCACAATCTCCTGTTACCCTGACCTTACAAGCTGTTGATGCTACGGGTAAACATTTAGAAAATACCAAAATTAGCCTACAAATTCTAACACCACCGCCTAATCCTTGGTTAACAACAGATTTCCCTATTGTTGAGGGAACAAAATTGCTGCAAATGAATGCTACTGCACCTGATGGTAAGCTAGAAATTCAGCAGATGTTACCCATTCGTGGTAACTACCAACTAATGGTAAATGTGTCACCTTTAGTAGCAAATGCTTTTGCTCCATATCAGCAAATTTTAAATCTGAATGTCCACGAAAATCCAATCAAATATAAATATTTTGTGGTTATCGCAGCTATTTTACTATCACTTGGATTGTTAGGTGGTTGGGTTATCGGCGGACAAGGAGAACTACAACAAGGAGAAATTGCGCCACAGTCAGTACGCCTTTTATTAAGTGCATTGACAGTGGTGGCTATAGTAACCCTATTAGTTATCAATATTAGTGCAGAAGTTGCAGAAGCTCATGGCAGTGAACACCATCCAAGTAGTACTGAAGTAATTGCACCATCATCTCAGAAATCTCAAGGATTGGAAATTAGCCTTGACGTAGATAAAAACGCAACTGTCGGAAAACTTGCGAATTTAGCACTACAACTGAAAGATACAGCAACCGGACAACCGATCACAGATGTAGCGTTGCAAGTAAAAGCGATCGCTACAGAACATAATTTAACAGTCTTTGACTACAAAGGGATTCCCGACGAGCAAGGTAAGTTAACATGGCAAGAACAGTTTTTTGATGGTTCACCCCACAAAATCGAGGTGGAAGCAACTCCTCTCCCAGGATCTAACCGTCAATTTGCATCAGTAAAAGTAGCCCAAGAAGTTGAAGTTGAAGCGATCGCACCACCAATTTATATCCGGTTAATTGGTTTATTCTACTTTACAGCCTTCGTCGGCATTGGTATGGCGATTGGATTGCTAATACAGCACCGACGAACACCACAAGCAAGGGAAAATTAGTAATATCTATTGATTTAGTGATAATTCTAGCCAATCTAACAATGTGTATTAAGTAAGTGGGCAAGAACAAATCAAACTATATTAGGCTTGTAGTAAGGCTTAAAACTCTTACCACAAGCCTTTAATTATTGATACCTAATTACTTAATAAATAAAATTCCTCGTATAAAATTACACCATATTTTATTCACTTAATTGCGACTGGGATAATTTATAATTCCAACAGCAGAACAAAAACGAGATTTAAATTTGGTAATATGTTTATTCCATTTGCCTGAAGTTTACTTAATTTATATTTTGTTTGTTGTGAACTAATAAAACATTATGCTTTTATTGCAATTGCTATTGAATTTATTAATCTTAAATAGCTCAAAATCTCGTTTGCAAATGGATGTTAATATACTAAAAATCTTCAATCATTACGATAATTTTATATTTATGATCGGCAGAAAATCAAGACTTACAAAATATCTCCCTCCTATTTGGCTACGGTTTGTAATCATTATTTTGTTAATATTAGGGATATTTTTTCGCTTCGCCTATCTGGATCGAAAAGTCTACTCGCACGATGAAGCTTATACCTCATTACGAATTTCTGGTTACACTAAAACAGAATTTGTTCAACAAGTATTTAATGGGCGCGTGTTTGCTGTTGGAGATATACAAAAATATCAACAGCCTAATTCTGAAAAAAGTTTAATCAATACAATCAACTCTTTGGCGGTGGAGGATGCTCAACATCCTCCACTTTATTACGTGATGGTTAGATTATGGATGCAATTTTTTGGCAATTCAGTAGCGACTACGAGAAGCTTGTCAGCCATAATTAGCTTGCTAGTCTTTCCTTGCATTTATTGGCTGTGCTTAGAATTATTTCAGTCACCCATAACAGCATGGATAAGCATATCTCTTCTAACAGTCTCGCCCTTCCATGTGCTGTACGCCCAAGAAGCAAGGGAGTTCGGTTTGTGGATAGTCACTACTTTGCTAACGAGTATTGCACTGCTGCGAGCAATAAGACTGGGTAGCAAGAAGCTTTGGGGGATTTATGCAGTAACAGTGGCACTAGGATTGTACACCTTTTTGTTTTCTGGGTTGCTAGCGATCGCCTACGGTATTTATGTATTTGCCATTGAACGCTTTCGATTCACCAAAAGTGTTAAAGCTTATCTAATAGCAACCAGTGCCGGATTTTTAGCTTTCTTTCCTTGGATTTTAATTATTATTAATAGCCTGTCTGAAATTGATCGCACAACAGCCAGCGCTCAAACCAGAGAATCTGTATCATTTTTGGTTTCTGGTTGGATTGGTAATATTAGCTATTTATTTGGTGATTTTTGGCGCTACGAACCATTTTTTCCAGATTTGAATTTGCCAATTTTGCGCTGGGGTCGATTTTTAGTTCCCTTAATACTAATCTTGGTAGTATATTCCTTCTTATTTCTTTATCGTCAAGCAGGGAAACGAGTTTGGTTATTTGTTTTTATCTTAAGTGGTGTACCTGCTTTAGCTCTCATCTTGCCTGATTTAATTATTGGAGGTAAAGTCAGCCTGCGACCAAGATATATCATTCCATGTTATATAAGCATTCAGCTAGCTGTTGCTTACTTGCTGGCAACTCAAATTATTTCTTCTAAGTTAATCGTCCGCAAATTTTGGCAATTATTAATGGTAGTAGTAATTTCCAGTGGAGTTATATCTTGTACCGTCAGTTCTCAAGCCGAGACATGGTGGAATAAAGGCAGCCATAAAAACCCTGAAATAGCTCGTATCATCAATAAAGCTAATAATCCATTATTAATTAGTAGTAATTATTCCCTAAATATTGGCGATCTAATGTCTCTCATTCATTTGCTTGATCACAACGTGCAGATGCAATTGGTAACTGAACCAAGCATACCAAAAATTCCTGATACTTTCAGTAATATATTTTTGTATAATCCTTCTAGACAGTTTCGAGCGGAGCTTGAGAAGAAATACAAACTAGTCGATGTTTTCCAGTATAGTAGGCTGTGGCGGTTAGAACAGAAAAGCAGATAAACTTTTGATTATTTATAACTTACTATATTTATTAAGTAAAATTTGATTATTTCCCAGCTCATAAAATTAAAATTTACTCAGAAAAAAGAAAGTAATGCTGACAAAAATTGCTGTTGAAGAAATTCTTGAACGTGCCTTGATGGGATACGATTTATCTCCCGAAGAGGGAGTAGTGTTGTTACAACAAACTGAAGCAGAGGCGATCGCAGCAATTCGTGCTACATCCGACACACTCCGCCACACCCAAGCAGGCGATACGGTTACATACATAATTAACCGTAATATCAACTTTACTAATATTTGTGAGCAGCACTGTAGTTTTTGTGCATTCCGTCGAGATGATGGTGATGTCGGCGCATACTGGTTAGATTCGGCGCAAATTTTGGAAAAAGCGACAAATGCAGTGCAACGGGGTGCTACAGAAATCTGTATGCAGGGTGGGTTAAATCCACAAGCGCTGATAAATGGTAAATCTTTGCCCTACTACCTCAAGGTAGTGGAAACCATCAAACAGGAATTTCCACAGATTCATCTCCACGCTTTTTCCCCGCAAGAAGTGGAATTTATCGCCAGACTTGATGGACTTGAGTATGCAGATGTGATTATTGCTTTGCGCGATGCTGGTGTTGGCTCAATGCCGGGAACAGCAGCAGAAGTATTAGACGATGAAGTAAGGCGGATACTGTGTCCAGAAAAGATTAATACAGCAACTTGGCTAGAAATTGTCAGCACCGCTCATAAATTAGGCTTACATACCACTAGCACTATGTTATCTGGGCATATTGAAACCCACGAGCAGCAAATTGGACATTTAGAAAAATTGCGATCGCTCCAACAAACCGCCATCAATCAGGGATATCCAGCAAAGATCACAGAGTTTATTTTATTACCATTTGTTGGTCAAGAAGCGCCCAAACCGTTACGTCGCCGTGTTGGACGCGATCAACCAGTTTTAAGCGATGCGCTGCTGCTAGGTGCTGTGGCGCGGATTTACTTGGGTAATTGGATTCCCAATCATCAGCAGAGTTGGGTAAAACTTGGGCTTGCAGGTGCAACGGAAGCCCTAGTTTGGGGTTGCAACGATATCGGCGGCACCTTGATGGAGGAGCATATCACCACAATGGCGGGTGCTTTGGGTGGTACATGTATGGAAGTAGAAAACTTGCAAACTGCGATCGCTTCTTTAGGACGACCTTACCAACAACGTGAGACTCTTTATCAAAAAGTTAGGATTTAAGAGTTAGGAGTAGCCTTTTCAAGGTGGATAAAAATTTTAGTTAAAAAATTCCTTTCCAATCTCTTTACTTTGTGTTTTCTGCACCTCTGGGGTTAAATAAATTACTTTTTAACCCCAGAGGCACAGCGAAAAAAATGATATTAAAGTATGATTCGAAAAATTTCTAACTTCTGGTTACGTCATATACATCCTCGTTTGGCTCCCTTAATTGCGACAATTGGTATTGTTGGACTTACTAGTTGTCTTCTCATCCTTTTTGTTTTAGCACAACTGGCTGAAGAGGTTTTAGAGCGAGATGCTTTTAGATTTGATACTACTTTTCTGTTATGGCTACATCAGTTTGCCAATCCAAATTTAGATAATTTAATGCTGTTTATTACAAATCTTGGTAATCCTACTACAGTGGTTATCGTTGTTGGCATTAATCTACTATTACTTTGGTGGCGACGCTATCGAGAAGAAGCAAGATTTTTTCTACTTGCTTGCCTGGGAGCATTCATTTTAAATACAGGGCTAAAGTTATTTTTTTCTAAACCTCGCCCGGAACTCTGGCATCAATTAATTTCTGAAAAATCTTTTAGTTTTCCTAGCGGTCATGCACTTGGTTCTATGGTGCTTTATGGTTTTATTGCTCACGAATTGGCAACTCATTATCCTCGTTTTGCCAAGTTAATTTACAGTTTGACAGTTATTTTAATTGCTGCTATTGGTATTAGCCGTTTATATTTAGGAGTCCATTGGCCCACAGACATAATTGCAGGTTATGGAGTCGGCTTTTTGTGGCTAATGATATGTATTACGATGCTGAAATTGCAGAGATTGAGGCAAGGAAACTCAGTTGATTAAATAAACCTCATCGATGTTGAAACCAAGAGTTTTTAAAAGATATATTTATGTAGGTTGGGTGGAGTGAAACGCAACCCAACATTACCACCTTTTTTATGTTGGGTTACGCGATCGCTTGACATTCAAGACAGTCGCTACAAAACTACGGTTCTCAAGGTAGACAAGGTTTAGTCTCAACCTCTCATTCTATAAACCTAACTCACAAGCTACTATTTTCCATAGACTGAAAACTGTTGCTCTCACTCTAGGTAGTAAACCCATAACGAGAGCATTATCCCTTCTGAGGATTTCGTCGAATCGGCGATTGAAATCCCTACTCACCAACTGCCGCAGGAATTTTGTCAAGAGTATAAGGGACTTCCAAATAAAACAATATCCCAAAACTAACGCAAATAATTCTCTCTATCTCTTCTCCCTCTGTGTTCTCTGTGCGGCAGTCGCTCATGGGGGAAACCCCCAAGACCGCGCTGCCTTGTCTCTGTGGTTCGTTTATTTGGATAATTGATTTCTTGGAAGTCCCTAAGCGAGAAATCTGCACCCAGTTGGTAATCGAAAAACTACCGCCTCAACAAGTAAATTTAAGTGCGTTACTGTACATCATACGGCGAAGCAAACTATGCGCGTAGCGTCTGGTAGAGAAGCCATGACTATGATAATTATCCAATCAGATTTTTTAATCATCTAAATTTTTTGCCCAAGATGCTTGTAAATGAACGCCTTTTAGGGAATGAAATAGTCCTTACCAACTTCCTACTCCCCATTCAATTGATCCCCAAGTTACCAATCCAAGATAGGATGGACGTTGATTTACGTATTCTTTTAATTAATGCATATGAAGCGCTATTGGTCGCGTTTGCTTGCGCTGGTTTTGGTTGTGTCTATCGGCTTAATGGGCTGTTCTGGCAGTCCAGATAGTTTGACTGGGGATTATCGCCAAGATACCTTAGCTGTGGTCAATGTGATGAGACAGGCTCTGAATCTATCACAAGATTCATCAGACAAAACAGCAGTTCAAGCAGAAGCGCGTCAGAAAATTAATGACTTTTCGGCTCGCTATCAGCGAGTTAACTCTGTTTCTGGTCTTGGTTCCTTTACAACCATGCGGACAGCCCTTAATTCCCTGGCTGGACACTACAGTTCTTACCCAAATCGTCCCGTACCCGAAAAACTCAAAAATCGTTTAGAGAAGGAATTACAGCAGGTTGAGGCAGCGCTAAAGCGTGGCGGTTAACTTTTAGACTAAGCGAAAAAACATCTAATTTGCATAACCAAATTAAATATAACTCTTGTGGGGTAGGCCGAAAAGCCCGCCCAGTTTATGCAATTTAAATGTGAAACAGCTTATTATCTATTCAATGATCAAGAATCAAGAGTCAAAAGTTTTGACTCTTGATTACCTTTTAAATTTTTCAATAAAAATTGTCTAAATCCGCAGTCCAAAATTCAACTTACTTTGTATCCATCCAATTTTCACCGACACGCGCCTCTACCAGCAATGGCACGCTCAACTGGACTGAGTTTTCCATCACCGACTTAATTTGCGGTTGTAATTCTTCCCACTCATCAGGGGGAATTTCAAACACTAATTCATCGTGTACTTGCAACAACAAACGCGCCTGATAGTTCTTCAAAACCTCATGCAGTCTTACCATTGCAATTTTGATAATATCAGCGTTAGAACCTTGAATTGGTGCATTAGCCGCCGAGCGTAATAAACCCGCATCATAAGGGCCCAAATTCTTCAATTTACTCAGATCAATATCTTCTGGATTGCTGCCTTTTAATTTGCGTAAACTGTTATTAGTAAAATCAAAGTAACGACGGCGACCAAGAATAGTTTCTACATAACCAAGAGCGATCGCTTCTTTTTTAACCTGCTCCAAATATGCAAAAACTTTAGGATATCGTTCATTAAACCGCTTAATGAACTCGTTGGCAATGTTCTTATCTATCCCAGTTGAGCGCGAAAATCTTAAAGAACCCATTCCATAAATCACACCAAAATTGATAGTTTTTGCTATTCCTCGTTCTTCTGAGGTTATATTTTCTTTTTCAAATACTAACCGCGCGGTAACAGTGTGAACATCTTCATTTTGCTGATATGCTTGCACTAATATTGGCTCTTGACTCAAATGAGCCAAAATCCGCAATTCAATTTGTGAGTAATCAGCAGCCACCATTAACCAACCAGCTTCAGGTAAAAAGGCCTTCCGAATTTGGCGACTAAAAGCTGTACGAATCGGGATATTTTGCAAATTCGGATTAGAAGAAGATAACCTACCAGTTGATGTTGCTGCTTGATTAAAATCAGTATGCACTCTCTGGGTATCTGGACGAACCAATGCAGGTAGGGCATCAACATAAGTAGACTTTAATTTAGATAGGGTGCGATACTCAATAATCGCCTCAACAAAACCACTTTTATCATCTTCTTGGAGTTTTTCTAGTGTTGCTGCATCTGTAGAGAAGCCCGTTTGAATTTTACGAGAATGTTTGGTGCTTAATCCCAACTTTTCAAACAATATTTGGCTCAACTGCTTAGGAGAACCCAAGTTAAAATTTTCCCCAGCTATTTCAGTTGCTTCTTCTTTTAATCTGGCTAACTCCGTTTCTAAATGCTGCGAAAGTTCTTTTAAATAAGCTGAATTAATACGGACACCCGTATATTCCATTTGGGCTAAAACTGCTTCTAGTGGCTGTTCAACTTCCACTAATAGCTTAGACAAAGTTGGAATTTGCTCCAGTTCCTCACGCAATTTCGGTACTAAACCAAAGGTAGAATAAGCATCCATACCGCAGTAATCTGCAACGGCGGGAATATCTATATCAGCGATGGTTTTGCCTTTAGGAACTAAATCTAAGTAACTTTTTGCTATCAATCCCAAATATCGCTGCCCTAAATCCATCAAATTATGACTTGAGTCTGGATTTAGAATGTAACTTGCCAACATGGGATCAAACACTACTCCCGCCAAATTAATCCCTTGACACTTTAAAACTAGGCGATCAAATTTAGCATTCTGTAAAGCTTTCGGATAATCAGCGCTTTCAAGAATTGGGCGTAATGCTTCTAGCACCAAATCTTTATGCAAATTTTCTCCAGTTTTATGCCCCACAGGAATATAAGCTACCTCATCTGGTTGCATTCCCCAACAGCAACCAATTCCTACTAACTCAGCATCTCTTGGTTCTAAAGCGGTAGTTTCAGTATCCCAAGCAACGGGAATATCTGGGGTGGTAAATGTTTGCAAAAGTTTCACTAACTCAGTTAGTTTAGCTTCAGTGTTGATGATGCGTGGTGTAATAGGAGAAGTAGATTGTTGTGGAACTGCTGCTGTATCGCTAGCACTGAAAAACCACAAATCATTATCTTCATCATCTCTCAATTCTGAGTTAGGATTAACTACGTCTGTTTTGGCTTCTTGCTTTTCTTCAATTTTGCCACCAAAACGTTGTTGAAGGTCGTTGATTTTCCCTAAAAAAGACTTGAATTCTAACTTTTCTAAAATGGGGGATAAGACGCTTGTATCAAAGCCTTTTAATTTGCAATCTTCTAAATTAATTTCTATAGGAACATCTAAAACTATGGTTGCCAAATAACGAGACTTATCGGAATCTTCTTTACCACTCGCCAGTTTTTTCTGGGTTGCGCCTTTAATTTCATCTAATGCAGCATAAATATTGTCAAGGGAACCATAGGTACTTAGCAGCTGTACTGCTGTCTTTTCTCCAATTCCTTTAACTCCAGGAATATTATCTGATTTATCACCACAAAGAGCTTTGAAATCGATAATTTGTGAAGGTAAAACGCCCATCTTCTCTTTGACTTGTTCTGCTTCAAATTCCGTAATGCTATTTGTAGAGCGTTTTATGGCATCTGGACTAAAATTCAGAACAGTGATTTCTTTGTCAGAGTCGATCAGTTGAAATAAATCGCGATCGCCTGTGAGAATCTTCACCCTATACCCAGCAGCAGTTACTCGCTGTGCTAAGGTTCCTAAAACATCATCCGCCTCATAACCAGGGGCAGTGAAAATTGGTAGATTAAAGCCATTCAGTAACTCATGCAGGTTTTCTAAGTCAGGAATGAAGTCTTCTGGCGTTTCTTTGCGATCGGCTTTATAAGTCTCGTCAGCTTCATGGCGAAAAGTGGCCTCACCCAAATCAAAAGCGATCGCCATTGCTTGAGGCTGTTGTGTTGCCATTACCTCTAGCAGGCACTTCACAAAACCAAAACATATACTCGTAGGAATCCCTGCTTTAGTACGCAGTCCTCCATCTCGCCCTTTGGCGAAAGCAAAGTATGAACGATAAGCCAGCGAGTGTCCATCTACAAGGATGAACGTGGGGCGTGTTGCAGTTACAGAAGTGAAAGTTTCAGACATAGCCCTATTTTAGCCAGAAGCTTTGTCACATAGTTAGCAATTTAAGATGCTTGTTCAACTTGGTTTTGGCGACAATAGCGCACTTTTTGAGTGCGAAATAATTTATGTATTGTTTTACACATATCAATGTCTACGCATTTACAGTTTTAGTACGGAAGTCCAGTAGAAGCAACTTTTGCTGGAGATACTACCCTAATTAGGTACGTGGGTATCAACATACTAACCAGATAGTAACCAAATCCCCAACTTCTCAGCAGAAATCAGGGATCTATACTCCTGAGCGCTTTATGTTTAATTCGATAGACCTAGCTTACTTCTCAGGAACCAACAAACACTAGCTTAGTATTTCGCCTTCAGACTACCACTATACAAAGCCTCTCTTCCTTAAGAAAACTTTATATGTACCAATCAAGAAGTATATTTTCCACAGGGACTAGAATATAAAAGCTTTACATAAAGTTACGTGTATTTATCAAGCCTACAAGTAAAGTTTCAGAGTTAGAAATAAATTAGTAATCCCGTAATGATTCGTTTTAGAAAAATCTTTCATCATGAAAAAAAAATTATTGAACACTCTTGCCACTGCGACAACTTTGGCAGGAATTGTTGCAACATCTAGCGCAGCTAATGCAGCTTCTCTCTCGTACACTAGTTCCATAGATTATGATTTGACAGATATCACTGATGCACCTCTGAGCGTCCAACAATTTGACTCATCTCTAGGCACACTCACAGGTATGACAATAGGATTTACTGGCGATATCCTGGGAAATGCAGGTTTTGAAAATACAGGTAAAAGCTCGGCCAATATAACAGTAAATCTTGCCAGTCAACTCACCTTAAAACTAAATAATCAGTCTCTGTTTGCGCTCAATCCACAAAATAGCTTCAGTTACGAAGTTGGTCAATTTGACAACAGCATTGATTTTGGTGGTACATCTGGAAGGACTGTTTCTGGACTAACTGCCACACAATCTGGTACTCAGTCTTTCACTAATACCCAATTCTTGCAGTCTTTCATTGGTAATAGCAACATAGACTTTTTGTTCTCAGCTACAGCCAATTCAGTAGTTTCAGGTTCGGGCAACATAGCATCTTATGTTCAAACGCTTGCCAAAGCAAATATCAAAGTAACTTATGACTACGATGATGTTAAATCGATACCTGAACCTTCTGCCACACTTGGAGTTGGTTTAATTGCTGGGCTTTGCCTATTGTCACAACGCAAAAAAAGCTGGATCAAAGGGTAAAATTCATAGATTTTCTTGAATAAGTGGTTTTTTCCATCTTATCTATCCGTCAGGCTCTTTAATTTAAATTAAAAACCCCAATTTTTTCAATAATTGGGGTTTTTTGTTAGGATTATTATCCAGAGTTTTGAGAAATTTTTAGCAATATTTAAAAAATACTATAGCAATCTAAAATCGTGTGATTCAGCATCCTCATGTTATAAAAATTAGGTTGACTAGAGAACCCAATTTTTGCTAATGTTCCCCACTCCTGTTAACCTCTTACTGGAACTTAAAATCTAGGAAATTATGCAGAAAGCATCTGCCATCCATTTGGCATCTACCGATCATCAGGCTGCTGCAAAAGACATTAAACTACTAGTTTTGGATATAGATGGCACGATCGCAGGACACTCTAACACCATCAGCACAGGTGTAAAGCAAGCTATTGTTGCAGCGCAAGCAAAAGGAATTCAAGTAGCGATCGCTACAGGTAGAATGTATCGTTCAGCATTGCGTTTTCACCAAGACATCGGCTCTACCTTACCATTAATGGCTTATCAGGGAGCCTGGATTCAAGACCCGAACACCCAAGAAATTCATCGCCATTGGGCTGTTTCCAGAGAAATGGCCCACCAGCTACTCGACTATTTTGAACAGCCTGAGTTGCGATCGCTCCTATCTGTTCACTTTTACATCAACGATCAGCTATATGTCCGTGAAATAACCAGAGAAACCCAAATTTATGCAGAACGTTCTGGTATTACTCCGATTCCCGTTGGTGATTTGCGCCAAACTTTAACAAATGAACCGACAAAAATTCTCGCTTTGTCTGATGACATAGATTTAATCGATCGGTTATTGGGGAATTTGCGCCGCCAATATACACCGACTGAACTTTATCTCACAACATCTGTTGCTACCTTTTTTGAAGCAACTAACGCCTCTGTGAATAAGGGAACTGCTGTGCGTTACCTAGCCGAAGAATTACTTGGATTAGAGATAGCCAACGTTATGGCGATTGGTGATAACTTCAATGATGTAGAAATGCTAGAGTCTGTTGGACTTGGTGTAGCTATGGGCAATGCACCCGAAGGAGTTCAAGCGATCGCGCAGTGGGTAGCTCCTAGTGTAGAGGAAGACGGAGCAGCAGTAGCAATTGAAAAGTTTTTGCTGTAATGAGGACACTTTTTCAAGCCTAAACCCTATAAATCAGAAAGGACACCGACGACTGGCCGTGTTTCGTCTCGGTGCCCTAGCTGGTTCGCTCCTCACACACCTGCTAATGTAGCCGAGGTGATGCATTGAGTCAATAGCTATTATAAAAGTTTTTATTTGTGCCTAAGCGACATTACCGATTTATAACTCCAAGGGCGCAAAAACACCCAACTTTTCCTCTAGTACATATCTTAATACTGACTGAGTAGCCATAAGTAATCCGAGTCTGGCTTGTGCTAACTCTGGTAATGTAACTTTCACCTCACCCCAAATCCGGCAATTAGACCAGAAGTGTTCAAAAGCTTGACTCAAATTCAGCGCTAATTTTTCCCATTTCACAGAACCCTTAATATCAGGGGACTCTATGTTGTCTACTACTTGTATTAACTCGGCAATTAAACGACGCTCACCTGGATGATTTAGTCGTAATGTTTGATCACAGTTGAGCCAAGGTAGAGGGTTAGGAGAAATAACATCCCAAAAACCTTGACTAGTATTTGTAACAGGTTGTTTAAGTTTAATCAATCCCTCTCGGTGAGCCAGCAATACCAGCGAACAGCAACGTGCATGGGCGTGCTGAACAGCAAATATTGAATTGGGGATTGGGCATTGGGAATTGGGAATTGGGAAGAGGACTTGGGGACAAGGAGAATTGGAGACAAGGGGAAAGACTTGTTTCAAGTTCTCACTTCTTGTCCCCTTGTCCCCTGCTCCCCTGCTCCCTGCCCCCTGCTCCCTGCCCCCCAAACTCCCGACTACGAGACTTTGTAACCAAGTCGCTAAGGTCGAGTGAGTCAATTCAAAATGTATCCAGCCAGGGGGAACAATTTGGATGGTAAAAACGTCACCACAAGTCCTTGATAAATTAGATGCGATCGCACTAGCAAGCTCCATAGCTTTTCGATTCTGAGATTTTGACAGTTGCAGAGACACACTTGAGGTATATAAAACTCTATTTACATCTCTATCTTTATGTAGAGGAGTTTTTTTATCTTTTATGCAGTCATTTTCTGCGTTATAAGTATCAATGCTTAGTGATTTTATTAAATAACTGTACAATAACTGCTTGATTGACTTGTATTTGCTAACTGGTAATTTATAATGCACGTAATATTATTTAAACAGCCATGTAAGATATATTTGTTACTTTTCTGTCATCTATCTTGCGGTATAAATTTAATTTAGATGAAGAAAAATGAGAAGAGGATAAAATTTGATGAATAATCGATGAATAGTAAGTAAACTTTACTACCATCATTGTACAGTAGGAAGTATAACAAAAGAGTAGAGAGTAATTTGCTTTCTATTCTTTGGATTGGCTGGCGCTGTTAGGCGTTAAGCCTGCCTCGTCAACACAAAGACACTCCTTGCACCTTTTGATCACGTCTTTGTCTTCAGCCGAACGCTCTTTGTTACCTATGCAATCTCCATCCTCCTTTTCTGAGGCATCACGGCCTTTTTTAACTTGGCAACGAATTCTTGACTGGGCTCAAGAACACTATCGATGCCGTACCTTTAGCAAAGATGAGCGCATTCCAGCCCGGCCTGGATTGCTATATTTGGTGCAAAGGGGTGCGATCCGCATGGTAGGAACCGCCCAAGTTAGTGCAACAGCTAGTCAGCTAACGTCTCGACGAATCAACAGAACCCCAGAAGAAGCGTTCTTGGGTTTTGTGGGAGCGGGACAGCCATTTGAAATTGTTGCTCAGTCGCCATTTACACTCCAGGCTTACGCCCATGTTGACCAAACTGCGGTGCTGTGGATGTACTGGCATGACCTAGACAACTGGCCTCACTTCCGTCGTGAAGTTATGGATGCCTTTAGGTATCAGCACCAGCGTAAGCTGCTGTGGCTGAGTGCCTTGGGACAACGCCGTACAATTGATCGACTCTTAGGATTTCTCACATTGTTAATTGAGGAATATGGAGAGCCAGCAATGAGCGACACCGATCCTGATGTGATTCGCGGCTATTGTCTGCCTTTCCCCCTCACCCATGCCCAAATTGGTAGCGCGATTGGTTCGACCCGTGTCACCGTGACCCGCTTGATGGGTAAGCTGCGTCAACGCGGCTTAATCCTCACCCAAGGGGATAATTTAATTTGTTTGCCAGCAGAATCGATTAATAGAGCTGGTTAAAGCAGAGTTCAGAGCGGCGATTTCCGCCACTCTGCCTGAGTGTAATCCCAGGTGTCAGCGAATTTTGACAAATCCAGCTTGGGTAATCAGTTCCTGTCCCTGCTCAGTCAGCAGTAAGTTGGCGTAAGCGACACCTGCTTGCTGCTCAGTCTGACCATTCTGTTTGACCACCACAAACAGATTGCGGGTAATCGGGTATTTTCCTGATTGGAAAGCCTCAATATTCAATTTGTTCCGTTTACCAGGACATTCAGACGGGAGGACAAATGTTTCTTGGTAAGGAGCAATATATTGCCCTTGTGTTCGCCCCAACGGTAAGGGTTTGATTGAACATTGAGGAATCACCTCTGGGGCAGAAGCGTAGTAGATACCACCAGAACTACCAGCCAATTTTTGCAAGGCTTGGGTGGTTGTGGAGATAAATTCCACATTGGGGCTAAAAGCTTGACCACCCAAGATGTCTTGGACAAAAAGTTCTACAGTACCGCCATCAGCAATGCGGCGAGAATAGGGCTTAATCGGAATATTGGGGCCACCCACCTGGCTCCAATTATTGATTTTGCCTGTGTAAATTGACTTTAATTGGTCTACAGTCAGTCCTGAGATTTTGAGGTTGGGATTAACTGCGACTGCTAAACCATCGATAGCTACAGGAATTTGTTTCAAACTGAATCCACGCTGCTGGGCGCGGCTTAATTCCTGATCGAGAACTGGTCGGGAAGACTGGGCAAAGGCTAGTTGACCGTCTATCAGTGACTGGATGCCAGTACCAGTACCAGGAGATGCATTACTGGGTTCTACATAACGCAGCCGAAATTCTGGTCGCGCCGCTTGAATTGGTGAATCAACTACCAAGCGAATCGGTGCCCAAGATGTACTGCCTCCATAATTGAATAATCCTGTAGGAACATCCTTTACTGAAGTGAAAGTATTGCCACTAGGTTGTTCTGAGCCAGTTTGGGGCGTTTTGGTGCTACCAGAATTAATTGCATTTAGGTCAACACCAGACTTTCTACTAAACCACCAAAAACCGCCAGCTATTAACCCGGCTGTGATTAGGATGGATAAAACAAGAATAGTTGTTTCATTTTTTTGAGACATAGTAAATTACCCGCACGTCCATTCAATATAAGTGCTTAACTTAATAGGTGCTTGCTACTTGAGATTGTATTTGGAGGACGGGTATTTTGTTAGTGAATTCTGACAAATCCTAACTTCTGAATTATTTAGGGTTCTAGATATAGTAAATTTCCTTTGAATTATTTGTTAGTTGATATTAGAATTTTTCCCCATAAAGCTCAATTTCTCATCTTGAGAGCTTTTTTAGGTTAACTATTGGTTAATTTTTAATTTTTTATTGCTGATTAACGCACTGGCTCAAAGTCATAACCTGTGCGAGAGCGAGAACCAGGAACAATTTTTACAAGTTGGACTGGCGCATTGCGATCGCCTGATGCTAAAAACCGAATTGTACCAGAAGCGCCGGTGGCAGAGAAGTCAGAGGATGCCAGGGCTTGTTGAACTCCAAAACGTGTGGGATTGCGTTTTAATGCCGTAATCAAAGCCACAGTAGCATCATAGCTGAGAGCGCTTCGCCAACTCACATCACCACCCCATAGCTGCCGAGATTTCTGGGGGAAATCTGACTTGCGATCGCCATCAATATGCCAGGGAACTGCTACTACCATCCCCACAGCTTGTTCTCTACCAATCTCTAAAGTTTTGGCGGTATAAACATCATCTCCTGCCAGCAGAGTTAACCGTTTCTGATTAATCTGAATTACTTGCAGCGCTTTATCGAGAGTTGCTGTATTAGCAGCTAACATCAGCACTTCTGCACCTTGTTTAGTTGCTTCTTCTATACTTTTAGCCGCACTAAAATCTGCCTTGGATAAGTCAAATTCGCTGGATACTTGTCCACCTTCTAAAGAAACAGATGAAACAAATTCAGACTTTAAAGACTGGCTATAGTTACTCTGAGAATTAAAGAAAACCACTGCATTTTTTTTCTGCAAAGTTCTCACCATATAGTTGGCTAAACTTCTCGCAGCCATAAAATCACTGGGAACTGTGCGAAAAACGTAGCGGCTAAAGTTAGAAATTTTGACAGATGTACTGGTAGGGGAAATAGCTACAAGTTGTCCAGAAGTATAAATAGTACCTGCGGCTAAAGTAGAATCGCTAGTGATGGGCCCAACTACACCTAATACTTCTGAATTGCTGACTAGGCTAGAAGCGATTTGCTTTGCTATTTCTGGATTGTCGTCGTCGTTAGCTATACCTACCCTCAACAGTACTCCTTTAGCTCCCCCAGAGGTATTAATTTCATTTTGGGCTTGAGCGATGCCACGTAAAATTTCTAAAGACGCATTGGGGTCAGTGCCTATTGCTACGGAAGCCACAATGGTGTAACTCTTGGAAGAGCCAATGCGGGCGTTATTAAGAAAGATCAGTGCTTCTGGATCGTTACGGTTGAGTTTTAGGGAATCTGTGAAATTAGCGATCGCTTTATCATAACTTTTAGCAGCGATCGCCTGGATTCCTTCTTTTTTTGCAGCAGAAACCGCACCTGGAGTCAAAGTTTTGTCTCCAAAACTAATCCGATCTTGTAGGGATGGATTTTTGCCTGCTTCTGAACCTGGAATGATGGTATTACTTATTTTGGCTCCAGAGCCATTAGTAAACCACCACACACCTCCGCCAACTATTCCAACTGTCAGCAACAGAGCCAAGGCTAAAACTGCGGTTTCATTCTTTTGTGACATGAACAAATTTTAATAAAATAAAAATGTTTATTATTTGGCTAAATCTAACTCATTTGATCATTTAATTCTGACAAATCCAGCCTTTTCGATCAGGTCTTGACTCTGAGGTGTCAACAGCCAGTTTGCATAAGCTTCGCCAGCTTGCTGATCTGCTTGGCCATTCTGTTTAATAATTACAAATAAATTGCGAGTAATTGCATAGTCTCCACTACGAAATGCCTGACTATTCAATTGATTACGTTTACTGGGACATTGAGATGGAGGTACAAACGGTTGTTGGTAAGGAGGCACTAATTGACTGCTTGTGCGTCCCAGTGGTATGGATTTAATAATACACTGAGGTACAACCTCTGGGGCAGAAGCATAGTAAATTCCCCCAGGATTTGCAGCTACTTTTCGTACTGCCTCAGTGGTCGTGTCAACGTAATTAACATTGGCACCAAACTTTTCTTTATTTAGAACATTTTCGACAAAGAATTCTACTGTACCCCCAGTTTCTTCATTACGAGAGTAAACTTTAATGGGTAAATTTGGCCCACCTACCTGTTGCCAATTAGTAATTTTGCCCGTGTAGATGTCTTTGAGTTGAGCCACAGTTAAACCAGGGATGTTGAGATCGTGGTTGACAGCGATCACAATTCCATCAATCGCCACTGGAATTTCTTTCAAACTAAATCCTTTTTGTTGAGCTTCGGCATTTTCTTCAGCCTTTACTGAACGAGAAGATTGAGAAAAAGCTAGTTGATTGTCTATCAACATCCGAATACCAGTTCCAGATCCTGCATTACCTGATGGAGGTTGAGTGTAACGTAAAATAAACCGAGGGCACTGGCTTTCTAGTACGGAGTCTACGTCTTTACGAATGGGTGCCCAAGTTGTGCTACCACCATAGTTGAATGTCCCTTCTAAGAGGTTGGGCACGTTACATTTACTACTGATAAACTGGTTTATCGGATTATCTGTGTTGTTAGTCCCCGAAGATTTAGCAGCAGTTCCATTTAGCTGTGCCCACCGTTCCATAAAAAACCATAAGCCACTAAAGATTAAGCCAATGGTGATAACAGCAGCTAAGAAAAGACTAAGTGTTTCGTTTTTCTGAGACATTATGTGACTATTAGCACCAAAAGCTTTTTAAAGGATGAGAGATAATAATTTGTAAATAAGCCGAAATATGGCTGTCAGTGAAATGGCTACCAATGCTGCTGCAACTGATAAAATGACCACTGCCTGAATGCCAATACCCCCTTGTAAAAAGGGAATAAAAAAAATAATCGCAAAAGTAATTGTCGGAATAATTAATAAATCGAACTTTTCAATCCAGCGTCTGGTTTGGGCAAATACCAGTATCCCCAAAATTACACATGCAACGCTTAAAGTAACTATTGGTGATTGTACTAGACTGAAGAGGGCGATCGCTATCAATGCCCCCTCAAATCCACTAAATGCCGCTCCACCCAACAATTCCACTGTAGAAAACGCTGGTTGAGTTGGTGAAGGCTGGGAGACGACGGGATTAGAACTTTTAGGTGATTGTGGTGGAAGTGTTACAGAAGGCGTATTAAGTTGTGTAGGGGCTAGAGGCTGTGAATAAAGCGCATCTAGAACTTCCTGCGCCGATTGAAAGCGCTGATTAGCAGCAGGTAACAGCATCTTATCTAAAATGTCAGCAAGGCGAGGATTGACATTTACTTGCTCGCGCCATTTCCACTGGTTGCTATAGGCATCAAATAGTTGAATTGCTTCTTGATTTGTTAATAAGGTAATAATAGTTACAGCTAAAGCGTATAAGTCTGTACATGGGAATACTTGCCCCCCAGCCATCTGTTCAGGTGGTGCAAATCCCATAGAATAAATTCCTGTGGAAGAAGCAGCTCCTAGTGCAACATTTGTTACTTGCTTAACTGCGCCAAAATCTAAGAGGAAAAGTTTCCCATCACGACGGCGCATGATGTTAGAAGGTTTAATATCTCTGTGGATAATGCCTCGCTCGTGGACAAACTTTAGCACCTTCAGGATTTCTTGCAGCACCTCTAAGACTTGGTGTTCAGAAAATTTGCCCTGTTGAACTAATTCTTCTTCTAAATTTTGCCCATCAATATATTCTTGTACTAAGTAAAAAAATTGGTCTTCCTGTCCTGATTGCGAACTATTAACTATCACTGGGAAGAAGGCAAACAGGTCAGGAATTTGTTCGTGATCGTTACCAAGTTGTGCTAGAACGTCTGCCTCTCTCTCAAACATTATCTGTGCTTGTTGCAGTTGAGTTGAGGTTAAATTACCCACTGGTTGAAACTGCTTAACCACGCATTGACGCATTCCTGGGATGCGGCGATCGCGTGCCAAAAATGCTGCTCCAAATCCACCCCTTCCCAGCAACTTCGTGGGTACATATCGACCATCTAACAGCAGTGGCATACCACACGTAGTACAGTATTTTTGCTGCGTTGTTTTCAGGGTTGTAATATCATCTAAATCAGCAAAATAGTTTTGTGGGCGTGGACAACGTGGACGAGTACAGTAAACTTCCATTTTCGTGATTAGTCATTAGTCATTGGTAATTTACAAAAAACAAAGGACTAATAACCTTAACTAATTTTAGATTTTAGATTTTAGATTTTGGAGTTAAGGAAAAATTTCCCATCCAAAATCTAAAATATTGGCTTTATACCCTTGAATTAATTCGTGGAGATGAATCAAATAATTTCATGATCTCAAGCTCCACTTTTCCTATGGGGTCAATCCAAAATCTTAAATTTAAAATCCAAAATTGTGTTACCAGATTTTAGTCTTCGCCAGATGAGGCGGGTATTGCTATATCCAATGTAGTTACCACGATGTTTTTTTGTGTAAATTTTAACACATCTTGACTCCATCCAGGGTTAGCAAACTGGGGCAAAATTTCTTGACTAAAGGCTTCTGCGGCCTTGGATCTATAGCGATTGGGATTAAAAATCAACCATAGCGTCCGTTTGACGACTACCCCTTCAATAGGGGTACGGTGCAGAACACCCATTTGTAACTCTTTAGCGATCGCACTTGTTGAAACAAAAGCAGCCCCTAAACCAGATTGCACGGCATTCTTAATTGCTTCAATGGAATTTAGTTCCATTTCAACCTTAAAACGTCTGGTATCAATTTCACAGCGTCCTAGCACTTGGTCAATCACTTTGCGGATGGTCGATTGGGAATCTAGGGCAATGAATTGTAATTTATATAGGTCTTCTTTTTGGATTGTTTCAAGTTTAGCAAAGGGGTGAAAGACAGGTAAAATCAGCGCTAGTTCATCTTCTGCGTAAGAAAGAACTTCCAAAGATTCTGATAGTTCACCAGGAATTTCACCGCCGATTATTGCCAGATCAACTTGTCCATTAGCAACACTCCAAGCAGTCCGCCGGGTAGAGTGGACGTGTAATTGCACTGCCACATCTGGATATTTTTGTCGGAACATGCCGATCATTCTAGGCAAAAGATAAGTGCCGGTGGTTTGAGAAGCACCGACAATTAACGTACCGCCTTGGAGATTTTGTAAATCCTCAATGGCGCGGCAGGTTTCTTGACACAGACTGAGGATTTTTTCACCGTAATTTAGGAGTAGATGTCCTGCTTCAGTTAATTGGGCACGTCGTCCTCCACGGTCGAATAAAGGAACATCTAGCTGCCGTTCAAGATTTTGGACTTGTAAGCTGACGGCAGGCTGGGAGACATAAAGACTATCGGCGGCACGCTTGAAGCTTCCTTCTTGTGCGATCGCTTTTAAAATCCGTAACTGATCTAAAGTGAAAGGAAGGTCAGACATAAGGCTCAACCCACAAACATTGAAAGGAGCGGATGCACACAACAAATAAACTTTGGCAGCAATCAGCCGCGTCTGATTTGTTGCATATTAAACTTGAAGACTTGACTCGAAAAGGACAGTAGCACAACATCTTGACTAAAGTCTCCTTTGGAATACTTTGTGGTATTGGTTGTACTGAATTCAATTTTCTTTAAATTACTTCACCCGTCTATATGCTGCTGATTTCTTGGTTGACACCCAGTCATTTTGTCATACTGGGGTTACAAATAGTTTTTGCGATCGCTCACAGTGGAGGCGCTGCTTTGCGTCCTTGGGCAGAAAAATATATTGGCCCAAGGCTTTATCGCATTTTTTTTGCATTAGTCAGCCTACCGTTGGCTGTGATATTAATTATTTACTTTTTTGGGCACCGCTATGATGGTTTGCAACTTTGGCAGGTACAAGGAGTGCCAGGAGTACGAGAATTTGTTTGGCTGCTGTCAGCAATCTCGTTTTTGTTTTTATATCCTGCTACCTTCAATCTACTAGAAATTGCTGCCATTCAAAAGCCCCAAGTTCATCTCTACGAAACAGGAATTATTCGAATTACCCGTCATCCCCAGATGGTGGGACAAATAATCTGGTGTGTTGCCCATACTCTGTGGCTAGGTACTACCTTTACCCTTGTGACTTCCATTGGATTGGTGTTGCATCACTTGTTTGGAGTTTGGCACGGGGATCGCCGTTTGAGCGATCGCTATGGGGAAGCCTTTGAAATTGCCAAACAACGGACTTCAATTATTCCCTTTAAGGCAATTATTGACGGTCGTCAATCTATCTTATGGCAGGAATTTCTCCGCCCTTCCTATTTGGGAGTTGCTATTTTTATCGCTTTGCTTTGGTGGTCGCACCCTCTGTTGATGGAAGCAACTGGTAGAATAAGATGGGAAATTTAAGCGATCCCCAGTGTCAGCAGAAAATCCCAAATAGATTGGAATTTCCGCTTATCAATTGCTCCGAATCAATGTAGGATAAATTCAAACATCTATCAGTGGGGGTGCGTTTAGTCGGCTTAAGATTTTATATTGGTAGTTGAAGACCCGTTGTCTTTCCTTGGGAGTCAGTAGCAGATTCAGGCAAATCCCAGGCGGACAAAGCAATCAGGAGTCTAACATCCGAAAAAGCCACAGTGAGAGTCGCAGTGGCTTTTTACGTCAGAGACACATCAACACGTTGAATTTTTGCCCAATTATTCTGTGTCCTGAGATTTGGTTCCTGAAAGCATCTATCGGCAGTTACTGACTTACCAATCCTTCACTTCAGTATTGATAGGTAGTTTGATATAAAAACCTTATAATCCAAGAGGCGTCATGGTGTTGTCGGTTAGTGAACGGACATTTACTCAAGAAGTTTTAGAATCACCTATTCCTGTTTTAGTTAACTTTGAAGCACCCTGGTGTGGTTTGTGTCGGATTATACACCCACTGTTGTTGCAATTTCAAGCCCAATGTGGGGACGAAATTAAATTAGTTGGGGTTAACGCCGATCAAAATTTTAAATTGTCTACTACTTATAAGCTAAAGTCACTGCCAACTTTACTACTGATTCAAAATGGCACTGTTCGCCATCGGTTGGAAGGCTTTCGCGGCAGAGAAGATTTACGTCTAGCTTTAGAAGACATTAAAGCCAGCTATAGCAATTACACGAAAATCTACAAGAGTCCAAAAACAGTGGACTTAGAGTGTCGGTCAGCTTGATGAATATTGGGAATAGGGCATGGAGCATGGGGAATGGGGCATTGGACAAATGACTAATGACCAATGACTAATGACTAATGACTAATGACCAAATCTAAAACCATGCTTAACACCCCACCCAATCAGTCTTGGGTGGGTTATTTTATCCTAAAGGGTGTGTGTCACAATTATTAACAGTTTCGACACGCTAAATCAAGAATTCTAAAAGTAGGCGTCAGTGATGGAAGTAATCTATCAGTATGCCTGGCTGATTCCGGTGTTCCCTCTTTTTGGGGCAATGCTGGTCGGTCTAGGGTTAATCTCGTTGAATCAGGTGACAAACCGCCTACGGCAGCTTAACGCTGTGGTGATTATCTCCATGATGGCAGCAGCTATGGGGCTGTCGTTTGCCTTGTTATGGAGTCAAATTCAAGGACACGCGCCTTATCTCCGCACCTTTGAGTGGGCGGCAGCAGGTAATTTTCACCTGAGCATGGGCTACACTATTGACCACCTGACAGCCCTAATGCTGGTGATTGTCACAACAGTAGCCTGCTTAGTCATGGTTTACACCGATGGCTACATGGCTCACGATCCCGGCTACGTGAGGTTTTACGCCTATCTCAGTTTGTTTGGCTCCTCAATGTTAGGTCTGGTGATCAGCCCCAACCTAGTACAGATTTATATATTCTGGGAACTTGTGGGGATGTGTTCCTACTTGCTGGTCGGCTTTTGGTACGATCGCAAGTCAGCAGCCGATGCCGCTCAAAAAGCGTTTGTTACCAACCGCGTCGGTGACTTCGGTCTCTTACTCGGCATTCTGGGGCTGTTCTGGGCAACAGGAAGCTTTGATTTTAATATCATGGGCGATCGCCTCGCTCAACTCGTAGAATCAGGTTCGATCAGCAACTTCCTCGCTGTCCTGTTGGCGATTTTAGTTTTCTTAGGCCCAGTTGCGAAATCAGCCCAATTCCCACTCCATGTCTGGTTGCCAGATGCAATGGAAGGCCCCACCCCCATTTCTGCCTTGATTCACGCGGCAACAATGGTGGCGGCTGGTGTTTTCCTCATTGCCCGGATGTACCCAGTATTTGAACACGTTCCAGCCGCAATGAACGTCATTGCTTATACTGGGGCGTTTACGGCGTTTTTGGGGGCAACCATTGCCATTACCCAAAACGACATCAAAAAGGGCTTGGCTTATTCCACCATTTCCCAACTTGGTTACATGGTGATGGCAATGGGAATAGGTTCCTACAGTGCTGGATTATTCCACCTAATGACCCACGCCTATTTTAAGGCGATGCTGTTCTTGGGTTCAGGTTCAGTAATTCATGGTATGGAAGGTGTCGTCGGTCACGACCCGGCCTTAGCGCAAGATATGCGGCTGATGGGTGGACTGCGGAAATATATGCCCATCACCTCAATTACCTTTTTGATTGGTTGCTTGGCAATTTCTGGTATTCCGCCTTTTGCTGGTTTCTGGTCAAAAGATGAAATTCTAGGGAAAGCTTTTGAGGCTAATCCATTCCTCTGGTTGATTGGCTGGCTAACTGCCGGGATTACGGCTTTCTATATGTTTAGAATGTATTTCTCGACATTTGAAGGCAAATTCCGGGGTAATGACGAGAAAATCAAGGAAAAACTCAAGAAAGCTGCGGCGACAATTGTCCTGGAATTAGAGTCAGAAGAACCAGTCCCGAATTTTGGGCCTGGGGCGATGAAGAAAGGAGAATTGGCGGCAACTAGTCAGCATCATGATTCTCATGACTCCCACGGGCATCATAGCGATTCCCCCCACGAATCGCCGTGGACAATGACGCTGCCGTTGGCACTATTGGCTGTGCCTTCGATTTTGATTGGTTTGGTGGGAACTCCCTACGCCAATTATTTTGAAGAGTTTATCTTTCCTCCTAGTGAAACCCTCTCCGAAGTTATAGAAAAGGCTGCCGAGTTCAATCCGACGGAATTCTACATCATGGCGGGTGCTTCAGTCGGAATTTCTTTGATTGCGATTACCCTGGCTTCGCTGATGTATTTGCGCCGTAAAATTGACCCGGCTGCGATCGCTGCTCAAATCAAACCACTTTACGATTTATCCCTCAACAAGTGGTACTTTGATGACATTTACCATCGGGTTTTTGTCCTCGGCTTGCGTCGCCTAGCTAGACAAGTTATGGAAGTTGACTTCCGCGTTGTCGATGGTGCTGTTAACCTCACAGGCTTTTTCACCCTTGTTAGCGGTGAAGGTCTGAAGTACCTAGAAAACGGTCGCGCTCAATTCTATGCCTTGATTGTGTTTGGGGCAGTTTTGGGCTTAGTGATTGTCTTTGGTGTCACCTGATTTTCATAGGGGTGGGCGACTGTCCGCCCCTAAGTTTTTTAAGAGTCTAAATTAGACTCTTTTTTTGGCGGATAGTTCAGTAATTCGATAGTTTAGAAAAAGGCAGCGAATAGGCACATGACAAAGAAGAAATACATTTATTGGCAAGATGATGATATGTGGTTAGGTTATCTGGAAGAATATCCTGACTATTGGACTCAAGGTGAAACCGAAGAGAAGCTAAAAGAAAATCTACTCGATATTTACAGTGAATTAACAAATGGAAATATCCAAAATATTCGTAGAGTTGCAGAACTTGAAGTTTCATGAAACGAAGAGATTTAATCAGTAAGCTTGAAGAAATGGGTTGTATCTTCGTTCGTCATGGTGGCAAACATGATTGGTATCAAAATCCAATCACAAAAATTTCTCAAGCTGTTCCCAGACATAGAGAAATCAAAGAGTAACCTGCAAAACATATTATTAAGATGCTTAGTGATGAAGCTGGCTAACACTAAGTTATAGCCGATCTTTGAAAGCGTCCGACGGGCGGTGCGTAACTCCTATGAATGGAAGAAACAAGTAAAATCCTCTTCCCTCCTGACTTGAAAATCAAACTTTGGCTGATAATCAGCAATTAAATATTAAAGTTTTCTTTTATATCATCTGGTGGTTCAAAAAAAAGATCAAAACCTCCGTTGGGAATAGTTTGACGCAAAAATCTTAAATGGTCGTCTGCATCTTGGCGGTTAGCAAAACGGGCGATGGTGTGAGATTGGGTAATAACTACAGTCAGTTGGTAAAGATGAGTGAAATTGGAGAAAGGCATGAAGTTATTGCTATGGGAGACAGACTACACAGTAGATAAATGATATGCGATCGCGCTTTATCTATGTATGGCTATGTCTTTTTAATTGCATCTTCAATCTCTTCTAAGCTCACATCCGCCTGATCAGATTTTGCATAGATGAGTAGAAGTAAGACGCATTCAGGTGAGATAACCTGATAAATCACCCTATATCCACCACTTTTGCCCGTCGGGATATCACTGTTTTTTGCTCTAACTTTAACCCTGTTTTGTCACTCTAGCAGTAGTATAATAAGGTACAACTGCTAGAACCAAGACACAGAGTATGGTACAGCCCCGTCCAGCCGCACCAACAGTCAAATTTGTGGACGAATATTGCCAGTGGTATAAAAGCCTGTTTTCAGATGTTAGGAGTTTCGAGGCTTTTAAATATCTCCATGTAGGCTGCGTTTCTGATCTAAAACGTAAAACATTGCCAGAAATAGCAAAAATTGTAGGATTAGATAACCAGCAAGGGTTGCATCATTTTTTAACATCATCACCTTGGGATATAGAAAAGTTAAGAATTTTGCGATTAGAGCTAATTTTACAAGTGCTAAAAGGCAGACCAATCATTCTAATTATTGATGAGACAGGAGATAAGAAGAAAGGGAATAAGACAGATTATGTGAAACGGCAGTATATAGGAAACTTGGGGAAAGTAGAGAATGGAATTGTGGCAGTGACAGCGTATGGTGTATTTTGCGGGATGACTTTTCCACTACTGTTTGAAGTATATAAGCCTCGTGAAAGGTTAAAGCCAGGGGATAAGTATCGCACTAAACCTGAAATAGCGGCAATACTGATGAGAAAGCTAGAATCAATGGGTTTTAACTTTAACTTAGTACTGGCAGATAGTTTATATGGTGAAAGTGGTAAGAACTTCATAGCTGTATTAGATGAATTCAAGAAAAACTATATAGTAGCGATTCGCTCAAACCATTCTGTAAAGCTACTTCCAAGACAACACACTCAATATTTGAAGTGGCATAAATTTAAACGAGTATTTTCTGATCTGAGCAGTGAAAATAGGTTTATCAGAGAAATAATTCATGGTAAACGTAGCGAAAATAGGTACTGGCAGATTACTACAGATCGAGAGAAATTACCTGGTAACACTACTTGGTATGTGATGAGTAGATACCCAGACCTTACACCAAGAGATGTGGGAAACTTTTATGGTTTAAGAACTTGGGTTGAGTATGGGTTGAAGCAAAGTAAGAATGAATTAGGTTGGGCAGATTATCGGCTAACTCACTACCCTGATATTGAACGCTGGTGGGAGATTGTTTGTAGCAGCTATTTAATGGTTAGCCTCCACTCTGAACAAATGCAGTCTTCTGTACCAAAATCTCCATCAAAGCTAGCTTCACACCCCTGGTGGGATGATGGTAAAGGTTGGAAGAATATTCTTAACAATCTCCGTTTGACAATTCAACCTTTTACTTTATTTAACCTAATCTTTCCCTGGTTAACAGTTTTTCCTATTCCCCAATTGTCTTTGGGCTTTTCTAAACTTCAATCTATTGTTTATAACCTAACTAGTTCAATTTTTATTTCCCTAACTCACCCTGATTTCTACTTTTCCTCTGCCTAGAGTGACAAAACAGGGTTAAAAACAGTCAAGTCTATCCCAGAGATTTGATCGCCGATAAAATTCCCAGCCTCTAGCTGATCGATAATGGGTTGAATGTCAATTTGAATTTGGCGATAACGTTTAGTCAGAGTTTTGAGACGGCGCTTAAAGGGAGGTGTAAAGCGAACTTCTGGCATAAATCTAGGCTTCGATATCGTCCCAAAGCTCTGAAACTGGCAAAGTTTGTCCTACTGCTGCTTGTCGCACAGACTCTTGCAAATCGGCTAATATTTGTGCTTTTGGCTCTTGTTCATCAATCCAAGCTAAACCACTGACGTTATCAGAATTTATGGAACTTATAAGCTGTTGCCAAAGTTCTACAGGGACGAGTACATCTGTTGTTTCTCCATTTACGTTGGTCACATAACGAATCTGACTTTCAATTTGTGCGATTATCATAGTGTTATTTCTCCTGTGATGCTTTTTTGTACCGAATCAACACTAAACAGCATCTTGTATTTTTAGAGATGTGGTAGGCTACGCGTAGACGCAAAGCGGCTTTTCGTAGACATCACACCGCTTAAATTCTAGTTTACCAACTTTTTTAGGGTAAATTTTTGACTTGACTGGGAGTATCACAACCTACATTCCGCACGCCCAAAGGTCAAAAGAGACTCCCAACAGAAGAAACGGGGGATTGCCAATTTAATTAAATCAACCTAACGAGGAAGACGAAATCCCCAAAAAGCTGTTACTTAATAACTAGTGACTTTTTGCCAAACATGATTTTGATAGCAGACGAATTGTGATGAATATAGCTAATTTTCCGTGGCTGACGACGATTATTCTGTTTCCGATAGCCGCGTCGCTACTTCTTCCCGTCATTCCTGATAAAGAAGGCAAAACAGTGCGCTGGTACTCCCTTATAGTGGGGCTGATAGATTTTGCACTAATTGTTTATGCTTTTTATACTGGGTATGATTTCTCCAATCCAGATTTGCAGTTGGTGGAAAGTTACCCCTGGGTACCACAAATGGGTTTGAATTGGTCAGTAGGGGCAGATGGCTTATCTATGCCCCTAATTATTTTGACTGGATTCATTACCACGCTGGCGATTTTAGCAGCTTGGCCTGTCACCTTCAAGCCCAAGCTATTTTACTTCTTGATTTTGGCGATGTATGGCGGTCAGATTGCCGTGTTCGCCGTCCAGGATATGCTGTTATTTTTCCTGGTGTGGGAACTGGAACTAGTACCGATATACTTTCTGCTGTCGATTTGGGGAGGTAAAAGGCGGCAATATGCAGCGACCAAATTCATTTTATACACTGCTGGCGGTTCGCTGTTTATTTTGCTGTCTGCCCTGACAATGGGATTTTACGGCGATACGGTGACGTTCGACATGAGAGCGATCGCCTTAAAAGATTTCGCCCTGAATTTCCAACTAGCCCTCTATGCTGGCTTCCTAATTGCCTACGCCGTCAAGTTGCCGATTATTCCTTTGCACACCTGGCTACCTGATGCCCACGGTGAAGCAACAGCGCCCGTACACATGCTATTAGCAGGTATTCTCTTGAAAATGGGCGGTTACGCCTTAATTCGGATGAATGCCCAAATGCTCCCCGATGCCCACGCTTATTTTGCACCAGTGTTGGTGGTTTTGGGGGTAGTTAATATCATCTACGCTGCCTTGACATCCTTTGCCCAGCGCAACCTAAAGCGAAAAATTGCCTACTCCTCAATTTCTCACATGGGCTTTGTGATGATTGGTATCGCCTCCTTCACCGATTTGGGATTGAGTGGAGCGGTGTTACAAATGGTTTCCCACGGGTTAATTGGGGCGAGTTTGTTCTTCCTGGTTGGCGCAACTTACGATCGCACCCACACCCTGATGTTGGATGAAATGGGCGGTGTCGCTAAGAGAATGCCGAAAATTTTCGCTATGTTCACCACCTGTTCAATGGCTTCTTTGGCATTGCCAGGGATGAGCGGTTTCGTGGCAGAATTAATGGTGTTTGTTGGCTTTGCTACTAGCGATGCTTATAGCTCTACCTTCAAAGTTATCGTGGTGTTCTTGATGGCAGTTGGAGTGATTTTAACTCCGATTTATCTGTTGTCGATGTTGCGAGAAATTTTCTACGGAGAAGAGAACAAGGAATTAGTTTCTCACCAAGCTTTGATAGATGCCGAACCTCGTGAAGTATTTATCATTGCCTGTTTGTTAATTCCAATTATTGGTATTGGTTTCTATCCAAAATTGCTGACTCAAATGTATGACGCGACAACTGTACAATTGACAGCAAGATTGCGTGATTCCGTGCCGACATTAGCACAACAAAAAGACGAAACACTAAAAGTTTCTTTGAGTGCGCCCCAAATTGGTAATTAAGTTGCGATCGCTAGTTTAGTTTTAATATTGATTGCTTTGAGGGCAGGTTTTATACTTGCCCTTTTTGTTACTCATTCGTAACTTTTTATGGGCAAGGTAAAAAATAAATCATTGAACTGATTTAAAAAATCCTGTATAGGGTTAAGTGAATTTTTATAAAAATAGATTTTAAGCTGATTGATTTGTTTGCAACCACTTAAGCAAATCTTCCATACCAGTAAAATCTAACAAAGCTTCGCCAAGGGTTTCTAATTGATTTAAAGAAAGAGATTGGATGCGCTCTTGCAATTCTGGTGATAATTCTCCCACTCGTCTTTGTAGTAACCTTAAAATAAGCTGTTGTTCACCTTCTTGTTTGCCTTCTTGTTTTCCGCGCTCGTAGCCAATGCGCTCACCTGTAGTTACATATCTCATAGTTCGCTCCTGCTCAAATTGTTTAAACTCTTCCCAAAACTGATTTTCTAATGCCTTTGGTAATATCATAACCCAATCGATAAATCTATACAGGTTGCGAATATCCTGCTCTTCTAAACCTAAATCATAGAGCCTACGAATCAAGCTAAATTTCCATATTTTGCGTTGTTCTGGTGATGAGCGTGTCTGTTGTGTTTTCAAATGCGCCATGACAACGGTTGCAAATGGATTATCGCTATTTTCTAACTCGTGAAAGCGATTTTCGTAATCCAAAAGTTTAATACTGCCAAACTCAAAGTTTAAGCGAGTATTGGGGTAATTGTAACTGTAACTACTTGGTCGCCATTCGCGGTTTGGATCGCAGAGAATTGCAAGGCTTATTGCTGGGCGATCAAAGCGGTCAAATATACGAAAGTTGTAGGTAAACATCCGCTTACTAAAGTTATCTTCTTTTTGTGCTTGAATTTCAATATGGACTAATAACCAAAGTTCTTCCCCTTGGATTTGCCAAACTTTGACTAATTGATCGGCATATCTTTTACCTTGTTCGGCTTCACGAGCTATTTGTTGGAATTCTTTATCTAGAAATTCATAGGGACGTTCCCAATCAATTAATGCAGAAGTTTCTGGAAAAAAGAAATGCATTGCTTGGGGAAAATAAGCTTCTATAATTTCTTTCCAAGGGCTATCAAAATCAGCGCGGTCGTTAACATTAGTCATGTCATTTGCCTAGAGTGGCATCAAATTCTGGATAGAGTAGCAGTACTTGTAGTAGCTAGTGTAGTACTTTGAGAAATCGGAATCTCAACCCAAAATTCTGCTCCCTGTCCTGGTTCCGAAATACACCAGATAGCTCCATTGTGTTTTTCTGCGACAATCTGAGCGCTAATTGCCAATCCTAATCCTGTGCCTTTACCTGCGGGTTTTGTGGTAAAGAAAGGGTCAAATAATCGTTGCTTAACTGGTGGGGTTATGCCAGCACCATTATCTGCAATTTGTATAGTTATACGATCTGGGTTGCGTAACTGAGTACGAATTACAATTTGGCTGGGGTTCGCTTCTATGTCTTCAAGAGTTCGCTGACTGTTATAACTATCTAGGGCATCAATGGCATTACTGATGAGATTCATAAATACCTGATTGAGTTGTCCAGCATAGCAATCTACTAAAGGGATATCACCATATTCTTTTACTATTTCAATTCCGGTATTTCCAGACGTTTGTTTGAGGCGATTTTGTAAAATCAGTAGTGTGCTATCAATACCTTCGTGAATGTTGACAGGCTTCATATCCGCTTCGTCAAGTCGAGAAAAATTCCGCAAGGATAGAACTATTTCACGAATGCGATTAGCTCCCATTTTCATTGAAGTTAGAATTTTAGGTAGATCCTCAGCCATAAAGTCAAGGTCGATCGCTTCTATATAAGCTTGTACTTCATGTGTTGGATTAGCATAGGACTTTTGATAAAGTTCTACCAGTTCCAACAAGCCCAGCGTATATTCATTTACATGGGTCAGATTACCGTAGATAAAGTTAACTGGGTTATTGATTTCGTGAGCTACCCCAGCTACTAATTGACCTAAACTCGACATTTTTTCAGTTTGAATTAGTTGAGCTTGGGTCTGTTTGAGATTGTGCAGTACGTGGTTGAGTTGTTCTGCTTGAGTAGTTGCAGCAGCAGTCGCAGCGCGGCTTTGATTATACAATTGGGCTTGGTCAATGGCGATCGCTAACTGGTCAGCTACGCCTCTAATCAGTTCCACCTCTTCATCACTCCAAGAACGCAGCGCCCTACTATGTTCGCAGACAATCACACCCAAGCGACCCGACTGAGTTTGAACCGAAACTGTTAGGAGAGACTTAAAACCCAATGTCACCAGTAAATTCCGATTTTTGAAATCAAGCCAGGGATCTGTTGCAATGTCATCAAAGCAAAGCAAATTCCCTTGCAGAATAGCCTCACTCAGTGCTTCCACATTCTGGATAGGAGAACAACCTAAAGATTCTGGCAAGTCGGGAGCGCAAGCTTGTTGACTGAGTTCAAAACTAGTAGATTCATCTTCTTGATGACACCAAAAAAACTGGCATCGATCAATCTGTAGCAGTTCCCGAACTTCAACTACTACTGTACTCAAAATCGTATTTAGATCCAGCGAGTTGCGAATCTGACTAGATAAACGAGTTTTAAGAATTTTTTCCCGTTCAACTAGCTTTCGTAACTCACCTTCAGACTGCTTTAACTCTAGCTGGGCCATCTGACGATTGACACTAGCTTTTGCTAGTAGCCAAGAACCAATACCAATGAGTCCTGCTAACCCAGTATATAGAAGTAGCAATTGGCTCAAAAATCGGTTTGATTTGGCCATCAACATCTCTGGCGATACCCATGAGACAATCTTCCAATAATAGGATTTGGTATCAATTTGATTTTGGCTTGGTGCAAAAGCCTGTCCTGCCCCTGTACTAGATTTTTGTCCTTCAAGAAGTGGATAAACTGTGGTAAAAGTGAACATTCCCTCAGCAGTTTGGAATTGTCCCGATTCTTTTTGAGAAATTTGCTGCCATGCTTGGGGAAAAGTTTTGCCAAAAGTGTGGTTTTTGCGACCGGGAAACATAAATCCCCATTCGTCCTCAGATTTAGCCCCTTTTAACCAATAACCATCAGCATTCAGCAGCATTCCCTGACTAGGTACGTTAGCGAAAGCTTGATTAAAATTATCCAGCAGTTTAGCACCGAAATAATTTAACACTACAATGCCTCGTTTTTGTCCACGACGATCAAAAACGGGAGTGCCAAAGCGGATCATTGGCTTCAAGGGTTGTTCAACCTGACCTCGTTCAATGTTCAGGTCAAGGGGAGAGACAAATACTTCTCCTTGGTTCAGTCGTAAAGTGTCATTAAACCAGTAGCGCTTGGCTTGCACTTGCAGTTTTTCTTCGGGGACAATCTCTGGTTCACCCTGTTTGAAGTTGACTCTGACAACTTCTTTACCTGATTGATCCAAAAAGCGAATTTGGTCGTAAAGTTTTTTATATTGAGAAAATGATAAGAATTCCCTGGATAGTGCCTGTTTATCTTCATCTACTCCTTCTAAAATTTTCTGTAGCTCGTTTTGTCTAGAAATGACAATCAAATCTGAAACAACTGAATGAAAGTCTCCGCTAATTACTTTTGTTTGTAAATCTACCTTGTCAAGTTCATTAGTTTTTAAGACAATTTTCTCAGTCTGTACCTGTTGGTAATAAATAGTTCCTACAACACTTCCAACGAAAGCCGATAATGGTAAAAAAACGGCTAAAAAGTGTTTGATTAAAATTCGTGAATGGCTCTGTGGTGACATATCTGATACTTAAGTACGATTCAGAAAAAAATCGGGCTAAAAATCAGCTAAGTTCCAGCTACGCCATTTTTTCGGAGTCAAGGTTGAGAAAAGCCTTTTTCTCTTGGTAGGTATAGCTAATCAGCCCAGCTACCAAATTCACCATGAAATTGAATACTCTGCGACTTCTGGAATGTTCTAGTTGAACAATATTCCACCCTTTTTTGCTATTGTGGGTTAGATACTCTCATAGTCAGTACCGAAAAATTACCTAATTAGAAAATTACACTTGCAATTGCTTTTCAATACTGAAAATAATGAGAAGCTATGGCTACGACAGACTATTCGGCATCGCTAAAAATGGTTCTTTATTCTGGCACTGCGATCGCACATCAATAGATTACGTACAATCTATCTAGAATCAGATTTGGCAAAACCGCTCATGTTAAACTACAATCCGCTACATTGTTTGCCATCTTCCGAAGAGCTACCCGACTCAAATGATACCCCTGTGGATAATGAAGTCCAAAATTTAATTCCCAGCTTGCTGAAAACGACACTGGCTTTAGTTTGGTGCGATCGTTGGGATTGGTTTTTTGGCGTTGATATGGGTATTTATTATCACCCAGACAAACCAGCCATTGTCCCTGATGGGTTTCTCAGCTTAGGAGTTAAACGTGTAATTGATGAGGATTTACGCCTAAGTTATGTGCTGTGGGAAGAAAAAAAGCTGCCAATTTTAGCACTAGAAGTTGTTTCTCAAATATATCGGGAAGAACATAGCAGCAAGAAAGAACTCTATGCCAAAGAATTAGGAATTTTGTACTATGTTGTGTATAGTCCCCTTCGCCGGAAAAAGACACCTTTGGAGGTGTATCACCTAGTTGATGGGGAATATATCTTAATGTCAGGAAATCCCGTTTGGCTACCAGAAATTGGTTTAGGAATTGGGCGAGAACGGGGAATTTATCAAGGTATAGTCCGGGAATGGTTGTATTGGTATGACGAAGAAGGGCAAAAATTGCTGACACCAGAAGAACGCATTAGAGAAGCGGAAGAACGCGCAGCTTTTGAAGAAGAGCGACGAGTGGAAGCAGAACAAAAAGTGAAAATGTTAATTGAAAGGTTGAATGCGCTTGGTGTTGATCCAGAAAGTTTGTCGTAGATTCACCAAATTTCGTAGTTTTCGCTGCTTTAATGTTAATTAGCTTCCTGGGTAGGGAATTATATCTATAAGCAACTAATAGCTTAACGGTACAAATCGTAATGACTTGTTGCTAAATAAATATATTTATCAAAACCTTCGTCAAAATATGGAAGTTAAATTAGGATTTGGAGCAGTCCCAAAACCTCAATATGTTTTTGTCAGTAAAGAGCCGGATCACTGCTGGTATATGCTATCCGACGATACAAGACAAATCCCAATTTATGAGAGAGCCTTGACTGGGGTAATAACAGGGATAGAAGTTAATAAAAAAGTGGAAACTTCACATGGAGAAGCAGAAAAAACTGATTTGCATATTCTGGCAGACAAACCTTATGTTATCCGCTCAGGAAGTGAATCTTACTTTTCTAAAAGTTTGTTGCTTTCACTTGATGCCTTGACTTCTGAACAATTGCATCATCCATTGACGATTGCAGTCAGTCCTGGAGAAAGAACAATTGTATTTTGTGCAATTTATAATCCAGTTACTTATCGTTCTATAGGTGTTAGTTGGAATGGGCACAGGGAAATTGACTGGCAAGCTTTAGGACAAAAAGTAAGTTTAAAAATTAATTGTATTCAAAATTTACATCAAGATGAAATCCAAATATCTGCTAATACAACGGCATCAGAAATTCATGCAGTTTTGATAGCTCAAAGTGACACATATTTAGCCCAATTAAATTGGACTCCAGAGCAGGGAAGGGATTATTTGCAGCAGAGATATGGCAAGCGATCGCGTCTACAACTCACTGATGTAGAAATTTTGGATTTCATTGATTACCTGAAACTACAACTAACCCAAAACTGTTCAACTTAGCTGCTGTTATGTGAGCTTTGGATAATTGCGATCGCTTTTAGTCCAAATCTTCTTCGGTAAGTTCAGCATCTTTCATAATGCTTTTCAAAGTTCCAATCGGTAAATCTCGATTACTATGAACCGGAACGGAGAGGATAACATCAACACCTTCTTTTACGTAAATATGATGACTGCCAGTAATCCGTTTCAATTCCCAACCCTGCCGTTCCAAAATTTTACAAAGTCCTTTACCTGAAACCGCTTTCATAGCGATATTTCAACCAACTGTTTCTCCGGGTCAAGTTCTTCTCTTTCGCTAGCAACTTCCAACCAACCTTGAATTGCATCTTGCAACATCTCTAACAAATGTTCATAGCTGTCTCCCCAAGTGTGGCATCCGGGTAGGGCAGGTACAGAAGCACACCACACACCGTCTTCTTGCCAGATAACTGCTTTAATTTTCATTACCAATCATCTCCACAAGATTGCGACTAATATTCTAGCGTCAAGCCGAGTGCGATCGCTTGTCCATTACATTGAGATGTTAGCCTCCCACAGGGTGTGATCGCACAAAGTGTAGTTGCTAAAGATACATAAATTGCTGGGTTTTATTGCTTCAAATCAATTTACTAATCTACACGCAAGCAATTGCCCTTACTTTATCAAAGAGTTGTTCAATAGGACTATCTAACGTCAGAAAATCGTCTGTTGGCCATTTTTCATTCAGTAAACAAAATAGCTGTTCCCCAACTCTTGAATCATTACCAAAACCACCCCAATTACAACTAGTCATAACTACAAGAAATATCTTTGCCTCTTCGGAGACTTCTTTTAATTTCTGTTCCCGATATTGAAAATGCTCATCCCAATTTTGTCGATGCCAACCAAGTTGTGTTTTGCATTCAATAATGGCAAGTAATTCATCGCCACGCCAGACACTAATATCAGGACGTATAGTGTTACGTTTTCTTTGGAGTGGACGTTCTGAAGCGATTTCCAAGCCAAGATTTTCTAAATCATTAAACAACTTGAGAAAGAAGAGTACTGTTTCTACAAAAAAGTCTGAACCGGCTTGAGCTACCTCCTTCTTAAGAAACTCCTTAATTTCTAATTGAGAACAATAAAAAGCACGCAAACGCTTTGCGATTGCCTGTGAATAATCAAACTCACTAGAGAATGTACTGATCTGTTTTATTTGCTCGTATGAACGTTTCAATGCTGACGCTAAATTATCCAATGTATAAGCATATTCATCTTCAAACTTCAAAGACATAATTTAAATATGTAAACTATTTGACTGGTATCACCATAATGAACTACCTCAATGCATAGGCGGATGGGGAATTTCACTGATTCTGTGAAAAATTTTAACTATCATGTCTTTGTTTACAATGAAAAATATTGCAATAGAATAATGTATTGCAATACAACTTTCATAAGATAATGAGCCAAGAAAATATTATGTTTTGGGTAGATAGCGATCGCAAAGCTGCACTTGATGCGATCGCAGCTGGAATGAATCGCGATCGCAGCTACATCTCTATATAGGCGGCTACCGCCTATATAGAGATGTATCAGTGGCAAACCGAGGAAATTCAAAAGGCGATTGCTGAAGCGAATACTGGAGACTTTGCCGATGATGAAGAAGTAAAAGCGACTTTTGCAAGACTCACCAATGTATATTAAGTGGCTGCGTAACGCGCTTCATACCACACAGTCACAATTACACTTATCAAATATCGCTTGCTTCCGGTAGCCAGTCTTCATCCAACACTAACTCTAAAGAATATGGGCACTCTTCTGGAAAAACGGATAAAAGTATCCCTGTTTGCTTGGTTGCTTGGCGACGTGCCCTTTGATAACTTTCCTCAAGTTGCTCTGTAGGATAGCTCTTAAGACTAGGACTATCTTCGATAGCTAACTCAATTTGGGTACGAGAATCAGTGATAGAATCCAGCCAACTATCTGAGCGACGCTGAGGTTGATATTGCCACTTGAGCAGATGCAAAAGTAAGCGAGTTAGTTGACTGGCAATAGCCCGCCGTTCACTTTTGCCCAAGCCTTCAACCTCTTCAATCAGATGTTCTACATCAACTTCATGCCAGCGATGCGATCGCAATAGTTTGGCTGTCTGCTCAATCCACAAATTAAAATCTGTTTTATAAGTTACGTTCATAACCATTATCGATCTTAGGCAAGCCAAAATATTCTCATTTTCCAATACGCTCAAGTTCCTCTCGCAATACTCGCCGTAATGTCTCTTCTAACGGTTCACGGCGCTGCTGAATGTACTCACGCAAGGCATCGTTAATCAAAGTTTGGTAATTTCCCCCACCTGCTGCGTGAACTTGGTCACGAAACCATGCTAGTACTTCGTCATCTAGGCGAATTGTAATTCTAGTTTTGCCTGTTGGTGTTGATTCAATCGCTCCCCGCTTACCCTGGCTAAAATCATACTCAGCTTCCATCACTTATCCCTCCTCATACTGCTTTTGTTCATAGCGCGTAGCTTGGCGGGCAGAAATCAATCGAATATCATCATTGCACCATGTATAAACAACTACTAAAACTCGATTGAAAGCATCTATCCCAATAGTGATAAATCTCTCTTCATCAAAACGTTCATCTGTGATGGTAATTGCTAAATCGTCAGAAAACACGGTTACTGCATCAGCAAAATCAACGCCATGTTTGCGAAGGCTGCTGCCTTATCCCTATCCCACTGATACGCCATCTAAATCTATTATATGCACATTTGTGCATACTACAAGATGAAGATTACTTAACTGGTGTAATTCTATGTGTTTTTTTCAAACCTTAAAAGTCTTCATCGTCAACAAAAAATTCCGCATCGTCTTCTAATCGAGAATTACGCTGTCCAATACCAGCAAGTCCCCACAGAGGTTGCAGCAGTGCCATGCCAATTAACCCTAAACAAGCACTAAAAGCTAACACTAAACCCAGTGGTATCTGAATCGATTGGAATGTTAAGAATTTTAACGATACGGGTGTGGCATTTTGAACTGAAATAACTGCGATCGCTATTACCCAAACTGCGACAACTAGAGATGTCAAAAAAGGAGCGATTTTCATACTTTGAGCAAAGTTAGGAGTGAGATAACTGTTAATAGGAGTTAAGAATTATTAATTTACAAATCTTAATTTTTCACTGCTAATTCTTATCCCTCTAATTTAGCAATAACACTCTCTAACTCTTGGGCAATTTGGGTGAGTTTTTCGGGAGTGTTGGTTTCTAGGTAGACGCGCACCAGTGGTTCTGTACCGGAAGGACGCAGTAAAACCCAGCTACCTTCTTCTAAATACAGCTTAATACCGTCTTTACGCCCGACTTCCTTGACTTTAATTCCTGCTACCTCTGGAGGTGGATTTTTAGTAAAGGAGTTGATGACGGCGATTTTGTGCGCCTCTGTGAGGTGCAAGTCTAGGCGGTTATTGTAAAGTGGCCCATCGGCTTCAGCGATCGCTTCTTTAACCAGCTGACTTAAAGGTTTGCCTTCATAAGCGATCGCTTCTGCCACCAGCATATCGGCTAAAATCCCGTCTTTTTCGGGAATATGCCCGATAATACTCAAACCGCCTGATTCTTCTCCACCAATTAATACGGCAGTTTCCCGCATTTTTTCACCGATGTATTTAAAACCAACTGCTGTTTCGTAAATTTGCAGCCCATTTTTAGCAGCGAAATTATCCAACAGGTGGGTTGTCGCTACAGTACGAACGATAGCGCCAGTTTTACCTTTGTTTTTAATTAAATGACGTGCTAGAACTAACAACACAGTATTCGGAGTGAGGACAGTTCCTTGTTCATCAACAATACCAAAGCGATCGCTATCTCCATCCGTCGCCAAGCCCAAATCAGCTTGATCGCGGACTACAGCTTCCACTAACTCAACTAATTGTTCTCCTTTGGGTTCTGGCATTCCACCGCCAAATAAAACATCCCTCCAATCGTGGAAACTTTCTAACTGAACACCACTATGCTGCAAAACTTCATCTAAATAGCCACGGGAGGTAGAATACAAAGCATCGTACTTTACCTTTAAATTAGCCCTTTTGATCTTTTCTATATCAAGTAGAGTGTAGATAAATTGCAGGTAATCAGGTTTCGGATCGAAAATTGAAATTGAACCTGATGGGTTACTTCCAGGTAACTCATCCGATGCACTTTCTATATTTGCCACAATAGTATCAGTAATCTCTGGAGTGGCAGGCCCAGCATAATCGGGTATATATTTAATTCCACAGTAAGGTGCTGGATTATGACTAGCAGTAAACATTAACGCCCCTGCGGAATTTAGATGACGGGCGTTGTAGGCAATTACTGGTGTGGGGCAATCCCGAACGGTAATTTTCACAGTCCAACCCAAGTCTGCCAGTACTTGGGCCGCAGTTTTGGCAAACTGGTCAGCTAAAAAGCGAGTATCGTAGGCAATAAGTACAGGTCTATTTTTTGTGTAGGCTGTTTCCAAGTAAGTGGCGATCGCCCTTGTTACTTTTCGCACGTTGGGGAAAGTAAAGTCATCGGCAATAATCCCTCGCCATCCATCGGTGCCAAATTTTATATTGCTGGACATTTTTGCCGCTTGCTCCCGTACATTATCAGTACTATAAAAGCTTCCCGCAAAGCTTGTGTAGCAGCAACTATCCTCCGAAGTTCTTTTCTAAGTAAGCCTTAGTTTAAACTTCGCCCCACCGTATTTTCTCTCACTGTTTCTGAGCAATGTCAACCCCCGATCGACCTTTTGCCAGTTATCACCTTTGGTCTCTAGTTGCCCCAGCGACCGGGCAAGAACGCTGGCATTGCCAGATGAGACGGGGGTTTATCAAAGCACGGCAACACGAACCACAAGTCAAAGCACTGCTAGCGCAAGCCACTGCACCCCAGCGCATTGGCATACTCGCCCAAAAAGGTGTTTATGAGTTTCATCATCATCTGCATCTGCTGAAGCAATCAGATGGTGTAGAAAGAGTTGCACAGCTACTTAAGTTAGGCAATTCAAGCGTTCAAGTCCAGCAACGCGTCCTGCAAATTTTGCAAAAATATCATGATGCGCCGTTGCTTTTGGATAAAGATATTATCCAATTAACTCCGGGTGATGAAGGCTTTCCTAAGCCAATAGTAGTTGAGCAAGAGGATTATTGCTTTCGGTTATATGCGGCTATGGACTGCGTTTTCATTGAATCTGATAGGACTTTACATATTTTAGATTTCAAAACAGGTAAGTCAGCTTTTGACAAACGACAGGCATTAGTTTATTTGCTCGCTGCTCGTTATCTTTACCCTGAACACGAAGCTGTCGCATCATTTTATAATTTAGAAATATGTAAAAAGTCTGAGTTAATTAGCATCAATAATAGTGAATTAGAATCTTTAAAATTTGAGTTAGCTAATATTGCCCATAAGCACCAGCACGATTTGCAAAAATATCAGGAAAAAACTACTAATTTTAGTAAAATTTTTCCTCCTAATCCTGGTTCTCACTGCCGCTTTTGTCCATTTAACTCAATCTGCGAATTTGCCGATTTTAAGCAACATCAGTCGTATCCACTGCCCAGTTTAAGAGTTAATATCAGAGGTTAGAAATTTGACGTTGTTGAATGAGGGGAATGCGAATGATAAACTCAGTACCAACTCCTGGTTGCGAAATGCATTCTAAAGAGCCGCCATGTCTTTCTGTGATAATTTGGTGACTAATAGCCAGCCCCATACCCGTACCTTGTCCAACGGGCTTGGTCGTAAAAAAGGGATTAAATAGTTGCTTTTTAGCATCTTCTGGTATTCCGAGTCCGTTGTCGGCAATGCCAATTGTGACTTGATTTGGTGTTAGTAATTTGGTGCGAATATAAATTCGAGGATTATCCGTTTTTAGTCGTTTTTTTGTTGTCCACCGAGATATAACCAATGAATCTTCTAAAGCATCGATCGCATTCACTAAAATATTCATAAATACTTGGTTTAACTGCCCAGCATAACATTCAACCAAGGGGAGATTGCCATATTCTTTGATCACCTCAATTTTCGGGCGCTGGTCAGTAGCCTTGAGGCGGCTTTGGATAATCATCATCGTACTATCAATTCCCTCATGGATATCAACCCGTTTCATTTCAGCTTCATCTAAGCGCGAGAAAGTCCGCAGGGAAAGCACAATCTCTCGAATCCGCTCTGCTCCCATCATCATCGATTGGAATAATTTGGGTAAGTCTGACCTTAAGAAGTCTAGTTCAATTAAATCTGCAAACTCCTGAATTGCCTTGACTGATTGGGGATAATGTCTTTGGTAGAGGTCTAACAGTGAAAATAAATTTTTGGTGTATTCATCAGCTGGGCTAATATTGCCGTAAATAAAGCTAACTGGGTTGTTGATTTCATGTGCCACACCTGCAACTAGTTGACCCAAACTGGACATTTTTTCGCTTTGGATTAACTGAGTTTGGGTATTTTGTAGTTTGGATAATGCTGTTTCTAGTTCTTGTGTTTGCTGTCGTAGGTCTGCTTCCGCTTGTTTAAGCACAGCATTACTATGGCGCAGGGCGGCTTCTACCTGCTTTTGCTCTGTTAAATCACGAATAATCCCAACTAAGAAACGATTACCTAAATCATCCTTAAACAAATATTTTTTGGTCAGGATACAGTGTGTTGCGCCATTGGAATCTGTAAATAATTCCTCGTTTTCATGAGTTATCCCTGTAGTGAAAACCAGTTCATCTTTTTCCCAAAACACATTAGCTTCCGCTTTGGAAAAAACATCATAGTCAGACTTACCAATTAATTCTTCTCGGCTATACCCGATGAAATTACAAAAGGCATCGTTAAGTAGTATCCACTGATGTTGGTCGTTTTTAAGAAAAATGGGGTCAGATATACCATTGATCATCCGCAGCAGAAAAGCCAGCGAGAAGTTTTGCTGCTGCGTATATTGTTTGTCAGAGAAGTCATTCAGAGATTTCCAATCATTCATGCCCTTAGTCTGAATCTAAAATGTTGTTTTCATGGTTGATGAATAGGAAAAACCACTAAATCAACATAGCCTAAAAAGCAGATAAAAACCTCAGCGATATGATCGCTGAGGCTCTAAAAGATTGGCTCAATAATCCTGAAAAACAGGAGCTAATTAAAAAGCTTGACATCCTCACCGCCGTTAATGCACGGTGATTCTGGAGTAATGAGTAATAAGTAATAAGTAATAAGTAATGAGTAAATACCCATTTTTCATCCACTCATTACTCATTACTCATTACTTTAAAGCCGTGCTGGATGGTTACTGAGCGTAGCCGAAGTAAACACGGGGTTTTAAACCCATTTTTCTGATAATTTGGGTAAATAAATCGAAGAAATTCAAAAGGGCGGCAATTCTTTAAGAATTGTGAAGCGAATATGATTTATCGCCAAATCACCGATGGGGATATCTTCTTTGGTTAGCCGCGCACCTTGACTTGTCACAGTTTCAAAAGTGATACCTTTGCCAATTTCAATGTGATACCAGCATAAGCCCATAAAAAAGCGCGTCGGATAAGGCCCACCTTCACTCACATCATCAGGATTTGATTCCATTGGCAACCAACCAAAATTCGGGACGTAGAACTCCAGCCAAACATGATTAAAGTCTGGTTGTAGTGGTACTCCTAGTAAGTCACTATGGGGAGGACATTTGTACCTACCTACGGTGCGGCAGGGGATGCCATTTAAACGGGCTAGGGCAAGCAATACGCCGACATATTCCCCACAGGAACCAACGCCCCGTTCTAAAACTATATCTGGCGTGTCGATGTAAGGTTTAATACCGTAAGATAACTGGTCGTATACGTAGTTGCGGATGCTGTGCATTTTTCGCAGTACATTTGTTTCAGAACCAATTGCTTCTCTGGCGGCACGGCGAACAATGGTAGTATCCATTGCTAAATCGTCGTCATCTACTAGGTAGCGTGTTTGTAATTCTGGAGATAGTTCAGGTATATCTTCAACATCTCTAGGCGTGATGCGATACTTAATTCCTCGAACTTCCACAAGTGCTTTCCAGCCAAATATATGCCGTTCACCTGGGGCAAGAGAATCAAATTTAAAGACTGCTACACGTTGCCCTTCTATTACTTCTTCTGTAAAGGGTATACCAATTGCTTCAACGTGTTTCACCTTTTGACGCTCAGTTTCCGATGGTAGGGCAATGCGCCATTCGACATCAGGTAAATACACCTCGTCTAAGGGTGCAATTTCCTCAGCATAAGACATTTCAATGAGATAGCCATTAGAGAGGGCGTAGCGCTTATCTGGCTGGTAATGATAATGCAGGGGATGAATAAAAGTGCGATCGCGGAATGTTAGCTCATGACTTGGATCGGCATTGGGGTTATCCCGGATATAAGGCTCCTCGGAGGCGTAGGCAACGTAAATACTTTCTTTACCTGTTTCGGCATTTTTATGTATCGCTATGCCTGTAGGACATTCAAACGGTGTCAGGACACTAAATTGCAGTTCTCCTGTTGCCCTGTCCATTGCGTACACTGATTGTTCGGTGCGATCGCAAATCCATAGCATTTCTTGGTTAACGGCTAAATTCTCTATCCCAACTCCAGGGGCATAAAATCTGGTAATTTCTTTTCGTGTTTCGCGGTCATAAACCAAAATGTAGCCCAGCCGTTGGCAGCTGACATAGACTGTTGTTTCCCAAACAGCAACGCCGTCAGCCGGATAAGGCAATGTCACAAAATGTTCCAGACCCAAAGCATTGAGCTTGCACAAGTAAACACTATTTTCGCGGCTCACCCACAGGGAATCTTCCCATACCGCTATACCAGTGACATCGGTAAATTCTTTAACTTGATGGGGATTGAGAATTTTGCTGTTGTCAGAGGTGGGATCAATCTCCAGTAGATGCCCTTTAATACTGTCAATGGCAATGAGTCTATCTTTAATGAAAGTAATGCCACACAGGGTAGCAGCAGTAAGCGGTCGAATTGTTTTTTGCCCAAACATCTGGCTAACGGTCAAAGTGGGGAGTGCAAAACTCATATTAAGCATATTTATTGAATGGTTTAGCACGCCTGGGTAATTCAAAATTCAAAATTCAGCTGGAAAAGTTTGCTAGATTGGTAAACCCTAATGGCACTCCAGTTTACTTGAGCGGCGAAATACGCAAGGGACTGGCTCAACTTTCCGCAAAATTAAAAATGAAGAAATGCAATCGTGCCATACATCCTGGCTATTGACTACGGGATGAAATGAAAGGAATGGCAGCCTAAAATTAATTGTGACATATCCTCTGTAACAAAGCTTCAAAGCTCTATTACTCATAATTATCGGTAAAATGTGTTCCGATCAACTCTTTCGTGAGAAATAATACTATGTCAAAATGGGGGGATTTACAAATGTTAAGAATTACATATACATTTATCAAGCAAGACAGGAGAAAAAATATCCTCACTCTTGAACTGCTGTCACCAGAGCAAGCTTGGGTTTAAAACCCCATTAACGATAGTTCAATGACTTCAATGACTTAAATTCATCCGGGGTCAAATCCCCAACTGAAAAGTTCCTTCCGTCTCCTTCACATATCTAGGCGATCGCCTTAATGTAACTTTAGAAGATGGAATTCCTGCCATCACTAAATTATGATCGAATTTTGTAACCATTTGCTGTGACCTACACGATGTCTGCTAATTCTCTGCCTGAAGGTGCCGCCGTTTGGCATAGTTTAGAAGTTGATAAAGCGCTAGAACTGCTCGATAGTAATGCAGACAGTGGCTTAACACCTCAAGAAATTCAACAGAGGTTGCAAAAATACGGCCCCAACGAACTTGAAGAAACTGCTGGCCGTAGTGCTTGGGAAATTCTGCTAGATCAGTTCAAGAACATTATGTTGTTGATGCTGATTGGCGTAGCTCTGATTTCTGGGTTTTTAGACCTGATGGCTTTGCGGGCGGGCGATTTGAAGCCCGGTGAAGTGCCATTTAAAGATACGATCGCTATCTTAGCAATTGTGATTCTCAATGGCATACTCGGCTATGTCCAAGAAAGCCGTGCCGAAAAAGCCTTGGCAGCCCTGAAAAAAATGACTTCTCCCTTAGTACGGGTCATCCGCAACACCAGACTGGTGGAGATAGCAGCCAAGGAACTAGTTCCAGGGGATGTAATGCTGCTGGAAGCTGGAATGCAGATAGCTGCGGATGGACGTTTAATAGAACAGTCTAATTTACAAGTGCGTGAGTCGGCATTGACTGGTGAAGCCGAAGCGGTGAATAAACAGGCATCACTAAAATTGCCGGAGGACACATCATTAGGCGATCGCCTTAATGTCGTGTATCAAGGAACCGAAGTAGTCCAAGGACGCGGTAAGGTTCTGGTGACTAACACCGGCATGACAACAGAATTAGGCAAAATTGCTACGATGTTGCAGGCGGTGGAAAGTGAACCTACGCCGTTACAGCAACGTATGACTCAACTGGGTAATGTCCTGGTTACGGGTTCTTTAATTCTCGTGGCGATCGTCGTTGTTGGTGGTGTCATCAAGGACGGAGGTTTTAAAAACATCCAAGAACTTTTGGAAGTTTCCTTGAGTATGGCGGTTGCTGTAGTACCAGAAGGTTTACCAGCTGTAATTACCGTTACATTGGCACTGGGAACCCAGCGAATGGTGCGCCAAAATGCCTTGATTCGCAAACTACCAGCAGTAGAAACATTAGGTTCTGTAACCACCATCTGTTCTGATAAAACCGGCACCCTGACTCAAAATAAAATGGTGGTGCAATCGGTTTATACCAATGACAAAGCTTTTCGCGTCACCGGCGAAGGTTATGCTCCCACAGGGGACTTTCAGTTAAATGGTCAAAAAGTTTCCTTAGAGGAGTCTCCAGAAATTTCCGCGTTATCAGTCGCCTGCGCTGTTTGCAATGATTCAGTGTTGCAAAAAGAACAAGGTGAATGGGCAATTTTAGGAGATCCAACAGAGGGCGCATTAGTCACCCTGGCGGGAAAAGCCGGAATCGAAAAAGACCAGTGGAACAGTAAGTTGCCTCGCGTTGCCGAGTTTCCCTTTTCTTCGGAACGGAAGCGGATGAGCGTGATTTCTCAGGTGCAGGGAGTTGCCACAGGTGAAGCGTCTTCGAGAGGCATTGACCCTGCGATCGCCGGTTTTCTCCAATCTGAACCTTACTTAATGTTTACCAAAGGTTCTCCAGAGTTAACCTTGGCACGTTCCACTCAGATTCATTTGGGCAATCACTCAGCCCCCTTAACCGAAGAACAACGCCAGAAAATTTTGGCAGAAAATGACCTGATGGCAAGTAAAGGTTTGCGGGTACTAGGTTTTGCCTACAAATCTCTCGCGGAAATTCCACCGGACGGTTCAAGCGAGGCATCTGAGCAAGAATTAGTGTGGCTGGGATTGGTAGGAATGCTGGATGCGCCACGCCCAGAGGTGAGGGCAGCAGTCCAAGAATGTCGAGATGCAGGTATTCGCCCAGTGATGATTACTGGCGACCACCAATTAACAGCACGAGCGATCGCTACCGATTTAGGAATTGCCCAAGAAGGCGATCGCGTTCTCACCGGTCAAGAATTGCAACGGATGAGTGATGAGGAATTAGAGCAAAACGTTGACCTAGTAAGCATTTATGCTAGGGTTTCCCCAGAACACAAACTGCGAATTGTCCAAGCGTTGCAACGTCGGGGACGGTTTGTAGCGATGACGGGCGATGGTGTTAACGATGCCCCAGCCCTCAAACAAGCCGATATTGGTATTGCAATGGGCATTACTGGCACTGATGTCAGTAAGGAAGCCAGCGATATGGTGTTACTTGATGACAACTTCGCCACCATTGTTAGCGCCACCAAGGAAGGTAGAGTTGTTTACACCAATATTCGCCGCTTTATTAAATACATCTTGGGCAGTAACATTGGCGAAGTTCTGACCATTGCAGCCGCACCCTTAATTGGTTTGGGAGGCGTTCCCCTTACCCCCTTACAAATTCTCTGGATGAACTTGGTGACAGACGGTTTACCAGCCTTGGCATTAGCTGTGGAACCTCCAGAACCGGATGTGATGCAACGTCCGCCTTTTAGTCCCCGCGAAAGTATTTTCGCTAGGGGATTGGGTTCTTACATGATTCGCATTGGGATTATTTTTGCCATTATCACCATTGCCTTGATGTGGTGGGCTTATCAACATACCCATGCTGCTGGGTATCAAGGCGATCCCGAAACTTGGAAAACAATGGTATTTACGACCTTGTGTATTGCCCAAATGGGTCATGCGATCGCCATTCGCTCCAATAACCGACTGACTATCGAGATGAATCCCTTCTCCAATATTTTTGTACTAGCGGCTGTTGTCGTCACCACGATTTTGCAGTTGATGCTAATTTACGTCCCACCCCTGCGAGATTTCTTTGGTACTCACTACCTCAATATGCAAGAGTTGGGCGTTTGTATTGGCTTCAGTGCTTTAATGTTTGTCTGGATTGAAGCGGAGAAGATATTTCTGCGGATTATGGGCAAGAAGGCTGTGTAAATTGGGCATGGGGAATTGGGAATGGGAAATGGGGAATGGGGCATTGGTTATTCTCTTCTACCCCTCTAATCTTTTACTTCTTATTTTTCTCCATCCTTCCTAATGCTCAATTCCCAATTCCCAATTCCCAATTCCCAATCCCTGCTATGTACCTGAAAACTCTAAACCTCCGACAATTTCGCAATTATCAAGACCAAAAGGTTGAATTTACTGCTGCCAAAACAATTTTGGTAGGTAATAACGCTCAGGGAAAATCGAATTTGTTGGAGGCGGTGGAGTTGCTGGCGACATTGCGATCACACCGCATGACCCGCGATCGCGATTTGGTTCAGGAAGGGGAAGCTATAGCCCAAATTAATGCCACTCTTGAGCGACAAACAGGCGTTAGTGAACTGACTTTAACCCTCCGGCGCAATGGTCGCCGGAGCGTTGCTCTCAATGGTGAGTCTATCCGCCGTCAAATGGATTTTCTTGGCGTTCTCAATGCAGTGCAGTTTTCCAGCCTGGATTTAGACCTAGTACGCGGCGGCCCGGAGGGTCGCCGCAACTGGTTGGATACACTCTTAATTCAACTCGAACCAGTTTATGCTCACATTTTGCAGCAGTATAATCATGTATTACGCCAGCGCAATGCCTTTTTAAAACGCCATGTAGAGACTTTGGATGCAACGTCTCTACACTCAGAACTAGCTGTATGGGATGCACAGTTAGCGACCACAGGAACCAGAGTAATTAGACGACGCGATCGCGCCATAGAAAGATTAGCTCCTATTGCTAGTGCTTGGCACGCCAGTATTAGCGGCAGTACAGAAATTCTGCAAATCAATTACGTGCCTAATATTCCTTCAGAGGATAACCAGCCAGAAGAAGTACAGCAAGCTTTTTTAGCAAAAATCCAGCAGCGAGCCGTTGCTGAAATGCACCAAGGTACTACTCTTGTCGGCCCCCATCGAGACGAAATAGAATTAACTATTAACCAGACACCCGCTCGTCAATACGGTTCTCAAGGTCAACAACGAACGCTGGTTCTAGCTTTAAAATTAGCCGAATTACAATTAATTGAAGAAGTCGTCAAAGAGCCACCATTGCTATTACTTGATGATGTTCTTGCCGAACTAGATTTATCCCGCCAAAATCAATTGCTTGATGCTATTCAAGACCGCTTTCAAACCCTAATTACTACCACTCACTTGGGTTCTTTTGATTCCCAGTGGTTAAAGTCCTCCCAAATTCTTTTTGTGAAAGCAGGAGAAATAATCCCAAATTTTTGACATCCTCACCGCCGTGAACGCACGGTGATTCTGGAGTAAGGAGTAATAAGTAATAAGTAATGAGTAAATACCCATTTTTCATTCACTCATTACTTATTACTCCTTACTCACTACTCATTTATTGATGTTTTTCTAACCTTTTAAAAACGTTGAGAATCAGAAAAGTCAGCAGAGTACCAATCAATCCTAACTGCCACAAACCACAACCGGCTGCAATTCCCAATGCAGCCGAAACCCAAATAGCTGCTGCTGATGTGAGTCCGTGAATTTCAAGTTGCTGTGATTCTTGAGAAGATTGGCGCACAATTTCTCCAGCACCGAGAAATCCTACACCGGCTGCAATTCCTTGAATGACGCGGCTAAGTGCATCAGGACTATTTTGCAGCCCTTCTGTTTGCATAATTATCAAGGTAAACACAGCTGAACCTAGACTCACCAGCATGTGAGTTCTTAAACCGGCTGGTTTGCGGCTAATTTGGCGTTCTAAGCCGATAATCGCTCCTATAAATAATGCAAAGCATAATCTGAAGCTGATATTTAGCCAATCATTAGTTGCAATGTAGTAAGTGTTTGGCAATGTTTAGTCTGGTGTAAATAATTTTATATAAGCTAAGTGGGCGTAAATAATTGTCGTTGGGATCAGGCAATAGGCAATCTTGCTACAGTCAATAGGTATAAGGGTTTTAGCCTAGTTCATTTTTCTTTACATAGTTTGATTCTATTGCGCCAACTTATTTACATAGTACAGCAAGGGGAAATCCAGTTACCATCTCAATTAACAAGACTTGGGAAAAAATACCTTTGTTAAAGGTTGGCAAATTTCCGCCGTGTTGTACTAGGTTAATTATTAATATTTTTACCAAATAGTGCAAAAATATTTTACTCTTTATATTGGTGGAGTTTAATTCAACGGGTGTAATTGAAAGTTTATATCATCTAGTCATCTGCTTTGTTTTTTGAACTTAATCTTGGCTTAAGAGGATGTTTGAAAAGTCCTCTTCTCGGTAGTGAAAAGTTTTAGATCCCCCTAAATCCCCCTTAAAAAGGGGGACTTTGATTCCGGTTCCACCCTTTTTAAGGGGGGTTAGGGGGGATCAATAAGTACCTAAAATCACAGCCAACCACTTTTCAAACATCCTCTAATAGGCAATAAGGGTTTTGTAAAAAATCAAATACAAGTACTACGTTTAGATTATTTCAATTCAGTGATACTTTTTTAGATGTAAATTAACATCTTCCATTCTTAAGATTATTTTCCAATTAAGATATTTTGTTATCAAAACCAAACAAAGTTTCCGTTATTAAATTATGACAGCGATCGCAATCTGGGTAAACGACATGAATTTTAGCTTGATTAAATAGTTATCTCAACTATTTTAAATGAATTAACTATAAAATTTTACCTTAAATTGCTAGATTTAACCCATACACTAAATAATTAAATGTGATACTGACATCTACAACTCTGGCTACAAATAGACAACTAACAAATTGAGTGGACAAACTCTACTGGCTAGACCAAATTAAATTACAAGACCGCGCCAAAGTAGGTGACAAAGCATTTTACTTGAGCAGAATCATGCAGCGTGGCTATCCGGTGGTGCCTGGTTTTGTCGTTTCGGCAGAAATTTTGCGGCAATTTCTTGAAAATCTCAATAGTTCAGAGTCATTAGTAGCTGACTTACCCCATTCTTCGTTACATCTAGATGTTGCTAATTGGCGGCAACTTCAGCAGGTAGCTGGTCGCTTGCGCCAAGAAATTCTCACTGCGACTGTGCCGCAGCAGTGGGTGAGTACAATTTTCCAAGCAGCTAAGGAATGGCAAACTAGCTGTCTGATTCTTCGACCTACCTTATCAATATCAAATGCTACTCCAGGTATAAAGAATATATCTGGTTTGCTGGAGTCGGTGTTTTGCCAGTGCGAACCTGAAGCGATCGCTTGGGCATTAAAGCGCACTTGGAGTCAGATATTTCGTGCCAGAAGTCTCCTATATTGGCAACGAGCAGGAATTAATCTGCAACAAATAAATCTAGCAGTCTTGGTGCAACCTGTTGAGAATGCGATCGCCAGTGGTTTGCTCAAAGCCAACTCCTCTGGGTGGGAAATTGAAGCTACTTGGGGATTAGGAGTTGCGATCGCTCTTGGTGAAGTCCAGCCAGATATCTACTACATTCAACAGGCAACTGGAGTTGTGCTTGAGCAACATTTGGGCAATAAAATGCTGGCTTATGGCGTGAATGATGCAGCGCCTGAAGCTTTTTCGCAACCCATACCTAACTCAGTGCTAACACCAGATCATCTTTCTCTAAGTACCTACGTACTTCCAGAAGCCCAACAAGAACAGTACGCTTTACAAGAAGAATATTTACAACAAATAATTGCTCTAGGAACTCAACTAGTAAGTGAACTAGGTAAAACTTTTACCATTAAATGGACTATTGCTCAACAAACCACATCTAACAAGCTCTACATCACACAAGCTAGTTCTCCCCAATCTGTAATTCCCCACGGACAATTCATTAGGGGACTAGGAGCAGCAGGGGGACGTGTTGTGGCCAATGCCTTAGTAATTCCTCATTCACAACAGAAACCCGAACAACTACCCAAGGGTGTGATTTTAGTAGTACCAACAATTACTCCTGATTGGCTACCATTACTACACCAAGTTGCTGGTATTATCACAGAACAAGGTGGATTAACCAGCCATGCCGCAATTCTTGCTAGAGAATTAAGGATCACAGCAGTAGTAAACGCAACATCTGCCACAACCTTAATCCAAACGGGCGAACGACTACTGCTTGATGGCGACAGAGGAGAAGTTTATCGCATCAAAGGAGACTCAAAGGAGGAGATAGAGAAAGAGAGAGAAGAAAAACTTCTTTCCCTACATCACCCCAACCCAAAAGCGCCCTATCCTACTTTCACTTCTCATCTACCCATGATTGCTACCCAACTACTGGTTAACTTGAGTCAGTCCAGTTTAATAGAACAAGTGCAAAGCTTCCCTGTGGATGGCGTGGGATTATTGCGCTCAGAATTGATGGTATTAAATATATTGGACGGACAACATCCCAATAGTTGGATTTTAGGCGGTCGTCAGGCAGAATTATTAGAGTTATGGTCTGAGCAGATTATGCAATTTGCTCGTGCTTTTGCACCAAGACCAGTTTTTTATCGTTCCTTAGATTGGCGATCGCAGGATTTACCATCATTGAGTGATAATTTAGAATCTTCACCCCAGTCGATGTTGGGTGAACGCGGCACTTTCAGCTATTTACGAAATCCCGTAGTGTTTGAGTTAGAACTGCAAGCTTTGGCAAGGGTACAGCAGGCTGGTTACAGCAATGTCAACCTACTATTACCTTTTGTGCGGACTGTAGAAGAATTTGTCTTTTGCCGTCGCAAAGTTGAGCAAGCTCTTTTAACCGAGGTGTCGCAGTTTCAATTGTGGATGATGGCGGAAGTGCCAAGCGTACTATTTTTGCTGCCGGAATATGTGAAAGCAGGCGCAGCCGGAATTTCCATTGGTACAAACGACCTAACCCAATTATTGCTCGGAGTGGATCGAGAACAAGGACAGCTAGCAAAAGTATTTAATGAACGTCATCCCGCAGTTATGGGTGCGATCGCTCAACTGATCCAAATGGCTAAAAGTGCCGGTATACCTTGTTCAATCTGCGGTCAAGCACCAGCCCTTTATCCAGAAATCATCGATAAATTAGTGGAATGGGGTATAACTTCCATTTCTGTTGAACCGGAAGCAGTGGAGCGAACATATCAGGCGATCGCTCGTGCTGAACAACGCCTAATTTTAGCAGCAGCACGACGAAAGCTTCAGTAGTTAGAAGTTATAAATTAATTGCTCACTGCTAATTTATTTGATGTAACCTGTTTCGCGCAAAAACTTACGTAAATCGGCGAAGAATTTAGTACGGTCGCTTTTTTTATAAGCTTGTTGTACCCGTTGCCAACCATCCTGTCCTTGATTCAGCAAATATTTATCCGCCAAATAAGCTGCTAAAAAGCCCTTACCATCATCACCTTCTTGCCGTGCCTGGGTATAAGTTTGCCATAGCTCTGAGGCATGATTGGAGATTAATTTGGGATAACGACGAGTCACATCAACCATTTTCCCTTGACGATAATGCCAAATTTGCAGGGGGTAGGCAGAAGCAGCATAAGCTGTAAAAGCATAGGCAAAGCGATCATCTCGACTATCAAACTCTGGCAGTCCATCTTTGTCTAAATCTTTAAGTTGATAACCACCATTGCCCCATTCATGACGAATCTTAAGATACTTTTGAGATTTGTTGTCGTAGCGGTAAATCAATGAATAAGTACAACAGTGCGCTCCACCTGTAAAGAAATCGGCAATTATTTCTGGTTCTTTGTTACCGTCCAAGTCTTGCACTGGTAAGTTATTTTCTTGCCCAGATATATTCCCCACAGGTCTGTCATATTCATTTTCTTATGGCAGCTTTTGATCCAAAATAGTTTTACCCGCTCGGATAATTTTCAGGCGCACATTTTTATACTGATATTCCTCTGGCTTCTCATAAGATATTTCTGCCCGCACATTGCCCGATTGCCCAATTATTGTTTCTGCTGTTGCAGCCTGGGTAAATACAGCCGTTGTACTGAAAAGAGCTAAACCGATTAGAGATTGCGTGATCGAGGAGCGAATTGTCATGATCGTTGGTGTTGTATATAGCACATTCACCTTTATACAACACCGTCAAAATGTTTGTTCAATATCGATAAATTGCTACAACAGGTGTGCTATATGGAATCTGTTCAAAGGGGACAGCGTAAACCCTGCCACCATTTAATAAGGTATGAGCAGCGACAAAATCCAACAAATCTTCATCACCACTTTCTTTTTCTGGGTGCAAATAAACCGTTTCTGAGGTTGGATCGAATAAACCCCACTGTTGTTGACCAACTGCAACTAATAATGAATCCACTCGTTGGTAATAAGCTGCTGAGACAATTTCTTTCAGGTTGTTAGATGCTTTACCAGTATCACCACCAAACAATTCGTGAAATTGCTCTAAAAACTCTTCTTGAGACTTCTGGAAATCAGCCTCGACAATCGGCCAAGCTTCATTATGCAACTCTTGGGCACTGAGAATTTCTGGATTACCAGTAATAGCTTCATCCATCAAATGCTGGTAAGTATTTGCCTGTCTATATAAAGGCAAGAGATACTCAACCCCAGCCAGTACCAAAGGCGCTTTTTGCAATTTCACTTTCTCATGTAATGCGCGATCGATAATCTGAAAGAATTGTAGTATGTATTCTTGTTGTTTATCTCTGTCAGGACTTCCCTGACCGTGAAATGTGCCTGACTGTGAAAAAGGATTAGTGGTTCCTCCTTTTGATGGTGCGAGGTGGAACTCACCTTCTTGGGCAGTCTCGTCTATTTGCAGAGCTTCATCTCGACTTTTAGGGAGATTTTCTACTTCCACCTCTTTGACGCTGTAGCGTGTTCCTTCAAAGAATCTGACATCTTTTTGGCTCAACGCCAGCATATAAAAGCGACCATTGCCATTTAAAATTGGCAGCAGTGGTTTGATGTGAAATCGGTCTGTAACCACGACCAACTCTTGAAAATCAATTGGCAGGGGATAATAGCGAAAAATATTTTCAGAAATAAAAATCGCTAACCCTGGTTCTCCCTTTTGCTCCCAAAATTCTTGGGTATCAATTTCATGGGATTTTTCCAATAATGCGATCGCATCTTTTTCTTCCAAACCCGCATCAACTAAACGAGCCTCCGCTTCCTTGACCAAATTTTTAAAGCGAATTGGGTTTTGTCGCACTTCTGGCCCGGCTGGGTGCGTTGGCATATAAATTGAAACACAATTCCCTTTTGGCTGTTCTATTAATGTCTTTATTTCTTCTCTAGAAATTAACTCCATAAGATACCCCTCCTATAAACGGATCAAAAACATCAGATCAGACCATCGATATTCAACGATCTGATAGGACGCTATTCTCAGATGGTGGTGGTCAAAGTTCGACCGTTTGCTTCTGAGTTTATTTCACCTTAAGGAGGGTTTAATTGCATCTTTCTTTTGATAGGCAATATTCATCAATGGAATTACTAATGAAAACCCCAAATTTAAAATCTGAAATTGCTAGGAACATCAAATGTTTGGCGTGTTAGAGTTAGTGCTTTCTGACTTGATACCGATTCTACTACCTGGCTTGCTAAGACCTAAAGTTACTCGTTTCATAATCCAGTACAAACCTGCAAGTACCACAAAGGTGATAGCAATAATTACCAAGGGTTGTTTTCCCAAAATTTCTTCTACCCCTTTAGTAAGTAAGGCATCGGGTTGAGTAATAAAATCCCAACTGTTGAAACGTAAAAATCGCCCCCAATAAACACCAACAGCGCAGAGAAAATGTGTAATTAACTCAACGCGCCAAATCCATTGACTCTTACCGATGCGATGTAGGTAGTAACCCCAATTAATTAACGATATTACGTAAGCTTCAAATCCACCGAGAATTACTAGTAAATACAGAGGTATGAGTATTAAAGTAATCATCCACACAGATTGGATTGTGCGGATATCATCTATCAAGTGGATTACATCGGTCAACAAATACGGTGCATTTGGTAAGAAAGCATAGAAAACTAAGAATCCTAGCCACCAAAGCCAAGTGCCACCGCGCCTCATGCGAAATAGCCACACACTCAAAGCCAAAGGTATAAAAGCCAGAAATAAATTCCAAGTCATCCAACTCATATTAATTTGCAATACTTGTATAATTCTGGCTATCAATTCTTCTTTCATAGGTGCTAACTCAGAAGATGTTTGATTGTTTTAGATTGACTCTGTAATGTTAGTGTTAATAACCTCAGTGATTGACTGATGAAATTTTTTACCCCCAAGGAAATTTATTTACTCTAAGACCAGACAAGGCTTTTGTGTCGCTTAAAAGGAAATGCACACTTAATACTATGTCTGAAATTTCTAGTTTTTATGTGTTTCATACTGGGGGATGAAATTTATCAATCAATCAGCTTAAATCACTAGTATAGCCAGAAAATCATCAGGGTAAAATCTACCACTGAGACAAAGCCTGAGCAACTAAAACGCCACGAATAACTTCTAGTGGACTTTTTTAATTGCAATGTTGCCCCTGTCCTGGGTATAGTATTTATTCCATTTTGTCTTGCTAGAGTTCCAGAAGCACCTTAAAACTTTTGCCGAGACTACATCCCTAAACTCTGGGCTATGCTGTACATACAAGTCTTCTAGAGTCGTTTCACAGACTTTTGATCCGCTTAAAAAAAGAGGTGGTTTCATACGAAGAAAGAAAAATACATAAGTCTAGATTTTTCATTTTGTGGCACGGCTTTTCCCCCTCTCCAAACCTCTCTCCGCTTCGGGGAGAGGCTTTGAAACACCGTTTTAGTTTTTCTCTACTTGTATAAAACCACCCTAAAAAAAGGCTACGGTGTACACACAAGTCTTTAAAAGTTGCCCCACAAGCTTTTGATCCCCCCAACCCCCCTTAAAAAAGCAGGGCTGATTCATCCCCTAAAACCTGTAAAATAGCAAGTGTTTAGGGGATAAAAATTATGGGTGCGAATCTAATCGAACAGTTAAAGCAAGTGGAAGACTTTAGGACAAAAGATGGTCGAAGACATCCACTTTGGTTGGTTTTATTGTTTGTAATAATGGGCACTATGAATGGATATGTGGGATATCGTGGGTGGGGAGATTTTGTGAATAGGCATAGTCGGGTATTAATAAAGAAATTTGGTATCCAAAAACATGGAGTTCCATCTTATTCAACTATCCGACGTGTAGTGATGGGAGTAGAGTTTGATAAGCTGGCGGAAAAATTCAATGATTGGGCTAAAAGTTATGTTGAAATAGAAGAATTAGAATGGTGTGCTATGGATGGGAAAAGTATTAAGGGGACGGTGAAAGACTACAATTCATCTCAGCAAAATTTTGTCAGCATAGTATCAGTATTTGCTTGTAAAAGAGGGCTGGTCGTCGGGATGAAAAAATTTGAAAACCATGATAAAAGCGAAATCCAGGTTGTACAAGATTTAATTACAGCAATGGATCTACAAGGTGTGGTTTTCAGCTTTGATTCCTTACATTGCCAAAAAAAACTTGTGAGATGATTATAAAAAGTTGTAACGATTACGTCATTGCAGTTAAAAATAATCAGCCAAAACTACATAGCCATATTCAACGCATTGCTGCTCTGAGAAAACCAACAAGTCGTATAGTTGAGACAGAGAAAATTAGAGATAGATTGACAACACGTACTGTAGAAGTATTCCATGAGATCAAGGGAATTGATCCAAAATGGATAGGGATAAACTCTTTAATTAGAGTGGAAAGAGTTGGAACAAGAAAAGGCAAAAAATATCACGAAATTGTCTGTTATATTAGCAGTCTGCTCGGTACAGCTAAAGAATTTGCTATCGGTATTCGCGGTCATTGGGGTATCGAAAATCGCCTCCACTGGGTGAAAGATGTTGTTTTCAAAGAAGATAGTTCCACAATCCGTATGGGTAATGCTCCGGCAAATCTTTCCATTACCAGAGCAATCGCACTCAACATCATTCGCCGCAATAGTTATGCTTCTATAACAATTGCTCACAGATTTCTATCTCATGATATTGACAAACTCCTTGCCCTTGTGGAATGAATCAGCCCTGCCTTAAAAAAGGGGGCAAAAACCTCTCAAATTCCTCCAATTTATCGGAGGATTTAGGAGGAGCTACAACATTTTGGTTTTGTAGAGAGATGTGTACACCGTAGCTAAAAAAAAGGGGACAAAAGAAGCTCTCAAATCACTAACGTACTAGTACTCGACTACGGGGGCCGATCGCTTGTTTGGGTGAAGCGGGTATTGTGCAGCTATTGGTAGAATCCTGTGAACAAGCAGCTTGAACAAGGGTTGCAGGGTTAACCATTACTTGATTACCCTCTAAGGAATTACCGTTACTGAATTCCATATTAGGTGTAGTAGAAAGGGATGGAGAATTACTCCTTGTAGCTGTCGGGGAAGCGATCGCACTTCCATTATCAACTACTGGTGTAACAGTGAATTCATTTCCACCATCAACTATTGGTGTAACAGTGAATTCACTTCCACTATCAACTATTGGTGTAACAGTGAATTCACTTCCACCATCAACTATCGTTGGCAGAGTAGATGTACTACCACCGCTAATTACTGGCGGGGGAGTAGGTGTACTATCACCACTAACTACGGGTGCTGGAGTAGGCGTATTACCACCAACGGGTGTAGGAGTTATGAGGGTTGCATTTGCAGGTACTTTGATTGTTATTCTCGCTAGGGGGGAGTTAGTCATTTCCAAAGATGTCACCTTTGGCGAACCTGGGATATCGGACTTGAAATCAAAGACAGTGGGGGTTGCACCACCATTGCGATCGCTATATCGGACTCCATATCCACTCACTTCAAAGGTTCCCTGATATTGATTTCCGGTTTTTGGATCGATGACAGTACCAGTGTATAAGGCTTTTGTGAGATTAAATTCATCCTGAACTACTCCTTGAAATGTGGTTCCTGCTAATCTTCCCTGGTATTTATAGGGTGTTAACTCACCGCCAGAGAGAATCGGCGAATTCAGAACGCCATTAAAGGAGACAATCGGAATGCCTTTAAAGTCAACAAAGTAATGCAAACTACCATCAGAGCGTGTTTGTACCTTCACATAGTCTGACTTGTATACAGGAACGTAATTAGGATTGTTCTTAGTACCTAAATTCCGTGAGTAAGTCCCCGCGTCATCTGTATCAACACGAGTCGTACTGCCATTGAAATTAGGATTAATGCTGGGAAGCTGGATAGTACCTGATAATGTACCAGTGCTTTGAATTGTGATTTGAGCAAAAGCACTTGTTCCAGATGAGGCAATGATGACTGCGGCTAAACTGCTGCTGCTAACAACTGCACAACCCAATTTAGTTAATGAATCTAATTTCATGAAAAATTTGCTCCTTTAATCACATATAAAAAAATACGCGCAGCTTTTCGTGCCTTCTATTGGGCGATACAAGCATTTCATACTGAAATGATCAGTATGAAAATAGCGATCTTTATTACATTTTCATCAGTATAAAGTTAAAACCGGAAAGTTGCCCTTAATGCTGCAACGACTAAAGTATCGTTAGCAGCATTGTGATCGGGATTGAAAATAACGAATAAGCCTGGAGTCAGGGCGATATTGTCGCTCAACTGGGCGCGGTAAAAAAGTTCTACGTGAATTGATGTGTCACTACGTCCACCTGCTGTTCCCCCATCAGAAAACTTAGGAAAATTGAAGCCATCGGGTAAAGTACTCGAAGTAATTTTGGGCGGTTGTCCGACGAGAACGCCCCCTAAATTTCCAGGACGCAGCAAATTGGGAAAGGCCGCGAACACCATCCAGTTTGTAGTTTCTACACTTCCAGGAAGGTTGAATGGTTTGGAAGAAGTAAAGCCACCCCAACCGCCCAATTGCAAGTTAGGGTTGATTCGCCAAGCGACCGTCGCGCCAATGGCTTGGGTATCAAAAGCTGTTGCATCTGCAAAAGGCGAAATCAGTTGAGAATCGCCGATACCAGTTCCCAGTAAGCCATCTGGGGAGTGAGAATAAAGATAATGTACGCCGATATCGATATTATTGGTGGGTGCTAAACTTAACTGAGTGCCAGCAGTAAATCTACCGCCGAATAGTCCGCCCTGGTTGATGTTGCTTGGAAAACTGGCTATTTCTGCACTATAAACGCCTTGTAAACTGATGCGATCGCTAATTTGCCAATCAAAGCCTATACCGCCAGTGCCGTTGCCAATACTTAAAATCGGGTTACGCTGACCAAATAGAGAAATTGCACCGTCGCTAGAACCTTCTAAAGGACTAATACCTCGAAAGGTGTTAATGGGGTTGACTCCCGCCGTACCTACGACAATTCCCAAGTTATCCGAGACGACAAATCGATAAGATAAGTCACTAACAACTAGATTGTTGTCTGTATTTGACTCGAAACCCAACCGCCCCATATTGGTAGATAGCAACGCTGCATTAGAACCTAAATTACCAGCAGATAGCCCTGTTAACAGCAAATCTCGCCCTGTAAATGAAGTTGCTAAGGTTAGTTGGGTGCTACTTGTAAAAGTCAGATTGGTTTTTCCCTGACGTTCAGGGACTCCATCTCTAGGAAACAAATCCACATCGGGGCTATTGGTTCCCTGGACGCTAAAAACGGCTTGACCAAATAATCTGGTAGTTGTGGAAAACTGATTGGCTTGTAATTCAGTAGTCCGGTTTTCTACAGCCTCAACACGCTGCTGTAATTGCTGCAACTCTGCTTTAAATTCGCTTTGCAACCTTTGCAGCAGGATTAAATCTTCACTATTAACAGTATTAATTTTATTATTAGCGTAGGCGTAGCCCGACGCAGGCATCGCTTCGTTAATCCTCTCTAAACAAGCGTTTAAACCAGCCGCAAATTCATAACGGCTGATAGTGCGGTTTCCCAGATAATTCCCATCGTGGTATCCCGCAATGCAGCCATAGCGTTCTACTAGAGATTGCAAAGCATCAAAAGCCCAGTCGGAAGGTTGCACGTCTTTAAGTTGTGACACCGATGTGACTTGAGACATTTGGTTGTCTGAGTCAGGAGGCTGAGGAGATAGAGAGAATTCTTCTGTGTTTTCCTGGTTCTGTGCAACTTCTGTTACAGCTTGAGTGTTTTTTAACTTAGGTAAATCAGGGGAATTTATAAATTGAATTTTTTCTCTGCTTTTTTTAAGTATATTTTCGTACTTATGCTTTATAGCTGATGAAGTAGTTATATCTGGCTGCACAAATTCAGGTGGTGTAATTTCAGCAGGCGAAACAACTTGAGATAAATTTTCTTGTGTTGACTGCTGCACCAGATTATCTGGCGTGATTACAGGCTGTTCTGGTAAATTAAGGGCAGAGATTGGCCCTGTTGCTAGCACACCCGCCATCAGTAGACTAATATCACTCATGGTATTTCATTTGACTTGCACCAATATTTCTTTTGACAGACAAAGTTGGTGTATATCAGGAAAATTTATGAAAAAAGAGTGATAAAAATTACTATAGCTGGGGTGGGCAGGGGAGCAGGGGGACAAGGGGACAAGAGGTGAGAACTTGAAACAAGTCTTTCTCCTTGTCCCCAATTCTCCTTGTCCCCAAGTCCTCTTCCCAATTCCCCAGATAAATTATTCTGGCTGGCTACAATACTTATTCATCTGATTGACTAACGTATCTGACTGCTTACCAAGAGTTGTAGCTGTTGTCAGTGCTGAGTCAATTTCGGCTCTAGCCTTTTGGATTTTTTCTCTACCCGATTCTGAAGCTTCTGCTGTCTTGGTTGCACCAAGCGCTCTACCGGCTTTGGCGATCGCTTGACTAAGATTCTGAAAAATATTGACAAAACCGCTTTGATATTCTTTTAGCTTGGGATCTTTTAAATTCAGTTCCTTAATCGATTTAGTCACAAATTCTAAATCTTTAGATAGTTGTATGCTGGTGATGACTTGCGTTCCTTTATTGTTATCAATCAGAGAAGTTCCGGCATTTACAACTCGAATCAGTCGTTGGCACTGAGAAACTTTATTTTCGCTGCAACTGGTAACGAACAAAGCGATGCTCAGGCTAACAGGAGCAATAACAGTATATTTATGTAAAACAGACATTAACACCCCAACAGCAATAAAACCCAAAATATAGTATCTAATATTACGGGCAATGGGCAGAGAGAATAGTGGATGATTCTTTAAACTCCACTTCTGTGCCCATGCCCCAATACTTGTCGAGTTTTGGGGAAAAGGGTAAGGGGAAAGGGGAAAGAAAAAACCTTTAACCTTTACCCTTTAACCTTTTCCCCAAAACCAATGCCGAGTTAAAAATGGTTAACCGAGCAGTATTGGCCCATGCCCCAATTTCAAATTACCAATCTATGGGCAAACCTAATTGGTCTAAAGTAGCACCATCTTGCAGAAGTGGCTGAATATTGCCGTCTATTTGAATTCGGCCACCAGACAGCACCAAAGCACGTTGCGTAACTCTACCTAACCAATTTAGGTCATGGGAGGCAATTAACATCACCTGCACTGGTAACTTTAACAACACTTGCGCTAAATGTCGTCGCCATGCTGGATCGAGACCGTTAGTCGGCTCATCCAAAATTAGAATTGTCGGGTCTAGGGCTAAAATTGAGGCTAGGGCAGCAAGGCGTTTTTGCCCACCAGAAAGTTCGTGAGCGGAACGATTAGCGTAAGCTTCTAGTCCGAAATCAGCTAATAACTGCCGGGCGCGATCGCTAGCCTCTGCTGGTGACATTCCGTAGTTGCGTGGGCCAAAGGTAATATCTTCCAAGATGGTGGGCATAAATAGTTGATCGTTGGCATCTTGAAAGCTAAAGCCAATTTGACGACGTATTTGGGGTAGAGTTTTGGTTTCTAGCGGGATGCCATTAATGGTAATTTTCCCCGTCTGGGGTTGTTTTAAGCCGATTAGGTTCTCTAGCAAGGTGCTTTTTCCAGAACCAGTTGCTCCCATCAAGGCGACGCGATCGCCTTTATTCAAAGTAAAAGAAATTTCTTGTAATACCGGCTCTTGGCGAGAATAGGCATAGACCAAATTATCAACTTCAACAACAGTTGCGTGGGGGTTATGGGTTGGTGGTTGGGGATTAGATGTTAAAGATTTCAAGATTCACAAACTCAATATTGCGGAGTGAGGATTGGGTTAAATTTTGTAAGAAGTTAGGGTTACAGTAGCAGCGATCGCACAAGCTAGTAATACGGCAAAACGCTCTTTCGGTCTGAGAGGAGAATCGATAGGCAATTGCCCGTTGTAACCGCGAATTACCATTGCCCCATAGACTCGTTCTGCCCTATCCAGACTGCGGAGGTACAAGGCTCCAATCATGGCAGCACTGGCGTAGCGCAACCATCCCGTAGTTCCATTCAGACCACGTAATTGAGCGCTGCGCTGCATCCGGGTTACTTCTGAGAGCAAAATTTCCATATATTGCCCAGCTAACAACAAGTTTTCCTTTAAAGGTGCTGGTACAGGTAAGCCTTTCAGGGCTATACCAAAGCTGTGGGGCGGTAAGGTTAACAAAAAACTATTCATAGTAACTAGACAAACCAGCGAACGAAGCAGTAAAAAGCTGGCTCTTTCCCATCCCAAAGGCAAGGCTAGCAATGACAAAAAAATCAATTCTGTACCGAGTAATCCTCCCAAGTGGCGAATTGATACGCGCAACAGCCAAGCCCATAAAAGTGCGATCGCGGCATATACACCTAAGCAATACCAAGCATGATATTTTAATAACGCTGCTCCCACCACTATCACTAGAGACAGCTGCAAACGTAATGGCAAAGAAAGTTTAAGCATTCTTTGGTTTCACCACCTTGGCAATCCCAAAGGCTACAGCAAAGCAAACTGTAGCTCCCATAAGTCCAGCGATACTAGTACCAATTGGCCCCAAACCCTTAATAGTATAGTCAGCTAAGGGAGTCGGCACAATTACCCGGACTTTCGCAGCTAAATCAATGAAACCTGTATTTTCAGCAACTTTTTCCAAACCATCAGGCCAGGCTGAGGCGAAGAGTGACAGTACTCCTGCAATCAAGAAAATGGTGACAATAGGCACTGACCACCCGCGAAATTCCTGCTGTTCCCCTGGTAACAAATCTGGTCGGGCTGTAGCTAAATAAGTCAGCACACCCCCAGTAATTATCCCTTCGCCAATGCCAATCAAAATATGTACGCCAGCCATAGCTGGTAAAACTATGGCTACAGGTGCAGTACCAGAGAGGGCTAACTCAATAGCACAAGCTATGGCAGCTACCACTACACTTACGCCAGCAGCTATACCAGCAGCTAGGGGTAAACGCCCTTTAAATCCCCCCAACAGCCGTTGCAAGGTTTGGGTTAAAATCCAGCCTACCCAAACACCAACTACTGCCATATTGAAAATGTTTGCTCCCAAGGCTGTAATGCCACCATCAGCAAATAGCACAGCTTGAATAATTAAAACTGTGGCAATACACAACGTCCCTGCCCACGGACTACCCAAAACGATCGCAGCTAAGGTTCCTCCTAATAAGTGACCACTAGTACCTCCAGCTACCGGAAAATTGATCATCTGGGCGGCAAAAATAAAGGCAGTGGTTAATCCCAGTATGGGCGCACGACGGATACCAAAAGCTTCTTGCGATCGCTCGAAGGCAATAAAAAGTGCTGCTACACTGGCTAAACCAGTAGCCCCTGCCACCGGAACGGAAACAAATCCATCAGGAATGTGCATGATCTACCCTGTATTTTTTAGATGTTTATTTACTCAATACCAGCAATAAACAAAGGCATTAAATTAATAACAAACAAAATTTTCACCTTTTTTGCAATGCCCTCTTGGGGGATTTTATGCTGTTACTTTTGAGAGATTTACAATCCAATGGCTGCTAAATAGTATACTTAATTTACACGAATATTAATTTTTGTTAATTTTATTTTTATATATGTCGATAAATTCTTGTAAAAGTGCAAATCTCTTGACTTTAAGAAGCTAATATGTATCAGATTGGGACATTCTGAATGCCAAAAAGCTTGCTAGTATTGTGCTTTTTATCTATGAGGCTACTACACAAACATTTTGGATTTTGAATTGCTTTCTAGCTCTTGTGGTTGATAAGATAATAATCGCCATTTAAGGCGGGTTTCATTGATTTTAACTACACTTTTTATTGCAACACAGCGTTACTATGACCTAAAAATATTTAACTATATAGCTAAATATCAAGGTAATTTAGCTGGATTCAATAATAACTCAGGATTCAGAATTCCATTACTTCTTAATCTGTACTCATTACTTTTTTGTTGACCACCAATTTTAAAATTTGGTAAACTAGTACTTTTTAACTTATAGTTATTAACCAACTAATGATTTTAGATTAGTATAACTAATATACTAATCTAAAAAAGTCTTTACATAGTCTCGACCAACTGTATATTTGCTGACTTCGCTGGCTTAATGGTACAGTATTGATTAATTTTTGGGATAAAAAATTGTGTAAGCGTTGATACGTAACACAAAATAGTGGTTAAACTTAAAATTCAGTTGAAGAAGGCAGAAGGCTTAATTTAGAAGGGGTTTGAATCCCCTCCGAAATGGGATGAAACTTAGCTAGTGCGTCACTAATGTTAAATAATCACAACGAGGGATTTGAGATTTTGATTTTTGTTCTTAGATTTTAGAACGAACTTAAATCTCAAACGTCAAATCTACAAATCCATTGGTATAAGGTCTGGCAATGAGAATTATTTTCAAAGGTGCATTTTATTTTTACAAAAAAATTATCTCGTTGCTACCTACATCTACTGACCCTTGTGTACAGATTGTAGATACTAGTTCTGCCTCACAACACAAGCACTGGTATAATTATTGGCAAGCTCGCCTCCCACCTTCCTGGCTTCACCCTTTGCTGATTTTGATGTGGTTGCTCATCGGAATTAGCTTACGCCTAACCAACTTGACAACAAAGTCTCCTTGGACCGATGAGTTTTCCACCTTAGTGTTTAGCTTGGGTAACAATTTTTTATCAGTACCCCTAGATCAGGCGATCGCACCTGATATCTTATTACAACCACTGCAACCAAACCCAGCAGCTAGTATTGGTGATGTCATTCATAACTTAGCTACACAAGATAGTCATCCACCTCTGTATTTTGTGCTGGCTCACCTGTGGATGAAATTATTTCCTAGCGAAGGGGGATTAGTATCGCTATTTGCAGCGCGATCGCTACCTGCTATATTCGGTGCTGCCTCAATACCGTGTGTTTACGTATTAGGTAAAGTAGCATTTCGTTCGAGAATAGTGGGACAATTGGCTGCTGCCACGATCGCAGTATCACCCTACGCCGTATTTTTAGCACAAGAAGCACGTCATTATACTTTGGCAATTTTATGGGTGATTGGTTCTCTCACTTGCTTAGTAATTGCCACACGTCATATTCAAAACCGCACACCTTTACCTATATGGGTAGCACTTTCCTGGGTAGCAGTTAATGCTTTAGGTATTGCTACTCATTATTTTTTCACCTTCACCCTCTACACAGAAGCCGTAGTTTTGATTTCTCTGGCTTGGCTTCAATTGCAAACTAGCACCAAATTTTCTCTCCTCTTCTCTTCTCTCTGGCGGCGAATTTATGCCGTTGCGGTAGGTACTTTGGTGGCGGGTTTAATTTGGATACCAATCTTGTTAGAGAACAAAAATCGTGGAATTTTGACCGAGTGGATTCGAGGTTCGCGCGTTGGACTAGATTGGTTAAGCCCAATTTTTCAAGCTTTAGGAACATTGATTGCAATGATTTCCCTGTTACCAGTTGAATCTTCTCAAGCTTTGGTGGTGATTCCTTCTGGAATAGTGATGCTGGCTTTCTTTATTTGGGCAGTACCAATTTTGCTGCGTGGGATCAAAATTCAACTACAGCATCCAGAAAACCGGATTATGATTCAGGTGTTTATTGGAATTGTGGTCAGTGCGATCGCTTTATTTTTGATCTTTACGTACTTTTTGGGTATTGACCTGACCAGAGGCGCTAGATATAACTTTGTTTACTATCCTGCGATCGTTGTCTTGCTAGGTGCAAGTCTTGCAGTGTGTTGGCATCCTCCCCAAGAATTGATGGAAAGAGAACAAGGGAAAAATGGCATACAAAGCATAGGTAAATGGGGAATAAACGGTAAAAAAGCCGTGATGTTAATTTGGCTGATGGGATTTTTTAGTGCAGTCACAGTAATCTGCAATCTCGGCTATCAAAAATATTATCGTCCTGACCTGTTTGTGCAACTCATCCAACAAATATCCCCAGTACCAGTACTGATTGCCACTACTCACAAAAGTTATATACACACTGGGGAAATGATGGGAGTAGCTAGAGAGTTGAAACTTGCCAATTCGCCCCAAAATTCTTTGTTTCTCCTTGCCCATCAATATCAAGATCCGAATACTTCCACCATTGCTCTAGAAAATACCTTAAAGACGCTACCACGACCTTTTGATTTGTGGTCGGTAAACTTTCATGCCCCAGTAGCAGAAGCTGTCAAAACATGCGTCGCTGATACTAAATCTTTGCCAAGCGTAGACGGCTACGAATACGAACTTTATCATTGCCAATAAGAAGCAGGGAACAAGGGGACAAGGGGACAAGAGGTGAGAACTTGAAACAAGTCTTTCCCCTTGTCCCCAATTCTCCTTGTCCCCAAGTCCTCTTCCCAATTCCCAATGCCCAATGCCCAACGTAGATGCATCTTGTGGAAGTTCCTCAAAAATCGATATCCATAGGAGACTAGAGAAAGAAGAACAAAATAAATATATGTGATGCGTTTTCAAGCACTGAAGGCTGTAACTACTTTAAGGAGGATTTATGCGTGCAGTACTAATGGCAGGTGGTTCAGGAACGCGGCTTCGCCCGTTAACTTGCGATCTGCCCAAACCGATGGTGCCAATCCTAAATCGACCAATTGCCGAACATATTATCAATCTTCTGAAGAGACATCAAATTACAGAAGTTATTGCGACATTGCATTATTTACCTGATGTCTTGCGAGACTATTTTCAAGATGGCAGCGATTTCGGTGTTCAGATGACTTATGCCGTCGAAGAAGACCAGCCTTTGGGTACAGCAGGCTGTGTGAAAAACATTGCCGAACTTTTGGATGAAACTTTTTTAGTCATTAGCGGCGATAGCATAACAGATTTTGACCTCACGGCTGCGATCGCATTTCACAAACAAAATAAGTCAAAAGCTACTTTGATTTTGACCAGAGTTCCCAACCCAATTGAATTTGGAGTGGTGATTACTGATCAGGAAGGACGAATTAGCCGATTTTTAGAAAAACCCTCTAGTAGTGAAATTTTTTCCGATACCGTCAACACTGGTACTTATATTCTCGAACCAGAAATTTTAGAATATCTACCAGCAAACGTTGAATGTGACTTTTCCAAAGACTTATTCCCCTTACTGCTAGCAAAAGATGAGCCAATGTATGGTTACATCGCTCAAGGTTATTGGTGCGATGTTGGTCACTTAGATGCCTATCGGGAAGCTCAGTATGACGCATTAGATCGGAAGGTAAATCTCGATTGCGCCTACAAAGAAGTTTCTCATGAGTTATGGGTAGGTCAAAATACTTACATCGACCAAACGGCTGTGATTGAAACTCCGGCTGTGATTGGTGACAATTGCCGCATCGGTGCAAGAGTGCAGATTGAAGCCGGAACCGTAATTGGCGATAACGTTACTATTGGCGCTGATGCCAATCTTAAACGTCCTATAGTGTGGAATGGGGCTTTTATTGGCGATGAAGCACATCTTTCTGCCTGTGTGATTTCCCGTGGCGCTCGTGTAGACCGCCGCGCCCATGTATTAGAAGCTGCTGTTGTGGGTTCGCTCTCCACGGTGGGAGAAGAAGCCCAAATTAGCCCAGGTGTGCGCGTTTGGCCAAGTAAAAAGATTGAGTCAGGGGCAGTTTTAAACATTAACTTGATTTGGGGCAACACCGCTCAACGAAATTTATTTGGGCAACGTGGTGTGCAAGGATTAGCGAATATTGACATCACCCCAGAATTCGCCGTGAAATTGGGATCTGCTTACGGTTCTACCTTGAAACCTGGTTCTAAGGTAACGGTTTCCCGTGACCAGCGTAATGTCTCTCGGATGGTGACGCGATCGCTCATTGCGGGTTTAATGTCAGTAGGTATTGATATTCAAAACCTCGATGCTACTGCTATCCCCATCGCCCGCACGGTTATACCCACAATGTCGGTAGTTGGTGGGATTCATGTGCGAGTCCACCCCGATCGCCCTGACTACATTCTGATTGAATTCATGGACGCTAAGGGCATTAATATCTCCAAAGCCCTAGAAAAGAAAATCGAAGGGGCTTACTTTAAGGAAGATATGCGGCGGGCGCTAATTCATGAAATTGGCGATGTATCTTACCCCAGCCAAGTCATGGAGCGCTACTGCACTGCTTTTGAGAAACTTTTGCATGTTCATACACTCCGCAACAGTCGCGCAAAAGTGGTGATTGACTATGTTTATGCGGTATCAGGGGCAGTTTTACCCCAAATGTTGGATAAATTTGGTGCTGATGCAGTGGTACTGAATGCCAGTGTCAATAAATCGGCGATGTCAATCACCGATCGCGAAGGACTGCTAACTCAGTTAGGTCATGTAGTGGAGGCATTGAAAGCTAACTTTGGTGTGCAAGTCTCCGCTAATGGAGAACAACTAATTTTAGTTGATGAATCCGGCTACCCAATTCGTGGGGAAACTTTAACAGCACTGATGGTAGACATGATTCTGACGGCTAACCCCAGAGGAACGGTAGTAGTGCCGGTTCATGCTTCTAGTGCTATTGAACAAGTCGCCCGTCGTCATGATGGCAGGGTAATTCGCACCAAGGCCAACCCTACAGCTTTAATGGAAGCTTGTCAAAAAAATCCGAATGTGGTTTTGGGAGGTAGTGGAGAAACTGGTTTTATTTTCCCGCAACTGCATCCGGGATTTGATTCTATGTTCTGTATTGCCAAGATCATTGAGATGTTGACTATACAGGAGCGATCGCTGGCTGCTGCACGGTCAGAATTGCCCCGTGTAATTCACAAAACTTATACAGTCCGTTGTCCGTGGACAGCTAAGGGTGCTTTGATGCGTTACTTAGTGGAAACTCACCCAGCCCAAAACTTAGAACTCATTGATGGAGTGAAAATTTGTCAACCTTATGATGATAGTTGGTTGTTAGTTTTACCAGATGCCAGCGAACCACTGGTGCATCTGTATGCAAATAGCAACGATCGCGAATGGGTAGATGAGACTGTCAGAAATTACCGTACCCGTGTTCAGAGTTTTGTGGAAAGACAACAAGAATATCAACCAGCAGAAGTGTAATTCGTAATTCGTAATTCGTAATTTAATTCTTTAATTACGAATTACGAATTATGTTGAGGGGGTTCTAAATCATTGAGAACATTCGTTTAGGTAAGACCAAAACACTTGTAGAGACGGCGATTTATCGCGTCTCGAAAACCCAAAATTTTTGCCAGTAGCCATTTGAACCGTATTGCCCCGCTCCTGATTGAGTTGGAATGAACCGCAGCCCGCTTTTCCGGTTTATTCCCTGAAATCCTTTACAAAACTTAATTTATTCTAAATGATAAAAAATGTCAATAAATCTGGTAGGATATCTCCAAGCTTATTGAGATAGATATTCATTAAGCTAAGAATATATTTCAACAAGCAAGGCCAATAAGTATCCTTGCGTAAATTATTGCGTTCCAAATTCATATACCAGGTGGCAATATGTCAAAAAAAATCGGTCTGTTCTATGGTACTCAAACTGGCAACACTGAATCTGATGCTGAAAAAATTCGGGATGAGTTTGGTGGCGATGTTGTGATATTACATCCCATTTACGAGGCGGATACTACCACTTTCGATGAGTATGAATTACTGATTATTGGCTCTCCAACTTGGGATATCGGTCAACTTCAGAGCGATTGGGAAGGCTTTTATTCCGATCTGGATGAAATAGATTTTAGCGGTAAGTTAGTTGCCTATTTTGGTGATGGAGATCAATATGGCTATGCCGATAATTTCCAGGATGCAATGGGAATTTTAGAAGAAAAAATTTCGCAGCGTGGCGGTAAAACTGTTGGCTACTGGTCAACGGAGGGTTATGAATTTGAGAATTCTAGAGCCTTGAAAAATGGCAAGTTTGTTGGTTTGGCACTTGATGAAGGTAGTCAATCCGATCTGACAGACGAGCGAATTAAAACTTGGGTTGCTCAGTTGAAAACAGAATTTGGTTTGTAGAAATTAGGGGCTTACAGCTAGCTGTAAGCCCCTACTATTGATAATTTAGAAATTATAGGTAATTTATGTCTGATTCATTTGATGTTCTGTGGTTAAATGCCAGTCCTATTTTGAAGCGTTTTGATAAACCGTTACTTGATTACTTATCTGGGTATATGAGAATTGCCCAGTGGGAATACCAACAAACCAAAGATGAAGCGAGTTCTATAGATCAAGCTGTGGAGTTGCTGTATGATTTTTTAGAATGGCGCGATCGCCCCGTGCATTTAGCGGGACATGGGATGAGTGGTGCGATCGCTTTAACCTTTGCTCGGCGATTTCCCCAAAAAGTGCGATCGCTAACTCTCCTGGCTGTAGCAGCTCAACCTGCAAACAATTGGCAAGCTCACTATTACTTTCAACGACAACTTTTTAGTATCAGCCGTGAGCTAGTTTTAGCAAGCACCGTTCGCAGTCTTTTTGGAAATCAACCACCTCATACCACTAAGAAGTTAGTAGCTGCCTTAGATAAAGATTTAGAACAATCTCCTTCACAACACTCTTTGTTTAAGTTGGTTTATTTACCCAAGGGTGGAGTTTCTATGCCAATGATGGTATGTGGTAGCAAGAGCGATCCGGTAGTCAACCCAACTGTATTGCATGACTGGTTGAATTGGTTAAAGCCAGAAGATAAACTCTGGGAATGCCCACAAGGGTATCATTTTTTTCACTACTTTTACCCTCAACAGGTTGGTGAAGAGATTTTGAGTTTTTGGAAACGCCACCCTTCGCATTTGCTAGAAGCATCTGCACTATCTTTTAGCACTTCTACAAATTAAGTTAAGACTAGAGAGACTCTATGTGAGGCTGCGCTTGATTCACGTAGGGGCAATTCATGAATTGCCCCTACAGCCTGTAGTTTTGGCTAACTCTTATAAGCGCATTTTGAAACAGAAATGGTATTAGATCCCCTCTAAACAAACTTGAAATCCATTAGCTTGCATCCCGATTTTTGGAATTAGCAACTTGGGTTTGGTAGTGCCGCCATTTTTCCTGTTGACGCGCTCTTTTCTCCTCGGTGAGGCTATCAAAACAATAGGCACAGGAGATACCCTGCTCATATTTGGGAGATATTTTATCTTCTTCAGAAATTGGATACCCACAACAGAAACACAACTCATAACTCCCTTCCTGCAACCCATGACTAATAGCTACCCGCTCGTCAAAGACAAAACATTCACCTTGCCATAAACTTTCTTGTGCCGGAACTTCTTCTAAATACTTGAGAATGCCGCCTTTGAGATGATAAACTTCTGCAAAACCTTGGGCAAGCATGAAAGATGAAGCTTTTTCACAGCGAATGCCACCTGTACAAAACAGGGCAACCTTTTTGTGTTTAGTTGGGTCGAGGTTGTGTACCACATAATCGGGAAATTCTCGGAATGAGCTAGTTTGGGGATTTTCTGCTCCTTGAAAAGTACCGATATTCACCTCATAATCATTGCGAGTGTCAATCACAGTTACTTCTGGATCGCAAATCAAATCATTCCATTCTTGGGGACTGACATAAGTGCCAACTTTCTCAGTTGGGTCAATTTCAGGCAATCCCAAAGTGACAATTTCTGACTTCAACCGCACCTTCATCCGCTCAAAAGGTGGAGTTTCAGTATAGGACTCTTTGTATTCTAGGTCTGCTAAACGGGGGTCACTACGCAGAAACCAGAGAACAGAATCAATCGCCTGACGCGAACCCGCAATTGTACCGTTAATGCCTTCTTGTGCCAACAAAATTGTCCCTTTGACACCTTGCGCTTGGCAGTAAGACAACAGAGGATCTCGTTTCTCAGCAAAATCTGGTAACTTGACAAATTTATACAATGCTGCAATAATTCTAGTGTTTTCTGGTTTCATCCCTTTAGTAACAAAATAATATAAGTTACAATAGCAACGTCAAACGAAGTTGCCTGCTATTTTAATTTTATGGGGGTTTAGCTCAGTTGGTAGAGCGCCTGCTTTGCAAGCAGGATGTCAGCGGTTCGAGTCCGCTAACCTCCATTGGATATAATTTATCTCAAGTGCGATCAGTAATACCCAAATAAAACACGCCTAAATCAAAATCCCTTAATCTAGTACGGAATGGGGTTTGGCAATTGTTAGGCGAAAAGTTAAGACATAGGTAAGTTCAGTATTACATCCAATCGTCTTATTTTCAAAGCTGTACTTAGTTAGAAAAATCTCTACATCATGAAGTCAACTGTTACCTGACAAAACGTAGGTAATTTTGAGGTTAAAAATTCGCAGTTGAATTTGTTAGCAATGACAGCAGCCTTAATTAAATATTCTGCAAAAATATTTCTGTTCTGGAGTGAGAATCCACATTCTAAACCTGGTCTACCTTGAGAACCGTAGTTTTGTAGGTTGGGTGCAGCGATCGCGTAACCCAACATAAATAGGGTGGTAATGTTGGGTTGCGTTTCACTCCACCCAACCTACATAAATATATCTTTTAAAAAAGTCTAGGTTTCAACATAGATGAGGTTTACACTTTAATCGGTAAATAATTGTCATTGGGATAAGGCAATAGGCAATAGTTAAAAGGGTTTTAGGCTAGTTTGTTTTTCTGATTTTATTGTGCCCAACTTACTTAGTATTAACACTTAATTTAGGATTGCAAAAAGTGTAAACATGGGACGATAAAGAGTTGCTACAATAAACGTCTTAGTTGGTATCATTCAGAGCTACTCAAGCCAAGTTTTACTTATATATACTTTTAGGGGGTTGTTTGAAAAAGCGTCCATTGGGGTTAGTAGCAATTGTTGTCTACAAATCATTTGCAGCCTCGCTACTTATGTTTACTTCCATTGCTTTATTATTGACATTAAAAAATTATCAAACTCTAGAGGCTTTTTCAGAAAATTATGTTTTGGAAGGTAAATCGATAATTATTGATTGGATTTTAAATAAAATTATCAACTTAAATCCTAGAACTTTGGCATTTAGCGGCATTGGAGCAGGAGTTTATGCTATTGTTACTACTATTGAAGCTGTTGGTTTATGGTACGAGAAGCGTTGGGCCCATATCTTAGTATTGGGACTTGTCGGTATCAGTATCCCACCAGAAGTTTATGAATTAATTCGGGGAATATCTCTTATAAAAATATTCGTATTTTTGTTAAATCTAGCTGTATTTGGATATTTACTCCGAAATTTTCCTAAACATCCAAAATAATTTTTTATTCGATAATTTAGGATCTATCTTTGAAAAGTTTCTTAGTGCTAAGTCTTGATTAAGAAGTAGTACTTGTGAATCTTTTGACTCAGTACGTTGTACAATCGCTAAAAACACAATCTGGAGAGCGACTTGCCTAGATCGATTCAGTCTACTCAACCACCACTGAAATTTATTACTCAACGGTTTAATCCGTTGGTACTCCAGATTGTTCGGTGGTTACTGCCGATCGCACTACGGTTTCGCACTCGCCCTTGGCTAACGGCTGGGATTGTCGGTATTGAAGCCCAAAATGTTGAGGTATTAGCTGACCTTTATCAACAATTCCAGGCTGGGAAAATTCGCTTTTTGTTAGCATTCCGTCACCCAGAGGTAGAAGATCCTCTGTGTATGCTGTATTTGCTTTCCCGCATTGTGCCACGAGTTGCCCGTGAGGAAGGTATTTTACTGCAATCCCTTGTTCACAGTTATTTTCTCTATGACCGGGGTATGACGGTTTGGGCTGGAAATTGGCTAGGTTGGTTATTTTCACGGGTGGGAGGTGTGCCGGTTCATCGCGGTAGGCGACTAGATCGGCAAGCAATCCAAACTGCACGGGAGTTATTTGCTAATGGCGAACTACCGATCGCAGTAGCGCCAGAAGGCGGTACTAATGGTCATAGTGGTATTGTTAGCCCACTGGAACCAGGCGTTGCTCAAATGGGGTTCTGGTGTGTAGAAGATTTACAAAAAGCCAATCGCACTGAAACTGTGATTATTGTGCCGATCGCTATCCAGTATCGCTACGTCGAGCCACCTTGGTCTAAACTGGATTGGCTGTTGAGTAAATTGGAAGCTGATAGCGGCTTGGCAGTTAAGGAAATTGATCCGGGTTCTCAAGAAGAGATTTACTATCAACGCCTGTGTAGATTGGCTGAATATCTGCTTACTGAGATGGAAGAATTTTATCGTCGCTTCTATCATCAAGACATCCCAAAAACCATCTCAACTGATGAATCTGCTAGCCCAAATGAAGTATTAATTGCCCGACTTCATCGCTTGCTGGATAAGGCTTTACAAGTTACTGAGCAATATTTTGGAGTTCAGGCACAGGGTAATTTTATTGACCGTTGCCGCCGCTTGGAAGAGGCTGGTTGGAATTACATTTACCGGGAAGATTTGCCAGATATCAATGCTTTACCACCCTTTAAACGCGGTTTGGCAGACTGGATTGCTGAGGAAGCAGACTTGCGGATGCGACACATGCGGATAGTGGAAAGTTTTGTTGCAGTCACAGCTACTTATATTCAAGAAAAACCGACAGCCGAAAGGTTTGCAGAAACAGCGTTACTTGTATTCGATATGCTTTCTCGCATTCAAGATACAACACTTCCAGGGCGACCTCGCTTAGGTTTGCGAAAGGCACATATCACTGTGGGAGAGCCAATTTCAGTTACTGAACGCTTTCGCAATTCTCAGGGCGATCGCTATGCAGCTAGACAAGGTGTAAGCGATTTGACAAAAGATTTGCAAATTGCTTTAGAGAAGATGATTAGCTAGGCGTAATTGAAGGAGGCAGGAGGCAGGAGGCAGGAAAACTCCTTGATTTCTCACGATACTGTAGGCAGGGGAGTGTGGGGAGTGTGGGGAGTGTGGGAAGTGTGGGAGGTAAGATTTCTTCCCAGACCTCCTCATCCTCCCACACCTCCCACCCCTCCATTTCTTCCCCATCCTCCCACACCTCCCACACTCCTGCCCTCGGCCTCCTGCCTATAGTGATGTCAATTCCCGATTGGTAGTGTTATCTCAAACTCAGAACCTTGTCCAAAAGTAGAATTTACTTTCAAAGTACCTTCATGTTTTTCAACTATAATTTGTCGAGCGATCGCTAATCCTAATCCTGTACCTTTACCTACAAGTTTAGTTGTAAATAAATGCTCAAAAATGCGCTTTTTGACATCATCATTCATGCCAATACCGTTATCCGAGATTTGAATTTTGACGTGAGTATCATTATGTATTGATGTTGTAATAGTGATACAGTTAGGATTAACTGCAATTTCTTCAAAGCTATATCCTTGATTTGATTCTTCTAACGCATCAATAGCATTTGCCAGCAAATTCATAAATACCTGATTAAGTTGTCCAGGAAAGCATTTTACTTCGGGAATATTTCCGTAGTTAGTGATGACTTCAATTGCCGGATGTTTTTCGTTAGCCTTGAGGCGATGTTTCAAAATTAAAATAGTGCTATCAATACCTTCGTGGATGTTAAAGGGAACTTTGTAATCCTTATCTGCCCGTGAGAAAGTTCGCAAACTAGTGCTGATATTTTTAATGCGATCGCACCCTACATCCATTGACTCAATCATTTTAGGTATATCTTCCAAGAGATAATCAATCTCTATCTTCTGGGCATGTTGTTCAATTTCTGTTGGAGATACCCCAGAACGGTACAATTGCAAATGCTCAATGATATCTTCTAATCCTAGCCTTGCTTCGTTGACATTTCCTGCGATAAACCCAATTGGGTTATTGATTTCGTGGGCGACACCTGCGACTAAGTTCCCCAAAGCAGACATTTTTTCACTTTGGACAATTTGTAATTGGGCTTTTTGTAAATCTTCTATGGCTTGTTCTAGTTGTTGGGATTTTTGCTGGACGACAGCTTCGGCAGCTTTGCGATCGCTAATGTCTAAAATTAAACCATCCCAAACAATTGAACCATCATCTTGTTGCTCTGGACGAGATGCCGCTTGTACCCATTTCATCGTTCCTGATGGCGTGATGATTCGCCATTCATGAACAAACGGTGTCAAGGTTTGAGCAGATTCCATCATTGCCTGATTGATGCCTGCAATGTCATCAGGATGTTCAAGAAAACGAGGATTTTGCTGGCCGCTGATTATTTCCTCTGCTGTCACTTCATAAAGGTTATAACAGCCAGAACTTATATAGGGCATAGAAACCAAATGTTCTGGTGTGACATGGAGTTGGTAAATTGCTCCAGGAACATTATCGGTAACTTTCTGGAAACGGGCTTCGCTTTGCTGAAGATTTGCGTAGAGTCGAGCATTTTCGAGAGAAATTGCCGCTTGAGTACAAAGAAAATTCAACACTAAAATGCGATCGCGGGTAAATACCCCACTTGTCAAATTATTTTCTAAGTATAAAATTCCGACTAAACGCCCCTGGCTAAGTACTGGTAAACACAGCACACTCTTGGGTTGATGTTGGCTTAAATAATCATCAATTATTGGTAAATGAGTTTTGAGATCGTCAACCACAACCACACTAGCTGTATTTTTTACATACTGAATTAGCGCAATGGGAACATTAGGATTATTTTCGAGCGGTTCTGACTGTAAGCTGGTGCTATCAAAGCTAGTAATTGCGCGGATTTGCCATTTATCATCTTCAGGTAAAAGCAGCGCACATTTATCAGCACCAGCATTTTCGAGGATAATTTGGGTAAGTTGCTGTAAAAATTCATCGAGTTGAATTGTTGCAGAAAGAGTTTGTGACGCTCTGAGGATAGAGCTAAAGTCAAGGATGTTGTTGATGCTAATACCAGAAGAAGTTGCGGTATGAGTCAATGCGTGGACTGGGTTAGCAATTGTTGCTAAGGTTTCTAATGGATTTAGGGTTTGTACTACTTGTTGCAAAATTGGACGCAGCAATTCAAAGTAGCGTTTTTCTAAGTCATCCGTCTTGGCTTTGGCTCCCCACCGGGCATAGCAAGAATAAGCTGTCTGCATATAGGCTTGGGCGACTTTTTCTTTGTCCCAGTTGAGGTAAAATTTGGCGGCGAGTTCGTTAGCGAGGGCTTCATCTTGGAGGAAGCCGTTTTCCTTGGCTTTAGCGATCGCGCGATCGTAAAATTCAATTGCCATAGTGCGCTCGCTTAAAATTGCAAACCGTTCGGCCTCTACCAAATCCCAACGGTGTTGATGGTTACAAGGAGCTAGTGCTGCCCATCTTTGCATCTTCTCTTGATTAGCCTCGACTTGGGCGAGAATCTGTTGCTGTTCTGACTCAGTTGCAGCTTTGTAAAGTGACAGATGAATCAAAGAATCATAGAAAAAATACAAAGCGACACCGAATTGGGCGATACCAGCATCTAAGTATTGCTTTGCCTGGGCAGACTGCTGGGCAGCTTCTTGATATTGCCCAAACAAATACCAGAGAATCGTTTGATTAACTTGCCAATGAAAAAATCCCGTTCGGTCTTGAGTTGCTTGATTAAGGGATAATCGTTGTTCAGCATTATAAATCGTTCCCGTCAAGCGATCGGGAGATTGGTTATGTCCGAGTAAATTGAGTACAGCTTGATAGCACATCTCCAGATATTGCAGCGGCGATTCTTGCTTGATTGAATGGATACTTTGGCGATAGGCTGCCATCTCATTCGCTAACCCGGTTAATTCTCGCCCCGCAAAATAAGCATATTGACAATACGCTTGACCATTCAATCCTGTACTCTCCATGTCTCCAGTTTCCAGTCCATTCTGGTAGCCCTCTTGCAGATACACAAGTTGTTCGCGCAAAGGATCTTTCCAATGACGGATAAAGTTGTAGACAATAAAGTAGGTTCTGCATTTAAAGGTTTTGGACTGTAATTCCAGCAGGTTTAACGCCAATTGTCCAAACTCATAACCAGCTTCCAGATTACCAAATACACCACAGAGGATGATGCCGTAGTCGCCATAAGCATAGACAGAAACAGGACAATTACCATATTTAATCGAAAATTCTACTTGCTTGAATATCAGTAAGGGCATTAAAACAGGTGTTGCCAGATAAGCAGCCGGAACCATTTTGCTCATGATTCTCATAGCTGCCAAGTAGTGAGCATCGCTCATAGTGGATAAATTGAGCAAATCGAGAGAGGAACGTCCTTCCCATAACCGCATAGTTGCTTGCGCTGCCTGTCCAATATCTGCCGGAGTTGGTTGTTGAGGAAACTCAATACCCAATAGCTGCAACACTTGCGAACCAATGTTCAGCGTTTTCAATGGAAGACCTTGCGATTTTGCTGCCATCATTCTGGTTATGTAGATGGGAATGCTGTCGAGCAAGGTATTAGCATGTTGCAACACAATTTTTACCCATTGCTCCATCTGCTCAAAATCGGTATTGAGATAAGTGGCTTCAGTTACCTCGATATACAACGCTAGAGTCAAGTCATAGTCGTTTTCCCAGGAATGATGCGACAACAAGCTAATTCCCACGGTGAAATACTCGACTGCTACTGTGTATGCAGTTGCAGATTTTGCCCTCCGTCCAGCAATCAGATTTAATTCTGCCAGTTCTTGCTGCTCTGAGGGTTGAGTGATTAAGGAACTACCTGCATTTAAATGAGTGACAATTTCAAATAGTCGTTCTTCCCGTTCCAAATCTGAGGAATTGCGTAACAATAACATCCCAATTTTGTAATGGGTGGATTGCTTTTGGTCGTCTGGAATTAGGGAATAGGCAGCTTGTTGCACGCGATCGTGTAAGAATTTGTATACAGTATTTTGAGAACTTTGTTGAGTAAATATTTGTTCTTCTTGCCCGATAGAAAACTTATAAACTTCACTTTGAGGCAAAATCAAACCTTCTTGTAACCCATTCCACAAACAAGCTGCCGTTTCGATTTCTAACTGTTCAGAAACGAGCGCCAATGTTGCTAAATCAAATTGATTGCCGATACAAGCCGCTAACTTGAGAACCTGTTGAGTTGATTCTGGCAGCCTCCGCAATTGAAACGCCATGAATTCCAAAACATCATCTGTCATGGCTTGTTGATTAATTTTGGCAATATCACATTGCCAACAGCCTTCTTCAAAATTGAAGGTAATCAACCCATCTTGGTGTAATACTTTGAGAAACTGTGTAGCAAAAAATGGATTTCCCTGAGTCTTTTGACAAACCAATTGCGAAAGAGGAAATGCTAATTCTTCTTTGCAGCCTAATGTATCAGCTACTAATTGATTCAACTTAACTTGATTCAGGTTTTGCAGATTTATCAAGTTAATTATTGTACCAGCTTTCTCAATTTCGTCTAAAGTTGATATTAATGGATGGGGCGGTGATACCTCATTATCTCTATAAGCACCAATTAGTAATAAATATCCATCTGAATCATTCATTAATAATTTGATCAATTTTAATGAATCCAAATCTGCCCATTGTAAATCATCTATAAAAATAACTAATGGATGTTCTTTTTTTGTAAAAGTTTGAATGAAAACTTTCAATAATAAATTAAATCGATTTTGTGCTGCCTCTGCTGTTAATTCTGGTATCGGTGGTTGTTGACCAATAATTTTTTCTAATTCAGGAATAACTTCAATGAGAATCTGTCCATTGTCTCTCAATGCTGCGAGGATATTTTTTCTCCATTGTTGCAGTTGTTGATCGGTTTCTGTTAATAACTGCACCATCAAATCACGCAAGGATTGCACAAAGGCAGATAGGGGGATGTTTCGGTTAAACTGGTCAAATTTACCTTTAATAAAATAACCTCGTTGCCGAATAATCGGTTTATGAACTTCATTCACAACCGCAGTTTTCCCAATGCCAGCAAACCCGGCAATTAACATCATTTCATGGCTTCCTAGAGAAACCCTCTCAAAAGCTTCTAGAAGTTGTTGGACGGCTGTTTCTCTACCGTATAATTTTTCTGGAATAATGAAGCGATCGCAAATATCCCGTTGCCCAATCTGAAAGCGCTCAATCTTACCCGTTTTGTTCAATTGGCAAAGACATTTTTCTAAATCATGTTTTAACCCTAAAGCACTTTGATAACGATCTTCAGCATTTTTCGCCATCAATTTCATGACAATATCGCCCAAGACTTGCGGTATTTCTTTCTCTTCTTCCCTCCTGCCTTCTACCCCTTGCCCCCTGCCTCCTAATATTGGTGGTTGCTTGGCAATATGACAATGTACCAACTCCATTGGATCATCTGAGTCAAAAGGCAATTTTCCTGTCAGGAGTTCAAAAAATGTCACACCCAAAGAATAAAAGTCACTGCGGTAGTCTATGCCTCGGTTCATGCGTCCGGTTTGTTCGGGAGATAAATAAGCAAGGGTTCCTTCTAAAACCTTGGGATTAATCGGAGTTTGGTTTTCTCTGGGAAGTAAAGAAGCAATACTAAAATCGATGATTTTTACTTGTTTTGTATGCGGGTTAATCAGAATATTTGCAGGTTTGATATCCTTGTGAATTACTCGTTCTTGATGGAGTTCATGAAGAATATTACTAAGTTGCAGAGCAATTGTGAAAAACTCCACCAGTTCTAGTGATTGGTTTTTAGTATATTCTCTCAGAGAAATTCCCCCAAAATCTTCCATTACTAGAGCATAACCATTACGATATGCTTCTAGACTATAGGGACGAACAATAGTAGAAATGTTTAAATTTTTGGCAATAGTGTATTGGTTACGAAACTGTAATAGTTCGTTAAAAGTAGGAGATTCTACTTGCAATATTTTAATGACAACAGGTTGTTGATCCACCATTCTAATGGCTCTATAGACTTCAGTTTTGGAGCCTTGATAGAGTATTTCTATTAATTTATAGCCGCTAATTCTATAAACTTCAGGAATTGCTGTTGTCATGGTTATGCTCTCAATAATCAAGATTGCTTGTCAAAAATTTGACTTTTATTAGCAGATATGTAGTTATTATTCCCAAAATTAGGGTTTGCTTTTCAAGAATATAAGGATAAGCTGATACGCTTTTAGTTGTATATAGAACAATACCTTGGGTTAAGGCTTTGATCTTCCCTTAGCCTACTTAAAAAGGAAGGAATTAGAGCAATCAAACCACTCTACGCCAAGACACGATGATGCAACTTGATTGATGATTAGCTTAGTTTTCAGAAGAGGATTGAAATTCCTCCTGAACACAGCAACTAAAATTAAGAGATTCAACTTGGACCTTAAACTTTTACCTCAACTTCACTCAGCCTGGACTAAACATCCCGCCATCCATGTACAGCAATTGTGAACTGATGGTTTTTGGACAACTGGTTCACCCGATTGGGTGAATGCGATCGCTGCATCCAGAACTACTCTGAAAGTAGAGGAACTTTTTCTGCTGTTAGTGATAACGCCAACAGCCAAAAAAGTCTCATAATGGCTATGATTGCCTTGAATATTATGTCAATTGCTTATATATCAAAGGTTCAAAGAGTGGATGAAATTGTCAAATCACCAGATTTCCAGCCAGAGAAGATCGCTCTATTGGAAACAATTGCTGCCAATTTACCTGGGATGATTTTCCAAATTCTGCAACGGCAGGATGGCTCTGTGTTTATCCCTTATATTAGTTCTGGTTGTGAATACTTGTATGAATTAAAACCAGAAGCTGTACAGGCAGACTTTCAGGTGCTATACAAATTGATTCATCCACAGGATATAAAAGCTTTTACAGAATCTATTACTGTTTGTAATACCACTTTTAAACCTTGGCATTGGGAAGGTCGCATCATTACGCCTAGTGGCAAACTGAAGTGGATTCAAGGTACTTCGCAACCCGAACTACAAGAAACAGGCGATTTTCTTTGGAATGGCTTATTCATGGACATTACAGACCGAAAACAAGCCGAAGAAAAATTGCAAGAGAGCGAGGCTCGGTATAAAGCAATTTTAGATGCTATTCCCGATTTGATGTTTCGCATTAGCCGCGATGCCGAGTATCTAGATTTGAAAAGTGAGGGAGCAAATATCACTCTTTCGAGAGAAGAAATAGTTGGGAAACGCGTGCAAGAGTTATTGCCTAGTGATGTTGCAGCAATTAGCCTGGAAGCGATCGCTAAAACTTTAGATTCTGGAACTTTGCAAACTTGCGAATATCAACTAGCAACGCCTTTGGGAGTCAGAGATTATGAGGCGCGGTTGGTAGTGAGTGGTGAAGATGAAGTACTAGCAATTGTCCGAGACATCACAGAACGCAAACAAGCAGAAGTCAGGTTACAAAATCTTGCTCAAAAATTTGCTAAAGCTTTTAGTTGCAGTCCCGATTCCATTACCATTAGTACGCTGCAAGAAGGGCGGTTTATCGAAGTTAACGACAGTTTTGTCGAACTCTCAGGTTATGAGCGAGAGGAGGCGATTGGTAAAACTTCTTTTGAATTAAATCTTTGGGTAGACGATCGCGATCGCTTAAATTTGTTACATCAGTTGCAAAGCACAGGAGTTGTTCGCAACTTAGAATTTGAATTTCGGCAAAAGTCTGGCAAGATAATTACAACGCTGCTTTCAGCCGAAATCATCGATTTAGATAATATCCCTTCGATCCTAGCAGTCCATCACGACATTACAGAACGTAAGCAAGTAGAAGCGCAATTTCGCCTATCAGCACAACGCGATCGCTTGTTGGCAGAAACTCTAGTGCGAATTCGGTCTTCCCTTAACTTAGAAGAAATTCTGCAAACCACGGTAACGGAAGTTAGGCAATTTCTGCAAGCAGATAGAGTTTTCATTGGTTTAAATAATGCCAAGTTAGGAGTCAGAACCCTTGCCGAATCAGTAGATCCTCAGTATCCATCAGTCTTAGGTTGGTCTACTAATGATGAAGCTTATTTACAAGAATTGAGAAACTTACTAAAAGATAATCTTGTACGTGTTGTTGAAGACATTACACAAATAGCAGTATCTCCTAAAGTTAAAGCACACTATCAAAAATTTCAAACAAAGGCTAGCTTGGCAGTACCACTGATGCTAGGCAATGAATTATTTGGTGCGTTAATTGCCAATCAATGCTCAGGTTCGCGTCATTGGCAGCCAATAGAAATTGATTTGCTACAACAGATGTCAGAACAAGTAGCGATCGCCATTCAGCAAAGCCAGATATACCAAAAACTCGCAGAACTTAACACTAATTTAGAACAACAGGTAGAAGAACGAACAGCACAGTTGCAGCAGAAAATGCAAGAATTTGAAAAATTGGATCGTGTCAAAGATGTTGTTTTGCATACAGTTGCCCATGATTTACGAACTTCGGTGATGGGTAACTTAATGGTGTTAAAGAATTTGTTAAATCAGCGAGTGGGGAGGGGCGAGCAGGGAGCAGGGGAGCAGGGGAGCAGGGGAGAAGAATTAATAACCAATGCCCAATTCCCAATGCCCAATTCCCAATTCCCAATCCCAGTATCTCGCTCAATAATCGAGCGGATGATTCAAGGCAACGATCGCCAACTAGCGATGATTAACTCATTGCTAGAAATTAATTCCTGCGAAAAACAGGGTATTGACATCAAACATGAACCTGTGCAACTTAGCACCGTGCTGGGAGGAACAGTTACCCACCTGGAACCTGTGTTGACACAAAATCAAGCGACTCTGAAGAACTTGGTTCCCACAGATTTACCGTTAGTAATGGCAGATGGGACTCTGTTGCAGAAAGTTTTGGTAACTTTAATCACACATAGCTTGCAAAATAATCCACCAGGATTAAATTTTATTCTTAGTGCCAGCATTGAAGGGGGAATGATTCGCACTCAGATTCAAGATGATGGTGTAGTAATGAGTAAACTAGAGTGCGATCGCCTTTTCGATCTCCATGTCCGTGATCCTCAAGATTGTTGTTCTACCAGCATTGGCTTAAAAATGTATCTTTGTCGGAAAGTTATTAAGGCACATGGCGGCAAAATCGGTGTTATTAGTAACCGCAAGCGCGGGTTAACTTTCTGGTTTACATTACCTCTCTTCACTTCATCCGCAACAAATCGCCCATAAATCACCAAAAAATGAGAGGGTGTTATTTATAGCAATGTTGAGTAAAGGAAACACCCTCGACGGTATGGGCAAAGTTGCTTGGATGCTAATAGCTACTCCATTTACAACAGTGCAAAGCTGGTGGAGAAAAACCTTTTCTGCACCAACAACAGATGAAACCACTACTCTTTACAGAGCTTGGCGTAACCGTTTTTTGTGGCAGAGATTGCGTTTATGGTTATGGCTGGCGCTGATTTGTTTGTTGTCTTTTACTTTGCGAGACATTTACGGCTTTTTGTTCTCTTTAAAAGAGTTGGAAAGTCTGCCAGAAATACTTAGAACTCAACGCCTTGTAATCAATATTGCAATGCTCCTGAGTATACTGATCTGCTTTGCCTTACATAAAACTAAATTAGGTCGTAATCGTCCAGATTTATTATTTTTGGGGTCTTCTTGGGCAATTAGTCTCGCATCACAGTTATTTGCCACCCTGAGAGGTTTCGCATTACCCGATGCTATCGGTTGGTCACTGCTCTTCTTGAGCCAAGCTATATTAATGCCAGTCTGCTGGATTGTTCACTTGCTGTCTCAAGTGGGTGTGCTAGTTTACTATTTTGGTGTAAATACGGTGCTTGGGCTAAAGACACCAGTCCCAGAACACCCAGAAATATATAGTGTGACATTTCTTTTATACATTTTTTGGTTTTGTGCTATATGTGACATTGGTGTTTATCTATACGATCGCCTGCAACGTTCTGAGTTTTACGCCCGTCAAGAACTGGAATTTGCATATCAAAAACTCAAGGTTGCAGAAACTAAATATCGCAGTATTTTTGAAAACGCTGTTGAAGGAATTTTTCAAAGCAGTCCCGATGGACGTTATATTACGGCAAACCCTGCTTTAGCAAGTATTTATGGCTACTCCTTAGCGGAGGAGGTGACAGCACATTCCACTGATATTCAACAATTGTATGTCGATCCAAACCGCCGCGCCGAATTTGTGCGCCTGATGGAAAAGTATGGTAGCGTTTCCGAGTTTGAATCCCAAATTTATCGCCGAGACGGGAGTATTGTCTGGATTTCGGAAAAAGCCTACGCAGTGCGTGACGAACAGGGAAAACTGCTTTATTACGAAGGTTTGATTGAAGACATTACCCAGCGTAAACAAACTGAAGAAGAACTACGAGTATTTTTCCATGCAGTTTCCCACGACTTACGTAACCCAGTACTGGGTACTTTAATGGTGCTGAGAAACTTGCTTGCAAGTCCAGAGGAAAATATTTCGATTTCCCGCTCAATTTTAGAGCGGATGATTCAAAGTAGCGATCGCCAACTCAACTTAATTAATTCGTTGATGGAAGCTCATGTCAGCGAAGTGCAAGGTGTTGTTTTGCAACGTCAGCCTGTACAATTACTGACAGTTGTCGAAGCTGCGATCGCAGATTTGGAACCATTGCTAGAGCAAAATCAAGCCAAGCTGACCAATCTAGTATCCGCAGATTTGCCATTATTGAATGCAGATCCCACCCAACTATGGCGAGTTTTTTCTAACTTAATTGTCAATTCTCTCAAACACAATCCTCCTGGATTGCTATTGACAATTAACGCTACCCGTGAAAATGAGATGATTTATTGTACTGTCAGTGATAACGGTACAGGCATTAGTCAACAACAAAGCGATCGGCTTTTTGACCTTTACTTTCGGGGCGCAAATATCCGCAATTCTGTAAGTTTGGGATTGGGCTTATATTTATGTAAGCAAATCATCAATGCTCACGGCGGCGAAATTGGTGTGAACAGTGTATTAGATGCAGGTTCAACTTTCTGGTTTACATTACCTATTAGCTAGTACCTAAAGCCTGCAAAGTTGCCACGCAACTTCCTTTCGTGACTGTGGCTCACTCGATTCCTTAACCTACAATTTTCCCAAAATCACACAGTAATGCTCTTTTCTCCCCCTTGTAATGATTATTAGGCGTTGCTGAATTAAGGGATGATTCTTGTAGGGTGGGCAACATGAGTGCTCCGAAATACAAGGGACGGGCTTTTCGACCCATCCCACAAAACGAGCAAGATCATCTCGCATTTATACAACGCCGATTATTATTATTTAATATCTGCTGTCTCTTGTCTTTTTGGAAATCCCTCTATTATCCCTTTAGTGCCGCAAAAACTACATCCAAAAGTTTACCCCATGTAGGATATGCCTCAAAAGCAGTAACTCGTTGACCAAGTTGTAGTAAGTTCTTATGTGTTACAAACCAAGCAGGTGTGGGATAAATCCGAAATGGGGAGCGAACAACAGATTTTTGTGGATGATCAAACATGTAAGCATTATGAACTACTCCACGACCAGAGCCGATATCTGTCAGAGTGTTGCCGGGAAAAGCTCCCCAGGTTGTTAACCCTAGAGCATAGATAATTCCTGTCCAAACATTTACCCCAATACCACCGTAGCGTAAGTTGGCGATCGCTCGATCTATCTCGGCAGAATAAGCTTTTTCAGTTTTAGGATGCACTAATAGTACGCAAGAAAGTGTCCCCTTAACTTTTTGATTGGCAAAATTTACGGCTTTGGCTAAAAATTCTCCTGGATCTTCAGCATCTAGAGTAACCTCTGCTAATAAACCACAAAATGCTTCATGATTGAGGGCATATTCTCCTGTCTTTGGAGGTACTTGAGGAATCACTGTCCAAGGTATGCTTTCTTCATCAGCATAGACAAGTGCTTGAGCTTGAGGATATTGGTCTAGAAAAGCTTCATATCTTTCTCTAGCTCCTGGGTAGTATGCTTTACGAGTAGGGATTGCTGCTAACTCTTGGTGTAATATCTCCAGAAAAGTATCACGCTGCTTCCACCCTTTGGCAGTCACTAACACTTTTGCTGCATCACAATTAAAGCTGGCGTTATGCGTGACCATACTTGCCACATGCCGAGCCTGAAAGATTAGGTCGGACTTAGACCAGACACCGGGAACTACCAAAACAGGAGTGACACATCCTAGTTCTGAAGTTATGGGCTTCTTCAGCAAAGGTTGATTACTAGCCTTACGTTGCAATTGTTCCTCGAATGTCTTTCCCCAAACAATTGCATCATGAGTGCAGTCTGATCCCGTGATGTGTACTGTATCAATTTCCGGATGGTGACAAAGGTAGCTTCCTAGTTCAGCATCACCATAAACCACCTTGAAGAAACCATCCTCAATCAGTGACCGAAATGCTTCTTCTATGAAAGAAATATCATATTCATTAATCTGACTTATCTTGATAATCACAACTTGATCTTCGACAAACAACTTATATAAAGTGTCCGTTAGGCTAAGAGACAAATTATTTCCTGCCTCCAAAATCAATGCAACGCTTCCTTTATCATGCTTTTTTCGATAGTTCAATCCTTGAGTAGTCGGTTTACCGGGTTCTATCCAGACCTCACCTGTAAAACCCATCCAGAAAATGTTATCTATGAAGCTTCCCGGAAGTACTTGAGCTACCACTTGTCCATCTGGGCGAGTAATCCAACGTTTAGGCTTGGGCTGACCAAAAGCTTCTAAAGCTTCGATGAGTAGCCGTAAATTTCGGACGATAACCATTGGCCCAGCTAACCATTCTTCGCCTGCCAAAGATTTAGTAGGGTCAATTCCCTTTTCTAAACAGACTCTCTCGATCCATTTAGCCGCTACTTTCTGAACTCCATCTAAGCAATAACGTAAATAGATAATCCGTTCTGGAATTTCAACCTGAAGCCAAGCTTCTTTATGCTTAGAAAGTTGAGAAATCAGTACATCAGCATTCTTAAAAGATATAGCTTTAACAGATGGAAGATTTTTCATGATTAGGTTTGTATCTTACTTTTAATGTGCAATCTTTTCAGAAAACTTAAAATTTAACTTAATTTATAAAATTAATTAAGTTAAATCTTGATTTCAACAACCCGTTTATTTATTGATTAGTTGCAGGAATTCAATTTTTAATTATGACTCCTGAATTATTTCTTATTCAAATTAGGATAAATTTCATCTGGTTGAAGATTCTCAAGAGCTACCGAAATTTGATTTACTGGAATTGATATCACTTCGATCATCATCTTAGCTACAGATTTTGTATCCAAATAGGCAAAATGATATGCATTCTCTAGCTTGCCTTCCATCGCAATGGAATAGCCTAATTTATTAAAATGTTTTATCAATTCAGAAAATTTTAATTTTTCGCTAGCAACCCCAATATAATGAACGCCTTCACCATGCTTATAAAGTAGATCATGGTATATGCTTATTCCATCTAAAGGTTGCACAATCTCTAATAAAGTATTACCAACATACGTGACCGCTACTCGCATAGATAAATTCACATTTTCGCCGTGTATTTTTGTCTCTGATAGTCTTGGAGATTGGAGATTGTACATCTTCCAAGGAGCAATTCCTAGACGTTCGACATAATTACGAACTGTTTTATCAAGGTCATGAGTGATAATACCAATTTTGTAAATTTGATCGATAAAACTATTTGACAACGAAGTATTAATATTAGTATTTTCTGCTGGAATCCAGTAGTCTGGCTTAACGATGCTAATACCTGCTTTAGATGATAAGAAAGGTGGTAGCTGTAGTATTTCAAGTACTGTTTTCGCAGAATCTTGTGTATTTAAATATACAAATCTAGGAATAAATAAATCCGATAAAATACGAGGAATAGAAGGGAGTTTAAGAAAGCCAATTTGCACAGGAATATTAAGCTTACTTTCTTGTATTACGGAATAATCAACTGTAGCCAATCGGTTTACAGCTTTATTTAGATTTAAATTACCAGTCTCAAGTAAGAGGTGTTGAACACCTTCTTTATAAGTGTCAAAATACTCCTTATAAATATTTTGTCCTTCTAAAGGTTGAATAACCTCTAGCTGAGTATTACCAATCCAAGCAATAGCTAACTTCATTGTAAAATACACTTCTTTACCATAAAGTTTAATATCAAAAAGACGTGGTGGTTTATGATCCCAACATTTAAATGGGCCAATACCAAGCTCTTTTGAAAGCCCACAAACAGTTTTTTCAAAATCATTTGTTATTAAACATATTTGTCTTATCTGTGTAAACAAAGAATTGCTATTTTTTTTGATGCTCATATTTTTTGCCATTATATAGGACTATAATTTGGGATTTGACAACCTTTGTATATCTAGAGAGAGATACAATTACTCGTCTTTGTTTGAACAAACTACTCAAGTATCCACTTTCCATAAGAGGATTTTGGAAATTAAGACTTTTAAAAAACTCTTAAAATCTAATAGCTAGCTGGAAAGCATATTAACGGTACTATATTCGTCGTGACAATAGATATACAACAAATATGCAGCAAAAATTAGTAAAATAATTTCAACAAAGTAGTCTCTTAACTTGACGACGATGAAGTGAAATCACTTCAATTAGGGTATATAATCATTGGGGCAAAAAACCTGGTTAAGTTTAAAAATATTATCGTTTAAGGATTTTCTTGATTGGCTACTTGGTGATTATCCAAGTGAGCCAAGCAACTACTTAACTAGAAAAAAAGGGTTTCAGCATCGAAAAACTGTTTTACTACTAAAGATGATTTTTTAGAAGAGAGCAAATACCAAATTTCTGATAAAATCACCAATAATAGTTTTTATGCTGCTACTAAATATAGTTTAGATGCCGTGGCTTAGGGCCTATTTTATTTGGAATTATGGCAATTCATAGGATTTGCATTCATTGTTTGTCCAGAGTTTGATCGTAGTACAGCAGTTGAGACAGACTAGCAGGGTGAAATGAAGAAACCAAAAAAGATAAAAACCTTTGGAACCTGGCGAAAACATATTTTTAATGGCGAAATTCCTATCCCTATATTCAATTACTCTTTTAAATTACGAATTAGTAATTATTTGGTCAATCAAAGGGTTGCAGGTGACAGAAAATAGGAAGGTAATAATTAGAACCGATAATGAAAAGCAAAAGTTCAGGCGAAACTCTGTATGCTGACATTTACCCAACTTAAACCACCTAATGGCGATGCCGTAGTTACTTTTACTCTGGCGCTGACAGCAGAAGAACGCACCCGCAGTCGTCATCGTTTTGAAACGGAAGATGGTAAAGTTGTAGTTTTACATTTACCCAGAGGAACTGTTTTACACGATGGTGATATTCTGCAAGAAGAAATCCATAGTAGTTTAATCAGAATTAGTGCTAAACCAGAACTAGTTTTGACTGCCTTTGCCCAAACACCACTTTTATTACTACGCGCAGCATATCATCTGGGAAATCGCCATGTACCTGTAGAAATTACTCCAACTTATTTACGCTTGTCCTCAGATTCGGTTTTACGCGCGATGTTGGAACAACTGGGGTTAGAAGTTAAAGAAGAAATTTTACCGTTTCAGCCAGAATTAGGAGCTTATGGACAACAGCATCATGCTCACTGATAGTCATCTTTTGAGTATTTTACAGTTGGCTAGCCCCGCTTTGCCTGTGGGAGCATATAGTTATTCTGAAGGCTTAGAAATGTTGGTGGAAAATGGTACGATCGCTAACCAGACAAATCTCAAAGATTGGTTAAAAGCAGAGTTGCTCTACGGGGCAATTCGGTTAGAGGCGGCGGTGATGGTACGATCGCAGCAAGCTGCAAAAATAGGTGATGTAGAGTCCCTCTGCCGTTGGAATCTGTGGTTATCGGCTGCTAGAGAAACAGAAGAATTACGTGCTTCTAGTTGGCAGATGGGGCGATCGCTGATCCAATTACTTGGTAGACTAGAACCGCAGATTATACCTATTGCCAATGCTGTGGGTAATCCTTGCAATTATGCGATCGCTTTTGGTATTGCCGTTGCCCATTGGCAAATTAGCATCCAAGCCGCATTACTCGGATATCTGCATAGTTGGGCAAGTAATTTGATTACTGCTGGCGTGAAACTTATTCCCCTGGGACAAACAGCAGGACAGAGGTTATTGCTAGATTTGCAACCATTATTTAGTACTGCGGCGTTAGAAATTCTTGCGTTGGAAGATGATGAACTCGCCTATTGTAGTTGGGGTTTATCGCTGGCAAGTATGCAGCATGAAACGCAGTATACAAGGTTGTTTAGGAGTTAGTCAAAATAATTCGTAATTCGTAATTCGTAATAGACATTTCCGAAAATGAATGTAGAGACGTTGCATTGCAACGTCTCTACAAGGGTTTCAGGTAACGCATAATTAATTTCTAGAGATGTCTAATTATTACAAAGGACAAATGACAAATGACAATAAACGCATTTAGAGTGGGGGTTGCTGGGCCAGTGGGTTCGGGGAAGACGGCCTTAGTTGATGCTTTGTGTAAGGGATTGCGTGAGCAGTATCAGATTGCCGTGGTGACGAATGATATTTATACTCAGGAAGATGCTCAGTTTTTAGTGCATTCTCAGGCGTTGGCTAGCGATCGCATTTTGGGTGTAGAAACTGGTGGTTGTCCCCATACTGCTATCCGTGAAGATGCTTCGATGAATTTGGCGGCAATTGAACAATTAGAAGAACGTTTTATCGATTTGGATTTGGTATTTTTGGAAAGTGGTGGCGATAACTTAGCTGCTACCTTTAGTCCCGAATTGGTAGATTTAACAATTTACGTCATCGATGTTGCGGCTGGTGATAAAATTCCCCGCAAGGGTGGCCCAGGTATTACTAAGTCTGATTTGTTGGTGATTAACAAAACTGACTTAGCACCTTATGTTGGTGCAGATTTAAGTGTGATGGAACGAGATGCTAAAAAAATGCGCGGTGATAAACCTTTTATTTTTACTAATTTAAAAACTCAGTCTGGACTTGCAGATGTAATTAATTTTGTTTGCACAAATATTTGTTGAAAGCAAAATGGGAAGCCCTATGTCAGGTAGGGGCAATTCATGAATTGCCCCTACAATTTTAACTACAAAGCCCGTAGATGACGACTTCGCACCCGTTCAGCACTACCGGTAGGAATCGCAGCAATTAATTTTTGCGTGTATTCCTCTTTGGGTTCTTGGTAAATGCTTTCGGCTGTGCCTTCTTCAACAATTTGACCGCGATTCATGACTAAAATGCGATCGCTCATAAATTTCACCACACTTAAATCGTGAGAAATAAAGATATAAGTAAGCTGAAAATCTGACTGTAATTCTTTGAGAAGATTTAATACCTGCGCCTGTACTGAAACATCCAACGCTGAAACTGATTCATCACAGATGATAAACTTAGGATTCAATGCCAAAGAACGGGCTATGCAAATCCGTTGACGTTGACCGCCAGAAAACTGATGAGGATAGCGGTTCATCGCATCTGCACTCAACCCTACCCGTTCTAATAGTTCAACTACCCGTTGCCGTCTTTGTTGCTTTGTCTTCCCAACGGCGTGAATTAACAAAGGTTCCATCACCGCGTCGCCAACCTTCATCCGTGGATCGAGGGAACTAAAAGGATTTTGGAAGACTATTTGCATTTCCCGCCGCAATTTTTGCAACGGTTCTCCTTTGAGGCTAGTAATATCTTGTTTCTCAAAGATAATCTGACCACTCATCGGTTCAATTAAGCGCAGCAAGGTTCTGCCAAGGGTGGTTTTACCACAACCAGATTCTCCCACCAAACCTAGTGTTTCTCCTGGCTTGACATCAAAGGAAACTCCATTAACCGCCATATTGTAGCGTTTTGTCCCACCAAATACCCCGCGCACTGGAAAACCAACTTTCAGGTTGCGGATTTGCAGCAGGGGTTCCTTTTCATTGAAGTTTGCTAATCTTGCAGCAATCTCTTCGGTGGTGACTTCTATAGGTAGTGCAGGTTCTTTCGCCTGAATTACTACTTGTCCCGTTGCTGTCTCTTCTGCACTCATGTAGTCAGAAACGGTAAGTAATTTTTGGGGACGGCGGTTGAGTGTGGGGCGACAAGCGATCAAACCTTTAGTATATGGATGCTGGGGAATGCTGAAAATTTGATCGGAAATACCAGATTCGACAACTTTGCCTTTATACATCACCGCTACTTGATCAGCAATTTCTGAAATTAGCCCTAAATCGTGGGTGATGAAAATCATTGCCATATCACGACTTTGCTGCAATTCTCGCAACAAGTCCAAAATAGTCGCTTGCACCGTCACATCCAAAGCTGTAGTTGGTTCATCGGCAATTAAGATTAATGGGTTGCAAGAAATTGCCATTGCAATCATTACCCGTTGCAACTGACCCCCAGAAAGTTCATGAGGGTAGCGTTCCAGCATGGCTTCTTTGTGTTCTTTAACCAACTGGGCCAACTTTGATGGTTCTGGTTTCGATGAATTGCTGTTGGTTTGATGCCAAGTTTCGATATATTGCTGCTGTATATCTTCATCGCTAGGTAGAAGTTTAACCTCTTGTAGACCTGCGATCGCAATTTGTCGTGCTTGGGCTGCTGACACCTTTTGATGCCGCATAATCGCTTCTGTTAGCTGAAACCCAATGTCATAAACCGGATTAAGCGAACTCATCGGTTCTTGAAAAATCATGGCGATGTCGCCACCCCGGTGTAACTGCATTTGCTCAGGAGGCAATTTTACCAAATCGATGGGGTTCCCATTCTCCTGCGGACGAAACCAGATTTCACCCCCAGTAACTATACCGGGACTTTGCAACAAACCCATCACAGCTAGGGCTGTCACTGATTTACCACTCCCCGATTCTCCTACTATTCCTAGAGTTTCACCTCGATGCAGTCCAAAGGAAATACCATCCAAAGCTCTGACTGTGTTGCCATCACCGGGAAATTCAACTTGGAGATTGCGAACCTCTAGGACAGTTTCTCTCATAGGAGTTGGGTAGAAATATTAACTTAAAATTATTTGATTTTAACAATAGTTTTGATGTATATGTGAGTAAATTTAATTTTTACACTTTTTGGCAGTTTCTCACATACTTCCACAATATACATCTGCGATATACAACTGCTTGTGACTTCTGCAAATTGCGATCGGCTCATGATGTTTAGTGATGATTGCCCTGGCGATGCCTACGCCTACGCTAATCCTGCTTTTACTTTCCAGAAACATTTGCCCCTACGGTGGTTGGACCATATCATAATTCTTGCCGAAATTGGCTAAATTTAAGAAGCTGAGGCAATGGAAATAGAGATTAAAATAGAGTTAGTAAAGGTAGGATTTACTTGATTAGGAGGTTCTATGATGACTTTACAAGAAATTATTAATTCTATTGAAAGTTTGCCCACAGAAGATAAAGAGTATTTATTTGAGTTTCTTCGCCAGCAACGAATTGAGAATCGGCGGGTTGAAATTTTGGCTAATGCTCAGGAAGTAATGCAGGCTTTTAAGGATGGGACAGCAAAGAGAGGAAGCGTTGATGATTTGATCGCTGATTTACTCGGAGATGATGGTGGAAGTTGTCTGGAGTAGTGGATTTAAGCGCTCTTTTAGGAAGATTACAAAGAAAAACCCGCAATTAAAGAATCAAATTGTTAATGTATTAAGGCTTTTAGCAGATGATCCATTTACACCGTCTTTGAAGTCTCATAAGTTAACAGGGAATTTAGCGGGTTTGTGGTCTTGTTCTGTTGCTTATGATTGTAGAATTATCTTTAATTTTTCGGAGGATGAGAAGTTGTTAGAAATGGTTATTTTATTGATTGATATTGGTAGCCATGATGAAGTCTATTAAGATGCAAAATAGAGGCTGAAACTTAGAATTTAGAGATTAAAATTATCCATTCCTAACTGTTCGATAGCTAAAGCCATGTGTCACGACAAGACGAAAAGCGTCAACACAGACAAAAAAATAGCACACCCTAAAGGATGGCTATTTGTAGAAATTGTCTAATTGTGATGTTGGTTAACAAATTGAATACACGCCCAACTACCAACTTTAGAAAGGAATATCATCTGGATCTGGTTCTTCCGCTTTCACTGCTGGATAAGTGGTTCGCTCATAATTTGTAGATTGGGGTACGGGTTCGTAATTTGTCGCTTGGGGAGCAACGCCAACAGGATTTGCAGCCGGAGTAGGCGCTGGACGTGGTGATTCGTAAGTGTTAACTTCTTTCTGGGGAGGACGAGATGCTGATGGTTGTCGTGGAGTAGTTTCAGTGAATGATGGAGTTGCGGTTGCTGAAGGCAATGGATCAGTATTAAAACTACCTCCGACAGGTTGAATTTGTTGCACTGTCAATTCAGCGCGTTTTTCTTTAAAACCTTCCATCGGAACAGTATTCATGCCTAAACGCCCTACCAAGATGACGCGATCGCCTTGGTGGTAGTTTTGCTGAATTTCTGTCGCTAAATTCCCCCAGCCGACAACTTTCAGGGTGGCTGGCGGATCTTCTGGTTTCAGGGAATTGGGAAACTGCACCAGCATTTCCGTAACTCCCAAATTATCGGCTGTATAGCGGAGTTGTGGTTCGTTAATAATTTCCGCCATCAAAACGCAGCTGTTCATTAAAATTACTCCTGACTGCAAAAAGTACTGATTGAGAAGAGAAGGTGGGGGTTTTTCTATGTAGTGCCAATTAATATCTAGATATGTTTAATTGTTTGCATTTTTTAATAATATTTGAACAAATTTTCTAACAGAATTCAGGAGTCAGAATTCAGAAGTCAGGAGAACACTTGATGAATGAATATACCAATCATACTAAACTCTTTATCAATTCTGACTCCTGACTCCTGGGTGCTGAATTCTTTTTAGTCCTTTCTAGCATAAAAGCCAAGCGATCGCTTTGAACAGCATTAAGTATGCCGTCCGCCACTCTCGCTTGACTAAATTGAGCATTCAATTCTGCATTGAGTAGTATAATTGTACCACTAATTTAAGAAAGAGAAAAAATTATTGGCAAAAATTAAGTCTTGACGTGAGAGGGGAAAACACCGAAGGCGATCAATCTGGCTGGTAGGTCGCGCAAGATAGGTAAGCGCAAAAACGCAGGTGGTACAAAGGTGTTATTTGAGGTGAGAACTGGCGCAAATACCCGCTTTTGGATAAAAGTTTGAAACGCCTGAATGATACGTGTGGGCAATTCGCGTTGACGCTGTACTTTTGCTAGGTCGCTAAGTTGTACTTGTCCGTTTTTGAGCGGTTTGCTGAGTACATTCGCGGCGACGACAGCATCTTGAATCGCGTAGTTAATCCCAACTCCACCCACGGGGGACATTATATGAGCCGCATCACCGATGAGTAACAGTCCCGGATGATACCAGCGTTTGACGCGGCTGGATTCCACTGAGAGAAAAGCTATTTGTGACCAGTCATGTAAATTTTGGATGCGTTGCTGGAATTCTGGCACTACTTCCACAACAGATTTTTTTAATTCCTCCAAACCCTCAGCCCGCAATTTTTGATAGCCTCCCTTGGGGATGACATAAGCAACTTGCCACTCATCACCACGGTCAAGCATAGCGATGATTTTACCTTGACCAAAGCGCCCCATTCCCCCCTCTGGGTCTTCTGGCTGACGCGGTAGACGAAACCAAAGAATATCCATTGGCGGCGAGGTTTCGATTGACTCAAACTCACCCAGGTGGCGTAAACGTGAGTGGCGACCGTCTGCACCCACTGTCAGTATTGCCCGGACTTCATGCCAACCACCCCCTCCCCGATAGCGGACACCTTGAATTACGCCATTTTCGGCAATTAATTCTTGCACATTCGCACCCATTACCAGATGGAAACTAGGATATTTTTGTGCTTCTTGGGTGATGAACTCCAGAAATTTCACCTGGGGAAGCATCGTAATGTAGGGGTAGCGGGTTTTTAAGTGACTAAAATCTGCCAAAGTGACAGTATCTTCAGGTGTTTTAAACCTAATTTGGCGCATTTTGGCATGGGGGAGTTCTAGCAAGCGATCGCTAAGTCCTAATTCTTCCATAATTTCCATCACTGATGGATGAATCGTATCACCGCGAAAATCGCGATCGAAGTCTTTGTGTGCTTCCAGCAGCATCACCGAAATGCCTTGACGCGCTAACAACAGCGCCAATACTGCTCCGCCTGGGCCCCCACCCACAATGCAACAATCTGTGGTTTGTACGTCTACAATGTCATGGACAGGGTTAATATTTGGATCTGAGGAAAGATTTTGAGGTAGATCGGTAGTCATAACAACACCTCCTGACAGCCCTAAAATCTAGCGTAGTTTGCTTTTGATGGTGCAAACTATTTTGTTAACTTTTCGTATTTACAGAGAACGTGTATTATGGGCGCTAAACTGTCATTAGTCAGTCGTAATTATCCTCCAATTCCCAATTCCCAATCAAATAATTAGTTGTGTCCCAAGTTATTTTAGAAAACGTTTATAAAAGTTTTTCCTCACGTAAAGGTGAAGGTGTTACCTCACAAAACCAATCTTCCCCCACGCCTGGGGAGAAAACTGATGCAGCGCAAGAACGTGCGGGAAGTGTTAACGTCTTGCGACGGATTAACCTGACGATCGCAGATGGCGAGTTTATGGTGCTGGTAGGCCCTTCTGGTTGTGGAAAAAGTACCTTGCTGCGGTTAATTGCTGGGTTAGAAGTGATGACTGGCGGTAATATCTGGGTAGGCGATCGCTTAATCAATGATCTACCACCCAAAGAACGCGATATCGCAATGGTGTTTCAAAATTACGCCCTCTATCCCCACATGACGGTGTATGACAACATCGCTTTTGGACTGCGCCGTAGGGGAAGCAGGGGAGCCGAGGAGCAGAGGAGCAGAGGAGAAAATACTCCCTATCTTCGGACGTGGGCAGAAAATCTCTTCGTGGGGGCGACAAGAAAGTTACCTAAAGGATTGCGCTACACTTCTGAGAAAGAACGGGCGGTGGATCAGCAGGTGCGTAGTGTTGCCCAACTGTTACAAATTGAAACATTGCTGAATCGCTTACCCAAACAGCTATCTGGGGGACAAAGACAACGGGTTGCATTGGGAAGAGCGATCGCACGTGACCCCCAAGTATTTTTAATGGATGAACCGCTTTCTAACTTAGATGCCAAATTGCGGGCGGAAACCCGCGCCCAAATTGTGAAATTGCAGCGCCAACTTGGGACAACGACAATTTACGTTACCCACGATCAAACAGAAGCGATGACAATGGGCGATCGCATTGCGATTATGTCTGAGGGTAAAATTCAGCAAGTTGCTTCTCCCCTAGAACTTTACAACCGTCCTGCCAACCTTTTTGTCGCAGAGTTCATTGGTTCACCACCGATGAATTTTATTCCTGTGGAATTTCATGCCCCGCAGTTAATTACGCATTCTCAGTTGCGTTTCACCCTGCCAGAAGTGTGGGGAAAAGCTTTACAAAAGTATGATGGGAAAACTCTAATTTTAGGCATTCGCCCAGAACACTTGAACTTGAGTATGCCTGCTACCAAAAATCTACCAGTGCAAGTAGATTTGGTAGAGAATCTCGGTAACGATTCCTTTCTCGCTGTTAAGATTGCCGAACCTGGTTCTCAGCCTGCCACTACAGCCAATTCCTTACAAGTGCGAATCCCACCAGATCGTCTTGTACAACCTGGTGAGCAACTATGGTTATCTCTAACTCCAGAGAAAATTCACTTTTTTGACCCAGAAACCCAGTTAGCAATATTTCCTTAAAAGTATCCGCGTCTAATTGATTAATCAAAATCTGTCGGTAAGTCTGGTTGGCGATAATGTTGAAAAAGTCGCGTGATTTGCGCTGGTGTCACCCGTCCCAGAGAAAGTTCTGGTAAAGCATCTTCAGAGAAAAAACCTACATCTTCAGTTTCAATACTTGATGATGGAGAACCACCGATAAGTTCACATTTAAAAAACAGTTTATAGACATAAAAAGGTAACGGTGGATGTCCCTGTTTGTTTCTGTCATAAACTGCTAGTAATTTAATAGCGCGTGCTTGATATCCAGATTCTTCATATACTTCTTTCACAACTACTTCACTGGGTGACTCGCCAACATCAGCCCATCCACCAGGTAAACTCCAGCAACCGTCAGCTTTTTCTTTGACTAACAATATAGTATTTTCGTAAAAAATCGCCGCCCGCACATCAACTTTGGGAGTTGCATATCCGACTTCACTGCTAAATAAATCGAGGACATAGCTGTGTTCTACGTTCGAGTAAGTCGCCATGATTTCTGTGGCGATCGCTCGTAATTGTTTATAGCGTTCAATATCAAAAGGCCCTTCAGAATAGGTTAGACCATTTTGAGCGATCGCTTGTAACTTTTGCGCCCATTCCAGCCATTTAGTTTCCATATTTAGGGATTGGGGATTGGGCATTGGGAAGAGGACTTGGGGACAAGGAGAATTGGGGACAAGGGGAAAGACTTGTTTCAAGTTCTCACCTCTTGTCCCCTTGTCCCCTTGTCCCCATTTTTTACTTACGCATCATCTAAAGCTGCAATTCCAGGCAATACTTTGCCTTCAAGTAACTCCAAGCTAGCGCCGCCGCCGGTGGAAATGTGGCTCATTTGGTCTGCTAAACCAACCTTTTCCACAGCCGCTACTGAGTCGCCACCGCCAATGATGGTGGTTGTACCAGTTTTACCGATTTCGGCGAGAGTATGAGCGATCGCTTCCGTACCTGCCGCAAACTTATCAAACTCAAATACACCCATTGGCCCGTTCCAAATTACCGTTTTGGTATCTGCAAGGGCTTCTTGGAAAAATTTCACCGAGTCTGGCCCAATATCCAAACCCATCCAACCATCGGGGATATTCTCAATGCTAACGGTTTGAGAATTGGCATCAGGGGCAAAGTTATCTGCCAATACCACATCTGTGGGCAGCAATAAAGCAACGCCTCGTTCCTTAGCCTTAGCTTCCAAAGATTTCGCTAGTTCTAGCTTGTCTTCTTCTACCAACGACTTACCAACATTCAAACCACGGGCTTTGTAGAAGGTGAAAATCATCCCACCGCCAATAATCAGCTTGTCGCACTTCTCCAACAGGGTTTCAATTACACCAATTTTGCTGGAAACTTTGGAACCGCCAATAATTGCCGCCAAAGGACGTTGGGGATTTTCAATAGCGTTTTGCAGATATTGCAATTCCTTCTCAACCAAATATCCAGCCACAGAAGGGCTGAGAAATTTAGTCACACCTTCAGTAGAAGCATGGGCGCGGTGTGCAGTACCAAAAGCATCATTTACATAAAAGTCAGCATTAGCTGCCAACTTTTTCGCAAATTCTGGGTCGTTTTTCTCTTCTTCTTTGTAAAAACGGACATTTTCTAGTAATAGCACTTGGCCATTTTGCAAAGCGGCAACTTTTGCTGCAACTTCATCGCCAATAGAGTCATCAGTTTTAATGACTTCTTGCCCCAGTAACTCAGAGAGACGCTTGGCAACGGGAGTTAGGCGTAATTTGTCATCCACACCCTTGGGACGGCCAAAATGACTTGCGAGAATGACTTTAGCACCCTTCTGCGTTAAATCTTGGATGGTTGGGAGAGCGGCGCGAATGCGAGTATCGTCGGTAATGTTGCCTTGATCGTCCACAGGCACGTTAAAGTCAACCCGCACTAAGGCACGTTTCCCAGATATATCAGCTGAAGATAAACTTGCTAAACTTTTTTTGGACACACCAAACTCTCCTGATTGCCTTTTTGTTATTGTTTTGAAAGTAGAACCATCAAGATTTTACCGGAGTCAGGGGTACCCAAGTGACAGAGATATTTAAGACAGTACTATTTCCTATCGATCAAAGCCGGGAAACGCGGGAAGCTGCTGATGTTGTTACCAACGTAGTCAAAAAATACAGCAGTCGCTTGGTGCTGCTGTCTGTGGTAGAAGAACAGCCTCCAGATGCTCCAGATGCGCCTAGTGCAGATCCGATGGTTTCACCAGAAGTAGTTGCAAAACTGCTAGAAAATGCCCAATCTTTATTTTCTGGGCAAGGAATTCAATCCGAAATTCTGGAAAGGCAAGGTAAACCAGCTTTTACTATCTGCGATGTCGCTGATGAAATTGGGGCTGATTTAATTATTATGGGCTGCCGAGGGCTAGGCTTAACTGAAGAGGGAGCGGATGATAGTGTGACCACTCGCGTGATTAACCTTTCCCCTTGCCCAGTGCTGATTGTGCCTTAGTAGTAGTCAGTGCTGAGGAGGCATTAGACTTCTCCAGAAATTAATTATGCGTTATCCAGAACCTTTGTAGAGACGTAGCACTGCTACGTCTCTACATTTTTTTTTGGAAAAGTCTAATGACAAACAGAAAATTCTGAGCGCCAGTTGGTGACGCTCAGAACTTTGGAAATAAACCTTCCATGTTTACATATAACAGCTTAAAAGCGATAGTTGCGATCGCGTACCCACATACTAACTGGAACAGCTTTACCCTGTGGATCTACTTTCGCTTTCACCACAATGGGGGGTACTTGTCCTCTGCGGGCGCGTTGGGTTCGCAAATCGTTGCTAATCTGCTGGCGTTGGTTTTCTGGGATGTAATAGGTTTCCAAGCCGTAGTTAACGGAACCATCCTGATAAACACCTTTTAAGGCTACCTGATTGGCTCTTAGAGATGTTGGGCGATCGCTACTGACTCGTAACGGTCTCCAAGCTCTAGGAACACCGTTACCATTGGATAGTTGCTCTTGCAAAGTCACGTAGATATTGGTTCCTTCAGGCAATCTTCTGCCGCTTCCACGGCCTTTGCTGACAATTGTTTGCCAACCAGGTAATCTCCTCAAATTTGCGGGACGGGATATGTTGTAATCTAGCGCTAATGTATTACCGTCTAGTACATTGTTTGGGTCTACAGGTACGGTTTGCAAAATCACCGTTTTACCTGTCACATCTGTATAAACGGCTTGGGCTGGTACTGCCATGATTAACCCTGTTTGTAGCGCCAGGGGAGCTAGTAACCGCCAAAAAGGTAAGGGCTTATTCGATTTTTGTTCAGTAGCAATCAAGTAATCCCGAAAAGTCACCTTACTGGAGAACTCGGCTTCGGGAGACAAGGTTTTATTTTTAGATTCAGAAGAACTATTAGTCATGAGCGTAGTCCTAAAAAGCAGAGGAATTGAGGAGGTCAAAAGTAACGAGATTAGGACTAACGCAGAGAAACTTTAAAAATTTTGACGCACAGAGATAGAGATGTTGATGATGGGGAAATTCCTGAATTCTGTTAGCGTTGCGGGGCGTTTAGCCCATGCTGAATTTGTACTACTTTTTACTTGCAGAGCTACCACCAGGTAAACGGCGTTCAAACCAGAGTCCAGCGCTAATTAAAGCGGAACCGCACAAGATAAAGACTAGAGACTTGAAAAGTAAGTCGGTGTCGTACTCTTGCACGCGACTGATAATTTGCAGTGTCACTAACAGCATACCGCCCCAAAAGGAACTTCTGTTGCTTAATTTCAATCCTTCTTGAATTAGTCCCCATGCTAATGTTGCTAGAAGTACATTGAAAATAAAAACACCAAGTTCATCAATCCGACTGATAGTTTGATGCCAAAAAGGTACTATGGCAATAAAGGCAAGAAAAGTACCAATAACAGCAGTTGTGAAAATCACTTCGCGGCGCGGAGGATTATTTCTTTGACGCAGTAGAAATAACCATTGCAATACCGCCAAGCCACTGAGAATCCCCAAATCGATGATCGGCAGAGACTGGAACAAGTTAGTCAAGTTCGTTGGCTGATTATAACCATAATTTGCAGATTCCCAAACCCAACGAAAAGACAGAACGTAAAACACACCACCAAAGCTAACCAACGCTAAATTACGTGCCAGAGATTGAAACAACCTGTAATTTATGGTTGGAAACAGCAGATCGTCATAACTCCAGAATAATGCAGGTGGGAGTGCAAAAGCAAAAGATGCCACCCAAGGCGCTATATCAGCATAATTCAGCAGTGGCAGAGGATTAAGGTTAGCTTGTAATGAACTAGCGAAAACAAAGGCTGCTAGACCAAAAATCCAGCGCGATCGGCAGAAGTAGGCTAAGGGGACAAATACCAGCCATGCCAACAAAGGCAAATGCTGCACCACTAACCGCGACCAAGTTAACTCTCCTGTTGCGTACCATAAGTCTTCTAATCCCGTCCAATACCCGATTTCCACGAGGACAATTGACAGAATTCCTAAAGAATTTATGGACAAACTGAAGGCCATCACCACAACACCCAACCCCCAGGCGAGAAAAAGTTGGGAAGTTGAACCGGCGATATTGAACATCTGAGCCATCAGCAGTATATTTGCGCCGAAAATGAAGGCGCTTAAAATGAGCAACCCTTCTCCCAGTAAGCGTTTACTTTTTTGCGGCTTCTTTCCTTCAGGTGTTATCCAATTGTAAAAACCGGTAATAGCGATCGCAAAAAACAAACTCATCATGAGAATAAATTTGACTTCCCGCGAACCTCCCTGCCAGTTTCCTGATACAAAGGTAATTATGCCTAAGCATAAAAGGATGCTGCCTACAGCGATCGCGATCGCTTTATTGCGATCGCGTACAGCAGCTTCCAGGTTTTTAAATTGATAACGTTCTGCTATTTGCTCATACAGCGAAGAACTAATTAATCCTTCATCCCTCCATAGTTGTGCTTCTTTGCGTAACTTTTGCGGAAAACTATCTAAGAACATGACCTTCTCCGGTGCAGTGGGGTAGCTTGGCCATTGCGTTCTGAATGGCGGTCATTATATTTTGAGTATGAAGCCAAAAGGCTTGATTACATTGTTCTTGTGTAACAGTTTGATTTGGATTTTGATACAACCTAATTCGTAATTAAGAAGCGTCATCTTTCATATTGATTTCCACACAATTGCATCTCTACTCTGATTTGTGAAAAATTTTATTATTTATATATCCAGATGGAAAAACCTTCTAATTTATTACTTAAAGTCTCACGGCGTTTGTTCACTAATCTAGATGAACAAGAAAAATTTATTGAGGCTTTAATGAATCCTCAGCCTTTTTCACCCAGTATTCTTTGGTGTAAAGGAAAGCCAGAATTTTCACCTTTAGCAGTGGAAACACCAACCTATTGGCAACCACAATTTACTGACCGTTTATGCTTGGGAGAAAAACCCGGTCAGCATCCCTTACATCAACAAGGGTATTTCTATTGTTTAGATTTCTCTTCAATATTTGCAGCTACTACTTTATTAGCAATTCCTCAGTCAGTGCATTTAGTTTTTGATATGTGTGCCGCACCAGGAGGTAAAAGTATCTTTGCTTGGAAAGCTTTGCAACCTGAATTGCTTATCAGTAATGAAGTAATTGGTAAACGTCTAGGGATGCTAATTTCTAATTTGAAACGTTGCCAGATTAGCCCTAGTGCAATAGTTAATAGAGATTCGAGTATATTTGCCGAAATATTTTCCTACTCTAGCAACTTAGTAATAGTAGATGCTCCTTGTACTGGGCAATCTTTACTGGCTAAAGGTGAAAAAGCACCCGGATGTTTTCACCCAACTGCTATTAACAAGAGTGCAAATCGGCAAAAGCGAATTATAGCTAACTCTGCTAAACTTGTTTCACCACAAGGTTATTTAGCTTATATGACTTGCACATATTCACCCGAAGAGAATGAGCAAGTTTGCGAATGGTTTTTGGAACGCTTTCCCCAGTTTCAAGCGATGGAAATTAGTAATTTAACTAAATATCAGTCGCATTTAACTACAATACCTTGTTATCGGATGTTTCCTCAAGATAGGTTAGGTGCTGGTGCGTTTACAGTTCTATTTAAAAATACTAATGAAAATGAAGATGAGCAGAAAGAAGTAGATTTAAATGCAATATCTTCGCTATATATCTACCAAAATCTGAAAAAGTCAAGTTAATTACATTGGTGGTATATCTTCTGTCATTAAACCAGAAGATGTGATGTTTGTAAGAGGGCTGCATTTGTCAATCAGCCATCAGGAGTACACTTTTTAAGTGAGTTGACTTTATATTAAGACCATAGATATTGCAATTCTTATATAGATGCAAAACGTGGTGTATACAAAACATTTTTCATCTACATCAACCTCAACCCACCCCTTTAAAAACTTCATAATCTCCTTCCCAGTTCTAACTAGGAATGCAACTAGAAGGCTCCGCCTCTAGTCTAAGCGGCAGAGTTAAATAAGTGGGCATGAATAATTAAAGGTTTGTAGTCAGGGCTAAAGCCGCTTACTAAGAGCCAATTTACTTGATTTTATATTCCTTAACATAGTTTGATGTATTCTTGCCCACAAACAAGATGACGAAATTAATAAAAAACTTTCAATAATTAACTCTTATGGATAATAAAATTTTTTTAACCTCATCCTAACCTAAATTTAACCAAAACTTATCCGGTATCAGCGTTAGACTTTTTGAAATAACCATTATACAAAAAAGCTAAACCGTACAGGATGTAAATTACATGGGTCGAAAAGTCAGCAAAGTGTTTAAACAATCTGGGGTGATTCCTTATAGAGTGAACAATGGCAAAGTTGAAATCTTGCTAATCACGACCCGTAACTTTCAACACTGGGTGATTCCAAAAGGAGATATTCCTAATGGCATGAGTCCGCCCGCTTCAGCAGCCAAAGAAGCTTGGGAAGAAGCAGGGGTAATTGGGCAGGTAGACACCAATGAACTGGGCACTTATAAGTACCGCAAAGGAGGCAAAAGTTATCGTGTCAAGATGTATTTGTTACCAGTTGAGATGCTGAGTGAAGATTATCCAGAAGCAAGTAAAAGAAAACGGCAGTGGGTAGAAGTAACTACAGCTATCAGGTGGGTTAAGTTTAGTTCACTCAAACGAATTCTTAAAGGTTTTTTCCAGGTTAAATCTCACTTTTGTGCATTTCAAGATACTAGTCATATATAGATAGAACTTACGCACGAGTTACGAAATAACGTAGACACCAAGTGGCTTGGCGCAGGCTACCACAGAGGGCACGGAGAAATCATAGTTTGAGAGATATTTTGCGTAAGTCCTAATAGAAATACATACTAAGCAAGTACAATTAAATACACCGGAAAGCCTAATTCGTAGTCAACAATTCATCGTTAATAAGCTGTTAAGCATTTAATTTGCATATTGAGATTGCAGAGGGGCAGGGAGCAAGGGAGAGGGTTTGCAGCTTTTATTACCATGAAAATGATGCAATTTAAATGACGATTAGCTTAGCAAGTTTTACTAGGACTAAAGTCCTTACTACAAACTTTAATTTATTTACGCCTAGCTACTTATTGAGAAGCCATCGAAGCAACATAAGCGACTTTCAATAAGTAGCTAAATATTTAAAACAACTGAGCTTGCTAATCAAAATAATTAAATATTATACCATTGAATGTGAAGCTGCACTAAATGAGTAACTCTCTATTCTTGGCGCTCTTGGGGATTCGCATATCTCTTTTTTGTAGTGAACTACTTACACTGATGCTTTACATATAGTGTAAGTTTCCCATTTTACAAGGGATTGCTTTGTTGGAGATTTGGTCTTAACATCCCCTTTCTTAGCGAACTTCTCCGTTCCACAAGCTAAGTATTCAACCTAATTAAATATTATCTGTTGCTTCAATCAAAGCACTACGAATTCCTGGTTCACTCATCGAATGTCCAGCATCAGAAACCACTATAAATTCTGCTTCTGGCCAAGCTCGATGTAATTCCCAAGCTGATATCATTGGACAGACTACATCATATCGTCCCTGAACAATTACAGCCGGAATATGGCGGATACGGTCAACATTTAAGAGTAATTGATCTTCTGTTTCCAAAAAGCCCTTATTCATAAAGTAATGGCATTCAATGCGTGCGAAAGCTGAAGCAAATTCGCTCTCGCCAAACTTTTGCATGAGTTCTGGGTCTAAAAAAAGTCTACTGGTACTAGCTTCCCAAATTGACCAAGCACGCGCCGCTGCTAATTGAATTTCTAAATCGGGACTGGTCAAGCGTTTGTAATATGCTGCGATCATATCATCACGTTCTGCGATCGCAATTGGTTCGACATAAGCTTCCCAAGCATCAGGAAAAATATAGCTAGCGCCCTCTTGGTAAAACCATCGCAACTCTTTTTGCCTCAGCATAAAAATACCACGGAGAATTAATGCCGTGCAGCGAGAAGGATGGCTTTGGCTGTAGGCTAATGATAAAGTGCTACCCCAACTACCACCGAAAACCGCCCATTTTTCTATACCTAAATGTTGGCGTAGTTTTTCGATATCACTGACTAAATCCCAAGTGGTGTTTTCTCGTAATTCAGCATGGGGCGTACTTTGACCACAACCACGCTGGTCAAACATCACTATCCGCCATTTTTCTGGGTGGAAATATTGCCGATAAAAAGGTGGACATCCACCACCAGGCCCACCATGCAGCAAAACGATGGGTTGACCTTGGGGATTTCCTGACTCTTCAAAATGAATGGTATGTAGGTCGGAAACCTGTAAACTACCTTCTCGGTAAGGCTCGATCGCTGGGTAAAGTTCTCGCATTTTAGAAATTTTATCAGTAATGTTGTCATAAACATTATTATGAGAGGTCGCAAGTAAATGCCGTGGTTTGTCAAAATTGAAGAAGGGAAAGTCGATAAACCTACCTTTGACCAATATGTACCTGCTCACAAAGCCTACATCCAGGACTTGATTGCTAAAGGACACAAAGCACGAACAGGCTATTGGGCAGAACAAAGAGGCGGAATGTTGCTGTTTGAAGCAGCCTCTAAGGAGGAAGCAGAAGCAATTGTCGCTGATGACCCGTTGGTAAAACACGGCTGCGTCAACTATCAACTTTACGAATGGCGAATTGTTATGGAATAACACACACTTACTAGTTTTTCATGTTATGCTTTTAGAAGACCTGGATCTATGCGATTGCAACACCCAAATCTTGTCAGAACCGGAAGGTAGCAGCAACACGGGAGGCTTGTAATAGGCGTAGTCTCCGGGTCGCCCTATTTTTAGGAGCGGTCAGCAACAATGGCTGGTTTTGGAGATATTGTTCAAAAAGCTTTTTACCTCGGTGTTGGATTAGCTTCTTACGCAGGTGAGAAAGCAGGGGGGAAATTAGCCCAAGTGCGATCGCAAGTCCAAAAACTGGCAGATGAAATGGTGGCAAAGGGCGAAATGAACACAGAAGAAGCCCGCCGCTTTGTTGAAGAAATGATGAAGCAAGCCCAACAAGCACAACCATCTGCTGAAACCTCCGAGAAAACACCTCCTTCGGAACCTCGTCGCATTGAAATTTTAGAGGAAGATGAAGAACCAACGGTGAAAGAGGGATCAAGTGATGAAAATGTGGATAAATTGCGTCAAGAAGTGCTAGACCTGCAAAACGAGTTAAAACGATTGCAACGCGATTAATAAAAAGTATTTTTTACTCGATATAACTGGCAATAAGTGGCACTTTGACATGGCACTTCATATAGAAACTTGATAAGATACATTGCCTAGTGTGTATTGTAGTGCTTCCACCCAGATAACACAAAGCGTCCTGTTTATAGCCTGCAAAGGTGTCAAGTTTATGGAACAGTGGCAAAAGGATTTAGCAGAAATCGTTGAAACAGTGGCTGATGAAGTAGAGCGTTTCTTCCTGGGAATGAGTGAAATGGTTGACGCTTTTTTTGAGCTAACGGAAGAAATTACTGAGCAAGTCCCTAATATTGTTACTGAAGTCGATCAGTATTTACAGGATTTAGCTGAACCAATGTTTGAGGCTTACTGGGAACTGGAAGACATGGTAGCAGATGTAGATCCAGGTTTTCCTTATTCAGTTGAACCTACGGCTGAAAAAAATCCTGCCTGCATCGGTTGTACTCATTACCACGGTCAAGTTTATAGTGGTAATTTGTTAGTTTGTGCCATGCATCCCCACGGTTGTGAAGATGAGAATTGTCCAGACTGGGAGAAGGAAGAGTATTGAGGGGGGAGTAGAGACGCGAAAAATCTTTGTCTGTACAAAATTAATAAAAAAACGTAAAGATAAGTAAAATAACCAATGACAAATGACAAATGACAACTGACAAATTCCCTGAAATGAAGTATGGTGAACGCGATATTGCGGAAGGTAAATTAATTACCTTTCCAAATCCGCGTGTGGGGAGACGATATGACATTAATATTACTTTGCCGGAATTTACTTGTAAATGTCCGTTTTCCGGCTATCCTGACTTTGCGACAATTTACGTCACATATATACCTGATGAACGGGTAGTAGAATTGAAGGCGCTTAAACTTTACATTAACAGTTACCGCGATCGCTATATTTCCCACGAAGAATCTGCCAACCAAATTTTGGATGATTTTGTGGCTGCTTGTGACCCGTTGGAAGCCACTGTGAAAGCAGATTTTACGCCTCGTGGCAATGTACATACTGTGGTTGAAGTGCGTCATCATAAATACCCATCATAAAAATTTTGGGTATTGCTGAATGGGAATATGAATCTGAATGTAGAGACGTTGCAATGCAACGTCTCTACAAGGATTCTGAAATTACGCAAAATTATTTTTCATACCGCAATCAGCAACGCAAATTTTGGTTTGTAGCTAACGAACACGAACATTTTTATTCAGGTTGATTAAGCGGACACGATCTAAACTAAAAACCAATACGGTTCAGTTAAGGCTAAAACTTTGTTATCCAAGTAAATTTTTTAACGAACCGCCTTCTCTACGAGAGGCTTCCGCCAACGCGCAGCGTCTCGTAGAGAAGGCGCAGAGGACGCAGAGAGAAGAAAGAGAGGGAAAAAATTGCTTAACTGAACTGTATTGAACTAAAACTAGTTATTTTGCAATTTTGTTTGCAGCAGATTGTACTTGAAGTACAACTTTTTTAGACAAAGGAATATATCCAAGTTCCAAACTGGATTTTTGCCCCTCAATCAAAGCCCAATCAATAAATTTTTTTAGCGCTTCGCCTTTGACTCGGTTGGGATATTGCTGATAAGTTAAAACCCAGCTATAAGTAACGATGGGATAAGACTGGGAACCTGTAGGATCGTTGATAAAAGCAATCAAGTTATCGGCCGGTAATTTCACTGACTCCAATGTTTGAGCTACAGATTCTGGTGTCGGCGTAATATAATTACCAAATTTATTTTCCAAAGCAGCCACAGGGAGTTTATTTTGTTTGGCGTAGACGTATTCTACATAGCCAATAGCTCCTGGGATCTGTTGTACTAAGGCAGTAACACCTTCGTTACCCTTTCCACCAATTCCCACTGGCCAAGCGACAGCTTTACCTGCTGCAACTTGGCTGTTCCATTCTGGACTTATAGCACTTAGATGTTGCGTCAACACACTTGTAGTTCCACTACCATCAGTGCGGTGTACAACCTGAATCGGTAGATTGGGCAAATTTACGCCTGGATTAGCTACAGCTATTCTCGGATGATTCCAATTCGTAATTTTTCCGAGAAAGATATCTACATAAACTTGGCGTGATAGCTTTAAACCATTTGGCAGATTGACTGGAGGTGACTGGGGGGTGGACGCGAGGTTGTAAGCTAGCACTATGGAACCAGCAGTCATGGGTAAAGCAACCACTCCCCTTTTTATCTTAGCTGCTTGTTCATTTGTAATTCCCACATCACTAGCTGCAAAGTCTACAGTACCTTCAATAAGCTGTTGCACTCCAGCGCTGCTTCCTATAGCTTGATAGTTAATTTCCACATTGGGATTTTGCTGGTTGTAATCTGAAAGCCAGCGTTCGTACAAAGGCGCAGGAAAACTTGCCCCAGCACCAACGAGAGAAACGTGCTTGATTTTTTTATTATCGGTAGTACAAGAAGCGATACTCAACAATATAGCGATTACGGGTAGTAGGCAAACCCGTCGTTTAGATTGAAGTTGAGCAGATATACAAAACTTTAGTTCCAATGCTTAATAATTTTCCAATCTGTAGCTGTGTAGGTGTAATTAATTGTAAAACGAGAAAAATACATTTCAAATACAAAGGTACGCAAAGTTTTCAGTTATGCTATGCGTACCTTTGCATTTAAACTTCAATAGCCGTCTCTTTTTCCTCAATTTTTGGCTCTGAACTAAGCCGATCTAAAATTTCTAAAACCTCTTGTTCAAAAGCAACTTGGGCGCGATTAGTTTTGCCACCAACATATAAGAGATCGCCTTTTTGCAATGCCCATATTTGTGAATGAGAAAAGTAACTCATCACCACACCCAACATTAGTAAACCAAATCCTGAGTAAACAATTGGTATGCCTGGATCGGCTTTAATTTGTAAGCCAGTGCTGCCAATAATATCCAAAATTTTCAACTTTACGCCATTGACTTCGGTTGACATCCCAGCGCGGACAGTATCAACTAATTTACCCTTGGGATCATAAATTAATACCATCCCTTGTAAGTCTTTGGCTAGTAAAGAAACACCTTCACTCAAATCCGGTTTAGTAGGAACCCACGTACCCCAAATGCGCCCTTGTCCTTTGGTGTTCAATAGCGCCATTGGTAATTGAAAAATCGGGCTGTTGTTAAATTGGACGCGAACACCTGCAATTCCCCAATCGGTTTGGTAGAAGGTTATGCCCCGATAGCGCAGAGGCTCGTTAACAAAAATCTTCTTGTGGTCAACTTCCTCTCCCTGCTTATTTAAGACAGACATATCGGAATAAAATTGATCGATGCCGCCAGATGGAGTGTAGTCAATCCAAAAACGATTGACGCGCACAGACCAATCTTTTGAGACTTGGGCAGCTAAAGGGCCAGCATCGACAATATTTGTCACTTGAAATGTATCGCCACTGGCAATCATTTCCTGTGCCATAAACCCAGTCATCGCCCCCCAAATTCCCCCTATTAGAATAGCGACGATGCCAATATGAACGATAATTGGGCCGATGCGTCCGACTATTCCTTTGCGGGCATAAAGGATATTTTCTTTTTCTTGATCTGGAAAAATTTTATAGCGGCGTTTCTGTAATAGTTGGCTGAGAGAATTTAGAGAACCATTATCTAGTTCTGCACTTAAAGCTAATTTTTGAAATTGCCGTGGTTCTTCGTAATATTTCCAGCGCTGGGCAGCTTTTAAAGCTGGTAACTGACGGGTAAAAGAACAAGCAGTTAAGCTAGTGCCAAATAAGATGAGTAATGCCAGAAACCACCAGGTACGATATACATGGTCTAAGCCAACTACCTGAATTACTTTCCAAGTTAAGAAACCAAATAAAGCTGGATGTTCTGGGTAGTTAGCCTGATAGAATGCGGGTGATTGACCTTGCTCAATTACAGTACCGGTGGAGCTAAAGATTGCAATCAATAGCAGTAGTGCGATCGCTAGTCGTAAGTTAGTCAGTACGGGCAAAAGCTCTTGCCGTAAGAACTTGCCAGGTATTGCCCACCATTTTAATTCTTTGGACGCTGAATCTTCTAAAGTCATTACGTGTAAAATCTAACAAAGTATTGATCTTAAAAACTGCCAAGGGGAATCCGAGAAATTAAGGAAAATACACCGAATCCTACCAACAGCGCCCCGCTAACTGGGTTAATCCAACCAGACCAGCGACGCAATTCTAGTAATTTTTTAATTGAAGCTGTAAAAGTACCCGCCAAAATCAATGGTGCTACATAACCGGCTGTGTAAGAGAGTAGCAAAACAGCACCTAAAATTAAGTCTTGTGTATTCGCAATCCAACCCAGTAAACTGGCTAAAACAGGCGTGCTACAAGGAGATGCAACTAAGCCAAAAGTCAGCCCCAGTAAATAAGAACGCAATCCTATAGGTAAATCTTGCGAAATCCAATTCGTTTCGCCCAAAGATGGAAATTGCAGAGGTAGTGCTTCTAGTAAGTTCAGCCCCATGAGAATGGCGATAATGCTGACGATAATCGGCAAACCAATTCCCACTTGTCCATAGACTTTTCCTACCAAAGCTGCTACTATACCCATCCCGGCTAATGTAGTTGCTAACCCTAAAGCAAACCAAGTTGATTGGGCAGCTGCTTGCAAGCGGTTTTTGGCTTCATAACCGCCGATGTAACCAATGGTAATTGGCAGCATAGAAAGCATACAGGGTGTAAGACTGGTGAGCAAGCCAGCGCCAAAGATGATACCAACACTGACTACGCTAAGGTGTGCCAGTTGGTTAGAAACGAGGCTGTTGGCAAATTGTTCTAGTTGGTAAATTTGGGTTTGCAGGTTATCAAACATGGGGAGTTTCTGAGCGGGAAATGCTTACTCTGCTTGAATTGTAGCTTATTTTTGTCTGTAGAGTCAGCAGAAGTGATTATCTCAAGCTGATATTATCTAAATTTCATCTGCCCAAAGAAATGTATCTAAAATACAATTAAGCTCGAATTATCTCGGAAGAAGCACGGCTGGAGCATTTAGCATGATGATTGCATTACCCGGATTTAAAATTGTCACTTTGTTAAAAGCAGGGGTAAAAGCAGTCATATACCGTGGAATCAAGGTTAAAGACCAGTGTCCGGTAATTATCAAAGGATTGCGTCCAGAACAGTGTACACCCAATAATATTGAACAACTCAAACATGAGTATGCGATCGCTCAAAGGTTAAATATCGCCGCCGCAGTCAAGGTATATGCCTTAGAGATGCACCAGGGAATCCCTTATTTGATTATGGAGGATTTTGAGGCGCGATCGCTCGATCAATTGCTAGACCAATTTCAAGAACCTGTTTCGTTCTTAAAAATTGCTATTGAAATTACCAGCAAACTGGCACAAATTCACACTTATAACATTGTCCACAAAGATATTAAGCCACAAAATATCTTAGTTAACCTCGAAACCAGTCAGGTTAAAATTGCCGATTTTGGAATTGCTGCTTTTATTCCATATCAGCAGCAAATAGTTAGTAGTTCTAGTCGCATTGAAGGCAGTTTACCTTATCTTGCACCTGAACAAACCGGGCGGATGAATCGGGGAATTGACCATCGTAGCGATTTGTATTCACTGGGAGTCACCTTTTATGAAATGCTGACAGGTCAGCTACCATTTCAAGGCAAAGACCCATTAGAGTGGGTGCATTGTCATATTGCCCAATCTCCGCCATCTCCGAAAAAGCTCAACTATGATATTCCCCAAAGACTCTGTGACATCATTATCAAATTGTTGTCGAAGGTTGCAGAACAGAGATATCAAAGCGCTTTAGGTTTGCAATTTGATCTGGAACAATGCTTAAAGCAATTGGAGACAACTGGCGAAATTCACTCCTTTGTTTTAGGTGAGCAAGATATCTCAGAGCGCTTTCAAATTCCCCAAAAATTATATGGGCGAGAACAAGAACTTGCCAAGCTTCTCCAAGCATTTGAGCGAGTTGTTAGCGAAGGAAAACCAGAAATTGTCCTCGTCTCTGGCTATGCTGGAATTGGGAAATCTTCTTTAGTTAAAGAGATTCACAAGCCGATTGTGCGAGAACGTGGAGTTTTTATCTCTGGTAAATTTGATCAGTATAAACGAGATATTCCTTACTCCACAATTGTTCAAGCTTTTCAAACACTTGTTAGACAAATTTTAACTGAGCCAGAAGAACAACTTGCCAATTGGAAAAAGCGAATACAAGCAGCATTAGGGAACAATGGTAGATTAATCACTGATGTAATTCCAGAAGTTGAATTAATCGTTGGCGAACAGCCACTTATACCAGAGTTGGGACCTGCTGAATCTCAAAATCGATTTAATTTAGTGTTTCAGAATTTTATCAGCGTGTTTTCGCAAAGGGAGCATCCACTCACTGTTTTTTTAGATGATATGCAGTGGGCAGACAGTGCTACTTTAAATTTAATTCAAACCGTCATTACTGCGTCTAGTATCCATTATCTCTGCTTTATTTTAGCCTATCGAGATAATGAAGTAGATGTTGTGCATCCCTTTAGTTTAATGATGGAGAAGATTTGCCAGCAGGGAGTAAGAAAAACTGAAATTATTCTTACTCCCTTAAATCTTGTTTATGTAAATCAATTGATTGCTGATACATTGCATAGTTCAGCAGAACGAGTAGAACCTCTTACTCAATTGATTATCCAAAAAACTGATGGTAATCCTTTCTTTGTCAATGAATTTCTGAAAACACTGCATCAAGAAAATCTGCTGATTTTTGACCCCCAATATCGGATTTGGCAATGGGATCTAGCTCAGATTGAAGCCCAAGGTATTACAGATAATATTGTCAGCTTGATGATTGGGCGGATGCAAAAGCTACCAGCCGCAACTCAAGAAGTGCTTAAATTAGCCTCCTGTATTGGTAATCGCTTTGATCTAGAAGTTTTAGCGATCGTTGGTGAACAATCTATTCAAGAAACAGCAAATGCCCTTGTTGAAGCAATTTTAAGAGGATTAATTATCCCCATAGAGTCAGATGAAACTGTCGATCAAAACTATCGTTTCTATCATGACCGAGTTCAACAAGCTGCATACGCCTTAATTGCTGATGAATCAAAGTCGGTAGTTCATCTGAAGATTGGGCGACTTTTGCTGAAAAACTTTAATCAGGAACAAGTAAACGAGCAAATTTTTGATTTAGTCAATCAACTGAATCTCGCGGTTAATCTGATTATTGAACAGACAGAAAAAGATGAATTGGCAAGATTGAATTTAATCGCTGCTAAGAAAGCAAAAGCATCTACAGCTTACACTCCTGCTAAAAGACTTTTTAGCGTTGCCATGAATCTTTTAGCTGATAATGCCTGGATAGAACAATATGAACAAACATTTACTTTATTTAGAGAACTAGCTGAGTGTGAATTTTTAACCGGAAATTTAGAACAAGCGGAACAATTATTTGAGTTATTATTGCTCAAAGCAGAATCTCATGTAGACAAATCTAATATTTACATACTGCAAATCAGACTCTATCAAGTTGCGGGTAGATATGAAAAGGCGCTGACATTGGGATTAGAAGCTTTAAAACTTTTTGAGGTGACATTCCCTGATTCAAATGAGGAAGTGCAAGCTGCGATCGCAATTGAAAGAAACCAGATATCAACTAATATAGATAACAGACAAGTCTCTGATTTAATTAATGCTTTAGTAATCGAAGACCTCAATATTAAAACAGTAATTAGTTTGTTGACGACTTTGGGCCCACCTACTTATCTTGGTAGACCTCATCTCTTTCCTTTAGTCGTACTTAAAGCAGTTAACTATTCCCTCAAGTTTGGGAATACGGAAGATTCCTGTTTTGCTTACAGTATGTACGCCATGTTATTGGTTTCTATCTTCCATGATATTCCTACAGGCTACGCATTTTCTAAGATGACAATTCAATTGAATGAAAAGTTTCACGACTTGAAACTTAGAGGAGTTGTTCTACACATTCATGGAAGTCATATCAACGTTTGGTGTAATCACATTGCTACCGATATTCCATTTTTAGAGCAGGGATTTATCGGTTGTGTGGACGCTGGTGATGTGACGATGGCAAACTACAATGGTTATCAAGGATCGTGGCAAATTATCCAGTTAGGTTTTCCACTTGCAGAAACATACAAATCGCTAGAAAAATATACTGCATTCGCCCGCCAGTCTAAACATGAGGCTGTCTATCAGACAATCAGACTACAGCAAATGTTGCTGATGAATCTACGCGGACTCACTCACCAAACTTTGACTCTAAGTAATGATGAATTTGATGAATCCTGCGCTTTATCTATTATTACAGATGCAGGTTTTGTCAGTGGAATTATTTTTTATTACATTATTAAATTAATTATCTTTTTTACTTATAGGCAGTATGCAGATGCACTAAATTGTACATTAAAATTATCTAAATTTCCAGTTGCAAGACTGGCATTACCCATTGAAACAGATTATATTTTATATTACTCACTGACTTTAACGGCTCTTTATCCCACCGTATCTTTTCTAGAGCAAGAACAGTTTTTGCTAACTATAGAATCCCATCAGCAACAATTGCAATACTGGGCTTACCACTGCCCTGAAAACTTCTTACACAAGTCTCAATTAGTAGCTGCTGAAATAGCTCGAATTCAAGGTAGAGACTTGGAAGCAATGCGCTTGTATGAGCAATCAATTGCTTCAGCCCGTGATCAGGGATTTGTGCAATATGAAGCTCTGGCTAATGAGCTAGGCGCTAAGTTTTACTTGGAGCGAGAGTTTGATTTAATTGCCAAAACCTACTTGCAAGAAGCGAAAAATGCTTATGTGCGCTGGGAGGCATCTGCTAAAGTTAAGCACCTCGAAGAATCCTATCCTCAGTTATTGCCACAACAACAACTTACTTCTAACGGAACATTTATTACCACAGGCGAGCATTTAGACTTTTTATCAGTAGTTAAAGCCTCTCAAAGCATATCTAGTGAAATTGTTTTTTCGCGGTTGTTGAAGACATTAATGCAGATTGTCATCGAGCAAGCAGGGGCCGAAATCGGTTATTTGTTGCTTGGAAATGAGCAAAATATGGTAATAGAAGTAGAAGCTAAGGTTAATTCCCAGGCTGAAAAACTCAATGTTTCTCGACCCGTATTTGATGGCGAAATTTCACAAGTTATTCCGCAATCAATGCTGAATTATGTTCAGCGAACTCAAGAAACAGTGATTTTGCAAAATGCTACTGAGCAAAATATGTTTTCTGGAGATGAGTATGTAATCCAAAAACAACCCAAATCAGTACTTTGTTTACCGATCGCGCGTCAGTCAAAATTACTTGGAATTTTATATTTAGAAAACAATCTTATCCCCAGCGCCTTTACACAGGAAAAACTTTCCGTACTGGATATTTTGACAGTTCAAATTGCTATTTCTCTAGAAAATGCTCGTCTTTATCAAGGTCTAGAAAAAAGCCAAGAACAGCTTAACCTGGCATTGAAATCCGGCAAAATTGGTGTTTGGTGTTGGGACATCGCCAATGATTTGTTTGACTGGGATGAACAGATTTATCAACTATTTGGGTTAACACCTGAAACTTTTCTTCCAACTTCTAAAGCAATTTTAGCTCGTCTGCATCCAGATGATAGCCCATTGCTGGCTCAATCGTTGAGTCGAGCAATTAATGAGGGCGTAGAGCATAATTTAGAATATCGAATTATTTGGGATGATGGCAGTATCCGCTACCTAGCCTGCCGGGGAAAAGCCTTTTTCAACGAAGCAGGTAAAGCCACACACATGAGTGGTGTTGTGCTTGATATCACAGATAGCAAACAAGCTGAAGCCGAACGTATCCAACTGATTCAAGAGCAAACCGCCCGTTTAGAAGCAGAAGCCGAACAGCAACGAGCGGCATTTTTGGCTCAAGTCAGTGCAACCCTGGCTTCTTCCCTCAATTACGAAAGCACGCTAGCAAGTGTAGCCAACCTGGTTGTGCCTTATTTCGCCGATTGGTGCAGCATTGATCTGCTACAAGACAACCAATCAATTAATCGGGTAGCAGTTGCTCACCGAGATCCAGAGAAAGTTAAACTCGGTTGGCAACTTCATCAGCATTATCCGAGAAAGTTGGATGAACCGGGAGGCGTGCCGAAAGTACTGCGTACAGGAATTCCTGAAATGGTAACTGAAATCTCAGATGCACTATTAGCAAAAGGCATCCAAGATGCAGAACATCTAAGGATTATACGTGAAATCGGTTTAAAGTCCTGTATAATGTTACCCTTGACGGCACGTGAAAGAATTTTTGGTGCAATTTCCTTTTTTACAGCAGAATCAGAACGTCGTTACAGTACGGCTGACTTGTCACTAGCTGAAGATATTGCCCATCGAGCGGCGATCGCTATCGATAATGCCCGCCTTTACCAAGAAGCACAGCAAGCACAAAAAACCGCAGAGCAAGCACTAGAGCGCATTGCCCGTCTCCAATCCATCACAGCTGCACTTTCAGAATCGCTGACACCAGCCCAAGTCTCTGAAGTCATTGTAGAGCAAAGTATGGCTGCCTTGAAAGCCAATTCTGCCCTCGTCGCCTTGCTGAATGAAAACAAGACTGAACTAGAAATTGTGCGGGCGGTTGGCTATAACCAAGATTTAGTGGACGCTTGGCGGCATTTTCCTATTGATTCACCTTCACCTTTAGCCGAAGCTGTGCGGACTGGACAACCTGCTTGGGCTGAATCGAGACAAAACAGAATAGCTCGTTACCCTCATCTAGCTGAAGCTTACGCCCAATATGACATTGATGCCTGGATTTCTATTCCATTGATGGTAGAGGGTTCGGCAGTTGGAGGAATCACTTTAGGATTTATTCAACTTCAAGAACTTAGTGAAGAAGATCAAGCGTTTATCTTGGCTGTTGCTCAACAATGCGCCCAAGCGATCGCTCGCGCCCACCTTTACGAAGCCGAACGAACGGCGCGAAACGCCGCAGAATCAGCAAACCGCATCAAAGATGAATTTTTAGCCGTCCTCTCTCATGAACTGAGAACCCCGCTTAACCCCATTCTGGGTTGGACAAAGCTGATGCGGAGTCGCAAACTTGACCAAGCAACAAGCGATCGCGCCCTCGAAACCATTGAGCGCAATGCCAAGTTACAAACCCAATTAATTGAAGATTTGCTTGATGTTTCCCGCATCCTTCAGGGTAAACTTAACCTCAACTTCGGCCCCATTAATTTGGTATCAGTCATTGAAGCTGCGATCGAGACAGTACGTTTATCAGCACAGGCTAAATCCATCGAGATTCAGACAATTCTTGAATCTGGTGTCGGGCAAGTTTTAGGTGATGGCAATCGATTGCAACAAGTCATTTGGAATATTCTTTCCAATGCCATTAAGTTTACTCCTAGTGGAGGACAGGTAAAAATTAAATTAGGGCAGGTTGGCTCACAGGTACAAATCTGCGTAACTGACACAGGGAAAGGGATTGCACCTGAGTTCTTACCTTATGTCTTTGATTATTTCCGTCAAGCAGATGGGGCCACAACTCGAAAATTTGGCGGTTTAGGTTTAGGATTAGCGATCGTCCGGCATCTTGTAGAACTTCACGGGGGAACTGTGCAAGTAGAAAGCCTGGGTGAAGAAAAAGGAGCAACTTTCACCGTCCGACTTCCATGTTTACAGGATGAAAGTAAAGGAATCAAAGATGCAAAAAATAATTCCTCACTTCTGCCAGATCAATCCTTACCTTTATCTGGCTTAAAGATCCTTGTGGTCGATGATGATGCAGATATGCGAGAGTTTTTACCTTTCATGCTGGAACAATATGGTGCAACGGTGACAGCTGTAGCCTCAGCCATTGCAGCTTTAACTGCACTGAGTCAGTCTCAGCCAAATTTGATTATTAGCGATATTGGGATGCCAGAGATGGATGGTTATATGCTGATGCGACAGATCAGGAGTCTAAAACCAGAGAAAGGTGGGACAATTCCCGCGATCGCTTTAACTGCCTATGCTGGAGAGATGGATTATCAGCAAGCGATCGCTGCTGGATTTCAACAGCATATTTCCAAACCTGTAGATCCAGAAGAATTGGTAAAGGCGATCAGGTCATTAATTAAAAGTTTGTAGCCAGCCGCTCTAGCCCTACTTTGTTCGCGTAGCATCTCAAAAATAGGTCTGGATCTGCTCACTATGGGATGCAGATAATATTGTTTTATCGTTTAAATCAGGGGTCTGACCCTCTATTCATCATCTGTATGCGTCAGTAGGAAGGGGTTCTGGTCAAAATATGGTTGTTAGTAATCAACTTCCACCCTTATTCACAGGATGACGCTAGCTAAACAAGCGATTAAACTATGGATAATATCAAGGCTATTGTTGCTTTTAGCACAACTTACATAAATTTCATCGCATTCTTAAATTTAAAATCTCATCCTGCTATATAAAATATCAGTTATGTCAGTGTATCAAGGAAGTTATGGGGAAACCACCGATTTGATTATTGGTGTTCACAACCAAGAAAACCTCGAATTACCAACAAATTCTGCTCCTGTCGGCGCTCTTGCCACAAGGAAAGGAAATTTTTCTACGTTTCTTGCTCCCCTGACTCAGGATACTTTTAAGCAGGTCGTTCAGGATGTCGAGCAAAAATTACAGATTGTCCATCAAACCCTATCAATGCTGGATTCTCAGGGGTTTGAAACTCTTCTGCAAGAAATGTTGCATTCGATTACCCTGAAAACCGGGGAATTACTGGGAGCAGACCGGACAACGATATTTTTATTGGATGAAGAAAAACAAGAACTCTGGTCGATTTTAGCTGAGGGGGAAGGCGATCGCTCTTTAGAAATTCGTATCCCCGCCAATAAAGGAATTGCTGGGGAAGTCGCTACTTTCAAACAAGTTATCAATATTCCCTTTGATTTTTATAACGATCCGCGATCGCATTTTGCCCAAGAACAAGAAAAAAGAACTGGCTACCGCACCTACACCATGTTGGCTTTGCCACTGTTAAATGAACATGGGCAGTTAGTTGCAGTAGTACAATTACTGAATAAATTAAAATCTGGCAATAATCACGCCGCTCCCCTTGCAGAGCGCGTTGATACCAAAGGTTTTCTCTCTGCTGACGAACAATTATTTCAAGAATTTGCCCCTTCAATTCGCCTAATTTTAGAATCCTCGCGCTCTTTTTATGTCGCCACCCAAAAACAAAGAGCAGTGGCGGCGCTAATGAAGGCCATCAAGTCTCTCTCTCAAAGCAGTCTCGACTTAGAAGACACCCTGAAGCGGGTGATGGATGAAGCCAAGGAACTGATGAATGCCGATCGCAGTACACTATGGTTAATAGACCACGAACGTCATCAATTATGGACGAAAATCACTCAGGATGATGGTTCAACTAAAGAATTACGAGTCCCTGTAGGTAAAGGCTTTGCGGGTATAGTAGCGGCTTCTGGCAAGAAACTGAATATTGCCTTTGATTTGTACGACGATCCTGATTCTGATACAGCCAAACAACTCGATCAGCAAAATGGCTATCGCACTTGTAGCTTACTTTGTATGCCAGTATTTAACGCCGATCAACAACTGATTGGCGTTACCCAACTCGTAAATAAAAAGAAAACTGGTGATTTTCCCGCTTATAATCCAGCTGATTGGCCCAAAGCTCCCGACTGCTTCCAAGCTAGCTTTGACCGCAACGATGAAGAATTTATGGAAGCTTTTAATATTCAAGCCGGAGTAGCGCTGCAAAATGCCCAGTTGTTTGCCACAGTCAAGCAACAAGAACAAATGCAACGAGATATTCTGCGTAGTCTTTCCAATGGAGTGGTTTCCACTGATAAAACTGGCTTAATTATCGCCGCGAATGAAAGCGCTCAACGTTTGCTAGGACTGGGAGTAGATGAACGTTTAGAAGGTAAATTAGTTAATGATGTCATTGGTATCAAAGAAGGCGACTTCAGTAAGTGGTATCAAGATGCTTTACATGCAGTTGACTTAAAAGGCCGCCAGCAGTATTACCCCGATCGCACACTCCTAACAACTGGTACAGAGCAGCACAGTATTAATTTATCCATTAACACAATTGCCGATGCCAGCGACAACGAGCAAGTCCGGGGAGCGCTGGTGGTGATGGAAGATATCAGTGATGAGAAGCGGCTCAAAAGTACTATGTACCGCTACATGACCCAGGAATTAGCAGAAGAACTGCTGAAATTAGATGATGCTAAACTTGGAGGCGATCGCAAAGAAGTTTCGATTTTATTTTCTGATATTCGCGGCTACACCACTTTAACGGAAAACTTGGAAGCAGAAGAAGTGGTAAGTATGCTCAATGAATATTTTGAATCAATGGTGGAGGCAGTCTTTAAACATAAAGGCACGCTTGACAAATACATCGGCGATGCGATTATGGCTGTGTTTGGTTCTCCTCTGGCATTAGAAGAACACGCTTGGATGGCAGTGCAAACATCCTTAGAAATGCGCGTTCGCCTGCACGAATTTAATCAACGTCGCTATGTAGATGATAAGCCCAGAATTAAAATCGGCATTGGTATCAACTCAGATACCGTAATTAGTGGGAATATTGGCTCTAGTAAACGGATGGAATTTACCGCCATTGGTGATGGTGTTAATCTTGGCTCTCGATTAGAAAGCGTCAGCAAACAATATGGTTGCGACATTATTATTAGCCATAACACTTTTAAACCCTGCCAAGATAATATTTGGGCTAGGGAACTAGATTACATTCGTGTCAAAGGCAGAAATGAGCCAGTAGCTATATATGAATTACTGGGTTTACGTTCCAACCCGATTGAAAGCGAAAAATTGCAAGTGATTGAGCATTATCACAAAGGACGCGAGTATTATCTCAAACGCGATTTTAACCGTGCTAGGGCTGAATTTGCCCTAGTTTTAGCAGCAGATAACCAGGACAAAGCTGCTATGTTGCATCTTTTACGTTGTCAACATTGGTTACAATCACCTCCAACAGAGTCAGATTGGGATGAAGGTGTCTGGACATTTCAAGAGAAATAAGTGACTTTGCTAAATCTAACCACTAATTATCATCTTTCTCGTTTCCGGCTTATCAGAAAAATGGGTTTAAAACCCCGTGTTTACTTTGGCTACGCTCAGTAACCATCCAGCACGGCTTTAAAGTAATGAGTAATGAGTAATAAGTGGATGAAAAATGGGTATTTACTCATTACTTGTTACTTATTACTCATTACTCCTTCTTAAGAGTGCGTACCCTTCTCCTGACGGAGACGCTGCGCGAACGGGAACGCCAAGGGCGAACACGGCGGTGAGGATGTCAACGCTGGAAACTTAAGACAAATTGGGTATTTATTAAGAAGCAAAATCTATTTAAATTATTTTTTAAAATATCTTAATATTTCTAAATTAAGTTTAAAAAATCTTGGGGTTGGATTAAGAATCAATTAAGATAAGTCACTTTGTAAAGGTTAGTTGATATTTCTTGTCAAACTGCTGGTGAAGTTAGAAACTAAGAAATACAACACACGCAATTATTTTATGACTGCTATTTCTAGCCTTGAATTCAAACGACCAATTTGGCAAACCGCTATAATATTGACTTTGGGCTTTTGGCTCAGTGCTAGTTTAGTTTTAGACTGGGTAATTATGCCTAGCCTTTATCTTTCTGGCATGATGAGCCAAGCTGGTTTTACAACAGCAGGCTATACGATTTTTTGGAACTTCAATCGGATGGAATTATTGTCTGCTGCTGTAGTACTGACAGGGGCATTAGCTTTGGGTAAAACCCAATATCACTGGCGCATTGGCAGTATTATTTTATCTGGACTGCTGCTAACTATAGCTGTGCTTGACACTTATTTCTTAACTCCGCAAATGTGCGCCATAGGAGTTCAGCTAAACCTATTTGAAGCAGCAGCAGCTATTCCATCGACCATGAATTTATTACACGGTAGTTATTGGGTACTGGAAGTAGTTAAGTTGGTGGCTGGTGGCACACTTTTAAGCTGGTGCTGGCGGGAGCAAGTTTAAGTAGATGGAGAATTATAACGGTGAGAATATTTACTTATAAATCTCACACCAAAGACGCAAAGAAATTCTTTGCGTCTTTTTGCTACATATACTTTATGGGTTAATGAATGCAATGTTTACGATGGCTACGCCTACGCGGGCAATTTTATATTTATATTGGTGACTTTTAAAGCTTGAGATTCTTCGGTTAAATTGCTATTATAAAATGATTCATTTATCTATTAAGTGTAATTAAATAAGCAAGCGAAATTATCTTTTACTGTACATTTTCAGCCCTCCCGGATATTAGAGCAAAAAAATACTAAAAGATAATATTAATTAGTTTTCATGGTTACTTTACTGATTTATCATAAAGTTTAGATATTTCTTCTAACTTTTTTTGAAAATTATAGTAATCTAAATTTTAGTGAGTACGTTACTTGTTATCTACCATCTAGCTAGGAAATAGCTATTTTGCAGGTATGTACTACTAATCAAGAATTTCGCTGTAAGTTCTTGAATTTGTCACTTCAAATTGTGCCGGGTGAATATTTTGCCCCAAACAACATTAGAACCCGTTTCCAGTACTTATGAAGAGATTCCCTTCTGCTGGTTTGGTCGCCTGTGCATCTCACCACACACCATTATGGCGACAATTGCCAGCTAACTCATCCTTGGTCGGAGGTTTCCCATTCTTGTTGTGCAATTGGTAGTTTTGCCCAGTCCCAACACTAAGAGTTGCTCTACAAGCTCAAGACCTAAGTAAGATATTGGGCTTTTTAAATGCTTAGTTTTTAATAATACTTTTTCTCTTGATGAAGTTTCCCTTAAGAATAAACTTCTAGTAAAAGTACCTGACAACTTTAGTTATGGCAACCAAAACATTGCTATTAAATCCATAAAAGCCTTGATAGAGGAGCTTTTTAGTCTACAGCACTGGAGATTTTGATTGTTCCAGACTTAAGTATGAGAGGCAAAAAAAACTTTTCTAAGAGAACTAAAGTATCTGCAATTTTAGGCTACTAGATACGGATAACAATGATACTTTTGTGACTGATGGGCGAGAGCCAATAGTCTATCTGTTGCACTTGAGTTACTGTTAGATTGGCTAGATTAGCAAAAGATACAGAAAACCAATCTAGTTTTTGAAATACTATATCCTGGCAACCAGTCGGGCCATTTTGCTATTGGGCAATAATATGGATTGGTTTAGTTGTAATTCGTGCTTTCTAGCTTAACAGAGATTGGTTAATTAAGAGTTGGGGGGTGTGGAATCTCTGTACTAACTCAAATGTGACCGCTATATTTATCTGATAGTGCTTCCAACCAAGTCGCAGTGAATTCCGAAAAGGTAATTCACTAATTTCGCCTGCAATGTTAATTTTATTCCAGAGCTATCCCAATGAAGACACTTCCGATTAATAGATACAGATTTTTTCAAAAGCTCCAGCCTTTATCTTTGTTGAAAAAAATCACTGGTAAGTCTGTTACTGGTTGTTTGCAGGTATTTAGCACATCAGGCTCTTGGTCAATATATGTAGATGAAGGTAAACTAATTTATGCCTGCTACTCAGAGAAAATGTTTGAGCCACTTTACAGAAATTTGCAACGTTTGAGTCAGCAAATTTCTACTCTCCCTCGTGAAATTCACGAACAGTTACGGGCGATATTTGAAACTGGGATTGAAAATCAGGCAATACCGAACCCAGATTATTTGGCTATTTGTTGGTTAGTTAATCAGAAATATATCAGTCCCTTTCAAGCGGCGATGCTGATAGAACAGTTGGCGCTAGAAGTTCTGGAGTCATTTCTGAACTTAGAAGAGGGGAGTTATGAATTTATTCCTGAAAGCTTTCTAGATGATATGCCAAAGTTTTGTCATCTGAATCTCCGCTTACTGGTTGAACGATGTCAAACGCCCCAAAGCGTTGGCGTAGCCTCTCCTAGAGAAGCAGCCAATCGTCAGACTTCGCCAACTTCTCAATCACACCCCTCAGAATTGTTCAAAATCAATGAGCTAAAACCTAAGAACAAAAGTAGACCAAACTCTTTTAGAACAAACGGCTATAGACCACCAGTCTACTCTATTAATACTAATGAACATAGGGGTCAGCGAACTACCGAACCTCCTGTTGACAAAAAAATTTACACCATCTTTTGTATTGATGACAGCCCTACAGTATTGAATACTATTCAAAGTTATTTAGATGAGCAAACCTTTTGTGTTGTGGGAGTTACCGATTCTTTACAAGCTTTAATGCAGATTGTTCACACAAAACCCGACATTATTTTATTGGATATTTCGATGCCTAATTTAGACGGATATGAACTCTGCTCTTTGCTGCGTAAACACTCAAATTTTAAAAATACACCTGTGATTATGGTGTCAGAAAAAGTAGGATTTATAGATAGAGCTAAAGCTAAGATGGTCAAAGCATCAGGCTATTTAACTAAACCTTTTACACAAGGAGATTTACTAAAAGTAATCTTTAAACATATTATTTAATTTTCTAATATAATAAACAACTGTACTTAATCAATATATTTTTTTGAGATTTAAGGTTGAGCATTATTTGGATGGCTAGTATTCTAGTTATATAAGATTGTCTGATTTAATTTAAATTAATAATTATTTCAACTATAAGAATTACCATTATATTAAGATAATGAATACGAAATAAGCTATATAAATTAATTTTCATGAGTGGAAAATCACTGAATACGAATATTTTCTGGTAGAAATGACGACTTTAGTAGGTCTGAGTAATTGGTATCTCCCTTAGTATTTCTAAAAGCGATCGCTCCATAATTTCGCTGACAACTTTATTACCTTGCAAATTGAGGTGAATGTGATCGTGATACAAACCTTGCGGGTTGTTGGTTGAATTGAATATCGGTAAAAAGTCTACATAGTTAATTTGCTGGGCTTTAGTAAAATCGCTCAAGCGTTGGCGGGCTTTAATTTCATAATCGCGGGGGCCTGGTTCAGCAATTTCTCGCAGTAAGGGAGTCATAACTAGTAAAAATTGGCTGTTGCTTTGGCGAGTCAGGGCTTGTATTTTGCCGATCGCTTCCAAATTAATCCCCACGCGATCGCCTGCTTCATTTTGCACCGCTTTCATTTCAGGAATTGGCTTCTGCTTGACGATATAACGTTGCCACACTTCCGCTAACGCTAGGGGAGGTTTACTATCGGGATAGTTGCGATCGCGTCCTACCGGTAAAGAAGTGGGAGGAGTAGCAAACAAATCATCGGTATTAATTAATAACACCACTGCTTGCGCGTTGAAATGGCTAAACTTCTCTAAATAGGCTAACTCGTTCCTTGGCCCCCAAGAGTTAGCTGAAGCATTCAGCACTTCTACTTCCTGATAATTACGATGAGTGGATGATGCTAAAGAACGCATCATGATCGCCGATATGGTATTAGTCTGATCTGTCCACCAACCACCATTTGCAATAGAATCCCCTAACAGTAAAACTCGCAGCGTAGAAGGCGCGGGTGTTTTATTTATCGCACTACCTCGCATAGAATACTCATTAATTTCAATGCGATTACCAAAACGACGGGTACGCTGGTTAGGAGCCAATAAATAGCCAATCTGCTCATCACCAATGTAAATTAGGGGATTACCAAAGCCAAAGAGCGATCGCAGTCCGATCTCGACTATCATAAATAATCCCAGAGCTACCGCCAAAATTACGATCAGCGCCACTTTCACCTACCCACACCCTTTAATACCGTGTTGCTTCTCAACGATACTAACTGACACATTCGGCATTGGAAAGAGGTACAGGGGTGAGGTGTAGAAGGCAAAACTTTCTTTGCTCCCCTGATTTCATCCACTCTCCTAGCATTTGAATTAAGGGGATTAATATGTATTGGAATCTGTTTATAAGCTTTAAAAACAGCAATTACATGGCTATTAACTGTTTACCTAATATGTCTACTTTTGTGTAAGAGTATAGCAGTGTTTTCTAGTGATATAATTTTATATCACCAGTATTACTATGACTACAATTTTTATCATTTTATCAATTAATTAATTTCGCAAATTTTTTTCGGGGGTAAGGTAGGATGATCAAAATAGCCACACGTAAATATTTAGGCAAACAAAATGTCTATGACATTGGAGTTGAGCGTGACCATAATTTTGCACTCAAAAATGGCTTTATAGCTTCTAATTGTTTCAATAAATCCCATTCGACCGCCTATGCTTATGTAACTTATCAGACAGCATATTTAAAAGCTAATTATCCATTAGAATATATGGCGGCCCTGTTAACGGCTAACAGTGGCGATACCGATAAGGTACAGAGATATATTACCAACTGTACAAACATGGGTATTCCCATAGATCCGCCAGACATTAATCGTTCTGGTGTTGATTTTACGCCGACATTGGGAAAGATTCTGTTTGGCTTTTCGGCGGTGCGTAACGTGGGACAGAATGCGATCGCCTGTATTTTAGAAGCGAGAAATGAGACAGGAGAGTTTAAATCTCTCGCTGATTTTTGCGATCGCGTGGATTTACGTGCTGTTAACCGTCGGACTCTGGAATCGCTGATTTACTGTGGAGCCTTTGACAAAATTGAATCCAACCGCCAACAGTTAATTAACGACTCAGAATTAGTGTATGATTGGGCACAATCTCGCGCCAAAGACAGAGCCAGTGGACAAGGGAATCTCTTTGACTTATTAGGCGATGGATTTTCTTCTACTCAAAATAAAAGAGCAAATAATGCCTTTGAAACTGCTCCTAAATCTAAACCTGTGACCGATTTACCCCCACAGAAAAAGTTGCAGATGGAGAAAGAATTATTAGGTTTTTATGTATCAGATCATCCACTGAAATCCTTACGACAAATAGCACCACTTTTAACTCCAATTAACCTTTCGCAATTGGGAGAGCAAAGGGAAGACACAAGGCTTTGTGCAGTTGTGATGTTAAATAACGTCAAAAAAGTGGTTACAAAAAAAGGCGATCAGATGGCAATTTTGCAAATAGAAGACCTAACCACACAATCAGAAGCTGTAGTTTTTCCTAAAACTTATGAACGCATTAGTTCCTTACTTCAAGTTGACACAAGATTGATTATTTGGGGGAAAGTAGACCGACGCGACGAGCAAACTCAATTTATTGTTGAAGATGCAGAGCCAGTGGAAACAGTACAAATGGTAATGGTAGAGTTAAATCCCCAGCAAGCAGGTGATATGGAAAAACTACACCTCTTGAAAACAATTTTGCAAGAACATTCAGTAGATAAAGAAAAGGCAAAAATGCCAGTTATTGGAATTATCCAAACTGAAAAATCTCGGAAACTTGTTCGCTTGGGTTGGCAATTTTCCGTACAAGATTCCAGAATAACCGTCCAAGCTTTGCAAAATGCTAGTTTTCCTGCTCATATCAAATCGCTCACTGGTAGCTAATACCAGAAGTGAAAAATCTACTAATACTGAAAAACACCTGAAAAATTAGTTTTATTAAACTGTCAACAGTAAATTGCCTTAAGTATTCAGGGTTAAAAGCGTTTTTTTAGTTACTTATGCGGATGATAATTTCCTTGAGGGAGTGGTATCTTTTTATGCTAATACCCTTAAGGCTGCGACCGGGGGAAGGAGTTAAAACTTGATGAGTGTAAATGAGCTACATAAATTTGTTTCGTACTGTAAAAGGATTCAACCCCAAACTCACGAGGACATTCAAAAGTTTTTTGAAGGAGTAATCTTATTTCCTTATGATAAGGAACTTCTACTGCAAGCTTATTTATTTCTGAATATTAAAGAGTTGTTTCCCTCGTGCGCTGAATTGCTGTTATTTGAAAAATCTCCAATTTCAGATTATACAGATTTAGGAAAGTGTGATTTTGTCTACCTGACTTTTAAAGGTAGCCTGTATTTAATTGAAACTAAGTTTATTGATACCGAAGCAACAGGAGCTACAGAAAGAAAAAGAAGAAATAAACACAGAAATAAGGTATTTGAGCAAGTTATTACTTTAAAAGGCCGATTTAGTGAATATTGGAATATGAGGCTAGAACAATTAGAGTGTGGGGTTTTCACAACAGATCCAGAAGTTGCTTGGCGAGGAAATGGTGTGAACGTCACATCTAAATCAATATCTATAGATCAGCTCGAAAAATGGCGAAGAAGTTATCACACTAGTGAAAGATTTTTATCTCATCAAGATGCGCCAAAATTTGAGGGGAAGGTTAATTTGAAAAGTTAAGCCTTGACTGAAGAGACAAGATGTAAAGCAAAAATCCCATTGGATTTTAGCCGTGGAAGTGTTAAATCGCATCAGCTAAGTAGTCAGACAGAATTAATTCCCCAATGTCATTGCAAAGAGAAGCGAAGGCTCACAATGACTATAAATATTTTTGTCCGACTACTTATCGATTAAATTTGCCAGATAGCTAAGAGCAATTTCACCTTTGTCAAATTATCAGCAACCATAGCCCGGAAAACGTGTCAGATTAATTGAATAAGTACCAAAAGTCTGACAGGAAGATACTAATGAGAATTTTGGCTGCTACTGCTGTGCTAGCTTCCTCTTGGCTAATATCTGGGGTTATATGTTCTGAGCCAATCGCCGCTACCTCTGGTGTAGCACAAAATGCCAAACCATTTCCTACACCAACAAGTCTGAAAAAGATTACTGTCAGTAACGCTGAGTTTGGGCTAAAGAGAGTTGACTCCAAAGGTAACGTTACCATTTTTCAGACAACAAGAGTGCCACTTCAGCAGGGAAACGCCTACGGGTGGCGGATTAAACTCAAAGACTACCAAGGTGAAGTAAAATGGCGCGAAGTGTTGCGTTTACCAAAACCTCCAGAAACTTGGGGTACAGATAGCGGTGAAGACTTCTCAATGTCACCAGACGGAATGACATCTGTGACACGGCGTACACAGTCGGCTCCAGAGGGTGTAATTGAGAATTTTTGGACGATTACTCCTGGCGATCCGGTTGGTAAGCATAGAATAGAAGTCTATATTGATGACCGTTTGATAAGTACTTTCGAGTTTGAAATTATCCCAGTGAAGTAAATGTAAGCTTTTCCACATTTAACTTGCATAAGTGGGGCGCTCATGTTGCCAATCCCACAGAGTTTGATTTAATTCGATTATGTGAATTAAGTGTTTTTCAGCTAAAAAGAAGAGGCTTGCTCTGAGAGGATGTTTTAAAAATCCTCTTATCGGTATCAAAAGTTCTAGATCCCTCTAAATCCCCCTTAAAAAGCAATACAGTTCAGTTAAGCATTTCTTTCTTCTCTTTGCGTCCTACCCTGCGGGTTCGCCCTTGGCGTTCTCGAAGAGTAGCCACTTCGTGTCTATGCGTCCTTCTCTAACGAGACGCTGCGCGATGGCGGTTCGTTAAAAAAATTGACTTTGACAAAGAGCTTTAGCCTTAACTGAACCGTATTGCCTTAAAAAGGGGGGCTTTGATTCCCGTTCCACCCTAACTCTAGGGCTGAAGCCCTGACTACAAACCTTTAAACCAATAATTGATATTTCTCTTGAGCTAAATTGTAAAGAGGTCGCCAAACTAAACGATTGGTCAACACCACTAATAGAGACATAATCACTGTCGAAGCTAATAATAGTGAGAAATTGCCTGTCGCTGTGGCGTGAGAAATTGTTGCCCCTAATCCAGAAGTACTAATTACTCGCCCTTGAAATGTAACATACTCACTGACGATACTGGCATTCCAAGCGCCACCAACGGCGCTAATAATTCCTGTAATTAGGTAGGGGAAAATTGCAGGTAAAATTAAGGTTCGCCAACGTTGCAAACGTGAGAGTTTATACACCGAAGCTGCTTCGATCAGGTCTGAGGGAATCGACTGTGCCCCAGCAATGACATTAAACAGGATATACCACATTGTCCCTAGCATCATCAGAGCGATCGCACCAATCTGCAAACCGCCAGCGATGCGGGTTAAACCTAGCAGTAGCACTGGAAATAAGGCTGTTGCTGGCACAGAAGCGGCGATTTGTACCAATGGTTGCAATACTTGAGCCAACCGTCGATTGCGACCAATTGCAACTCCCACGGGTACAGTCCACAACAATGATAATATCAAAGCAATTATCACTCGCAATGCCGTTAACATAGCGCCCTTTATTACCTGTTGCCAATCATCCCAAGCTAGAGTCCGTAATAGTAGCACGGCTTCCCAAGTACCCCACAGGATAATTAAGCTGAAGCCACTAACAAATATCCAATTTAAAAAACTCGGCAAGTTGAGGTTGCCTTTGGCATTTATAGGTACTGAACGCACGGGAAACGACCGAATTAAACTGTCGTCTAAGGCTGTTTGTAATGGCTGAAAAACGCGATCGCTAATTGCGCGTAAAGTAGGCGATCGCCTGAAAGTATCCAATATCCAAGATTGGGGTGCATTTTCAGTTTCAATCATCTCTAACTTAAATCTTTCTGCCCAAGCAATCAGTGGCCGCCACACAAAAAAATCAGTTGCCACAATGATCGCAATCAGTAACCCCAAGCCCCAAAATATCGCTTTAAAGTCTCCTTTGTTGGCTGCTGTGCCTAAAAAAGAGCCTAATCCTGGTAAACGAAAATCTTGATTCCCCAAAGTAAATGACTCAATGGCAATTAAAAAAAACCAACCTCCAGCCACCGACATTACACTATTCCATACCAAACCAATCACACCAGATGGTAACTCTAATGTCCAAAAGCGTTGCCAAGGATTAAGCCGATAAACCCTTGATGCTTCTAATAATTCTCGCGGAATACTTTGAAGAGATTGGTAAAAACTAAAAGTCATATTCCAAGTCATACCAGTAAAAATTAGCAAAATTGCTGCTAGTTCTACACCAATTCTCTGACCCGGAAACAGGGAAATCAAAGCTAGTACCACACCTGGTAAAAAAGACAATACTGGAATCGATTGCAGAATATCCAACATCGGAATTAAAATCCGTTCTGCCATTCGAGAGCGATAAGCAGTATAAGCATACAAGAGGGTAAAAATTAGGGATAAAAAGTAAGCCAGTCCCATACGAATCAAAGTTTGGGCTGTATATCCTGGCAAAGCATTGATGTTTGTAGAAATTGTGAGTTCAGGTTCAAAAGTACCTGTAAATTTAGAAGCAGTTCTAATAATTGCCACAATGAAAGATAAAATTACCAGAATCAGCAATCCATCTTGCCAAGTCCAATTGCTACGTCCTAGAGTTTTATTAGCAGGAGTAAGAGGTCGGGTCATAAACAATTAAAAATTAAAAATTAAAAATTAAAAATGAACAAAGCCATTCATAGTAAATACTGTAAAGGCGTACATCTGCACACCCTTACGAATTAACTACGGCAGCTTGCTCTAAAAATATTTGTCCTGATGGCTCATCGTAGCCGTATATTTCGGCATAACGACCCCAATCTACGACGGTTTTTAATTGTCGTTCGGCTTCTTCTGGGCTAAAGTGACTTTCTAGGATATCTAATACCAGTTCTTCTGGAATGCGTTGATTATTTTTAGCTTCCAGAAGACGGTAAATTTGCTGTACCAAGCGAATATTAGCTAAGAGTTGCGATCGCATGATTTGTTTGCGTTCATCAATACCACCATTGATAAATTCGTGTCCGACTGGCTTCAAGCTAATATCGCCTTCTGCAAGTTCTACAAAATCCATTAATTTTGCAGCTTCTACAATGGGTAAAATATCATCTACTTCTAATTGCAATTCTTGGGCCAGTCGATATAAGTCTTTTTCTTGACGATCTTCTAAAAGTTCCAAAAGACCGGCAATAGAACCAGTTCGCACAGATGGTAAAGATTGATATTTTGCTGGTGGTGTTGCAGGTTCTACAGAGGTAGTCGTTGTTAGCTCAATTTTTTCTAATTCGGGGTTGGTGATGATTGTATAAACTCGATCTACCAGGGCTTGAAAAGTTGGATGTTTGCGATCGCGGTAATGGGGTAAAGTCACAGGTAAGTCAGCCCGAATTCTTCCCGGATTGCGTCCAAGAACAATAATTCGATCCGCCATAATTACCGCTTCTTCAATCCCGTGGGTGACAATGAGAATAGCTTGGGTGGGTATGCGACGTTCTAACCATAAATCTAATAATTCAAACCGCAAGTTTTCTGCCGTTAGCACATCTAATGCCGAAAATGGCTCATCCATACATAACAGTTCTGGTTCTACGGCCAAAGCCCTAGCAAATCCAACTCGCTGACGCATTCCCCCAGAAAGTTCTTTGGGATAGGCATTTTCAAACCCATCCAAACCAATAATATCAATCATTCGTAGCGCCTTTTGCAGTCGAGAATCTGGCGCTTCTCCTTTTGCTTTTAAACCTAGTTCCACATTCTCTAGTACAGTTAACCAAGGATAAAGGGCAAAACTTTGAAAAACAATTGCTACCCCAGGATTTAAACCAACTAGGGGACGGTTATGATATACGACTTCACCTTGACTGGGGGGAATTAACCCAGCAACTATCCGCATTAAAGTAGATTTGCCTGAACCGGAAGGCCCTAGCAATGCAACGATCTCCCCTGGACGTAACTCAAGATTGATATTTTCCAGGATGACAATCTGTTGGCCGTTGGGCTGCTGATAAGATTTGCTGACATTTTTTAGGACGATCAGCTGTTCGGTTGCTGTTTTAAAGACCATAACTCTTTTTGTAAGAAAATAATTAAATATAATCTCATGTTGAGGTTATTTTACAGTTAAAGCAGACTAAAAATATTTGATTCCGCAATTTGAATCGTACTGTAGCCTAACGAATCGTTTGCATCGTCAGAAAATTAGCTACAAGATGGCTAAATTACCCGCTAATGCTAACAGGAGTCAGTAATCATAATTTGGAAAGTATTTAATATGATTGGTATATTTATTTCATAAAATGTTATCTTGATTGTTTGACAATTATGACTAAGGATTTATTACGATAAATCCATTAATTGCAGCAATATAATAATCGCACGCCTGAATATTAAAAGAAAGAAATTACTATAACTTGTTCTATAGGAATCATATTTAATTTCTGAAAACATTCAGTACAACTGAAAGAAGCTTCTTGCCTATTGCCTCTTACCTCCTACGCAAATAATTATGGCTACGCCACGCTGCGCGAGCAGAAATCAAAGCGGATTGCCATATTAGATATGTGCATTTGAGTAAATTGGAGTAATTGCAGATATTAAATAAACAACCTCTATTATGGCAGTTACAATAGAAGCACCTTATATATTAGAGATATAAATCTGATTCTTGTTGGGTGGCGATCGTGAATATAGAGGAATTAAAAAGGCGTTTTGCCGCAGGGGAAAGATATTTTCCAGCCGTCAACTTGAGTAGAAACAGGCTGATTGGAGTCTATTTGCCTGGAATAAATCTATGGGGATCTGACTTGAGTGGAGCTAACCTAGCTAAAGCTAAACTCTGGGGAGCAGATTTGAGTAGAGCTAACTTAGCAAAAGCGAATTTGACTAGAGCTAATTTGAGCGGTGTCAAACTGAATGAAGCCAATCTGCGGGGAGCCAAACTCAACTATGCCAAGTTATATGGAGCGAATCTGACTGGCGCTTACTACGATGAAAGCACTCGGTTTTCTAGAGGTTTTGACCCTATCAGTAGAAATATGCGGAAGGTATGAGTGCCACAAACCTCTCCCTGCTTTGAACTTTCATTCAAGTCTGTCCCTCTCTGAGTCGGCTACGGTGACATAAACCTCTTCTACCTTGAGAACCGTAGTTTTGTAGGTTGGATGCAGCGATCGCGTAACCCAACATAGATAAGGTGGTAATGTTGGGTTGCGTTTCACTCCACCCAACCTACATAAATATATCTTTTATATCTTTTAAAAAACTCTTGATTTCAACATAGATGAGGTTTAGAAGTCTTTAAGATTTGTCCCACAAGCTTTTGATCCTCCTAACTCTCTTAAAAAAGAGGAGTCCTCCAATTTATCGGAGGATTTAGGAGGATCTACTACATTTTGGTTTTGTAGAGAGATGTGTAACCGTAGCTCCGAGCCGGAGAGGGACAGTTTTGTAAATTAAAAACCGCAGAGACGCTGAGAGCGCAGAGGGAAAGAAAAGAGGAATAATTCCGATACAAAAGGATTTGATATTACTAGATGAGCAGTGGAAATGATGTTATTTCAAATAAGTGATGTTGATATATGTTGATGTGAGCCATCTGACATAGATGAGATCAACATTTGTTCAAAGACTTTGGAAAGAGCAGTTTGAAAACGCTGACGATGCTTGAGTTTGAAGAAAGGTCGAACTATTTCTGCGTAGGTGTAGCCCGTAGTCGGCATCGCACCGTTACCGTCTCTATTATCAATCACTCGAATTGCTCGTAGAGTTCCCAGTTGTATTTCTTTTTTTACCATCAACTCAGAAATTCCGATCGCACCGACACCATCTTCGATCGCTGCTTTTGTCATCTCTCCACTGTTGAATACTAAAATTACATCCAGTTCACTGAGATTGATTTCCCAATTTTGTAAGGCTTCCTCAAACCTTTGCTGGGTTCCAGAACCTGGTTCGCGCATCACCCAAGGGGTTTTAGTCAATTGACTTAAGTCAATTTCTCCCCACTCAAACCAAGGGTGTTTTCGACCTACAACTATTTGTAAGCGATCGCTGCCCACTATTTCATACTCTAGAGTATTCTGGAGTGCTGGCTTCACATCTCCTTCTACCAAACCTAAATCAAACTGTCCTGTGGCCGTTCCTAGACAAATCTCTTCTGTATTGGCAAGGCTACAGTTAATCTGAATACCGGGATATCGGCTCTTAAACTCACTAATCTTGCTTGGTAGCCAGTAGTTACCAATTGTCAGACTTGATCCTAATTTCAATTCACCCCGTTGCAGATTGTTCAATTCTCGCAATCCCCTTTCAGTCAAGGAAACTTGATCGAGAATTTTCTGCGCTTCCACTTGCAGTAATTTACCCGCTTCAGCAATCTCGATATGGCGACCAATCCGATGGAATAGTTTCACCCCATATTCTTGCTCTAAGTTGTGGATTGCTGCACTGACGGCAGGTTGTGTAATATAAAGCTCTTCTGCTGCGCGAGTAAAGTGTAAGTGCTGTGCCACAGCCATAAAGATTTTTAGCTGCTCAAGGGTCATTCCTGCCATTTATGGTATCCCTACAACTTGGTGTCAAAATTTTAATCACTTTCATTTATCATTTTGACAAACAAAAGCATTTGATTCTATCGTTTAGTTTCACTAAAGTATAAATCAAAGCTTTTTACTTAGTCATTTGCCATTAGTCATTTGTCGTTTGTAAATGGCCAATGATTAATGCCCAATTGCCAAGCATCAAAATAAGGACTTTCAAAAATGAGCGGTTTAGTAACTGCAATTACCACAGGGATCACGGCATTCACTGCCACCAACATCGATGATATTGTGATTCTGACGTTGCTTTTTTCACAAATAAATAAAACGTTCCGCAGTCGTCACATCCTTGCTGGTCAGTATCTTGGCTTTGCTGCATTGATAGTTGCTAGCCTTCCTGGGTTTTTCGGTGGACTAATTATACCGCAGGACTGGATTAGACTACTTGGTTTAATGCCAATAATCATTGGTGTGAGTGGTTTACTAAAACGCGAAGAGGATTCACCAGAGGAAGGTGCAGAAGAAACCGAGCCATCTTGTCCCTCTATAGTTAGGAGCTTTTTCTCTCCCCAAACTTGCAACGTCGCTGCGATCGCCTTTGCTAATGGTAGTGATAATATCAGCGTCTACGTACCTCTGTTTGCCAATTCGGAATTAGATAGTCTGCTGATTATACTCAGTGTATTCTTTTCGCTAGTGGGCGTATGGTGCTATACCGCTTATAAGTTGACCTACTTGCCTGCGATCGCACATTTTTTAACTGAAAATGGCAACACTTTTGTACCTTGTATCTTAATTGGTTTGGGCGTGTTTATTGTCACAGAAAACGTTACCTGGACTCTTTTATCTGTAGTTTCTAGTTATATATTCTCATTAATCTTAGGTTTCAATACTCAATCTTCGAGTGAAGAACAAGAAAAGTTAAGTATCTAGAAAGATGTGCATCATGAATTTTCTTACGAAAATGAATTTAAAACTACAAAATATCTTCCCCATTAACAGGAATCAAAACATGAAAGTCTGGAAATGTCTGCTAATTGCCTTAATGATTTTCGCCAATCTAGCCTTCGCTCAACCTTCTTTTGCTGATAGACCAAAATTTAGCAAAAACCCTGATTATATCGAAGTCACTAAAGCTCTTAACGAACTGTCTCAAACAAAAGATACCCAAACTCAAGTTCAAGGTCTGACAGCAGAAGAAATTCAAAAGAGAACCGAGGAATTAACACTGCAAAAATATGCTTTAGAGACGGGAATTAACTGGGGTAAATGCGAAAACCAAACAGGTAATACCATAGCAGTATACGGTAAAAGACCAAATGATGATGACAATGAAGATGCTATGTACGACAATGGTTTGTATTTTCTAGCTAATGGTCAGTCCACTAAAGATAACTGGGATTGTGATGGCATCTATCTACCGAATGATATTAAGGTAGCAAACTTCACTTCTAGTCCGAATGGGCAAGGTGAAGAATTGACAGGGCCTGCGGCTCTGAAGATCCTTGATGGAACTCAGTTGGTGATTAAGAGCAATCCAGATACTGGTGCGATTGAATTAAATGTTCCGACTGTGAAAGTTCTTAACAGCAATAAAGCTAACTGGTTTATCCCAGATATATCGCAGGCTATCATAGATACACGGGTTCCTAATGCACCTATTAAGAAGTCTTGAAATCTAACTGCATAGTCTATTTTTGAATCATTGTTCTCAACTTCAACAGAGTAACAGCCAAAATTAGAGAAAAAACCTGACTTAAAACTGGTGAAAAATCTCTCTGATTCTTGGCTGTTTTTTATGACATCTTATTACTTGTAACTGCTCTGTACCATCAATTACGAATTCTGAATTATCAAATAGAATTCAAAAATCAGGAGTCAGAATTCAGTTGGGTATTCTGTATGACTGGTGGATGAATAACTGGGTTAAAAATCCCACCAAATTGTAAATTTGGTGGTCTTCAATCAGTCGTGAGTCTGAATCCCCGACTGATAACGAAGCGTTAGTGAGTCATCGATCGTCTTGATTCTGACTCCTGAATTCTGACTTCTGAATACTTCTTCAATCAGTCAGGCTTGTTTTATTTCTATATCTGCATTAAAATATATTTTGAAAAAATATGTACAATCACAATAAGCATATTTCAGTAGCGCAATTATTGCGCTGGGTGCAATTCATCTGGAAAGAGATTTCCTACTACCTCCGCATTTTTTTGAGAAGAGCCGCTTTGGGGATAAGGGTGTTATTGATGCAATTAAAATTGAAATCCACAGAAGAAGATAAAGATCAAAAAAAGCCAGGACGACTCAATCCTTCTCGAATCCGAGATCACTTGGCAAATGAGCGTACCTACCTGGCTTGGATGCGGACAGGGATCGCTCTTTTAGGTTTTGGGGTTGTAATTGTGCGTTTGCGTGCCTTCCAAGTGCCTTTGATGCCCCGTCCTGGCAACGGCTGGAAGTTAGGTTTAGTCTTCTCGTTGGTGGGTTTGATTACGGTGTGGCTCTCAACCAGTCACTATTTCGCTGTCCGTCGTGATATCGAAGAAGATACTTATGAACCTACAGACAGATGGGTGTTGCTTTTCAGTCTCGCTGTGATGATTCTGGGAACTGGGGTAATCTATTTTGTTTTTACAACTTCTTTAGATCCATTAAGTCCACTTATCCCTGAATGATGATAAGTAGACATCTCCAAAAATGAAATATGCGTTATCCAGAAACCTTGTAGAGACGTAGCACTGCTACGTCTCTACATTCTTTTTCGTAGCAGTGCTATATCTGTAACTACTTATTTTCAAAACCGCACTTTGTACATTTGGAATAATTCCCCTGGTTTTTGCGTGACTATTTTAGCGCCAGCCGCCTTAATAGTTTTTTCCCACTCAGCTACAGGCTCTAAAAATACCTCAGCCCCCAAATAGGTTTCTAAAACTGCCCAATCTTCTGCTAAAAGCTGTTCTGGGTTAAGGATGTCAAACACAAAATGTCCACCTGGTTTTAACACTCGCTTAACTTCTGCGAGTACTGCATTCCAGTATTCGAGTGGAAAATAGCAGCTAAATCCTGTTGCGATCGCTAGATCAAACTGCTCTGGTGAATAGTTTAACTGATGGGCTGCTCCCAACTCAACACCTTTGAACAGCTTAGAATTCAACTGCGGCCCACGAGAGTTAAGGGTATCGCGTGCCACATTACTAATTTCTTGCCCATGAAAAAATGCTTGCCAATCCCGCCAAGGATAGATTAAAAAGCTGATACCACAGCCAATATCTAAACAGTGCTGGTTTTTTTGAGGTTGAGCAATTTCCCAAAAAGGGGAAGCAATTCTCCCTGAAAAACTACCTCCAATCCACTCACGGAATATCGGCATCGCCTGGACTTCGGTTGGGAGTTCAAAGGTTTCACGTTGATACTCTCGGTTAAAGCGATAGGCTATTTGGCCTAATCTTTCGTCCCAGTTGCTTGATTTGGCTGAAGTAAAGAGATTTTGGAACTGCGAATCAGACTTTTTGGACATTAGATTTTTGCTACTCTTTCTAAGAATTGTAGTCAAATTTGTTTTGCGATCACCTCCGGCGGGCGGATACGCCATCGCATACCCATCCAATCTCCTGCTGGGGTTTGTCCTAAGTCATTGGTCATTAGTACCAATGACTAATGACCAATGACTAATGACTAACGAATGCTATTCAACTTTTTCATACCAGATACCTACTTTCTCAAAAGCACCATAAGCAAGCTTGAGAAAATTCACTACTCTCTGTTTTCCAATTACTCCAAATTCTTTATACTCTCTAGCCTCTGCAAAAGTCAGGCGATTTTGGTCAATTATGTTTCTTTCTCTGTATGCTAACTTGGGAAAATCTATAACTTTTATCTGATATTTATTTACTGTGTTCTGAAAGTTGGAGTCTAACTCTAGATGCTCCCAATCATCACACAGCCCCAAATTCCTCACCAGAATATGAGGGATTTTTTCTCCGTAAGTATTCACTGACTGAGTAAACAGGTTGATGCTGTCGTACCCTCCTGTCGATACAAACCATTTACAAAACATCACTCCCTGCGAACTTCCTAGTTCAAGTAATTGATTAGATTCAATCCACCCCTGCACTGCTCTATGCGATTGTGCGGCTAAATTCACAATTACTGGCCTCTCTATGGCCCACTCAAATATTCTATCTGCCTTATTTGCCTGTCGTTCGTTCTCACTAAACACGGCATACTTACATATTTCCTTATATACTCCTGCCACATCTGGATTTGATCTATCTGTCTCCACTGGTACAAATGGGATTCTCTTATCCAGACAATACTGAATCATTGTCCTGGCAAAGAGAGATTTTCCTACCCCGCCTTTTTCACCATCTACAAAATGAATCGTCGGCATTACAGCCACCTCTAATAACTTATTAAAGCCTGATACATCTTTCCCAAAATAAGAACTTTTTGGCCGTTGCCGCCTAGTTGTTTTGGTGGTTTTATGAGAAAGTATAACCGTGATTTGGATATAGTTTTAATAATGCTTGCAAATCGGATACACTAACCATCTGAAGAGATTGCATTGCTGTAACACTAAAAATAATAGTACATTTTTACTATAAAAGGGATAGTTCAAAACCTTCATAATAGTTTTGACCTATCCCTAATTAAGGATTCCCAATGCAATGGCAAATCCGCGCCTCAATCGATAAATTTTCCTCTCACAAAGCATAGTAGGGTGAGCATTAATACTTTTCGGGTTTTGGGGAAAAGAGGAAAGGGAAAGGGTTTGAATTTCCCTTTTCCCATCGCCCTTTAACCTTTCCCCAGACCAAAAGAGAGATTATTGGGTTTATCCGAAAAGTATTGGGGTGAGCATTGCAATGCCCACCCCACAAGCTAGCTTTTCAGCAAACAGATTTAAGATTAGCCCAAATCGAAAAGCAAGATTTCGCCGCCGATGTTGGTGCTAACTTCTAGCTGTTCTTCGCCATTGATTTGTACACCATCGCCGGCTCTGAGTTCTTCTCCATTTAAATCGACTATACCTTGAGCTACTTGTAACCAGGCATAGCGATCGCTTTTGACTTGATAATTGACAACATCACCTGCTTCTAAAACAGATGTATATAGCTCAACATCTTGGTGAATTGTCACAGCACCATCGCGCCCATCTTTAGAGGCAATTAAGCGGAGTTTACCGCGCTTTTCTTCGAGAGGAAAAGCTTTTTGTTCATATCTTGGCGTTATTCCTTCTCTATCGGGAAGAATCCAGATTTGCAGTAAGTGCAGTGGTTCAGTTGGTGAAGGATTAAATTCGCTGTGGCTGATTCCAGTTCCAGCACTCATAATTTGGGCATCACCGGGACGAATTACCGAACCAGTACCCAAGCTGTCTTTATGCTCTACAGCACCTTCTAAGACATAAGTGAGGATTTCCATATCACGATGACTGTGAGTAGGGAATCCAGCACCGGGGGCGATGCGATCATCGTTAATCACGCGCAGAGAGCGAAATCCCATACGGTTGGGATCGTAAAAACTACCAAAAGAAAATGTGTGATAGCTATCGAGCCAGCCCATTTTCGCGTGACCACGGGCATTGCGATCGTGAATTAAGTGGGTAATTGTATTTTGAGACATAAATTTACCTCTTTGTTAATGAGTATTTAGTTAGGAACGACTCAATTTTGGATTTTAGATTTTAGACTTTCTTGCAGAACGCTACGTGATCGCTCAGTGAACGATTTTAGATTGCAGGAAAAATCTAAAATTGGCATTTGAAATCAAAATGAAATTAGCATACTTTTTCAATCACCTAATAACTTCTTCAAGTTTAAGTATTAATTTTGATGGATGACTTGTTGAAGATATTGGTGAATTTCTTGACTTCGTTTTGAACTATTTCAATAGTAAGGTATATACATATAAATGAAAAGTACGCACTTAAAAGTGACGTACTTACCAAAAAGATACTATTAGATTTAAGAAAGACTAATTTTCTCAGAAGTGCTTATTTTACAGCAGCAGGAATCTTTTGAGTTTTAGTAGTACCAGCGTTACCATTCTCTTCTTTGATTTCTGCTATTTGTAGATGAGCTTCTAAGAACCAAAGTCGTTTGTCAATGGTACGAGAAATTTCGGTGTAAAGATCGGCAGTATCAGCATCACCTAATTCATCAGTTTTTGCGATCGCTTCTCTAATATGTTTCGCGTAGAGTGCAAAGCGATCTGCTAAGGCTGTCACATGATCTTTACCATCCAAAATATCTAAGGGATATTCTGGCAAAATTGAATTACTAGCTGCGGCGCGGGCTGTTCCGAAAGCGTATCCGCCTAAAGCTGTGACGCGTTCAGCTACTAAATCGATGTATCCTTCCAATTCCCCAGCAAGTTCATCAAATAATAGATGTAGCTGATAGAAGTCAGTTCCTTTAACATTCCAATGCGCTTGCTTTGCTTGGGTTTTTAAATCCGAAGTAGCTGCTAAGGTTTGGTTGAGAAGTACCACGATTTGAACTCTCGCTTTGGCGGGAATGTCAATGCGGGTAGGGTACAGACGTGATGTAATGCTGTTGTCGCTCATGGGTCTACGTTGTTAATGCCTTTTAAATCTAACTTTACAGATATTGGCTGGTTGTGCGAAACTCTCTGACGATGGATTGTATTAATGCCTGAATGTGTTACTGTTTAAGGCTTTATACCATTTGGAGTTTTAGATTGGTCAAGTTAAAAATGACATTTAGATGTGATGGTTTTCTATGGTATTAAATGTACCACCAAAAAGCCGATCACGAATTACATCATTCTGCAAAAAGTCATGGGGAAAACCCAGTTCAATTTTGCTAATTTCATCTAAGCGTTGCAAATGTTCTGGCGAGAGGCTGACATCTAAAGAAGCTAAGTTATCTTGAAACTGCGTTAATTTACGTGCCCCAATTATAGGAATAATCACACCACTTTGAGCTAGTAACCAAGCTAATGCTACCTGTGAGGGTGTGTGGCCAATTTCTGCTGCAACTTCACTAACAACTTGAGCGATCGCTAAATTCCGTTCTGAAATACTTCCTAAGCCTGGATTTGTTAATCGTCCTTGTTCATCGCCTGCTTGAGGAGGCTGATTATACTTACCTGTTAGCACACCACCACCCAAGGGCGACCAAGGTGTTACCGCCAAATCAAAAGCTTTCGCCATCGGTAGCAAATCACGCTCTGGTGTTCGCTGAATTAAACTATACTCAATTTGCAGCGCGACAAACTGCGTCCATCCTTGGAACTGGGCAATGGTATTTGCTTGAGAAACGATCCAAGCGGGTGCGTCAGAAATGCCAATGTAAAGTACTTTACCTTGACGGACTACATCATCAAGCGATCGCAAGACTTCTTCAATAGGTGTTGTAAAATCCCAAGCGTGTAACCAAAATAAATCAATGTAATCGGTGTTCAGCCGTTTCAGGCTACCTTCCAAAGACTGAATTAAATTCTTGCGATGGTTTCCACTGGCGTTAGGGTCGCCCTTTTTGTTATTCATCTGCAAGGGAAAGGAATATTTTGTCGCAACTACAAAGCGTTCTCGTTCTTTTGCGATCAACTCACCGACAATTTTTTCACTGCTACCATCGGTATAACCGTTGGCGGTGTCAATAAAATTTCCTCCTGCTTCTGTATATGTATCAAAGATTTTACGACTTTCGTCAACAGATGCACCCCAACCCCAATCTTCACCAAAGGTCATGGTTCCCAAGGAGAGTTCAGAGACTCTTAATCCGCTTTTGCCTAAGAGTTTGTATCTCATGAATATTTTCTCTTTAACGAAAAAACAATGCGAATACCATTCCAAAGGCATCATAACAAAGTTGTCATTTGTCCTTTGTCATTGGTCATTAGTAAGGGCTTTAAGGCTCTTTACGTTTCGTAATATACTTTGAGTTTTTTGCGCTAACTTACTTTAGCGAAGCAAGAGCGATCGCTTGCATTGTGAATGCACTAGCCTGCCTTGTAAATGCGATCGCTTGCATTGTGAATGCACTAGTCTGCTTTGTGAATGCGATCGCTTGCATTATGAATGTGCTAGCCCGCCTTGTGAATGCGATCGCTTGCATTATGAATGCACTAGTCCGCTTTGTGAATGCGATGGACTTTGCAACAGTAGCCGCTACAATAAGCCTAAGTCAAGTCAAAATAAGACATAATGACCTACACTTCATCCAAACTACTGACTTTTGAAGAATTTATAGCCCAATATGGTGATAATACACGCTACGAATTAATCGATGGACAGCTAAGAGATATGGAACCTACAGGGCTACATGAAGCTGTTGCAGGTAGTATTGCTGGTAGAATCTATGTCGAAATTTTTAATTCTAATTTTAACTGGCTAATCCCAAAAACCTGTCTGATTAAACCACCTGCGGCTGAAGCTACAGCACTGCGTCCTGATGTAATTGTTTTAGATAAAGCTGAACTTAGTAAAGAACCGCTATGGTCAAAAGAACCTATTATTTGTAACGGCAGCACAATCAAACTTGTTGCTGAAGTTGTTAGCACTAATTGGCAAGATGATTATGCCAGAAAAGTTGAAGAATACGCTTTTCTTAATATCCCAGAATACTGGATTGTTGACTTTCGTGGCTTGGGTGGCTTGCAATTTATCGGCAATCCTAAACAACCCACCTTTACCGTTTGTCAGTTAGTTAACGGTGTTTACCAGCAGCAACAATATCATTTAGGAGATACTATTTCTTCTGAACTATTGCAAAATTTACAACTTAAACTTGACGATATCATGCCTATTTAACAACTTAAATTTTGTTTTGGCTCTTACTGAGGCAAGAGCGATCGCTACAGTTTTCTACGCTAAAATAATTATTTTTATGAACTACTACGTAATCTACGACGGAAATTGTAATCTCTGCGTTACTTTAGTGCGATCGCTAGAAACTTTAGACAAGGGAAAGTTATTTCGCTACGCTCCCATGCAAGATGAGCAGACACTTTTACAGTGGGGAATTACAGCCCAAGATTGTGAACAGGGGATGATTTTAATTGATGGCAATGAACCTCAGAGACGTTGGCAAGGTAGTAACGCAGCTGAAGAAATTGGGCGATTATTGCCAGTAGGAAGTGTATTTGTAGACGCTTATCGAGCCTTACCGGGGATGAAATGGGCCGGCGATCGCTTTTACGAACAAATCCGCGATAACCGCTACACCATATTTGGTAAGCGTTCTAATACTTATGAATCGTCTTACTGTGTAGATGGTAGCTGTAAACCAATTTAAACCTTGGCAAGCAGAAGACGCGATAAATCGCCGTCTCTACAAAAGGCTGATTATTGTAGAGACGGCGATTCATCGCGTCTTTGTGATGATTCATCTCGGTTTTGTGATAATTCATCGCGGTTTTGCCATCTAAAGTTTTCATCAAAAAACCTTAACCGAACCGTATTGCGTTGCCTCCTTCGCAACTAACTTTGTCATTAGACAGAATTTATTCTGTAAAAAATCCGCCTCCAGGTGCTAGCAAAAAGTCTGGTAGACGAACCATTATGCTATCTGGCGTGTTTGTAAACATTGTGCAATCAATGACATTGCGATCGCCTCCGGTGGGCGGGTACGCCATCGCACGACAATTCGGCACAACATACTGACGGGAGGGATACTGCGTGAGAATTGGTGCTAACTACTTGGGTAATGGAGAATGTGAATTTACAGTTTGGTCGCCGCTATTAGATAGCGTCACTGTAAAAACTTTGACACCACAGGAGCAGGTTATTCCCCTCAAGCCTCAGTCTGAGGGATACTGGCACGCGAAAGTAAACGATGTATATCCAGGCACGCTCTATCGGTATGTCTTGAATGGCCAAGACGCTTTTGCCGATCCTGCGTCGCAGTATCAACCGGAAGGAGTGCATGGCCCGTCTCAAATTGTCGATCATCAGTTTGAGTGGACTGATGAAGGGTGGACTGGTATCCCTGTGGAGTCGATGATTTTCTACGAACTCCACGTTGGGACTTTCACACCTGAAGGAACTTTCACCGCGATTATTTCTCGTTTACCAGAACTCAGGGAACTGGGAATTAATGCGATTGAAATCATGCCTATCTCTCAGTTTCCGGGAGACACCCATATAGAAGCGTCTCTGACATACCGTAACTGGGGCTATGATGGCGTTTACCCTTATGCAGTCCAAAATTCTTATGGTAGCCCAGCCGAACTAAAGCAACTGGTAAATGCTTGCCACCAACACAATATCGCTGTGGTGTTGGATGTGGTGTATAACCACTTTGGGCCAGAAGGCAACTATATGAGTCAGTTCGCGCCCTACTTTACTAAAACCTATAAAACACCTTGGGGTGAAGCGCTGAATTTCGATGATGCCCATAGTCAGGGTGTGCGAAATTATTTTATCGAAAATGCGCTTTACTGGTTGCGCGAGTTCCACATTGACGCATTGCGGCTTGATGCTATTCAAGCAATTTATGACTTGGGGGCGAAGCATTTTCTTTGGGAACTGGCGGAAGCAGTTCATCATTTTTCACAACAAGGGCAAAAATGGAAACGCCATTTAATTGCCGAAAGTGACTTGAATAATCCGCAAATCATTCGTCCAGCAGAATTGGGTGGATATGGTCTTGATGCCCAATGGAGTGATGATTTTCACCATTCACTGCACGCACTCTTGACAGGCGATCGCCAAGGATATTATCAAGATTTTGGGCAAACAGCTCAGTTGGCAAAAGCTTATGAAGATACTTTTGTCTACGATTGGAAGTACGCACCACACCGCAAGCGATTTCATGGCATATCTTGCCGCGATCGCAATTTATCACAGTTTGCAATCTGCATTCAGAATCACGATCAAATCGGCAATCAAATGAAAGGAGAACGCCTCACTCAGAGGATCTCTTTTGAAGGATTGAAGTTAGCTGCTGGCGCTGTGCTGCTGTCGCCTAATTTACCCCTGTTATTTATGGGTGAGGAATATGGAGAAACTGCACCCTTTATTTATTTTGTCAGTCACTCCGACCCAGATTTAATTCAAGCAGTTCGAGCCGGACGCAAAGAAGAATTTGAAGCATTTCACTATGCAGACGATCCCCCAGATCCCGAATCAGCAGAAACTTTCCTAAAGTCTAAACTCAATTGGCAATTGCGTCATGAAGGTAAGCACAAAGTTCTGTGGGATTGGTATCGTCAATTAATTAATTTACGCAAGACGCATCCAGCACTTTTAAATCAAGACCGCAATTTCATTGAAGCGACTAGCGATGAAGACAAGCAGTTAGTTATCGTGCGTCGTTGGTGTGAATCAAGTGAACTAATATTTGTGATGAATTTTAATTCGTCTCCAGTCACAGCGACTCTACCAATTCAGCATAATGCTAATAAATTGTTGGACTCTGCTGATACCTCATGGTCTGGGCCTGGTTCTGAATCAGATGAACATCTGTCTGCGGGAAAAGAAGTGAAATTGCAACCTACGAGTTTAGTACTGTATGAAAAAGGATGAAAGGGAGAGTTAGAACTTCAAGTTTCAGCCTTATAACCTCAAGTTTCTAGCAAAAAGGTTCAACGTTCAAGCAAAAAGGTTCAACGTCCGAGCTAAAAGGTTCAACGTCCAAGCAAAAAGGCTCAACGTCCGAGCTAAAAGGCTCAACGTTCAAGCTAAAAGGTTCAACGTCCGAGCTAAAAGGTTCAACGTCCGAGCTAAAAGGTTCAAATTCTCCTACCTGTCAATAGATTTCAGATAAGATCCCCCCGCCTGCGGCGACCCCCTTAAAAAGGGGGTAAAAGTCAGAAGAAACCCCCCTTAAAAAGGGGGGTTGGGGGGATCTCCGAAAGACAAACACGTTAAACGAACCATATCCCCCCATCTCTTATCACAACAAACTCATGCGAATTCCTACCGCAACTTATCGAATTCAGTTTACACCCCAGTTTGGCTTTGACAATGCTAAAGCGATCGCAGCTTATCTAGCAGATTTGGGTATTTCTGATTTATATGCCTCCCCCATTTTCAAGGCACGATCTGGGAGTACCCACGGTTACGATATAGTAGATGCCACTCAACTTAACCCAGAACTGGGAACTAATGAATCCTTTGATGAATTAGTTGGCGAAGTCCAGTCCCTTGGTATGGGCTGGTTACAAGATATAGTGCCCAACCACATGGCCTATAGCAGCGAAAACGATTATTTGATGGACATACTGGAACACGGCCCAGATTCCAGCTATACAGACTACTTTGACCTTTCTTGGAATGCTCCCTTTGGCGATCGCCAAGAGCGAATTCTTGCTCCTTTGCTGGGAGATTTCTATGGTGCATCCCTAGAAAACGGACACATTCAACTACAATATGAACAAAACGGTTTAACTGTAAACTATTACAGCTTAAAACTGCCGTTACGATTAGAGTCTTACACAAAATTTATTACCCATAATCTGGGAAAACTCACACGCACACTCGGACGCAATCACCCTGATTTTATTAAACTATTAGGTATTTTGTATATTCTCAAAAGTGTGCCCTCAGAAGTTGCGGGAAAACAGCGACAAGACCAAATTGCATTTATTAAAGGATTAGTTTGGGAACTTTACACCACAAATGATGCTATCCGCGAGTTCATTGACGAAAATATCCAAACTTTCAACGGAGAACCAGGTAATTCAGAGAGCTTTAACTTGTTAGATGAATTACTCAACGATCAATTTTACCGTCTCGCTTTCTGGAAAGTTGGGGCGGAAGAAATGAACTACCGCCGCTTCTTTACCGTCAACGAACTTATTTCTGTTAAAGTTGAAGAAGTGCGGGTTTTTAATAATACCCATAGCCTCATTCAAAAGCTGGTTGAGGAGGGCAAATTTACAGGCTTACGCATTGATCATATTGATGGACTGTATAACCCAATCCAGTATCTACAAAGGCTCCGAGAAAAGACGGGAGATGTTTATATTACGGTCGAGAAGATTTTAGAACTCACAGAAGACCTGCCGGAAAACTGGGAAATTGAAGGTACATCGGGATATGACTTTCTTAATTATGTAAATGGTGTATTTTGTCAAACTGAAAATGAATCATCCTTCGATAAAATTTATCAAAACTTTATTGGTTCCAGAGTAGATTATTCATCGGTAGTGAAGGATAAAAAGCACCTGATACTAGAAAAGAATTTAGCGGGTGATATTGACAATTTGGCTCTTTTGTTAAAGAACATTTCCAGCAAATACCGCTATGGCAATGACTTTACACTCAATGGCTTGAAAAGAGCGATCGCAGAAGTTTTAACTCTGTTCCCGATTTACCGTACATATATTACACCAGATGGAATTGGGGATAGCGATCGCGCTACCATTCAAGAAGTCATTCGCCAAGCCAAAGAACAAACGCCCTTGTTGCAGCACGAACTGACCTTTATTGAAAAGTTAATGGTGCTAGAATTTGATAATTCTCTGACTCAAACAGAACGCGAACAGTGGATATATTTTGTCTTGCGGATGCAGCAATATAGCGGCCCGCTAATGGCCAAAGGTGTAGAAGACACCACATTATATGTTTACAATCGCTTGCTGTCGCTGAATGAAGTCGGGGGAAATCCCGGTCATTTTGGGATCGATTTAGCCAAATTTCATGCCTTTAATAAACAGCACCAAGCAACCTGGCCTCACACAATGAACACCACAGCTACCCACGACACCAAACGCGGCGAAGATGTGAGAGCTAGATTGAATGTATTATCAGAAATCCCTGATGAATGGGATCAGCAGGTAAATACCTGGAGTGCGATTAATCGAGGAAGTCGCAGTCATCGCCACGGGTTTGCTATGCCCGATCGCAACGATGAGTATTTTCTCTATCAAACCCTTGTAGGGGCATTTCCCTTTGCGGAACAGGAACACGCATCCTTCGTGGAACGCGTGAAAGATTATATAATTAAGGCAATTCGAGAAGCGAAAGTGCATACAGCATGGCTGCGACCTGATAGCGAGTATGAAGAAGCCTGTACTTCCTTCATTGAAAAGGTACTAGATTCTTCCATCTCCAAAGAATTTCTAGAAGCCTTTCGTCCTTTTCAGCAGCGAATTGCAGAATATGGTATCTTCAATTCCCTTTCCCAAACTCTGCTGAAGATTACCGCACCCGGCGTACCCGATTTATACCAAGGAACAGAACTTTGGGAACTCAGCCTAGTTGATCCAGACAATCGCCGTCCCGTAGATTTTGAACAGCGACGTACCTACTTAAACGACATCCGCGAACAAGCCAAAACAGATATTCTCGGACTAATTCAGGAGTTGCTAAACGATAAAACGGACGGCAGAATCAAACTATTTTTAACGGCTCAATTACTCAAAGCCAGAACAAACTATGTCTCATTATTCCAGGATGGCGACTATCTGCCGTTAGAAGTTCAGGGAACTTACGCCAATCACATCATCGCCTTTGCGCGACGAGAAGGGAATCAAACAGCGATCGCGATCGCGCCTCGCTTTTTAACCAGCCTCATCCAGCCTGGAGACAACCCCTTGGGTGAATCAGTTTGGCAAGATACCCACCTCCAATTACCCCCTGGAACTCCCCTCACCTGGACAAACGTTCTCACTCAGCAACCTTTACAGGCTACAGAAACCCTATCTATCGGATCTGCCCTTGCCCATTTTCCAGTTGCTTTGTTAGTTAGTAGTGCTGAGTGAATCTGTTTTACGTCTGACAATTCAGCAGTCCACGAAAAACCTAACCCCCAACTCGTCGCGGGAAGGGGGAAAATTTAAAGTCTTTCTCCTTCTAGGCTACGGTGTACACACAAGTACCTATTACCCCCCTCAATCCCCCCTTATAAAGGGGGAAGCCGGATATCTAGTTCCCTCCCCTTTATAAGGGGAGGGTTAGGGTGGGGTAAAACCTTGGTTAATCAGCTATTTCAGGCTTGTGTGTACACGGTAGCCTTCTAGGAGAGACGTTTTCCAGATACCGTAAAAACTCCGCGTCCCTCTGCGTTAAAAAAATTCCTCCAAAACTCCTCAACACCCCGCCAAATTAAATTATGACCACTCCCCCACAACTTAGTACCACGCAGATAAACAAAGTGCGCTTCCATATCAAAAAAACGTGGAAAACCTTAACGCGATCGCACGAACACCTATTACAATCTGCCAAAGATACCAAACTAGACCACAAAACCGACACTCCCTGGATTGTCTACATTTCCCCCTTAGAAGATTATCCCAACATTCAGCGTGTGTTAGAGCGATCGCTATATCCCAAAGATATGCAACAGCTACAAATTCGCACTTTGCCGTCAGAAGTGGAAGCGATTAAAGAGCATGGCTTACTATACCTACCAGGCCCTTATGTCGTACCAGGTGGTCGATTTAACGAAATGTATGGCTGGGACAGCTACTTTATATTACTGGGACTTTTGCATGATGAGGAATGGGATCTAGCGCAAAGTCAGGTAGATCAATTATTGTACCAGGTGAAGCATTACGGCACTATCCTCAATGCCAACCGAACTTATATGCTGTCGCGATCGCAACCCCCCGTCCTCAGCATGATGGTTTTGGCGCTATTTCAACACACTCAGGATGAAGAGTGGTTGAGGACAACCGTACCACTGCTAGAACAATTTTACTATTACTGGGTAGTACCGCCCCATCTGAATTCTGGAACCGGCTTATCCAGATTTTATGCCTTTGGCGAAGGCCCCGCGCCAGAAGTCGTGTTCTCCGAGCGAGATGATGAGGGAAAAAGCCACTATGATCGCGTCAAGGAATATTACCAAACCTTTGACGTTGAAGATTACGACGTTAATCTTTACTACGATCGGGAAAATGACAAACTGACCCACCTATTTTACAAGGGCGATCGCACCATGCGCGAGTCCGGTTTTGATATCACCAACCGATTTGGCCCCTTCAGTGCTGATATCCTCCACTACGCTCCTGTGTGCCTCAACAGTTTGCTGTATCAGGTAGAACAAGACTTGGCGCAAATTAACGCTGTTTTGGGGAACGAACAACTAGAAAAACAATGGCGCGATCGCGCAGATATCCGCCGCGATCGGATCGATCAATTTCTCTGGAATGAAGAACGAGGACTCTATTTCGACTATCACTTCCAGAGTGGAAAACGGCGCTGCTACGAATTTGCTACCACATTCTATCCCCTGTGGCTGGGAATTTCTTCTCAAGCCCAAGCCCAGCGCGTCGTGGAAAATCTCTCTTTGTTTGAAGCCCCAGGCGGAATTCTTACCAGTACTCATATCACCGGAAACCAGTGGGATGCTCCCTTCGGTTGGGCACCATTGACGTTCATTGCTGTCCAGGGACTTCACCGTTATGGGTTTCACACAGAAGGCGATCGCATTGCCAATAAATTTCTAGCGATGGTAATTAAAGAATTCGAGCGTCACAACACCCTAGTTGAGAAATATGATGTTGAACGCTGTTCTGCCAACGTTTCTGACGAAATCTCCTTTGGATATAGTTCTAACGAAGTTGGCTTCGGCTGGACAAATGGGGTGATTCTGGAACTCCTAGCAGCCCGTGGGAAAAAAGTTTAAATAAAAAGGCGTGAGAAAAACCTCACGCTTTGATATTACTCACTTTTTTAAATGTCATGTAATCAAGGCATTTCTAAACTAGGATTAACTGCAACTATTATTGCGCTTCAACCAGGATTAAATGCAACCAACCTGCAATCATCGGTTTGAGCCAGGATTATCTGCAACTATAAAGTAAAAAAAACGAACGTTTTCTTGACTGTCTCATTGATCAGACTTTCCGAACCCTAAACTGTCTGTTTTCCAGTCAAAAAATTTGGTAAAGAATTCAAAGTTAATTTATCAAATTCAAAGATAAGTTTTTTGATAACCCCCTGTCAATCCTTACAACTCATTCTTGGTAAAGCGTTGAGTCTATTTGCAAATAATCCTGGCTGAAAATTGTCTTGATTGCAGGTTGAAGCATTTATAATTGCAGGCTCTTAAAATGAGGGGTTCCTAACAGCTTGCTCTCGGAGGACAATGAATGCGCGACCTTGTGGTGTAACGCTTATGTAATTAGAAAGATCGTCATTGGGATGATCGCCTTTAGGAAGATCCCGTATATCTACGACTCTTGGATTTTGATCGAATTTGATGTAACCGAGGATTTTGAAATAGTTTAGTTCCAGCGATAAACCGACCCTCAACTCTGGATCGATCCAAAAAGCTCCAAATGCACCAGTGGCGAGTTTCTTCAGTTGATAAAACGCATCCTCAGACATAGAGAGCGCATAGAGCTTTGCAATCTTGTCTTCTTGCCCTTTGACTCTGGTCTGCAAGTGGTGGTTTAGAAGGGCGACTGCGATTGAACCGGCGACTGCGATAACCGAACCGGCGAGTCCGAAGAGAGCCACAATGATTGGAGTATCCATGTTTTGATTGTACTCCACCTGCTGAAATTAAATCACTGTTTCGCGGACAACTTGATCGGGCGCGTGCGCGTGAATTACAGGAGCAAATGCTAGCGACCGAACTGCCACTTTGAGCGGCTTAAAAAAATGCAGATATTTTATGATTTTTGCAAAATGTCTATTCGTCAGGAGCCAGAATGCAGAATGAATTAGTATAGTGGCGTATTGCAATACGCCACTACTTTTGAATAAAAGGGTTTAAGTACGGAGCTAAATCCACAATCGAGTGGTTTTCAATTATATGGTTGATCTCAATCTCCAACTCACTGCCCAAGCTGAATTATGAATTTTGACTCCTGTATTCTTTATCAATGCTATATCAGTACTTACTAGGTATCATCTGTATGTTTTTTATCATAAGGCTCACCTGTAAAAGGTTGTACCCCAATAGTAGGATAAGCATCATCATTAGGGCCAAAGATCCGCATTGCAGCTTCAGAAATATACCGAGTTATATTACCAAGGATTTTGGAAATACCCATAATATTGGACTCCTTATTTTTGAGTCGCTTTAATTGTGCTACCTATACTCTAATACCAATATTCTTCGCTGGCTCTACTTCTCAATATATTGAGAATATATGCAATGTTTATTCAGATAACTTCGCAATACTTTAGTTAGTCAAAAAGTTAAACGTTTCTCTTTGATTCTAATTGAAACTTATCTATTTTTCCAAATCCTGTCTGGAAAATAGGCTGGCAAACAAACTTGCCTTGAGAGGATATTATTTTCTTTCGTTAGCCGATTGTAACATTAACATTATTGCTAGCTTTTACTATTAAAAAATATTAAGTATTTTATAAAGCTAGTATAAATTTACATATAAATCTACTGTTACACAGCAATCTCATGAAATATCCTGAACGGTAGTTGACATTATTTATGGTAAATATTACCATAAATAAAAGAAGCAGCTTGTAAGGAATCTCTTGCATGACAACTTTGCCAGATTTGGACTATGTATATAAACAGCAAAGCCAGCAGAACCAGGAACTAAACTTCTCGGCTGATGACTACAGCTTGCTGACCGATCTTTACCAATTGACGATGGCAGCTTGTTACACAGGCGAAGGTATAGAACAACGACGGGCAAGCTTTGAATTGTCTGTCAGACGATTGCCAGAGGGTTTTGGTTATTTAATTGCAATGGGGCTGACGCAGGCATTGGAATATTTAGCCAAAATCCGCTTTAGTTCCGCGCAAATTGCGGCATTAAAGGCAACGGGAATTTTTGCTCATGCTAGCGATCGCTTTTGGTCACTTTTAGCTGAGGGGAAATTTACTGGTGATGTTTGGGCAGTACCAGAAGGGACGGCTGTATTTGCCAATCAACCACTGTTGCGGGTGGAAGCACCCCTTTGGCAAGCGCAATTAGTAGAAACTTACCTTTTAAATACGATTAATTACCAGACTTTGATTGCCACAAAAGCAGCACGGTTGCGGGATGTGGCGGGGGAATCAGCAACACTTTTAGAATTTGGCACAAGACGGGCATTTAGTCCCCAAGGGTCTTTGTGGGCGGCACGGGCAGCCTTGGCGGGTGGGTTAGATTCCACCTCTAATGTGTTAGCAGCGCTACAACTGGGACAACAGCCAAGTGGTACGATGGCGCACGCCCTGGTGATGGCATTGTCAGCAATAGAAGGCACTGAAGAACAAGCTTTTAGTGCATTTCATCGATATTTTCCGGGTGCGCCATTGCTGATTGATACTTACGATACCGTTGCTGCTGCCCAGCGCTTGTCCGAAAAAGTAAATTCCGGGGAAATGCAATTGACAGGAGTGAGATTAGACTCAGGAGATTTAGTTACCTTATCAAAGCAGGTGCGATCGCTCCTTCCCGGTGTGCCAATTTTTGCCAGTGGCGACTTGGATGAGTGGGAAATTGCCAGATTAAAAGCTGCTGGGGCCGAAATCGATGGTTACGGATTGGGAACCAGATTAGTTACAGGTTTGCCTGTAAATGGAGTCTATAAACTTGTAGACATCGATGGTATCCCAGTGATGAAGCAGTCAAGTGGTAAAGTTACTTATCCAGGGCGCAAGCAGATTTTTCGTTCGTTTTCGGGAGGTAAGGTAAAAGCAGACAGGTTGGGACTCTTAGGTGAAATTCCTTTGGACGAAGAACCTTTGTTGCAATTGGTAGTGCAGGAGGGTCAACGGGTGCAACCGTTAGAGTCTTTGGCAACAATTCGTCAACGTACCGCCGCATCAGTTGCCAGTTTGCCACAACAAACACGGCTTTTGGATCATCCGGTGGCTGTAGAAGTGGAAATTTCTGAGGGGTTACGGGTGTTGACTGAAGAGACTAAGAAACGTAGACGCACCAGCGGCTTGCCGTAGGCTACCGCAGAGGCACAGAGAAGCCAGTGCGTTGGGCGGGTTCCCCGACTTGAAGCACCTGGCGCAACACAGAGGTAAGAAGTACTCTTTCAGTCTGTCTTAATTACGAACTTGTACTGAGCGTAGCCGAAGTATTACGAATTATTATGAGAGTTGCTTTGTTTGGTACTAGTGCCGATCCACCAACTGCGGGACATCAAAAAATTCTGAGTTGGTTGTCTGAGCGTTATGATTGGGTAGCGGTTTGGGCGGCGGATAATCCGTTTAAGTCTCATCAAACACCCTTAGAACATCGGGCGGCAATGTTGCGACTATTGATTGCGGATATAGACGCGCCAAGGCACAATATTGCTTTGGAACAAGAATTAAGTAGCTTCAGAACACTGGAAACAGTTGAAAAAGCGAAGGTTGTCTGGGGTGAAGACGCTGAATTGACGTTGATTATTGGTTCAGATTTACTGAGTCAGCTACCACGTTGGTATCGCATTGAAGATTTGTTACAGCAAGTGCAACTGCTTATTGTACCGCGACCCGGATATGTAATAGATGAGTCTAGTTCAGAGGTAGTGCAAAAGCTGGGAGGGAAAATTGCGATCGCTAGTCTGACCGGTCTAGATGTTTCCTCAACAGCGTACCGCGAACATGGAGATTCTCAAGCCCTCACAGCCCCTGTAGTTGCCTATATTAATCGAGAGCATTTGTACGAATGCCAGGACGTTCACAAAAAAAGATACCAACTCCGTTAAACCAACAACCTTTGGCCGATTTCAAGGTTGGTGTTGATAATGTAATTTTTTCTGTAGATACTGTACAAAATCGGCTGTTAGTTCTACTCGTAATGCGACAGCAAGAACCATTTTTAAATCATTGGAGTCTTCCTGGTACTTTGGTACGTCCCGGAGAGTCTTTAGAGGATGCCGCCTATCGCATTATGGCAGAGAAAATTAAGGTCAACAATCTCTATTTAGAACAACTGTATACTTTTGGCGGGCCGAATCGCGATCCACGGGAAGCAACTGATAGTTATGGTGTGCGTTATCTATCAGTTAGTTACTTTGCCCTAGTGCGATTTGAAGAAGCCGAATTAATTGCCGATCGCATGACTGGCATAGCTTGGTATCCAGTAAAACAAGTGCCGCAATTAGCTTTTGACCATAATGAAATTCTGGCTTATGGACACAGGCGATTGCGAAATAAATTAGAGTATAGCCCGGTGGCCTTTGAAGTCTTACCAGAAATGTTCACCTTGAATGATTTATATCAGTTATACGCCACAGTTTTAGGTGATAACTTTTCCGATTATTCTAATTTTCGGGCGCGTCTACTCAAGTTAGGTTTTTTATGCGATACCGGAATTAAGGTATCACGGGGTGCTGGTCGTCCGGCTAGTTTGTATAAGTTTGACGCGGAAGCTTTTGCTCCCTTAAAAGATAAACCCTTGGTGTTTATTTAACCAATCACTTTACAGAGTCCAAATTCCTGCAATACCTTTCGGTTAAGATCCCCCCGCCTGCGGCGACCCCCTTAAAAAGGGGGTGGAAGAGGGTTATAAGGCCCTCTTTTTAAGGGCAGGGCTGATTCATTCCATTTCAAACAGGATTTGTCAAGATGGTTAGCGAGAAAATTCTAAGTAAGCGTGACAAAGAGATGAACATTTAAGCACTGAAATATCAGTCAAATAGTTGATTTAATCGACACGCTAGTAACAAAATAACTAATTTTTAATCGCTAGAACCCTTGATTTTTAAAGCTCTTTAGGGAATGAATCAGCCCTGCTTTTTAAGGGGGGTTGGGGGGATCTTCAAAATTAACCGAACCGTATTACAAAGTCATAAGTCATAAGTGACTCTTGACAAATGACAAATGACCAATACTTCTCTAACGAGAGGCTACGCCAACGGCTTCGCTCAGTACAAGTGACTAATGACAAATAATATGAAAATTGCGATCGCTCAAATTAATCCTACTATTGGTGATTTGCTTTTAAATGCCCAAAAAATCCTAGAGGCGGCACAACGCGCAGCATCTAGCGGTGCGCGTTTGTTGTTGACACCAGAACTTTCTTTATGTGGCTATCCACCACGAGATTTATTACTAAATCCTAGTTTTGTGGAAGCGATGGGCATTACTTTACAAAACTTGGCTCAAGATTTACCACCAAATTTAGCTGTGTTGGTAGGAACTGTTGAACCGAACCCCAATGCATATATTAGTGGCGGTAAAACCTTATTTAACAGCATGGCTTTGTTAGAGAATGGCAAAGTACAGCAAGTTTTTCACAAGCGACTTTTGCCTACTTATGATGTATTTGATGAACGTCGCTATTTTGAACCAGGTTTACAAGCTAATTATTTCACATTAGATAATATCGATATTGGCGTAACTATTTGCGAAGATTTATGGAACGATGAGGAATTTTGGGGCAAACGGAGTTATGCAGTAAATCCAATTGCTGACTTAGCAATTTTGGGTGTAGATTTGATTGTCAATTTGTCTGCTTCACCCTACACTGTCGGCAAGCAACAGTTTCGAGAAACAATGCTCAGTCATAGTGCAGTGCGTTTTCAACAACCGATTATTTATGCTAACCAGGTTGGTGGAAATGACGATCTAATTTTTGATGGGTGTAGTTTTGCCTTGAATCGTCAAGGTGAAATTATGTCTCGCGCCCGTGGCTTTGATACCGATTTAATGGTAATTGAATTTGATGAGGTACAAAGCGATTTACTATTGGGTTCTGTAGCACCTGTCTATGAATCAGAAGATGAAGAAATTTGGCAAGCTTTGGTTTTAGGAGTGCGAGATTATGCTCGGAAGTGTCGCTTTTCTAAAGTAGTCTTGGGTTTAAGTGGCGGAATTGACTCGGCAATAGTAGCTGCGATCGCAACTACCGCACTTGGTAAAGAAAATGTCCTCGGTGTTCTCATGCCTTCCCCTTACAGTTCGGAGCATTCCATCAGTGATGCTTTGGCATTAGCCGAAAATTTGGGGATTAAGACTAATCTTTTACCAATTGGCGAGTTAATGCAAGGCTTCGATCAAACTTTGGGTGATTTGTTTGCGGGTACTGAGTTTGGATTGGCTGAAGAGAATATCCAATCGCGGATTCGCGGTAATTTATTAATGGCGATCGCTAATAAATTTGGCTATCTGCTTTTATCTACCGGTAACAAGTCAGAAATGGCTGTGGGTTACTGTACTCTTTACGGCGATATGAATGGCGGGTTAGCGGTAATTGCAGATGTTCCTAAAACTCGTGTGTATTCACTTTGTCATTGGTTAAATCGCAATAATGAAATCATCCCGCAAAACGTCTTGACTAAAGCACCCAGCGCTGAACTCAAACCAGGCCAAGTGGATCAAGACTCTCTACCGCCTTACGAAATTTTGGACGATATTTTACAACGCCTGGTTCACAACCACCAATCAGCAGTACAGATTGTTGCAGCCGGTCACGATGCGGTGATTGTAGACAGAGTAATTCAAATGGTGGCGCGGGCTGAATTTAAACGGCGACAAGCACCGCCGGGATTAAAAATCACCGATCGCGCCTTTGGAACTGGTTGGCGAATGCCCATCGCTAGTAACTGGGTTGGTGTCAAAAAGGCTTACCAGGCTAAAACTACAGCTACACCTAACCTTAGTTTGTTGTGATGGACAAGATGCTCATCCGCAAATCAAGTAATTAGTTATCAACCTCTCCCTGTCTTGAACTTTTATTAAAGTCTGTCCTTCTCCGATGCGGAGAGGGACAGGTTTTGCGTAGTAAAATCTTTTTTACGCCAACGCCACAAACTTTCTAACCACCTTATAGTAGTTGTAAAAATATAAAAAGTATTTAGTCGTTATCTTCAACTTGATATGAGCGTAGCAGATTTGTTTCCAACCTTGCACAACCTATCTCGTGCAGATAAACTCAAGGTCATGCAGTTTTTAGTTCAAGAACTGGCGACTGAAGAAGAAGCATTGTCGTTACAGCCAGGAGTCACTTATCATGTGTGGTCTCCCTATAATTCTCATGAAGCTGCTAATAAACTAGCCGCGCTGTTAGAAGAAGACAGACAGGTAAACGATGCTTAATTCACAAAGATTTCCCTTCGTTGAAAGTCGTGATGTGTTCGGGGATATCGATGCAGTCCCAATATTACCTATGACGTTAAGCTACAAAAATTCTGTCGTTAACGTTTCAGGTTTATTGGATACTGGAGCTAGTATTAATGTTTTACCTTACAGTATAGGTATTCAGTTAGGGGTAGTTTGGGAAGAACTAACAACCTCAGTGCAACTGGCTGGAAACCTAGCACCAGTTGAGGCAAAAGGGTTAGTTGTATCTGCTCAAATAGCCAGTTTTGAACCAGTGCGATTGGTGTTTGCTTGGAGTCTCACGGATAATGTGCCGTTACTTTTAGGACGCATGAATTTTTTCTTGGAATTTGATGTCTGCTTTTATCGTTCGCAGATGGCGTTTGAACTGTCTTCTAAGTCGTAGATCCGATCGCTTCACCTCAAAGCTTCATCATTCCACCTCTGAACTCGAAGCTTGCACCTTTGAACATGAGTTGTCGAGTTAAAAGAGCGATCGCTTGACCTTTAACCCTTGAAGTTGCGCCTTTTATCCTCGAAGTTGAGCCTTTTATCCTCGAAGTTGAGCCTTTTATCCTCGAAGTTGCACCTTTTATCCTCGAAGTTGCGCCTTTAACCCTCAAAGTTGCACCTTTAACCCTCATCATTCTGCTTCTGAACTTAAAGCTTGCATCTCAGAACAAAAATTATCGAGTTAAAAGGGCGTAGGTCTAGCCAGTCGGAGACATTGCTCAATCTTTAAACCCAACCGATAGGTTATTTTTACTCATCTAAACGCTGTGCGATCGCATTCAGCAATGACTCAAAGTCTGATTTGCTGTGAATATCAGGGGTAAGCGTGTTCATATCTTTTAGCAGGTTAGTCAGTTCTGCGATCGTGTTGCGAATCTCGGTGTATTGGTCAATATCTTCTCGAAATCCCTGCAAGTTAGCTGCGGAAACCCCTTTCATAGCTTCATCTAACTCTTTAATTTCGTCTTCCCAATGCTTAATATATTTAAGTCTGGCAACAGGTTTATAAATTTGGGCATCCGCTAACACAATCGGGAAAATCCGATTATAAAAATCTCCATTTTTAGCAATTTGCACTAGCTCAAACATACAATTGGGAGATTTTAAATACTTGTCGCTAATAACTGCGATCACACAATTACCGCGTCCAATCCGTTCCATGAAGGCTTTAATTAGTCCTTTATAGCCCAAATCAGTTTGATCGCGGATGATTTTGATTCCTTTAGCCTTTAAATTGTCCTCTAGTTGATCAGCAAATTCCTTACTTTCTCCACCCCAAGCATAAGAGATGAAAATTTCCTTCTCGAATTTCATTGCAGATTGACTATTCATGATGGGTTTTTCTTCTTGTTCGCCATATCGTAACCGATGTGTCAATGATTCATCTCGCTTTCGCTCCAGTTCGCTTTGCAACTGTGCAACTTGGGTGTTGATTTCCCTATCTGCTGTCGCGGGTTGAAATATGACATCATCAATTAACTTGCGGACATCTACCATTTCATAGCTGTTTTCGCATTCAATTTGATAATGACTAGCGTTTAAACGTTTATTGAGTTTTTCCAGAGAATAAGAATAAGGTATAGGCAGATTTTTGCAAGTCTCACAGTTACAAGGAACTAGGGTTTGATATTCCAAACGTTCGTAAGAGTTGTGGATTTTTTCGAGTTCATAGGTAACAACTGCCATTAGTTCTTTTTTGCGGTTTCCGGCTACACGGATTTTAATTTCCCGTTGATCGTAATTTTCAATGACTTCTGCACGAGTTTGGTCTTTGTTGAGAACAACACCGCTTTTCCAAACGAGTTTTTGCTGTTCAATCCAAGGGTGCGTCTCGACAATAAAACGGGTGAGCATACCTTTCGGCATGAATGTATAGGTGTAGCGCAAGATGAGGTTATTGCGATCGTCCCAGGTATAATCAGCTTTTTCAATGGAGAGCAATTGAGGTGCAACATAGGTGTCACGATTACCGGGAATTTCGTAGCAAAGCTTGAACTGCATCATTAATTGCAGGAGTTCATCTCGCATATCTGCATATTCGCCACTTTTCCAAATATCTTCGAGGTCGTCCTTGGTAAAACAACCCAACTTTTTCTTAACATTGTCATTGTCCAAAACATTGTAAACGGCAGATGTTCCCCATTCGGGTTTGAGGATGACGTAGTGTTTAAGTGCAGAATTGTCTTGAAAATGCAGGCAAACGCCGAGGTCATGGAGATAGTTGCTTAAGCGCAGCATATCTTTACGGTCAGTTAAATTATTGTCTCGGCAAAGGGTACGGTATTCTTCAAAGCTGATGTAGTTTCGGGAATCGTTCTCTAGCGCTGCTCTGACCCTTATCCAGAGTTTTGGTAAAGGTGTACCAACATGTTCAAGATTGCTGATGTAAAGCTGAATTGCGTCTTTAATCTCTGCTAGACCGCGATTAGTATCTAAGTTGGTTGCCAGTATTTTTTCTAGGTTGCTGAATTCTCCTCGCATCTGGCGCTCATTGACTTGGCAATCACGATCTTGTTTTTCGTTTTTGATAATAAAAACTGGGCTTTTGTCGCTCAAAAGTTCGACAACCTTCAGCCACCAGTAAAAATCAGTGTTTTCTTTGCGAGTGTCAGCAACTAAAGCATAGAGAGAGCGCTTGCTGAGGAAAAACTGATGGGTTTGGTGGTAGATTTCCTGACCGCCAAAATCCCAGATGTTGACGCGAAAATCTTTGCCATTGGGCAGTGTAAAGTGCCACTGGATCACTTCAATACCTTCGGTTGATTCCTCATTTGGCTGGAGTTTATAGTTTTCATCTGCGATTTTTTTGGCTAAAGAGGTTTTACCGGCTCCTCCTTCGCCAATAATTAAGAATTTTGCTTCATAGAAGGGTTCTGTTTCGTTTGGATCTTGCACCCGAAAATAGAAATCGAGAATTTCATTCACATCACCCGGCTCTTGGTTTAAATCCTTCGGCCCCAAAATCTCTGGTGGAATGGGGACTGGATTTCTACGAATATCCAAATTTTTCAGGTTTGGTAGTTGTCTGATTTCCGATGGCAGACTGCTCAGTTGATTGTTTTCGAGGTAGAGCGATCGGAGGTTGGTGAGTTGGAGAATTTCCGGTGGCAGACTGCTCAGTTGATTATTGCTGAGGTAGAGCGATCGGAGGTTGGTGAGTTGGAGAATTTCCGGTGGCAGACTTCTGAGTTGATTGTTGCGGAGGTCGAGCGATGGCAGGTTATTGAGTTGGACAATTTCTGGTGGCAGACTGCTCAGTTGATTGTTGAAGAGGTTGAGTGATTGTAGGTTCGTGAGTTGTCCCAATTCCTGCGGCAGACTGCTCAGTTGATTGTTGCGGAGGTCGAGGGATTGCAGGTTGGTAAGTTGACCAATTTCCGGTGGCAGACTGCTCAGTTGATTGTTGTCGAGGTCGAGGGATTGCAGGTTGGTAAGTTGGACAATTTCTGGTGGCAGACTACTCAGTTTATTGTCACTAAGATTGAGCGATTTTAAGGTAGTAAGTTGGACAATTTCTGGTGGCAGACTGCTCAGTTTATTGTTGTGGAGGTCGAGGGATTGCAGGTTGGTAAGTTGGACAATTTCCGGTGGCAGATTACTCAGTTGATTATTGTGGAGGTCGAGGGATTGCAGTTTGGTGAGTTGGACAATTTCTGGTGGCAGGCTGCTCAGTTGATTTTTGAAGAGGTCGAGGGATTGCAGGTTGGTGAGTTGGACAATTTCCGGTGGCAGACTGCTCAGTTGATTGTTGTCGAGGTAGAGCCTTTGCAGGTTGGTGAGTTGAACAATTTCCGGTGGTAGACTGCTCAGTTGATTAGTGCCGAGGTCGAGTCTTTGCAGGTTGGTGAGTTGAACAATTTCTGGTGGCAGAGTTGTTAAGCCTTTGCGAGAAAGGTCTAATCTTGTCACCTTATCTCTGGCAGCTTGTTCAATAATTTGCAGCAGTTCTTTGTTAGTCATTTCGGGTTTTACAGAGATGATGCCTGACGACGAGTTGCTGCTTAGACGCGCAGCAGGAAATTGAGCTAATTAATTATGTAGCTTGTATCAAGGATTGCATAGAGGCAATGTGCGGTAGACATCCCAGACTCCAGATGACATCATATTTTACGTTAGAGTATAGTTTTAGACGACATCAATTTTTACAATGATGTTTATACTTAGAACTCAGTAAATGAAAGCAGGTGCATAATGAAACTACAAGATTTCTTGGGAAAAGATGAGAAATGGTCATTTGATGCGATCGCTGAAGATGAAGAATTATCTCGTCAGATTCAGGTACTGTTAATCGGCTTAGTTTTGCTAGAACCTCCAGCAGATGGCAAATTTGGCCCTGTTTCTGTGATAGCTCTCAAAAAATTTCAAGAATTAACAAAGACTGAAGAGAGTGGCTTTTTAGGAGCAGTCACAGCCAAGAAACTAATTGAAACCAAAATAGACGATCTTCCTAAACCCCCTTTAAAACTAGGCAATGACATCGCTAGTAAGATTGTGAAATATATGACAGCCAAAGGTTATCAGGTATTTACCAATCCCAAAGAATACAACATTGTTTATGTAGAGGGTATCAATGCAGACTGGACTCTCAACAGTGATACACCCAATGAATTTAACGATCGCCGGATTGTGATTGAAGTAGTAAATGGTGTTCCCAAAATCGTAGACCACTGGGAAGCAACTACAGAACCAGGAAGGTACTACACTTATAATCCGATGAATTCCAAAGGAGCCGCTAGGATTCAGTTTGGACAATACAAAGCTTGGGCTGTTGGCACTCATGGCACAGCCGAACCTCATGAAGCGTTAGTGCAAGTTGGAGATATAACTGTTTGTAGAGATTTCAACAAAGATTTTAAACGGACTGGCGATAAACTTGATACAGGTGATAATTTTTATGTTAATCAACACTACGGCTTTGATTTTCCCCGGAATGATATTCGCCTTGCTAGTGCAGGTTGTTTAGTGGGACGCACTCGTGAGGGACATAGAGAGTTTATGGCGATTGTTAAACAAGACCGCCGTTATGTCGCTAATCGTAAATATACTTTTTACACTACCGTGATTCCTGGCGATGATTTACTGAAAACGTTTCCAGGATAAGGCAGGATAGCACAGATATGCTACCCCAATTTTTCTAACTTTGTTCTTGTGGTTGCCCTATCTGTGCTGTCAGCTTCTCTTTATCTTGTCTGCGTTTTTTGGCGTAAAGTTGAATAGTGACTGCCATCAAAATAATCATGGCAAAAATAGCCCAGGCAGCGATATCTGTAGGGAGATTATTCTTAAATACAGCCAGCAGAACGATCGCTACTAACATAACTGTAGGTGCTTCATTTAAAGCACGTAATTGCTGACCACTCCAGCCACATTCACCTACTGCTAACTTCTTCATCAGCCGAGCGCAGTAATGATGATAACCAATTAAAATAGCCACAAACAGCAGTTTTATATGTAACCAGCCCTCTTTTAAAACGTCCGGTTCAGTGGTTACTAAACCGATGGCCATTGCGATCGTCACGTACATTCCTGGATTCGTGATGATATAGTAGAGACGCTTTTCCATAATTTGATATTGATTTTTCAATATCGTTTGCGCTGGCTCAGGTTCAAGATTCGCTTCAACGTGATAGATAAAAAGGCGTACTAAGTAGAACAAACCAGCGAACCAAACTACAAATCCGACAATATGAAATGCTTTAAACCAAGAATAAGCCATGAATCATAATCTCCTTTACTTGTAATGGTAATAAAAAGTAGTCAGGAGCCAGAATTCTGAATTCAGAATATTCCACCCATTAAAGGATGAGTTTTCACAAGAAATAACATTTGAATACTGCCACTTAATCTTCCATTTAGTGGACTACAGTGATCATTTTGCACCCTCTACTAATTGATTCTGACTCCTGAATTCTGACTCCTGAATTCTGAATTTTGACATTCATTTTTATAATATCGATTTTTGCCAAAGGTATATTGTCAATGAGCATCTTTACGACGCACAAAGGGTAAAAGGTCTTCCAAAATCACCTCGTGGTAATGTTCTTGAGGATAATGTCCAACGTTATTAAGTTTTATTAATTCGGTATTTGGTGCTAAATCTGTAAATTTTTGGGCAATGTCTACAGATAACCAAGGGTCAAGCATCCCCCATTGAATCAGAATTGGCTGTTGCCATTCTTTAAAACCAGATTCAATTTCGGTCATTGCTGAATCAAGCTGTAAATTGCGAATACTTGATAACAGACTCCGCCCAGATGAAGAACTTTTCAAAAATGGTTTTCGATAAATATCTAATTCCTTATCTCCTATGCGATAACGGCTACCACCTTCTAGAGTTCGATCAACTAATAAAGGGTCTTGAGTCATTACTTCGCCTACCAAAGGTAAACCCATTTGTTTAATTTTCCAGGGTAATTTGGCAGCAGTTGATATTGGTGTATTTAAAATAGCTAAGTTGGCAATTTGTTCTGGATGACGCAAAGCATATTGCAATCCCACAGAACCTAAAAAGCCTTGGACAACTAAAGAAAAATGTTCAAGTTCTAGGGCTTTGACAAATCCTTCTAAAGCTGTGATAAAAGCATCGGGAGTATAAGCAAAATCTCGTTTTTCTGGTTTTGCAGAAAAGCCGTAACCAATCCAATCTGGTGCGATCGCTCTTGTACCTTGATTCGCTAGAGCCGGTATAATATTACGCCAACTGTAACTTTGTGAAACCAAGCCGTGTAACAACAACACAGGTGCTAAGTCAGTTCTGCCGATTGGTAAAGATTCTCGATAAAACCATTCCAGTGAATCTACATTGATTTTATGTTCTGTTATTGACACGCTATTTTCCTATATTGGTCATTTGTCATTTGTCATTAAGTCAAGAGTTAGGAATTCTTCTTCTGCTCCCCTGCTCCCTCATCCCCCTATTCCTTGAGAAATAATCATCTCACGAATCGCATAAGCTGTAGCGGGCGCTAGTAAAACGCCGTTGCGATAGTGTCCGGTAGCTAAGAGGATGTTACTAAACCCTGGCAACTTACCAATAACTGGTGCTGGACGACCTTCAGGACGGGGACGTAAACCTGACCAAGTGCGGATAATTTTTGCTGTGGCTAATTCTGGACAAAATGCGATCGCTTGGTTTCTAACAGATTCCAACAGTTCTTGGTTTGGTGGTATCTCATCACCATTGCTGGGAAATTCTACTGTCGCACCCACCCAATAATCTCCGCCGCCTATAGGAACAATATGGACATCATTACCCGTTATCGCTGGCTGGAAGTCGGGATTGCCTAATGGATGCCCTACACGCATTTGCAACGCTTGCCCTAGCACAGGGCGGATATCAATTATTTGATTTAGTTTTGCCGTCAGTGGTGTTGAACCTAGCCCTGCTGCAACTACAAACCAATCTGCGGCTATTTTTCCTTCTGTAGTCTCAAGTTGATGGCAAAATTCAGGTGGTGAGGTTTGGGCATCCAAAACAGTCACGCCAAATTTGAAGGTTACACCGTTTTGCTGGGCGGCCTCAACTAAAGCTAATGTGAGAGCAGTTGGATCGAGTTGACGATCTTGGGGAGAATAGACAGCGCCAGTAATTTTTTCACAATCCACTTGAGGACAGATATTCTGGAGTTTAGCCGTATCCCATATTTCTAAATGCCAGCCTTGAGAGTGGCGAATTTCTACAAGTTTTTCCCATGCTGCTAAATTCTCCTCTTCCAAACCAAGACTGAGAATTCCCTGGCGGTTAAAAGGGATTTTGCGACCTGTTAAAGCTTCTAATTCAGGAATCAAAGTTTCATAGCGTTGGATGCTGGTTTGTCGCATCTGCCAAGCTTTGCCCTTGATTTTTTGGCTGATTGCGCCCATCAAAACGCCAAGTGCAGCGCCTGTGGAAGCTTGGGCTGGTGGTTGGCGATCGCAAACTGTGATTTTTAGCCCTTTTACTAGACTCAGTTCGTAAGCGATCGCAGCCCCAACTACACCAGAACCGATAATAACTACATTCATGACTTGTGCTTGAAGTGAGAAGTTAGGAGTTAGGAGTTAAAAATTTAAAATTCCTAACTCCTATACAGATACGATTAATCGCATCTCTAACTCCTAACTCTTGTACAGACGCGATGAATCGCGTCTCTAATTATTAACCCTCTTCTTTTTTAGGAAGCAGATCGAGGAATTTGTCAATGTCTGTGAAAGCAGCCTGGGATTGATTCAAGGCAACTAGAGGATTGCTAGCACTAGTAGCTTTATCAAGCTTAACTAGGTCGTTAAACAAATCTCGCGTTATTTGACGGGCTGCGGGTTGGTCTTTGGGCAGAAGGTTGGAAGTAACATAAGTCAAGTGCAGCCTTGCTTCTGTTATGGGCCCGTGTATAAAGTTACGCACATTGATCCAATCACCTTTTTGGATCAGGGTTTTCAACTCATCTGAGCGATCGCGCACAGCCTGAATTTCAGGAACATAAGCCTGAATTCTTTCAAGTTGAGTCGCTGTGTAAGTTGGAGGTGTTACTGAAGCACTAGGGCCGCCACAACTCATGAGGAATGTGGCCAATAATACTAAAACAAATGAAAAAATCGAGCGTTGACGCGCCATGACAATGAACTTAATTGCTTTTTGTTTACCGATTAACAGTGTCATTTTAGATCGTCGCTAGTGCAATTTATCGAAAGCGACGGGAAACTCCATCCCCTTGTAGATGGAGAGGGATAGTCGCCCCGTCGCTTGGGGCATTGGGCATTGGTAACTTCTTCGCCATGCCGCATTCCTCATGCCCGAAAACTCCATCCACAAGGGGATGGAGTTTTTCATCGTTCTTGTCTGCCAAGGATTTTGCAGACAATCCTAATATTTTTTATAAAGGGCAGAGTTTCATCTGCTTTTGAGAAGTTTTTAAGTACAATTACTTAATAGGTGTTAGACAGTCCCAACAAGAAGCTATTTTTACATCTATGTTAGTTACCAGCATTGTTAGGGAAGTCTGATTTAGAGTTGCTAAATCTCAAAGGTCTTGATAAGCTGAAACACCAATAATATAAGCCTTCTGGCGGTTTATCTATCTTCAGATCCCCGAAGATGCCGACGCAATTATAGGAGTGTTTTTTAGTGAATGCAGCTGAACAGGCAACGAACCTTGAACTCGCCAGCAACATTGCTACGGTAGTTAATTTGTTCAAATTCGAGTTTCCTGATGCCAAATCTGATCTCAAACCCTGGAAAAATGACCCAGAAACCAGGGAGTTAGTCGATCCAGATTCTATAGATATTGGCTTTCACTTTCCTGGTATCAGCAAATCTTGGCGAAGTCGTAGTATTTTAATTCAAATCCGATTTTATCAAGATCCCATCAATAATTCCCGGCGTGCGATCGGTGTGGAGGTAGCTGGATTCGATCATCGCGGCGAAGCGTGGCGACTTTCTACGGTAGAAAACTGGAGTGTTGTCGGCGCATCTTCGCCTTCTGATGAAATCGAGGATAAGCTCAAACAAATTTGCCGACAGATTTTAGAAGTATTTAATAAACCAAGTGAATAAGGTACTTCCAAATAAAAAATATCCCAAAACAGACATAAAACCCCTCTCATTTCTCCTCTCTCTGTGTTCTCTGCGTCTCTGTGGTTCGTTTATTTAGATAATTTATTTCTTCGACTTGTCTCAGAGAAAGTAGTAAGGAATAATACAGAGGAAAGCTTTGCGTAGGCATAGCCCAACCCAGGCATCGCTAGCCACCCATATCACAATGACTACTGTAATATTTGTACATGGCACAGGCATTAGGGAACGAGAATACAACGAAACTTTTCAGATAATTGAGCAAAAGATTCACGCCCAACGTCCTGATATCAAAGTTTCTCCCTGCCTTTGGGGTGTATTAGGTGCAAAGTTCAATGATAATCGGGCATCAGTACCCTTGGAAGATGCGACACTGGCTTTATCTCAAGGAGAAGAAGACGCAGAGATTGTACTGTGGGGGCAATTATACCGCGATCCTTTGTATGAATTACGGCTGTTGTCTTTGAAACCGATTGAGTCAGGAAATCCCTGGGAAGAACCAGGGGATGTTTTACAATCTCGTGTAGCCAGTCTCACTCCGACATCTCAACTGCAAGCTAAGTTGCAAGAGGCGGGAATTGCAGAGGTATTTGAGCCAGCACGAGAGGCGGTTATTCGCAGTGAACCGTATAATCAGGGATTGCTCACAGTTTCCGAATCTGATTTGAGTGAATATTATGCACCAATAGCTAGAGCAGTTGTGGCTCAAGCTATGTTTATTAGCGAACTGCAAGAAAAATTTCCCCCCATACTCACCGATGCCCAATTGCGTGATGAAGTTGTGGAATTGCTGACTCTGGCTTTGGGAGAAGCGGAGTTAGGATTGGTTGGCTGGTTATTAAAGCCATTTGTTGAACTAGCACAGTACGGCGGAACAAATTATGTCAGAGGAAACCGCCTTGAGTTAACTGATAAAATTTCGCCTATGCCTGGTGATATTTTGTTGTATCAGACGCGGGGTGAAAAAATCAGGGCGTTTATCCAAAAACAAATTGCCCAAGCAGAACCGCCAGTGGTTTTAATCGCCCATAGCTTGGGAGGTATCGCTTGTGTAGATTTGCTAGTGCAGCAGCAATTGTCTCAAGTGGAATTATTGGTAACAGTTGGTTCCCAAGCACCATTTTTATATGAGATTAACGCCCTCTACAGCTTAGAATATGGGCAGTTATTACCAGAGCATTTCCCGCAATGGTTGAATATCTACGATTTACGGGATTTTCTCAGTTACGTGGGTAATAAGATTTTTCCTGATAGAGTGCAGGATGTCCGAGTGGATAGCAGACAACCATTTCCCCGTTCCCACGGTGCTTATTGGACAAATGCCAAAACCTGGGAGGCAATTATTTCGAGGTTGCCATAATGGTTTACTTTTTACGGTATTTAGAAAACCCCTCTCCAAACCTCTCCCCTACAAGGCTACGGTGTACAGACAAGTCAAATTACCCCCCTCAATCCCCCCTTGTAAAGGGGGGAAGCCGGAAATCCAGTTCCCTCCCCTTTACAAGGGGAGGGTTAGGGTGGGGTAAAAACCAGCTTCTTAAACTACTTCAGACTTGTGTATACACCGTAGGAGAAACGCTAAAAGCCCCCTTTTTAAGTGGGTTAGGCGATCTCTTGTGCGTAATTCCTAATAACGTGAGAGGCTAAGTCATCATGCAGTTGATGGCTAAACCCGATCGCACTTTTGGGTTAATTGTGGGTATTGAAAAGTACCACGAAACTGCTTGGAATGTAACGGGTGGGGGGCCAGCCGATGACGCGCTGAAATTTGCTCATTGGCTGCATCTGCACGGTGTACCGAAAGAGAATATCCGGTTATGTTTATCAGCACTGGAAGAAAATCATCAGTTAATTGGGGAATGTGGGTTAACTGTAGAGTTAGCAACAGAGCAAAATATCTTCGACATTGTGACTAACTTTTTATCCCCAAAGTTGGGTGATTTACTCTACATTTTTTGGGCGGGACATGGTTTGATTACCTCAGAACGAGAGCGTCGGTTGCTTTGTGCTGATGCAAATAAACAGAATTGGCAGAATTTAGATTTAAATTCTTTATTAGTTTTGTTGGGTTCCGATAAATTTCAGATTCGTAATCATATTTGTATTATTGATGCCTGTGCCAATTATGTTTTAGAGTCGAAGGGAAGACCAACTAACTTAGGTGGCAAAGCTTTTTTGAGTGGTCAGCCAAAGCAAGATAGTCAACAATTTGTGTTACTGGCTACGCGGGAAGGAGAGACAGCAAAGGTAAATTCTGAAAATAAAACAGGATACTTTTCTCAAGCTGTGAGAGAGGCTTTAGAGGAAGCATCTACTGAGATTTTTCCGCCGAATATGAAAATAATTGCGGAACAAGTTAAACAGCGTTTGGAGCAATTAAACAAAAACCAAGCTCCCATCTATTTATATAAGCAAAATTGGGATGGAGATAGAGAAGAGTATCGTGTAGGAACGCTCACTTCACCACAAAATCTTCCCCGCAGTGGCGTTAAAAAGTTTGTCGGACGAGAACAAGCACTTGCAACGCTACACCAACAGTTGCAGCAAACGCAACGAGTCGCCATTACTACTGTTGCTGGCATGGGTGGTATCGGCAAAAGTGAACTAGCGCTGCAATATGCTCAACATCATTGGCAGGAAGCCACATACCCTGGTGGGGTTTGCTGGTTGCGGGTGAGGGATGAAGATAAAGATTTGGGAACTCAGATTGTGGCGTTTGCTAGAGACAAGTTAGGTTTGCAGCTACCAGAGGATGAGGATTTACCAACTCAGATTAATTACATCTGGCGGCAATGGCAAGTAGGCGATGGGCTGTTAGTATTCGATGATGTTAGTAAATATGAGCAGGTAAAACCCTACCTACCGCCAACTGAGCCAAGGTTTAAAATACTCATCACCACACGGCAACAGTGGTTGGGGCAGTCTTTTGAGCGGTTATGCTTAGAAGTGTTAGAGGAAGTAGCTGCTTTGGAATTGTTAGTTTCCTTTGTTGGGCATGAGCGGATACAAAGGGAACTACACAAAGCAAAACAACTCTGTGCTGATTTAGGATTTTTGCCTTTAGGTTTAGAGTTAGTAGCGCGATATTTGGAACGTAAACCCGATGTATCTCTAGCTAAAATGCGGCAAAGATTAGCAGATAAGCTGTTAACACATCGTTCAATGCAAGAGCCATCGGCAGAAATGACAGCACAACTAGGAGTTGTTGCTGCTTTTGAATTAAGTTGGCAGGAACTAGATAACCAAGCCCAAAAATTGGGGTGTTTACTCAGTATTTTTGCTCTTGCTCCCATTCCTTGGTATTTAGTGGAAAGGTGTTTACCCAACCAAGACTCAGAAGATTTAGAAGATGTTAGAGATGATTACCTAGTGAATCTGAGTTTACTTCAGCGCACTGGAGAAGAAACTTACCAACTGCATCAGCTGATTAGAAAATTTCTGAGTGACAAGTTGCAAGAGTTAGCTGAAGCAGATGAACTCAAGCGCTGCTATTGTCAAGCAATAGTAGCAGTAGCGCGAAGTATTCCTGAAACACCTACATTGATAGACATTGCTGAAGTAACCCTGGCTATTCCTCACCTTGCAGAAACTGCCACAGTTTACCAAGCTTGCTTAAGCGATGATGATTTAATCTCGCCTTTTGTAGGCTTGGGTAGATTTTACGAAGGTCAAGGAGCCTACGCGCAAGCCTTACCTTGGTACAAACAAAGTTTATCAGATGCTAGAAAACGTTTTGGAGATGAACACTCAGATGTGGCAGAGAGCCTGAACAATTTGGCAGTACTCTACAATTCACAGGGAAGGTACAGGGATGCCAAACCTTTGTACATCGACGCTTTGGCGATGAGAAAACGCCTACTGGGGGATGAACACACGGATGTAGCAACTGGCTTGAACAATTTGGCAGAACTTTACAAATCACAGGGAAGGTACAGCGATGCCGAACCTTTGTATATCCAAGCTTTGGAGATGGACAAACGCCTACTTGGGGATGAACACCCAGATGTAGCAATTGACCTGAATAATTTGGCAGAACTCTACAAATTACAGGGAAGATACAGCGATGCCGAACCTTTGCACATCCAAGCTTTGGAGATGGACAAACGCCTACTTGGGGATGAACACCCTTCTGTGGCAACTAGCCTAAACAATTTGGCAGAACTCTACAAATTACAAGGAAGGTACAGCGATGCCGAACCTTTGTACATCCAAGCTTTGGCGATGAAAAAAACCCTGTTCGGGGATGAACACCCTTCTGTGGCAACTAGCCTAAACAATTTGGCAGTACTCTACAATTTACAAGGAAGGTATAGCAATGCCGAACCTTTATACATCCAAGCTTTGGCGATGAGAAAACGCCTACTGGGGGATGAACACCACTTTGTGGCACAAAGCCTAAACAATTTGGCAAAACTCTATAAATTACAGGAAAGGTGCAACGATGCCGAACCTTTGTATATCGAAGCTTTAGATATGTATAAACGCCTGCTGGGGAATGAACACCCTTCTGTGGCAACTAGCCTAAACAATTTGGCAGAACTCTACAAATCACAGAGAAGGTACAGCGATGCCAAACCTTTGTACATCCAAGCTTTGGCGATGAAAAAACACCTGCTGGGGGATGAACACCCCGATGTGGCAACCAGCCTGAACGATTTGGCAGGACTCTACAAATCACAGGGAAGGTACAGTGATGCCGAACCTTTATACATCCAAGCTTTGGCGATCGCTGAACAACGGTTGGGTGCAAATCATCCTGATACAATAATCTACCGTAACAATCTGGAAAACTTGCGGCGGAATCGTCAGCCTTGATTCAGGAGAATGGTTGCTTTTGTCTCCCCTTGGTTTTAGCAATTTAGGTAATGTGCGTCGGCTGCATTACCCGCCTGGGATTCAAATCCTAGTCTAATAAGTAGGCAACATAATTGATTACACAATGTCATTGCAAATGCAGCGAACCAAAATAATGCGATCGCAACCCCTAAAACTACTTCTCTAGGATATGCTTTGCGAAGGGTGCGATCGCAATTACTGTAAATATTTTTGTTTATCTACTTAATGAGCCTCTGAACTCCGTCAACGAGTATTTTATCTCCGTCAACGAGGCTTTTATCTCCGTTCACGAGTATTTTATCTCCGTTCACGAGTCTTTTAGCTCCGTCAACGAGGCTTTTATCTCCGTTAACGGGTTATAGAGATAGCGATCGTGGTTAATTGCACCATCTGTTACATCACATTCCACAGGATTTGAACCTAAATCCCAAATAGAAGATGTTTGTTTGATGCTAGTAATAATAATTTTTCCATTTTCTTGAATAATCTCAAACTCTTGGTTTTCTCCTAATAGTTCTTTAGGAATTAATAATCCGTTTTCTGTTGCTGTTAATTTCACCTTTAATTACGTCGATTTAGTTTATAAGCTAATCAAATGAATTTGCTTTAGGGAGGGCAAGATGCCCACCCTACAAAATTGGATAAGGCTTACCAGTTACCTACAGGTTGAGCATCATGAGAAAACATTGAGGGATCGATTGAAATGCCCAATCCTTCAGCTACACGACGACCATAAGAAATATCTGCCCGGAAGAAGTGGCAAAGTTGGCGCATTTGGATGTCCTCCCTTGCTTGAGAGAGACTACCGACAATATTTTTAGCCAGACGCTCTTGCTGTTCAGGAGTTAGTAACCGATACAGATTACCTGCTTGGGTATAATCGTCGTTTCCTTCACGATGACTGTAGCGATCAACTGTGACATCGCCCAAATGACTAGGTGGTTCTGCATAAGCTGGATTTTCTTTGGGCGTACCCTCAGCACTATTCGGTTCATAGTTAGGAACGCTACCGCCGTTGTTCCCTGGTGCCATAAAGCCATCTCGCTGATAATGCATCACTGGACATTTGGGCTGGTTAACGGGTAGTTGCTGATAGTTACCACCCAAGCGATACCGTTGAGCATCTGGGTAAGAAAAGATCCGAGCTTGCAGCATTTTGTCTGGAGAGAAACTAACGCCAGGAACCACTGCACTAGGGCTAAAAGCGGCTTGCTCTACTTCGGCGAAATAATTCTCAGGGTTCCGATTTAGCTCTAATATCCCGACTTCAATTAAAGGATATTCTCCTTGTTTCCAAACTTTGGTCAAGTCAAAAAGATTATCAGGATGTTTTTCCGCTTGCTCCTCGGTCATCACCTGAATACACATCCGCCACTTAGGATAGTCTTTGTTAGCGATCGCTTCAAACAGATCGTGAGTCGCATGATCTGGATCTTCGCCCTTAATCTTAGCTGATTCTTCCTCAGTCAAGGTTTGATGCCCTTGCAGAGTCTTAAAGTGAAATTTGCACCAAACGCGATCGCCTTCAGCATTAATTAAACTAAAGGTATGGCTACCAAAGCCGTCCATGTGTCGATGGGTTTTGGGAATTCCCCGGTCTGAAAATAGGATCGTCACCTGGTGAAGCGATTCTGGACTGAGTGACCAAAAATCCCACTTTGCATTCTGGTCTTTGCAATTGGTTTGAGGATTGCGCTTTTGGGTATGGATGAAATCAGGAAACTTCAAAGGGTCGCGGATGAAGAAAATAGGGGTATTGTTACCTACAAGATCCCAGTTACCCTCTTCAGTATAAAACTTGAGAGAAAAACCTCTAGGGTCGCGCTCGGCATCTGCTGAACCTTTTTCTCCTCCGACTGTAGAGAAACGCAAGAGAAGTTCCGTTTTCTTGCCAATTTCAGAAAAAAGTTTGGCTTTACTGTAGCGGGTGATGTCATTGGTAATAGTCAAAGTACCGTGAGCAGCAGCACCTTTAGCGTGAACAACTCTTTCAGGAATACGTTCTCTGTTGAAATGAGCCAGCTTTTCTATAAGGTGGAAATCCTGCATTAATACAGGGCCACGCGCTCCAGCTGTAAGTGAGTTCTGGTTATCGCTAACTGGAATACCGTCAGCAGTGGTCAAATTTTGGGGTTCAGTCATGGGTTAAAGAAGCTCTCCATGTAAGTTACTCAGATTGCCCACAATACATTTTAGTCAGCAGATGGATATCTACTGATAGAACAATCTAATTCATAGTCATAATGAGTTTATATATAAATCATACTCGATATGATTATGAATTACAAGGAATTTTTTTGTATTTTACTAAGATGTAGAGGCGATATATCCCCTCTATACTGCCTTTCAGGTATTTAAATGTTTGAGAATCAACGAGCAAACATCTGTCGCCTCAATTTGATGTTCATTAACTAGGTGAGTTTGATGAGTGATAAATAGAGGCCCTTCATCTGGAGAAGTGGTGATATTACCGTGAGAGCCACGCACCAGGGAAGCATCCAGAGGAATCACATCCATTAAGTAGCGAAAACCTAGTTGTTTCTTAAGTAACTTGAGAGCAATTTTTCCTTGAGGAAATTTTATTTGCGGATCGAGGAAAAGTTCTACAGGATCGTAACCAGGTTTGCGGTGGATATCTACAGTTCTAGCAAAATCAGGCGCTTTCGCATCATCGAGCCAATAATAATAGGTAAACCAAGCGTCAGATTGTGCGATCGCTACTAACTCTCCCGATCTAGGATGATCGAGATGATAGGCTTGTTTACCCTCTTCATCCAACACCTCCGCCACGCCTTCAGTCGCTTCTAAAAGCGATCGCACTTTTGGGATATACGCCGGATCGTTGACATACACATGAGCAATTTGGTGATCGGCAACGGCAAAGGCAATGCTAGCACCAAAATCGAGCAGTTCTCGCCCCAATTCCTCCCGCACAGCAATTAAACCGTTTTCCCGTAGTACGCGGTTTAAATCTATGGCTTTAGAAACTGGGGTAATGCCATACTCAGAAAGAATAATTACCTGAGTGTTGCGTGCTTCAAAATATTTAATTAAATCGCCACAAACAGCATCAATTTCTTGCAAATCTGCTTTAATCTGTGTTTGATTGTTACCAAATTTTTGCAGACAGTAATCCAAATGTGGTAAATAAACCAGTGATAATGTAGGGCTGTAGCGTTCCTCAATCCATTTTGCAGAATTGGCAATCCATTGGCTAGAACTAATGGTAGTTTTTGGCCCCCAGAAATCGAACAGGGGGAAGTTCCCTAAATCAGATTGAATTTGCGATCGCACATCACTAGGATGGGTATAAATATCAGGTAATTTTCTCCCATCTGCGGGATACATCGGACGCGGCGTAATGGCATAATCAACTGAAGAATACATGTTGTACCACCAAAAAAGGTTGGCACAAGTGAAAGTTGGATCGATTGATTTAGCTATTTCCCAAACTTTGGGAGCTTGTACTAATTTATTAGATTGTCGCCAAAACTTCACTTCACATTCATCGCGGAAGTACCAACCATTAGCAACGATTCCATGTTCATCAGGTAATTTTCCTGTTAAATAAGTAGCCTGAACCGAACAAGTTACAGCAGGTAACACTTTTTCTATAGAAGCTACCTGCCCCTTCGCAGCCCAAGAAGATAAAAACGGTGTATTTTCTCCTAGTAAACTGGGCGTTAATCCCACGACATTTAGAATAACTGTTTTTTTCATAAACTTAGTTCCTTCTTAATTTTTAGCGAATTCTTTTAATACCCACTCATATTCACGCTGAATAGAAGTCAGCATATCTATCTTCATTTCTGACGGCAATACATCCCAAGTGTAAGTCTCAATTTCTAAATGTGAGCAAGCATTATTTGTTTGAAGTAGATGCAAAACAGTAGCAATATCATCTTGCGTAGATTGCAAAATTTGATAATCATGAATAAAAATTGGCACATGGAAGTGAGTGCGCCATTCTTCAGCTAGAGATTGTTCTAAATGTGGTAATGCAGTTATTAAGTCGGGATAGTGATGGAGTGTACCATCGCTGCGACGTTCTATTACCTGGTGAAGATAGGTAGATTCTGCAAAAGGACGTAAGCGTTCAACTATCAAACTACGCTTCTCAACATCAGCAGGCATTTTTACTTTAATTGCAGCACTGATTTGAATTTTGCCAATCTTAATTCCTGCCGATTGCAAACGTGCAAATACAGATTGCGGTTCCTCATATTCAACTGAAAAATGGCAGGTGTCATAACAAATCCGAACGTGTTCTAGTAATTTAGCTTCTGCTAAATTCTGCTCAATATTTAGTTTTTCTGATAAATAATTACCGCCAATTGGCAATAACCAATTTTGATAAAAATCAATTACTTCTGAAGTATTTTCAATTAAACCATCAGGCTCAGGTTCTAAATCAATATGAAGTATCTTGCCTGTTTGTTCACCGATACGAATCATTTCTACAACAACTGATGCTATGTTCAAACAACTCTTTTTCAGAACAGTTTCGAAACTTGCTTGGTCTTTTACCCACCAAGGTTTATAAGATAATGGTAGTGTAGAAATTCCGCCATCAAGTCCTTGGGGTAATAGACTAGCTAAAATGTGTGCCAAGTTTAATGTATAATTAGCCCTTTCTTGTGTAGACCAATCTGGTGCATAAACTTGGTCTTTTACCACCTGTCGATGAAATCCACCATAAGGGAATCCGTTTAAGGTGAAAACATATAAATCTTCTTGAGTCAGCCAAGCTTGAAATTTAGCTAAGTTATTACTTTCTAAAAGTTCTTTTGCAGCAACATCTGCTAACCTCAAGCCAATACCAAAAGGTTCTGTAGGTGATAAACGTGATTTGAGTTCGGGAATATACTTCTTTAAATTATCAAAAACCTCTAGCCAACTTTCACCAGGATGAATATTGCTGCAATAAGTTAAGTGAAAATTATTGGTGTTTGTAATTTTCATTTTTTAGCTTTATCCCTTGTATATGTAATCTGTTTTCTTTGACTTAAACTATTTCGCAAACTACTTGCTACATATTCATGGTTAGGGGCGCATAGATGTGCGCCCCTACAGCCGATTAATGGTATTACTGGGTGTATACATTCAAATTTAAGTAACAGCAAATAGTCGTGCTAATTTCATCGAAATTGGTAGCAAGATTAGAACGAATAAACCGTAATACAAACCAGCAAAACCAGATGCAACAGTTGCATCTAAGACTATTAGAGATAAAACGCCTATTTTCACAGCATTGCGGATATTTTCGGCTATCGGTTCCCGCGCCGCTTTGATAAAGTTAGGCAAGATTCTGATGGCTAAGAAAATAGCGAATGGTAGTGCTGCGATCGCTCTATACTCATCCAATAATCCTAAAGCTAAAACTGCCGTCAAAACTATTGCAATCAGCAGTACTGCTAAAACTCCCGTAATCTTCTTACCACCGTGAACTTCACCCTGGCTAATTGCAGTGATAGCAGCAATATAAAGAACAGGAATTAGTGCTAAATACCAACGTTCTCCAATGATTGCAGGTACAGCACTTACGCCTAATAATAAGTTACTGCCACGACATAAACCCATATTTAAAGGGCCTAAAAAAGGATGATGTTTGGCGAGTGAGTCGTACAGTAGGGATGAGAGAGTGATAAATATAGCGATCGCAGCACTCAACAATGATACTTGAAAAGTAGCTATAATCCCGATGGCAAACAATATACTACCTAATAAAGCAGCATTTTGACGAGATACGCGACCGCTAGGAATTGCTCTATTTGGTCGCTCTTTTGCATCTAATTCAGCATCGAAAACATCATTGAAAACTATACCGCCGCCGTATAAACCAGTTGTAGCTAATAACAACCAAGCTAATGGAATTAGTATGGCGAAACTTGCTTCCCCATTAATTAATTGAGCAAAAATAATCCCAGAGCCAGAAGCAGCAAAACCAAGAAGAATATCTGCCCAAGCAGTAACAATATTAGCAGGACGCATCAATTCTAGATAGCCCCGCCAGCTTTGAAAATTTAAGCTTGCAACATTCACTTATCTGCCTCCATGCCTAGTGATTTCTCCAAAGAAACTGCATATTGCAAATGAATTAGATATTTATGCAATTTTTCTTCTCTAGTACAGACGCGATTAATTGCGTCTCTCCCCAATTTTCTACTCAATCAACACAAAATCTGAAACTGATTTGATTCCTGGTTCCTGTCCCCGTAGCACAGAATTACCACTGAACATTTGGCGCTGATCGATAGATTGGGGATTGAGCCAGTCTGACGCTTTCATTTGCCCAGTTTGACTGTAAGCAGCTAGAGCGTTTTCATAACAAACTGCTCGCACGTGTTCTTCAGGAATGCCCCTATCTAACATCAACTGAGCCGTTTTCGGTACTGCCAAAGGATCGCTAATACCCCAATCAGCGCTACTATCTACAATGATGCGATCGCATCCATATTTGCGGACAACTTCTACCATCCTGGCGTTACCCATCTTCGTCTGTGGGTAAATCGTGAAAGCCGCCCAAAAACCTCGTCCTAATACTTCTTCAACAGTTTCTTCGTTATTGTGATCGATAACTACTTGTGAAGGATCTAAGCCATATTCAATGCAGCGTTCCATGCTTTGAATAGCACCCGCCTTCTTATTGCGATGAGGCGTATGAATTAGTACCAAAGTATCGAGTTCTTTGGCTAATTTTAACTGTTGACAAAAGTACTTATCCTCTGCTTCTGTCATATCGTCATAGCCAATTTCACCAATGGCAACAACTCCTTCTTTACAGGCATAAAGTGGTAGCAGTTCCATAACTTCATCTGCTAGCGCTTCATTGTTAGCTTCTTTCGGATTTAGGCCGATTGTGCAGTAGTGCTGGATGCCAAACTGACTAGCACGAAAGCGTTCCCAGCCGACAAGACTACTGAAGTAGTCTTTAAATGAGCCAGCATTTGTTCGGGGTTGTCCTAACCAAAAGGCTGGTTCAATAACGGCGACAATGCCATATTCCCGCATTACTAAGTAATCGTAAGTAGTACGGGAACACATGTGAATGTGAGGATCGATATACATCATGGTTTTAATAATTGGGCATTGGGATTAGGGGAGAGGTGACAGGTGACAGGTAATAGGGAATAATCTGTACCCTATTACCTGTCACCTATTCCCTTCTTCATTTGTCAACTGACAAGCGTTAGCATGGCTCGCCGCAGGCATCGCGGTTAAAACTGTTCCAAGTCAGATTACCTTGTTGGATGGATGACTGTAAATCTGGGTAACGAGAAAGTAATGCTTGCGCTTGGGGTAAAGGAGACTCAGCACAAGCTAATGCTGCGGCTTCTTGTTCGGCTGTATCGCCATTAGCCAGTACTTTTTCCAAATCTGTAACGATCGCACTATCCGCAAACCGCCCTACAGGTCGCCAAAGTTCTGGCGTAACTGAGCGTTTAGCTGCCCAACGTTCATGGGCATAGTCTGCTAACATCTTCGCCAATTCTGGGTTAGCACGTTGGTCTAGTCCCCAAATTAGATGCAAAGGACTGCCGACAAACACAGCCTTCAGTACCATCTGGTTCCAAGCAGCATTGTCTAAATAATTAGCTGGATAAGGGTTACGTAGTGCGATCGCTTGGAATACATTACTCATATTGCTGCGAATTCCCTCAGCAGTACGGTGGCGATGTAACTCTGGATGTGGCAAGAGGGGCAAACTTTGATAAAGGGCGACTAGCTCCCCCATATCGGCAGTAGAGAAGACTTGATCGAGCGATCGCACATACCCCTGGGCATCATCGTGGGGCAAAGCTAGAAGCAAGAGTGTGCGACCTGCTTGATCTACACTCCAATTACCAGGATACCAACCGGGAATCACATCTTCTGCTGCTTCCAAGTCCTGGAATGTTAGCTGCAAATCCTGTTTACCTAGATAACGCGGTACAGCACTAAATGCCGTGAAAAAAACTCTTTCAGCAGCGCCGCTAGAAATTTGTGCCTGCTTCTGCTCCAGCCAAGCAAAAGCTTTATCTGAAACAGACTTTAACAGCCAGTGATGCAGTAACTTGTTTACTTTACTCATGATAAATTTCAGGAGAAGTTGCCCAACTTTTTTGTGACAACTAAGTATAAAATCTACCACTAAACTTGATAGTTTGTGTTTAAAACAGCTAATAATATACTACTGAGTTCGTAACTTCACTGAATCTATAAAATTTTCCCGATTTTGGAGAAGATATTGTAAAGATCCTATTTTGATTAGATAAACTCTAGAATTAACTTACGGAAAAAATTAGAATTTTATCTAAATAAGAATATCCATTGCTAATTTCATAGATAAATCATAGGCATCACTAAAATTGTAAATTAATATTATTTTTAACTTTGCCTGTCAGGATGAATGCAATTTAAAAGTATGATTAATTTAATGATTTTAACTGTTTGAAAATCATCTAAAGGCTGAACTATTTGATAGTTTACTATCTTGAATTTAGTCTTAGTTGTAATTTCATTAGTCCATATATTCACAGTTACTAAAAAATAATAATACTTTAAATGGCTATTAAACAAAAAACCGCTCTTAATCTGCAACCAATTAACCAATGTGTCCGCGTTACCTTCAACTATGATGTTCACTTCACTAGAGGTCTGTTTCAGTTAGATAATCCTTTATTTGCACAAGTGATTGCCGCAGATGGCGAAACAACCCCAAAGCAAGTACTAGCAGTGGTAGATGGAGGATTTTTACAGTACCAAGATGGCTTACTAAAAAAATTATCAGTCTATGCTCAGTATTATGAAGATGTACTAACACTGAGTGGTGAGCCGATAGTAGTTCTTGGTGGAGAACGAGTTAAGAACGATTCTAGATTTATAGAGCAAATTCATCAGCGAATCAATGCAGCTGGATTGTGCCGTCACTCCTACGTTTTAGCAATTGGAGGTGGAGCCGTCCTAGATATGGTAGGATACGCAGCAACAACGGCTCATCGAGGAATTCGGCTGCTACGAGTACCGACAACAGTATTAGGGCAAAACGATTCGGGTGTAGGGGTAAAGAACGGAATTAATGCTTTCGGCAAGAAAAACTTTTTGGGTACATTCATGCCGCCTTATGCTGTCTTAAATGACTTTGATTTTCTGACTAGCCTTGACGATCGAGATTGGCGATCGGGTATTGCAGAAGCGGTGAAAGTAGCGCTGATTAAAGATGCAGATTTCTTCGATTTCATTATGACTAATGCCGATAAATTGGCTAATCGGGATATGGACATAATGGAAAGATTGATATATCGCTGTTCGCAGTTGCATTTAGAGCATATTGCTGGTGGCGGCGATCCATTTGAAATGGGTTCATCGCGTCCTTTGGATTTTGGACACTGGGCTGCTCATAAATTAGAGCATTTAACTAATTACAGTTTACGTCACGGTGAAGCTGTGGCGATCGGCATTGCTTTGGATACGACCTATTCATATTTAACAGGTCAACTTTTGAAATCTGAGTGGCAAAGTGTTCTACATACACTCAATAAGTTGGGGTTTACATTGTATGTATCGGCACTTACAGAGCAATTAGATCAACTAGACCATCCCCATTGTCTATTTAGGGGGCTTACCGAATTCCGCGAACACTTGGGAGGAAATTTGACAATCACCCTTCTAGAAGGAATTGGGCAGGGAATAGAAGTCCACCAGGTGGATTTGTCTTTGTATAGAGATGCTATTTTGATGCTGCAAGATTGGCAACTCTCGCATTGATTCTCCCTCATGGAAGGGAAATTAGAGTGGATTGCATACAAACGAGCGATCGCTAACCAAAATCTTAGAGCGATCGCAAGCAAAATTCTATTCCTAACTTGTTTTCGGTTTGATGTATGCGATCGCTTGTTTCCAAACGGTGGTTTGCTGACTGTTTTCATCAGCAATACAGATACACTGTGGATCTTGCCATACAACCTTTCCTGTGAGTACATCCTGAGTCACCAGCTTTAACTCAACTGGCGTTGTTTGTTTAATCAGGTTTTGGACTTGTCTAATACTGGGTAAAGTGGTGTCAAATTCGGTAAGCATTTTTAGTAAAGATGAACCTACAAGGCAAAATAAAGAGTAACTAATCCTTGATAATTCATCCTTGAGAAAATGGCAATCGAATTTACTAAGTATCATGGTCTGGGCAATGATTTTATTCTCATTGACAATCGCTCGTCATCTTTGCCCGTATTGACTCCAGAGCAAGCCATCCAGTTGTGCGATCGCCATTTTGGTATCGGTGCTGATGGTGTTATTTTTGCCCTACCTGGAGAAAACGGCACTGACTACACCATGCGGATTTTTAATTCTGATGGTTCAGAACCAGAAATGTGTGGCAATGGCATTCGCTGTTTAGCTGGCTTTTTGGCAGATTTAGAAGGTCAATCCCGAAATAAAGATTCATATCGCATTCATACTTTGGGCGGTGTAATGACTCCCCAACTCTTATCTGATGGTCTAGTTAAAGTAGACATGGGTTTACCCAGATTACTCGCTGGCGAAATTCCTACCACTCTTGCACCCGCCGAAGAAAAAGTAATTTCTCAGCCCTTGGAGGTGGTGGGGAAAACTTGGGATGTCACCTGTGTAAATATGGGAAATCCCCACTGCATTACCTTTGTGGAAGATGTAGCAGCAATTGAACTAGAAAGCATAGGCCCGAAATTTGAGCATCACCCAGCTTTTCCCCAACGCATAAATACTGAATTTATTCAAGTGGTACGCCCTGACTATTTAAAAATGCGGGTGTGGGAACGGGGTGCTGGGATTACATTAGCTTGTGGAACTGGTGCTTGCGCTTCTTTAGTGGCTGGTGTGTTAACCGGAAAATGCGATCGCACTGCTACTGTAGAATTACCTGGTGGCCCCTTGCAAATTGAATGGTCAGAAATCGACCAACGGGTTTACATGACAGGCCCGGCGGAACGAGTCTTCATGGGGAAACTGTAACCGATTTACCACCGAGATTACGCAAGTATTAGAGTTATTTTGAGGGTTTGCAGTAAGGACTTTAGTGTTTAGAGGATGTTTGAAAAGTGGTTGGCTGTGATTTTAGGTATTTATTGATCCCTCCTAACCCCCCTTAAAAAAGCAGGGCTGTTTCATTCGATCTCTTAGAGATTTTGTCAAGAGTAGGAGTCAGAAATTTGCTTGATTTGCTAATCGAAAAGCTACCACCTCAACGACTAAATTTCAGTGTGATCGCGATTTTCTTGCCCAATCAGATTTTTTAGTCACCTGACTTTTTTTCCTGAAACGCTTGTAAATCAGAGCCTTTTAGGGAATGAAACGGCCCTGCCTTAAAAAAGGGGGAACCGGAATCAAAGTCCCCCTTTTTAAGGGGGATTTAGGGGGATCTAAAACGTTTTATTACCGATAAGAGGACTTTTAAAACAGCCTCTTAGAAAATCAGGACTAAAGTCCTTACTACGAACTTATTAAGATTCACTTTCTTGTAGAGATTGTATGGGGGGATTAACGCTAGATTTGATAGATCCTTGGTTAGAAATTGCTAAATATATACCCCCTAAAATTAATGCCAACCCTAGCAAGTTAAAAATACTCAAATTTTCCGAGAAAAGTATCCAAGCAAGAATAGCAACAATCACTGGATTGAGTAACAAAAGTAAAGAGATGAATCCTGAAGAAAAAGTTTTCAGGCTGTATACAATTAGCCCATGACCCAAGGCTTCGCAAATAGCAGCTAGTGCAAATACTACTAACCACCCTGACAAAGAAACTGGCAAAGGTTGTTTTTCAAAGATTAGCACTACTGGAATCATCAATGAAGTTGCGATGACACAGCGCCACAGAAGGATAGTAATAATTGAAAACTTATTGCGGATTTGCTCGATCAGTAAAAAGTTTGCTGCATAAAATATCGACGAGATTAGGGCAACAGCATCACCTGTAAAATTATTATTAGAGCGTAATAAATCTTCAAATCCAACTGCGATCGCGCCGATTATGGCTAATATCAGACCGATGATAAATTTGCGCCCAAAAATCTGATTAAAAAATAGCCATCCTCCTAATGTAGTAAATAGCGGATTGAGACTACCTAACGCATTAGCATTAGCAGCACCAGTCTGGGTTAGCGCCCAAGTCCAAGATAATCTACCTAATACATGAACTAGACCTACTGCTATTAAAAACGATATCTCTTTGATTGGATAAGGCTGCTGTGGTAATACAGGTTCATCATCTTTAATATGAGTTTGTGCTTGGTTAATTCCACTCCATAATCCAAAGATAATAGTTGCTATCCATAAACGATTAAATAATGTAGCAGTAGCGCTCATTTCTCTAAGAGCAATTTTAATAAATATTGCTGTTGAAGATAAAGCTAATAATGCAATTATTACTATGATTATCGGCAGGATGTTTAAAGTTTTATCAGACTTTTCTGTTATTAGGCTTAATTGATTTTCTGCCATTTACTTTATATTTATTATACGAACCACCAAGTCGCCAAGTGCGCCTTCTCTACGAGACACTACGTGAACGCGCAGCGTCTCGTTAGAGAAGGGAGAAGGAGCAATTATTTAGGATTACTTAGGTAATAGTGCCATAGAAGTCTTGCCGCAACTGCTCGCCAAGGTTGCCAGTGCTGTGTCATTGCTTCCAGTTGAACTGGTGTTGGACGTGTCGCCAAGTTTTTGAGTTTTTGCAAAGCGATCGCGATCGCTAAATCGCCTTTAGGAAAGACATCAGGACGTTGCAGCGCCATGAGTAAATAAATATCAACTGTCCAGTCTCCTATACCTTTGAGGCGCTTTAACTCAGTTCTGATAGTAGTTTCGTCCATTCTTTCCAGCTTGCTGAGGTCAAGCTGATCGCAAGCGATCGCATTCGCCAATCCACGACAGTATAGAATCTTTTGTCGGCTGAATCCAATCCCTCTTAATTGAACATCATCCAATGTCAGAAAATTTTCTGGCGTTAGCGGTACAATAACCCCACATAGACGGTTAAATACAGCCCTTGCAGCTGCTACGGAAACTTGCTGTTCTAGAATTATGCACAGAAGCGTTGCAAAACCTGGTTCTCTTGACCATATTGGTGGAGGCCCGAGTGTTTCTAAAATCCGAGCCAAATCGCTGTCAAGATTGGCAAGCACCATTAAACCACGGGTGAGACTTTCTTCAGTCAATGATTCTAGTTCAGGTATTTGAGTCATCTTTAATCGATTTCGATTCTTGTACAAGTAGTTTTTGTTTGCGCTCAATCCCCCAACGATAACCACCAAGACTGCCATCACTCCGCAGCACCCGATGACAGGGTATAATCACTGCGATCGGGTTAGCTCCACAAGCATTCCCCACAGCGCGGACTGCTTGGGGTTTGGCAATATCACGGGCAATATCAGTGTAGGTACGAGTTTCGCTATAGGGAATTTTTTGTAATACTTGCCAAACCTGTTTCTGAAATGCTGTTCCACGGACATCCAGTGGTAAATCGAGATGTATTTCATCTCCCGCAATCAAGTCGAGGATTCCTTGTATCCATTCTTTGTGTATGTGGTCATCACGTATGATGTGCGCTTGGTGAAATTCTTGATTCAAGATGTGTTCAAGTTTGTCTGCTTCATCACCTAGTTTAACGGCACAAATCCCCTTGTCTGTTGTTGCCACCAGTAAATATCCTAGCGGACATGGAGCGATCGCATAGACAATGCTGATTGTTTTTCCAGCTTGTTGGTAAATTTTTGGTGTCATTCCCAGTTGCTTCGGTGCTTTTTCATAAATTTGACTACTTGAACCATACCCCGTGTCATAAACTGCATGAGCAATTTCCTCCCCTGACTGGAGACGCTGCTTTAATCGTTCGCTACGCAGCGCATCTGCATATTGAAAAGGCGATACACCAATTATTTGCTTGAATACCTTTTGCAAATAACTAGGACTCATTTCCACCTGAGAGCATAATTCTGAGAGGGTGGGGATGCGATCGCTTTGTGCTTCAATGTATCGACATACTGCTAAAACTTTTGCTTTGGCTGGATTTGGAACTGTTTCAGATTGTGGCTGACAGCGCTTACAAGGTCGAAAACCTGCGCTTTGAGCCTCTTTTGCTGACTGGAAGAAACAAACTTGATTGCGATTTGGTCTGCGACTAGGGCAAATAGGTCGGCAATAAATGCCTGTGGAACGAACACCGTAGAAAAACTTGCCGTCAATTGTGGCATCTCGGTTGAGAACGGCTTTCCAGAGAGTTTCCTCAAAAATTTGTGTCTGTTGTAATTGCATTCATGCCACCTCTGCCCTTTCTGTTACGCTATGTATAAAGCTGCTAACACTAGACTAAGTGTATTGAAAACCACTTTCTATCTGATTGTTGCGATCGAAGTCGGCTTTGTTTACTGCAACTACGGCTAGACGGTGTTCTGGGTGCGTAATTTTCGAGAATTTAGGATGATTTGGGTGATGTTTAGCGATCGCTTTTTTGGAGTTATGCTACTTTAGTGTCTTCGGCTTGGGTAACAGTTCACCATGTGTATCTGCTCAGGATAATTCATTCAATATATCTAAAAGTTATTGAGCAATTTTGAGAGTCTGGTGTCATTGCAGATTTGACCAAGGAAATTCGCAAGCTCACCTTGAAGTATATACTAACGTTTGACGATAGTAACGCAAAGCGATAGGATTGTGATTGTTAGTTTTAAATCTGAAGAGACAAAGCTTATCTTTGACGGCTTTACATCCTCTCAGTATCCGCCCAATATCCAAAAAACTGCTTTACGAAAACTGCTTATTCTTGACGCTGCAACATCAATTAATGATTTACGCGTTCCACCTGGTAATCGTTTAGAAAAGCTACTTGGCAATAGGAAAGGGCAGTACAGTATTCGTATTAATAATCAATGGCGAATCTGCTTTGTTTGGACGGATGAGAACAATGTTTCGGAAGTTGAAATAGTAGATTATCACTGATGCCTGGAAATAATCATGAACAACAACCGTTTGCCAAATATTTACCCTGGAGAAATCCTACAACTAGAATTTTTAGAGCCACTAAATATCACCCCTTATCGATTAAGCAAAGATATAGGTGTAGCTCAGACAAGAATTAGTGAAATTTTATCTGGAAAACGTACTATTACAGCAGATACAGCTTTGCGTTTATCTCGCTATTTTGGTAATAGCGCTCAGTTTTGGTTGAATTTACAAACGCAATACGATATACGTCAAGCTCTTGAAGAAAATGCAGAAGTTTATAATCAAATACCTACACTTTCGTTTAATGATGTAACCTGAATTTGTCAAGCTACATCTCTAATTCTGCCAACTTCTGTTGAGCAAAGTCTCGCACTTTCTCATCTGGGTCATTCTCTGCTTTGTCGCGCAACAGTGGTAAAGTCTGGGGATGTTGAGGAAATTGCTTGATAATTATCTCCAGTGCAACGCGCCGAGGGTTTGTTCCATAGTCTCGCTTACGCTCAAAGGGGTCATTGACAGCGCAGTTGTAGTAAATTTCAAATAACTCAGGCTTCTTTCTGAAGTGTTTGGCTAATGTTTCGATGGCTGCGCCTCGCACATACCCTTGATTATCAGCAGTGGCGCGGTCTTTGAGAATCGAGCGGGTGTCCGGGTCATCTTTGAAATTGCTGGCTAATGCTTTGATGGCTGCGCCTCGCACATACCCTTGATTATCAGCAGTGGCGCGGTCTTTGAGAATCGAGCGGGTGTCCGGGTCATCTTTGAAATTGCTGGCTAATGCTTCGATGGCTGCACGTCGCACATCCCCTTGATTATCAACAGTGGCGCGGTCTTTAAAAAACGAGCAGGTGTCCGGGTCATCTTTGAAATTGTTGGCTAATGCTTCGATGGCTGCACGTCGCACATACTCTTGATTATCAGCAGTGGCGCGGTCTTTGAGAATCGAGCGGGTATCCGGGTCATCTTTGAAATTGCTAGCTAATGCTTTGATGGCTGCACGTCGCACATCCCTATCATTATCAGCAGTAGCGCAGTCTTTGAGAATCAAGCAGGTATCTGGGTCATCTTTGAAATTGCTAGCTAGTGCTTGGATGGCTGAATATCGCACATACTCTTGACTATCAGCAGTGGCGCGGTCTTTGAGAATCGAGCGGGTATCCGGGTCATCTTTGAAATTGCTAGCTAGTGCTTCGATGGCTGAACGTCGCACATCCCCTTGATTATCAGCAGTGGCGCGGTCTTTGAGAAACGAGTGGGTATCCGGGTCATCTTTGAAATTGCTAGCTAGTGCTTCGATGGCTGCACGTCGCACATACTCTTGATTATCAACAGTGGCGCGGTCTTTGAGAATCGAGCGGGTATCCGGGTCATCTTTGAAATTGCTAGCTAATGCTTTGATGGCTGCACGTCGCACATCCCTATCATTATCAGCAGTAGCGCAGTCTTTGAGAATCAAGCAGGTATCTGGGTCATCTTTGAAATTGCTAGCTAGTGCTTGGATGGCTGAATATCGCACATACCCTTGATTATCAGCAGTGGCGCGGTCTCTAAAAAACGAGCGGGTGTCCGGGTCATCTTTGAAATTGCTGGCTAATGCTTCGATGGCTGCACGTCGCACGTCCCCTTGATTATCAACAGTGGCGCGGTCTTTGAGAAACGAGCGGGTGTCCGGGTCATCTTTGAAATTGCTGGCTAATGCTTCGATGGCTGCACGTTGCACATCCCCTTGATTATCAACAGTGGCGCGGTCTTTGAGAAACGAGCGGGTGTCTGGGTCATCTTTAAAATTGCTGGCTAATGCTTCGATGGCTGCACGTCGCACATACTCTTGATTATCAGCAGTGGCACGGTCTTTGAGAATCGAGCGGGTATCCGGGTCATCTTTGAAATTGCTGGCTAATGCTTCGATGGCTGCACGTTGCACATCCCTATCATTATCAGCAGTGGCACGGTCTTTGAGCCAGTGTAAGGTATCGCTGTTATCTTTCCAAATCGCGGCGACTTTTGCAACTGCTTGAGTACGAATTTCTTGAGCTAGCTTAATTTCTTCCTTAGACACTATTATAAAGTAACTGTATCGGTAGATGTCATATTTAGTTAAGTCTTTTAGATTGTCAAGCAATTTATTAGCCACTGACGCAATCACTGAGCAATTTCTCACCTCTGCAAGGCACTTAGCCGCTAAAAACAGATTGATAAATTTTTCCTCTTCCCCATCTTGTACCATTAAGTAATCAAGAATTTCACCAACAAATTTTGGCTCAATCATTCCCGCAATTAACAGCAATACCTCATGCCAAGTTTCATCTTGCCAGTGTTTACCAAAAACTTCAGTTTTTAGATACTCAATCGTAATACTGCGTTCCTTCTCAAACTGCCAGACAAACTCCCAAGCACAGAAATATTCTAAAAATGTCCGATGCACAAAGGCATAGTAATCTGCACCCAAGAAACATAAAATAAAATTGCGATCGCGCACTTGTTTCATCAACCGTCTGGCTTTATCTCTAGCATCACTCACTGGTATGCTTTGCAGATATTTAGTGAAGATTGCTTCTAAATCATCCGCATAGATAATATTGCCAGCTAAACCTTTTTCACTGGTTTGCATAAGATAAGCAACTTGACGCAACATTGCCTGTTTATCTTTATAATCAATAATGTCCAGACGTTCATCTGGCTTTAAATTGCGTCCCTCGTCCCAATTATGCAACAGAACCTCTGAAGCATCTTTATACAGTTCACTTCTATCTCTGGGTAATTCTCGCTTGAGATTGAGAATTGCCATCATCGTTAACAGCAGAGGATTTTGTGCTAATTCTGCAATTGCCTTTGATTCATTAATTACTCTTTGTAGACGCTCTCGTTTGATATTTTTATCTCTTTCTTCCGCATGAGTAAAAGTTTTATCATGCCAACGCTCAATAAAATCTTGAATCTGTGCTGGTTCTAAATCTTGCAACATGAAGTGGCGAAACTCTGCATCTCGCAATTGTTGCTGTTTATAGCCGATAATCCGAGAAGTGACAATTACCTGCACATCGGGATATTCATTAGTGAAGCGATGAATACTGGTAATTACTTCTTCCCGCTTCGCCGATTCAAAGATTTCATCCAAACCATCAAACATGACTAAAGCGTTGCCAGCCTTTAGTTGCTCATGCAATTTATGCTGATTGAGGTGATAAAAACAATTGGGACTATTATGGTAAAATTGGAGAAAATTATTACAACTACCCGCATCGCGATCGCGCATATAATTGCGTAATTCAATCAGCAAAGGAATTGGCAGATTAAAATCATTCTGTTCGAGAGTTTTTTCTACCCAATCCAACGCTAGATATTGCAACAATGTAGACTTGCCAGAACCAGGATCGCCTAAAATAACTAAATAATTCTTACGTTGCTTCTCTCGGACAACATCTAATACTGAACGGATTGGCTGTTCAAAATAAGTGCGTTGATAACGTTCTGTTTCTTCTTTAAATTTTTCTATTTCAAATTCCGTATCTAATTGATTACTTTCTTGTAGTCGGCGGAGATGTTCTTTAGGCAGTTCTGGTAAAACCTGATAAACTTGCCGCACATTTTGCGGGATAAACATTTGCCATAAGTTTACCGGATGTTCGCGGGCTGTAGTTTCTAAACTATCTAACTTCAGATTGCCGTAGCGTTCACGAATAGTTTCTAAATATTGCGGTAAATTAAAATCCTTGGGAATATCAGCACTTTCTTTTAAACTCTTGTCAATACTGGATAATTTTTGAAGTTCCAAGATATAGCGTAACTCTTCTGAATCAGAAAGAATATCTTGAACTTGTATGAGATACTGGTTTGTAATTGTTTGCCAGTTAAATTTAGGTGGTAAAGGTTGAAGCTGAAGTCTTTTCCAACTATCTGCTAGTGTTTTAAAATCTAGAGAATCAGATTGAATATCAAAAGCCTGACCAAGAATTTCTTTAACCGATTTATCACGGATAAATATATTGATATCTTCAGTGTAATTTTGAATTTCAGCTTCAGAAAGTTTGCAACGAACCTTGAACTGCTGCTGCATCAGTTGCAAAAATTCTGTCAATGCCATAACTACAGCTTTCTGAAGCGGTTCTTGCTTAAAGCGGTCGGTTACAGCATTATTCAAAATATGTTTGAAAAAATCTTTAGCGTAGTCCTTAACTAAATCTTTGAAAAATTCTTCGCTAATAATAGTTTTGACAAGAAATCCAACCGCTTTTTGACCTATCCACAGAGTGAACCACTCAACTATCATACTCACGCCTGCTAACTGCTTGACTACGAGTATATACACCTGTCAGAGAAATCTTTCCATATTTGTGGGTTTTTAACTTAAAAGCGATGCTGACTGAAGATTTGTTAAAAATAACTAATATACTGTGCATTGATATTAGGAGTAATTTTATGGTTCTACAAGTTAACCCCATCCAAAAAGAACCAATTGTTACTTGGGAAGCACTTCCAGCCGACTTCATTTTACCAGACGATCCAGTGGAAAATATTCAACAACCTGCGATCGCTGCTGCGCTTACCGATGCTTTGGGAAGTACAGGGCGCATCCAACCTCAAGTGCTGATTGGCTCTAATTTTGGGCTTGTAGCCACAGTCAACAAAAAAATCGTTGTCAAAGCCCCAGATTGGTTTTACGTTCCTCAAGTGCAGTCTGTGGGAACAAATGTAGTTCGTCGCAGCTACACCCCGAATTTAGAAGGTGCTGCTGTGGCTGTAGTGATGGAATTTCTCTCAGATACAGAAGGTGGAGAACTATCAGTCCGCTCAACTCCACCCTACGGTAAACTCTATTATTACGAAAAGATTCTCCAAGTTCCAACCTACGTAACCTACGACCCTTACGAACCAAGCATAGAACTACGATGCTTGCAAAATGGACAATATACCTTGCAGCAAGCAGACGCTAATGGACGTTACTGGATTTCTGAATTAGAGTTATTTCTCGGAATTTGGCAAGGTGAAAGATTATGTCAAACCATGAATTGGCTGCGCTGGTGGGATACAGAAGGAAATTTGCTGTTGTGGAGTAGCGAACAAGCCCAACAAGAACGCCAACGTGCTGAACAAGAACGCCAACGCGCTGAACAAGAACGTCAACGTGCTGAACAGGAAAGCCAACGCGCCCAACAGGAACGCCAGCGTGCTGATATATTAGCAGCTAAGTTACGTGAGCTAGGTATTGATGCGTAGGCGTAACCCGTTGTAGATATCGCATAACCTAACAAATGCTGGGAATAATAATTTTGGTACATCAGCACCAAAATTCATTCCATGAAACAGCAAAAAAATCAGTTCAGCCATCTGACTGCGATCGAAAGAAATTATCTATCATTTCCGGCACAGTTTTTATTAAATCAAAACCTTCTCCAAGGCAAAATATTAGACTTTGGTTGTGGCCTTGGTAATGATGTTAAAATATTGCGCCAAAAAGGCTGTGATATTACAGGCTATGACCCTTATTATTTTCCAGAATATCCTGAGAATAAATTCGATACAATAATTTGCTTTTATGTTTTAAATGTTTTATTTACCGAAGAACAAACTAATGTCCTAATGGAAATATCACATTTATTAAAACCAGGAGGTAAAGCTTATTATGCTGTGAGAAGGGATATCAAAAAAGAAGGGTTTCGAGAACATTATGTTCACAAAAAACCTACTTATCAGTGTATTGCCAAACTTCCTTTTACTTCAATTTGCTTAGACGAATATCGGGAAGTATATGAGTATGTCCACTATAATCATCAGCGAAATTCATCTAACTATTGTATATTCTGTAATCCCCATAAAACTCTCAGACTATTAACTGAGTCAGCAACTGCTTATGCTATTTTTGATGGCTATCCAATAAGTAAAGGACATATTCTGATTATTCCCAAACGTCATGTTAGCAGCTATTTTGAACTCCTATTTAAAGAGCAATCTGCTTGCTGGTTTATGGTGAACAAAGTACAAGAAATTCTCAAAAATGAATTTGAGCCTGATGGATTTAATGTAGGAATGAACATCAATCGAGCCGCAGGTCAAAATATTATGCACGCTAGTATTCATATCATCCCTCGTTACAAAGGTGATACTGTCTCTACTAAAAGTGGAATTAGGAACGTTATTCCTAAAAAGCAATAGTTTTTTAGTTGACAGCTTCAGTTGGAAACCCAAATTGATAGTGAATACATAAATTCTGGAAAACCAGATTTATTAGTCTTGTCGAAAATATTGCAAAATATTTCAGTTAACCCAAATTATCTGGATCGATTCCTAGCGCTCTTAATTGTTCTGTCAATTGTTGAGCGCGTTGTTCTGCTTGTTGAGCGCGTTGTTCTGCTTGTTGAGCGCGTTGCGATTCTTGTTGAGCGCGTTGTTCTGCTTGTTGAGCGCGTTGTGCTTCTTGTTGAGCGCGTTGTACTTCTTGTTTTACTTGTTCTGCGGGGGTGAGATATCGTTGTCCTTGCTCATCATACCAATACATCCATTCCCGCGTTACGCCACAATAATTTCCTCTTTCGCAACCAATTCCTAAGCCAATCTCTGGTAGCCAAACTGGGTTTCCCTCTTGCAATTCATACTTACCATTAACTAACTTATGTACTTCTAGATGAGGTTTGCGGCGGCGACGGGAGGAATAAATCACATAGTAAAGTACGCCCAAAGCCTCATATTCATCCAATTTAGTCGTGTATTCCTTGCGATAATTTTGAGAAACTACTTCTAGCACGAAAATCGGTACAACATTTTCATCCCACAGCACATAACTAGGACGCAACTCTTCATCATAAAATCGCTCTACCCCTAAGCTCAAAAATCCATCTGGCACAATGGGCGGTTTATCAGGGTGATAATAAATACCCATATCTATGGCAAATAGCCAGTCCATACGTTCTGCCCAAAGTATCAGCAGGATTGCCTTCAGCAAACCTGGTATCAATTCTTGTAGTTCATTATCCACAGGCGTTTCATCAGAGTCTGGTAGTTCCTCGGCTGAGGGCAAGTGCCTTGGCAAGTTGTAGTTTAACATCGCTAGTTTCCCCAAAAATCAAAGGATATTTGGCTCTATTTGGCTCATCAGAATTATAGCGATTTCTCCACTGGCAATATCTACAAAAGGGCTGTTTGGAAACGCACGTAGATTAATGATTAGGATTTACGTCTACTTACTTATTGCGATCCGATAATCTTGATAATGTAAATATTTTATTTTGACTAAATGATACCACTTGTGGTATTGGTAAATAACTAAGATTTTACAGATAAAATAGTTACTAGCTCATTTGTTAGTTGTGCAGAGCATTGCCTCAGCTAAAGTTGCAGCCCAGTCAAGAATGTAAGCGTTTCTACCCCACAAAGGAAATTGCTTAAGGCAATAAAATTTTGGTAACTCTTAACTATTAATAAATATATAGGTGCTTAGTGCTATTAATGCTTTATATTTAGCGACAGGGTGGTGCAAACGGCCACTCATCTTTAAATACTTAGGAGGCAGTACCCACCGGGAGCAACTCACGCTTCGATACCATCAGCACGTAGCGTAAGTAAAGGTGAAGTTGATATTAAAACGAATAATTTTTGCTGAATTGCGACAGATAAAGACTAAACTAAAAAGTCTTGTGCAGCAAAACCTGTAGCTTTAAATGAAGTAATCATGTCTAAGGTTCTTGTCTCAGATTCTATTGACCAAGCTGGAATTGACATTCTTTCGCAAGTTGCTACTGTTGATGTCAAAATAGGTCTAAAACCAGCCCAACTGCTCGAAATTATTGGTGAATATGACGCACTGATGATTCGCTCTAGTACGCGGGTCACTCAAGAAATCATTGAAGCCGGCACTCAGCTAAAAATCATCGGTCGTGCTGGCGTGGGTGTGGATAATGTGGATGTTCCCGCAGCCACACGTCGGGGAATTGTAGTAGTCAATTCTCCAGAGGGAAACACAATTGCCGCCGCCGAACACGCGCTAGCAATGATTTTGGCTTTGTCTCGCCATATCCCCGATGCTAACGCTTCGGTGAAACGCGGTGCGTGGGATCGCAATAGCTTTGTTGGCGCGGAAGTTTACAAAAAAACTCTCGGCGTTGTCGGCTTGGGTAAAATTGGCTCCCATGTTGCGGCTGTAGCTAAGACAATGGGGATGAAACTCCTAGCTTATGACCCTTTTATTTCTACAGAAAGAGCCGAACAAATTGGCTGTCAGTTGGTGGAGCTAGATTTACTCTTCCAGCAAGCAGACTATATCACCCTACACATCCCGAAAACCCCAGAAACTACCCACTTAATCAATGCCACAACCTTGGCAAAGATGAAACCTACAGCCCGGATTATCAACTGCGCTCGTGGTGGGATCATTGATGAAGTAGCTTTAGCAGCAGCTTTAAAAGCGGGTAAGATTGGGGGCGCAGCCCTGGATGTGTTCGAGTCAGAACCATTGGGTGAATCGGAATTGCGATCGCTAGGCAAAGAAGTTATCCTCACCCCCCACTTGGGAGCCTCTACCGCAGAAGCTCAAGTAAATGTGGCTATTGATGTTGCCGAACAAATTCGGGATGTACTTTTAGGACTACCAGCCCGTTCAGCCGTCAACATTCCTGGACTCGGGCCCGATGTGTTGGAAGAACTCAAACCCTATATGCAGCTAGCAGAAACTCTAGGTAATCTAGTAGGACAGCTAGCTGGCGGACGCGTGGAAGTACTCAATATTCGGCTGCAAGGCGCACTTGCGACAAACAAAAGTCAGCCTTTGGTAGTAGCTGCCCTGAAAGGTTTACTTTACCAAGCTTTGCGGGAACGGGTAAATTACGTCAATGCCAGCATAGAAGCCAAAGAACGCGGAATTCGGGTAATTGAAACCCGCGATGCTTCTATTAGAGACTATGCCGGAACGCTTCATCTAGAAGCCACTGGTACTTTGGGTACTCATTCTGTCACAGGTGCTTTGCTAGGTGAGCGGGAAATCCACCTAACTGATGTTGACGGTTTCCCCATTAACGTCCCACCCAGCAAATATATGCTGTTTACCCTGCACCGCGATATGCCGGGGATTATCGGCAAACTTGGTTCCTTACTCGGCAGTTTTAATGTGAATATTGCCAGTATGCAAGTAGGCCGTAAAATTGTCCGTGGTGATGCGGTAATGGCTCTGAGTATAGATGACCCTTTACCAGAGGGCATTTTGGATGAGATTATAAAAGTCCCTGGTATTCGGGACGCGTATACAGTAACACTATGAGTGCTGAGTGCTGAGTGAAGAAAAGTTAGGAGTAAGTAGTGAAGAGTTAAAAGCTCCTAACTCCTAACTGATAACTCATAACTCTCTCAAACTCAGCACTCAGCACTCAGCACGGGCTGAACGCCCCGCTAGCGCTAACAGCACTCAAAAATGGCAAACACCTGGTGGGAACTACAGATTTTATGTGAGCCAGACCTAGAAGATTCGATCTTTTGGCGACTGGAAGATTTTGGCTGTCGTGGAACAGCTAGTGAAAACAAAGGAAATTCATCTTTAGTTAGGGCTTATTTATCGACAATTCAAACACAGCTACTAGATTTGGCAGCTTTATCACTGTGGCTGCGTCAAGATGCCCTTTGTGTAGGAGTTTCATCTCCTTCTCTGCAATGGCAGTTAATTGATGAGGAAGATTGGGCAACTAGCTGGAAACAATATTGGCATCCCCAAGAAATTGGCGATCGCTTCCTAATCAACCCCGCGTGGCTACCATTACCAGAAACAACAGAACGGTTGGTAATTCGTCTTGACCCTGGTGTAGCATTTGGTACGGGCAACCATGCCACCACTCAGTTATGTTTGGAATCACTAGAAATGCGGTTGAGTGGAATTCCTCAGTCATTTGTAGGTAATAGTGGCAAACATGAACATCTGGTAATTGCAGATATTGGCTGTGGTTCTGGTATCCTTTCCATTGGGGCGCTGCTACTGGGAGCCAAAAAAGTCTATGCAGTAGATAATGACCCTTTAGCGGTGCAATCAACTATCAGTAATGGTGTCCTGAATGACATTGGCTCAGAACGTTTACTACCAGCACTGGGAAGTGTAGATGTTTTGACAAAACTGCTTGAGAAACCCGTGGATGGTATAGTTTGCAATATTTTGGCTCATGTAATTATTGAGTTGATTCCCGAAATGAGTGCGATCGCTAAACCTGAAACTTGGGCGATCTTCAGTGGTATTTTACTAGAACAATCTAAAGCTGTTGCTGACGCTTTAGAACAAAATGGTTGGGTCGTTGCTACCCTGTGGAAACGGAAAGAATGGTGTTGCTTGAATGTACGGCGTTCTTAACCGACACAAAACTGGGCAATACCCTGCGGGAAGCGACTTTGCGTCTACATGAATTGCTCTTAGCTGAAAATGAAGGTTTCAGCTATGGTTTGCGCCAGCCTTGTAGAAAAAATAGATGATAACGCCGTGTGAAACTTTCTCTCAGACCTAACCCCAACCCCTTCCCTACTAGCGTTGGGGAGCAATAATCAAAGCTTCTCGACCTTTCGGGGAGAGGAATGGAAGTGGGGTTTTAAGAATTAGGTCGCCCCTCGCGTGATGATACGTTTTAACAGTATTCGACTTAAGTATAAGTAATCAAGCAATCTGAAGTGACATAATATATAGATTAACCACTATTGACTTTTGAAACCAGCGATGAAAGAACGGCTACAAATCCACAAAAAAGCTGACTCATCCGCTTCTAAGTCAGAGCAAGGTCAGTTGCGATCTCACCTTTTAACTACTCACTCTCCACTTGGCTCCAACAAGCCCATACTACAGGCAAAAGTAGAAAATCAGAAATTTCAAGAGTATCAGTTCGAGGCAACAAAACTCCAAATCCAAGCCAAGCATGGCACGATCACGCCAGACGGACAGGAACGACTCACAGTATTACAGGCAAAGATGAATGAGTCGTTGCAGCAAGGAAAGGAACACTCTTTTCAGTTTGGTCATAACATTGACAAAATGGCGATCAAACGTGCTGGTACTGTGTCACTGGCACAAATGCAACCCCTTCAAGAACCACTAATACAGCCAAAACTCACTGTTGGTCAACAAGGAGATCAGTATGAGCAAGAAGCTGATAGAGTAGCTAATTCTGTAGTTAGCCAACTTAATCCACCTATTTTGCAAAGCCAGGAAGGACAACAGACGACCTTACCAGGTAACAGAAACGAGCCAGCAAATTCTGAAGAAATATTAGCAGCAAATAACTCAGCAAATAAAAAACAAAAATTTTTACAAGATTACTCACTAGCGAAAACATTAGTAAATGGGATAGACGACACATTACCAGAAGATAAAATCTTAGAACAACTATTCAAAAACTTTGGCAATATCCAATTTCAATACACAATGGTGAGCAAGAGCCAAGAAACTCTCTTGAAAGGCTCTCCAGAAGGAGATTGTCAGACATTAGCTCGTGCGTTTAAAAAAGTTGCAGAAGAATATTTTGGCATCGAAAAAATAACAGTTGAAAGCATTGCCAAACCTTTTTTGAGTGAAGCTGGAGTTACACCATACCAAGGCAAAAAGCCTAATTGTGATGATGGTAAGCGGTGGTTTTTCCAAAACCATTATTGGGCTAGCTGGAACGGAAAGGTTTACGATGTTTTATTCCTCAGCCATAAGCGAACCGAAGCAGATATGGCAAAACAGGTGCAACCACTTACATCTATGTTGATGCCTGAGCAAGAGTACTATGAAACAGAAAAAGGAAAAATTGTATATCCAATTGTGAATAAGTACTCAACTGTAGAAATTAGTATATTTGAGAAACTGAAAAACTTTGTGAATAATCTTGGTAGATTTTTCTCTGACAATATGAGTGCAATAATAAATAAAATTCAGTCTTTATTGTCTAAAGGTGGAAACAACGCTAGTGGTTTTGATTCTCTAATGAGAGAACTAGAAAATGACAAAACCAGTACTGTGGTCTCAAATAATCAAAATCAATAATTATAGACCTTGATGGGATCGTTAATGAATGCGATCGCATTTTTACTTGGTACAAGATTAATCCAATTGCGATCGCTTTGCAGACAAAGCAAAATCAGTTATTTTGGTTAGCAATCTATGCGATCGCAGTAATTAAACTCACGTTATATTCACAACGGTAAAGGGAAAGGATAAAAGAAAAACTTTTACCCTTTAATCCTATAAAATTTTACATACTTCGGTTTAATCGTACTTAATTACTTGGATAATCCTGACTTGCCTACAACTGTTGCCTTTTCGGACGATCAACTGCAATGCTTGTTTACGTAGGCGTAGCCTGTCGTAGACATCGCACCAACATGCCTGAAGTACGGAATACGGCGCTTTGTGCCTGTTCCTCAAGGGTTTTCAGGCTGCCTTACTTATAAAAAAATCCGATGTCTTAATTAAGTGCAGATCAAGCTTCCATATAATAGTTGAAGAAGTGCAACAAAATTAAACATCAAGTAAAGTCCCTCCTCTGTCACTCCCTCTCCAACATACCCCTGTATGGGCAATACATTATAAACGCCTTAAGGCAGTTTTCTTAAAAGTATTGCTCCTGCAAGCTTAACTTTGGCTTGGCAGACTAGATAAATCGGGTCTGGTTGGCATCTACGCGGTTCAATTCAAAATCTTGCCTTTGGCACGCTACACGAACACAACAGGAGAACACGAAATCTATGACCAGACTAGAAACCCGCACTGAACCAATGGTGCTAAACATGGGGCCACACCACCCCTCAATGCACGGGGTTCTGCGGCTAATCATGACTCTGGATGGCGAGGATGTCGTTGACTGTGAACCGGTCATCGGCTACCTGCACCGGGGAATGGAAAAAATTGCTGAGAACCGCACTAATGTAATGTACGTCCCTTACGTTAGTCGCTGGGACTACGCTGCGGGAATGTTCAACGAAGCTGTCACTGTTAACGCCCCAGAAAAGCTTGCAGGTATCGCTGTCCCCAAACGCGCTAGCTACATCCGCGTGATTATGCTGGAGTTGAACCGCATTGCTAACCACTTGCTATGGTTTGGCCCCTTCTTAGCTGACGTAGGCGCTCAAACTCCCTTCTTCTACCAATTCCGCGAACGGGAGATGATTTATGATTTGTGGGAAGCTGCTACAGGTTATCGGATGGTAAATAATAACTACTTCCGCGTTGGTGGAGTAGCGGCTGATTTACCTTACGGTTGGGTAGATAAGTGTCTGGAATTTTGCGAGTACTTATTGCCTAAAATTGATGAGTACGAACGTTTGGTAACAGATAACCCCATTTTCCGGCGACGTGTTGAGGGTATTGGGACTATCACCCGTGAAGAAGCAATTAACTGGGGACTTTCTGGCCCAATGTTACGCGCTTCTGGTGTGCAATGGGATTTGCGGAAAGTTGACCATTACGAATGTTACGACGATTTCGACTGGGATGTACAGTGGGAAACCGCAGGTGATTGCTTTGCCCGTTACGTAGTGCGGATGCGGGAAATGCGCGAATCTGTGAAGATTATTCGCCAAGCAATTAAAGGACTTCCTGGCGGCCCTTACGAAAATCTGGAAGCCAAGCGTTTAGCCGCAGGTAAAAAATCTGAATGGGACGCATTTGATTACCAATTCATCGGTAAAAAAGTTTCCCCCACTTTTAAGATTCCGAAGGGTGAAATCTACGCCCGTGTAGAAAGTGGTAAAGGTGAATTGGGAATTTACTTGGTTGGTGATGATAATGTCTTCCCTGCACGTTGGAAGATTCGCGCCGCAGATTTCAACAACCTCCAGATTGTTCCACATTTACTGCGCGGCATGAAGGTTGCAGATATTGTGGTCATTCTCGGTAGTGTTGACGTAATTATGGGGTCTGTGGATAGGTAGAAAATATCTATCTAGGCAATTTTAGAGCAGTTGTATTGTAATACAACTGCTCTATTTTTTTAGTATTGGGTAAAACTGATGATTATAAAGCTTTTTTTAACCCAATACGGTTCAGTTAAGGCTAAAACTCTTTGTCAAAGTCAATTTTTTACGAACCACAGAGACGCAGAGGGCACTGAGAGAATAAAGAAATGCTTAACTGAACTGCATTGTTTTTTAACCGCCCTTTTAACGTTAATTTGATTTCTCTGGCTAGAAATATTTTTTACTTATATAACATAAGTACAAAATATTTGTCGAGTTTTAAATAATGCCTCGGATATTTGACAACATTGATTTACAATTACTACCGATTTTACGAGAAACCCTCAAAGTCTCTTATCGGGCAGATTTTTGTGTTGGCTACTTCAACCTCAGAGGTTGGCGAAGAATTGATGATTTAGTCGAACAGTATGTTGGTAGTGAAAATGCTTGTTGTCGTTTGCTAATTGGGATGCAAAGCTTACCCAGTGATGAAGTTTATGCAGCATTTAGCCTTGTTAGTGGTGATGGACGGATTGATAACAGTAGCATTGTGCGGTTTAAAAAACGTATGGCGGCGGAATTTCGCCAGCAGTTGACTATCGGTGCGCCGACTAATCAAGATGAAGCGGGGTTACGGCGGTTAAGTCATCAGCTAAAAAGTCAGAAGGTAATTATTAAACTGTTTTTGCGTCATTATCTCCACGCCAAGTTATATCTTGTGCATCGCAATGACCCTAATACCCCAACTGTGGGATTCTTGGGTAGTAGTAATTTAACCCTTCCCGGATTGGCGAAACAAGGGGAGTTAAATGTAGATATTTTAGACCACGATGCTTGTAATAAACTGCAAAAGTGGTTTAGCGATCGCTGGCAAGATTACGGTTGTGTAGATATTTCCCAAGAATTGGCAGAAATTATTGACCAGAGTTGGGCTAGACAAGAGCTAGTTTCGCCTTACTACATCTACCTCAAGATAGCTTACCACTTATCCCATGAAGCGATCGCCGGACTTTCAGAATTTCGTATCCCCCGCGAATTTAACAACTTATTTGACTTCCAAAAAGCCGCCGTACAGCTAGCAGCACGTCATGTAACTAGGCGTGGTGGTGTGTTAGTGGGTGATGTGGTCGGTTTAGGCAAAACTTTAGTTGGAACCGCCCTGGCGAAGATATTACAAGAAGATTGTTATTTAGAAACGCTGATTATTTGCCCAAAAAACCTAGTTTCAATGTGGCAAGAATATAAAGATAACTATCGGTTACTTGCCGAAATTATGCCAATTAGTCAAGTACAAAATAAATTACCAACACTCCGGCGTTATCGAGTTGTGTTAATTGATGAAAGTCATAATTTACGGAACCGCGAAGGCAAACGTTATCGAACAATAATAGAATATATTGCTGCTAACGAAAGTAAATGTATATTATTATCTGCGACTCCTTACAATAAAAGTTACCTTGACCTTTCTGCCCAATTGCGGTTATTTGTGCCAGAAGACCAAGATTTAGGATTAAGACCAGAAGCTTTAATTAATGAACTGGGTGGTAGTTCGATAGGAGAATTGGAGTTTATTAGAAAGCATCAGTGTTCTGTACGTTCTTTAGCTGCTTTTGAAAAAAGCGAACACCCTGATGACTGGCGAGAATTGATGAAGCGTTACATGGTGCGGCGCACTCGCTCTTTTATTAAAGATAATTATGCCCACACAGATGAAACAGGGCGGAAATATTTAGAATTTTCCGATGGGAGACGTTCTTATTTTCCTCAGCGTTTACCTCGTAGTCTCAAGTTTCCTTTAGAAGGTTCTAACACAGACTTTTATGCTCGTCTTTACTCTGAGTTAGTAGTAGAAGTCATTAATCAACTGAATTTACCTCGTTATGGGCTAGGAAATTACGTTATTGCTAAACAAAAACAGCTGCCTACAGACACTGAGCAACGGTTTATTAATAGCTTATTTCGTGGCGGTAGGAGGTTAATGGGTTTTTCTCGCACTAATTTATTTAAACGTCTGGAAAGTAGTGGCGTTGCTTTTATCCAATCAATTGAACGCCATATATTACGGAACTTCATTTATTTATATGCTTTAGAGCAAGGTCTTGATATTCCTATTGGAACTCAAGAAGCTGAGTTATTAGATACAAGGAATAATGATGAAGATGCTGATTCTGTTGTAGCAGCCTTGTTTGATACAGAAATAGAAGATGATGATTCTGACCTAACCCCCCAACCCCCTTACCTACTAGGGAAGGGGGAGAATTCAAAGCCTCTCTCCTTGCAGGAGAGAGGTTTTCCAGACGAGGATGAAAAGGCATTTAAAACAGAAAAAATATTTCGTCAAAGAGCAGAATCAATTTACCAAGAATATACCACCCGATATCAACGAAGATTTAAGTGGTTGCGTTCTACACTTTTTGATATTAAAAAACTGAAACGGGATTTATTAGAAGATGCCAAAGCATTAATTAATATACTGCAACAGTGTGGCGATTGGAATCCTCAAAAGGATGAAAAACTGGCAGCTTTAATCAAACTGCTAACAAAAACTCACCCTCAAGATAAAGTACTAATTTTCACTCAGTTTGCTGATACAGTCCGCTACCTTGAAGATAATTTGCAGTTGAGTCATATTACTAATGTAGCTGGGGTGACAGGACAATCTAAAGACCCGACAGTAATGACGGGAAGATTTAGCCCTGTGAGTAATGGAAAACGTGAGCAAGTTTCATCATCAGATGAGTTGCGTATTTTAATCGCTACCGATGTTTTGAGTGAAGGTCATAATTTGCAAGACTGTGCAATTATCGTCAATTGGGATTTACCTTGGGCAATTATTCGCTTAATTCAACGTGCGGGAAGAGTAGACCGCATTGGCCAAAATGCTGATAAAATTCTCTGTTATTCTTTTCTACCAGCCGAGGGAGTAGAACGGATTATTAATTTGCGGGGACGACTCCGTAAACGACTGCAAGAAAATGCGGAAGTGGTGGGAACTGATGAAGCTTTTTTTGAAGATGATGATGCACGAGTAATTCTTGACCTCTACAACGAGAAATCTGGAGTTTTAGATGGCGAAGAAGATACAGAAGTTGATTTGACTTCAGAAGCATTTCAAATTTGGAAAAAAGCCACCGATGGTAATCCGGGTTTGAAAAAAACGATTGAAGAAATGCAAAATGTGGTTTATTCTACCCGCGCCCATATTCCCCAACCTGTGCAACCAGAGGGGGTATTACTTTATATGAAAACCACAGAAGGAAATGATTCTTTGATTTATGTTGACCGCGATGGAAATAGCGTTACTCAATCACAGTTAGCAGTTCTGCGAGTGGCGGCGTGTGAAGAATCTACCCCAGCGATACCCAGAGATAAACAGCATCACAAGTTAGTACAAAAAGGTGCTGAATTGATTGCTGAAGAAGAGAAAAATGCCGGCGGTCAATTAGGGCGACCATCAGGTGCAAGGTTCCGCACTTATGAACGACTGAAAAGTTATGTTCAAGAAATGAAAGGAACACTATTTGTTAGCGAAGAACTTTTAAAAGCAATTGATGAAATTTACCGTTATCCTTTGCGACAGTCAGCTATTGATACTCTGAATCGTCAACTGAGAAGTGGTATTAATAATCAGGTGTTGGCTGATTTAGTTGTGTCGTTACGCATGGATGACCGTTTGTGTATTGTGACAGAAGAACTGGATAAGCGAGAACCTCAGATTATTTGTTCATTAGGATTATTTTGTAATTCGTAATTCGTAATTAATGTAAGAGACATAATAAATCGCCGTCTCTACAATAATTAGCCCCTTGTAGAGACGGCGATTTATCGCGTCTTTATTATTTAGTAAAAAAATTGTAGGTTGGGTGGAGGCTTTGCGTAACCCAACATCCTGATATTTGTTGGGTTGCGCTCCGCTTCACTCAACCTACGTTTAATGCACTGTTTGATTTGCTTCCAACCAGTTAAATAAATCCTCAATGGCTGTAAAATCCAATAAAGCCTCGCCAAGTGCTTCTAATTGCTCTAAAGAAAGAGTTTGAATTCGCCCCCGAACCTCTTGTGGTAACTCTCCTACCCGTTTTTGTAGTTGCCGTAATACGAGGGTTTGTCCTTGTTCTTGTTTTCCTCGCTCGTAACCAATGCGCTCGCCTGTGGTAATGTAGCTCATAGTTCGCTCCTGCTCAAATTGCTTAAACTCTTGCCAAAATTCTGCTTCCAAGGCTTTTGGTAAAATCATAACCCAATCAATAAATCGATAAAGGTTACGAATATCTTTTTCTTGCAATCCTAATTCATACAATCGGCGAATCAGACTAAATTTCCAAGCTTTACGTTCTCCTAGCTTTTTACTTGTTTGCTGCGTCTTCAAATGCGCCATTACTACAGTTGCAAATGGGTTGTCGCTGGCTTCTAATTCTGTCCAACGATTTTGATAATCCAGCAGCTTGACAGTTCCAAATTCAAAGTTAAGCCTGGTATTGGGATAATTATAACTATATTGATTGGGTCGCCATGTTGGGTCTGTATCGCACAAAATTGCCAAACTGATGGCAGGTTTTGCAAATCTGTCAAAAATTCGCAGGTTGTAAGAAAACATTCTTTCTGCAAAGATGTCTTCTGATTTTGACTGGATTTCTACATGGATTAATAGCCAAATTTCTTGTCCTTGAATTTGCCAGACTTTAACTAATTTATCTGCATATCTTCTACCAAGTTCGGCTTCACGGGCTATTTGTTGAAATTCCTTATCGAGAAATTCGTGGGGACGTTCCCAATTAATTAGTTCTGCTGTTTGGGGAAAGAAAAATTGCATTGCTTGGGGAAAATAAGCTTCTAAAATTTCTTTCCACGGGCTATCATTATCTGCTCTTTCCAGTTCTTCTGTCATCAGTTTATTGTTATACCATTTAAAAATCCTAAATCATTTGTGAACAACAAGATAATCGAAAGCGCTTACACCCAATGGCAATAGACGCGATGAATCGCCGTCTCTACAATAATTAACCCTTTGTAGAGACGGCGATTTATCGCGTCTTTCTTTCTTATATTACGTAAAATACCGAAATTAGAAAGCAAACTGGGGTTTGAGAAAGTAAAAGCTCATTTTGCTTACGGAAAACACCGAAATGAGAAAGCAAACTGGGGTTTGAATAAGTAAAAGCTTCTTTTGCTTGCGGAAAACACCAAAATGAGAAAGCAAACTGGGGTTTGAATAAGTAAAAGCTCATTTTGCTTGCGGAAAACACCGAAATGAGAAAACAAACTGGGGTTTGAATAAGTAAAAGCTTCTTTTTAGAAAGCATTTCAGTGTTTTGAGAAAGTAAACAGACCTTTTTATAAAGCAATTAGGCATTTTGATAAAATAATCAGCAAATATACTTGGCAATTAAAAATCACAACAGCACAAATAAAGCCGGCGTTTAGAGAAATTGATAATTTTTACGTATAATTTCTCAGCCTAATTAAATGTAAAGGATTTATAAAGTATAAAAAGCATGGTAAAAATTTAACTCCTATAAACAGGGTTTCTTAAAGTCCGCCAGTGCAGACTTAATTTTTAAAGCCACAGATTTATTTTCTGAATGGCAAATTTACCATGCTTGGTTTTTATTTTCCAAGCATGGTAAATTATGGCGCTTAATTTTCAACGAACACGCGATTTACTCTCTAAGTTCAAATTTAGTGATTTATTTATAGAAGAATTAGGTTGGTCTAAACCCTCAAGACAAAAACCTGAAACCTTAAAGATTGATAACAAGACGTATCAATACCAGAAAATTGCTGAACTCTCAGGCGTTGCAATTTTTGAAGTCACCGCAGCAGATGGAAACATACCAGAAGCTAAGGTGAGAGTTGCTATTCATCAAGAAGTTACTAAACTTATAGCTGAAAATCTCCTAATTTTTATTACTGAAGAACGCACACGTAGTCTTTGGTATTGGGTGAAACGAGAAGGAAGTAAAAGCTACGTTCGTGACCATTTATATGTGAAAGGTCAACCAGGAGACTTATTTTTAAGCAAGCTTGGTTCTTTAGTTATTGATATTACTGAATTAGAACATGGAGAACCGACGGTTGTTGAAATTGCTTATAAATTACAACGTGGGTTTGATGTTGAACCTGTAACTAAGAAGTTTTACAAGGAATTTCAAGAACAACACCAGAAGTTTTTGCTGTTTGTGAAAGGAATTGATAATGAGATAGATAGACGTTGGTATACATCGGTAATTCTCAATCGCCTGATGTTTGTTTATTTTCTCCAGCGTAAGGGTTTTATTGATAATAAAGATTTAAATTATCTGCAAAATAAGCTTGAACAAAGTAAACAAAAAGCTGAAAATCATTTTTATGGTGAATTTCTCAAGGCTTTGTTTTTTGAAAGTTTTGCTAAACCTGAGATTGAACGCGATTTATCTGTACAAGAATTGGTAGGTAAGGTTAAATACCTGAATGGTGGACTATTTCTCAAGCATCATATTGAAGAGAAATATCAGATTTCTATAGTTGATGAGGCGTTTGAACAAGTTCTAGATTTATTTGGGCGTTATTCTTGGAATCTGGATGATACGCCGGAAGGGAAAGATGATGAGATAAATCCTGATGTTTTAGGATATATTTTTGAGAAATACATTAATCAAAAAGCTTTTGGAGCTTATTATACTAGACCGCAAATTACAGAATATCTCTGTGATAGAACTATTCACAAGTTAATTGTAGACCGCGTAAATGATTCTTTGTGTTTCGACTTCGCTCAACACAAGTCTGATAAGTATAAGCCATTTGAGGATATTAATGAACTCCTCATCAAGCTGGATACAAATGTTTGTCGTCTACTAATGGATGATATTCTTCCTAATTTATCAATTCTTGACCCAGCTTGCGGTTCTGGTGCTTTTCTTGTGGCGGCGATGAAGACGCTTATCCAAGTTTACAGCGCGGTGTTTGGGACAATTAAATTGATGGATGATGGTATTCTCAAAACTAAGCTTGAAGATATAGAAAATTCCCATCCCTCACTACCTTATTTTATCAAAAAGCGGATTGTTTCTGATAACCTCTATGGTATAGACATCATGGAGGAAGCAACAGAAATTGCTAAACTACGTCTTTTCTTAGCATTGGTTTCTTCTGCTAACGATGTGGAAGAGTTAGAGCCTTTGCCTAATATTGATTTTAATATTATGGCGGGTAATTCGCTGATTGGATTGATTAAGGTAGATGACACGGCTTTTGATGCGGTGGGTAATTCACTACAAGGAAATCTATTACAGTCTTTAGCCGCAGATAATTATAAGAAAATTTTAGAAGAAAAAAATAAATCTGTTGAGTTGTACAAGAAGCACGCTTTTTTACCGAAAGTTTTACCCGATACAGATACACCTCAAGATACTCGATTGATACACCTCCGCAAAAATATTGAACAACTCAACAAAAAATCGCAAGAAAAGTTAAATCTTTTGCTGTTGGATGAGTTTAGTAAGCGTTTGGGTATCAAGTATGAGGAAGTTCAGTTAACTGGAAAATCACAGAAGCGGGTTTTGAAGGTTGAGGATATTGCAGCTTTAAAGCCGTTTCACTGGGGTTATCATTTTAACGAGGTTTTAGAACGCGGTGGTTTTGATGCGATTATCACTAATCCACCTTGGGAAATATTTAAGCCACAGGCGAAAGAGTTCTTTGCACAGCATAGCGACTTGGTGACGAAGAAAAAAATGGATATTAAGGATTTTGAGAAAGAACAGAAGAAACTTTTACAAGATACTGAAGTTGCTAACACTTGGTTAAAATATCAAAGTCAATATCCTTATGTCAGTGCTTATTATCGTTCAGCAGAACAGTATAAAAATCAAATTTCCGTTGTCAATGGTAAAAAAGCTGGTACGGATATTAATCTTTATAAACTATTTCTGGAACAGTGCTTTAATCTTCTATGTAATTTCGGACTTTGCGGCATTATTGTACCTTCAGGTATTTATACTGATTTAGGTACAAAGCAGCTACGGGAGATGCTATTCTCTCAAACTAATATTGATACGTTATTTGGATTATCTAATGAAAAGTTTGTTTTTGATACAGTACATCATGCGTTTAAGTTTTCAATGCTGACTTTTGAAAAGGGTGGTATTACTGATTCATTTACAGCAGCTTTCCGTATCAATCCGCATGAAGCTATTAGAGTCAATCAGCTAGAGACTTTTCTCAAAAATAAAGATGAACGAGTTAAAATTTCAGTACCACTTATTCGCAGTTTGTCTCCTGACTCTCTATCGGTTATGGAGTTTAAGAACGAGATAGATATCCACATGGCTGAAAAAATAGCTAAGTTCCCTTTGCTGGGTGAAAAGATTGAAGATAAATGGAATTTGCGCTTAACTCGTGAGTTTGATATGACGAATGATAGTCATTTATTCAAGCAACAGCTTAGTAAAGGAAGATTAGCACTTTACGAAGGCAAGATGATTCATCAGTTCACTCACTTATTTGCTGAACCAAAATATTGGGTGAATGAACAAGAAGCGAGGAAAGCTTTATTAGGACGCAATGAAACTGATAAAGACCAGACTTTAGATTATCAAGGTTATCGACTTGGTTTCCGCTCAGTAGCATCAAGCACTAATGAAAGATCGCTGATTTCAAGCATTATACCAAAATCAGTATTTTGTGGAAATTCACTTTTAATATCGCTGAGGTATTCAGAAAATAATCAAATCAATATGAATAACTCAGAGATGTTATTTAGTACAGCCGTATTCAATAGTTTGGTGATTGATTACTGTTTACGGCAGAAGGTTACTACAAACCTCAATATGTTCTATGTCTACCAGCTACCCGTCCCACGTTTAACAAAAAACGATCGCAACTTCAACGATATTGTACAACGTGCCGCTAAACTCATCTGCACCACACCAGAATTTGACGAACTCGCGCAAGAAGTCGGTTTAGGTTCCCATCAACAAGGCGTTACCGACGAAGCAGAACGCGCCAAACTCCGCGCCGAACTCGATGGAATGGTAGCACATCTTTACGGCTTAACCGAAGATGAATTTAGCTACATCCTCACTACCTTTCCAATTGTGAATGCAAATGTTAAAGAAGCGGCATTGTCAGCATATCGTAACTTTGTGCCAATGTTTGGAAACTCAGAATTAGTCTCTTGTTAGTCTCTCATTATCATACAGAGTATGGAAACAAAGAATACTATCAGTATGAATAAGCGGTTGTTTGAAAAGTAATTTGCTGTATCTTTGCACTTATTGATCCTCTCTAAACCCCCTTATAAAGCTACGGTGTATATACAAGTCTTATAGAGTTGCGTTACAGGCTTTTGATCCCCCCTAACCCCCCTTAAAAAAGGGGGGAACCGGAATCAAAGTCCCTCTTTTTAAGGGGGATTTAGGGGGATCTAAAACGTTTTGCTACCGTGAAAATGATTTTTCAAACATTCTCTAATATCTGTAACGAGGAATACAAACTAAATTGTTACATTAAAGTTTGAAGTATATTTATTGCCTCAAACTTGGGAAAGACTAAACATATTATTTGTAAATTCCCAAAATTCTTAATACTAAATTTATAATTTTGAATTATTTTTGGTGAGAATTAAAAATTGTAGTTTCTTAATAATTTATTTTAAATTTCCTAAAAAGGTTAACTACGATTATGTTTCGTTAAAATCGAATTGCTGCTATAAATACAAAAATGTATTTAAATAAGGTGTAATAAATTACTATATAAATCCGGCAGCATTTACCTAGTCGTAACTTTAGAACCGTGCAAATTCATCCTCACTCGGAATTTAACCATAACCGCGATCGCCGTGAACAGGGTTTGCAAATTTTGCTTGATCGCCTTGTTAAAACTATGCAGCGCGATGAGTTAGTGCGGCAAACGACCAATCAACTCAGAGAATCGCTTCAGGTTGATCGGGTGGTGTTGTATTATTTTTACAGTCAGTGGGAAGGACAAGTGACTTTTGAATCTTTGAGTTCTCAAGAGTTTTCAATACTTGGTTCCACTGGCCCAGATGATTGTTTTAACAACGAGTATGCTGCTTTATACTTAGCAGGACGGGTAAAGGCGATCGCTGATGTTGAATTAGAGCCAATCCAGCCTTGTCACCGAGATTTTCTCCGCAATTTGCAAGTTCGCGCTAATTTGGTTGTACCAATTGTCATCCCTAGAGGATTATGGGGATTGCTAGTAGCACATCACTGTCAAGGGCCTCATGATTGGTCGCCATCAGATATAGAAATGATGCAAACAGGGGCGCAAACTCTAGCAACAGATCGTAATATTTTGGAAAGCTAAAATAATTCGTCATTTGTCATTCGTCATTCGTAGTTAAAAGAGCGGTTAGAAACCGCGTCTATACAAGGCTTTACCCGCCTTCGTGGGTTTGAAACTCTCAATTTTTTTAGATAAGGAGAAAGAATTATGAAATTTGGTTATACGGTCATCTGGGTAGACGATGTAGTTAAAACGGTTGAGTTTTACGAAAAAGCTTTTGGTCTGGTTCGTCGCACTCTCCAGGATAAAGGACAATCTATCTGGGCGGAAATCGAAACCGGCAGCACTACACTAGCTTTCTCTTCAAGTAGCGAAGCACAAAAATTATTTCCTGGTGGCTTTCATGCCAACGATCCCACACAACCACCGACATTAATTCAGATATCATTTATTACCCCCGATGTTGGCAGCGCTTACATGAGAGCGATCGGGGCTGGTGCAAAAACATTAGATGCCCCTAAAAGCCAGCCTGGGGGACAAATGATTGCTCGTGTCCGCGATCCCAATGGTGTGCTAGTGTCGTTGGTGAGTGGCTAAGTAACAAATTGCCTTTTATGCAGATGTCTTGATCTAAATGGCTGCTTCTAGATTTGGCTTATACTGGGCATAGGAAAACAGCACTGCCCAGATATTAAAATGCTACTTATTCCTACTGTTACCCCGATTCCCCTTGTAACTGATGCAAATGGTGTTGTTAGAATTAGCAAAACTCGCATCACTTTAGATACAGTCGTTACAGCTTTCCTTGAAGGGGCTACAGCAGAAGAGATCAGAGAACAGTACCCATCGCTTCATCTTTGGGATATCTATTTGGTGATTGGTTATTACTTACAACACCAAGGTGAGGTTGATACCTACCTTCTAGAGCGTCAAAGACTTGCCACGAAAGTTCAGCAGGAAGCTGAAAAGCGTTTTAACCCTATTGGAGTGCGCGATCGCCTTTTAGCAAGACGCAACCCACAAGGGTAAATTACGATGCTGCGTTTTTTGGCTGATGAGAACTTTAATAATCAGATTATCCGTGGTGTTCTGCGTCGTAACATTAATGTTGATATTGTCCGTGTTCAGGATGTTGGATTGACTGAAGCAGACGATCCAACTGTATTAAAATGGGCAGCGCAAAACAGGCGTGTGGTGCTAACTCATGATGTCGCAACGATGACAACTTTTGCTTATGAACGATTACAAGTAGGCTTGGCAATGCCTGGTTTATTTGAGATCAGTCGTCGTGTTTCAGTTGGTTTAGCGATCGAGGAAATTTTGTTGCTAGATGAATGTAGCTTAGAAGGAGAATGGGAAGGACAAGTCCGGTTCTTGCCTTTGCGTTAACGATTGGAGGCGATTAATTCGGCTGACGTTGGCGTAGCCCGTCGTTGGTAAGCATTTGTTTTCTGTAGTCCCCAATCTAAAATCTGAAATTTTATGGATTCCAATGCTTTGCTGTGTGCAGCGATCGCAAATCACATTACCACCAGTCCTCAAAAACGAATTACTTTTGCCCAATTCATGGATTTGGCACTATACCACCCTGAATACGGCTACTATTCCAGCGATGCAGTCAAAATAGGCTTTAAAGATAGTGATTTTTTTACCTCTCCCAACCTCTGTTCTGACTTTGGTGAGTTACTAGCAGAACAATTTTTCCAGATGTGGGAGATTTTAGGAAAACCTGTACCCTTTTCTCTGGTAGAAATGGGAGCAGGTCAAGGACTGCTAGCTTTGCATATCCTTAAATATCATCAACAGTACTACCCAGATTTTTTTACCGCCCTAGAGTACATCATTGTTGAAAAGTCTCCAAGTTTAAGACAAGAACAGCAGCAACGCTTGGAAGATTTCCCGGTGCGTTGGTGCAATCTAGAGGAGATACTACCAAATGCGATCGCAGGTTGCTTTTTCTCTAACGAGTTAGTAGATGCGTTCCCCGTACATCAATTCATCCTAGAAATGGGAGAACTCCGAGAAATTTATGTAACCACATCACAAAACCTAACCCTCCAATCCTCTTCAGATGAGTCTTCCTCCCCTCCCCTCATAGGGGAGGGGTTGGGGGAGAGGTCAAATTTTGCATTTGTAGAAGTCACAGGAGAACCTTCAACGCCCCAACTGGCTGAATATTTAGACTTAGTGGAAATGAACTTTACCCAAAGTGCATATCCAGATGGCTACCGTAGTGAAATTAATTTAGCTGCTCTAGACTGGTTGAGTATAGTAGCAGACCGCTTGCAGCGCGGCTATGTGTTAACAATTGATTATGGCTACCCCGCCAGCCGTTACTATAATCCCAGGCGATCGCAGGGAACACTACAGTGTTATTATCATCATCGTTTCCATGACAATCCTTATATCAATATTGGGCGACAAGATATCACTGCCCACGTTGACTTTACGGCTTTGGAACGCTGGGGTGAGCGGTGTAGTTTAGAAAAAGTTGGTTTTATCCAGCAGGGATTATTTTTGATGGCGTTGGGGTTAGGCGATCGCATTGCAGCCCTTTCCGAGCAAAAGCAACCTCTCTCGCAGTTACTACAGCATCGGGATGCACTACACCAACTTATAGATCCCACAGGACTCGGCGGCTTTGGAGTCTTAATTCAGAGCAAAGGTCTGGACAATACAGAAACTTCTCAAAAACTCAAAGGATTGACCCTGCCAGAATAAAGGTAAATTTGAAAAGTTAAAACTCTATTTAAGAATGCAGTATCAATCTTATTTAGACTAGCATAACAGTGAATACTGTAAAGTTAAACACAATACAAAAGTAATAATTATGTCCACCCATGACCTGCTAATGCTAGTAACACTACTTACTCCTGGTATTTTACTTTCAGTGATAATTATGGCGACTTTTGCGGCTGGTGGCTAATCAGCAAATACGAAGTTATCAGTGTTCAAAGATAACTGTTCACTGATAACTGATAAGCTAAAAAACATCTAATTTGCATAATCGAATAAACATAACTCTTGTGGGGTAGGCCGAAAAGCCCGCCCAGTTTGTGCAATTTCAATGTGGAATAGCTGATCAAAATCAAACAATGGAAACGCGATGTCTACAACAGACTACGCCTGCGCTGTATTAAAGGAACGTGAAAAATGAAGGTGGCATTTCTGGGAACTGGACTGATGGGACTACCAATGGCTCAAAGGTTATTAGCCGCAGATATACAGCTAGTTGTCTACAATCGCACCCCAGAAAAATTAGCACCACTACAAGCAGCTGGGGCTGAAATTGCTACACATCCCCGCCACGCCATTCGTGCTGCTGAGTGCGTAATTCTCATGTTGACTAATGCCCCGGCCATTTATAATGTGTTGCTTTCAGATACTTCTTGGCAAACTCTGGAAGGGCGCACAATCATCCAAATGGGAACAATTACTCCCACAGAAAGCCAGGAAATTAGAGATGCAATAGTTGGTGGTGGTGGTGAGTATTTAGAAGCACCAGTATTAGGGAGTATCCCGGAAGCACAAGCTGGCAAGTTGAGTGTGATGGTAGGGGCAGAGCCAGAACAATATCAACGGCACTTGAAGTTACTCCAAAATTTTGGCACAGAACCTTTACTTATAGGGCCAGTAGGATCTGCGGCGGCGCTTAAATTGGCACTAAATCAATTAATAGCTTCCCTAACAACTAGCTTTGCTCTGAGCCTGGCTTTTGTCCAGCGTCAGGGTGTTGATGTGGATATCTTTATGCAAATCTTGCGCGACAGTCCACTCTACGCACTTACCTTTGACAAAAAGCTACAACGTATGTTGGATGGCAATTATGCCGATCCGAATTTCCCCACAAAACATTTGCTCAAAGATACAGAATTGTTTATCTCTGAGGCGAAATCTCGAAGTTTGGATCTCAGCAGTATTAAAGGTGTGCGGCAAATCTTGCAAACAGCCGTGAAAATGTCATTTGCTGATGATGATTACTCATCACTATTTTCTGTAATTAAAGAATGGGGAGAGTGATGGAGGATTGAAGGAGGCAGGAGGCAGAAGGAGTTTTTCAGTTGGGGATTCGATCCCTACTGATAGCGCAGCGTAAAGCCTGCGGCATAGCAACTCTTAGAGACGCTACGCGAACGCTTAGAGCGAGTCTGCGAGCGTCTTTAGAGCCACTGAACTCTCGTAAGAAAGCGGGAAGCTAACGCAACAGTGTTCTTGTCTTTAACCCTTGCTCCCTCTGGTCGCGGCACGCAGTTTTCCTCCTGCCTCCTGCCCTCTGCCTCCTGCCTTCCTCGATAAATTTAAGTAGGGTAGCACAGTTAGCTGTGCTACCCTACTTAAAAAGTTTTTTTACACCCCGCCATCCCTGATATGCCTTTTGAAAATGCTAAATTAAAAGGTTTTAATCTTTAAATAACGATATTACTGCCCATTAGTAGTTGATTGAGGAAATGGTAGAGATTCAGTCTGGGGTTGAGGCTGAGGTTCAGGTTTAGGATTCAGAAAATCCTGCCAAGTCTTAATTTGCTCTTGCGCCGCACTGTAAGCAGCACTACCGCGTGGAATCGATTTTGCAATATCAATCCCTCTAGCAATATCAGACTGACCTTGAGAGCGAGCTATTTCTAACAATTGCTGACTCCATTGGTCAATAGCCAGATTTGCATCCATACGTAAGATGCTATTGTTTGAAACCCGATCTGCCAGCCGTATTGCTTCAACCAAAGCTTCTGGCGTACCAGCCGCGCCAACTTCTTGGGCTTTTTTCCAGTTTTCTCTAGTGCGGATTTGCCCTTCCCAATCATTTATCGCAGCTTGCGCTTCTTGTGAAAGCGCCCTTCCCGATGAGGCAATTTGTTGAGCGGCGCTAATGGCGGCGGTGAGATTTCCACTTTGAGCCAGTTCTTGTGCTTGATCCAAGTAGGGTTGGTCTTGAATTCGCTGAATCTTTCCTATCCAAGTCCGAATTCTTTTCCGTGCTTCTGGATATAATGCCCGTCCTCTACGAATTTCGCTAGCCTGAGCGATCGCAGCTTGTAAAGAGTTGATATCATCGAATACAGCTATCTGTTCGGCACGTTCTAAGTAAGGTTGATCTTCAATTGTCTCCACTTGGGCACGCCAGCGATCCATTTCTTGCCTAGCTTCGGTGGATCTGGGATTATTTGCAGGTATTAACTGTACTTGGGCGATCGCTGCTGTTAAATTAGGGACTGTTCCCTGGCTAGCCAACAATCTCGCTTTTTCTAGATTGGCAACATCTTCAATTTCCAACTGCCAACGAGCAATCAGTTGCTGGGCTTCGTTATACACTGGTCTGGAAGGATCGATTTGTTGTGCTTGAGCGATCGCAGCCTCTAAACCAGAAACGTTACCTATCCAAGCACTTCTTTTCGCGTCAGCTATGGCGATAAAGTCGTCTGTTTCACCCTGTAGTTTCGTACTCTCTGGAATTTGTCTAGCAATATTCAATGCTTCATCGGCATCCCGCTTGTCTAGTTTTGCCTGTGCCAATTCCAGCATTTTGCGTCCAAATACGGGAATCGCTTCCTGAGCTTTTTGGTAAAGGTAACTTTCTTGCCCAATAGACTCGGCTAGCTTGATGGCTTCCAGTAAATTATCGACTACTTTGCTGCTTGCTAAACTTTCCGCTTTTCCTAACTTATCGCCATCTTCCCGCGCTCCGGCGATTAGACGATTCAATTGGTCGTATTTAGTACCCGCCCAGTATTGATTGTCTACGCGCAACATTTTGGCGGATAACATGAACGCCGATTGCCAGCGCCGCTCTTTTACTTCGGCGATCGCACCGTTGTATGTTTCTTCTGCCTTTGTCCAAATTGACTGCCATTTGTCAACTTGTTCATCGACTAATTTATAAGCTGCCACATCTTCGGGTATCTTACGAGCAGTAGCGATCGCTTCCTCTAAATTCCCTGTTTGGAAACTTTGATCGGCTAGCTTCAAAATATCCCGCGACCATTCTTCGATGAAACGATCAATTTCTCCATGCAACGGGTGATTTTGTGGTAGTTGCTTCACCAGAGCGATCGCTTGCAATAGGTCGTTCACTGTTTGCTTAGAAGCCGCCAACTGAGCGCAATGTAGCCGCACAGAAGCACTAGCTAGGGGCCAGAAAATCGAGGGGCAATTAGGGGCAGATGGCAACTTTAGCAGCATTGCCATTGCCAAGAATCCTACACTGCCGGGAATCAACATTAGTAGTACTAGCCACAATGTCCAGCTTTTCATCCAGCGTGGCCATTTCCCAGAAGCACTACTGAGTTTGGCAGTCTCTCCTGAATGACTATTTATAGGTAATCCTTGTGTATCGTTTTTTTTTCGCCGCTTCACTGATTTGGAAGTAGAACCAGTAGGTGGGACACCAAATGGTTGAGTTTCACCGAATTGTTCTGTTCGGGATAATCTTTTGTTTTGATCTGGCTCTCTATCACTGGCTGAAGACCAACTGTCTGGAATATCCCGCTCTGTCATCTCTCACACCAAAATAATTGAATAGCGCTCTGTTTTAGGTCGATAATTCCATTGATGCCATAGTAACTTTCTCGCGATCAAAAAGCTACTTTTTTTGATTATCCCTCTCCACAGAATACCATGTTCAATCTAAAAAATTAGTGTCTTTTTATACTTTATCCTGAAACAGTAGATTCAGCTTGCAAATCGGCAATTAGTTGAGCTAACTGATCGCTACTTGCCTGGTAAACGTTGCCGCAAAAGTCGCAAGTTGCTTCAGCACCATTATCTTTAACAATCATATCTTGCAGTTCGGCTTCTCCCAAAATTTTCAGTGCCCCCAAAACGCGATCGAAAGAACAACCACAGTGGAAGCGCAGCATTTGCCGTTCGGAAAAGATTTCTAGGCCCATATCGCCCAAAAGATCGCTAAAGATTTCAGTCAAATTCTTCCCGGCTTGCAATAATGGTGTAAATCCTGCCAAACCAGCGACCCGTGATTCTAAAGTTTCTACGAGGGCTTCATCTCTGGCAGCTTTGGGTAACACTTGTACTAGTAATCCTCCAGCCGCAGTTACTCCCCCTGCTCCCACAAACACACCTAAAACTAAAGCTGAAGGTGTTTGTTCAGAATTCACCAGATAATGAGCCACATCATCGCCAATTTCACCAGAAACTAGTTCTACCGTACTAGAGTAAGGATAACCATAACCAACATCTCGCACAACGTAGAGGTAGCCACCACCCACTGCACCACCAACATCTAGCTTACCTTTGGCATTAGGAGGTAATTCTATAGATGGATTCCCCACATACCCGCGTACCGTACCATCTAAGCCGGCATCTACCAATATGCCACTTAAAGGGCCATCGCCTTTCACCCGCACATTGACCCTTGATCCACTTCGCTTCATACTAGAAGCCATTAACAAGCCCGCCGCCATAGTCCGACCCAGTGCTGCCGTTGCCACATAAGAAAGCTTGTGTCGCTGCCGTGCTTCTTCTGTTAAACGTGTGGTGATCACACCTACGGCACGAATTCCACCTTCGGCTGCTGTTGCACGAATTAACTGATCCGCCATGAATAACCTTACATTTCTTAACAAGTTCACTTTTTCTATTCTAAGTTCTCTGCTGCAAGAAAAGTAACGTAGTGGGGTTTCACGTAAATAAACGGCTGTTATTGGTCATTGCTCACTTGTACTGAGCGAAGTCGTAAAGCCTACCGCATAGCTACGCTTAGGGCGTAGCCTCTCCAAGAGTTGTATTGGTTATTAGTTATTTCCAAAGGACAAAGGACTAATGACTAATGACAAAGACTATTTGCAATATTAGAAATAGCGATATCTCACTTTTAGGCAATCTTAGAAAAATGCTAGGTAATTTTCAACAAAGTCAACTGCGAATCGAAATTGAAGCACCAACAGATGCAATTCGTGATAGTCTGCTGCATCCGGTACAACTAGAAAAATGGCTCTTAGGACAACGCTTTGCGCCAGGAATGCCAGAAGAACTACTTCCGGGATTTCAGTTTACTACCTGGACTGGGCCAGTCTCAATCCATCATCAAGTAGACGTTGTAAAATCCAACTGTCTCCGCTTGCTACTCAGTGGAGGTATTGACGGGTTTCATGAATGGTATTGGGGAGAAGGTTGGGTGCAATCCCGTTTGGAAGGAGTTTCACTTTTGCCCTTAAATTTGGGTCAAACCTTGAGTTTGTTGAGCTTGCGTCAATTTCTGGCAACTCAAGGACGTTGAATCGACTGAATGTGAAGGAATTGGGAATTGGGGTACAGAGGCAGGGGGGAAGAGAGCAGGGAGCAGAGGGGAAAGAGCTAATTTTTATTCTGCCCCTGTTCCCTTACTCCCTGCTACCGTTCGCCTACGCTCACAGCAAGTCTGCTCCCCGACTTCTTTCCTTAGTCTCTATGTCCCTAGCTCCCAGTTCTAGAAGTAGAAATAATACCTACAATAATTTTTACCACGACAGATAAATCTTCTGGAACTTGATAGCGTTTCTGGTCTTGAGTCACCTCAATATGGTTCGGATAAGGTTTTTTGATGACATGCCTTATGATCACAAAGACGCGATTTATCGCGTCTCTTGCCTTAACCGAACGTATTGTGAGTCACCTGACGATTCGCACGATGATAAACTCCAAAACGCCAATCTTCACCAGTCATATATATATGACTCATAATTTTATTTCTGAAAACATTCAGTACAACTCAAAGAGGCTTCTTGACTGTTGCCTGTTGCCTATTGCCTCTTGCCTATTGCCTTATCTCAACGACAATTATTTACGCCCACTTACTTACATTGAGTCTCTGATTAGTTAAATCACATACTTCAATTTACCTAATTCTAATTCGGCTTTACCACCAACACCGAACAATTAGCTTCTTCCACAACTTGACTGCTAACAGAACGCTGGACAATTCGCTTCATACCAATCAATCCCCGACTACCAATTATAATTAAGTCAGCTTTGTAAATATTGGCAAGACGAATAATCTCTTCGGCAGGATCGCCAGTTACCAGTTCTAACTCACTTGGGACTGATAATTTTTCCTGATAGGATTGCAGCTGTTTTTCCAGTTGAAAATAAGAAAATGTTGGGGACTCTGGCTGAGGACGATCGGCAGGTATTTCCATTTCAGACTCTGGTGTAGGAAATACATGACAGAGAATAACCTTGGCATCTTTTGATAACACCAAATTATCTAAACTCTGAATTACTCGTTCTCCCATTTCCGAACCGTCCAGAGCTATCAAAATATTCTTTAGCACCGCTCCCGTCTCCTATAAGAGTAGACCCCGTTACATAAGTATGTAGTAAAACTTGTTAGCAGCTACACTAAATTATTTTTATATTTGCCTACTTAGTATATATTTTCGAGGTTATGCGATGAATTGGTTTGACCCAAATTTGACGCTAGTACATTGTAGAAAGATATTTTCGCCAGTCATTTGGGCACACTAAAGATTACTACATAATCAGTAATTACAATACAATAGGCGGGCAATGTCTAGTAGATGCCCGCCAAAACCCTGAAACCAGGGTAGCAAATGCTTTATTTGCTACCTAAAAAGTGACTTTTGTCAACAGTATTAAACAAAATTAACCATTCCAAATCACTCCTCTTGCTGAATTCGGCGGCGGACTGAATCAGCATGAGAAGGTAAACCTTCTGCTGTTGCTAGCACATCAATAGCACCAGCCACATTTTGCAGCGCAGTTTGGGAGTATTGAATAATACTGGAATGTTTGAGGAAAGTTTCAACCCCTAACGCCGAAGCATAGCGGGCAGCGCCAGAAGTTGGCAAGGTGTGGTTAGGCCCTGCCAAATAGTCTCCTACAGCTTCTGGTGTGGAGTAACCCAAAAAGATTGCCCCAGCGTGGCGAATCTGTGGTAGGAGTGCCCAAGGGTCTTTTACTTCTAATTCCAGGTGTTCAGGGGCAAATTCATTTGAGAGTTCTGCTGCTGCTTGGAGCGATTCCACAAGAACAATCAACCCATAATGAGCGATCGCTTTTTCTGTGTCTATTCGCCGTGGATGATCCACTAGCTGTCTTTCCAAGGCTACTTGCACGTTTTTCGCCAAAGCCGCATCTGTCGTCAGCAAGATTGCTGCCGCCATTGGATCGTGTTCGGCTTGGGCTAGCAAGTCAGCAGCTACATGCACCGGATTTGCGCTTTCATCGGCAATCACCAGCACTTCGCTGGGGCCTGCCAAAGAATCAATACCGACGGTGCCATATACAAGTTTTTTCGCAAGGGTGACATAAATGTTACCGGGGCCAGTAATCACATTCACTTTCGGAATTGTTTCTGTGCCATAGGCTAAAGCAGCGATCGCTTGTGCGCCCCCAATACGATAAATTTCTTGCACTCCTGCTTCTTGGGCAGCTACTAAGACTGCTGGGTTAATTACACCCCCTGGGCCTGGTGGTGTCACCATCACTATATGAGGTACAGCAGCGACATGAGCGGGAATTGCATTCATCAGCACTGTACTAGGATAGGCGGCGCGGCCACCGGGCACATACAGCCCCGCTCGATCTACAGGGGTGTAGCGTTTGCCCAGTACTACTTCATCGTCGCCAAAGTGTACCCAGCTTTTTGGTACTCGCTGACGATGAAACGCTTCAATTTGGCGGCAAGCTAGCCGAACTGCGCCCAAAAACTCCTTTGACACCTGCTGATAGGCTGCATCTAGTTCCGAGCCTGTAACTCGGAGTTCTTCTGCTTTCAGGGTTTGTTTGTCAAATTCGGCTGTGTAATGCAATACAGCTTTATCGCCTTGGCGCTTCACTGCTTGCAAAACTTCCCGCACCGTTGCTTCTTTGTGAAGCACCTGTTCGTCATGGGTGCGATCGCAGATCCGTTGCAGTTCTGCTCTAACGTCTGCCTGCTGAGTAATGATTCGCAGCATGGAGTAAGGACAATGCCAAAATTATAATATTCACACCTGAGATTTAGTATTGCTCTTGACCCACTGGGGTGTGCAAGCTGACTCTAATTCTCTTCTCTAGCTTAACCTGGATTTTTTTGATACTCTCAAGGTTGCCAGCAGATGGTTTGCTTGAGAAGGCGACTTAATTGCTCAGTCCGACAACCCTTAGCAGGATAGCGGCAGGATGTGGGTGTGCCATTTCCCATTACCCTTATGCCCTTTCCCTCACTCCTTGCGGGGTGCAGGTGGTGTGTTTGCACATCCAATCCCCTAGATTTACAGGGGGTAGGGTCTGAGTATAATTTTTACTTATTTTCCTAACTTCTCAGTAGTTTACATTTGTACAGACACGATATAGTATCGCTTCTATACTTTGATAACCCTGAAATTTAGCTGTTTACAGTTCTTTGCCTGTGATAATAGATACTAAAATCTAGGAAATATTACATTGGCAATCACATCGCTTTCTCAGGTAGTGGTGAGTTAGGATAACAGTTTTATTTGATATGGCTTATTTTAACGCATTTCCTAAATTGACGACACACTCAATTGCGGACTGAAGAGATTTTTAGAAAGCAGGGGAAGAAGAACTATTGTCCAATGGCAGATTTTTTTAGGAAATTATAACATTGGCAATTTGGATGCTATATTAGTAAGTCTAGTAGTGTGTGTACATATTAATAGTATTTTTGGAATTGACTGTGGCGAATACAAAGTCTGCTCTCAAGCGTGCCCAAATCGCAGAACGTAACCGACTGCGTAACAAAGCTTACAAATCAGCAGTCAAGACGCTGATGAAGAAATACTCTAATGCTGTAGCTGTCTATGCAGCTAATCCTACCCCAGAATTACAAGAAGAAGCACAGGCTCGGTTATCCGAAGCTTACGGCAAAATCGATAAAGCAGTCAAACGGGGTGTCCTTCACCCCAACAATGGGGCAAGGAAAAAGTCAAGATTGGCTCATAAACTAAAGCCCATCACTCAAACAACAGTAGCTGAATAGTCATTGTTGAGCTAATGCGATCTTTTAACTGAGTGAGTCACTAGGTTACAAATTTTCTGAAAGCTGTAGTAATTAACTGGCGTAAAACGCCAGTTGCTCATTTGAAGTTAGTGTAATCTTGAGGGTTTCCACACACACACCAATTTACTCTGTGCCTTTTAACCCTTCTACAGCAGGGTTGCACCATGAGTAACTGGTTTTGTTTATGCCAATTAAAACAAGTGGCGTTCCCTCTTGGAAAATTTGGTGATCGCTTAGTGGCTACCACAGGAAAAAGATTTACCCGAAGGATGATTTGTCCTTAGTCGCGATCGGGGCTAACAATTTCATGACTAATGACAAAGAATGCAACTGATAGACACGCACGTTCATCTCAACTTTGATACTTTTCAGCCGGATTTAGCAACAGTGCGATCGCGGTGGCAAGAAGCAGGAGTAGTGCGTTTAGTACATTCCTGTGTTCACCCAGGTGAGTTTTCCACCATTCAATCCATAGCACACCAGTTTCCTGAAATCAGCTTTGCCGTGGGATTACATCCTCTAGATGCTGAGAAATGGAATAGCGAAACAGCCGAGACAATCAAAACTTTAGCTAGTTCTGACTCGAATGTGGTAGCAATTGGGGAAATGGGGCTGGATTTTTACAAAGCTGATAACTATGAGCATCAGCTTTTGGTATTTGAGTCACAGCTAGCGATCGCATCTGAGCTCAATTTACCAGTAATTATCCACTGCCGTGATGCTGCTGTAGCAACCAGAGAAGTGTTGCAAAAATGGCGGGAACTTAAGGGAGAAAGAGTGCGCGGTGTTATGCATTGCTGGGGAGGAACGCCAGAAGAAACCCAATGGTTTCTCGATTTAGGCTTCTACATCAGCTTTAGCGGGACGGTAACGTTCAAAAATGCCAAAGCGATCCAATCATCAGCTGCGATGGTGAGTAGCGATCGCCTACTGATTGAAACAGACTGCCCATTTCTCGCCCCAGTTCCTAAACGGGGACAAAGGCGTAATGAGCCCGCCTACGTGCTTTATGTAGCCGAGCAAGTAGCGAAACTGCGTCAAGAAACGGTAGAAGCGATCGCCCATCAAACCACCCAAAACGCCTGTGAATTATTTGGTCTGTCAATATAAAAGTGGGCTTTAATCACTTTTATTCAGTTGTGCTAAAAAAATAAAACTCTAGGGGGACAAAAATATGCTAATATTATTCCCTCAAAAACATTTTGCGTGCGCCATAATGATAAAGGAAGGAACCTAAAATTTCTGAGCCTAATTTTCAAATGATGTTATCGGCTTGGCCATCCTCCAAATCTCTACAAGCGGATGCTCTCCACACATGACTAACCGTGCCAAACCAGGTTGAGCTAGACTTTATTTTGCACAACATCGGCTTCTGTGTATTTAACCTATACAAAATCCTTAAACGAAATTGCCTTGTGAGTACAATCCAGCAAAACGAAGTAATTCTGATTCAAAACCGACAAGGTGCGGATCGTTCCCTCAGTCTTAGGATATCTAAGATATCACTGAGAGTATAAATAGCCGGGTGGATTTAAAACACACCGTCTAGAGCTGCGTCAGCAAATTAACGCGCTTTTTGGAGGGGAAATGAAGAACGTAGATAAAACTCAGGAATATCTCAACTGTATATTCTTCTTAAATCAAGACTATAGTGAGTTTTTGGTGTCTAAGTACCCGATTAGGGGCAATTATACCCTTGTCCAAATTGCTCATTCCAGCTTTAATCGCTGCGTTTGCCCACACCTGTAAATAGCAAGTGTGTCAAAAGTTCCCAAACAACTAAGGACACTGACTAGCAGTGGGAAGCGTAAAACAGCAGTGTCCAAGGGAAAATTTTACCAGGTTGACAAAGGAAGAGGCATGACTAAAGAAACATACATGGAACCCGCCTTTCTGTTGCCCGACTTGATTGAAATCCAGCGATCGAGCTTTCGCTGGTTTTTGGAAGAAGGGCTGATAGAAGAACTTAACTCCTTTAGTCCTATTACAGATTATACGGGCAAATTAGAATTGCACTTTTTGGGTCATAACTACAAACTCAAAGAGCCAAAGTATAGCGTCGAAGAAGCCAAGCGGCGGGATAGTACTTATGCCGTCCAAATGTATGTTCCCACACGGTTGATTAATAAGGAAACCGGGGAAATCAAAGAGCAAGAGGTATTCATTGGTGACTTGCCTTTGATGACCGATCGCGGCACGTTCATTATTAACGGAGCCGAACGGGTAATTGTCAACCAAATCGTGCGATCGCCAGGCGTTTATTACAAATCAGAAATCGACAAAAACGGGCGACGTACTTATTCAGCTAGCTTAATTCCTAACCGGGGAGCATGGCTGAAATTTGAAACAGACCGTAACGATTTGGTGTGGGTACGTATCGACAAAACCCGCAAACTCTCAGCGCAGGTACTACTAAAAGCTTTAGGGTTATCAGACAACGAAATCTTTGACGCTTTACGCCACCCCGAATATTTCCAAAAAACCATCGAAAAAGAAGGGCAATTTTCTGAAGAAGAAGCCCTGATGGAGTTATATCGGAAACTGCGTCCCGGTGAACCACCCACGGTCTTAGGTGGACAACAACTCTTAGATTCTCGTTTCTTTGACCCGAAACGTTATGACCTTGGTCGCGTTGGACGGTACAAACTCAACAAGAAATTGCGTCTTTCAGTCCCAGACACCATGCGGGTGTTGACTGCTGGCGATATTTTGGCAGCCGTAGATTACCTAATTAACCTAGAGTATGACATCGGTAACATCGATGACATTGACCACTTAGGGAACCGTCGAGTTAGAAGCGTCGGTGAATTGCTGCAAAACCAAGTAAGAGTAGGCTTAAACCGCCTAGAGAGAATCATTCGGGAACGGATGACCGTATCCGATGCCGAAGTGCTAACCCCTGCTTCCTTGGTGAACCCCAAACCATTGGTAGCAGCAATTAAAGAATTCTTTGGTTCCAGCCAGTTAAGTCAGTTCATGGATCAAACCAATCCTCTGGCAGAACTGACCCACAAACGCCGTCTGAGCGCCCTTGGCCCTGGTGGTTTAACCCGCGAACGCGCCGGTTTTGCCGTGCGGGATATTCACCCTAGTCACTATGGGCGTATTTGCCCCATTGAGACACCAGAAGGCCCCAACGCCGGATTGATTGGCTCCTTAGCAACCCATGCGCGGGTTAACCTGTACGGCTTCCTCGAAACGCCATTTAGACCTGTGGAAAATGGACGAGTCAGATTTGACTTGCCTCCAGCCTACATGACAGCCGATGAAGAAGACGATCTACGGGTTGCTCCTGGGGATATTCCTGTAGATGAAACTGGGCACATTATTGGCCCACTAGTGCCAGTCCGTTATCGTCAAGAATTTTCCACCACAACACCAGAACAGGTGGACTACGTAGCAGTATCTCCCGTACAGATTGTGTCGGTAGCAACCAGCATGATTCCCTTCTTGGAGCATGATGACGCTAACCGAGCGCTGATGGGGTCGAACATGCAACGGCAAGCAGTACCTCTGCTCAAGCCAGAGCGTCCTCTAGTGGGTACTGGTTTGGAAGCGCAAGGAGCAAGAGACTCCGGGATGGTGGTTGTATCGCGTACCGATGGCGATGTTACTTATGTGGATGCTACAGAAATTCGCGTCCGTCCTAAACCTAACACCTCCGAAATTAGATACACCCTTTCCAAGTACCAACGCTCAAACCAAGACACCTGTTTAAATCAAAAACCTCTCGTCCGCATTGGTGAACGGGTTGTTGCTGGTCAGGTATTGGCTGACGGCTCCTCCACCGAAGGCGGTGAATTGGCGCTAGGACAAAATATCGTCGTTGCCTACATGCCTTGGGAAGGCTACAACTACGAGGACGCAATTTTAATCTCTGAAAGACTGGTGCAGGATGATGTCTACACCTCAATTCACATTGAAAAATATGAAATTGAAGCTAGACAGACAAAACTGGGGCCAGAAGAAATTACCAGAGAAATTCCCAACGTCGGGGAAGATGCCTTGCGCCAATTGGATGAACAGGGAATCATTCGTATAGGGGCATGGGTAGAAGCTGGAGATATCTTGGTGGGTAAGGTAACACCCAAAGGTGAATCTGACCAACCACCAGAAGAAAAACTATTGCGGGCGATTTTCGGTGAAAAAGCGCGGGATGTGCGCGACAATTCCCTGCGAGTCCCTAACGGTGAAAAAGGTCGCGTAGTTGATGTGCGCTTGTTTACTCGTGAACAAGGCGATGAACTGCCACCAGGAGCCAATATGGTAGTCCGGGTGTACGTTGCCCAAAAACGCAAAATCCAAGTTGGCGACAAAATGGCAGGACGGCACGGTAATAAAGGGATTATTTCTCGGATATTACCAGCAGAAGATATGCCTTATTTACCCGATGGTTCACCAGTGGACATTGTACTTAACCCCTTGGGTGTACCCAGTCGGATGAACGTCGGACAAGTATTTGAATGCCTCTTGGGTTGGGCTGGTCAGACCTTGGGAGTCCGATTTAAGATTACTCCCTTTGATGAAATGTACGGTGAAGAGACATCCCGCCGAATCGTGCATGGCAAATTGCAAGAAGCACGAGACGAAACAGGGAAAGACTGGGTATATAACCCAGATAACCCAGGCAAAATCATGGTATATGACGGTCGTACAGGCGAACCCTTTGACCGAGCAATTACCATCGGTGTGGCTTATATGCTGAAACTGGTGCATTTGGTGGATGATAAGATTCACGCCCGTTCTACAGGCCCATACTCGCTGGTGACTCAGCAACCCTTGGGTGGTAAAGCACAACAAGGTGGTCAACGGTTTGGAGAAATGGAAGTGTGGGCATTGGAAGCCTTTGGTGCAGCTTACACCTTACAGGAATTGCTGACAGTTAAATCTGACGATATGCAAGGACGGAATGAAGCGTTAAATGCGATCGTTAAAGGTAAGGCAATTCCTAGACCTGGAACCCCAGAATCCTTTAAGGTGCTAATGCGCGAGTTGCAATCATTAGGGTTGGATATTGCTGTACACAAGGTAGAAACCCAAGCAGACGGCAGTTCCCTAGATGTAGAAGTCGATTTGATGGCAGACCAATCAGCCCGTCGCACACCTCCTCGACCAACTTATGAATCTCTTTCCCGCGAATCGCTGGAAGATGACGAATAAGAATTAGCGAATTGGGCATCGGGCATAGGGAATGGGAAAAATGCCCAATGCCCAATGCCCAATGCCCCGTTCCCAATGTTGTAAAACTAAATATACTCAAAACTCATAACTCGAAACTCAGCACTTAAGTATGAGACCTGCCCAAACTAATCAGTTTGACTACGTAAAAATCGGCTTGGCTTCCCCCGAACGCATTCGGCAGTGGGGCGAAAGAACATTGCCTAATGGTCAAGTAGTCGGTGAAGTTACCAAGCCAGAGACGATTAACTACCGAACTCTCAAGCCAGAAATGGATGGCTTATTTTGTGAGCGCATTTTTGGCCCAGCGAAAGATTGGGAATGCCATTGTGGTAAGTATAAAAGAGTTCGTCATAGAGGTATTGTTTGTGAGCGCTGTGGGGTAGAAGTCACCGAGTCACGGGTGCGTCGCCACCGCATGGGCTATATTAAACTCGCCGCACCAGTAGCTCACGTTTGGTATCTCAAAGGCATTCCTAGCTATATTTCCATCCTGTTGGATATGCCATTGCGGGATGTCGAGCAGATTGTCTATTTCAACTCTTATGTTGTCCTGAGTGCAGGTAATGCCGAAACTTTAACTTACAAACAACTGCTGAGTGAAGATCAGTGGTTGGAAATAGAAGACCAAATTTATAGCGAAGATTCTGTGCTGCAAGGCGTAGAGGTAGGTATTGGGGCTGAAGCGTTGTTGCGTTTGCTTGCCGATATCAATTTGGAACAAGAAGCCGAAAGCCTACGCGAAGAAATTGGCAACGCTAAGGGACAAAAGAGAGCCAAGCTAATTAAGCGACTGCGGGTGATTGATAACTTTATCGCCACTGGTTCTAAACCAGAGTGGATGGTAATGGCAGTTATTCCCGTGATTCCCCCGGACTTGCGCCCAATGGTGCAGCTAGATGGCGGACGGTTTGCCACGAGCGATTTGAATGATTTGTATCGGCGGGTAATTAACCGCAACAATCGTTTGGCACGCTTGCAAGAAATTTTGGCACCAGAAATTATTGTGCGGAACGAAAAGCGGATGCTGCAAGAAGCAGTGGATGCTTTGATTGACAATGGCCGTCGGGGACGCACTGTTGTAGGGGCAAATAATCGACCCCTGAAATCTTTGTCCGACATTATTGAGGGTAAGCAAGGACGTTTCCGACAAAACTTGTTAGGTAAACGGGTTGACTACTCTGGACGTTCGGTAATTGTGGTCGGGCCAAAGCTGAAAATTCACCAGTGCGGTTTGCCTAGAGAAATGGCAATTGAGCTATTTCAACCATTTGTAATTAACCGCCTGATTCGTAGCGGGATGGTAAATAACATCAAAGCTGCGAAAAAGCTGATATCCCGCAATGATCCCAGTGTTTGGGATGTGCTGGAAGAGGTGATTGAAGGACACCCTGTAATGCTAAACCGGGCACCAACGTTGCACCGCTTGGGTATTCAGTCTTTTGAACCGATTTTGGTAGAAGGTAGAGCAATTCAACTGCATCCTCTGGTGTGTCCAGCATTTAACGCCGACTTTGACGGCGACCAAATGGCGGTACACGTCCCGTTGTCGTTAGAAAGTCAGGCTGAAGCACGGTTGTTGATGTTGGCTTCTAACAATATTTTGTCACCAGCCACAGGTAAACCCATCATCACGCCTAGCCAAGACATGGTATTGGGAGCCTATTATTTAACTGCAGAAAATCCCGGTGCGACAAAAGGGGCAGGAAATTACTTTTCTTCGCTGGAAGATGTAATTATGGCTTTCCAGCAAGATCAAATTGACTTGCACGCCTATATTTACGTAAGGTTTGACGGCGAAATAGAATCAGACCAACCGGATACAGAACCCGTGAAAGTGACGGAAAATGAGGATGGTACCCGCACATTACTCTATAAGTTCCGTCGAGTCAGACAAGACGCTAAGGGCAATGTACTTTCACAGTATATATACACAACTCCTGGCCGCGTTATTTACAACAATGCCATTCAGGAAGCACTAGCAAGTTAATTCGTAATTTCTAATTCGTAATTCGTAATTAAAGGATTAATTACGAATTACGTAGCTTGCTTCTCGCGTTTGGCGAGTATTACGAATTATTAATTATTGATGACTCAGGACTAATGATTAATGACTAACGAAAAAATGATTTTTCGCAATCGCGTGGTTGACAAAGGTCAACTGAGAAATTTAATTTCTTGGGCCTTTACGAATTATGGTACGGCGCGAACCGCAGTGATGGCGGACAAATTGAAAGATTTGGGATTTCGCTATGCTACCAAAGCAGGGGTTTCCATCAGTGTAGATGACTTGATGATACCACCAACTAAGCGATTACTCTTAGAAGCAGCCGAGGAAGAAATTCGCGCTACTGAAACCCGTTATCAACGGGGAGAAATCACTGAAGTAGAACGCTTCCAAAAGGTAATCGATACTTGGAATGGTACTAGTGAAGCGTTGAAAGATGAAGTAGTCGTTCACTTCAAGAAGACTAATCCCCTGAACTCCGTATATATGATGGCATTCTCCGGGGCACGGGGTAACATCTCACAAGTCCGGCAGTTGGTGGGGATGCGGGGACTGATGGCAGATCCCCAAGGGGAAATTATCGATTTACCGATCAAAACCAACTTCCGTGAAGGGCTAACTGTGACGGAATACATTATTTCGTCTTACGGTGCCAGAAAAGGATTAGTGGATACTGCCTTACGGACGGCTGACTCTGGTTATCTCACCCGCCGTTTGGTGGACGTATCCCAGGATGTAATTATTCGGGAATTTGACTGCGGCACCACTAGAGGTCTAGCGATTCGACCAATGACAGAAGGTGCTAAAACCTTGATTCCTCTAGGAACCCGCTTGATGGGACGGGTAATTGGCGAAGATGTGGTGCATCCGGTCACAAAAGAATTGATTGCAGCCCGCAATTCGCCAATTCCTGAAGACTTGGCGAAGAAAATTGAAAGGTCTGGGGTGGGAGAAGTTGTGGTGCGATCGCCCCTAACTTGTGAAGCCGCACGTTCTGTCTGTCAACACTGCTACGGCTGGAGTTTGGCACACGCCAAGATGGTGGACTTGGGCGAAGCTGTAGGGATTATTGCTGCCCAAAGTATCGGTGAACCTGGTACTCAGTTAACCATGCGGACATTCCACACTGGTGGGGTGTTTACTGGAGAAGTGGCGCAACAAGTTCGTTCCAAAATTGATGGGACTGTCAAGCTTCCCCGCAAACTGAAAACCAGAACATATCGTACCCGCCACGGGGAAGATGCCCTCTATGTTGAAGCTAATGGCATCATGCTTTTGGAGCCAACAAAAGTAGGTGATGTTACTCCAGAGAACCAAGAGGTTCATCTTACCCAAGGTTCAACACTATATGTATTTGACGGAAATAAGGTAAAACAAGGTCAGTTGTTGGCAGAGGTTGCCCTTGGTGGACGGACAACTCGGACTAATACAGAAAAAGCAGTTAAAGACGTAGCTTCTGACTTAGCAGGGGAAGTGCAATTTGCCGAAGTTGTTCCAGAGCAAAAAACCGACCGTCAAGGCAATACCACAACCACAGCCGCACGGGGTGGTTTGATTTGGATTTTGTCTGGGGAAGTTTACAACTTGCCGCCTGGTGCAGAATTGGTGGTGAAAAATGGTGATGCGATCGCTGCTAATGGAGTTTTAGCAGAAACCAAATTAGCCAGTTTACACGGCGGTGTGGTGCGCTTGCCAGAAGCTACCCCAGGTAAGAGTACCAGGGAAATTGAGATTATCACTGCTTCTGTGGTTTTAGACCAGGCAACCGTGACAGTCCAAAGTTCTCAAGGTCGTAATAACTACTTAGTATCTACTGGCAACAACCAGGTATTTAACCTCCGAGCTACACCAGGCACAAAAGTGCAAAATGGTCAAGTAGTCGCTGAGTTAATTGATGACCGCTATCGCACAACCACTGGTGGATTCCTAAAATTCGCAGGTGTAGAAGTCCAGAAAAAAGGTAAAGCTAAGCTAGGCTATGAAGTCGTGCAGGGCGGTACCTTGTTGTGGATTCCTGAAGAAAGCCACGAAGTTAATAAAGATATCTCCTTGCTGTTGGTGGAAGACGGTCAGTTTGTCGAAGCTGGTACCGAAGTCGTGAAAGATATCTTCTGCCAAAACAGTGGTGTGGTAGAAGTGACCCAGAAAAACGACATCCTGCGGGAAGTCGTAGTGAAGCCAGGCGAACTGCTGATGGTGGACGATCCAGAATCAGTCATCGGGCGAGATAACACCTTCATCCAACCAGGTGAGGAATTCCAAGGCAATGTCGCCACGGAATTGCGTTATATCCAGTATGTGGAGACACCAGAAGGCCCTGCCCTATTGAGTCGTCCAGTAGTCGAGTTTGCCGTACCAGATAATCCAGATGTGCCATCCACTACATCGGTAAGTCAACAAACCGGGCGATCGATTCAATTAAGAGCGGTACAAAGACTACCTTACAAAGATTCAGAACGTGTCAAATCTGTTGAAGGTGTAGAACTGCTGCGAACCCAGCTAGTGCTGGAAATTGAGCAAGAAGGGGAACAAGACCATAATGCTTCACCCCTGGCAGCAGATATTGAATTAGTAGAGGATACTGAAGACCCAGAAGTTCAACGTTTACAACTGGTAATTTTGGAATCCTTGGTAATTCGTCGAGACATTACCGCCGATGCCACCCAAGGTAGCACCCAGACAACACTTGAGGTATACGATGGGTTAACCATCGCCCCAGGTTCTGTAGTCGCACGTACCCAAATCTTGTGTAAAGAAGGTGGGGAAGTGCGAGGTGTCCGCAAAGGAACCGAAAACGTGCGTCGCTGCTTAGTGTTGCGTGACGCTGACAGACTTACCATTAATACTAGTACTCAGCCAAAAGTGAAAGTGGGTGACTTGCTAGTAGAAGGTACAGAAGTTGCTCCGGGAGTTTTTGCTCCAGAATCAGGACAGGTAGTAGATATTAAAAATGCTGCTGCATCTGGCGGTGAATCAGCCCTGAGTACTAAAAACTACGTTGTTACTACCCGTATCGGTCGCCCTTATCGAGTCAGCCCTGGTGCTGTGTTGCAGATAGAAGATGGCGATTTGGTACAACGGGGTGATAACTTGGTGTTGCTGGTGTTTGAACGCGCCAAAACCGGAGATATCATTCAAGGTTTGCCTCGGATTGAGGAACTGCTTGAAGCTCGGAAACCTAAAGAAGCCTGCATTTTATGTCGGCGGGGCGGAGAAGTTAAGGTAGTTTACGCTGAAAGTGGTGATGAAGCGATCGCTATTAAGGTCGTAGAATCAAATGGCGTGGTGACAGATTATCCTCTGGGCCCTGGACAAAACTTGATTGTGCCAGATGGATCAATAGTATTAGCGGGACAACCCTTAACTGATGGTCCATCGAATCCCCACGAAATTTTGGAAATCTTCTTTAGCCTTGGTTCCGAAGACGGAATCTATGCTTGTGCTAGCCTTGCCTTGCAGAAGGTACAGACATTCTTAGTGAATGAAGTACAAATGGTGTATCAGTCTCAAGGGATTGATATTTCCGATAAGCACATTGAAGTAATTGTTCGCCAGATGACCAACAAGGTCAGGATTGATGATGGTGGTGACACCACCATGCTCCCCGGCGAATTGGTAGAACTGCGCCAAGTTGAGCAGGTGAACGAAGCTATGGCAATTACAGGTGGTGCGAGGGCACAGTATACCCCAGTATTGTTAGGTATCACCAAAGCATCGTTGAACACCGACAGCTTTATCTCCGCCGCATCATTCCAAGAGACAACACGGGTACTTACCGAAGCAGCTATCGAAGGCAAATCTGACTGGCTGCGCGGATTAAAGGAAAACGTGATTATCGGGCGATTGATTCCGGCTGGTACTGGGTACAATACTTATGAAGAACCCGGTGCGATCGATGATTATGCTGCTGAGATTAGCAGTAGTGTCTTGGATGAAGTTGACGATCCTCTGGATATGGTCTTAGATGACCGCACAGCTCGTACCTATAATTTAGATTCTCCGACTCTTGGGGAATCTGGTTTTGGTAGCAGACGTGCAGAGAGGTCAGTTCTAGATGATGAAGATGAATTAATCGCCGATGAAGTCGTAGACGACGACGATTTCGAGGAAGAAGAGGAAGACGACGAGGATGATTTCGACGACGAATAGAGACTTGAAATTTCGCGTCTCTATTAAAATGTAAAAAGTAAAAAGGCAAAAGAAATTTTCTTTTGCCTTTTTATTTTGCTTTATAAAAACACATTTTTAAATCCTCAATGTTCTGGTTTCTGGCATTTAAGCTAGTAGTCAGTCAATTACAGCGATTCAAAAGTAACATCCTCATAGAAATCTGCAACAGCACACCGAAAATCCACACTTGCCAGATGAATTATATCTTCTTTTCCATAAGGATAAAGTACCCATTGGCTCTCTGGGTTACGGCGAAAACACTCAACATTTAATCGAGTTTGACTTATAAGTACATATTCCTGAAGTGATTCCATCTGTCGGTAGTCAGCAAATTTATCACCTCGGTCAAAGGCTTCTGTTGTCGGAGATAGCACTTCTACAATTAAGCAGGGATAACGCAGAAAGTTGTTAAAAGCTCTATCTCGTTGGTCACAACTTACTATAACATCGGGATAGTAATAGACATTAATGGACTCAATATGTGCTTTAGTGTCTGAGATATAAGCCTGACAACCACTCCCGCGCAAATGATTTCTTAGCATAGCAAACACATTTCCGCTAATAATTACATGGGTATTAGTTGCTCCTGCCATTGCATAAACCTGTCCCTGTCTATATTCATGCTTGATAGGACTAGTTTCTTCTCCTTTGAGATAATCTTCTGGAGAAATATAGCTAGAATTTGGAGTTGCAACCATCTGTAATGACCTTGTGTGATGTCTTATATCTAGTTTAAAAGAAGCTTGAGCTAGCAGAGATTATTGTTTTTTACTCTGGAGAGAGTGATGGAAGAGCGTTAGTTTAATAGGTAATTGGTAATTAGAAAAAAGCTATACCAACTACCCATCATTTCTTACCGACTTTCCGCCTGAGTTGACACTGTTAATACTTGCGGTGGTGTGGCATCTGGTGGATAGAGAAAGTCTACTTCTACTAAGGAGCGATCGCCAGCTTTCATATTTAATGAAACTAAGGGTTCCCCTGGTTGACCCCTCTTTTGTACTAAATGTACAAACTTAGTTTGCGGCTGATTTTGCTCATCTTTGTAACGTACCCGCACTGTCCCTCGAAAAAATACTTCACGGGCTGGTGTACTCAGAAAGCGTAACCCCGGTTTGACTAACTGATTCTCCTTCAGTGGGGTTTGTATGGACACACTTACAGTTTGAGGACTTTGAGTATTGTTGTATAGGGGCAACTTGAGATTATATTGAATTCCATAGTTGCCATGAGCGCGATATGCGGTGTCAGGATAGCGCACCAGCATAGGCGAACTTTGAATTTGACCAGTTCCTAACATACCGCCATGTAGGGTACTCAGGGCGTAGGAAAACACTTGACCAGGCTGGGGAATAGTTAGATACTTGGCTTTAGGATTATCTACTAATAAGGCTCTCCATCTTGAACCACTGGCCACTCCAGCAACACGCCCATAAATTCTTGGCTTGCCAGTTTCCTCTAGAGGAGTGGGCGCTTTATCCCGTGGCCCAGCCAAATCACCATTATCTAGTAAATTCTGCCACTCTTCTAAAGTAGGCGATCGCTCGCTACCATCAGAATTCACCCGTGCAAACATCGCTAGGCTAGCCGCATAGACAGTGCCATTACTTTGCAATCGGATCAATGTCGAACGACCATTCAGAGGTGGTGTCAATCCCTGTACAGGAATTGGTAAATTTAGTAACATCCGACTTTGCTTTGCTGGAATCTCAATTTGGGCAGGGAAAATCTCTTGTCGTCGTCCCCGCAGCACATCAGACATGACGCGATCGCCTGGGCCAGCAAAAATTGTCCCTAAAGGATTTTGGCTAAAAGATGGTAATTGAATAAATGGTGCATCCGGTTGACTCAAATAACTCACCGCCTGCCAAATATTCACCTTTACTGCTTCCGAACCAGGGTTGTGCAAAATTATCCCTAAATAGAGCGATCGCAAATTCTCTAGTGGTTCAGCCCTAGCAACGTGATGGGCAAAAATATCAAATCGTCCCCGAAAGGGAAAATTTAGATGCGCTGTTGGTACTTTTTTGCCATCTGGTGGAAAAGTGGAGAGTAAAATTCCTTCTTTCAACACCAATTCTGGACTATTACTGTTAAAAGTTGGCACTGTATCCAATTGACCTGGTAAAGGACGTACTTCTTGTGTTTGTACAACTTCTTCAGGTGGTGGTGTCGCAGGAGTTGATTGAGCAATTGGGAAAATTAGTAACAATGGCAACATATACTTAGATATTTCTTTCACCATACAGACATTAACAACTTGATGAAAGTGCCAGTTTGTTAATAATTAATACGAAATCTGCAAGATTTCCATCAAATTTTCTTGATTGAGAACCTGAATATGGATAAAAAGACAACGGATCGTAAGTTGATTTTGCTCTAAGTAGTCCAAGCCTAAACAGTAAAAACAAATTGACCGCAGTTGTGGCTAATCTGAATTGATGCTTCTTTCGCCACTAATTTTTCTATATCAACTTCTAATTTATCCACAGCTAGCAAATGCTTCCACACTTAATTGTGTAAGGATTGCAGCCTGTTCACAACAGATGATGTCTTCAGGTTTAATTGCATTGATTTTTTCCATTACCCGAGTATTGGCAAGTTGGACATCTACGGGTAACTGGCGTAAAAAACTCAAGTCATCTGGTATCAGATCGAGTTTGGTAACTTCAAGTAATAAATCATCAGAAGAATTTTGACTGTTGATATTTTAGGCAAATGTCAAAATAAGTTAATAGAATTCTTTTCTTCATAACAAATATTATTTAGAATAGAAAAACCCTCCATTAATAAATTTACAAGGAGCAGGTAAATGCCAGTAATTGCGGTCGTAGACTACGAGATGGGAAATTTGCACTCAGTCTGTAAAGGGTTGGAAAAAGCTGGGGCAACTCCTAATGTTACTTATTCTCCAAAGGAATTAGAGCAGGCAGATGCAATAGTTCTGCCGGGAGTGGGAGCATTTGATCCAGCAGTACAACACCTGCGAGCGCGTGGTTTGGAACAACCTATTAAAGATGCGATCGCATCTGGTAAACCTTTTTTGGGAATTTGTTTAGGATTGCAAATTCTCTTTGAATCAAGTGCAGAAGGTACCCAACCAGGACTAGGAATTATCAAAGGAAAAGTGCGCCGATTTCGTCCAGAACCTGACATCACTATTCCTCACATGGGTTGGAATCAGCTGGAAATGACTCAGGCAAAAAGTATTTTGTGGGAGCATTTGCCGTCCGATCCTTGGGTATATTTTGTCCATTCTTACTATGTTGACCCAATAGACCCGCTAATCCGTGCAGCAACCATCACCCACGGTACTCAAACCATCACAGCTGCGATCGCTCACGAAAATCTGATGGCAGTTCAATTTCACCCCGAAAAATCCTCTAATATTGGATTGCAAATCTTGTCTAATTTTGTTGCTCAAGTCCGTGAAAAAATTCCTGCCTAATCTATTTTTGTCATTTGTTCTTTGTCCTTTGTCTAAAATTAATGACTAATGACTAATGACCAATGACTAATAACCAATGAGCCTGAGAATTTACGGGAATCGCCAGCTAAAAACTTTACCAGGGAAAGAAACTAGACCTACCAGTGCGCGGGTAAGGGAGGCAGTCTTTAATATTTGGCAGGGAGAAATTGCAGGTTGTCGCTGGCTAGATTTGTGCGCCGGTACTGGTTCAATGGGCGCAGAGGCTTTGTGTAGAGGAGCCAGCCTAGCAGTGGGAATTGAACAATCGAGCCGAGCCTGTGCCACCATCCAACAAAATTGGCAGCAGGTAGCTAATGCCGACGAGCAAGAATTTCGGGTATTGCGGGGAGATATTACGCAGCAGTTAAAGACTTTATCAGGCAAGCAATTCGATAGAATTTACTTTGATCCACCTTATGCCAGTGGATTGTTCCAACCAGTATTAGAAGCGATCGCTCACTATCAACTTTTAGATCCTAGTGGCGAAATCGCAGTTGAACACGCCTCACAAGGTTGGACACCGCCAGAGATTCCCTCTTGGGAAATTTGCCGCGAGAAGGTTTACGGCAACACATCACTTACTTTCTACAGAATTGTGCAATGAGATGAGAAGGGAGTGAAAAATATAAGGGAGAGAGGGGAGAAAAATTGCTTCTTTGTCCTCCTTAGTCCCCTTGTCTCCCCTACTCAGCACAGGCTAAATGCCCCGCTACAGCTAACAAAAGTCCCTCAACCGCCCAATTGATTGGGGCGCTTGTATTGCTTATAGGCAGCGTAAAACAGTCCGGCGAGGGTGACGAAAACTAGACCAAGGACAATACCTGATAGCAGGGGTTCAACCACTGGAAATCTCCTCTTTGTAATGATTAAATATTCGTTGCCTGTTTTTGATTTTACCAAATTTAGTATGAATCCTGCGTCCTATAGACTTTTTGAAGGGCAACTGCTCAGAAAAAAATAGTCTTCTGTGCTTGCAGACACGATCAAGAACTTTTAAGCTATGTGTAGGAAAAGAAAACTTTTTAGCACACCTAGACTTTCACCGCAAACCTTTTGGATAACCAGATTACCAAACCTGAAATTTTGATTCAGCGCATCGTTTTATTGACGCTGGCCATACTGCTATCAGTCCCTTTGGGCTTTTTTGGTGTTCAGTTGGTTCAAGCCTCCGATCCTTATGTCAAGAGTGTTTTATCTCTAACAGGAAACCCAGTTCAAGGACACGCGATCTTTCAAATTAACTGTGCTGGTTGTCATGGTTTGGAAGCAGACGGGCGAGTAGGGCCGAGTTTGCAAGCTGTTTCCAAGCATAAGTCTCAATATGGATTGATTCACCAGGTAATCAGTGGCGAAACCCCGCCAATGCCAAAATTCCAGCCTAGCAGCCAAGAAATGGCCGATCTTTTGAGCTATTTAGAGTCGTTGTAGACGTTAAATTTTTCGGGTTGCGGGATACGTACAGCAGTTTTCAAGTTGGGTATTGTATACAAGCTAAGTTTCAAAGCCAGGAATAAAGCGTGTTTTACTTCCGTTTTGCGTAGCCCATTCTGAATTATGACTCTTAAATTCTGTTGTAAATCCCTTATGGAAAAAGGCAATACATCAAAATGTTACCTTTTTCGATCTTAGAACTTACGCAAAACTACACGCGGTAGGGGCAATACCCTGCGGGAAGCGGCTTCTCTACGAGACGCTCCGCGAATGCGTCTACATGAATTGCCCCTACCGGAGAATAAAGTTCCGGGCTATTTTTTGCGTAAGTCCTGGATCTCTGGAAACTTGTAACAAATGTTATCGAACAGAATTCAGAAGTCAGGAGTCAGAATGGGCTAAACGCCCCGCTACCGCTAACAGAATGAATTCTGAACGAAAAAGCGGATAGCGCAGCGTAAAGCCTTCTCTACGAGAGGCTGCGCCAACGGCATGGCTTCTCTACGAGACGCTACGCGAACGCTTAGAGCGAGTCTGCGAGCGTCTTGATTCTGACTCCTGTTAGCGGTAGCGGGGCGTTTAGCCCATTCTGACTTCTGAATTCTTCTTCAATGATCTATATTTCCAGAAGCGATCGCATCTAATTTCTTAGGATCGAGTATGATAATCGTCCCACCACGACGATAGTCAATTACTGACTTGAGACTTTTAATTAATCGTACACATTCTTCGTAAGTAATGCCACTGCTGCGAGCCATGCGATAATAAGACAATTTGACTTTTAAACACTTGCCTTGTGGACTTAATTCAGTTCCTGATTCGGCAGCAAAATATTGAATTAATCTGGCAAGGCGAACAATAGCTCTTTCAGAAACTAATCCGTGGACTGTTTCATGCAATTGCTGAATCCGACTGTTAAACACCATCAGCATTCGTAATGCAATTTCAGGGTTTTGTCCAATCGCTTTTAATAAAGCATCTCTTTCTATAGTGAGAATTTCACAATCAGATTCAGCAGTTACGGTTGCTGGGGAAATTCCATTGCCTAATAAAGCAGGAGCCGCAAAAATTTCCCCAACCGTTAAGGTGCGGAGAATCGTTTCTTTCCCCGTCATTGCTATTTTGGTAACTTGAATTTCTCCACTAGCAACAGCATAGAGTTTTGTTGGTAAGACATCACCCTCATGGAGAATAATCTCTCCTTTGCGATGGCGTTGCACCTGAGTGTGAGGTTGCAAATTTACTTTGTCTGCTGTTTCTAAACCTGCAAACACAATAATTTGCGAAAGTTGTTCTAGGGATGCCTGCATGATTAGCCTGATATCGCAAAGGCTGGACGATGATGAATCCAAGGGTTAGCCGCTTCTAATTGTGCCGCTAGGTTAATCAGGGTAGCTTCAGCCGCAGGTTTACCAATTAGTTGCACACTTATGGGTAAACCCTTACTATCAAAGCCGACAGGAATTGCGATCGCAGGTTGTCCAGTTGCATTCGCAGGTGGACAAGGGGCAATCCACTCAATAATATTTTGGAATGTCTCTTCTGGACTTAGCGAAGCCCATTCCCCAACGCGGATAGGTGAATGGAGATAAACTGGCAATACCAGCACATCTACGGTATCGAAAAAGGCTACAATCTGTCGTGCCACAATCTGCATTTGGGAAACTGCTTTGAGATAGTCAGCAACAGAACCTGTGCGTGCAAATAACCAACGATTTAATGGTTGCATGACTTCAACAGGAAGTCCTGACGCAGCTACCCCAGCTTGCCAAACGATTTGAAATGGTTCAACTAAACCGCTAAAATCTGGGGATTTCTGTTCAACATGGTGGCCGAGTTGTTCTAATAACTGGACTGTTTGACGGACACCTTGCTGACAGTTAGCATCAGCTTCTCCCAAAGGAGAAATATTAGTGTCAAAGGCAATTCGCAAAGCACCCAATTGTGTCTTAGTAGCAGCGAGAAATGATGGTTCGGGATCTGGCAACCAGTAAGGATCGCCTGTAACATAGCCAGATATAGTATCTAAAAGGGCAGCAGCATCAGCCACAGTCCGGGCGATGGGGCCGTTGACGGCAATTCCAGCGAGGCGTTCGCCTACGGGTGCTTTACTCACTCTACCCCTGGATGGTTTAAGTCCCACCAAACCACAACAAGCCGCAGGGCCACGAATTGAACCACCGCCATCAGAACCTTGAGCGATCGCACACAATCCTGCTGCTACCGCCGCCGCCGCGCCACCACTGGAACCGCCAGGGGTATATTCTAAATTCCACGGATTTCTCGCTGAAGGAAAACCCGTAGGCTCACTGTAAGGGAATGAACCTAATTCAGAAGTGGCTGTTTTACCAAGAATAGTAAACCCAGCTTGCTTAATCCGCGTTACAACACCATCATCATAGTTAGGGATATTGTTCAGTAACGCTGGATTTCCATAAGTACAGGTAACACCTGCTACAGCATTGAGGTCTTTAATGGAAATTGGCACACCAAAAAATGGTGGTAGTTCTGAGGTAGTTGTCAATAATTCTGTTTTGGCTTTGGCATCTGCGATCGCTAGTTCTGCCGTCACCGTAAAATAACTTCCTAATTGGGGATTTAATTGCTCAATCCGTTCTAAATATATTTCTACCAACTCTAGGGGGGATACTTCCCGGCGACGAATTAATTGCGCCAACTCTAATGCTGGGGTAAATGCTAAATCAACTTCATTCATAGGTTAGTGAATGGGTAATTTTGTCTTTCTCTGGGATTTTTAAACTGAAATTGTTACTTTACCAGGATTTACGGGAATTATACATTTTATAGATCCTAAGATTTGTCACTCAACTAGGATGCTTAGATATGTGGTTATGTTCTGACTCCAGCTATTTTAATTGTTTCGCATAAACTTTCGACAAATCCCTAAGAGGTATTTATGGCTAACCTAGAAATACTTGTTAGCGAATTGCCAACACTAATTCAGAATCTAAAACTGACTATTGGCGATTCTAATAAAATCATGGAACAAATTATCTCGATCAATAATGCTCAAGAACAACTACGAAATATTAAAAAATTAATTGCTCAGGAATTGAGATTGGAAAACGTCAAAAATTCTGCGATCGCTACACTTCCTCGAATAGATACTGTAGCTAGTTTGTTTCTACCTAGTGTTGGATTAGTAGATCCAGCGATCGCAGAAAAATTTGGACATTCAAAAACTAAAATCTCATTAACTGATTTACAATCCAAAATCGATGACTGGATAGAATGGGGTTATTTTTTGCAAGCAATAGCTGCTGATATTCTCAGTGATAATAGTTTAGTCACTCAACTAAATTCTGATATTAATCATCTCAGCTTATTTGCACAATTTCAGGTAATTTCTGAAAATTTAAAAATTATTTTAGTCTTTGAAAAAATTCATATTTTAGAGAATCAAATTCAAAAAATCAATGATTACCAAAATGAATTACTACAACTAAAGCAGAAGTTAAATTATGTTTTTGATACTATTAAAAATAGTCGTAGCTTATTAAATATTTTATTAGGAGTGTCTGCTTTCTGTGGAAAATCTGGCTTTGCCTTAGAATGGTTAGATGATGACCACGAATTAATTATATCGAGTGACAGTAAATTTCAAGAATTGACCGATATTCTTAATGATTGCGATCATCTCCAAGAACAAATTGCTGTTTTAATTATTCAGGGTGACACTTTAAGGGAACAGGCAGAACAAGCCCTAAAAAACATAGAACAAGAAAATCATAATAAAGCAACTATTAGCCAGCATATACAAATATTGCCAAAGTTTTCGACACTCAAGATAGTACGTTCGGTTTTGATCGTAGTCTCAAGTTTATTAGTCTTGGGTTTTGGTAGCTGGAAAATGAAAGAACAAAGTCTTCAATGGCAGCAGATGAATCTAAGTTTAACTCAAGAAGAAAGTGCAAACGCTAAGTTTAAATCTGCTCAAAAATTCGGTATGGAGGCTGCTTCTCTAGTTCAAAAACCACCGCATCCTCTAAAAGTCTGGCAACAAGCAGAAACTAAATGGCATCAGGCAATAATCTTATTAGATAGTATTCCTCATCAAACATCAGTGTATGACAAGGCAAAGAAGAAATTAGCTTACTATCAGATTAACTATAAATCTATCAGTCAAAGAATATTAGTAGAAAAGCAAGCCTTAGCAAAATTAGAATCAGCTCAAAAACTAGCAATAGAAGCTAATCTTTTTGTAAACAGTTCACCTCATTCACTACTACTTCGGCAACAAGCACAATATAAATGGGTGCAAGCAATCAATTTATTACAAGCTATTCCAGAGAGTACATCTGTCTCTGTACAAGCTAAAGAAATGCTTACTATTTATAAAATTAATTATGCCGCTATTAGTCAAATATAGCAGTCCTAGATTATTCGTAAAAAATTAGATACCCAACTTCTTCAATAAGTTGGGTATCTGGAAAACACAAATTTTCACATCTCGATATAATGAGGTATATCCTCAAATATTTTACGGATAATTTATTGCATCATTGCTTTCTTTGCTATAGCAATCTATATACTGAGAATTAATCCACCCTTCCCTACCTAAGATTCTATTGTTTGGGCTATTAGTAACACGCACCTTAACCCAAGGTGTCGGGCGACCTTGAAGTGATACAATATCTGGCTTGAGTAATGTAATATTGTTGCCATTATCTAAACCTGCTGTTGACTTTCCGCCAGGTGTGGTACGTAAAGCTAATTGCCCCGATTGCAACCCAGTTATTTCGCAGAGTGCAGGCTTAACTTGAGCTACATTGCCAGTACATTTTAGACTGCTACTACGTATCCAACCTTCTAAGCCTTTTTCTTTAGGACTATTTGCATCGATAACACTAATGTAAATCCAGTTTTCAACACCTTTAGCTAGTACTTTTAACTTTGCATCTTCATATAAATTAATTGCACCTCCATCTTCAAATTCTCCTTGCGGTTTTCTGAGGTATAACAAAAGTGCTTCCTCATATCCTAGTTTCTTGGCTTGACAAGTCACTTGTCTGTTAGCATTTTTGGGAGTTGCAGCATTTGCTATTGGTAAAAAATTAAGAGTAGAAACCCACAGGTAAAATGCAGCAAAATAAATTTGAGGTATAGGTTCAAAAAAACTTGCCATTGTTGAGTAAATACGAGTGTTTTTTCCTACCTTATCTGTGATAAGCCTCGTCGTCCAGCATAATTTTACCTAAATCTATAAGGCGGATAAGATAGAATTTGGAATCTACCCTGGGGGAAGACGAAGCGCAGAGGGGTTAAAAAAATTAAAGAGGTAAATCGCCATTTTTGAACGCTTTACCTCTCTTAACAACAGATAATTACAACTAACAATTAAACCTTAGAACGGTCAGTCAAAATCTCATAACCTGTGTCTGTAACTAACACTGTATGCTCAAACTGAGCCGACAAAGAATTATCCACAGTGACTGCTGTCCAACGGTCAGATAATGTCCGGGTGTGTCTAGAACCCGCATTTAAAATTGGCTCAATTGCCAGCGTCATCCCCGCACGGAGTTTAACATTTGGCATCTCGCGGGTACGGTAGTTGAATACTGAAGGTTCTTCGTGCAAGTTACGACCAACGCCGTGTCCAGTAAATTCTTCGACTATACTAAAGCCGTTCGCTTTCACATGGTCTTCAATTGCTCCAGCTAAGTCAAGCAGGTATACACCAGCCTTTACTTGTTCAATGCCCTTAAATAAAGCTTCTTCTGCTACGCGAATTAATTTAGCAGCTTCTTCTGTCACTTCACCGACAGCAATTGAAATGCAAGAATCACCATGAAAGCCTTGGTAATAAGCGCCAGTATCTACTTTTAATACATCCCCCACACGAATCACTTTTTTAGGGCTAGGAATGCCATGCACCGCTTCATTATTAATGCTGGAGCAGATAGAACCAGGAAAACCGTGATATCCTTTAAAACTCGGTGTTGCTCCCATTTCGCGGATGCGTTTTTCTGCGTGAGCATCTAAATCAGCCGTTGTCATTCCTGGCTTTACTAGCTCGGAAATTTCTTTTAACACAGTTGCCACAATTGCCGATGATTGTCGCATGATTTCAATTTCACGCGACGATTTAATTTCAATTCCTCGTCCCTTTTTTTTTGATGTTGCAGGCTGAGTTGTTTGAGAAAGTAAGTTACTGAAAATGTTCATGGGAAACTAATAATTACTGGTGGCTTTGCCGATGAAGTATGAATGCTTTCTCAAGATTACTTGAGAAATAATATCTATAATTTAAGTTATTTCAATCCACGATCGGGATTCTTGCAGTTTAGTCACTAATGTATACAGAATAACATATTCACTTCCTCCTGATATTTTAGACTTCAAACAAAATCGCCCTAACTTATTTTTGCTCCCCACTATAGGATTTAGCTCAATTATCTTTAATTGAAACACTAGAGGGCTATTAAATACTGAGTCGAATAATTTTTAATTAGTAATGGCAATTTCTCCAGTCATACCTGCTTCCGTATGTCCTGGTATTGAACAACGTAAGCCATAAGTTCCAGATTTTAAGGGCAAAAATACCCATTCTGCCTCAGCACCCGGCTTGAGTTCCAGTTCGTGAATAGCTCCTTTAATTTCTACTTTGCCTGCTTGGACTTTTTGTGTCCAGATGCCATCGGCAAAGTCTTTAGCAGTAAAATAGTGCTTCAGTTGGCTGGGATTGGTAAGCCGAAGTTGATAGCGTTTGCCAGCCTCGAATTCCAGATGATTTGGCTCAAATTTGAGTTCGTTAGCCGAATTACCTAAGCTAATTGTAATTTCTGTAGCTGGTTGCTTAAGCAAATCACCAGACAAATTTGCCGCCATTGCTGGAGTCGCAGTGATTAAATTTAAGCTCAGGAGCAACGCTAATATTACGGCAGAGCTACGTAATATTTGCACCCAAGCAATATTTGAAAAAGCCAGAGATGTAATTACAATTTGGTATAAATGGTTGTAAATTTTCATTGGTAGTTCTCAAAAGGCAATGCTGATGAGCAGGAACAATTTATAGGTAGCGGGAAAAACCGCTTTACCTGGATTTCTCACAAGTGAGAAATCAAGGAGTGTGGGAGGTGTGGGAGGTGTGGGAGGTTTGGGAGGATGGGGAAGAAATCTTACCTCGCACACTCCCCACACTCCCCTGCCTACAGTATCGTGAGAAATTCGGCTTTACCTATTCTTTATTATCCATGCCCAGCGCCCATCTCTACCTAATGCTTTTCTCTGCTAACACAGATGGCCCAGCAGTAACCACTACGATTTGATCTGGGTGGAGTAATTCACGAGCCGCTTGATTAACTTGCTCAAAGGTGACTTTCTGGAGTTTGTCAGTAAAGGTGTGCAATTCGACTTTATCTAGTCCATACACCTCATTCATCAGAATTCTATCTGTTAATTCTTCTGGGTTGGCCAGGGAAACGTTGTAGTTGCTGATGAGGGTGCGTTTAGCTGTTTCTACTTCTAGCGCAGTGACACCTTGTTGATGGATTTGCTGTAGTATTTGGCGAGTACTAGCGATCGCTTGACTAGTATCTTCTGGACTAGTTTGCATTTCTATCAAAAATGTGCCTGCATTCTTCCCAGCTTGGAAGTAGCTATAAATTCCATAGCTCAAACCTTGGCGATCGCGTACTTCTGCACCAAGTCTACTAGATAAAGTATCGCCTCCCAAAATCTGGTTCAATACTAAGGCTGCGTGAAACCGAGGATCGTAACGCTTAATACCTGTGTAACCCATATATGTCACAGCTTGGGCTTTACCTGGTAAAATTGGGTTGACACTCACTATTTTCTCCGGCATTGATACCGGAGGATATTTTAATGTGGGTGCTTGGCCGCTAACTTCCCAGTTACCAAACTCATTTTTAATGAGCGATCGCACTTTGTCTAGATCGAAATCTCCCACCAGCGCCAACACTGTCGTATCTGGACGATAATGTTTAGCTTTGAAATCGATCACATCCTGGCGTTGAATCTGCTGCAAACTCTCCTCTGTGGGAAAAGTATGTAGAGGATGTTTTTTCGGGTAAATTGACTGCACAAATATTCTTCTGGCTACTTCTGCTGGCTCATCTAATTCCAGTTGCAAATCGGTTAAAGTTTGTTGGCGATGTAATTCCAATTCTTGTGCGGGAAAGGTACTATTTTTAACAACATCTGCCAATATCTCCACAATTATTGGCAAATCCCCTGCTAAACTATCACCCTCGATATGCACCCCTTCACGATGGACTTCAAAGTTTAGACTCGCCCCTCGTTCTGCCAATATTTTGGCAATAGTTAAGACATCTTTACTCTTAGTACCATTTAGCAAATTATCTGCTACAAAAGCAGCCAGTCCTGCCCGATCTTCTGGATCAAATTCTGTCCCGGCTTGAATATAGCCGCTTAGAGTAACGGTGGGAGTACTATTATCAGGTAACAGTAATATCCGCAGCCCGTTGGTAAGTTTATATTCCTGTGGTAAAACTTGAGCAATCGCATCTGTAGCCAAATCCACAGGCGGTAAGTATTTCACCACCTCAGAAGGAAGCACAGGCACGCCAGGAGAGAAATTTTCTGTAGTTTGGGCTGAGTCTGGTTTATCGCCAACCCCTGCTATCTGCTTTTGAGTTGGTTCAAAAAAGCCTACTGTTCGGGCTTCTTTTGTGAGGTATTTGTTAATCACAGCGACAACATCCGTCGGCTTTACCAGACGCACAGCAGCCAAGTAGCGGTCAGTGTAGCGATAATCACCAACAGTTGTCTCATCATTGCCCAATCGCATTGCTTGAGAGGTGATATCACGGTTACTCAAAATTACATCTGCTGTTAATTGGGTTTTGGCTCGTTCTACTTCCTCAGTTGTCACGCCTTTTTCTGCTACATTTGCGATCGCGCGACTCAACACTGAGTCAATTTTTTTCAAATCTTTTTTAGATCCAGCCGTTACCAAAACCTCATACCAGCCAGATTCTCGCAAACTGGTAACAGATGCTGTAACTTCACTAGCTAAACCTGATTCCACCAATGCCTGATAAAGTCTAGAATTCCGTCCTTCTGTAAAGATGTAATCCATCACATCCAATGCAGGCACATCTGGTTGATTTGCATCTGGTAGCGGATAAACAACTTGTAATAGTCGCCCTGCTCCCGGTTCTCGCAACACTATAGGAGATGAAGAAGATAACGAAGAAATAACTCCTACCTCCTGCCTCCTGCCTTCTACCTCCTGCTTCCTGCCCCCTGCCCCCTGCCTCCTTGGTAGTTTGCCAAATACTTCTTTAATTGTTTCGAGAGTATTTGCAGTTTGAAAATCTCCAACAATCACTAAGACAGCATTATCGGGGCTGTAAAAATTACGGTAATATTTTTGTACTTGCTCAACTTCAAATTTCTCGACATCAGCTTTAGTACCACCTACAGGCAACCCATAAGCATGATTAGGAAACACCGCCTGCATAACAGCGCGATTGAGACGATATTCTGGACTATTTTCGTAACCTTGCAACTCAGAAATTACTACTCGCTTTTCACTCGCTAGTTGTTCTGGCTCAATCTGAGAATTTTGCATTCTATCTGCTTCCAGCACTAAGAGCGCTTTTAGCTTGTTACGCTCCACAGTACCGTAATATGCAGTTTGGTCATAGCTGGTGAAAGCATTGGAATCACTACCTAAAGCACTAAACAAACGGCCAAATTGAATCGGACGATTTTTCGTGCCTTTAAACATCAGGTGTTCCAACTGGTGGGCAATGCCATTCACCCCTGGTTCTTCGTTGCGTGAGCCAACCTTGTACCACACCTGCACCGTCACCACTGGCGCAGTATGCACTTCCTTTGTTAGGACAGTTAGACCATTCTCCAGCACTGTCTTATGGACGTTTTCTGTCAGTGTTGAGGGCATTATTCTTTTTGCTAGCAAGGTTGACTGGGATTTTTCTTTGTTAGATATGGCTGTTTGTTGGCTATTCGCAGGTTGATCGCTCAACAAAAAAACCGCTACTAGCCATAAGCTTAAAATTAATAACGGCAAGGAATATTTATAAAATCTAGACAATCCATACATGTACTTAGGAAATATACCTGTAAATTAATTTACATAATTATTTTGGTGAGTGACCATAGTTAAATATGGCAAAAAAATCTGTTACCTCGGCAACAATACAGAAAAACAATATATTAGCAATAAAGGTAATAAAAAAGCTAAATTATGGCAATTTTGGTAGAACCCGAATGAATTCCAGAGGTAAGCCATCAGTATCAGCGATGAAAGCTACTTCGTAAATGCGATCGCCTATTTGCTGTTGTGTCGGTTCTAAAAGTACCTTTAACGGTTGTAATTCTTCGGTTTGACTCTCAGTCGCCGCAGTTAAAACACGTTCTTGTAAATTAGTCAACCAGCTAGGTAAATCTGGTGTAATCTCAGTTAAATCGAACGAGAGATGATAATACCCCACATAATGCTCGTCAGCAAAGGCATCTGGGGCTGGCTTTGGCTCAGGAATTTGGATCAGTTCAATTCTGCCGCCCAATCCTTCCATCCAGCAAGCTAGCGTGTAGCCTGTAGTAAAGCGTTCCGAAATTGTAAATCCTAAATGTTCGTAGAAAGCGATCGCTCGATGAATATTCGCAGTCCGAATAGAAGCGTGGTGCATAATTTGTCACTTGTCCTTTGTCACTTGTCCTTTGTCCTTTGTTTAGGCACTTTTAACTAAATCCAATTCTTCTTGTGGGGACGAGAGAACTATGGGCAGTGGTTTCTGCCATTGATGCAGCCCGCTCTTAGGTATCAATTCAGAGCGTCTCGCCCACCCATAACCAAGGGCGGACAAGATGTCCACCCCACAAGATTGGATAATTTTTTTCTTGGTAATCCCTGATTCACTAATGACCAATGACCAATGACCAATGACTAATGACTAATGACTAATGACTAATGATCATTACTCAAACAACCTGAAATAAGGGTAGCGTACAGGGACACCAGGCTCTTTTTCCAAGTCAAAATTAATCACTTCCCAACAGGGATCTTCTGAGGTATCGGGGCTAAACTCTACCGGTAAGCCGTATAGTCGAGCAGCCGTAACTTCTGGTTGTCCAGAACGCCAAGGTGTACTGCGTTCTAAATAGCCACTCATCAATTCCTGATAGCGGTGAGCAATAATCACTTTTGTGGCTCGATAACCTTGGGTATAGAGCTTATCTAATGCTTCGTGAATTTCAAACCGAATACCATCGGGATGAGTATGCTGCCTATACCAGTCATTATTCCACCTCCGCCAATGACGGCCTGATTGCAAATGGATTAACTCTCCATTTTGAGGATTAGCTTCAAAAGCGCCATGACGCGGACACAAATAGGTATCTGTTAATGTCAGCGCCGGAATAGTCTGGCGACAATGGGGACACTGTATTTCCGGCCCAAACATCGGGTACTGAAAGCCTGGATTCATCATGAAGTGCGTACAAACATAATTTTGTCTTCACCAGCACTAGTGTATTGGATTATACACTTCTGCTCTACCACTTTGGGTTACTTGTTGACTGCTGCACAGACACAGAGTTGCGGCAATAACATTGTTCACTAGTGTTCTCCTCAGCGTAGAGGCTTGACGCTGTGATATCCTGGTCGTGCAACCAGCCTCAAAGGTTGGAGTTTCTCCAGTGTTCCTTGGTACCATTATTCATATTCTATCGTGTCTACCGCTTCTTACTGGACATCTCCTGATTTTTCTCAAGCTGCCTTCATCGCAGCCAATGCTGTTGTTATGGGTTCGGTAAATATAGCAGCAGGGGTGAGCATTTGGTATGGAGCAGTAGTTAGAGCAGATGTAGAACGCATTGAAATTGGCGAATGCACAAATATTCAAGATGGTGCAATTCTACATGGCGATCCTGGTTTTCCGACAATTTTAGAAGATCATGTTACCGTAGGGCATCGCGCTGTGGTACATTCCGCTTATATTGAGCGTGGAAGCTTGATTGGCATTGGCGCGGTTATTTTGGACGGGGTACGAGTGGGTGCTGGTAGCATTATTGGTGCTGGCGCAGTCGTAACTAAAAATATACCGCCTTTGTCACTAGTTGTAGGTGTTCCAGGCAAAGTGTTACGACAATTAACAGAGACTGAAGCCGCAGAACTAATTGAACACGCTAAACGTTACCAAAAGTTAGCTTTAGTTCATGCTGGGAAAGGGACTGATATTGGCTTTATTTCTCACTTGTGAGAAATCCAAGGGGTGTGGGAGGCGTGGGAAGTGTGGGAGGATGGGGAACAAGTCTTACCCCCCACACTCCCCCTTTCAAGGGTAGGTATTTTGTATTTGGTCATTTCAGGATTTAAGCATCGGCTGAAATCCTGAAATGACCAAACCACTTTAAACAATTGAGAATTTTCTCAACTATTTTTGAGATTCTAAAAAACCTACCCTTGAAAGCCACACTCCCCACACTTCCCACACTCCTCTTCCCCTGAAGCCTACACCATGTGTGAGAAATCCGGGTTAGGGATTAGGGACTGGGCAATATTAATATTCTTCATTCTTCCCAATGCCCAATTCCCAATGCCCAATTCCCAATTCCCAATTCCCAATGACCAATAATTTAAACATTCTTTACATATATGTTGGGAAAAGTTACCCACTTCAGCTAAAAATAAAAATGAGAGCAGTTGACAAAACTTTAATTTCTACTTAAGAGAGGGGTTCTAGATATGGATATCGATTACCGTATAGCGATCGTTTTAGCACCAGTTGTCATTGCTGCTAGTTGGGCAGTGTTTAATATTGGCGCTGCGGCTTTAAGACAAATTCAAGGCTTTTTGGATCGGGAAGCCTAAATTCATTAATTGGGCATGGGGCATAGGGCATGGGCAAGAGGACTTGGGGACAAGGAGAATTGGGGACAAGGGGAAAGACTTGTTTCAAGTTCTCACCTCTTGTCCCCTTGTCTCCCCTGCTTCCCCTGCCCCGACTCCCTACTCCCCACTCCCCACTCCCCTTCTTTGAATATCGATTCTGTAATACAACCTCTTCAACGCTTTGGTGTCCATCTGGGACTCGATCGCATTGTCAACTTATTGGCAAATCTCGGCAATCCTCATCAGCAAGTCCCAGTAATTCACGTTGCTGGCACTAATGGCAAAGGTTCCGTCTGTGCCTATCTTTCCTCGGTACTTACTGAGGCTGGTTATCGTACAGGACGCTACACTTCACCGCATTTAGTCGATTGGACGGAACGTATTTGTCTGAATGAACAGCCAATTTCTTCTGAGGAATTGAGCCAATTATTAGAAAAAGTCCAAGGAGTGATTCGCCCTGAAGACGAATCGGCAACTCAGTTTGAAGTAATTACGGCGGCCGCTTGGTTATACTTTGCCCAGCAGCAAGTAGATGTGGCTGTGGTAGAAGTCGGACTAGGAGGGCGCTTAGATGCTACCAATGTCTGCTTGGAACCCATAGTTACTATCATTACTTCCATCAGTCGAGAACATTGGCAGCAACTTGGCCCCACCGTCGCGGATATTGCTAGAGAAAAAGCAGGTATTCTCAAACCTGGATGTCCCGTTGTAGTTGGGCAATTGCCACCGGATGCAGAAGAAGTTGTGCGATCGCGCGCTTTAGAATTAGAATGTCCAATTTTTACGCCTCAACCTGCCCGTCAAATCGCTACAGGATGGGCAGAATATCAAACACTTCAAAACTCTCAATTAATTAAATATCCTTTGCCATTAGCCGGACAAATTCAATTAGCAAATTCAGCTTTGGCAATAGCAGCTTTAGAAATTCTCCAACAACAGGGTTGGCAGATTTCTGAAGAAGCCATAATTAAGGGCATGGCAAAAACTCAATGGCCAGGGCGGATGCAATGGGCTACCTGGAACAACCATAAAATATTACTTGATGGCGCTCATAATACTGCCGCCGCCCAAGTTCTTCGTCAGTATGTTGATAGCTTAGACGCAGTTAATCCCAAGCCCATCACTTGGGTTATGGGAATGTTTTCCGATAAGGATCATGCTGATATTTTTGCCGCCCTACTGCGCCCCGGCGATCGCCTTTTTTTAGTACCAATACCAGTAGAATCCTGGCCAGGTAGAACTTCTGCCGATCTAGACTCCTTAGCAAACCTAGCTTATAGCATCTGTCCCCAATTAAGCGATCGCCAAATCCATCCAGATTTATTTACAGCACTAGAAGCCGCAATCTCAACCACCACAGACAATTTAATCGTTTTATGTGGTTCCCTTTATCTAGTAGGCGATTTTTTAGCAACCACCAATATAATTCGTAAATCATAATTACGAATTACGAATTTATCTGTTGTTCCACTCCTGCGCCGCATCTTCTACAGCTTTATCTACATTCTTCTCTCCTAACATTGCTGCTTGTAAATTCTCATAAATTGCCTTTTGCAGTTTGTTAAAATCCTTCAAATTAGGGGTTAATATTTCTGCCTTTTTTAGTTCTTTAGCACTCATAACTCGCGCTTTTTCTATTGTTGAAGCATTAGCTGGAACATCTGTAAAGTAACTATCAGACAATGCCTTGACTGTAGAAGGTAAAACATTTGCAGCTTTCGCAAAGGCTAACTGATTTTCGTCATTGGTGACAAATGAAGCAAACTTCACAGCGCCATCTGGTTGTTTCGTGTCGCGGGGAATAACTATGTTCATTACTGCGACATTTTTCTTACCTGTGTCACCAGTGAGTTGAGGTGCTATTGCTGAAGCTTGGGCGATTTTCGGGGCATTATTAGCGATCGTTTTCAGAAACTCTGGTCCAGAAGCTAGAAACACAGTTTCTCCAGATTGATATAAATCGATCGCATGGCGATGTCCTTGTGTTAAAGCCTCTTTAGGCAGTAGCCCTTTTTTATACAAATCTACCCAGTATTGAAACGCTGCCTTACCTTGTGCTGAATTAAACGCTGCTTTCCCCTCAGCATCTATTAGACTGACTCCCATTTGCACGAAAGATTCCAGCACTTCACCGGAATCTTGCGGTACGAAAGTTACAAAAAAGGCATATTTGCCAGTCTTATCTTTAATTTGTTGTGCTGCTTGTGCTAATTCTGCGTAGGTTGCGGGTACCTTATTGATACCTGCCTGTTTTAATAAATCAGTGTTATAAATGGTTAACCTTGTGGTGAGATACCAGGGAAACCCAAAACTCTTGCCATTAAGCGTACTGGCTTTCCAGATATTCGGTAGATAGGAGGAACGTATATCGTTTGAGACTTTCGTATCTAAATCTAACCAGGCATTTCGACCCGCCAGTTGGGAAGCGAAACCCGGATTGAGGTTAACTACATCAGGTGGCGTTTTTGCTGAGACAGCTGTTAAAATTTTGTTCTCCATAGCTGCCCAAGGCACATCAACCCAGTTAATCTTTATACCTGGATTTTGTGATTCAAAATTTGCAATTAGGTTTTTGAAGTAGTCGGTAAATTGAGGTTGGAGTTGCATTGTCCAAAACTCAATAGTTGACCCTCCTGAATTAGCTTGTTTTGTATTTGTACTAACATTACCTGTGCTGCAACTTACAATCCAACTGGTTAATAAGCCAAGCAGTGCCAAAGCAAGAAGTTGTTTAAATTTTCGCAATTGAATCATTTTCCCAGTATTTTTACGCTTGATCAGTGTGAAAAGCTTAGACAGAATTGTCGAGATTATAGGCTAAATAAATTACGTGTAGAGACGTAATATATTACGTTTCTATCCACAACAAATTTAAATTTTCAATTTAGCAGTCCATCGGGCACAACTGTGGTACAAAAATTCAATCGTCTGTTTGGCAAATCGAATAAAGGGGTCGGCATTGAACTTGCTCCCGAACGGGTAAATGTAGTTCAGCTACGCAAACAGCGTCAAGGCTTGAAACTAGAAACCTTTACATCGGTAGCAGTTCCAGAAGGCGTAGTTACCGATGGTCAAATCACCGATCCCGCAGCAATGGCGCAATTAATCCAGCAGGCGCTAGCTGAAAGCAAAATCAAAACTACTCGTGTTGCCACTGGTGTACCAGGGCGAGATTCCATCGTTCGGATTATACCTGTACCAACGGAGTTAGATGACAAAGAACTGCGAGAAATGGTGCTAAACCATGAAGCAGGTTTGTATTTACCCTATCCTCGTGAAGAAGCTGATGTAGATTATCAAAAACTTGACTACTTTGTAGATGAGGATGGCATTGAAAAAGTACATGTACTTCTAGTAGCCACTCGCAAGGAAATAACGGATACCTATATAAGTACATTCGAACAGGCAGGACTACAAATTGATGTTTTAGAAATTAACAGTTTTGCCCTGATTAGGACTATTCGTGAGCAACTACGACAATTTGGGCCGCAAGAAGCAGCAGTCCTAGTTGATATAGAGTTCGACAGTACAGAAATCGCCATCATTGTTAACGGAGTACCGCAATTTTCGCGCACAGTGCCCATAGGCACTTATCAAATGCAAACTGCGTTAGCAAGGGCAATGAGCTTACCCACATCACGAGATATGGAACTGTTACACGGAATGATTATTCCCCCAACTCCCCTAGATGGTGGGAAAACCGGTGTTACCGAAATCGATCCTGGTATGGCAGCCATATTAAGAGTATTGGGAGAGCTAACGGATGAACTGCGCCGTTCAATCGATTTTTACCTTAATCAAAGTGAAAATTTGGAGGTAGCGCAGATTTTATTAGCTGGGCCAGGAGGCGGACTCCAACAGCTAGATGAATTCTTTACCCAACGATTGAGCTTACCAACTACCCAAATAGATCCAATTGGGTCTTTGTCGTTAGAAGTTGACACTGATAAATATCCACAGGTACAACGCTCTGGCTTGGCGATTGTACTTGGTTTAGGTATGCGGGAGGTGTAATACCGATTTTAGATTTTGGATTGTCTGTTTTGATAGTTACGCTGTTTGAGAATTCTCAAACCATAAATATTTGTTTCTACTTGGTGTGAGAAAATGTACAGTTTGGATGTTAATTTTCTTAAAGATCGCCCAGCATACCAGCAAAAGCCGGAGAGAAAAGGAGGAATATCCCTAAACTTCCCTACGGGTAATTTGACACCAGTGTATGTGGGAGTTGCAGTAGGTATAGGTCTTCCAGCTTTATTGGGAGTTAGTTGGTTCTTGTTGCAAGGGAAGATTGTTGAATTAGATGCTCAAATAGCAACACTCGATCAGGAAAGCAAGAGATTAGATACTGAAATAGGAAATCTGAACAAAATCAAAGACGAGACGAGTGCAGTTAAAGGGGAAACCCAAGCTTTAGTAACTGTATTTGACCAGATTCGACCTTGGTCAGCAATGCTGCAAGATTTGCGCGATCGCATCCCAACGGCAGTGCAAATCGAGACCATCAGACAAATCCCACCAATTGCGGTAGCTGAAGGGCTGCCTCCAAGCAATCCCTCGGGGGGATTAGAAATTACTGGATTTGCTCGTTCTTTTAACGATGTCAATGATTTCTTATTGAGTTTACAACAGTCTCGGTTCTTGAAGTCCACAGAAAGCAGAATTCTAACCGCAACGTTAGTAGATGCTCCCTCAATACCAGGTGCAGCTCAACCTCCTAGTGGTGTAACAATTAAGCCTCCACAAGTAGTTAAATACACTATCCAATCTGGTATGAGTGACGTTCCAGCTTCGGAATTAATCCGGGAGTTGGAAAAAAAAGGCACAGTGGGGTTAGTAACTCGAATTCGTAGTATGCAACAAACAGGAGTCATTCCAAAATGACGCTGAGTGATGATTTAAATTTTGCTGAACAAGGTGGGGAATTCGATCAGGCAACGCCAGCGTCCCCTGTGCTATTTGGTATTGCCTTCACGCCAAAAATCATTGGCATCTTGGTAGGGGTAATTGGTTTAGCGGGAGCAGGTTATATATTGTTAAACCTGCTGATGCCAGCTTGGGAAAGCTATCAGCAGCAGCAAGCAAAAAGCTCTGAACTGCAAGGGCAAATTGAGCAAAAAAAAGCCAATATCAAACAGATTGAAAAAGTTAAAGAGGAACTAGCACAGGCTAAACAGCAAAAAGTTCAGGTTTTAGGTTTATTTGCTAACGAGAAAACCTTAGACACATTGTTGTTAGATATGAACCGCTTAGTTGAGTCTGGCAATACTCCAACTTCTATTAATGCAGTCAGAGCCAAACTGAAGAAATTTGTGCCAGTTTCCCAAAAACCAGAACCGATTACTGATGGATCTCTAGGACTAAAGGTTGACGGCAAGCTGCAACGCAGCACTATCAATGCCGAAATTACAGGAACTTATGAGCAAACACAATCGATAATTCGTAACATTGAGCGATTACAGCCTTTGTTAATAATTAAAGATTATCAAGCAACTTTGGCTCCATTAGAATCAAGATCCCCATTAGACAAAACACCGGTACAGGTTGGGCCAGTAGCGATTAATACGTCATTCCAGTTACAGGTATTGATGCCGCTTAGTCCTGAAGAAATAGCAGCTAAAGCTGCTGCCGCAGCTAAAGCTACCCCGAAAAAGTAGTTAGGAATGAGTAGTTAAGAGTTTTGAATTAGTAGTTATGAATTGTGAATTGTGAGTTAGGAGTTATCATTCCTAACTATTCATTCATAACTTCTTACTTTGAACGAACTACTCAAAATTGTTTGTAAACAAGGTTTTATTAGGTGAGGAATGAACTGTGAAACAGCTTCACGGTAATAGTTTTATATTAGGTACTGCCGCTTTTGTATTTTTGGCAGCTCAACCAGTTTGGGCACAAATTAGTCAAGTTACTAATGTCCAGTTAAATCCAGTTAATGGTGGAATTAATGTTGCTTTGAAAACTTCTTCAGGGTCGCGCCCCCAAGTTTTCACAACAAAAAGAGGTAAGGCTTTAGTTGCAGATATTATCAATACTCAATTACGATTACCACAAGGTAATAGTTTTCGTCAAGATAGTCCAGCACCAGGAATTGCATCTGTCGAGGTTAGCCAGCTTGATGCCAACAGCATTCGGGTAACGGTAACTGGCAGCAGCAATATACCTAGCAGTCAACCCGTGGTGCGATCGCAAAATGGAATTACACTCAGCTTTAGCCCATCGGCAGGCACTATAGCATCAGCACCAACGCCAACAGTGCCAACACCCACAGCACCGCCTGCTACAACTCCAGCCAAATCTGGTCAAAATTCAGGTGTTCTTGTTCCCAACCCAGAAGTCACCATTGACGGACAACCTGCACAAGCCGCAGGGCCTGGCCAACCTCTAAGCCAGGCTCCACCCTTTTTACCCAGAGCCGTTGCCCCCCCGGTAGGAGATATTGCTGTTTCCGCCACTGATGCTTCTCCTAGCACCATTGACTTAGGAACTCAGGAACGTGTACCCCGCTTAGTATTGCGAGATGCGCCAGTGCGTGAGGTTTTGTCACTGCTTGCTCGTGCTGCTAATTTGAACCTGGCTTATATCGGAGGTGAGCAAGCTGCTGGTGCTGCTAATGCAGCAGTTTCTCAAACAATCTCCCTAGATATAGAAAACGAGCCAGTGCAAGATGTGTTCAACTACGTCTTGCGTTTGAGTGGTTTAGAAGCTAACCGCAGTAATCGCACAGTTTTTGTGGGCCCTAAACTACCTAATTCCACCCGTGACATGGTTATGCGTAACCTGCGACTCAATCAGGTCACGGTGGGAGTCGCCATCAACTTTTTAGTTGGCTTGGGGGCAGAAAGTGCCATCAGCCGAGAACGACAAGTTACCAGTGTTAGTGCTGTAGCTGTTGGGAATGCAGCTGCTCCCATCACACAAGCTCAGACAACTACAGAAACCAAGGTAGAAACTCAACGCGTTGATTTCAAAGACTCTAACCCATTACTGAGAGGTTTACAGGCATTAGGAGATGAACGCACTAATTCTTTAACCTTGATTGGGCCTCCCAAGCTAGTTCAGATGGCAATGGCTCAACTAACTCAGCTTGATATCCGCCGTCGTCAAGTGGTAGTTAACGTCAAGATTATCGATGTTAATCTCAATAACACTCAGGACTACAACACTAGCTTCTCTTTTGGGATTGGCAACAACTACTTTTCAAATGATGGCGGTGCAGCAAGTCTAAATTTTGGCGGTTCAAGACCAGCTACTAGTTCTGAAGTAGCAAACAGTGTGACTAGTACACCTACTATTACGAATCCAATCACAGGCTCGCCTTTACTTAACCAAAATGGTACGTTCACGGTGCCAAATGGAGGTTCTGGCTTGAGAGTTATACAAGATGGCCAAGTTGTACAAGAAATTCCAGGTGATGCGACCTTTCTCCAACCTATTTCTCCCGCAAATGGCAATCCAACGACCCCTGGCCTTTCAGATTTCACTCCAGGAACACCAGACACGGTAACGATTACTACTGATCCCGTAACTGGAAGACAAACTAGTACCTATGCACCAGGCACTCGTGCAACATCTACATTTAGTTTGCCTTCTCTATACCAATTTCCTAAACGTCTTCTCAGTAGTTTGCAAGCTCAAGTGACAAATGGCAATGCCAAGATTTTGACTGACCCAACCTTAATTGTGCAAGAAGGTCAGCAGGCTCTTGTCAATCTGACTCAGGAAGTGGTCGGAAATATAACCATCGAAACAACAGATAATGCTGGTGGTTCTAGGACGGAAAGAAAAATTGATAAACAAAAAGTTGGCTTAACTTTAAGTGTGAAAATTGACCGGATTGACGATAATGGATTTGTTTCTCTATCGGTTGCTCCTACAGTCAGCGCTCCTACAGGCTCACAAAATACAGGAAATGGACAAATTGTTTTAGTCTCTGAGCGTTCCCTTACTTCTGGCTTAATTCGCTTACGAGATGGTCAGACACTAATTCTCTCAGGGATTATTCAAGACCAAGACCGGACAAGTATTTCCAAGATTCCCATCTTGGGCGATCTTCCACTGATTGGTGCGCTGTTTAGAAGTACAAATAGATCCAACCAGCGGAATGAGGTGATTGTATTACTCACACCTCAAATTATGGATGACTCTGAAAACTCCTCTTATGGTTATAACTACAATCCCAGCCCAGAAGTTCGACAAATCCTTGAACGTCGAGGGTTGAAGCTTCCCGGTAGGCAATAAAGATAAAAAGCAGGTAAGTTACATTTGGCAAATGCTCAGATCCCCGACTTCTTTAAGAAGTCGGGGATCTTCTTGCGTAATGGACGCACTAGAACAAATTGTCCCAGCGATCGCTAACAAATGTTAAGAAAGATGTAACTAATGAATAGCCTTGTAGGGGAGACGCTTTAATTTTTCCCCCTTCCCTACTAAAAAAGCTCGCTAGGGGGTTAAATTTCGTGTTGGATTTTTCAGATGATATGAAAAGTAAGCAAAATACCCGACTTTTTAGAGAAATCGGGAACATGAGTCTTTGATTTCCATAAAAATTGGTTAATCTCAGCAATAACTCTTCAACATCGGTAATTAATCCCAACAAATCCTCACCATCTCCCACCTCCTCACTCCCCTGTTTTCTTGGCGATTGCGGGATTTACTAGGTATTTTTTCCTACTTTTGGGGTGGTTTTTAGTGAAACAACTACCCTAAAACTACAAAAAATCCTGAAATCTATATAAATTAATGGTTTCATCTATCCACATCAGGCTACAACGCTTTAGAATGATTCATTGAAAAGTCGAGCCGATGGGATGTACAGCCGTTTTGAGTAAACATACTCCCAAAGGATGATTTTTGTATTCCCGCTAACAAAGATTTCAGTACAGGTGTACCAGGGTGCATCCGTAAAGAATCTCAAGTAAACCTTCAGGAGTTTGACATGAACAAAGGTGAATTAGTTGATGCCGTAGCTGAAAAAGCTAGTGTTACCAAAAAACAAGCGGATGCAGTCTTAACTGCCGCTTTGGAAACGATTATTGAAGCGGTTTCCTCTGGTGATAAGGTGACATTGGTGGGATTTGGCTCATTTGAATCACGCGAACGTAAAGCCCGCGAAGGTCGCAACCCGAAAACAAATGAGAAAATGGAAATTCCCGCAACGAGAGTTCCTGCTTTCTCCGCAGGCAAACTGTTTAGAGAAAAGGTAGCACCCCCAAAAGCATAGGTTCTGTCTTCGGGAACCTTTTTTTAATGCGGCAACCTGCACACGGGGGGAATTTAGCCTGGGCAGCAGCACTGGCTGGCTGTCCCCCTGATGCTATTCTGGATTTTTCTGCTAGCATCAGCCCGTTGGGGCCTCCAAACAGCGCGATCGCTGCTATACTGTCCCAACTTGGTAATCTTAAGCACTATCCAGATCCAAACTATAGTGAACTGAGACTAGCTCTCAGTCACTTCCATCAACTGCCTCCTGAGTGGATTCTGCCGGGTAACGGCTCCGCAGAATTACTCACTTTAATAGGTAGGGAATTGGCTCAATTAGCCGCGACAACTTTAATCACTCCAGCCTTTGGTGACTATTACCGAACCTTGGCAGCGTATAACGCTAATGTGCTGGAGTGTCCTTTGTCATTAATCACTGGTCATTGGTCATTATTCATTGACAAAGGACAAAGGACAAATGACAAAGGATTATTGCTGAATAATCCCCACAACCCAACCGGAAAGATATTTTCACGGGACTCTATTTTGCCCTACCTGGAGCAATTTGCTTTGGTTGTGGTGGATGAAGCATTTATGGATTTTGTGCCGCCTAATGAGGAACAAAGCCTAATTCCGGTGGTGCAGGAATATCCGAATTTAGTAATATTGCGATCGCTAACCAAATTTTACAGTCTCCCAGGATTGCGATTAGGATATGCGATCGCCCACCCCGACTGCCTAGCTAAATGGCAGCAATGGCGTGACCCCTGGCCCGTAAACACTCTAGCGGCGGCAGCAGCAATTGCTGCTCTCCAGGATACAGAGTTTCAGCAGCAAACCTGGGCATGGCTACCACCTGCACGAAACCAACTCTTTCAGGGTTTGGCTGAAATACCGGGATTGCAACCCCAAGTAAGTGCTGCTAACTTTTTACTGGTTGAATCTCAAGAGTCTACTTCGCAGTTACAGCACCAATTACTCAAATATCACCAGATTTTAATCCGTGATTGCCTTAGTTTTAAAGAATTAGGCGATCGCTTTTTCCGGGTTGCTGTACGTGAAGAGTCTGATAACCAACGCTTACTAACAGCGCTAAACTCAGTGTTGAGTGTTGAGTGTTAAGTGGGGAGTAGGGAGTGGGGAGTGGGGAGTAAACAAGGTAATAGGTTACAGGTTACAGGGTACAGACTATTCCCTATCACTTATCACCTGTCACCTATCACCTGTCACCTCTCCCCTAATCCCATGCCCAATGACAAATGACAAATGACAAATGACAATTGACTACGATGTTGTAATTATTGGCGGCAGTCTTGCTGGATACTACGCTGCTCTTGCTGCAACCCAACTACGTGCTACGGTTGCCTTGGTGGAACCTAAAGTAGACTATGGGTTTACTCATCACCATGCTCTTACCGAAATCGGTAAACTGGCGCAGAAGTTGAATGATGCCGCTAGTTTTGGTATTCATGCCACAAAGACTGATATTTCAGAAGAATGCCACATATCTATGGCATGGCAAGAAGCGATGCTGTATGCTCAATGCGTCGCCGCAAATCTCAAAGAACAGCATTCTCCCGCCGTCCTAGCCGCGCTGGGGGTAGATGTCATTGTTGGTAGTGGTCAATTTCAATCTTCGCCCCAACTGGCTTTTGCCGTTAACAATCGCCTACTACACGCCCGTACTTATTTGCTAGCGAGTGGTTCGCGTCCAGAAATTCCAGAGATTGAGGGATTGCAAGGCACTGGCTATCTAACCCTTTCTAATATTTGGCAATCTTTACAGGGAGAGACATTACCCAAAAATTGGGTAATTATCGGTGGAACTCCTCAAAGCATTGAAATTGCTCAAACTTTAGCGCGATTTGGTTGCAGTGTGACGCTAGTAGTCAAGCATCCTTATGTTCTCTCCCATATTGACCATGAAATAGCCATATTGCTTCAGGCACAGTTGGAAGTCGAAGGTGTGCGCGTCCTTACTGATAAACCAGTAACTCAGGTGAGGCTAATTGAGGATAAAAAGTGGATTCAAGCAGGAGATAAAGCCATTGAAACTGATGAAATTTTAGTGGCGACTGGACAACAGCCGAATATTGAATCCCTAAATTTGGCAACGGTAGGCGTGAAATGGCATCAGCGTAGTTTAGTGGTAAATGATAAACTACAAACCACTAACCACCGCATTTACGCTTGTGGTGATGTAATTGGTGGTTACGACTTTGCCAATATCGCTAATTATGAAGCAAAAATTGCCCTAAAAAATGCACTCTTTTTCCCCAGATTACGAGTAAATTATCGCTCCATTCCTTGGGCAATGTTTTCTGTGCCGATGGTGGCGCAAGTGGGTTTGACAGAGGCACAGGCAAAACGTCTATTTAGTCGAGATGAAGTTTTAGTTTTGCGTCAATATTTTAAAACAGTGGCAGCAGCGCAACTTCGGGACGAAACCACTGGTATGTGTAAATTAATTGTGCTACGTAATGGCGAAATTTTGGGAGCTTCGATATTAGGGGCAGAAGCTGGAGAATTAATTAATTTGATTGCCTTAGCAATGTCCCAAAAAATTAAAGTCAAAGATTTAGCAAATCTATCTCCTGTCTATCCCAGTTTCTCAGAAATTCTGGAACAAGCTGCAAGAGAGTGGAGTAAGCAGAAGTTAAATAGAGATATTGCTTGGCAAGAGTTTTTAGAAGGTTTCTTCCATTTCCGCCGCAATTGGAATTTATAAATGGAAAGTGGCGCTGTCAAGGTGAGTTTTGTATTTATTACTAGCTCTGAACTCGGAAGCAAAAAATTGTAGGTTGGGTGGAGGCTTTGCGTAACCCAACATATATCAGAATGTTGGGTTGCGCTCCGCTTCACCCAACCTTGTATCTTAGAAATAGTAGTAGACCGTCCCAACCTTGGTCATAATAGACCGCTTCGTAGCATGGGTCACTACAACAATCTCTTTGACAGAACTCGAACAGTCGCCGGGGTCAAAGCTTTAAACGCTGATATTTAAAGTATACAGTCCGTATCGGGCAAGGATGAGTTAAATCAAGGGGATGAATTCAAAACAGGGTACAGAAATTAGTTGAGAGTGAAATATGGAAAATATTTCTCAATGGGTAGGCATTGATGTGAGTAAAGCAACTCTCGATGTTTATATCCGTCCAATGGGTAAAGCATTGAAAGTTGCTAATACAGAAGTAGAAATATCTCATCTAGTAGAACAACTCAAATCATTTGATTTAAATCTGATTGTGTTAGAAGCAACAGGAGGATTAGAAACAGAACTTATTATCCAATTGCAGGCAGCACTTTTACCAGTAGCATTAATTAATCCACGCCTTGGAAGAGATTTTGCGAAAGCCACAGGTCGGTTGGCAAAAACTGATGCTATTGATGCACAAATTTTGGCACACTTTGGGGAAGCAATGAAACCCCAGGTGTTAGCAATTGAATCTGAAACAGCGCGTCAACTGGGCGAATTAATTAGTCGCAGAAGACAGTTAGTCGAGATGCAGACTGCTGAGAAAAATCGTCGGGCGCGTGCCCGTGGTAAAGCATTAGCAGATATTGAGGCTCATATTGAATATCTTGAAGAGCGTCTCAAACAGCTCAATCAACAAATTCAGGAATTGACGCAAAATAATCAACAATGGATTGATAAAGTCAATTTACTCAAAACTACTCCTGGTATTGGTCAAGTTATTTCTACTACCCTCGTTTCTGACTTACCAGAACTCGGTCAATTAACTGCCAAACAAATCTCTCGTTTAGTTGGTGTTGCACCGATCAATCATGATAGTGGTCAACACAAAGGTAAGCGGATGATTAATGGTGGTCGTGCCCATGTTCGAGCGACTCTTTATATGGGTGCTGTGGTTGCTATGCGTCATAATCCCGTTATCAAAGCCTTTTATCAGCGCCTTGTCGAACGTGGTAAATCCAAAAAATTGGCCCTAACTGCTTGCGTTCATAAGATGTTAGTCATTTTAAATGCAATGGTTCGAGATAATTTGCCTTGGTGTCTAACTGACAACTTTAAACCAATTGTCAATGTTTAATCACAAGTCAACCTTTTTATACTTTGCTTGATGCCCAGAGCCAGCAATGTACGGCATCCGCATTGATGCTCCCCTATAACTGGGGTAAATTTTTCATGCTGTTTTTGCCTACACGAGAAATCCAGCAACCGAGGAAGATTCGGCGGCGAAGCGGAGTGTCTGGTGCGGGCTTTGACTATCTAGACTACAAGCCATAAGTCTTCTAGCCCGTACCAGACACCGCCGAATCTAGCGCAGCGTTCCTCTGTTGCGTCAATGCTCCAACCCACGTTTTTTTGTTAACGATCGCTTGACTTTTAAGACAGTCGCTACGTCTAGCTCTGAACTCGGAAGTTGAGCCTCTGAACACGAAAGTTGAGCCTCTGAACTCGGAAGTTGAGCCTCTGAACTCGGAAGTTGCACCTCTGAACTCGGAAGTTGAGCCTCTGAACACGGAAGTTGCACCTCTGAACGCGGAAGTTGCACCTCTGAACGCGGAAGTTGCACCTTTGAACGCGGAAGTTGCACTTTTGAACACGGAAGTTGCACCTTTGAACACGAAAGTTGCACCTTTGAACACGGAATTTTGAAAATTCTAAGAGAACAGGTGAAGATTTTGTTTTATTACCCACACCACGCCAGCCGTGACTAAAGGCACACTGAGGTTATCTGTGCCGTGGGGTGAGACTGCCTCTACTAGGGTGGCGAAAGTAGCAGCTACCACCGCTGTCAACAATGCTAACCCTAAAGTTAAAGGCGTTCCTAGAGGACTTAGTGATGAACCAGGTAGCAGCAACAGCACCAAGAAAATCACTACCGTACTCGCCACAAACATTGCTGCCGAACCTTCCCAGGAACGCACTGAATTTCCTACTTGGTATTTATGCTGCCCGAAGCGTCTACCGATTAATGCTGCTAGTGCATCACCCCAGGTCATCGCCATTATCCCAGCAACAGCGATCGCAACGCTATCTACTGGCCCGTCTGGTCGCCACAGTAGCCCGAAAAGCAATGTCACTGAGATAGCGAAATAAACTGTACCAGGTGAGCTATCCTGAGTATCCATTGCCCCAATGAATCGGTAGCGGTAGAACAGGTAGTTAAGCCCTATAAAGGTGGCAAAAGGTATAATTCCGATTTCCCAGCGATTAAACAATAGCAGGACACCGAAAACCCACATCCCTGCACCAATATGGATTACCTTGCGGGTCAAATCCGGCTTTACACCAAACAGCCTACGCAGTCCCTCGCCAATCACAAGCAAACTAATCGCGTAAATATAAGAAATTGCTAGTCCGATAAAGTCATTTGTCATTTGTCATTTGTCATTGGGTATTGGGCATGGGGCATTGGGCATTGGGAAGAGGACTTGGGGACAAGGAGAATTGGGGACAAGGGGAAAGACTTGTTTCAAGTTCTCACCTCTTGTCCCCTTGTCCCCTTATCCTCCTTGTCTCCCTCATCTCCCCCTGCTCCCTGCTCCCCTGCCCCCTTCCTTCTTCACTTAGTGCGATCGCTATTTCGTCTCAGATTCTTTTCTAGTAACGAAACGCTACCAATACCTTGAAGAATACCACGACCGATTAAACCTAAACCACGACCAATTATTTGGGTAAGGATGAAGACTATACCGCTACCTAAAAAAGATAATAGTGATTTTAAACGCGGTGTGATCGCATCACTAAATTCTAAAAGTAAAGTCACTATTAAAGGAATATTAGAAAGTTTTGCTAACTCCTGATTCCGAGGAGCATAAACTGAAGCTTTGGCAATACCACGAGGGGCAATAACAAATAGATCATAGCGACTTTCAAAAACTGCTTTCGGCTCCTCTATATAATTAATTAGACGATACTTCCACGATAAATCATTTCTAAAACGTTCAATTTCTCTGGTGGAAATAAATTCCCTGCAATATAAATTTTGCTTCATGATTTCCACATCTGCTAAAGAATTTAACAGTGGTTGCACAACTCCATTCGCTACCTGAATCAACAAGTTTTCTAAAATCATTAATGCTTGGGACTTTGCTTCAGTCCCTAATACAGGATATGACGTATTATCAATTCTCAATTCTGTTTGAAAAATTAAATAAGAATATAACTCAAAAACTAGCGGAATCTTGTTGAGAATATCTCTTTGCACAACTTCTATATTTTGCAGCAAAAAATTAACAATTCCTATATTTTGATTCCCTATTTTTATTTGAGAAAATTTTCCAAAAAAATCTGTAATTGCTACTTCCCATAAATCGCGCAATAATATATTTTTTACCTCATACAATTGATTTACATCAAGTTGAGAAGCACGCAATTCATCCAATTGTTCAGTCAATTTTTGCAGGATAAGATAAAGCAATTCCCGCTTTTTATCTTCACGAAAGATGTCAATTTCTAAAGGGATATCTGTGACATTTCGTAAAGGAAATTGAAGCTTGGTAATGCAAGATGCAAACAAGTTAAATTGTAGTGTTCCTATACTAAGTAAAGGTAAAACAGTTTGCCGTGGCTGAATGGCACTACTCAATGAAGGGGTAAGAGGTGGCTCATCAGCACCCGGAATATCTTCCTCTTGCCTTTCTTGTGATGAAACTAACAACCGATCTAGCAACCAACGAGCCGCTAGCAGTTCTCGCCTCTGTCCAGCTAAAACTGCCCGATCTAATACTGCTAATCCAGGAACTTGTAATTGTGCTGTGACTGCGGCTAGGGTAGCTTCAATGTAACCAATTCCTGACAAACGTAAATTATTTCGCTGTCTATAAAAAGGGAGTGGGGAGTTGGGAGAGACGCGATTAATCGCATCTCTAATAGGGAGTGAGGAGTGAGGAGTTGCGATCGCTTCCCTGTTTCGAAACCAATATTCACCACCATCTGCAACTTCTTGCATAGCAGCGACTAACTCAGGAAGTGGTGTACCCTTGGGGCAGTAGCCATTTACACCAATAGATTTCGCCGCTAATAGCAGTCCTTGTTCTTGCACAGAACTAAGAAGCAGAATTGGCAGGTTGGGATATAAGGCTTTGAGTTGCCGACAGAATTGTAAACCTAGCTGCTGGCTGGTGATGGAGCGACCATTACCGAATTCCAAAACGACCAAATTCACCTGTTTAGGGTCTTCTTGGGCAATTTCTGCTAAAATCTGCAAGGCAGTGGTATCACTTTCTACTACTCCTGTTACTTCCAGGTTAGGAATTGCTTCCAAAGCTACCCGTAATCCCAAACGAAAAATTGGGTCTTGGTCGAATAACAATAATTTTAAAGGGCGATCGCTCATAGTCTACTCAATTACACAAGCACTGTTTTTTACCAATCAGAAAACAGCTTTGATACAAAACTTTGTCTCCACCTATTGTTACCTGTTTTTGCAAACTGAATAAATCGATCATAATTGCCATAAGCAGCTGTCACTGTGTAATTAAATGAACTTGAGTATTCGGAACTGGTTAGCGGAACGCTATATCGCAATCAATCAAATCAGAGGATTTTCGGCGGGGCAATTGGCAGGTATTGCCTACCGAATTGTTCAGGATATGGAAGTCAAAAGCCTCATGCCTTTTGATATCTGTACCTTGGTTGAGGTTTTAGAACTGCCTTTAGGGATTGTTTGGGAAGAAATCAGTCTGATTTCGCAGTTAACACAAAACCTGTTGCGTAGCCTCAGCCAGAAAAAACCGTTAAAACGTAACGAGGGCACATGGCTAGCGTTCCAAATTGCCTATCTCCAGGCTTTGCAAGCAATTCTAGAGCAGGAAGCAAGCCTAAAAAGACCGTGGTTAGATCGGGCAAGTATACCAATCCAAGCACAAGTACTTAAAGAAGACGTTGGTAAACTCATCCTCCAAGATTCGCAATTGCAAGGATTGCTGAAAACTCTCAGCCCAGGTAAATTAACTGATACACAAGCGGAACAAGCACTGTCTCTGGTTGCAGATTCTTTACTAGTGCAACAAATAAATCATGCTGTCATCGCTTGGTTTGTTGCCAATGGTGCAGAAGAATATGAAGCTAAACTCTTAACACAGCGTTTAGTTCACTCACTTCCTGGTGACATACTCGTAGTGGTTACTGAAAATGCTGCCCCTTTAGCCCAACTGCAAAAGTTTTTCCGTTTAGGAATTTCATTAGCCCCCAGTTTTATCGCTCCAGAAGCTGGTGCTACAGTTGGTGAGAAAATTGACTTGCACCGAGAACATTACCGTGCAAGTTTGATTAAAAACCTCAGTATGCCTTTACTTATAGAATCCTTTACCCTCAAGGATATCTATGTGCCACAAAAAGGCTTACCAATAGAGGAAAGTATTTCTGATGTGGATAAAAAAGCTGTTAAGTCAGTTGATTTAAAAACATGGGCACAGCAACAGCTAGCTGATTTAGAAACGATCGCTGTCATTGAGTCGGAACCTGGTTTTGGAAAAACCAGTTTTTGCCAACTCTGGGCAGCAGAGATAGCGCAAGAAGTTTACCCTATTTGGATGCCTATAGTAATTAGGTTAAGGGATGTAAAATATGGCAAAACTTTAATCGAAACTCTAAATTCTGCTTTTGATGTTAATCTTTCAACCTGGTTAGAGCAAGAAAATATTCCTTGTCTGTTGCTACTGGATGGTTTGGATGAACTGCCCCCTTCTGCTTATGGTGTAAGGGCAAAAGCAATTTTTGTTCAGCAACTACTGAACTTCCAATCTCAACATAGACACAAAATTGTATTAACGAGCCGCTCAACAACATTACAGGAAATCGCCCCAGAGATCCCCCTATCATTGAAGCGAATTATCATTCAACCGTTGGATGTGGACGAATTCAAACAATGGTTTCAGCAGTGGGCAAAAGTACAATCGTTGGCGATCGCTCAAAATTTCTTTACATTCTTAAAACAGTCAGGCTTATTTGCCAGCCAATCAAGGTTTTCAGAATTATCTACCCTTGTTCGTCAACCCCTAATGTTGCATTTATTGGGGATTTTACACCGCGAAGGACTGCTAAATGATGAAGTATTACAACTAGCTGTTAATACCCCAAAGTCTTCTGTACTATGGGAAATTTATCACCGCTTAAGTCGATGGTTGTTGGGTTATCCGCTAACTGGTGGGATTAAAACGATGCTGCTGCGCTCAGGATCGGCTCATATCCACCGGACTCCAGAAGCGATCGCTAATTTACTTGCTAATCGTCATCCCCAAGATTTACTCGATCAAATGCAAGCGATCGCTCTGAAAATTTTACATTCACAACGTCATCAAATTAATTTGGCTGGTGAATTTAACACTCTACCAGGATTTTATTTTAAAATTCGGGACTTAGAAAGCCCAGAAAAAACTAGTTTAATTGAGTTTTCGCATATTAAGTTAGGAGAATTTCTTTGTGCTAAGGCTGTGACTGCTGAGTTGAAATTATTAACTCAGTGCCAAAATGAGGCTTATGGTTCTCTCACTTTTGTACTTGATTCTCCCAATAGCGTTGCCCAGCATATTTACAATTTACTAGGTTATGGAATATTGAGCCAGGAAATTGAAGAATTGGCGATCGCAATTTTACGCCGCGAACAAAAGCACAAGTTTTCTTTTGAAGTTTTATTTCAACGTCTTTTGTCTTTCTGGCGTGCTTACTGTCAAGGCTATTGGTTAGATGAAGGGATAGCCCATAAAGCTTGGACTCATTTCCACACACTACAAAACCCCGTGAATGTTGAGCAAGTCAATGCTGCGGTGGGATTGAATGTATTTTTATTGCTTTGTGCTTGTTACCGAGAAACCAAAATCCCTTTTTGGCCTTGTGGGAATCCGCTCAATTTAGCAGAATTCAATCCAGAGGCTTTAAGTGCGCTAATTGCGAGAACAAGCGTTCTCCACAAAAGTGCCTTTGCAACCCGAATCAAGTCTCTGGCTGGACTCAATTTATCGGGAGCCTCTTTGTTGCAAGTAATGTTAACTGGGGTAAATCTTGAGCAGACAAACTTATCCAATGCGGAGTTAATTGGAACTAATTTGGCTGGAGCCAATTTGCAACAGGCTAATCTGACAGGTGCAAACCTTCAACAAGCTAACCTTACAGACGTAAACCTCGAACAGGCAAACTTGACAGGTGCAAATCTTCAACAAGCTAACCTTACCGGAGCAAATCTTAATTCGGCCGATCTCACCAAAGCTTGCTTCTTTGATGCCATCCTTACTGAGGCTGGCAAAAAATTAGCTGCTGATAATGGTGCTTTTTTCTCTAAAGAGTCGTTTCAAAGACTGAAAAATTTGCGCTCATCGCAACAACCCTTCTTAAACACCGTCCAAATTACGCCAAACACAGATAAAAATTGGAATAAACCCCCTGTGAGCGGGCTAATTGAAAGCTCCGAAGGCACAATTTTACCCGTAGGTTTCTACGATGATGATGTCGATGATGAAACAGTTTTTGGCGATAACTCTATTGAGGAATAGGGAATTGGGCATTGGGAAGAGGACAAGGGGACAAGGAGAATTGGGGACAAGGGGAAAGACTTGTTTCAAGTTCTCACCTCTTGTCCCCTTGTCCCCTGCTCTCTGCTCCCCTGCTCCCCTGCTCCCTACCCTTCTTCAGGGTTACGGTAGCCAACAAAGTTAATACTGTAGTCAGTAATTCGCACTCCTGTTTCTTCTTCAATTTTGCGGAGCAAATCTTCTGGTAGTTCCACATGAACATCAAGAATTTGATTTGTATCGACACAGTTAATATGACTGTGAGAGTCACTTATATTGCCATATAAACGCCCATCACAGCGCTCAATACATTCAATAATGCCTTGACTGGATAATGCTTCTAAATTTTGATAAACAGAGGTATGGCCGATCTCTTTACCTTCTTGGTTCAAGCGATCGTAAATCTCTCTAGCAGAAAGATGTTCATTTGCTTGCCAAAGTAATTCCAGAATAAAACGACGCTGACGACTGACGCGCATACCCAAGATTTGACACCTATCTAGCGCATCTTCTAGAGAACGAATTGGTTTTGTTGAAATTGTTTGTTTTTGCATATTACAGCTTGTTAACTGTTAAGGGAATTTTCCCACTTCAATTTTTATTGTTTATTTAATATATGCAATAATATTGCACACCATTGTTCTACCTGTACTTGTGTTTTGGCTTGTGATGCTTCGGAAGTAACAGGTGGCGATAAATAACGATCTATTTTTTGCTTGCTGATGGCTACTTTGTCAGACCTTAATCTAAAACAAACTCATTACAACTTTAACTTAAAATTGCTGGAAATGTCCACTTTGCGGCAGGTGTTGCCTAGAGACAAGAGGCAATAGGCAAGAAGGCAAGAGGCAATAGGTAAGAAGGCTTTTTGAGTTGTACGGAGTTTAGGGACTTCCAAATAAAAAAATATGCCAAAACTGACGCAAAAACCCTCTGTATTTCCCCTCTCTCTGTGTTCTCTGTGCCTCTGTGGTTCGATAATTTATTTCTTGGAAATCCCTTATTCAAAAATCAAATATGAGTCCTAAAGCTGATCTATGCTGAAACGTAGAGTTTTTTAAAAGATATATTTATGTAGGTTGAGTGGAGTGAAACGCAACCCAACACTTGTATAGGTTGACCAAAATCATTAGCAAAAAAGTATTAGTAAATACCAATTAATTTCTCAAGGTCAATGTAGCGTCAATCCCTGAAAGCTGCTACTGTAGATTGTCGATCCTAAAGTTGAGCAAAAAGAAAGTGGCTGCTGAGTCAAAGACAATTGCGATCGCACTCAATAATGACTTCATTAATAATCTGGATCTGTCACCTGCCTCAACGGTGATTGAACAAATGCTGCAAGATGGGGCCGCATCCCATGAACAGCAACTACGCTTTGATATCAATTACGATCTTGAACCTGGCGATCCACGGGAACTCTCAGAAATTCCAGAAATAAGGCTGTGGTTTGTGCGCCTAGATGCCAAATACCCCTGGTTAGCATTTTTACTAGATTGGAAAGCTGGAGAATTTGCTCGTTATGCCGCCATGCTAGTACCACACCAGTTCAGTTCCCAAGACGGCATTCAGTACAATCCTGAAGCCTTAGAAATATTTTTGATGCACAAAATCTTTGTTTTAGGTGATTGGCTCAAACAGCAGGATATCCCTAGCCTCTCGCGGTTAAAGTCTATGGCTCAAATGCTGGGTTATGAATTAGATGATGCTTTTTTTGAGATATTTTAACAAGAATTCAGGAGTCAGGAGCCAGAATTCAGAACAGGGTTAAGCGACTGGTGGATAGCGTAGCGTCTCATAGAGAACGTGTTGATTCTGACTTCTGTTAGCGGTAGCGGGGCGTTTAGCCCATTCTGACTTCTGTATTCTTCTTTAAATACTGAAATAACCGCAAAATCTAGCTGTCACAACCAGGTTTTGCGGTCATTCAACAAACGCATGACTACATTAGATATCCAATAGACTAATTGCAGAAATTAGGACAAACTGCTGGTTTAGCCACCCCAGATTTTCTCTAAAACTGCGTTTGGTGAAACATCCGCTGTTTTTCCTGTGGGGGATGCAATGGCCAGGAATTTATCGTTTTTCGGCAACAATTTAGCTGGATCGGTGGGCCCAAATAGGGCGATGGTATAGGTTTGGACTGCAACACTCAGTTGTAGTGCCGGACTATCAGTAGACAACATCAAATTTGCCCCGGCGATCATAGCAGTTAACTTGCCAATATCATCTGGGGCAGTCACTTTGATATCTGGAGAAGACCCCAGAAGCGATCGCACAAACTGTTCATCGCCAATTCCCTTAACAACCACCACAGGCAGTTCAGGCTGCTTGTCTTGGAAACCTTGAATAATTTGATGCCAACTTTCGACAGGGTAGATTTTATCCAGTTCTTTAGCCTGAGATAACTGGCCAGAACTGCCATGAATCAAGATATAGCCTGTTTCATGCACCCCTAAGCGTTTCTGTTCTTTTTGTGCCCACTCAATATCTGGTTTGGGCACATTTACTGCTAACTCTGGGACAGGACTATTTATTTCCAATGGTTGCAGCAAATCGTGATATGCTGCCGCCGCATACTGGGATGCTTTAAATGGCACAGTGTGGGTCAGAAAAACCGAACCATTGCCTTTGTAGCCAATACGTATGGGAATTCCCGTCAACCAGAGCAAAAGACTAAGCAACCAAATTTGCTTAACAACAATCACAACATCGTATTCGCGATCGCGAATTGTCCCCACCAAGTTACCCCAATCTGCCAGACTATTACGGTCGTTAAAATCAAAGTTCAGCACCTCGTGAACTGACTTGCTCACTCGGTAGGCAGCCTTTGACCGGGGTTCAACAACGACATCTATTTGAGCGTCAGGGTAATTGCGCTTCAGGTCATCTAGAGTCGGAAAGAAGAGAATTTGGTCGCCAATTCCGCCAGGTACAAGGGCTACTACTCGCATAATATTTATTGACGCTTAACTCGCTCCCTATTTTAGGGGAAAATATATAGCTTAAAGATTGAGGAATTCTGTGTATTTACTAATTCCAGCTGCGGGAATCGGAAAAAGAATGGGTAGTAACCGCAATAAACTCCTGCTGAAAGTGCGATCGCAACCAATTATTGCTTGGACTCTATTAGCCGCAGAAGCCGCCAATACAATCAGTTGGATCGGGATTATTTCTCAGCCTACCGATTGGCCAGACTTCAGAGCAATTCTCACCGATCTCAAGCTCACTAAACCAGTGGAATTGATTCAAGGCGGCTCCACGCGTCAAGAATCTGTTTACAACGGCTTGCAGGCTTTGCCAGTAGCCGCAGAACAAGTATTGATTCACGATGGCGCTAGATGTCTCGCCACACCAGATTTATTTAACTCTTGTGCCCAAGCCATTCGCCACTGTCCCGGTTTAATTGCTGGTGTACCCGTCAAAGACACCATCAAAGTTGTTGATGAACAAGGCATAATTCAAGAAACACCCGACAGACAAAAATTATGGGCGGCACAAACCCCCCAAGGATTTGATGTCAAGTTGTTGAAACAGTGCCACGCTGAAGGTGTCCGTCAAGGTTGGGAAGTAACTGACGATGCCGCTTTATTTGAAAAGTGCGGCATCGAAGTCCGAATTGTCGAGGGAGAAGAGACAAATTTAAAAGTGACGACTCCACAAGATTTAGCGATCGCAGAATTTATTCTTACAACTAGAGGCTTTTGAGAAGGGAATAGGTAATAGGGTACAGGGTACAGATTATTTTCTGTAACCTGTCACCTCTCCCCTAATCCCCATGCCCAATTTGAGAGTATCAAACAATATTTTGACAATTTACGATATAATGCCACACACTTGTTGATTGTTAGTTGTCATGTACTAATGACCAATACTTCTCTAACGAGAGGCTACGCCAACGACTACGCTCAGTACAAGTGACTAATGACCAATGACTAATGACAAATGACTAAATGATTACAGCCACAGCGACGAAGATAGAAGCAATTCTCTATTTAAAGGGTAAACCCTTGTCGCTCGGCGAAATCGCCGAGTATGCAGCGTGCGATCGCGCCTCTGTCAAAGAAGGCATAATTGAACTCATGGACAATTATGCCCACCGAGATAGCGCCCTAGAGGTAATAGAAACCCCTGATGGTTACAGTTTGCAACTACGGTCTGATTTTCAGGATTTAGTGCAAACGATGATACCAGTAGAATTGGGTGTAGGTGCATTGCGGACTTTAGCAGCGATCGCCCTCAATAGTCCTATACTCCAGAGCGACTTAATTAACTTGCGCGGTTCAGGAGTATATCAACACGTTCCGGAACTCGTAGAACTTGGTTTTATCCGCAAACGCCGAGACAGCGATTCTCGCTCCTACTCACTCCAAGTAACCCCAAAATTCCATCAGTATTTCCAAATCGAACAACTCCCACAAATACTTTCCAACAACCAAAAGGAAGAACAACTAGAACTAGAACTAGAACTAAAGGGAATAGGGAATGGGGAATAGGGAGCAGGGGAGGCAGGGGGAGCAGGGACAATACTTTTCGGTTAAGGGGGAAAGGGAAAGGGTTTGAATTTCCCTTTCCCCATTACCCTTTAACCTTTCCCCAGACCAAAAGAGAGATTATTGGGTTTAACCGAAAAGTATTGGGAGCAGAGGGACAAGAGGTGAGAACTTGAAACAAGTCTTTCCCCTTGTCCCCAATTCTCCTTGTCCCCAAGTCCTCTTCCCAATTCCCAATCCCAATGACTTATACCCGTGGTGAATGCGCTAGCCTTGTACTATGGTTTAGAGTAGAGTTAGCAATTAAGCTAAATAAAACTGCCAATGGTGTTTAATCCTGACTTTTTAAATGACAACTCCGAGGAACACCCTAATCAACTTCTTTCCGACCACGCTGAGGAATACCCCAATCAGTTACTCAAATATCTACAACATCAGTCTCCTGATGTTCTAGCGAGGATTGCTCAATCCGCTAGCCCTGAAATTAAACAAATCATCTCGCAAAATGTCCAAGGGCTAGTGGGAATGCTCCCGGCAGAAAATTTCAACGTCCAAATCACAACAGATCGGGATAACTTAGCTGGGCTTCTAGCGTCGGCCATGATGACAGGGTATTTTCTGCGCCAGATGGAACAAAGAATGCAGTTAGAGCATTTGTCTAATGGTCAATAGTCAATAGTCAAACATTCTGGGACTATTGACCAAATAATTACTAATTCGTAATTCGTAATTCGTAATTCGTAATTAAAAAAGTTACAGCAGCCCACACTGGATTAAAAATTCAGTGGTTAACAAGACATTTCTAGAGAGTTCAAGCTTCCACTGATAACGTAGCGGTAGCAAATTCGGTGATTCCTGCAAAGAAGCAAGCTACGCGCAGGATCTCTTAGAGAGCGTCTTGCAATTACGAATTATCAATTACGAATTATTTTGACTACTTCCTTTCAGGATAAGCTCCTGATTGTACTTTGAAGGTTTGAATTTTCCCGCTACGATTGACTTCGATAGCTATGATGTCCCCAACTTTGCTGGACTCTACCAGCTTTTGAACTTGGGCCGAGGTTTTGACTGGTTTACCATTAACTTTTTGAATCACGTCTCCAGGAAGCAATCCTCCGCGCTTGGCTGGAGAATCGCCTGTGACTCCTTTAATCACAATCCCAACATCCTGCTGAATGTTCAGTTGATTTTCTTGATTAATCTGCTGTTTTTTGATGGCAGAAAGGTCTGCCATTTCAACACCCAAGAAGGGATGTTCTACACGCCCTTTGGTAAAAAGTTCATTGGCAATGCGGGCGGCGGTTTCAATGGGGATCGCAAAACCGAGTCCTTGAGCATCAGCGCGGATGGCAGTATTAACACCAATCACTTCGCCTTGAGCGTTTAACAAGGGGCCACCGGAATTACCAGGGTTAATTGCAGCATCAGTTTGGATAAAGCTGACTCGCTTATCTGGTACACCAACTTGAGTGCTGGTGCGATCAGTAGCGCTGATAATGCCGATAGTGACAGTATTATCTAAACCCAGAGGGTTGCCAATTGCGATCGCCCACTGTCCTGGTATTAAGTTTTGCGAATTGCCCAGTTTCACAGTTGGCAAATGATTCGCTTTTATTTTCACCACTGCCACATCTGTCACAGAATCAACTCCTACCACCTTCCCCTCTAAACTTCGACCATCCTTGAGGGTGACTTGTACTGTATCTGTATCTGCTACTACATGAGCGTTAGTGAGTAATTCCCCATCCTCGCTCAAAATAAATCCCGATCCTGTACCGCGCTCAATCCGTTCTTCGGGAATTGGTTGCTCATCCTCTCCAAAAAATCGCCGCAAAAGCGGATTTTTTAATGCGTCAGAGATGGGATTGGCAACCTTGCGAGTGGCATTAATTCGCACCACAGCCGGGCCAACTTTTTGCACTGCCGTCGCAATAAAATTCACATTATCGCCTCCAGTAGCCCCAATTGCCCCGCTAGGAGAATTTGGCATTACAGATTCTGGAGGCGAAGCCATTGTCACATTTCTTAACTGTTGGAATGAGGAATTTTGTAGCAGGAGATAGCGACTACCAAACAAACCTGCACCACAGCCAAATACCACTAAGAACAAATAAACACCTAGTTGCTTTAAAGATAACTTCATAACAATTCTGCTTAAGGACAACAATGCAGTTGCTAATTTCTAAGTGTAGTCAAGCTAACGGCAAGTGGACAGATCAATTTACGAGGAATTAAGTATTGGGCATTGGGAATTGGGAAGAGGACTTGGGGACAAGGAGAGTTGGGGACAAGGGGAAAGACTTGTTTCAAGTTCTCACCTCTTGTCCCCTTGTCCCCCTGCTCCCTGCTCCCCTGCCCCCGTTCCCCTCTGCCCCCCGATCTCCCCACTTCCCACACTCTCCATCTAAAATTTAAAGTTAATGCGCTCTTGATCTGTATACATGACTTTACCCTTTCGTCAACTGTTTCTCTGTAGCCTAGTTAGCGCCTTGGGCCTAGTAAGCATACTGCCAAACTTGAACAGTGCTAACGCTGCTGTAGGTGGTTGCCCGATTCCAGCCCTATCTCGCTTCCAACGCCATAAAGTTGTTCGTGGCGAAACTTTGGAGAGCATAGCGCAGCGCTACAATCTCATACCTACAACTATTATTGGCATGAATCCAGCTTTGCAGAATGGCGCACTTGCAGCCGTTGGTAGTGTGCTTCAAATTCCTCCCTACAATGGGATTGTAGTTGAAGTACCTCGTGGTCAAACTTGGCGACAAGTGGCAGCACAATACAAAGTTCGTGCTGATAGCCTTTTTGAGGTGAATGGCTGCCAACAAGACCCCAGAATCGTGTTTGTTCCGGGGGTAAATTGGTCGCCCAATGGCGTTGTAACTAAGTCCCCTTTACCTACTGATGCAGGTACACCAAACCGTGCATCCCTGTCGGGATATCCCTTGGCACAAGTTGCAAATGTAGGATTAGCTTATGGATGGCAAATTAATCCGGCGACAGGTGAAGTTTTCTTCCACAGTGGTGTTGACTTATTAGCACCAGTTGGTAGTAATGTGTTAGCGATCGCTCCTGGAACCGTAGCCTTTGCTAATGACCAAGGTTCTTATGGCAAGTTGGTCATCATTAACCACAGTGGCGGGCTTCAAAGCCGCTACGCCCAGCTTGACACTATTAAGGTTACTGTTGGTCAGCAAGTAAAAAAAGGAGACTTACTAGGAACAGTAGGCACAACTGGCAAACCAACTTCCACTCAACCGCATCTCCATTTTGAAGTGCGTTCTAGCTCATCTCTGGGTTGGGTAGCACAAGACCCAAAGGGTTATTTGAAGAAATGAGGAAATCAGGAAGCAGGGGAGGCAGGGGGCAAGAGGGACAAGGGGACAAGGGGAAAGGGGACAAGAGGTGAGAACTTGAAACAAGTCTTTCCCCTTGTCCCCAATTCTCCTTGTCCCCAAGTCCTCTTCCCAATTCCCAATACTTAATTCCCAAATTCGCTAGATTTTATGATGTGCATTCCTGCCTCTGCAAACCTTGCAAATGCTGCATCTGCCTGTTCTGTGTAGTCCACAATATTTGGAACAACAACGGGAGAAGTGCAATCTTCTAAGAGATAGATTTTTTGAGCAAGGGTAGCATCTACCTCTTTAATTTCTGTTAATAAATCGTCAATTGTCCAGGCAACGCAATGACTTTTAGCTTGACCTCCAATAATAACAGTATCAAATTCTAAAAGTTGCTTAATTAAACGAGTGTTCTTTTGACCAAGTGGACGTTGTTCAAAATCTTCCAACACCTCTGGACGTAAGATCGAATAGTTTTCTGTTAAAGGATTTTCACCCTTGATTTCAAATTGTGTTTGGCTTTGACGAGCAATACTATGGAAAAATATTGCTTCCTCCACCGATGAAACTAAAGCATGACCAATACCGCCCAACATAGAATGATAAGGCCAAATTGTGAGGGGATATTTACCATCTTGGCTGAGTTTTCTAACGTAATGATAAGCGTGTTTTTCTAATAATTCATAATCTCCATTAGTAATACTGTCAGCAACCGTTGGGTTAACCTTCCAGATACCTTGTTCGATGTCTGCTAAAGTTATGTTAGTCGCTGCTGGAGTAGGATGTTCTCCGGCAGCATTCACCCAAAAAATAGGATGGAAGATTTGCGTTGCTGTATGGGTATCTAGAGTAGGTACAATTTTTGTAATTACTCCCAAGTTGCGATAGATAAACTCACATAATCTGACGTTATCATTCACCGCCTCATTCCCAGATTTTCCACCTACAAATAGTTCAAAGTTGGGAATACAAAAAGTATTTTGAACATCAATTAACAATAGGCAAATACCCTTTGCATCTGAGGATGCTGGTTTGATGTCGTGTTGTTTTATCCAAACTTCAGCTGCTGCGGCGATTTGTTGGTAAGGTACACGCCATACCTCTCCTACTTTATCAGGGTTAAAGTGTGGGGGAATTGGTAGTTGGGTTGTTGTTTGGGTATTCATAATTTCAGCTTTCGATTTTATATTAGGATTTACCGACATTCAACGAATTATTCTTTGAGCAAAGCACGATTTTGGATGTCATGGGTTGAGTAACAATACTCTACTCAACCCTAACCTCCAATTATTAATACAGCAATAAATAAAAATATTTTTAGTTCTAGAACAGGATGATAAGTAAGTGGGTATAAATAATTTTTGTTGGATAAGGCAATAGGCAACAGGCAATATATATGAGGGTTTTAGCCTAGTTCGTTTTTCTTTACATAGTTTGATTTTATTGTGCCAACTTATTTAACTAGGGATGATACTTAGGACATAAATCTTCTGGTAGAGAGACGAGAACAAGATGAAATTGTATTCTGTTAACAATGTTATTTTGAGGTAAATATTTAAAAGGTAAAAATGATTTTTACTAAGAATTTAAGCCAGAAGAATTACTGAATATTATTACTCAACAAAAGCAGAATGGAGTAAAAAGATGAAGTTTCGCCTAAGACGGCGTAGATTGGGCCAATTGATGCTCGTCAGTACAGTAGCGACTACGCTCAGTAGTTTTGCAGAGAAAACTGTGGCACAAACTCCGATAAAAAGAACTACCCCCATGCTGAAAAGTTCGATATCTGAAACTATGCAGGTAATATTACAGGTGAACGGAACAAAACATAGTTTGCAAATTGAACCGCGTGTCACTTTACTTGATGCACTTCGTGAATATATAGGGCTAACTGGCAGTAAAAAAGGTTGTGACCACGGTCAATGCGGTGCTTGTACAGTGCTGGTTGATGGACAGCGAATTAACTCCTGCCTGACTTTTGCCATCATGCACACAGATGCTGCCATTACAACTATTGAAGGTCTGGCGCAAGGAGACAATCTGCACCCGATGCAAGCCGCATTTGTTGCCCGCGACGCATTTCAGTGCGGTTATTGCACACCGGGACAAATTTGTTCGGCGGTGAGTTTAGTCAACGAAGGACACGCTAAGTCAGATGACGACATTCGGGAATTGATGAGCGGCAATATCTGCCGTTGTGGTGCTTATCCAAATATCGTGGCTGCTGTCCGCGATGTCTTAGAAGGAAAAAAAGATGCAGCCGTTTAACTATCAAAAAGCGCGACAAGCGGAAAATGCCGTGGCTTTGGTGGCTCCAGATGTCGAAGCCTCGTATCTTGCTGGTGGTACTAGCCTAATCGATTTGATGAAGTTGAATGTGCAAACGCCAAGAGAGTTGGTTGATATTAACCCACTCCCATTAAGCAAGATAGAAATGCAAAGTAACAATCTGCGGATTGGAGCAATGGCACGCAATAGCGACGTTGCTTATGATGCAATAATTCAAAAGCGTTACCCTGTGCTGTCAGAAGCGTTGTTGTCTGGAGCATCACCGCAACTGCGAAACATGGCAACGGTGGGCGGAAATTTGCTACAACGTACCCGATGTTACTACTTCCGCGATACTTCCATGCCCTGCAATAAGCGTGTTCCCGGTTCCGGTTGTGCGGCAATTGAGGGTTATAACCGGATTCATGCAATTCTCGGCGGTAGCGATCGCTGTATTGCCACTCATCCTTCTGATATGGCGGTGGCAATGGTGGCACTTGATGCGGTTGTGCAAACACGGGGACCGAATGGAGAGCGGAGTATTCCACTTGTAGATTTTCATCTTGTCCCCGGCGAGACACCAGAACGGGAAACAGTCCTCCAACACGGAGAGTTAATTGTTGCCGTTGACTTACCTGCTTCACCCTTGGCAGTGCGATCGCACTATTTGAAAGTCCGCGATCGCGCTTCTTATGCTTTTGCAATGGTATCAGTGGCGACGGTGCTAGATATTCAAAATGGCATCATTCGCTCGGCACGCATTGCCCTTGGTGGGGTAGGGACAAAACCCTGGCGTGCCTACGATGCAGAAAAAGCGCTTTTGAATCAGCCAGCAAACCAGGCAGCATTCCAAGCAGCAGCAAATGCTGCCGTTGCTGGAGCTAAACCTCAAAAATACAACGGATTTAAGGTCGAACTGACTAAACGCACCATTGTTAAGGCGCTGACAACGGTAGGAGGGATGGCATGAATACAGGTGATAAAAATACAGTTGTCGGCAAACCACTCAACCGAGTTGATGGCCATCTGAAGGTGACGGGTGAAGCACGCTATGCAGCAGAGTTTCCAGTCGCAAAAATGACTTATGGAGTCACAATTCAAAGTGCGATCGCCAAAGGGAAAATTGCCCAAATCGATACCAAGGCGGCGGAGCAAGTACCGGGTGTATTAGCAGTTATTACCCACCTCAACGCACCCAAAGCTGATGGAGAAAAGGGCGGCGGTCATAAAGTGCAAGTGTTACAAAATAACATTGTGCTGTATAGCGGTCAGCATATTGGTGTCGTCGTTGCCGATACCTTTGAACGAGCGATGTATGCTGCCTCACTCGTACAAATTCGCTATGACGAAGAGAAACCTGCCATCAATATGCGGGATAACCTCGCTAAGGCATACTTTCCTAAAGGTAAAATCCCTAGAGAGGAATCGCCCGATTCATCTCACGGCAATGTCAAACAGGGACTAGCGAATGCTGCTGTGCGCGTCGAGCAGACTTATACCACTCCAGTGGAAAATCACAATCCGATGGAGCCTCATGCTACAACAGCAGTTTGGCAAGGCGATCAATTGCTGTTGTATGACGCAACTCAGGGAATTTTTTCGACTCAACAAAAAGTTGCGGAGGTATTAGGAATTAAGCCTGAAAAAGTCCGCATTATGTCTTACTTTGTGGGCGGTGGCTTTGGTTGCAAAGGGTCGGCTTGGTCGCACGTACCACTAGCAGCGATCGCAGCACGGCAGGTAAATCGCCCAGTCAAATTAGTTCTGGGACGAATACAAATGTATGGCCCTGTCGGCTTCCGACCAGAGACAATTCAACAGGTTTCTTTGGGTGCTACCCGCGAAGGAAAATTAACTGCACTCCGACACACTGGCACTTCACAGACTTCAACTTTTGATGAATTCATTGAACCTGTTGGTAAAAGCGCTCGGATGATTTACGCTTGCCCGAATATCGAAACTAGCCATCGTCTGGTTCAGCTAGATCAGGGAACACCAACCTATATGCGGGCCCCAGGTGAAGCTTCTGGATCGTTCGCCTTAGAGTCGGCAATGGACGAACTCGCTTATGCACTCAATATCGATCCGGTGGAACTGCGTCTGCGTAACCACGCTGATGTCGATCCTACTAAAGGACTGCCTTGGTCAAGCAAGTCACTCATCCAGTGTTACAAGACAGGAGCAGAAAAATTTGGCTGGCAAAAGCGTAATCCTAAACCCCGTTCGATGCGAGACGGCAATTATTTGATTGGTTGGGGTATGGCAACAGCAACTTATCCGACCAATCGTTCTCCGGCATCTGCGATCGCTCAGATTATGGCAGACGGTACAGCCGTAGTGCAAAGCGGTTCTCAAGATATTGGTACGGGTACTTATACTGTCATGACTCAAGTTGCAGCTGATGCGCTTGGTGTACAAGTTGAGAAAGTTCGCTTTGAACTAGGCGATACTAAGATGCCAGAAACTCCCATTTCCGGTGGTTCGCAAACAGCAGCGAGTGTAAGTTCGGCTGTACATTTAGCGGGCAATCAAGCTCGTAGTAAACTTTTGCAACTAGCACTTGCCGATCAAAAATCGCCGCTTTATAGTTCAAACGCTGAAGATGTGATTGCCCAAAATGGTAGCTTTTTCTTAAAGAATAAATCGTCTGTAAGCGAAACATATCAAGCAATCTTGGCACGACATGGAATGAAAATGATCGAAGCGCGTGCAGATGCCAAGCTTGGGGACGAACAAAAGAAGTTCTCAATGCACGCATTTGGATCGCAATTTGCCGAAGTCCGCGTTAACCCTGATTCCGGCGAAGTGCGAGTAACGCGCTGGGTGGGAAGCTTTGGTGTTGGACGCATCCTCAACGCTAAAACAGCCAACAGTCAACTCATTGGTGGGATTGTCTACGGTATCGGTATGGCACTGATGGAACATACGGTTATAGACCCGAATCTAGGACGTGTTGTTAACCATGATTTAGCTGAATATCACGTACCAGTAAATGCAGACGTTCCTGATATTGAGGTGTTATTTGTCGATGAACACGATCCACATATCAACCCGCTTGGTGTCAAGGGGATTGGGGAAATTGGCATTACCGGCACTGCTGCGGCGATCGCTAATGCTGTTTATCATGCCACAGGTAAGCGCGTTCGTGATTTGCCAATTACATTAGATAAATTGTTGTAGTCATTGGTCATTTGTCATTTGTCATTGGGCATGGGCAAGAGGATTTGGGGACAAGGGGAAAGACTTGTTTCAAGTTCTCACCTCTTGTCCCCTTGTCCCCTTGTCCCCTTGTCTCCCCTGCCTCCCCTGTCTCCCCTTCATCTGGCGGTTACGCGATCGCAACGGCCTTTTTACGAGAAGGACGTTTGCGGTCTGATTTTTTCTTCAATCCCACTGCTTGGGCTTGATCGCTATCTGAGCCATATTGCCCGCGCACGACTTCTTTCATCGCTAATACAGCATTATGAAATTCCCATTCTGCTAATCTGGCAGCATCAGCAGCAGCCCGGTATAAAGCTAGTTTCTCAGTTTCGGCTTGTTGAGAAATCAACATCGCCTGATAAACTTCCTGTAACTTTGCAGATGACGCATCAACACGGGTTGTATTGTAGGTGCTGACGGTTTGCAAACCGTGGAATGAGCTAATATCTTGACTAATGGTTTGAGGACGCAAACGGCGTGTTGTATCTTGGATAGTCATAGATGTATAAATATTATTGTGTACATTTAACGTACCCATTAGAACTTAAAATCTATCAGTAAGATTAATTTAGATAGATATTTAGTGAACAATAATTTATAGACGCAAAAGCGCGTAGTGAGACGTTAGCGTATCGGGCCCAGCCAGTCGAATTTCGTGTCTTTACATTGCATTGTGAATGTATCAATTTGCATTGTGCATGTATGGGCTTACATTGTGAATGCATCGATTTGCATTGTAAATGCATCAACTTGCATTATCAACACATCGGCTTGCATTGTGAATGCATCGACTTGCATTATCAACACATCGGCTTGCATTGTGAATGCGTCTTACGGAGTAAGTTTCAAAACACACCTTAGTTAGATTCTCTATGCCAAATTGTCGTGATACTATTCGGCTTATTCCTGTTATTGCTTGTAGGAGGCAATTATAGAGATCGGTAAACGCAGTTTTTAATAAACTGCTTCCGTTTTGGGATTAAAGCAAAACGACACTACAGCAATGAATCCAGATTATCTGGGGTAAATATTAGATTTTAACTCGTCATTAAATTAGCGATCGCACCTAACTATCCGATCGCGACAGTTTTGTGTTTCAAAATACACTTTTATTCAAGGAAAGCGTTGATTATGTCCAACTTCAAAATATTTTCTACTGGTTTAGCAGCGATCGCTTTATCTGTCGCAACTGGTTGCACACCAACTACTCCCCGTGACCAAAATACATCAGAAGTTCCATCTGCTCAGTCTGTGCAAGCAACTGAAAGTCCATCTCCAACTGCTTCCCCAACTGCTTCTCCAACTGTGTCACCAACTGCATCAGGGCAAAATAACCTCAGTTCTTCAGATAGACAATTTATCACTGAAGCGGCTCAAGATGGTTTAGCAGAAGTCCAATTAGGACAACTTGCATCACAACGTGGAACTAGCAATATAGTCAAACAATATGGACAGCGTATGCTTCAAGATCATACCCAGGTCAACGCACAACTCAAACAGTTGGCAGCTCAAAAAGGTGTCACACTGCCAACTAGTATCGGCAGCAATAATCAGCAAATCAAGCAACGTTTATCCAAACTTTCTGGTACTAACTTCGATCGCCAATATCTGAATCAGATGCTTCAAGCTCATGAAAAGGATGTCACGGCATTTCAAACTGAAGCTCAACAGGGACAAGATCCAGATGTGAAAGCATTTGCGGCTCAAGCGCTACCAACCCTCCAAAAACACTTGGAAGAGGTTCGGTCTATTGTTAATCCTGGTGGAACTTCAAATAGCAGCCCAACTAGCACTCCAACTCCAACCAGCACCCCATAAATCCCAAATTTCATCGTTAAAAAACCACAAGAGCAAAAACTAATAACCTTGATTTACGAAGCCGCACAAACAGGCAAAACAATCTCTCTACCTTGTGTATTATCAGGACTGGATGCCACTCGTGACCCCGCTCCTAGAATGCTTCATTAAAATTGAAGCGTTTCTTAAATGCAGAGGGACGCATTAGCATTGCAAAGGGACGCATTGGCATTGCAGAGGAACGCATTAATTTAACTTAGTACAACATTTCATTAATTTGTAACGAATTTCCTGCGCTTACCTTTGCGCTCCTCTGCATTTAAATAAAATTAAATCTTCAAGCAGTTCGTTAAAAAAATTAACTTTCACAAATAGTTATAGCTCAATAAAGTTCAGTTAGCGTCAAAAGCTACCGAAAATGTTGGGTTTCGTTCCTCAACCCAACCTACTATTATCCTTAAATGAAGTGTATTGAGTTATAGCCTTAACTAAACTCTATTAGTTTTTATTGTCACTATCATATCCTCAAGCTTCAAAACTACTATAAATAGAAAAATAAGCAATCAAATGAATGAATTACAAGCAATTTTAGAAGGCTTTGAATCCAGTCAAGAAAGTGGTGAAATTACTTTTCTTGCCACTGTAGTTAAAACTCAAGGTTCAACCTATCGCCGACCAGGTGCTAAAATGTTTATGACAAATACAGGTCGGATGATCGGAACAATCAGCGCTGGTTGCTTAGAGAATGACGTATTTGAGTATACTCAGCAACGAATGTCAGACGGCAAACCAATTCTTGTTACTTACGATCGCACCGCCTCGGAAGATATTCTTTGGGGTTTTGGTTTGGGGTGCAATGGGGTAGTACAAGTTCTCATCGAACGGCTTGAGAGAAAAAGCATACCCAATGCGATCGCTTTTACACAAGAGTGCTTTCATAAAAAACATTTGGGTATTATTGCTACAGTCTTTGCTTTTGAAGGCGAGGTAGATGTGGAACTTGGGTCGCGCTTACTGCTCTATCCAAATGGTAAAATTGTCACTGACATTAAAGATCCAAATTTAATTCAATCTCTGAGTGCAGATTCTCAAGCGGCCTTTGTTAATCAAAAGTCAAGCGTCAATAACTATCAGTTACCTTTAGGCAGTGCAGAAGTTTTCATCGAAGTCATTCAACCACCCACACCTTTAGTAATATTTGGTGCAGGTTATGGCGCTGTACCTGTAGCAAAGTTTGCTCAAGCATTAGGTTGGGATGTTACTGTAGTTGATTGTCGAGCGAATGAGACAACTAAAGCGCGATTTCCTCTAGGTTGTGATGTGATCCTTAGCAATCGAGACATTATACATAAACAGATTTTTATAGATTTTCAAACAATAGCTGTAGTGATGACGCATAATTATCTTGACGATCTAGAAATTTTAAAGATGATGCTACCATCTCCTGCGCGTTATATTGGCGTTTTAGGGACAAAGTATCGCACAGAAAAATTGCTGCAAGATTTATCCATCAAAGGGATACTTCCTACTAGTGAACAATTAAATAGATTGTATAGTCCTGTTGGTATTGATATTGGTGCAGAGACACCAGAAGAAATAGCGATCGCCATCATTGCAGAAATTCAAGCAGTGCTGACAAACCGCAAGAGTAATTTTTTAAAAAATCGTAATCAACCAATTCATAAAAGTTATCAAGACAATTTTAATTAGTGACTAAGTATCTAGGCATAAATAAATTTAAAGTTTGTAGTAAGGACTTTAGTCCTGTTGACATCCTCACCGCCGTGAACGCACTCTTAAGAAGGAGTAATGAGTAACAAGTAATAAGTAATGAGTAAATACCCATTTTTCATCCACTCATTACTCATTACTCCTTACTCATTAGTTTAAAGCCGTGCTGGAAGCACGGGGTTTTAAACCCATTTTCCTGATAATCCTTGCTCTGAGCGATAAATCGCTCACTACAAACTAAGAGTTTATTTTATATTTAATTATGTCTACCTACTTAGCGACATAGTGCTTATCTGTTATGATATTCACCCATAAGTAATTTTCCTTCAAGTTAATTTTTCGATTACTTGATGTTTATCGTGATGTATTTACTGCTTATAAAGCCAATTTGGTCTACATTTTTGTTTAAGTCTTAATAGGATTTCTATATGCAAAAAAAGGTAGGTTGCGATGAGAATCTTGCTGATCGAAGATGACGAAGTTTTAGCGAGTGTTTTGTTGCAGTCTCTTACCCAACAACACTATGCTGTTGAAATAGCAGAAGACGGACAAATTGGTTGGGAATATGCCCAAGCTACGAACTACGACCTGATATTAACAGATGTGGGACTGCCGAAGCTGGATGGTATTACTTTATGCCAGCGCTTACGTTCTAGTGGCTGTTCCACTCCTATTTTATTGATCACAGCAAAAGATGAAACTAGCGATCGCATTCGTGGACTCGATGCTGGAGCAGATGATTATCTAATTAAACCTTTAAATTTGAGAGAACTTCAAGCAAGGGTACGCGCTTTACTACGTCGCGGCGATACTCCCCGTCCTCCAGTGCTAGAAGTTGGAGCATTGCGTTTAGATCCAAGTATTTGCGAAGTAACATACGACAATCAAGTTCTGGATTTGACACCTAAAGAATATAGTCTGCTGGAGATATTACTGCGGAATCCATTGCGGGTTTTTAGTCGGGGAGATATTATCGAACATCTCTGGACTTTTGACGATCCACCCCAAGAGGAAACTGTGAAGTCTCATATTAAGGGGTTACGACACAAGTTGAAAGTAGTTGGAGCCGTAGACTGGATTGAAAACGTTTATGGTTTGGGATATCGCTTAAAATCCCAAAAAACTACTAGTAGTGGAAATAGCAAAAAAGAAATAACTCAAAAAAATCCAGTTCAAAATTCTTCCACACCCGATACATCTCCATCCGTTGAACAGCAGTTTAAGCAAGCAATGAATGGGCTGTGGAGTCAATACCAGGGGCTAATGACACAGCGAATGGAGGTATTGCAACAAGCAGCAGCAGAACTCTCTAGCGGCACACTAACTATAAAATTACGTAATTCGGCTGAACGGGAAGCGCATAAGCTAGCTGGTGTTTTGGGAATGTTTGAGCAAGAAACAGGAACTCAAATAGCACGGAAAATTGAACAGATTTTAGCCAAAGATGGAGAGTTATTAGCAGCCCAAAAACGCCGACTGATATCGCTGATACAAGAGTTAGGCGAATTGTTAAACTTAATGGCACAAAAGCTAGTAGATCAAACTGCTACCTCGATTGAGGAAGAGATAAGTTCTAAGTTACTGCTGATTGACCCTGATTTACAACTGGGTTCACAGTTGCAACAAGTAGCATATTCTATGGGAATGCGTTGGCAGCAAATAACAACGTTAGAAGGTGCAAAAAACTTCTTGCAAACCACATCACCAGATTTAGTAGTGCTAAATGTAGATGAGATCGGGCAGCGAGAGGAAAGTTTAGCATTAATGTTGGACTTAGCAACATACACCCCTCCTATACCTGTTCTGGCACTTGCTGTCACCGATCAACTAGTGGATCGTGTAACTTTGGCTCAGTCTGGGGCGCGGGGTTTTCTCCTCAAGCCTGTCACCGCAAGTCAAGTTTGGGAAACTGCCTCACAAATATTACAGTTTACCCGTTCTTTAAAAGTAAATGTATTAGTCGTTGATGATGACCCGCTTATTTTAGCAGCACTAAGCCCAATGTTAGAACCTTGGGGAATGCGAATCACCGGATTGGACGATCCCCTACGTTTCTGGGAAGTATTACAATCTACTGCACCAGATTTGTTGATTTTGGATGTGGAAATGCCCCAAATTAGTGGTATAGAACTTTGCCAAGCAGTTCGCACAGATCCCCAATGGCAGGAATTGCCAATTGTCTTTCTGACGGCTCACCGAGAGATGGAAACGGTGCAGCAGGTGTTTGCTGCTGGGGGAGATGATTATGTGGTTAAACCTGTTGTGGGGGCAGAATTGCTGGCCAGGATTACCCATCGCTTAGAACGCAGCCGCCTACTCCAGTCACTCTCTACCAAAGATCCCTTAACGGGACTGGCAAATCAATTTCAGTCTAGCCGCGACTTACAGCGCCTAATAGCTCAAGCTGAAAAAAATCAGCAATCGCTTTGCTTGATGATCTTAAATATCAGCGATTTACGCCAAATTAATATCCAGTACGGGCATGAGGCTGGTAATCAAGTATTGCAACGATGGAGTCGGCTATTCCAATCAGCATTTTGCAGTGGCGAAATATTGGGCTATTGGGGTAACGGAGAATTTGTAGTGGGAATTTCTGGATTTACTGAAACTGTAACCCTAGACACAGAGCAGCTTGTTGTCAAACATCGTCTCAGTGAAATTTTAATTAAGCTTCGCCAGCAAGTATTTACAGCTTCAAATGGCGATCGCTTTCAGGTAACTTGTAACTTTGCTGTGGTTGAGTATCCTAATGATGGATTAAACTTACAATCTTTATACCAAGTTGCTAATTCTAGGTTGAAGCAGAGCTAAAAGGCAATAGGAAAGAAGGCTTTTTGAGTATTGGGTAAAGGATGTTAGGACTTACGCAAAATCATGATCAAACGAACCGCAAAGGACGCAAAGGACACAAAGGAATAAGAGTTTTAGAGAGTTCTTGCGTAAGTCCTGGATGTATTCAAAACCTTTCCCTTTTAATCCTCAATGATGTTGATAACCGTATTCATGCTGTAACATTTAAAGGCAGTATGTAGTTTTGCTATGGTTAAATATCTTAACGATTAACTATAGATACAATCACTATACCAAGTTGTTCTATCTACACCAGGAGACATTAAGGAGTGGGTGATGAGCGCTAAACAATTGGAGCAGGTGAAGCAATTGCAAGCTACCCTCACCAAGATGGAAGTAACATTAGGTGCGATCGCTGATGCTGTGGTCTGGGTAGGAGAAGACCAACGCATTCAATGGTGCAATTCTCATTTTGAATCTCTGGTAAATCAACCCCACGGCAATATCTGCGGCGCAAAATTAACTGACTTACTACCATTATCACAAGCAGGAAAACCAGTCTATCCTGATGTGCAGATACTCAATGGGGAATACGAAACAGGAAATTATCAGTACCAGCAGGGTGAGCGGAATTTAACACTACAAATTTCCGGTAGCTGTACCGAACTGGCTGACGATCGATGTGCAATACTGGTGATTCGGGATATCACGCTAGCGAAACAAACTCAAGAATCCTTGCAAGAGATTGAGGAGCGATTGCAGACATTAATTAACGCTACACCAGATATTATCTGCTTAAAGGACGGCGAGGGAAAATGGTTGCTGTCAAACCAGGCTAACCTAGAATTTTTAGAGATACAAGGGGTTGATTATCAAGGTAAAACAGATTCCGAACTGGCAGAATTTAGCAATTTTTATCACGATGCTTTACTCAACTGCAACGAAACAGATGAACAAGCTTGGCAGTTGGGATGTGTGCATCGGGTAGAAGAAATTATACCTCGACCTGATGGGACAGTCAGCAGTGTCGATATGATTAAAGCTCCCCTATTTCACCAGGATGGTAGACGCAAGGCTCTGGTGGTTTTAGGAAGGGATTTGAGCGAGCGCAAACAAACTCAAGTAGCCTTAGAAAACTCTTTGTCTTTGTTAAGCGCTATCTTTGAATCGATTCAAGACGGTATCTTAGTAGTTGATAGTTTAAGTAATATTACTACTCATAACCAAAAGTTCTTAGAAATGTGGTCAATTCCACCAGAACTTTTGACAGAACCAGATCATCCTCAGCGACTAGGGTATTTGGCAAACCAGCTAAAAGACCCCGATACGTTTTTGCAACGAGTCCGAGAATTGTATTCACAGCCGGAAGTAGTTAGTTATGATTGCTTAGAACTACAAGATGGTAGGATATTTGAGCGATACTCCTGTCCTCAGCGCATTGGCGAACAGATTATTGGTAGAGTGTGGACTTTCCGCGATATTACCCAACGCCAAAGGTCAGAAGAAGCACTAAGGCAAAGTGAGTTGCAATATCGCACTATTTTTGAAGCAATCAATGATGGACTATTTATTACTGATATAGAGTCCGAAAAAGTCGCTGAAGTTAATCCTGCGGCTTGTCAAATGCACGGTTATTCTTATGAAGAATTTCTCACTTTACATCCATCTGTCTATATTCACCCAAACTCACATTCAGTTTTTCTAAAATTTCTGGAAACAACGCGATCTGGTGAGCAATTTTATGGACAAGCAGTTGATATCTGCAAAAATGGTACTTTAATAGATGTGGAAGTCAAAGGAACGACTTGCATTTACAACGGTAAGCCACACATATTGGCAGTGGTGCGCGATATTAGTGACCGTAAACGTACTGAAGAAGCCTTACGACAAAGCGAAGTCCAGTATCGAGATTTGGTGCAAACAGCCAACTGTATTATTCTGCGTTGGGACAGTAACGGTGACATTATATTTTTAAATGACTACGGTCAAAGGCTTTTTGGCTTCGATTTAGATGAAATTATCGGGCGTAATGTCATCGGCACAATTGTTCCAGAAACCGAGACTTCTGGGCGTGACTTACAGACATTAATGGTTGATATTTGTCAACACCCAGAAAACTATCTATTCAACGAAAATGAGAACTTATGCAAAAATGGCGATCGCGTCTGGATAGTCTGGGCAAATAAACCCATATTAGATGCACAAGGAAACTTAATCGAAATTCTTTCAGTAGGCACTGATGCCACAGAACGCAAACGCGCTCAAGCAGCCCTCCAGCAAAGCGAGTTAAAGTTCCGTAGCATCGTTGAAAATGCTAATGACCTGATATTCGTCCTTAACCTAGATGGAATCTTTACCTATCATTCGCCTAATGTTACCTCAATCATGGGATACAGCCTAGAGGAAATAGAAGGTCATTCTGTGGTGGAGTTTACCAAACCGGAAGATTTAGCAACTAGCGCCGCAGCATTACAAAAGGCTGCCACTGGAGAAAAACTGACTGATATTGAGGTGCGATTAAGACACAAAAATGGCAACTGGCGATGGTTCAACTTTAATACTTCGACAATTAATCCTGAGAGTGGCACAGTTGCTATTTTGGGTGTAGGGCGTGACATTACAGAACGCAAGCAAGCAGAAGAAGCTTTGCGGCGTAGTGAAATGAAATACCGCAACATCTTTGAAAATTCTCAAGTGGGTATTTTTCGCACTCGGCAACAAGATGGATTGATTATCGAGGCTAATCAACGCGGTGCCGAGATTTTAGGTTTTGCCTCTTCTGCTGACTTGATTGGCAAGTTCTTCACAACTGACTTATATGCTAATCCAGGCGATCGCACACGCATGTTAGCAGAGTTAGAAAAAGACGGTGAAGTTCGTAATTTTGAAGTAGCACTACAGCGACTCGATGGTTCGGTTGTTTGGTTACTGTTGTCACTCCGTCTCAACGCCGAAGAATCCTGTTTAGATTCGGTTTTTACAGATATTAGCGATCGCAAACAACAAGAACAGGCTTTACGCTTAATTGTTGAGGGTACAGCAGCAAAAACAGGTAATGAATTCTTCAATTCCTGTGTTCGTTACCTGGCTGAAGTATTGCAAGTTCAATATGCCCTAGTCACTGAGTTTCATGATGAGCGGAAAACTAAAGTCCGCACTTTGGCATTTTGGTCTTGCGGGGCGATTAACGAAAATTTGGAATACCATTTGCACGGCACTCCTTGTCAACACACCTTGGAAGGCAATATATGCCACTACCCCCAAAGAGTGCAAGCTGCTTTCCCTGAAGATGCAGATTTAGTGAGGATGAATGCCGAGAGTTTTTTTGGCGTTCCTCTCACCAGTTCCTCTGGGGAAATCATTGGACATCTAGCAGTGATAGATGTCAAACCAATGAAGCACGATCCGGGACGGGAACTGATTATCAAAATCTTTGCTGCCCGTGCCGGTGCCGAATTGGAACGCAAACAAGCAGAAGCAGCCCTACAAGAAAGCGAGTTAAAGTTTCGCACTATCGTCGAAAAGGTCAATGATGTGCTGTTTGCGATGAGTCCTGATGGGGTTTTCAAATATATTTCCCCTAATATTTTGAATACTACAGGATTTGCTCCCAGCGAAATGGAGGGTAATTCTTTGGCATTCTTTACTCATCCCGACGATGTGCAAAAATGTCAAGAAGTCGCCCAAACTATCCTCGCAACCGGTGAGGGAATTTCTGGTACTGAGTACCGCGCCAAACATCGTACTAAAGGCTGGGTTTGGCTAACTTCTAATGCAGTCCGCACACAAGATGCCCAGGGTAATTTCCAGATTGTGGGTGTAGCGCGTGATATTAGCGATCGCAAACAAGCAGAAGCCGCTCTGCAACGTCGGACTCAAGCAGAAAGTTTACTCAGTAGCATTTCTCGCCAATTTATTGACCAAAATTTAGAAACAGCAATTAATTTTACACTCCAAGCGATCGCTGAGTTTATTAGTGCCGAACACAGTTGCATCTTTGAATGCTCCCAAGATCAACGTGAATTCCACCTCATCCATGAATGGTGTGGTGAAGATGTTGCACCATTGATTGATATTGCAAAAGGTTCGCCTGTAGAAGTTTTCCCCTATTTCTACGAACCGATTCTCCGTGGTAGGCATCGACAAATCTCTTGTGTGGAAAATTTACCACCCCATCTACCTGAGCGAAAAGTTTTTGAAAGTATGTCGTTTCAGTCTTTACTAGCAGTGCCAATGGTTCATGCTGGCAAAGTAGTGGGATTTGTTGGTGCAGCGATGATTCACTGCTCGAAAACCTGGAGTCAAGAAGATATTAATCTATTGAAGCTGGTAGGTGAAATAATTGCGATCGGTCGAGCCAGACATCAAGCAGAAGAAGCGCTGAGAATTGCCAAAGAAGCAGCCGAAACTGCCAACCAAGCTAAAAGTGCTTTTCTCGCTAATATGAGCCACGAACTCCGCACGCCTCTCAATGCCATCCTGGGTTTTTCTCAGTTAATGGAACGAGATACTAGCCTCAACTCAAACCAACGTGAATCTTTAGCTACCATTAACCGCAGTGGCGAACACTTGCTCAACCTGATTAACGATGTCCTAGAAATGTCCAAAATTGAGGCTGGACAAATCATTTTCACCCCTGAAGACTTCGACCTTTATCTGCTGTTGCAAACATTACAAGAAATGTTTCAGGTAAAGGCACAAACAAAGCAATTATTCCTCAGATTTGAAATTGCTCCCAATCTTCCCCGTTATATCCAGACAGATGAGGGGAAACTCCGCCAAGTTCTCATTAACCTTTTGGGTAACGCCGTTAAGTTTACTCAAACAGGGGGAGTAACGTTGCGAGTGAGCTTAGGGAGCGGGGAGCAGGGGAGCAGGGGAGCAGGGGAGCAGGGGAGCAGGGGAGAAGTTGCAGTAAGTCTTTCCCCTCTGCCCCTCTGCCCCTCTGCCCCTCTGCCCCTCTGCCCCTCTGCCCCTCTGCCCCTCTGCCCCTCTGCCTCTTCCCCATCCCTTCACTTTGAAGTCGAAGACACTGGACGGGGAATAGCACCAGAAGAAATGAATAACTTGTTTCAGCCTTTTGTCCAGACAACAAGTGGTATCCAAACCAAAGAAGGAACTGGGCTAGGACTGACAATCAGCCGTCAATTTGTGCGGTTGCTGGGTGGTGATATTTACTTAACTAGTAGTCCTGGACAAGGATCTATTTTTAGCTTTGACATCCAAGTAAATTTAGCCGCAGCATTGAAAGTTTCACCAAGGTTGAATAAGGGACGTGTCATCGAGCTAGCAGCAGGCCAACCCTCTTACCGGATTCTGGTAGTGGATGACCGTAAAGAAAACCGCGATTTAATTGTGCAACTTCTTGGTAGCATTGGCTTTGAAATTAAGGCTGCGAATAATGGACAAGAAGCGATCGCAATGTGGCAAACTTGGCAGCCTCATCTTATTTGGATGGATATGCGGATGCCTGTAATGAACGGCTACGATGCAACTAAAGAGATTAGAGCCAGGGAAAGAAATACAAATACAAATCACCGCACTGTAATTATTGCCCTAACTGCCAGTGCTTTTGAAGAACAACAAGCGAGTATCTTAGCCGCAGGTTGCGACGACTTAGTTCGTAAGCCATTTCGTGAGCAGGTAATTTTTGAAAAGATAGCTGAATATTTGCAGGTGCGTTATATCTGTACAGAAGAAAGCAGTGAAGATGCAACAGACAATAACCTAAAGAATATTCAATTTTCTATTTTGGATCTTCGCTCTGCAATTACCATTATGCCTGCCCAATGGGTAACAGAACTTAATCAGGCAGCTGTTGAAGTCGATGCCGAAAGGATTTTTCAACTAATTGAGCAAATTCCACCAACACATTCTACTTTGGCAGACAAATTGACAAATTTAGTCCGAAGTTTCTGCTTTGATGAAATTATTGATGTAACGGAAGAAAATTGTAACTGAGTCAACTTAACGTTAAATGGGCGGCTAGAAACCGCATCTACACGAGGCTTTACCCACGCAGGTGGATTTCAAACACTCAATTTTCGCCTGTTAATATTGTGCGATCGGCTGTGACAAAAAATGTAGAGAAGCGTATTCCTCAAGCCTCTACAAAAATTATGAATATATTAATTGTTACTCCTCCAGCCCATTTAACCAAGCTACCAAATCACCTGCATTGCCAAAACCTAACAAAGCTTCTGCTAAATCTTCTAATTGTGTAGTTGATAATTGGCAAATACGTTCTTCTAATTCAGGTGTAACCTCACCAATTTTACGATTTAGCTGGCGCATAATTATTTCTAGCTTTCCCTTTTGTATTCCTTTTAATTCCCAACTAGTAACAATTTCCATAACTACCTCTTGTTTGGCTACTTCAAATTTAGCAATCTCAGTTTGAAAAATCTCTTCTTCTGCTACATTTAATTTGAGATAAGTATCAACAAACCCACCAATCATCTTCATTCGTGCTGGATCGAGTCGTAAAGTCGCTAACAAACGCAAACATTCAGCACTTCTGTTATTTACCATAACCAAAGAGCTATGCCTGCGGCGGGCATAGCTCTTTAGTTGCAAACGTACTTAAATTAAAAAAATTAATATAGCAATTCTTAATCATTCGCGATCAACAAGATCCCCGATTTATTTGAGAAGCCGAGGATCTGCGGTTTGCGAGAATTGCAAACCAAATAGGATTGCTATAAATATTTATCAAGTTGTTGCTAAAGCTGGTTCTGCCACAAAATATTTTAGATTTTCTTGCTGAGTGGCAAATTTCAAATATTGAGATGCCATTTCTGGTGTTAGCAATTCAATCATTAATCTGTTTTCCACCCAGAACTCAATCACATCAAAGAAAGAATCGCGGTTACAGCGCACTACACGCCAATCTTCACGGACACCTATTTGTTCAATTTCTTTTTGGCTGATGGGTACAGAAATAGCTGCATGAATATCTGTGTACATAGAAGTAATTGCAGTACGGACAAATACGCATTCTTCATCATTTTCACCAGGTTCAATTTGAGAGCCTAAAGGATAGAGTTCAATGGCTGTACCGTATTCATCAAAAGGTATAACCATATAGCTTCCTGGGTTAGGAGGAAATGGAACAGCTTGTGCTTTTAAAATTTCTGCCAGAACTTGAGCAACATGGCTGGGGTTTCTAACAGCAATTGAAATATGATGAATCATGGGATAACCTCAGTTCGATATTTTATAGATTACAAAGCAATCGGGGAAAACTAGGGGAGAGAAAAAATGGATAATCCAAGATGTATTGCAATAGGGTTCGGTTAAGGCAAGAGACGCGAAATTAGGCTGGGCTGGGCTTCGCTACTCGCTTTCGCGTCTCTACATTCTTTTTAAACTGATATCTATTGAGGTCGCCCATAGTGAGCTAGACCCTTGCCATCGGGGGTCGCAAGCAATAGAACTTGCTGCCCGGATTCATTCGTTTCAATCGACCACTCGTAAGTTTCAGCCTTTGCCGAATTGCGGCTGGAGTAGGTACGCCCGCTATTGCAGATTTGCCCTTTGGATGTGCTGTCGCTAGGTTGGAAAGTCAGACGTTGACCTTCAATCTTAACTTTGCCTTTTTCCTGTATGAAGAGATTAGATTCACAGTTATAAGTGGTGATTTGAAGCAGCCGATTTCGCTGGTAGTTACCGTTAGATGCGAGTTGAAATTGATCACTTGAACCATTTGGGGCTGCTGGCCGACCTGTGTAGCTGTCTTGGTATTGGATAGACGAGATTCGACCATACCGCCACTCACCCTGGAGTTCGGCAGGTACTCCAGCATCATTTTTACCCGCTTGACTTGCGCTTGGGTAAAAAACAAGGCTAGCGATGAGTCCCAAACTCAACGCACTAGTAGTTAAAAGTTGAGCAGCTTTTGGTTTTGTTATTGAGTACATATTGCTTTCTAGAAATAGATTTATTTGTCAACAAATGCAAATTTTGCGTGTTTGTGTATAGCTTTTCTCCGTAAGGGCGTACTAGCTAGCTGTACGCCCTACATCCAAACGAAAGATTCACGCCAGAAATTGCAATCCATATTTGTTCAAAAGAGGCTGTATTTTGTCCATGTTTGGCGGTAGGTTATCTGCGACTTGACCCATTTCTTCATAAAAGTTTTTCGCCCCTTGAGGTGCAATTAAAACCAGAAATTTAGCAGTAGCAGAACGAATCTTGAAGGCGTGTGGTGCATTGTGAGGAATGTTAACAAAAAAGCCGGTTGATGCCAAAATTGTTTCTGTACCAACTTGGATGTCTAGTTCTCCTTCGAGAATATAAAATGCCTCTTCCCAAGGGTGAGTGTGCAGTGGTGGCCCATTTTCTTCTGTGTCTGTAATTTCATAAATTTTCCAAGCTTGATTTGTCTCTTCACCAGTTGCTTTGGTGGTAAATTGTCCACCCATAATTGAAAATTGATTACCTTCTCCTGGTGCAAGAATAATTGGTTTACGCATGGTTGAAGTTTGCATACAAGTTACTCCGTACTGTGTAATTTGGGAGATGTGAGCTATTAATTTGATTTGATGCTTTTAAGATTAAAAATTAATCGGGGAGAACTAGGGTAGATAAATGAGTAATTGGAATTTCTTTTGTAAACGATTATTAAGACCTAGGACTAAGGTTACAATTTCTAGAAATCATTAGTAGCCTATTCTGGCTAAAGTCGATATTGCCATGCCTAAAGAGCCGCTTAACTTTCCCAAAGCAGACATACTGGTGATTGATGACACGCCAGAAAACCTGAACCTCTTATCTGCCATGTTGACGGAACAGGGATATAAAGTTCGGAGTGTAACTAAGGGTTCTACGGGGTTAAGAGGCGCAAATGCAGTTCCCCCCGACCTAATTTTGCTGGATGTGAATATGCCGGAGATGAATGGGTACGAAGTCTGCGAACATTTGAAGGCAAGCGATCGCACTCGCAAAATCCCGGTAATTTTTATCAGCGCTTTAGGTGATGTGCTAGATAAGGTGAAAGCCTTTGCAGTTGGGGGAGTGGACTATATCACTAAGCCTTTTCAACTAGAAGAGGTTTTAGCACGAATTGAAAATCACTTAACGATTTGGAAACTGCAACAACAACTCCAAGCCCAAAATGAGCGGTTGCAGCAGGAAATTCACGTTAGCGAAGCTTCCCAAAGGGCTCGCGCCAAAGCAGAAGAGAAGTTTGCTAAAGTTTTTCGCTCTAGTCCCAATCCGATCGCGATCGCTACAGTCTCAGATGCTCGTTTTATTGATGTCAATCCCAGTTTTTTGAAGATGAGCGGCTACTCTCTAGACGAAGTGATTGGCAATACTGCCACTGAACTTAATTTGGGTAAAAACACAGTCGCGATCGCTCAAACAATTCAACTTCTGCCAGAAACTGGGTCACTGTACAATCTAGAATTTGAATTTTCAACTAAGTGTGCAGAACTCAAAACCATACTAATATCTCTCGAATTGATTGACTTAGCTGGAGTACCGTGTGCTTTATTAATTGCCAATGACATCACCGAACGCAAACGTCTAGAAAACGAATTTATCTCTTTAGTCAGTCATGAATTGCGTACACCTTTAACTTCCACAATGGGAGCATTAGATTTATTGGGTTCAGAACAACTGGGAACTCTGAATGAACAAGGTCAAAAAGTTCTGAGCATTGCCACCACTAATACTGAACGCCTAATTCGTTTAGTGAACGATATTCTCGATTTAGAGCGGATGAAATCGGGCAAAATCTTCACGCGGAAGATGAAGTACAACGCCGCAGACTTGCTAACTACTGCCACAGAAGCAATGCAAGCAATGGCAGATCAATTACAAGTCAAATTGATTATCAATCCTGTAGAAGTTGAACTTTGGGCAGATCCCGATCGGCTGCTGCAAACCCTGACTAATTTACTGAGCAACGCTATTAAGTTTTCTGAACCAGGAGACACGGTGTATATAAGTGCCACTCTCTCAGAATCTCAAGGCGTTGAGCCTAAAGAAAATGAGCCTTTATTACCTAAATACCTTTTGATTACTATCAAAGATCAAGGGCGAGGAATTCCTGAAGATAAATTACAAATAATTTTCGAGCGCTTTCAGCAAGTGGATGCATCCGACTCCCGCAACAAAGGAGGAACAGGTTTAGGACTGGCTATTTGCCGAGATATCATCCAGCAACATGATGGCAAAATCTGGGTTCAAAGCACTTTAGGTGAAGGTAGCACTTTTTATGTACTGCTACCTTTACCAGTGCAATAAACTGCTTCTAACAGCTTAATTATTCCCTACTTTTCCCCGATCTGGCTTTAGAATAGCTCAAGAGCGATCAAGCAAATCAGCACATATATTTTGTAAGAGTGCCATTATGAACAGAAATATCTTGATTGTTGATGATGAAGAAGATGTGCGGGCGATCGCCAAGTTGGGATTAGAAATGGCTGCTGGCTGGAATGTATTGACAGCAAGTTCTGGTCAGGAAGCTTTGAAGGTAGCTGCTACCCATAAACCAGATGTCATTCTACTAGATATGATGATGCCTGATATGGATGGGCGTGCAACTCTACAACAACTGAAAGCTAACCCCGCCACTAAGAAAATTCCAGTAATTTTATTAACAGCTAAACTCCAGCAATCAGATCGAGAGAGTTTTACTGATATGGATGTCGCTGCTATTTTTGCCAAGCCTTTCCGTCCATTGAAACTAGCAGAGCAAATCAATGAAGTGCTGGTTGCCCTTTAGTTTTAGACAGGACTTACACAAAACCCTCTCAAACTCTCATTCCTCAGTGACCTCTGCGTCCTCCGTGGTTCGTTTTCCGTACCAAGATTCATATATCTAATCAGCAACGCCAAAAAATTTTCTGCTATTGCAACTATCTCCCCTACTTCTCCCCGATTCTTCTCTAAATTCAAATCAGAAGAGCAGAGAACACCGCACAAAACAAGTGTAGAATCTCTGCGGTTTAGATAAGTCAACAAAAACGGAGGATAGACGGATGTTACACCAAATTAAAGAATTACTGCAAAATGCCCAATTACAACAGCAAGTAAAAGCAGCAACTAATCAAGCAGAAGCTATTAAAGTGTTAGTGATCGCTAGTGCAGAGAAAGGTTATAACTTTACAGTTGAAGCCATTTCTCAAATGCTGACAGAACTAACCTTTGTGGACTCCAATGAACTGAGTGAAGAAGAATTACTCAGTGTTAGTGGTGGGATGATGGCTGATAGTGCGCCTAAGCTATGTCATACAGAAGGCTGTGGTGGCGGACACTGCTAAAAAAGATATGTAGCTTCTTTTTCTCTCTGGCATTGTAGCCTCCAAGGTCAGGTTGTTTTTCTAAAACAGCTTTTTATATCCAACTTTCCCAATATTTTAATTTGGATAATTTCCATACTTGGTAATGAGGTTCAACGCAGAAAGAGATGCTGCATAACAGTTCCCTTTTTACTTTTTTAATCAAGAGAAAGAGGGAATTACATTAACAATTACTATCACCAACTCTGAGAAAATACAATTATGTTGTCACAAATTCAAAGCCTACTCCAAAATAGTCAACTACGTGAGAATATACAAGCAGCAGTTACCCAAACAGAAGCTATCAAACTGTTGTTAATTGCGAGTGCAGAAAAAGGTTATACTTTCACCGCCGAAAGCGTAGCTCAAATGCTGGCAGAACTGACCTTTGTGGACTCAAACGAACTGAGCGAAGAAGAATTACTCAGTGTTAGTGGCGGTGCAATGGCTGATAGTGCGCCCAAACTATGTCACACAGCCGGCTGTGGTGGCGGACACTGCTATCTCTCGTAATTCGTATTTTTTGGTGAAATATAGGACTCAGACTTTATTTTTGAAAACATACTGAAACTGAAAAGACAGTTTTATCTTAAATTTGTTCAAAAATCATAATATATGAGTCCTATAATCCACCAAATAGTCAAGTTTTTTGTCTTTATCTGTTGGAGACTTGTACCCCAACTAATTCAATTAATAATTACAAGTTATTTTAATTATGCCTAAGTAGGTAGAGATAATTAAATATAAAATAAACTCCTAGTTTGTAGTGAGCGATTTATCGCTCAGAGCAAGGATTATCAGGACTAAAGTCCTTACTACAAACTTTAAATTTATTTATGCCTAGATACTTACCTAATTAGTACTTAATTTAAAACTTATTTCAGACGAACGCTATTGGTATTAATACCAACTATTAAAACGTAGACCAGAATTGATACTTACCTTTGAACTCCCATCATGAGAAATCCAGCTATGGTTCAACAACTTGTTCGCTTATCCCAACAGAAAACATCAGACGATTTAAGAGCGATCGCAGCCAATGCTAGCTTTATCTGGGAACGTCTTGATGAAAGCAGATTTGCAATTGATGTCGATCGAGTCAACGAACAAGAAATTAACCGTCGTAGACATCGCTGGTGCGAAGTTGCAGCAGAAGGTAAATTCAATACGTTACACAAACGCTTACAATGGGAAGGGCTAAACCTCGATACTGTTAGTTCCAGATTGGGAACCATTGAGTTACTTGCCGATCAACCTTTGCCTGAGTGGGCAGAAACCTTGCAGCAAATCATCCAAACTGCTACAGGATTCAATTCTGCAACCGAAGTATTTCTACCAATCGATTCACAAAATCCGATCGCTTTTGAAGATATTCTTTTGCCTGCTATCTTGGTAGCCAGACAGCAATTACTGACTCACTGCGACAGTAAATTCACCCAAGATTATCTTCCCTTATCGATTCTTTCGCACGACGCTTACAGTTCTCTAGAACGTGGTCTACTGAAACGATTAGCAGGAATTTGCACAAAGACATTGGATTTTGAATTTTCTCAGGTGCGTCCCTTTGGTCAAAACTTGCTCGGCTTACTGGGGCTTGAAACACAAAACAATAACACTCACTACACCAAGTTCGTCAATCAACTCCTAGAAGATGGAATGCTGACCTTCTTCCAAAAGTATCCAGTACTCGGTCGGTTAGTGGCAACAGCCGTTAATTTTTGGGTTGAGTTCACTGCTGAATTTCTCCAACGTTTAGTTGCAGACAGGACAGATATTCAACGAACTTTTAATCAAGCGATCGCCCCACTTTCTCAAAACAAAGTTGTTGAAATTCAAACATCGATTTCCGATGCACACAAACGCGGGCGAACGGTGATTTTGCTCACCTTTGAGTCTGGACTTAAACTTGTTTATAAACCCAAAGATTTAGGATTAGAGGTTGTCTTTAACCAATTTTTGGATTGGTGCAATCAACACAGCGATCTTTTAGATTTTAAAGTCATTCAGGTACTAGAGCGCAACGGTTATGGTTGGGTGGAACATGTTGAACAGTTGCCTTGTGTCGATGAAGCCGCTGCGAAACAATTCTATCAGCGTTCTGGGATGTTGTTGTGTGTGCTTTACGCTTTGCGGGGAACAGATTGCCATTACGAAAACTTAATTGCCAATGGCGAACATCTGGTGCTGATTGACATGGAAACGCTGCTGCACCACGAACCGAATCTCATTGAAGACTCACCACTTACCCAAGATTTAGACACAACCGCCACACGACAATTTTGGGATTCCGTACTCCGCACCGGACTTTTACCGCGTTGGGACTTTAGTGGCGATCGCAGTGTCGCTTATGATATTAGCGGACTAGGCAGCACAGATCCTCGACTATCTCCCCGCAAAGTGCCGCGCTGGCAGAACATTAATACAGATAATATGCACCTGTTGTCTGAGCCTGTAACCTTGCCGATCGGGAAAAATGTGCCGTTTTTGGGTGAAACTGCTCTGTCTCCAAACGATTATCAACTACAAATCACCACTGGGTTTGAGCAGATGTATCGCTTTTTGATGGCGCACAAAGATTTCTTAATTTCACGCCAAAGTTTGCTATCTGCTATGCAAAATCAGCAGGTGCGTTTTATCTTCCGCAACACCCGCATTTATGGCATCATTCTCCAAAAAGCTTTGGCACCCGATTACCTCAAACATGGCGTAGATTACAGTATTCAACTCGATGTTCTCAGTCGTGCTTTTCTAGTTGCTCAAAATAAACCGAATGCCTTTCCTGTTTTGAGTGCAGAACTCCGAGCAATGGAACAATTGGATATTCCCTTCTTCACGGCTAGCGCTGTGGTTGATGAACTGAGTTTAAACGGTTCTTCTTCCATTCCCAACTACTTCAAACAATCCAGTTACCAAGACCTGCTCAACCAGTTACAATCTCTGGATGAAACCGACTTAGCTCGACAAGTAGCGATTATTCAAGGCTCCTTCGATGCCAAAATTGCAACCACTTTCAGCCGCCAAGGTGGGCAATGGCAAGGCGAATCGTTACCGTTGCTAAATTCAGAACAATTAATTGCCGAAGCCCAGGAAATCGCCACTCAACTGGAAACCAGAGCCATTTCTGACCCTGATGGCAGCGTTAACTGGATTGGCTTAGACTTTGTGCCTCGCGCCGAACGATATCAACTGCAAGTATTAAACAATTGTCTCTCTGACGGACGCTCTGGAGTTGCTTTGTTTTTAGCTGCACTAAATCAGGTAACTGGTGATTCCCGTTACCGTGATTTAGCATTGAGGACAGTGCAATCTCTGCGTCGCCAAATCCACACTGTTGAGCCAGAAACTTGGGAACGCATGGCTCGTTTCATGGGCGTTGGGGGTGCAACAGGTTTAGGGTCAATGATCTATAGCCTGGTGAAAATTAGTCAACTCCTCAACGATGCAACGCTGTTGCCAGACGCTCAAGTATTAGCCGAGTTGATGACACCAGAACTGATTGCTGCCGACGAACACTTGGATATTATGAGCGGAGCAGCAGGGGCAATTTTAGGTTTATTATCCCTGCATCAAGCCACAGGAGAAGCAACCGTTTTAGAAAAAGCGATCGCCTGTGGACAACATTTAATCAACCGTCAAGTTAGCCACAATGGTGCGCCCAAAGCTTGGCATACTTATTGGGACAAGCCCTTAACTGGCTTCTCTCATGGAGCCGCAGGCATCTCTTATGCTTTGCTCAGACTTTATGCCGCCACCTTAGAGCGCAAATTCTTAGAAGCAGGTTTAGCAGGAATTGAGTATGAGCGTAGCGTCTTTTGCCAGTCCACTGCCAACTGGCCCGACTTCCGCAGAATGGGACAATCAGGACAACCTGACTTTGCAAATAAGTGGTGTCATGGTGCAGCCGGCATTGGTTTAGGACGCTTAGGCAGTTTGAGAATCGTGGAAACGCCGGAAATTCAACAAGAAATTGAAATTGCTCTCCAAACTACTCAGAGTTTTGGCTTACAAGCGATCGATCACTTATGCTGTGGCAATTTTGGTCGGGCGGAAGTGCTGTTAGTCGGTGCAAAAATCTGTTCCCGTTCTGATTGGCATCAAATTGCTCACCAAAATGTAACAAATGTTGTGGCTAGAGCCAAGCGAACTGGAGCTTATCAACTGTTCCCCAACTTACCCAATTCTGTATTTAATCCTGGCTTTTTACCCGGTATATCTGGAATTGGTTATCAATTGCTGCGTCTGGCTAACAATAATTTGCCTTCAATATTATTGTGGGATTGAGCTTGTTGTTCGTACCCAAAAACCGCTTTTGACCAAGTTAAAAATAATTTATTTTTTAACTTTTCTAATAAGTTTTTCTCATAAAAGTTTAAAAGCAGATGGTTAGTGCCATCTGCTTTTAAACTACCTAATTATGTTACCAAGCTCATTTCCCCCCCGCTATATCTACGCCAACTTTAATCCAAATGCACGTTGCGTAACAACTCCAGGATTTTATTAATACCTTCGTTAACCTTTAAAATTTCCTCATGTCCTGGATATGTGGCCGCATCGCTAAGTCGAAAACCATGATCTCCTATTTCGGTTTTTAGCGACTTGTTTTTCTGCCAATGCTTGTGATATGCCAAGCTTCCATATGGGACTATTCCATCTCCTGAATGTGTTGATCCATCTATCAGTTGTTCTGTAGTACCCTCTATTTCAAATCTTATTCCGTCTTTTACAAGAAAGTTTCCGCCTGTGTCGTTCAGGTCTGCTGCTACTCTCAGTGATTTTGTTTGTTTTCCGTCTATTTCTTCTACAGAAGAAAGGTAATATGCACCTACATGTGTAGGTGTGCCATATGCATAGATAACATCTAATTTCTGAACAGGTGGGCACTCTACCAGCTTACCCCCGTCGCCGTCCACAATGCTACCTATCAAATCATCGTCTTGATAATGCTCCTGCTGATATTTCAGTGTAGTTTGTTCGGCTCCTCCATCTGTTAATATGTCTCTGATTGTTTTTGGCTGAAAGTTATTGATTGTTGATGGAGCTTTGCTGTTCTCTTTGACAAACGCAAAATGTTCAGTGTTCAAAAATGCCTGTGGCGCTTTTGTTATGGGCAATAGCCAAGGAACACTAGAATAGCTTTGTATTACTGATTTAAGATCCTTTATTGCTGCCTTTCCTAATACTATTGGATCATCTGATCCTAGAAAACGAATTGCTAAAGGGCCGCCAAGCCACGGTGGACTAACTGCTATATATCGTTCTATATTTTCATGTATCCACTGTTCCCCTAACTCCTCTTTATTTTTAACCCACTGTAGAAAATACTGCGTAACTCGATTTCCCATACTATGAGCTATTATCACTACACGTTTTTGGTTATATTCGCGTTGCTTTTGTATTTCATCTTTGAGCTTATTAAAGTAGCCATACTTTTCGTTCAGACCTTTTGGTGATACTCGCCAATCGTATGGAAAAGCTACTAAGTTACCTTGATTATTATTTTCATTCTTCACATATCCTTGTTCTACTAACTTCTCAATTAAAGCGGCAAAATATCGATTGTCTTTGCCAGTCTCAGGGTCAAAATCAGGCTCTGTGTCTGGAGCTATCCTCTCAATTGCTTTAAATCCCTGTACAGGATGATTATCCTCGTTATTGGAGGCGGTTATACCATCATCCCCTAATGTCATTTGTGTTTTCCACCACGGAGCCGGAGTAATCGTCGGGACAGTCCTAGAAGAAATTGTAGAATCTGGTAGATTCCATCCAAGTGTTTTTAAACTTACTTTTTCAGGATTGCTGTTAATTTCTACATCGTTATTTGGTATCGGTCGTGCTGGCACTGTACTCATCAATAAATTCAGCCAAATTGGATATTCTTCTTCTACTTTCGAGATTGGTGGCGGTTGTATTGGAAATACTGTTTGTTTTGAGATTAGCCTAGATCCTGATATTCCATGTATTAAAATAACAGGATTAATTTTTTGGTTAGGTGTTGCCATTTATTATTACCTTGGTTTTGGGAATTTCTATGTTTAAGGCTTGAAATTAGAGCGTAACTTTCTACACAATTGCTCATTTCACTCCGAAACTTAGCACGGCTGGAAAAGTGACACAAGGACAGTTAAGACAGATAAGACACTTAAGTAAAAAATCTGTCAAAAGATGTACGTAAAAACTCTGTCCTAGAATTGGTATAGTTTTGTTATTAGCCTAAGTCGGATATTTTCTAATAAAAATGCCGGACACTTGTACCCGGCAAGATTGCAAATTCTACCTCTTCAGGATGCCCTAAAAGAGCATTGAATTTACTTGGCAATATCAATTATTGACAATGCTCGCGATCGCAGACTAACTATTTGGCATTGGGACAAGATGGAGCTATTTATTAATTGATAACAGTTTGCTATAACTATGTTTTGGCGCGACTATCAACGAAGTCATGGGCATCCCAGCGTTGTAGACTGTCCATAATGTTTTGTTGAAGCAGTAAAAGCGATCGCCTTCCTTAATTCGCCCTTATTTCTCCCCTAGTTCTCCCCGATCGCACTTTAATCTTAAAGGTCTAGAAGACTTGAGGCTCTGAGTGCCATCAGCAGGAAGGAGAACAATGCAACTCAAACACAGCCATATCTTTCGCCAAGAAGCCCTAGAGCGCTTATCTTCACCAGAACAACTGGATCAAGCGATAAATGTAGTCAAGCCTCAAGCTTGGTTGACTTTATCTACCATGAGTTTTGTAGTTGCTGTAGCTGGCCTTTGGAGTGTGTTCGGCAGAATTCCCCTGACTGTCACAGGTCAAGGTATCTTGATTAAACCGCACCATGTTGTAGAATTTCAAGCACCCAGTTCTGGCCCGTTACTAACTCTGAAAGTAAAGGCGGGAGATATTATTAAACAAGGTGATGTGCTGGGTATCATCGACCAATCAGCGCTAAAGCAGCAACTACAGCAAGAGCAAGTAAAGTTGCAACAACTGCAAACCCAAAATCAAGAGACTGACAGGTTACAAAAGCTGCTAATTGACCAACAAATCATTACTCTTGGACAGCAGAGAATGGATTTGGAAAATAATTTGCATAGAGAGCAAGATGCGCCAAAGTTACGCGATCAAACGCTGAGAGCGATCGCTCAAAAACGTCAAAGCATTAATTCTCGGAAACAACAAATTAATTACTTACTCAAAACTCTTAAAGGACGAGTTGATAATCGTCGTCACCTTTTTGAGCAGCATGTCATCAGCCAAGATATGTTGGTGCAAGCTGAACAGGAATATTTTAACACTCAAAGTGAACTGTCAGATATTGACGTGCAATTAAAGGATCTCGAAATCCAAGAAACTACCACCCAACGAGAATATCTGGAAAATCTTAATAGAATTGACGAAATTAAAACGAAAATTAAAGACCTGAATACTCAAAATACTAAATTACGCGAACAAGACCTGAAGCAATCAATTGACAAAACAAATAAAATTCGGGAAGTAAAGCGCCGCATTGCCCAATTAGAACTGCAACTATCTCAAGAAAGTAGAATCATCAGCAAATACAATGGTCATATTCTGGAAGTGAGTGTTGTTCCTGGTCAAATGATGAATCCGGGTACTCGCTTAGGGTCAATCGAGGCTGAAGAAGCAAATTCAAAACTTATGAGCCTTGTTTACTTTGCTAATAAAGATGGTAAGCAAATCAAGCCAGGGATGGCTGTACAGGTGACTCCCAGTTTTGCCAAGCGTGAACGCGAAGGTGGTATTGTCGGAACGATCACAGATATTTCTTCATTTCCGGTAAGTACACAAGATATTACAGCGATCGTTGGTAACAAAGAAATGGCTGCCAGTCTTGCGGGTAAAGGCGAAGGTCAGGTGCAAGCTTTTGTCCAACTCCAAAAAAATCCGACATCAGTCAGTGGCTACAAATGGTCATCTTCTGATGGCCCAGCTTTAAAAATATCTTCTGGTACAACTACCTCTGTTCAAGTAAAAGTTGGAGAAAAAGCACCGATTTCTTATATTATTCCTATGCTGCGATCTTGGACGGGAATTTATTAAATTGGGGATGAGAGAATAGAATGTCACTAGGATAAGGGTAAAGGTTAAAGGGGAAAGGGGAAAGGAATGGAAAGGAAAAAAATTGAAACTTTTGAGGATTTAAGAGTATGGCAAAAAGGTATTGACTTAGTTAAGGAAATATACTTAATAACTAAGGATGGTGAACTCAATAGAGACTTTGGTTTAAGGGATCAATTAAGACGTGCTAGCGTATCAATACCTACAAATATTGCTGAAGGATTTGAACGATATTCTCGCAAAGAATACTTAAACTTTCTAAATATCGCCAAAGGGTCTGCCGGGGAAGTTCGCAGTCTTTTAAGAGTAGCCTTAGAAATAGGCTATTTAGACCAACCAACTTATACACAACTTCATAATCAAGCTATGGAGTTGAGCCGTATGCTATCTAATCAAATTCAATCCATAAATCAGTCATTAAAATAATAAAATCTTATCCCTTCCCCATTCCCCATTCCCCCTTCCCCCTTCCCCAATGCCCAATCCCCCATTCCCAATCCCAAAATTTAAACCAAATCGTGTTCGCACTTCTACACTTTTACAAATGGAAGCGGTCGAATGTGGTGCGGCTGCTTTGGGAATAATTCTTAGCTATTACGGCCGGATTGTGCCACTGGCTAAACTGCGTGAAGAATGCGGTGTCTCAAGGGATGGGAGTAAAGCTTTTAATATTCTCAAAGCTGCAAAAAACTATGGACTCAATGCTAAAGGTTTAAAACTATCTCTAGAAAAGGTGACAGCTACCCGTCTTCCCTACATTGCCTTTTGGAATTTTAACCATTTTCTCGTGGTAGAAGGATATAGCAAAAAACGCGTTTACATCAACGATCCTGCTAGTGGTCGGAGAACAGTGAGTTGGGAAGAGTTCGATCGCGCATATACTGGTGTTGTGCTGACAATGGAACCAGGAGCGGACTTCCAGAAGGGCGGCAAAAAAAATCACATTATTTCGGCTTTAACTACCCGTTTACAAAACTCACGAGTTACTATCTTGTTTTGTCTGCTGGCTGGGTTGTTGTTAACATTGCCTCGGCTAGCGGTTCCAGCCTTTGCTCAAGTGTTTATCGATGAGATTTTAATCCAAGACCGGCAAGATTGGTTACGACCTTTGTTGTTAGGGATGTTGTTAACTACTATATTGCGGGCATTCCTTGCGAGACTGCGGCTGACTTATCTGCGGCGATTGATGGTTAAGTTGTCAGTCAGCACATCAGGACTATTTCTCTGGCATATTTTGCGATTGCCTATTGGGTTTTATGACCAACGTTTTGCTGGGGAAATCAGTAGTCGGGTGCAACTGAATGACCGAGTGGCGGAAGTACTCTCAGGGCCTTTGGCAACCACATTAATTGACGCAGTAATGATGGTTTTTTACCTGCTGATAATGATTCAGTATGACCAATTATTGAGTGCGATCGCAGTTGGTTTTGCTTTAATCAACATTCTCGCCCTCTTATTTTTATCGCAAACTCGTGTAGATACAAATATGCGCCTAGCTCAGGAATATGGCAAGGTGGGTGGAGTAACGATTAGCGGCATCCAAACGATAGAAACCATCAAAGCTTCTGGGCTAGAGTCAGATTTATTTGCTCGGTTTGCGGGTTATTACGCTAAAGCACTCAACGCCCAACAGGAATTAGGCTTACAAACTCAAATTCTCACCACATTACCCACAATTTTGACAGCCCTAACCACAGCTTCTATTTTGCTGGTTGGTGGTTTACAGGTAATGAAGGGCAATCTCAGTATTGGGATGCTCGTTGCCTACCAAAGTTTAACACTGAGCTTCTTAGAGCCAGTTAATAGCCTCGTAAATTTCGGCAGCACGCTGCAAGATTTAGAAGCTGATTTAAATCGGCTTGATGATGTGCTGCAAAATCCTGTTGATTTGGAAGTGGAGGGAGGCAAGGGAGCAGAGGAGCAGAGGAGCAGAGGGGAACTTATTACAAGTATTCCCCATGCCCAATGCCCAATGCCCAATGCCCCATGCCCAATGTGGCAATTACAGGGACATATTGAGTTACGAAATATCACTTTTGGCTACAGTCGGGTGGAACCTCCCTTAATTGAGAATTTTAGCTTAACTGTTCAACCTGGACAACGTATAGCGCTTGTGGGGGGAAGCGGTTCAGGGAAATCTACGATTGCTAAATTAATTTGTGGTCTTTATCAACCTTGGGCAGGGGAAATCTGTTTTGATGGTGTAGAGCGATCGCAAATTAAGCGTTCTGTGTTGGCTAACTCATTGGCAATGGTTGAACAGGATATCTTTTTATTTGCGGGGACTGTGCGAGATAATATCACTCTTTGGGATTCAACTGTGCCAGAAGCTGATTTGGTGCAAGCTTGTCAGGATGCAGCCATTCATGATGCGATCGCTTCTATGCCTGCAAAATATGACTTTGAATTGATTGAAGGCGGTATGAATATCAGTGGTGGGCAACGCCAACGTTTAGAAATCGCCCGCGCTTTGGTGAGAAATCCCACAATATTAGTACTGGATGAAGCAACCAGCGCCCTCGATGTGGAAACTGAATTGATTATTAACCATAACTTGCGACAGCGTGGTTGCTTATGTATTGTAGTAGCCCACCGCCTGAGTACAATTCGTGATTGCCATAAAATTATTGTTCTAGACCAAGGTAAAATTGTCCAAAGTGGTACCCATGAGGAATTATGGCAGCAAGGCGGAACTTATGTTCGCCTACTCCATGCAGCAGAGGCAAGGTAGTATTTGTAAAAAACTTAGACGACAATGTGAAAATACCCACGCAGACGATTTCGTGGAAATTATAAAAATCTATTAGGTTTAAATGTGAGTAAAATTGATTTTGAAAATTTGAGGAAAAGGTGATTAATAACCAATTAATATCCATTGCTCTGTTTGCAGGAGCTTTCGGTCTTGATTTGGGTATAGAAGAAGCAGGTTTTTATACTGTCAGCGTAGTTGAAATAGATGCTGATGCAACAAAAACTATTATTCTGAACCGCCCCCACCTTAGAGAAAGTGCTGTACCAAGGGATATTAGGCAGATTTCAGCACAAACATTGCTAGAAGAGGGAGGACGTGTTTTAAAACTTGGTAGACCTCTTTTACCTGGTGAAGTAGACCTAGTAACAGGAGGACCGCCCTGTCAGCCATTCAGCACTGCGGGTAAGCGTGGTTCTGTTATAGATCCACAAGGAAGTTTATTTATGGATTTCATTCGCATTGTGAAAGAAATTCAACCTCGTTTTTTTTTAATGGAGAACGTCAAAGGATTACTTTCATCTCCGATTCGGCATAGGCCTCATAATCAAAGAGGTGTTGGATACTCTTCTTTAGAACCAGATGAAATTGAGGGTGCAGCCCTTAAGGTTGTATTAGCCCAAATGAAAGCAATCGGTTATGAAGTTGCTCCTCCTATGCTAGTGCAAGCTGCTGATTATGGTGTACCGCAAACCAGAGCGAGAGTAATATTTATTGGGTCAAAAAATGGTGAAGTTTTAACTTTTCCTAAACCAACTCATGATAAAAATGGCTTAAAAGGACTTCAGAAATGGCGAACTCTTAGAGATGCTCTGTCTAATTTATCCGATCCACATCCAGAATACACCCCTTATTCAAAACAACGTCTAAAATATCTTGTTTTATTGAAAGAAGGTCAAAACTGGAGACATTTACCAGATGAATTAAAGCCTGAAGCAATGGGAGGCGCTTACAAATCTGGGGGTGGCAAAGTTGGATTTTATAGAAGATTGTCTTGGGATAAACCCTCTCCTACGGTGACAACAAGCCCACATCAAAAAGCTACAGATATGTGTCATCCTGTTGAATTACGACCTCTAAGTGTACGAGAATATGCAAGAATTCAAACTTTTCCTGATACTTGGGTATTTTATGGTTCTCTATCGTCTAGATATAGACAAATAGGTAATTCTGTACCGGTTAAACTGTCTCACGCAATAGGACAATATTTATCTAAAATAATCAAAAATGAAAAACCAGAATCAACAAATGTTTTTGAACAGCTTTCACTTTTTTAGTTGAAATTTTTAAAGATTTATTTTATTTAGATTTAGGATAAAAGAAAGTGTCCGAACAGTTTCATGAAATGTTAGCATACGCTCTAAAAAATGAGGTAGGTTTTACACTCAACAAAGCACGTTCTCTTGCCTCATATTTTGCAGATATAAAAGATTTCTTAGAATTTCAAGAAGAAAATATCAAAAACCTCAAGAGTATATCTGGTAAAAGCGTTTTAAAGTTAACAGACGAAGAAATTACTAATTTGTCTATATATAGGGAATCAGGCTCTTTATCAGCAGAACTTACAGTTGCCGAAAATTATTTAGCCATTATTAGTAGGGTATTCACCCAAAAACAACTAAATATGGTTAGAAACCTATCTTTAAAGAACTTAAATCCTAACCCATTTTTAATTAGAGCGCTTAATTTAGATACTCCAGATGCAGTTGTTAGATTAAATGTTTATATGGCGGCTACTCGCTCAATCGTTACATCTATGGGATTTTTTATAGAAGACCTGTTACTTACTAGTTCTGATACTGTTGAAAAAGCTCCTAATAAATCAGGATGGGATTTGGTTAAAACTACGAGTGATGGTGAAAAATTTTGGCTGCAAATAAAAAGCGGCCCAAACAATATGGATAAAGACCAAGTAGTTTACTGGGCTGAAAAAATTCAAGAAAAAGTTAAAGAAGGAGATAAAGCGTATATAGGATTTACTTATGGTAAAAGAACAAGCAAAACAGTAACGATTGGTCTATTAAAACAAATACTGCCTGATTGGGAAATGCAAACTTTGATTGGTAAAGAACTGTGGAATTTCTTGAGCGAAGACTCTGATTACAGTTCTAAATTATTTGAGGTTTTGCGTAAATCAGCGCATCAGATACTGCATCAAAATTCACTTTCCGAAGAGATAGATAGTTGTGCAAATAGAGTAACTGATGAATTTATACAAGACTTTGGAGATGGTCATCAGGGTGTATCGAATTACATTAATAGTATTTTTTAATGCTAAACTTTACGTAGTAACGTGCAGTGCTTTTGTATAAAGTTGTACTTACAAAGCTAATTATTAATTATAGAACGCTATGTACTAGATAAAAATACTGTTATAGCAAAAGACTTCTAGCCCAATACGGTTCAGTTAAGGCTAAAACTCTGTTACCAAAGTCATTTTTTTAACGAACCGCCAAGGCGCAGAGAACGCAGAGAGAAGAAAGAGATGCTTAACTGAACTGTATTGACTTCTAGCCCATCAAATATTTCATTAATTGAGTAATGAGTAGCCCGCAGGTGAATCCTTCTTCTAAACTGTACTCCTTTCAAGCAAACGAATCATTACTGTTGAATAACTCAGAAACTGTCTGGATAGTGGAGTCTGGAACATTAGCAGTGTTTGCGACTAGAGTTAAAAACAATTTACTAAAGGAGCAGCGCCGCTATCTGTTTCATGTCAACGCTGGAGAAGCATTGTTTAGTGCAGCTTTGTTACCAAAAGAAAGCAAGTGGAGTTTTATCGCGATCGCAATTGAACCTACTCAATTATGCCAGATGTCAATGGTTGATTTGGTTCAGGGAATCGGGACGGCTGACTCTCAAGCTATAGAACTTTTAGAAGGCTGGGTAAATCATTTAAGTCAGTCTCTTAGTTCCCAGCAAACAGTTTTGACAACGCCATTAAACATTGTGCAGACATCGGGACAGGATTTTTCATTATCCACTGGTGAGGCACTACATCTGTGGCAACAAACACTTGTGTGGGTGAAGTTGCAGCAAGGTAATGTTAGCTGGATGGGAGTTGAGGAACTAACGTTGAATCCCACCTCGCCAGCTTTTCCCCTGACGAGTGCGATGTGGCTGGAGGCAGAAAATGCAGTTATTGGACAAGTATTAACAACCGCAGATTTCCCAAGTCAGGAAGAAATACTCAGTAGCTTGGTATGTTTACATACTTATTTTTTTCACTACTTGAGTTTGCTAGCAAACAAACAAGCAGAAGCAGAATTTCGGCAGTTTCAGCAAAGAGAGCAACTTAATCAGCAAGTAATTGAGGGCGCACTCTCTGAATTAGCAACAGTATTGCAACCACAGCAAGAAGCTTTATCTCAAGAGGGACCGCCTCTATTGGTAGCAATGGGAGCAATTGGACGGACATTAGGAATTGAGATTCGTCCAGCAGCAGATAATTTTAGTTCTATTAAAGACCCTGTAGCAGCGATCGCCCAATCATCGCAAATTCGTATCCGGCGTGTGACTTTGGCAAGTGGCTGGTGGCGGCAAGATCAAGGGCCGATGTTAGCTTATACTCAATTAGAAAAGCGCCCAGTAGCTTTGTTACCCACAGATAAGCGGGATTATACGATCTTTGATCCAGTTGCGCGAACTCGCATCCCCGTAAATGAGGCAGTGGCAAAAACACTGACAACATCTGCCTACGTTCTGTATCGACCGTTGCCCCAAGTTGCACTCAAAGCCATCGATTTACTTCGGTTTGGGGTTAAAGGTTATGAAAAAGATATCGCTAGTATTTTAGTAGTGGGGCTACTGGGGACGATATTGGGAATGGTTGCACCACAAGCAACAGCAATTTTAATCAATAATGCCATTCCAGATAGCGATCGCGCTTTACTATGGCAAATAGGATTAGTAATGTTTGCAGTTGCCTTTGGACAGTTAGCTTTTCAAATTGCCCAAAGTATTATTATCCTCCGAGTTGAAAGCGCCACTGATAGCGTATTGCAGCCAGCTATTTGGGATCGTCTGCTGAGATTAAGTCCGAGGTTTTTTCGTCAGTATACTGCCGGAGACTTAGTTAACCGCGTTATGGCGGTGAGGGAAATTCATCAAAAACTGAGCGGTGCTACCCAAAAAACGTTGTTGAGTGGGGTTTTTGCCTTACTCAATTTAGTGTTGATGTTTATTTACAGCTGGCAATTAGCGCTGGTGGGAGTGGGTTTAGCAATCTTTGCTGCCGTGGTTACGACAGTTGCAAGTTTCCGCTTGGTAAAGAAATCCCGCGAACAGCAAGAACTCAATGGCGCGATTCAGGGACTCACTGTCCAACTAATCAACGGTGTTGCCAAACTGCGAGTAGCAATGGCAGAAGAACGGGCATTTGCGGCTTGGGCAAAAAAGTATAGCCAGCAAATCCGGCTAAAAGCGAATTGGCAACAGATTAAAGATGGTATGTCTGTATTCAATGAAGCACTACCCTTAGTCAGTTCTATATTGCTTTTCGGATTGGCGATGCTGTTGATCCAGCCACGCCTCACACTTGGTATATTTGTTGCTTTTAACTATGCCTTGACAATTTTCATCAAAGGGATAATTGACCTGAGCAATACTGTATCTGAGATTTGGGGGATTGTACCAATATGGGAACGGGCAAAACCGATTTGGCGATCGCAGCCTGAAGATGGCTCAACCAAAGTTAACCCTGGTCAATTAAGTGGTCGTATTGCCCTAGAAAGCGTGAGTTTTCGCTACTCGGAACATGGCAACTTAATTCTCAACAATGTTAGTTTCCATGCTGAACCAGGAGAGTTTGTGGCGATTATTGGCCCTTCTGGAAGTGGTAAATCAACGATATTCCGGTTGTTACTGGGATTTGAGACTCCATTAACAGGCAGTGTCTACTATGATGGCCAAGACTTAGCAGATTTGGAACTTCAGGCTGTACGCAGGCAGTTGGGAGTAGTATTGCAAAATGGCAAATTTGGGACTGGCTCAATTTTTGATAATATCACCGCCGGAGCCTTGGTTTCTCTAGAAGAAGCTTGGGAAGCTGCACAGATGGCAGGCTTCGCTGATGATATCAAGCAAATGCCGATGGGAATGCACACTATAATCGCTGAAGGTGGTACTAATCTTTCTGGGGGACAACGGCAAAGATTATTGATTGCGCGATCGCTAGTTGCAAAGCCCAAAATTATTTTAATGGATGAGGCAACCAGCGCTCTGGATAATCGCACCCAGGCAATTGTGACTGAAAGTTTAGCTAAATTAAATGCTACCAGAGTGGTGATTGCCCATCGCCTCAGTACAATTCGTCATGCAGACCGCATTTATGTTCTTGATGCAGGTAATGTAGTGCAGACGGGTAATTTCTCAGAATTGATTGCAGAAGAAGGGTTATTTGCCCGACTTGTAGTCCGGCAGTCATAACACCTTTTATTCTTATAACCATTTTCAATCCGGTGAGGTACAAGTATGCAAATAGACCTAACCCCCTTCCCGAAGGGGGAAAATTCAGAAGTAAGTGGGCGTAAATTGTCGTTGGGATAAGGCAATAGGTAACAGGCAATAGGCAATCAATACTTGTCGAGTTTTGGGGAAAAGGCAAAGAGAAAAGGGGTAAAGAAAAACCTTTACCCCAATAGTTCAGTTAAGCATTTCTTCCTTCTCTCTGTGTTCTCTGCGCCTCTGTGGTTCGTTAAAAAAAGGTTAACTTTGCTTTTTTCTGATCGCTCAAATAGGTTATTCAGCAATAGCGATCGCATTTTTATTAATTCACTCTGAATTAAAAACTAGATTGATTAATATAAAACTCATATCTGATTGTTGAAAAAATTCCGTATAGCTCAAAGAGGCTTCTTGACTATTGCCTATCTAATGCCGAATTGGAATTTTAATCACAAACTCTGTTCCTTGACCTGGTTTTGAGTAACACTCCAATTTGCCACCATGTTTTTCGGTAATAATTTGATAACTAATAGACATTCCCATACCTGTTCCCTTACCCACAGGCTTGGTGGTAAAAAATGGATTAAAAACCTGCTTTTCAACTCCTTCTGGCATCCCTAAACCATTGTCGGCAATCGCGATTTTGACCCAATGAGAATCTATTAACGTGCTATGAATGGTAATTGTGGGTGGAGAAACTTCATTGTCTGTTTTTTGTTCTAAGGCATCAATAGCATTTGCAAAAATATTCATAAACACCTGATTCAGTTGTCCGGCGTAGCATTCTACTAAAGGTAAGCTGCCGTAGTTTTTGATGACATTAATTTCGGGAAATTCTGGTTTTTCTTTGAGGCGATGTTGCAAAATCATTAAGGTACTGTCTATGCCTTCGTGAATATCTACAGCTTTAAACTCGGCTTCATCCATGCGCGAGAAAGTACGCAGTGACAGGACAATCTGACGGATGCGTTGAGTTCCCACTTTCATTGAATTCAAGATTTTTGGTAAATCTTGCTGAATGTATTCCAGATCAATTTCTTGGCATAAAGTCAGCAGTGGGTTGAGTCGCTCTGCTAATGCGTAGCTTGCTTCACCAGAGTAGCAATTACCGTTCTGAAATTCTGGCGGGTTAATGATTTGATATGAGTTAATTAACCTTAATAAATCTTGAGTATGTTCTTCAAGATGGCTGAGATTACCGTGGATAAAATTGACAGGGTTATTGATTTCATGGGCGACTCCGGCCACGAGTTGACCCAGACTAGACATTTTTTCTGCCTGAATCATTTGTGCTTGGGTACGTTGGAGTTCTTGAAGAGTTTGGGCTAAATCTTCTGCGTGTTGTCTAAGCCGGGCTTCGATTTGTTGGCGATCGCGGATATCACGGGCAATAGTTGAGAAGAATTCTATTTCGCCTTGTTCATTTTTGTGGGCAATTATCACTTGGGAAACTGGAAACTCTTCACCATTGCGACAGCGAAATATAGATTCTCCAGACCAAATCCCTTCTCGAACTACAATAGGTATTATTTCATTCTGGAATTTTTCTAATATTGATAGTCCTGTAACTTCGCTAATATGAAATTTGTTGGTTTCTGAGGCTGGAATTTCTAAAATCTTCTGCCCTGCTTTGTTTAGATAGCAATTATTTCCATCTACATCAGCCATACCGACGATATCAGTTGTGGCTTCTAAAATAGTTAGCAGTCTTCTTTGCTCTTGTTCAGCAAGTTTACGTTCGCTAATATCTCGCACTACCGAAAGTGCATGGGGTTTGCCATTGTAGTTAAAGAGTTTGCCTGTAACTTCTATATCAAAATAAGTGCCATCTTTGCGAATATCTACAGCCTGAGTGTGAAATTCACCTCCCATCTTGATTGTGTTGATGAATTCCGCAAATTGCTGAAAAGAATCGGGATGGATGAAATCTGTAGGACTTAAGTGGAAAAATTCTGCTTGAGAATAGCCATGCATCTGACAAAAAGCGGGATTGGCAGCGACAATCTTACCTGTATCTAAATCAACAACACTGATGCCATCATTCACAGTCTCAAAAATGCTGCGATACTGATCTTCTTGTTGACTTAAGGTTGCCTCAGCTGCTTTGCGTAAACGAAGCTCGTTGTAGACATTACTAATATCCCTAGCTACACAAACAACAGTGTCCTCGTTCATTGGCGCAATACTCGCCTCAAACCAAACTTCTTGATCACCAATGGGCAAGCTATATTCGATTTTGAAAGTTTTCTTGGTTTCTAGTGCTTGTTGAATGCAGTTGAGAAAAGAGTCTGCAAAAGCAGAAGGTAAAACCTCGTGCATGGTTTTACCTATTAGTTCCACAGGGGGTTGGTATAGTAAAGGCGCACTGCTAGGAGCAATTTTGAGGTAACGTCCTTCGGCATCAAGCATGAGAATCACATCTGGTATGGCGTTAAATAATGCTAGTAATTCTGCTTGAGAAGCCTTGAAGGTTAGTTCTGCTTGGCAATTACTTTCTAATAGTTGTTTTGATTCTCTAAGTTTCTGTTCTAATTGGGCGATTTCTGCACTGAATTCTGTGGTGGATTTTGCCAGTTGTTGCTGTAACTGAGCATTTTGCTGACGAAGAAAAAGTATTTCTTGCTCGAATTCTGTGTTATGCATTACTTGTTTCTCCTGCTGACTGTTGAACTGGAATTAATATCTCAAATTCCGTACCTTGCCCTGGAGAAGAGTCGCATTGGATCGAACCACTATTTTTTTCCACTATAATTTTTCGAGCGATCGCTAAAAACTCTTGTAAATACCCGACATATCGCCTCCGATCCAAACCAAAATCATCTTTGAGGGAAAAGTCAGTTTCTCGATACTCTCGATAAACTAGGGTTCTCGAACCATTGGAGATTTCTTCAGTTACGTGGTATCCAGGAATACTAACCATCTACTAAATCTTGAAGGCTTTCATATTTAGTCTTCCCAAATGGCTAACGCCAGTTCTATCTCAGGTAGTAATCATTATTTGGGCAGGGTGCAGGAGGCGAAACTCTTTCTGATGCGTGGCCATTCAAAGCAACGTGCAATCTAGACTATACTAAACGCGGCTATTACATGAGTATGACCGAGATTAATCCAAATCGAATTGTACCCAAGGGGCCAATCATCGATTTTGACGAACTGCACGATCGCGATCGCTTCGGTAAGCCGTAGTTGCGATATGCCAAAGGCATTAAGCTTACAAAGGTCAAAATCAGTTATCTTGATAAAGTATCAAACGTATTGGTACATCGCTACACAACTATCACAACAGCGAAAATATACCAGACAAATAATTACTGCCATTGTTAGTAGTACTTATAACTCAGTAAAAGAGCGATCGCGTCGTTAAACCTCACTAACACTGCTCAGTTAGAAAAGTTTTTAATTCTTTGCCTGACTCAATTCTCCAATTTTTTCTACATAATCCTCCAAAAGAGCCACTAGCTGTGGCAATCTGGGAAACAGAGATTTATCAAATCTGATATTTTTAGCTACTGCAAATTTACCCGATCAGGTTATGCAAACTCTGCCCATAGTAGATACTTCAAATACTGCATCAAGTCAACCTGTCTTTGATACAACTATCAAGCGGCGTAAAACCCGTCCCGTAAAGGTAGGAAATGTCACCATTGGCGGTGGCTACCCCGTTGTAGTGCAGTCAATGATTAACGAAGACACCCTTGATATTGATGGTTCCGTAGCTGGTATTCGTCGTCTGCACGAAATTGGCTGCGAAATTGTCCGTGTTACAGTGCCGAGTATGGCTCATGCTAAAGCTTTAGCAGAAATTAAACAAAAATTAATAAAAACTTACCAAGACGTGCCCATTGTGGCTGATGTCCATCATAATGGGCTAAAAATCGCCCTGGAAGTCTCCAAGCACATAGAAAAAGTGCGGATTAATCCGGGGTTGTATGTCTTTGAAAAGCCCAACGTCAATCGAACCGAGTATACTCAATCCGAATTTGACGAAATTGGCGATAAAATCCGCGAAACTCTAGAACCTTTAGTAGTTTCTTTGCGAGATCAAGGTAAATCAATGCGAATTGGGGTAAATCACGGTTCCCTCGCCGAGAGGATGCTATTTACCTACGGTGACACTCCAGAAGGAATGGTGGAATCTGCCATAGAATTCATTCGCATCTGTGAATCCTTGGATTTCCGCAACTTGGTAATTTCCATGAAAGCTTCACGAGTACCTGTGATGCTAGCCGCCTATCGCCTGATCGCCAAGCGCATGGATGAACTGGGTATGGATTATCCGCTACATTTAGGCGTTACCGAAGCTGGTGATGGCGAATATGGGCGAATTAAATCTACGGCCGGTATTGCTACCCTACTTGCTGATGGCATTGGCGATACAATTCGCGTCTCACTCACAGAAGCACCAGAAAAAGAGATTCCCGTCTGTTACAGCATTCTCCAAGCTTTGGGATTGCGAAAAACGATGGTGGAATACGTCGCTTGTCCTTCTTGTGGGCGTACTTTGTTTAATCTAGAAGAAGTGTTACACAAAGTCCGGGAAGCCACTAAACACCTGACTGGGTTAGACATAGCAGTTATGGGTTGTATTGTCAATGGTCCCGGCGAAATGGCAGATGCCGACTATGGTTATGTTGGCAAAACACCTGGTTACATTTCCTTATATCGTGGTCGAGAAGAAATTAAAAAAGTCCCAGAAGACAAAGGTGTAGAGGAATTAATTAACCTCATTAAGGCAGATGAACGCTGGGTAGAACCTTAAGGGGAGAGGGAGCAGGGGGCAGGGGGCAGGGGGACAAGGGGACAAGGGGACAAGGGGGAATTATTGAACAAGTCTCTCCGTCTCCCCCTCTTCCTTGTATCCTTTGTCTCTTCTTCATGCCCAATGCCCAATGCCCAATGCCCCATTCCCCATTCCCCATTCCCCATTCCCCATTCCCAATCCCCAATCCCCAATCTTAAAACTTTTGTATTGATAACGACCAAGGTCGCCGGATTGTCAAGTATTTTGTTTAAATTAAGAATACATACTCGATCTGTACAGTGGAAGCCTGTGTTAGATTGAGCATACTGACTATATATTTTCCCTCTGACGCAGCTGTCATTATGGTGATTACAAAAAGTAGGCTTGTTTTGGGTGCTACGGCGGTGACACTCTCCACGATCGCAGTTACTAGTCTTGGCATTCACTCGCGAGGTCAGGCTTTATTTAAAGCAAGTCCCAAAGAAATAGTAGATGAAGTTTGGCAAATTGTTCAGCGCCAATATGTAGATGGTACTTTCAATCAGGTAGATTGGCAGGCTGTTCGTAAGGAGTATTTAAGCAAGTCCTACAGTAATCCCCAGGATGCTTATAAGTCTATTCGGGAAATGCTGAAAAAGCTGGAAGATCCATACACCCGGTTTATGGACCCAGCAGAATTCAAAAATATGCAAGTGGACACTTCTGGAGAATTGATCGGGATTGGGATCACTATCAGTCAAGATGAAAAAACTAAGCAACTGGTTGTAATTGCGCCAATCGAAGATACACCAGCATTTAAAGCTGGTGTTTTGGCAAAAGATGTCATCCTCAAAATCGACAACAAAAGCACCAAGGGGATGGATACTAATCAAGCAGTATCCCTAATTCGAGGTGAAGCCGGAACGCAAGTTAGCCTAACGATTCAGCGCGACGGTCAGGTAAAACAATTAGACATCAAACGGGCGCGGATTGAAATTCATCCAGTTAAATATTCCCAAAAACAAACTCCAGCAGGTAATCTTGGCTACATTCGCCTGAACCAGTTCAGCGCTAATGCTGGTAAAGAAATGCAAACAGCTATCAAGGATTTAGAAAGCAAAAAGGTAGCTGGATATATTCTGGATTTACGTGGTAATCCTGGTGGCTTACTGTTCTCCAGTGTAGACATTGCCCGGATGTGGATAAATAAAGGTAAGATTGTCTCCACCGTTGAACGCCAAGGAGAGGCAGAAAAAGAAGAGGCAAACGGACGCGCCTTAACGGATAAACCTTTGGTGGTGCTGGTAGATAAAGGTTCAGCCAGTGCGAGTGAAATCCTTTCAGGGGCTTTGAAGGACAACAAGCGTGCTACTTTGGTTGGTACTCAAACCTTTGGTAAGGGACTCGTGCAATCGGTACGTCCCTTAGAAGATGGCTCAGGATTGGCGGTAACAATTGCTCATTACTATACCCCTAATGGTACGGATATTAATCACAAAGGTATTAATCCAGATGTGAAGGTAGAGTTGACCAAAGAGCAGATGCAGGAATTATGGCTCCATGAACGCGATAAACTCGCTACCCTACAAGACCCACAATTCGCTAAAGCAGTAGAAGTGATAGGTAAAAAGATTGCTGCTAAGGGCACAGCCACAGCAGAAAAATGAAGAGTTAAGAATAAAGTTAGGAGTTAGGAGTGAGTAGTAAGGATTTAGGAATAAAAACCATCATTTCTAACTCCTAACTTAAACTGGTTGGCACTTTCCAGCCCTAATAAGTCCAACACGCCGAGCGATCGCTTCTCCTTGCGAACTAAAAGGCCCCCACTGTTCTATAGTTTCTTTAATCTCTAAATTATCGTCGCAAATTTTGTCGCTGGGGACGATTTCGCAATTACCAGCAGAATGCTTGACAATATACCAAGTTTGTGATTCATTCATCCTTGAAACAAAAAATCTGTTTTTTACAGTAAAGATTTTACAGCATAGAGAAAAGATTTTCGTACATCTGCGATCGCACCGATTTCCATAAAACTAAGTTACAAGCGATAAATGCGATTGTAAGCGATCGCTGTGGGAAGAATAAATTTGTTATTTGATCTTGGCTAAGTATAGATAGATTTTAATCAAAAGATAAAGTCTATTTAAACAAGTACATGAATTAATGTATATAGCACTTTTGAAATTAAATGAATTGATATGCGTTTACCTATAATTATCAGTGCCGGATTATTGCTATCTTTCGGTCTTAACCTACCAGTAATGTCAAAATCTCCCATAGAGATAGCACAATCGTCAACGAAAAATAATAATTTGGATGTAAGACGATTAAAATTTAATCGCTATTTGTGGAATCAGCAAAATATTTCCAACTATCGCTATACATTTAGTAATGGATGCTTTTGTATACCAGACGCTAGGGGGCCAGTAGTCATTGAAGTCCGTAATGGTCAAACAACTTCTATCACTTCTGTAGCTACAGGTCAAGCAGTTAATCCAGAATTCTTTCAAAACTACAAAACAATTCCTAAGCTGTTTAATGTGATTCAAGATGCTATCAACCGTCAAGCCTACAGCCTGAATGTGAGTTACAGCCCTAAATTCGGGTATCCAACCAAAATTGAGATAGATTACAACAGTCAGATAGCTGATGAAGAAATATATCTCACAATTGAGAATTTTCAGGAAATTAAATAGCCGCCAGTGAACCATAAAATTAGAGATTAAGGCGATCGAGTGCGTGGCTTTCCATCGCAGGCATCGCCCTAATTTATGGTGTGAATAAAATTTTCTTTAAGAAAAAAGATTGGCATTGCTAATTAGATGTATAAATCTTGGTGTAGAGATGCAAAATTTTAAGCCATCACTCATCACGAAAGCCAGTTTTTTAATTGTTAACTCTTACGAATAAAGATTTCTAGCTATTGTGTCACTACATATTTATCATTAAAAAATATTTTTTTTGTATCACTGAATACTTGATATTGAAACGAAGAACTTGGACACTGTTTTGGTAATCAAAAGCACAAAAACGTGAAAAAAATCAAGATTTTCAAGTTTCTACTGCCATTTGTGACGGTGGTTCTATTCATAATTGGGTTAGCACAGATTGTACCAGCCCAGTCATCAGTAAGTGTTCACCTAACTCTTGGCAACCCTAGCAACGCTGGAACTTCTAGCCAAAATAACTACTTGTTGGTAAAACCACAATATGTAATTGGTTACAACTGCGGAATAGGTAGACCAAATTGGGTGTCTTGGCAGTTAAATAATAGTTGGTTAGGTAGCACACCAAGACAAGATACTTTTCGGGCTGATACAACACTTCCTTCAGGGTGTTATCAAGTTCAATCTACCGATTTTAGCGGAAGTGGGTTTGATCGCGGTCACATGACACCTAGCGCTGACAGGACTAGTAGTGTTACTAATAATTCTGCCACCTTTTTGATGAGCAATATGATTGCTCAAGCCCCAGATAACAATCAGGGAATTTGGGCAAACTTAGAGGATTATGCCAGAACTTTAGTAGGACAGGGTAAAGAACTCTACATCATATCTGGTGGATATGGGATGGGTGGTACTGGTTCTAACGGAACGTTCTATACAATAGCTAATGGACGGGTTCAAGTCCCTAACAGAACCTGGAAAATTCTTGTTGTATTGAATACTCCTGGTTCAGGTCTTGCAGGCGTGACAACCAGCACGAGAGTTATTGCTGTCAATATTCCCAACGCCCAAGGCGTGCGAACAGCGAATTGGAGAAACTATCGGGTTAGTGTTGACTCATTAGAATCCCTAACTGGATACAATTTTCTCTCACAAGTTTCAACATCTATTCAGTCTGTAATAGAAGCGCGAGTTGACAATTTATAAGTTGGAATAATTTTAAAAACGAGAAAGCCTAGCCATCTGTGCAGCTAGGCTTTTATTTAAAGAATTTTCCAACCTGTATACTAGGTTTCAACCAGTTTTGTTACTACTCCAGCTAAGTCACCGTCTTGAGTTTGTCCGATGATATAAGCGTCAATATTTATTTGTCCAACACGATAAACGCTGATGTCACTAAGATTATCTTTAAGTGTCTGCATAAGTGTTTGAAATCTTTTAACATCTTTTTTCTGTAATTCATTGTGCCACTCTTGCTCAAATGCACAATTACGCAAGAAATAGTCCAACTCTACTACTTCGACTGGCAGGTTTTGAGAACCTGTTAGCTGTAATATTTTCTCTTGTGTTGCAGGTGCAGCACCTTCCCATTGAACAACCTCAAAAGGGTAATCTGACTCGCTCATCATTAACAAGCCAGTACTAGCTTTCTTGAGTTTTTCGACAATATCGCCGCTCATAGTCATCAGTTTCTAGCAACGCTCATACTGTATCATTCAGCCAGCAGCAAGGTGGGAAGCCGAAAGAGAGATATGTAGGAGGAAGCAACGCCGCAGCGATCGCTAATCAGAAAATTTTAGGGTCTTGAAGTTCCTGTTTCTGGCTGGATCAAAATAGGCGCTCCACCTTTTTCAGAACCAATAATTACAATTTTAGAATTATTTGATTGAGCTAGCTTTTCTGTGGCTTCAATCGCTCGTAATTGTAGCACTTGGTTGGTAAGTCCAACGGAGATAATTTTTTGATAATCAGCTATGCCTTGAGCTTCAATACGCTTTCGTTCTGCCTCTTGACGCTCTTTCTCTAAAACAAATTTCATTTGCTGGTTTTCTTGCTCTGTCTTGAGTTTGTTTTGAATTGCAACTTGTAGAATATCAGGCATTTTGACGTTTCGTAAAAGAGCTTCCTCAACGATGAAACCCAAAGTGGGTATCTCTTGGGTGAGTTGTTGGTCAATTTTTTGGGCGATTTCTTGACGTTTGGTAGAGTAAATAGCACTGGCTGGGTAGTTTGACGTGATAGCACGAACGGTAGAGCGGAATCTGGAAATTACCAGTTGTGTTTCATCAGTTCCAATGGTTTTATATACTGTGGCTGCTTTCTGGGGATCGAGCTTGTACTGAAGACTGACATCAAGATTTAGACTCAAACCTTCTTGGGTTGTTACATCTATGTTTTCCTTGAGATCCTTAATGCGAGTGGAAAAATTCAACACTTTGTTAAAGGGGTTCAAGAAGTGGACACCAGGATTAAGAGTGCTTTCGGAAACCTCACCAAATAAGTTGACGACACCAATATTGCCTGGTGGGACAATCACCAAAAGCCTAGAAATAGAATTTAGTATTGCAATACTGCTAATCAATATCGTAATTGTGCGTATTGCTAAACGTGACTTTTCGCCAGAGATCCTACCTGTATTGAGATAAACGAGGATTCCAATCAGGCTAGTTAGAAGAGAGATTATAAAACCCATGAGTTTTTCTGTGTAGTTAAGACGGATAGACTTAATCACATAATTCCCAGATGCTTTTATAAAACTTTCCCTCAAGAGCAGCAAGCTATAATTTTGCTTTGCCCGGTTTATTGTGGGCGGAACTCTTTTGTCATCACACCTCATAACGTTCAAAGTGTATTAAATATTCATAGGATTTACACACGGGTAACGGAAAACGAACCACAGAGGGCGCAGAGTTCACGGAGGAATGAGAGTTTTAGAGGGTTTTTGCGTAAGTCCTAATTCACTAAAAAATAGCCCTGCACTCAAAGGTGCAGGGCGTTGATTTTAAATTAATCTAAAATCCAAAATTACTTGCCGTTGCCGTTACCACTATTGCCATTGCTGTGAATGACGCGTTCGGCGAGTTTTTCCGGCACTTCCTGGAGATGGTCATATTCCCAGTGGAAGGAACCAACGCCGAGAGTGAGCGATCGCAGTTCTACAATAAAGTTTTGCATCTCTGCTTGTGGCAAGTATGCCGAGACATTATCCCAGCCTTGCCAATCATTTCTACCTTCATAGCCTAAAATTTGCCCCCGTCTACCACTCAACAGTTGCAGCACCTTGGAGGTAAATTCGCTCGGTGTAGTCACTTCTACCCGCAGAATTGGTTCTAACAGCGTAGGTTCTGCTTGGGGTATCCCCGTTTGCATTGCTAATCGCGCAGCTTGCTTAAAGGCTTGTTCGGAACTATCAACGTTGTGATACGAACCATTAGTCAGAGTTACTGCCAAATCGACTATTGGGAAGCCCAAAGGCCCATGTGTGAGAAATTCCCGCACGCCCATTTCCACACCAGGAATGTACTGTTTGGGAACCACGCCGCCGACAATGGTTTCATTAAAGTTGAAGCCTGTACCGCGTGGTAGGGGCTTGATATCGAGAAAAACATCACCAAACTGTCCATGACCACCGCTTTGGTGCTTGTAGCGTCCATGAACTGAAGCCACCGTTTTGCGAATGGTTTCTTTGTAAGGCACTTGCGGTAAATGGGTTGTCATCGGCAAGTTATATTTGCGGCGTAGTCTGTCTAAAGTAACTTGTAAATGAATCTCGCCTTGACCCCACAAGATTACTTCGTGAGTATCGCCGTGTTGTTCCCAAGCAAGTGAACAGTCTTCTTCTAATAACTTGGTAATGGCACTGCTGAGTTTCACTTCATCGTTACGCTTTTCTGGTGTAATGGCGAGGGCATACACAGGTTCCAACTGTGTAGCTTTGGGTAATTCTATTGCAGACTGTTGTTCTATAGAGATTGTATCGCCTGTCTTGATTCCTTCTAAACGGCTCAATGCAACAATTTCACCAGCATTAGCTTGGTTAACAAACTGCTGTTGTTGTCCCATGAGGCGGTAAATTCCACCAGTACGAATGCCATTGAGGACAATGCCATCAGTTAATTTGCCCCGCCAAACACGCACGAGAGAGAGTTTGCCACCTTGGGGAGTGTAGTAAGTTTTTAATACCTGCGCTAGAGGTGTATCACCTTTTAAGTTTTTTAAACGACGTTCTGCTGTGGCTTCTGGTTCAGGTGCTTCCCGTAACAAGGCTTCTAATAAAGGTCTAACACCATAATCTTGTTCTGCCACACCAAAGAAAACGGGGACTACTAAATCTGCCCCTAATTCCATTTTTAAATCTTTAAGGATTTCCTCTTGGGGTGGTTCGATATCTTCTAAAAGTTCTTCAAGTAAATGGTCGTCAAAATTTGCTAAAGCTTCGAGCATTTCTGCCCGTGCTTCATGTTCTTCTTCTTTTAAACTTTCGGGGAAGGGGATGGGGTCAGCAGGTGCGCCTGGATGATATTTATATGCCTGTTCGCTCACCATATCGATAAAGCCGGTGAGTTGTTCCCCGTTCATGATGGGATATTGATGTGCTACCAGGGGACGGCTAGATACTGCTTTGAGGGCGTGTAACGTTTCTAAAACGTGAATATTTGCCCGATCCATTTTGTTGACGAAGACGAGGTGGGGAATTTCCCAATCGTCCAGGAATTTAAATAGAGGGGCGAGGGTGAGGACTCGTTCGCGGATGGGTTCGCAAACTACAATTGCCGCATCCACTCCGATTAAAGCATTGTACGTTTCTTGGGCAAATTCTACGCTTCCCGGACAGTCAATAAAAGTGAAGCAAATGCCGTTATACTCAGTGCTAGCGGCGCTGACTTCTACACTCATGTGGCGATCGCGCGACTCGGCAGCACTATCTCCCACTGTATTGCTGTCTTTAATGCTGCCTTTGCGAGAAATTGCCCCTGTGACAAATAACAAGCTTTCTAGTAAAGTGGTTTTTCCACTTAAATAAGGCCCGACAATTGCAACATTCCGCGAACCCGATTTTACTTTTTCGTTCATAAAATCCTCCTTGCGGTAAGTCTTTTATAACCGCATGATTCCGTATATATCAAGGGTTGAAGAAGAATCCAGCTATTCTGAATGAGCTAAACGCCCCGCTAGCGCTAACAGGATTCGGAATCAAGACAGTAGCGAGTCCGCGAGCGTCTTAAACCGATTTATTCATCCACCAGCGATGCACTGAGTTTCGGCTACGCTCAACTACCGCAGGTCGTTGTGTCGTACAGAATTCATTCTGAATTCTGGCTCCTGACTCCTGAATTCTATTTGATCAAAAAATGGTTCTCTGGAGTCAAAATTACCCCTTCTTTAATTTGTTATTATCCTTCTTTTAATCGAAAGTTAAAAAAATTGTAGCCTGTCGTAAGATTTAGCTTAATAAAAGTTAATCTTAGTAAAGATTAATAGCGAATCTAAAATTTTTATAAATAACTTTTTATGAAGTAAATTTAACTGAAAGTGTTGCGAATCAGAAAATCAATGAGATTATCATTTTCTAAATATCCCATAGCAGGGTTAGTCAGTTTGACTTTGTTGGTTGTTAGCATTCCCTCGCCTTCTCTTTCTCTCTCTGGGTCTGTCCCTTCAAAGCTGGCACAATCTAATGGGAAAACAGCCATAGACTGGCTAAATCAAGGTTTACAGGCAATTCAGGCGGGCAAAGTAAAAGATGCGATCGCAGCCTTTAAACAAGCAGCCAAGTTAGATCCAACATTAGCACCAGCGTACTATAATTTAGGGCTAGCATACCGACAAACAGGACAATTACAACCCTCTGCGGACGCATTTTATCGAGCGACGCAAGCCGATCCTAAGTTTGCTCCAGCTTTTGCTAATTTAGGTGGTGCGTTGTTAGAAGGCAATAATTTACAGTTAGCTAACGATTATTTGCAACGAGCGTTAGAACTCGATCCAAAATTAGGATTTGCCCACTATAATTTTGGGTTAGTAAGAGAGCAGCAAGGAGATTGTGAGAAAGCGATCGCATCTTTTAAAAAAGCCATAGAATATAGCAAAAATGCACCGGAGCCTCCTTACCATATAGGGATGTGTTATCTTCAACAAGGCAAGCTCGATCAAGCAAGAGATGCTTTTAATCAGGCAGTAAAAATTAATCCGAAATATCCAGAAGCTTACTACAATCTCGGTTCGATTTGGTTTCAGCAAAACAAGTTACAAGAAGCATTAGAAGCTTTTAGAAAATCAGCCGAAGCTAACTCTAACTATCCCAATGCTTATTATGGTGCAGGGTTAGTTTTTATGCAGTTACAGCAATATGGAGATGCAGTGCAAGTATTGCAATTTGCTAGAGATTTATATAATTCTCAGAAGAATCCTCAGTGGGCGAAAAATGCCGAGCAATTGTTGCAACAAGCACAAAATTTAAATTACAAACCTCGCTGAGGCGCAAACGCTTAATATTGCATAACATAAAACTATTGGGCTGACTCGCTGGTGTTGTCTGAACTTGTCCCGATTGGAAAAATGTACATGCAAAAGCGCCAGAAAAGTCGATTTTTATTTAGCGATCGCTGGCTTGATCGGCACTCAATTGTTCGCAACATGGAAGCCTTTCAAGACTTGATTGTGATTGTCTTGTGTTTAGGTTTATTTGCCGTCATGCTGATCCAATTGTGGGGAATAGCTATCGCCCTCATGCAGCCACTAGACTATAAACACGTGACTGCAAAAATACTATTTGTGTTAATTTTAGTCGAGTTATTTCGGCTATTAATGGTCTACTTGCAAGAACATAGTATCTCTGTGGGAGTAGCGGTTGAGGTAACAATTGTATCTCTACTAAGAGAAATAGTAGTTCATGGAGCGCTGGAAATTTCTTGGGTTAATACGCTTGCAATTTGTGGTTTGTTATTTGTTCTGGGTGGACTACTCGTAGTCTGTGCTAAAACTCCACACATGGATTGTATGAGCGCTAACACTAAGTTTTGTCCGGTTGTGTATAGAGGAGGTAGGGAACGGCAAAATGATTTGGAATTCCAGTATTCACGTCAATGTGATGAAAATAAACCGCTTGGCTAAATTCTAATGAAAATAGGGAGTGGGGAGATGAGGTAGAATTTTCTCCCTTGTCTGTCCTATCTCCTGATTTATATGTTGACTAATAAAATATCCTCTTAGATGTGTAGAGCCAGTAAAACTCTAACTTGCTGCTTACGACTTGCTTATTTCTGAGTTTCAAATCTAATTCTTTAGCAGTATGGCAATTCTATTTGATTGGTGAGAATTGGAACCCGCAGATCCCCGACTTATTTAATAAGTCAGGGATCTTATTTTTTGCGTACCAGTAAAGGAAAAACGAGATTGAATAAGGCTGAGGTAATTGGAAAGCGATGTCTACGACGGGCTACGCCTACGCACTGAATACTATAACCTACACTCGCAAGGTACTTCCGACGTATTGAAATATACTCTTTTTGGAAGATGAATCGCTCTTTAAGGGTGAGTATAAAGTTAATTAGAAATTCTAAAAGAGGATCAAGCAATGGCTACAAATACAGGTAACGGACAGTCTCAAACAGCGATTAGCGACTTGGAGTATGATTTTGTCACCGTTTTGCACAACAAAGCTGAAGCCGTTAAAGCCTACGATGCCTACATCAAAGATGCAGAGCAAGTAGGTTCTCAGCCTTGTGTAGAGTTGTTCCAAAAATTGCGCCAATCTGATATTGAACACGCACAAGAGATTCGCCAACATCTACAACAAGTGCTGCAACACGGTAAGATGTAACCCAGTTTTTTAACTGATATCTTGCACACTTTGCTTAAGAAATATATAGCACGGTGTTTCCAGAGATAAAGCGCAATACTCAGACAATCGCCCACTATCAGCCAGACTGATTCTGGGCTACTTGCTGTACTTGCGCCACCGTTAAATCGAGAGCCACCGCCACTTGTTCCACACTCAACCCCAATGCCAATAACCGGGGAATAGCTTCTAACTTAGCTTCCTGTTTACCTTCCTGTCTACCTTCCTCCAAGCCATCTTGCTTGATAGATTGATACATCCTTGTTTTTTTGAATTCGTCGTCTATACCCAACATTTCTGCTAACTCCTCTCGGCTTAACCGGGTAAATTTGTACAACAGGATAGTCTCTATCAATTCTACAATTTGCTTCCTGGTTGCTTCATCCGCTAGCTGTTGCCTTGCTTGTAAAATCAATTCTCTACCTTTGTCAACGGCTGTCTCTTCTCTTTCGATGATTAATTTAACGATCGCAACTTGAAGTGAGTTCTCCGCCGTATCTAATTCATCTAGATAAATGCGTTGCACTTGTGAACTGTTTAGCAGCGATTGATACGGTAGTTGATCGCTTGGATCTAAACTTCGTTGTGGATAGATGACGACAGCACGCCAAAAATTGACTGATTCGTTTTGACGCAAGTAAAGAAAGATTTCTGCAAAGAAGCGTCTATAAAAAGTCGGGTCTAATTGAAACTGGACTTCAACAAAGTAGAGTGGTTGATTTGTGGTTTCAGTTGTGGGCATGAATACCCCATCAATCCTAAAAGCCGTTTCTTTTAGTTCGACTGAAACAAATTGATATGCGTTGACGTTGACAGTATTATCGCCAATTATTGCAAAAAATATGCTGGGGAAAGATTGAAATAAGCTATAAAATATTTTGTCAGTTTGCACTTGGATTTAGTCAAGCGGAAATTGGATATTCAAAGTTTATCAAAAATCGTGTATGCACGTCTGATTACGCATCAAAAAAAGCAGATAGTCACAATCATCTGCTTTAATAAAAAAATCCATTATCTCATTTACTTAGATACCAACTGATTAACTGGAGAAATCCCAGCCAAATCCAAAATTGGTGCGATCGCATCTTCCCGCTTTACTGCCATCAGATGGACACCTTGACACAATTGCCGTGCTATCTGCACTTGTTCGGCGGCAATTTTTATCCCTTCCTCAAAAGGCTCTTTGGCTTTTGCCAATCTATCAATAATATGTTGGGGAATATTGACACCTGGAACACATCTATTAATAAACTGGGCATTTTTTGCCGATTTCAACAGAAAAATTCCTGCCAAAATCGGTTTTTTATAGCCAGAGGCAATGGTATCCATAAACTTTTCTAGGCGCTCAAAATCGGTAATCAACTGACTTTGAAAAAATTGCGCTCCGGCTTCGATTTTGCGTTCAAATCGACTTTGTAAACCCGACCAACTTTTACATTGCGGATCTACTGCTGCACCAACAAATAAATCTAGCGCTCCATCAGTCAAAGGTTTTTCGTTGTAATCAACCCCTTGATTCATCTTTCGAATTAGTTGCAGCAGTCGCACCGCTTCTAAGTCAAACACTGCTTTAGCATCTGGATGATCGCCTGCTTTTACTGGGTCGCCAGTCAAAGCTAAAATATTACGAATACCTAAAGCATGAGCGCCCATTAAATCAGCTTGTAAAGCAATGCGGTTGCGATCGCGGCAAGCAACTTGACAGATCGGCTCTATACCATTTTGTGACAAAATCACCGACGCGAGTAACGAAGACATCCGTAACACGGCGCGGCTACCATCAGTAACATTGACAGCATGAACCCTTCCCTTAAGAGTCGCCGCCATTTGAATCATGTGCGCTGGATTTCCCCCTTTCGGGGGTGCTACCTCGGCGGTAACTAGAAATTCACCTGCTTGTACAGCTCTGCGAAAGGCTGTGTGGCTATGGGTGTGATACATAAAATTAAGAATTTCAATTTCTTAAATGGTATAGCAAATCACACCTAAAAGCGAAAACTTAGAGAGGAAGCGAGTAGCCTAAAGCAGCTTTTACTTGTGATAAAGTTTGATTTGCGATCGCTCTAGCTTTTTCCCCCCCATCCCGCAATACAGACTCCAAATAGCTTTTATCTGCCGTTACCGCTTGGTATTTTTCTTGGATTGGTTTCAAGGACTCAATAATTGTGTCTGTCAACAATGGCTTGAATTGTCCCCAGCCCATATCCTGGCACTCAACTGCTACATCTTCCTTTCTCTTCCCAGAAAGCAATGTGTACAGCGTCAACAAATTATTACACTCTGGACGTGCTGGATCGTCGAAAGTCAGCCCACGAATCGGATCGGTTTTACAACGCTTAATCTTGTATTGAATCTGTTCGGGTGAATCGAGCAAACTGATTCGGCTTAACTCCGAAGGATCGGACTTCGACATTTTGCGTGTACCATCCGCTAAACTCATCACCCTTGCCCCTTCCTTACGAATCAAAGGGTCTGGTAACTTTAGAACTGGCTGATCTGGTTTACCAAATTGGTGATTTAACCGAGCTGCAATATCCCTTGTCAATTCCAAGTGTTGCTTTTGGTCTTCACCCACTGGTACTTTATCCGCTTGGTAAAGCAAAATATCAGCCGCCATCAAGACTGGGTAATCCAACAAACCTGCACTCACATTTTCTCCCTGTTTAACAGCTTTTTCCTTAAACTGGATCATGTCTTGCAGCCAGTTTAGAGGTGTAATGCAGTTGAGCAACCAGGTGAGTTCACTGTGGGCTGAAACGTGAGATTGTACAAAGATAGTGGAGTGATTTAAATCAAGACCACAAGCTAGATAGAGAGCAGCAAGAGTGTAGGTATCAGCTGCCAACTGTTTCGGGTCGTGTGGTACTGTAATCGCGTGCAAATCAGCCACAAAGAGGTAATTTTCGTATTCACTCTGACCTTCTACCCAGTTGCGAATGGCTCCTAAGTAGTTACCTAGATGGTAATTGCCCGTTGGTTGAACTCCAGAAAGAACACGTTGCTTGCCCATAAATTTCAACTAAGTTATCTCAAATCTGCGCTAATAAAGTCGCTTCTCTACGAGACGCTGCGCGAATGCGCCTACGCAAAACTCATTTAATTTTGACATTTTCCAGGTCAACTCGCTGTTACGGGATTAGAGATTTTAACTCAAATCCGATTGTGCTATAGAAACTCTTCACTGGTTTTTTGCCACTGCTTGTGTTTGAAACTGCTTTTCATATTCCAAGCGAATTGTGCCAAGATATGCGTGTAGGTACTAACGCTGACAAGGGTGGGCGTTCTGCTGTCCGCAAGCTTGACTGCGGCGAAAATGTGGTGCATTTTTATTTTGAAGCTTAAGGACATTAGAAGATTAATGAAGCAGTACTCTCATCTCACGATTATTTCTTACATACTAGGCCCTACTTTGATCGTGGTGAGTCATTTAGGATCATTACTGATTATTGTTACTGGCTTATCGTGGGGTGCTGTTTTGTGGGCCGTGTTGTTATATGTAATACGAATGCTTGCAACTACTGGCATCTATCATAGGCTACTCACCCACAATAGCTACCAGGCTCCAAGCTCAGTTCTATGCGTTGGAAGCATCGTGGCTGCTTCAGCCGGACAGATGGGGCCAAGTTGGTGGAAAGCTCACCACATGGAGCATCATCAAAGCTCAGATCATGAAAAAGATCCTCATTCTCCCTATATGCCTTTCAAGGGGATCAAAGGATTCTGGTGGTCTCAAGCTGGATGGCTATTCTCCCCACAGTTTTTTCCCTCGAAACTTCCCACTGATGTTGAGAGTAATGTGGTTTTGAAGATTGTTGATCGTTTGCACTTCATTCCCACCTTTGCTCTTGGTGCGTTCTCATACTACATTGGTGGAGTTGAATATCTCGGCGCTTTTTTCCTCAGCACGACTGTCCTCTTCCACTGTGTCGCCACCGTCAATTCACTCAGCCACATACTGGGCGAGCAACCGTTCAAAACTAATGATTACAGTCGGAACCATTGGCTCGTAGCATTTCTAACCTTGGGTGAAGGCTGGCATAATCTTCATCATGCATTCCAGGGGTCAGCTCGGCATGGCATAACTGTGCGAGAAGGCCGGGTTGCCTATCTTCCAGACCCAACATTTTGGTTCATTAAAATCCTTGAGTTCTTGAAGCTAGCGTCAAAGGTTAGAGTGCCTTCTGAACCAGAACTTATTGCTCGCGCCAGAAACCGCAACTTTCAAAACCCAGTGTTCAAGGCAAAAGCAAAGACATCCGTCTGATATTTTGATTGACAGATGGCTCAGAAAAAAAGTCTGTTCCTTGCCCTGACTTTTCACGTTATGTGGAAAAGTCCACTAAAAACCTAACCCCCTAACCCCCTTCCCTACCCATTCATACGGTGCTAGTAGGGATGGGAAATACTGAAAGAAAATTGGCATACAGGTATCAAAAAGCGATTCTAGAACGGGATCAGGAACTTCTAATCCGTTGATATAAGCTTCTGCTACTGCCATCTGGACTGTGTTAACTACCTCAACCGCCCCACGAGTTACTTGGTATGCAAATGGACTCTTAATATTTATATCTCCCACAATAGGGATATACTTTTCTATTTCTTCCAGCAGGGTACTAGCAATCATACTCATACTCCTAACAAGCATTAAAATAATGCTCACATGAGTATAATAATTAGATTTTTTTAGCTTTTTACCACCAAAAAGTAAGAAGTTGTAACATGCATTTAGGAATATTTATCTCCAACACACCTGATGCCACTTTAACTTGATAAAAGGTAAGCGTAGCAAAGGCAAACGTCCTATAACTTGGCATTAACTGCGTTTATTTCTCATAATTGTTTGACATCAGGGTGTTGTTCGCTCAACTCATTTCCGTTTCTAGTAGCAGTTGGTTGCGATCGCTCTTCTGATATATGTTGGGTTACGCTCCACTCCACTCAACCTATTTTAAACAGAAATGGTATAAAGTCACCCATTCAGGTGAAGGCATACAGACATGTAACACCTATCATGAAGTAATATTAAGCAACTATAAAGCTAATTATGCGTCTAGTTGTTAGCTTATTAATAAAGATTTAATCGAAAAATTTTAACAATTCCCCATTCCTGTACTCGCCCTTTAACTACAGGCTACTCCCATAAAGCAAGATTAATTAGGCTTTTAGATATGGCTACGCACATAGAAATTCCTGTTATTGGCAAAGTTAAGTATCCATTTCGCTGGTTGATGGGGCTGATAACAGGGGGTGTTTTGGTTGTTGGTACTATCACAACCTACACCCTGATGAATCAAGGGAAAAAAGAAGATATTGCTCAATTAACTGTGCCAGTGGCGGCGAAAAACGTCACATTGAGAATTACAGCTAGCGGTAAAGTCGTACCGATTCAGAGCGTAAATATTAGTCCGAAGAACCCCGGTGTGCTATCGCAATTATATGTACAACAAGGCGATCGCATTCAACAAGGGCAAATTCTCGCCCGCATGGATAGCGCAGGTATTGAGGCTCAAAGGAGTCAGTATCGTGCTAACTTAGCCCAAAGTCAAGCACAATTAGCCGAAGCCCTTGCTGGTAGTCGTCCTCAAGAAATCGCTCAAGCAAAAGCGCGGTTAGCACAAGCTCAAGCCCAGTTAGCCCAAGCTAGGGCTGGTAATCGTCCCCAAGAGATTGCTCAATCTCAATCCCAAGTGGATGCGGCTCAAGCAAAGGTGAATTACACCAGCGAACAGGTAAAGCGCTACCAATACCTATATAAAGAGGGAGCAGAGAAAAAACAATTACTCGATCAAGCCATCAGCGAAGACAAGAGTGCTAGAGCCAGTTTAGAAGAAGCTAAAAAACGATTGTCGTTAGTCCAAAGTGGGACTCGGACTGAGGAAATCGACCAACGTCAAGCAGCTGTTAATGAAGCACGGGCAGCATTGGTACTGTTAGAAGATGGTACTCGTTCTGAGGAAATTGTCCAGCGCCAAGCGGCTGTAGCCAGTGCTGAAGCTCAATTGAAAGGTGTGCAAGTGCAGTTGGAAGATACAATTATTCGCGCTCCGCTTTCGGGAATTGTTACCCAAAAGTATGCCGAACCTGGTGCTTTTGTGACACCCACCACTTCTGCTTCTACTAGCGCATCGGCAACTTCTAGTTCAATTGTTGCCGTAGCACGTGGGTTAGAAATATTAGCTCAAGTTCCTGAAGCCGATATTGGCAGAATTAAACCGGGACAGCAGGTGGAAATTGTCGCTGATGCTTATCCTGATCAAGTTTTTAAAGGTCATGTGCGCTTAATTGCCCCCGAAGCAGTGGTGGAACAAGGGGTGACATCCTTCCAGGTGCGGGTTGCTCTTGATACTGGTACAGATAAACTGCGTTCTGGCTTAAATGTGGATCTGACTTTTTTAGGCGATCGCGTCAATAATGCTTTGGTGCTACCAACGGTGTCAATTGTCACTGAAAAGGGTCAAACTGGCGTACTTGTACCAGATGCAAAGAATAAACCCCAGTTCCGCGAAATTACAGTTGGGGCACAGATTCAAGACCAAACTCAGATATTAGGGGGAGTTAAAGAAGGCGATCGCGTTTTTGTTAATCCACCCAAAGACTACAAAATCGAGAAGGCGAAAGAAAAGAGTAATTCGTAATTATTAAGACATGAATTTTTTAGAAAGTGTCCAAATGGCGGGTAAAACCCTGCTGTCAAATAAGCTGCGTAGTGCCCTGACGATGTTGGGTATCGTTATTGGTAATGCCTCAGTAATTGCCATGATTGGCATTGGCGAAGGTGGGCAAAAATATGTGAATAAACAGCTAGAGTCATTAGGGCCAAATGTGCTGTTTATACTGCCAGGTAATCGAGAAACTCAGCGTATCTCCTTTGAAGTGCCAAAAACTCTGGTGTTACAAGATGCCGATGCGATCGCTTCTCAAGTACCAACAGTAGTAGGAGTTGCGCCAGAGTTAAACAGGAGACAGGTAGTTACATATAGCAACCGAAACACTGATGTCAACATCATTGGTACAACTCCCAGCTTCTTATCAGTGCGGGATTTTGAAACTGCTAAAGGCAGATTTTTTAGCGAGGTAGACATGAAGCGAAGTAACCAAGTCGTTGTCTTAGGTGGAGACTTGGCAGAAAAACTATTCGGTAATAGTAATGCTATCGGTCAGCAATTGCGAATTGGAAATACTAGCTTTCAAGTGATTGGGATATTAATAGCCAAAGGTTCCAGCGTGGGAGCAGATTATGATGATGCAGCGCTCATACCAATCACAACCTCAGCCAACCGACTTGTGGGAAAGAATTCTCCTTATGGCATTGCTTTAGATTATCTCGTTGCTGCCGCTCGTGATTCAGAGAGCGTGGATGCAGCAGAATTTCAAATTGCTAATTTGCTGCGTCTACGGCACAAAATTAATGGTGAAGATGACTTTACTATCCGCTCTCAAAAGGATGCTTTGCAAACTGTTGGTCAAATCACAGGTGCATTGACAATTATGCTAGCAGCGATCGCAGGGATATCTTTGTTTGTCGGCGGCATTGGCATTATGAATATAATGCTAGTTTCCGTCACCGAACGCACCCAAGAAATCGGATTGAGAAAAGCGATCGGGGCAACTGAGCAAGATATTTTGCTACAGTTCATTATTGAAGCAGTAATAGTTTCCGCAGCTGGTGGTTTAGTTGGGACTGCGGTTGGTATCAGTGGCATTCTATTAGTGGGAGCCTTAACTCCCTTAGAAGCAAGTCTTTCTCCTGTAGCAATTACTATGGCAGTTGGTGTCTCTGGTGGTATTGGTTTATTCTTTGGTGTTGTTCCTGCACGTCGCGCTGCTAAACTCGACCCAATTGTGGCTTTGAGAAGTGCTTAGTAATCGGGCAATACGCTTCCGCTACAGTGTACTAGTAGTCTGCCAACCCAAAAATGCTGCGTGATGGCTGGGTAAAGGGGAAGGGGTAAGGGGTAAGGGATTTGAAACCTTTCCCCCTTCCCCTTTACCCTTTACCCCGCCAAGTTCACTTGGCGAACTACTAGTGTAAAACTAATACATCGGGGCAAAAGTTTTGTGACACATCTTCCTGTACTTGATTTCTAATCATAGAAACAAATTTGTCAAGGTCGAATGGTTTAAGTAAATATTTTTCAAACTCCACATTTGGAATTAGGTCATGAGTACCTGTGGTAGATGTTGAAGTCACAATAATTGGGATATGCTTTCCATTGTCTGCTTCCATAGCACTCAATGTATTTAGCAATGTATAAATACTTTCACCCAAAAACCTAATTTCACAGACAAGGATGTTGGGCGTGAACCAACTCAGGATTTCTAAAGCTTCTTTTACTGAACCAGCAGTAATCACATTTGCACTCTGGTCTTTGAGTAAAAATGCGTACAAATCTCTACTATCGCGATCGTTGTCTACAACGAGTACTTCTACACCTTTGAGTATCCCATCTGTCAAGCAAAAGCCATTGATTAAATTCATAACAAGACCTGCCATTAAAGCTCTAAGTGCAAAGTGGGTTGAAAATGAGTAAGTAGAGATGCGAAATTCTACTGGGCAACTCTTAGAGACCCTATCGTGTCTCAAGTTGATTTGGTCAAAAGGCGCATTCATTGGAAACGTTTCCGTACCAATCTAAGTAAGCTACGCGCAGCTTCTGTTTCAGGAGAAGAGTGGTTACAAAGAAAAGTACCGAAAGAAGGATTTTTGCTAGAAATTAAATGAAAAACTTTCTGTAATATGGCAAAGTGTTGTTTGATTTACTAAATTAGTTGATTGACTATGACACAAAACGTAATGAAAACTAATTTGGCAACTACCTATTTGCGTAATTAACCAAAAGGATTATTGCCATTCCCTGTCCTCAAGTTCCTTTTGAGGTAACAATAAGGTGGCTTCAATTTCTCGCCTGATAGCAGCCGTCACTTCACAATTGCTATGCAGACAATCGAGTAGTAACTTATTGGCATCGTAGTATCGTTGCAAAACTTGTTGTTGTTCGGTGCTAAACTGCCACTGGTGGTTAATGTTGCGATAATTAATGACCTTCATCTTTAACTGTTCAGCCCAGGCTGCATAGTTTGTCTGCCCCCATAGCCTAAGCCGTTCTTGATTTTGACGAGAACTTGGCAATTGGTCAGAGAGTTGTTGTAGGGATTTATGAAGTCCAACATCCAGAACTATACCCAAAATGTTTGAGAGAGCATCTCCACAGGCGTGGATGTGGGCAAAGTCCTGGCTCCCATCAATTGCACATTCGAGCAGTAGGTCATCTAAAGCCGTATCCAGAAACATTCCCTGGTCGAGGCTGCTGGCTAGGGCAAAGTGAGAAGCTATGTGAGGAGTCCGACTTAAGGCAAGGTAAAAGGCTCGAGTTGTTGCCTCTTTTGCTTGGCTGGGAATAGTACGAGATTTTTGGCTCGCCCAGGTCAAAAATTCTTGTAAATAAGGGTCTTGGCCAACCAGTGCATCAATCTGTTGCTTCATCAACTGTACTAAAGAGTCTGCACTTCGGAGCATGGTAGCTGTTAACAAGAAAATTTCGTGCCAGTGCGGGTCTGTAATGTGACTAACTAATCCTTCTAAAGCTTCCCCAAATGCCTCTAGATTATGGCTGGCAACGATTTTTCTTGCTGTAAAGTATTCTTGAAACGCCAGATAGGAGAAGGAAAAAATTCCCCGCGCCCGTTCTGCTAGTAGCCCATGTTGAGCCTCGATTGCTTTCAGTGCTGCTTCGCTTTCTATTTGCAGTTCTTCGGCATCCATTGGCGCTTTGGTCAGATTCTGAATATAGTCACCAATGTATTGCTCAACGATGCGTTGCTCAAAAAAGTACTGACCTTGCTCAAATGTCGCTGCTGCAATCTGACTCAATAACTTGAGCTTTTGTGGTAATAAAAACCCTCGGTAAACTTCATCACGTTCAATACCTCTGGCTTCATCCCATTTGCCCAATAGAAGGTCTAAACCTTGCTTATAAAAGTCAGTCCGCTTAGTCGGAAATTTTTCTTGACCGTGAAACACCCAGCAAGCAAGATGCAGAAATAGGGGTGTAACTACGAGTTGGCGAAATTGCCAGTTTTCATCTAAGTCCAACTTCTCAACAAACTGAACGGACAGCGCTTGACCGTCTTGAATGTTGGTTTTGGTAAAGGCCACAAACCATTTTTGAGCAAAGGCGATGATTTGTTCTGAGGTAAACGGTGCAATCTCAACATCGGTAAAGCCTCGGAGTCTGAGTTTTTGAGATGCTGTTCGACAGGCTGCCACAAACTGATTTTTGTGATATTTTTCTGAAAACCTGCGAATTTCGCTTAAGACAGTATTGCTTTGTTGGTTAAGAATTTCATCCATACCGTCAAGCAAAATTAAGACTCTGCCTGCACTAAGTAAAGTTTCTATAGCAGAGGAATCGGAAACTCCAGATGTGAGGAACTCCTGGCGGATGTATTTTAATAGGCTGAACTCGTTGGTGACTTTAGATTCTTCAGCAAAATTTCTCAGGGTAATGAAGATCGGAACTAAGTTCCCTGCAAATGTGCCTTGGTTACATTGAATGGCGAGATATTGTAAAAAGGTGGTTTTACCTACCCCAGGTTTGCCTAGTACCCTGAGCTTAGAGTATGTTTCAACTGCCTGTGTACCAGGTATCTGGTTTTGATCGGCCTCACCTAAGCCAAAACGGTCAAATTGTTTGGGATCTAGGTTTTGCAGCGCAGTGATTTCTAACCACTGTTGACTGGCAATCTCCTCCAAAATATTCACGTCTATATATATGTCATCGATCGCAACGGGACGGCTGATATCCAATAACTGCAAAATCCCACACTGGTCTTGAATTTTGTCGAAGCGTTGCGATCGCACTTTTTCCACCAAGCCATCAATATCCAGCACGGGGGGCCGGCCGTATTCTTCTAGTTCCATGAATTCTGCCGGTGGATTGCTAGCAATCTCCCGCCAATTCAGTTCTAATACAGAACAAATTTCAATAAAAGTATGACGCTCAACTGGACGACCACTAAAAAATCGCCAAATCGGTTGTCTAGTCTTGAGGTTAACTTCGGCTGACAAATTGTCTTGAGTCCACCCCTTGAGAGCAAATGCTCTTTTAGCCTGTTCAATACCGATGAGTGATGCTTGGAGCGATCGCTTGACCATAGACAAAAACTCTGATGTTCAAATCATTGACTTTAACTTTTATTAATATCTGCAATTATATAGATTTTGTGTGATACTACCATTCTATTCGTTTAAAGTTATACAAAACCCCAGAGATACTCTCAGCTTTTTAAAGTTTTGCGTCGAAATCAAACGTTATACACTTATCTTATACATTTCAAGCTTTCGGTAATACCTGAATTCAAATACTTATCTGTAATGCTTAAGTAGAAGTTGAAGAGTTATTTAGCAATTACTTACTTGATTATGGTTCATAGTTGCACTATATAGATATCATCTCAATCTCTCTATGTATCCATAAGGTTTTGGCAACATAAATTGCTAATTTTTTTCTATTGTTACATTTTTTCTTATTGACTCCAATTCTAATAAAAAATATGAGTTTATTGTCAATTAACAAAATATATAAAATTATTGAGATGGCTGAATTAATCTATGGAACAATGGGTTATGGGAGAACAAACCAACCAGAAACATTTATAGATAAATTGTCTTATTATTTAGAGGATTTAAATATTACAGGGAGATGTTCAATAAATATCCTGCAAAAATATATTCATGAATTCTCCGAAGAAGAAAAAGTAGAGGTAATAGCTTTGATGTGGCTTGGTAGAACTGCATTAAGTGAACAAGCAGAAGACTTCCTAAACTTGCTTAAGCAAGTAGTAGAGCTTATACCTCAAAATTATGCAACCAGTTATATTATTGAAAAACCCCTTTTAGCAAAATATCTGCGAGATGGGCTTCAAAAACTAGATATTTGGACTTCTGCTTTCTCATGAAAAATCGTCAAATCATCAGGCTGACATTGCTTGACTAGCGCAATGATGTCTCTGGCTTCTTCCTGATATAAGTCTTCAACATAGCCGCTTCTATAAAGTTGTGCCTCTTTTTCACTATCAAAAGGGCCAAAGTAATAAGTACAGCGTGGAACAGCAGTATTAATTTCTACCCACCAGGCAAACTCTGATTGATTAGATTGAAATAAATTCATGAGAGATACCAATGATTGATTTAACTTGATTAAGGACATTATTGATTCTGTTTTCTACACTGGCATTGCTTGATAGCAGGAGCTACAACGCCAGTAAGCTCCCCCTGAATTAACGTGACGTAGTAAAGCATTTGAACAGCAAAGACAAGTATACTTTTCCTTCATAGATTGACTTATTTCTGTAGATATATTATTCTGGCTAGAGCCAGTAATAAAATTATTTTGTCTCGTTAATAAATGATTCATTTGCAAACACTTGATTTTTGGATTTATTTAGCTGATATTGTTTTTATTTATCAGGCAAATTTGAAGATAAATAATACTGTAATACTTCTTGGTTAAACCTAGAAAGTAAAATATTTAGGTTGAGTTTAGGAACAAAAACCAACCTACTAATATTCTTAACCAAGTGGTATTGCCTAAGTGAAACAACTTTAAAAGAGTGAAATATAGCTCTCCATGTTTCCTTACAGGTAATTCAAAGCCTCTCTCTTTTTAGAGGTTGTTTGAAAAGTGGTTGGCTGCGATTTTAGGTGCTTATTGATCCCCCTAACCCCCCTTAAAAAAGAGGGGATCGGAATCAAAGTCCCCCTTTACAAGGGGGATTTAGGGGGATCTAAAACTATTTGATGCTGACAAGAAGACTTTTCAAACATCCTCTTAGCTCGACTTTATCCATTTTTACGAAACCCAAAACCTGACCATTAAACCTTTGTAGGAAGCTAGTTTTAGTTTTTGGACTTGATCGATAATCAGTGATATAGAAAAAGTATTTGCCAAAAAGCCAGGGTTTTTGCCGAATAAAGAAAGCCAAGTTCTTAGAGGATGTTTGAAAAGTTTTCTTCTCGGTAACAAAACATTATAGATCCCCCTAAATCCCCCTTAAAAAGGGGGACTTTGATTCCGGTTTCCCCCTTTTTAAGGGAGGCTAGGGGGGATCAGTTAGTGCCTAAAATCACAGTCAACCACTTTTCAAACAACCTCTTAATTTTGGATAAAGTCGAGCTTAGGATAGAGGTCTAATTATCTAAGAAAATTTGAGCTACTTAAAATATATATAGATAGTAATGAGGTAATGACTATAAATAGTTTCTACCTCACAGATGTTATTCGCCATCCAATACGGTTCGGATAAAGTTTTTTGATGAAAGTTATAGATCACAAAGACACGATAAATGGCATTCCTTTGTAGAGACAGCGATTTATCGCGTCTCTTCTCTTAACTGAACCGTATTGATTCGCTATCTATCTATATATTTATCGAGGAATCAACAATGATGTGGATGACACAGTTATCATCAGCAGCATCGGATTTTGAAACTGTGAATTATAATCTGCATTGAAACTATTGAAAGGGTCAATTTTAAAACTTGAACCTTCAATCGGCTTTATGGGCATCACCTTACCGGAAACGACGTGATACGTCAGGAGTTCCTGGATCTTATTAATATTTTCAAGCAATGTCTCTACAGTACCGGCTGGAAGCTTTGCGAATGCTTGATCTGTAGATGCAGAGGCGATAAACGAGTCAACCCCTTTGAGAGTATCTATGAGATTGGCAGCCTTGATTGCATCAACTAGGGTGCTAAAAGAACCAGCGTTAACGGCACGATCAATAATATCAGCCATTTATTTCACTTGGTTGCGTGTAATTTTGCTAACAATTTTTATCATGACATCCTAGCGTTAGAAATCATGTTTGAGTAAGCGGTTGAGTAGCGTATAAATTGTATAAAATGAGCTAAAAAATTAAATAATTAAAATAGAGCAGAATTTAGGAGTCAATGGAAAAATTTTATTAGCGAAAATCCAAGATTTTTTATCGAAACAGAATTCAGGAGTCAGGAGTCAGAATTCAGTTGGGTATTTTGTGCGACACAACGACCGGCGGTAGTTGAGCGTAGCCGAAACTCAGTGCATCGCTGGTGGATAGCGCAGCGTTAGCTCATCCTGGAGCGTCTGAATCTAGGGGTTTAAGACCTCGTAGTCTTCAATCAGTCGGGGATTCAGACCCACGACTGATAGCGCACCGTTAGCGTTCGCACAGCGTCTCGTAGAGAGGAACGAGCGTCGCGTCTTGATTCTGACTTCGGAATTCTGGCTTCTGAATTCTTCTTCAAGTCACTTTTTCAAAACTAAATTGAAGGAATTTAAATACCCAGTAATAGTTTTAGCTAATGTCTTCTGCTGTTTTTTTGTAGTTATTGCCATTACTTGATATAACCTTCCTTCGGCAACATACATTCTACTTTTAGTGATTTTTCCTCCAGAATTGATGTACTCAATTTCTTTGCCAGGATGATTATTATAACTACGAATATTTCTTTGACTAATTAAATTGCTTTTCGTAGTCTTTAAAGCCATATCTCGTGCATTATTCAGTACAGCTTGTGGGTCAGTTATTTTACCATAACTATAAGGAAAATCGTTGTAAACAACTATGTATGCTACTTCCTGTTTTGGCGGTTGTGCGGCAAATATTTCTAAGGCAATTTCCCCCATATAAGTTTTTTGGAATTCGGTATTTCTGTTGGGTCTTCCCGGCATCAAAATAGTAAAGCGACCATCTGGAGCGGTGTATACCTTCCATTGTGGCTGCACGATTTTAGGGACGGCTGGTTTGACAACAACCACCGGAGGTTTAGGTTGACGCGCTTCCACGAGAATAGAACCACCACAGATAAAGGTGGCGGCGATTAATGGCAACAGACTTTTAACTGTCATAAGTTTTACCTTTTGAGATGCTAATCTCACTGATGATGCTAGCTGTTATAACCTAGCAGCACATAAAGCAGCACCTATTAGCCCCACTTGCGGGTTGAGGATAATATACACAGGTATTTCTTCGAGGAGGGGGCGCATTCTGCCTTTTTGGGTGAAGTTTAACAAGAAACCGCTATTTTGAATTAAGGGGAGAATTTTGGGAGCAATCCCACCAGCAATGTATAAGCCACCATAAGGTAGGAGTTTAAGGGCGAGATTGCCGGCTTCTGCACCATAAGCTTCTATAAATAATTGCAAGGTTTGTTCGGAAAGGCGATCGCGTTTTTCTAGTGCAGCTGCACCAATAGCAGCACCGGGATCGACACTTTTCTCTTCTTGTCCGGCTTCTTGTTCCCAAGTTCTAACGATTTGGGCGATATCTGGTGATTCGGTGGCAAATTTGCGATCGCGCAAAAATTGATAAATCGCCACAATTCCCATTCCAGAAACCACCCGTTCCACAGAAACGCGCTGGATATCATGTTTACCCAACAGGTATCTCAACAGTTGAAACTCGATTTCGTTCCGAGGCGCGAAGTCAGCGTGTCCACCTTCTGAAGGAAAAACTTGATAGTTGTTTCCCTGCTTAATTAAAAATCCTTGCCCTAAACCAGTACCAGCACCAATAATTCCAATCGGGGTTTCGGGTTGAGGTTTCCCAACTTGCAACGGGTGCAAGTCTTGTTTTTGTAAACCTGAAATGCCATAGCCAACGGCGGCGAAGTCGTTAATTAAAGAAATATGTGGGATACCCAATTCTTCTTCTAAACGTTCGGTATCTAGGTACCAGGCTAAATTGGTAAGTTTGGCAGTATTTTTGACAATAGGCCCTGCGATCGCAAAACAAGCCTTTTCTGGTATTGGTGTATTAGCTTTGATTAAAAACTGCTGCACTATGGGTACTAAATCGGGAAAATCAGCACTGTGATAACTTTCCTGATAAATAGTATGTAAAGCTGGTGAATCTGATGTTTCAACCAATCGCAGAATAGTTTTCGTACCGCCGATGTCTCCTGCTAGTAACAATGTCATAGAACTTATTTGCGGATTAATGACTTTATTTGTAGGATATACCCAACCTAGCAGAACCTATGAACACAAATCTCTATCAGAGGTTTAAGCAAATCGAATAACTTCTTCTATGTGGGTTAAATGGGAAGTATCTCCCGTTAGTTCTAATAACCATTCTGGATCTTCGCGTACTACTTTTACCAATGAACATAAAGAAGCCTTGACTTCTGTTTTGGCAATTTCCCCCACCAGCCCCATTGCTCCCCCCAACACAGATGCACCGTGTGCCACTAGCAGGATATCCTCTGGGAAGAACTCAGTAGCTAAACATCTGGCAGTTTGCCCAGAACGTTCTCGTACTTTTTCGTGAGTTTCAGGATATTTGGCGGCGATGCGCGAGGTATAGCTGGTGTCAATTCTGGGGAATAATTTTGCTAATGCTGGAGCTGAAAGTCTTTCGGGTTCTTCTGTCATCCAAGCTGGATTTAGCCATTCACTCAAACCTGTTTCCAATTTAATCGGCAAGTTGAGCAATTCTGCAACTGCGTTTGCCGTTTGTACGGTTCGCAGGAAAGGGGAAGCAAAAATATGACCAATATTTTCTTTTTTCAATCGTCTAGCTAACTGCTGTGCCTGTACCATACCATCATCAGACAAAGGTGGATCGTAGCGTCGTTCGGCGGTGAGAAACCAATCGGGGTTTACGAAATCGAGGCGGTTAGCGTGTCTTGCTATCCAGACTATTTGACTCATGGGTTTAATGATTCCGGTGAATAGAATTCGCCGCTAAACAAATATATAGATATCTGCAAGGAGGGCTGCAAATATTAATATAAGACAAAAATCGTAATAATTATTAATAATATAAATTATTTGGAAAAGTTATAAGCGGCGTTAGTGTAGTTTTATTCATCACAATTGGTATAGCAATCCTGAATCAAACGCGCAGAAACAAAATCCCCGACTTCTTAAAGAAGTCGGGGATCTCTGGGTTGCAATTCTCACAAATCCAATAAGATTAAGATAAATATGAATTTCTACAATTGCTTATAACTTTAACCATCCAAATAATTGCCCTACAGTTAATTGAAAGCCGTTCACTAAATCTGGAACTGGTAATATTTCTTGTTCTTCTTGTAAAAGTTCTGGTTGCTGCTTTGGTGGATAAACTAAAACAGAATGCTCATCTGGATCAATTAGCCAACCGAAGCGACTACCATGTTTTAAACAATGTAGAATATTTCCAGTTACTTTAGTCTGGCTTTGATCGGGTGAAAGAATCTCAATCGTCCAGTCTGGAGATGTCTTAAAGACATTTACCACTTCTCCACGCTCGTCTAATAAAATCCGTTCCCAAGCAAACACAGCTATATCAGGGACAATTGAACGTCCGCCAAAAGTACATCGCAATTCTGGAAATGCAAGGGCAATTTTTTGAGGTTTGGTTACAGAATTGATATTACTGACTAGTTCACCCTGAAGAATACTATGTTTTCCTTGAGGCATTGGCTTTTGAATAATTTGACCGTTGATGTATTCTGAGCTAGGCTTTGTTTCTGGAAGCTTTAAAAATTCTTCTAAAGTAAAGGTTTTAGTTAGTGATTTTATCATCTTTTTGTATCTCCAAAAGTTTCATTTAATTAATTACCCTAAATAAGCTTTTTTAACTCGCTCATCACTAATTAATTCTGATGCTGCGCCTGTTAAAGTAATAGAACCAGCTTCTAAAACATAACCGCGATCGGCAATTTGCAGCGCCAGATTAGCGTTTTGTTCAACTAACAAAATAGTCACGCCTGTAGCACGGAGATTTTCAATAATCGAGAAGATTTCCCGGACGATCGCAGGTGCTAAACCTAAGCTAGGCTCGTCTAACAGTAAAAGTTGTGGTTTACTCATGACAGCGCGTGCGATCGCTAACATTTGTTGTTCGCCACCACTGAGGGTTCCTGCTAGTTGATTGCGTCTTTGTGACAAGCGGGGAAATAGCTCAAATTGGCGCTGAATATCTGCTTTTATCTCAGCTTGGTTGGAGCGAATATAAGCACCCAAAAGTAAATTGTCAAATACTGTTTGCCGCGCTAATACTCTACGTCCTTCAGGACAATGGGCAATACCAAGTTGTACAACCTCGTGAGTTTGGCGGCGGGTAATATTATGTCCATTATATAAAATTACGCCACTCTTAGAATTAACTACTTTAGATATGGCGCGGAGTGTAGTAGTTTTACCAGCACCATTAGCACCAATTAGAGTAACTACCTCGCCTTTTTGAATAATTAAATTAATCTTTTTTAGAGCTTGGATACCGCCATAATTAACATCAAGCTCTTGAACTTCTAAAATTGTATAGTTTGGTCTACTATCGGCTTTCATCGGCGGTTTACATCCAGAAATATTGATTCAAAACCTAACATACATCAATCATAGATTTCTTAAAAGAGTGCATCAGTGTACCCTATCGTAGACATTGCTTAAACTTAAAAACCAACGCCAGAATACTGCAATCTTTATAATGTACGATTAATTACTGATAAATATATTAAGCGTCCTGTGGCAAAAGCAGCAGATATTGGTAGCAAGCGACTAATTAATTTAGCTCCCGATGCTTGGGTACAGTGGGTGACACAGCGTTCTGAAGTTGTGGCGAAAGAAATTCTCGGTTCTGAATTTCACTGGATTAGCCGGGAGACAGATGTTTTAGTGAAGGCATATAGTGCCACTGACGGAGATTTTCTCGTATTAAATGAACTACAACTGCGTTATACAGCACAGATGCCTCTAAGGATGAGAGCCTATGCTGCTCTAGCACAAGAACGCTACCGATTGCCAACTTACCCAGTACTAATCAACATTTTACCGCCCCCATCCACCTTAACTATTGTCAATAGTTACGAACAGGAATTTTTGGGATTACGTGCCATCCAAGATTATCGCGTGATTAATTTGTGGGAAATCGATGCCGAAATAGTGTTTCAGCAACCACTACCATCGTTGTTACCCTTTGTGCCAATCCTGCGAGGAGGGGGAGAGGTATCAGTTGTGCAACGCGCACTACAGGCGCTACGAACAGATAAACAGTTGAACGAATTAGAATCATTGCTGGCGTTTTTTGCTAGCTTTGTTTTAGACACACCTTTAGTGCAGCAAATCATGAGGTGGGATATGGCAGTATTGCGAGAATCGCCTTGGTATCACGAGATTGAGCAAAGAGGTATTCAAGAGGGTGCGCGACGGCAGTTAATCCGAGTATTGGAACAACGCTTTGGCGAAATTTCTCATGAGGTAGAAGCAAGGCTTGAGGGTGAAAGTGTGGAGCAATTAGAAATTTTAATGGATAGCGCGATCGCAGTAAATTCTTTAGAAGATTTTATAAAAATTTTGTCTGCTTAAATTTCACTGATGCGCTTTGATAAACATTTTTTGCGTGTAATGCTAAATTTCAAGTTACCATAAATCTCACTTACTGAGTGCATCTATACCTGAATGACGAAGCCTGCTGATGTCAGTACCAAAAAATTAATCAGTCTCGCACCCAATAACTGGGTAAGATGGGTAACGCAGATTCCTGATATTGTTGCTGGGGAAATTCTAAATAGTGAATTTCAGTGGATTAGCCGGGAAAGTGATGTTTTAATCCGTGTTAGTAGTCCCCAACACGGAGAATTTTTGCTTCTCAACGAATTGCAATTACGCTATCAATCCCAAATGCCACGTCGGATGCGTGCTTATGCTGCACTTGCAGAAGAAAAATATAACTTACCAACATATCCCGTCCTGATCAATATTCTTAAAACTGGTAACAACGAAATACCCACAAGCTTTACATCAAATATTGCAGGATTAAGGGCGATACAAGATTATCGAGTAATTAATCTGTGGGAAATTGATGTCAATATTGCTTTTCAACAACCTTTACCATCCTTACTACCATTTGTACCCATTCTCAAAGGTGGTGAAAATGAATCTATTATTAGAGAAGCATTGCAAATCCTCCGTGCTGATGAACAACTAAACCAACTGGAAACAGTTCTAGCTTTTTTTGCTACGTTTGTTTTAGAGAACACGCTCGTTCAAGAAATCATGAGGTGGGATATGTCTGTATTACGTGAGTCACCTTGGTATCAGGAAATTTTACGCGAAGGGGAAGCACGCGGGGAAGCGCGTGGAGAAGAACGCGGGAAAGCAAGCGGGGAACTACGAGGAATACTTTCTGCGATTGAAATTAATTTAGAGTTGAAATTTAGCGATCGCGGCTTACAATTGATGCCAGAAATTAACCAGATTCAGGATTTAGAGCGTTTGAAAACAATTTTACGGAATATTGTCACTGCAAATACTATTGAGGAATTGCAACAGATTCTGTAATTCTTTGGTTAGTTATCATTCATTTCCTAAATAAGCTTCAATTACAGCCGGATCGTTTCTAACTACAGCTGGTTCACCCAAGGCAATCAACTGCCCAAAATCTAACACGGCAATGCGATCGCACAAACCCATAACTAAGGGTACATGGTGTTCAATCAGGACAATTGTCAAATTAAACTGTTCTCGCAGACTACGGATAAATTCACTCAGTTGCTGCTTTTCGTTGGGATTCATCCCCGCCGCAGGTTCGTCGAGGAGTAAGATTTGCGGTTCTAAGGCTAAAGCGCGGGCAATTTCTAAGCGACGCTGATCCCCATAAGCGAAGTTTTTGGCTTTTTCGTCAGCGCGATCGCTCAATCCCACCATTTCTAATAATTGTAAAGCTTTTCGCCTGCTTTTTTTCTCTTCCCGACGCGCTGGTGGTAATCCCAAAACTCCTGTTAATAGATTGCTTTTATTATCTAAATGTCGGGCAATTATTACATTTTCTAGCGCTGACAATTCACCAAATAAGCGAATATTTTGAAAAGTCCGAGCAATACCTAAACCGGCAATTTGATGGGGACGTAATTGAGAAATATTAGCACCTTGATAGCGCAACTCTCCACTAGAAAGGGGAATAAAAGCTGTAATCAAATTAAACAGTGTTGTTTTCCCAGCGCCGTTAGGGCCAATTAATCCAAAAATCTCATGTTGATTGACTGTAAAAGATACATTATTCACCGCCACTAAACCCCCAAAACGGCGAGTTAGTGATTTGGCTTCTAAAACAATGTTATTTGTCATTTGTCACTTGTCATTTTTCATTGGTTATTTGTTATCTTGTCTGCTTGGATGTCTTTGAAATTGATTTTATTAATAGGTTTTTACACTTTTTTAAAATATCTGGAGTTACAAACCCTTGGGGGAAAAATATAGTTCCTAAAACTATTAATATACCATAGATAATTAATCTACCATCTCTTAAAAACTGGGATAACCAATTAGGTAATCCTGCTATATCGGCGATTCTTCGTAAAACAATTTCTAATAAAACTTTCAAGACAATAGCACCGACAACCGAACCTAAAAAAGTTCTAGAGCCACCAATCAACACAATCGTCAAATAAGTGATACTAGCATCAAAAGTACCTTGTCGAGCATTCCAGGTATTGAGAAAATGAGCGCTGATGACACCTACCATTCCGGCAAGAATTGCTCCGAGAGTAAAGGCTAAAACTTTGTAATAAGTGGGGTTAATTCCCATTGCACTGGCAGCTAATTCATCTTCACGGATAGCAATGAATGCCCTACCTGTACGAATACGTTCTAAACGGTAAAATAATACCATACTAACTAACAAGAATGGTACAGCAATCCACAAATATTCAATTTGGCTTTGGAATGGTTGAGGAATACCAAAAATTCCTACAGCGCCGCCTGTAATATCTAAATTTAAGGATACAACTCGTAAAACTTCTACAAAAGCAATAGTTGCGATCGCTAAATAAATTCCCCGTAACCTTAATGCCGGGATTCCCACTATTACAGCTAATATACCGGAGATTAGACCAGCAATCAACATTTCTAATAAAAGTAATGGAATGGGAAATAAATTATTACTAGATGGAAAAACTTTTGTAGATAAAATCGCTGCAATATATCCACCTAAAGCATAAAATCCAGGACTAGCCAAAGATAATTGTCCAGCCATCAGTGGTAAATAAAGCGATAATCCTAATAAAGCCTCCAATACCATGTAGACTATTGGTGATTCATAAGTAGAGAAAAATTCAGCCATTGTAAAATATTTTGATTAAGGAGTCAGGAGTCAGAAGCCAGAATTCAGGAGTAAAAGGGTTTCAGTCACCACTAAATTTTCAATTTTATAATCTACAATTCATGTCGAGTCTGTAGCTTGCTAGTCACAGGGTATCGCTTATAGCTAACTAATTAATTCTGTATTCTGTATTCTGTATTCTTCTTCAAGCTGTTAATATTTGCTCTGCTGTTAACGCCAGTTCAGGAAAAGTTCGTGACACAATTCGTTCGGAACCTCTAAAATCTGTGCGTTGATATTTACCCTCAGCATCTAATAAAAAAACAAATACAGTCGGAACTTTGGGATTTTCCAAATACTCTCTATAACCAATTGCCAAATAATCTACAATCCAATATTCTGTAATACCTATGCGTTGATATTCATCTAATTTATCAATGTAGTCATCTTCCCAATTAGTTGATGTTACCTCGATAGCTAGCTGGATGGGTTCTTCAAGTGCAGAATAAGCAGAACGATTTGAGCGCCATACATCTTTATCTATCACACTGACATCAGGCTTGCGTCCTTGTTCTATTCCATTGGCAGTTATGGTTTTTAAAACTGCTGTGTTTTTTACTACGTAATTCAGGTTTAGATGTTTAATTTCATCATTGAAACTCAACAATATAAAATCAGCGATATCATCATGATTTCTCGTTGCACGCACTTCTACAATTTCCCCATCCACAAGTTCATATAAACCTTCTTCTGGACATTCTTCCAAAAATTGATCGAAAGTTAATTTTTGTTTGGTGTATGTTTTCATCACGCTACGTCTCTTTAAACTTTTTGAATAAACCGACGACCTAGCAAGCCTTGGGGTCTAACTAACAACATGATAAATAATATTCCGTAGGCTACAGCTTCTTTGTAACCGGAATATTCTGCCGGCACAAAAGCTTCAACTAATCCAATGAGTAATCCTCCTAAAACTGCGCCGGGAATACTACCTAAACCACCTAAGACAATTACCGCTAAACCCCGCAACCCAAAAGCGATGCCGAAATATGGGCCGGCAATACTAACACTAGAGGCGACTAAGGTTCCTGCTAATCCTGCTAAGAAACTGCTGATGAAGAATGTGAGGATGATAAAGCGATCGCTATTAATGCCTAACAAACTAGCTGTAGTCGGATCTTCTGCGATCGCCTGCATTGCTTTACCATACTTAGTTCGATTTATAAAGTAGGTAATAATTGCCACAATCGCAACAGATACAACAAAAATTATTATCTGAACGCTGCGAATAGGAATTGGATTATCTGGACTACCAAAGTTAATCGCAGGTGGCAAATTCCCATAAGTATCGGCGGGGTATGTGTAACTTTCTGCACCTACCAAATACTGGATTAAGTTCACAATTACCACTGCTACACCCAAGCTGGAAACAACAGTTAATAAGGGATCAGATCCTTGACGGCGCAAAGGTTGAAAAGCAACCCGTTCCATCACTACCCCAATCAATCCCGCTAAGGTACTTCCTAAAATTAAGGCTATAGCAAATGGCAATTTTATTGGCAAGGCTGCATTAGCTAGCAAGCCATTAAATCCAAAGTTACCACCCATGAGGGCATAAGTGAAATATGCACCCAAGGTAAAAATCGCGCCATGAGCTAAATTTATGATGCCCAAAATTGAATAAACTAAGGTATATCCCAATGCAAAAATTGCATAGATACTACCAATAGATAATCCGTTCAAAAATTGTTGCAGAAATAGAGTGATATCCATGTTGCAACTATTTTATAAATACAAATTTTCCGGTATTCCCATCTTTATCCATCTTAATTTTGGCGACATAAAATTCTTTTTGAATCACATCCCCTACTGGTGTAAAAGCAATCTCACCTAAAGGTGTATTATACTTTCCAGCTAGTATTTGCTTGTTCAATTCTGTCCGCAGTTTATCAAGAGGTAACGTGCTGATTTTGGTTTTTTTATCCAACTCCTTAAGAGCTTCAACATACACCTGCACCGCCGCAAAAGCTTGACCGGTAAATTGGGCTGGTTCTTTCTTATATTGCTCAATATAGGCTTGGCGAAATACCTTATTAATCTCACCAGGATATTCAGGACTGTAAGCTTGAGCAATCAACACACCATCGCAAAGGGCTTTACAAACTGATAAAACATTGGGTGTATTTAGACCATTACCACCAATAATTATGCCTTTATAACCCAACTCCCGCAGTTGCCGCACTAAGTTACCACCATCAGCAGCTAGCCCCGAAATAATTACCAAATCTGGTTTTAAGTTAATGGCATTGGTAGCTTGGGCTTGAAAGTCTGTATCAGTAGTTTGAAACTTTTGAACTGTTACTAATTCTAGTCCTTGTTCTTTAACTGCTTTTTGAAAAATCTCCGTTTCTGATTTATTAAATGCGTCATTTTGGGCGTAAAAAACTGCCACTTTTTTAATTTGAGGATTCTGCTTGAGTGCAGCTTTCACGGAATTAGGGGCAACTATAGAAACGGGGGCAGATACACGAGCTACATAATCACCAATTTCGGGAATTCCGTTTGCGGTATTTGATGCTCCAATAACTGGAACTTTCGCACGTTCGGCAATGGGGTCAGCACTAAAAGCTTGTTGTGACAAAGTAGGGCCAACGATACCGACAACTTTATCCTTGTTAATTAAAGTTTGAAAAGCGTTAATTGCTCCAGCTTCATCACCGCTGGTATCTTGGGCTATTAATTTAATCGGAGTGCCATTAATACCACCTTTACTATTGAAATACTTCTCGGCAATTCTGGCTCCCACAAATCCCTCTTGACCGAGTAATGCTACGTTGCTGGTTTGTGCTAAGGCAATACCGATAGGAATCGCCCCCGATGTAGTCGTTGTCTGGGCAGTGTTAGTAGTGTTATTTGGATTACTATTTGGAGTATTTGTCACAGAGCCACCGCCACCACCACAGCCTGTTAGTAGCAAAGCGCAAGTTGATAATAATGCTGTTGTCTGAGCGATCGCGTTGTTCATCGTTAAATAATCATGTAGTTATTAGATATTCGGCAAAAGCTCACAGTAATGTTCATAATCTACAAACAAAATGACGCAGATTTATACTTTTGCACGAATTCTATTAAATCATTCTTATTTCACCATGCAAAGACAAATATTCAAAGTGCTGCTAAATACAAATTATTATAATTAGTAATGATTTTATCATTCCCCATCAGTTTAGTTGAATCCTAAGTAAGCACTTTTAAACCCCTTTTTCGCTACCAGGTAATCCTTTGGGTTCGTAGTGACGGCAACCGTTACATGGGCCATCGGGATTGACAGCACAACGCATATAACCAGAGCGGGCATTAAATTTGCAGCTGATATCGCCAATTAAATAACCTACCCCTTCTAAATAATAGCGATCGCTGTCAACCGGTCTAAGGTTTTGCCGTCCCTGCACTACTGAAAAATTCATGGCTGCTTGCCTCATCCGTAGGCGCGATCGCGCATGGGTTTTGCGGATCGCCCACAGAGAAATCAGGGACGGTAAAAAACCAACGGCAATTACTAAAAGTGTCTTTAACACCTTCTTTTTACCTCTTCTGTGCGCTGATTGATTGTCCCTGATGTTGCACTCTGGTTTACGGAAGTGCAAATATTAGGGCAGTTTTGCCTAATTGCAACCATAGTTGGTGGCGATTAGCAATGGCAGTGTAGTATTTAGCAATTTTAACGAAGAAGTTCCTTCTGCCACTTCAATCAGCATAACTGTTACAACCCCAGGCGTGAACTGCCGTTGAATGTTGATAATTTTAAGATTTGTTGACTAATGCCTTTTTGCACAAGTGTCTTGTGTCAGTCTCCGCCCCATTCTTGTTTTTTCTGTGTCGCTGCGATGCTAATCTTTTTTTGGTTTGCTGACGAAGTTGCTGTGCTAGCAGTGCGGCTTCCCTTTCGGCTCGGAATAAATCAACTTTTCGCGTCGTCAAAATAAATGATTCGTCAGGTTTTCGTTTCACCCAAGGGACACTAATTGCGAAATACTGACAAATTTGTTTACCTAGCTCCTTCTTCAAAAGTGGGTAACGTTTTTGACTATTCAGTGTGTTAGCGATCGCTTTCAACTCCAATATCGCGGCTTCCAACTCTCCCGCCATCTGATTGATGCGCTCTACTTGTGTGATCAAACGCTCCCGTTCACTGATGATTTTTTCCTGTTGGGGTTGCAGTGGCACTATTGCAGTAGTTACAGGTGTAGGCTGCAACAGCGAGACTTTCAGCAAAATGGGTTTTTTGTCCGTGTCTAAGATTTTTTTCATACTACCTCAAGTAAGGCTAGCTGACTTTTAAGGCATTTTAGCAGCAAATTAGTATATTTGTACTATAAATTTTTTATACGAGATTTAATCTGAGGAATTTTTACTATTTTGTGGGATGGGCAACATGAGCGTCCCTTGTATTTCCGGGCGGGCAGGATGCCCACTTCACAAGAATCATCTTTTAATTCAGCAACGCTCAACTTTCCAAACATCCTCTAAGGGCAAAATATTTGCCAGCGTTGATAATATTTTTATAGGACTTATATTTGATTTTTGAAAAAATGAGATTAAGAATATACCAAATATCTGATACCGAAGAAATTATGAAGTTGTTCTACGACACTATTCATGAAGTGAATATTCATGATTACACACAAGAACAAGTAGATGCTTGGGCACCAGCAAATATGGATATCGACCTTTGGATTAAAGGTTTATCAAGTAAGTTTACTTATGTAGCAGAGGAGAATAGTAAAATTATCGGTTTTGGGGAATTAGAGGCTAATGGCCATATTGACCGTTTTTACTGTCATAAAGATTTTCAAAGAAAAGGGATTGGGAAAAAAATCTTAGAGCAGCTTGAATCCAAAGCAAAAGCTTTAGGAATTGAAAGGTTATTTACAGAAGCTAGTATTACAGCTAAACCGTTTTTTGAAAGCCAGAATTTTATTGTTGTGAAACAGCAAGAGGTGGAACGGAGAGGGCAAAAGCTGACAAATTTTATTATGGAAAAATCAATTTAATAATTAAGTAAATTATTTTTAAAAGATTGACTTAAATCCATTGATAGTATTAAATTCATTTCAATAACTGAAGGCTAAAATATTGCAAAAAAAATTGTAGGTTGGGTGAAGCGGAGCGCAACCCAACATATATCAGAATGTTGGGTTATGCAAAGCCTCCACCCAACCCAATACTTTTCGGTTAAGGGGGAAAGGGAAAGGGTTTGAATTTCCCTTTCCCCATTACCCTTTCCCCAGACCAAAAGAGAGATTATTGGGTTTAACCGAAAAGTATTGCCACCCAACCTACATCTAATCACTACTTAAGATATATTTACTCGATCAATAGTCTCTGAATTAATTTTAAATTGCAGTTTTTCTCGTAATTGTTGTGCTTGCTGATAAGCTTCTGTCCGCCCTTTGTTTGAATTGTGTAATTCTGCTGGTTCTAAAGGCTGAATATAGTAATGCAAGCGAGTCCTCATTGCCCAAATTCCCATTGAAGGAAACAGAATTAAGGCAAACATCAAAGGCGATACAGGTAAGAATGGTAATTTGACTAGTCGTTGCAATTTCTGGAAATTAACAGCCCAGGGATGTAAAAACTCACTCCCGATGCAAACTACTGGGAGAATGGGAATATGATAGCGATCGCTCAACTTAACAAAACTCACATCAAATTTTTCTAGTTGATAGCGTCTTTTCCAACCTTTCAGAGGGCCACGGATACCTTCTGGTGCATATAAGATAATTTTATCTTGGGCCATAGCTGCCTCAAAATTATCTAATTCGGCTCGCACACCACCCAAAACCTGCGACCATTTAGGTGGTAGCCACCAAATAACCCAAGGATGATCAAATAATGCTGGGCTTGCTACGGGTTGTACCACCCATCCTCTAGCTTCACTTAATAAATAACCCAAAGTCAAAAAGTCCCAAGGAAAACTCATCCCTGCGTGATTCATTACCACAATCAATGGCCCTGTTTGCGGCAAGTTTTCGACTTGTTTTAATTCTCCCCGAAAATAGTATTTGACGATGGGGCCGAGAACTTCTTTGCGAAAAGCTTGTTGATATTTGGGATCAAATTCACCAAGTTCTTTTCGCGGTGAACGGAAACCAAGACGCAACCAGCGAATCAGCATCGCTAGATAAAATCCGCCAGGAATTAAAAATAATCCATATTCGGGCCAATTCCAACCGTCTATATCGGTATGATAGTGCTGCCAATGGCGGTTAAATAAAATTAGCCAGCCTGGAGGGTACCAAAGACAAAACCAATCAAACCAGCTAAATATATAGCCTTCACCTGGTGCATTTTCCAGTTGAGTATCGAGGAGGTTTTGGGAGTGTTGATTAATCAAAACGGTTAAAGTTCAGGCAAACATTTGATTAAAAGTGCATTATAGCTTTATAGTTTTGCCATTGGTATCTGACTCAGGTTAAGGACATCTCAAACACTACTGACAAGAGCTTTAGAAAAATTATCCTGTTGAAATAAGCAAGCAGTGATTACGTTGGGAGCATCCCAATTTTTCAAAAATTCACGGAACTAATACCAATTTAATGTGAAGTTGCACATATCTTGATCCCCCTAAATCCCCCTTAAAAAGGGGGACTTTGATAGATGTTTTTCTGGTTCCCCCCTTAATAAGCTACGGTGTACACACAAGTCCAAGTAAAGTAATAAGGGAAGGAGTTGTGGGGAGTAAAAGGCGATGGAAAATCCAATCAGAATACACGCGCAAGCAGTAGAGGGAAAAGCATTTGGAGACCCAAGACTGATAAAAAGGGGGCAGCATTGTACGAAGCTTTGGGAAAACATCAATCAGTCAGCATTCGACAAATAAGTAAAAATAGAGCCGAACAAATAGGATACTATCGGTTTTTGGAGAATAAGAGTGTGACAGTAGGGGAATTAGTGCGAAGCCTATCAGATCACTGCGTATCTCATGTAGAAGGAAAGCATATATTAGCTATCAGTGATACCAGCGAAATTAACTTGCAGTCTCATGTAGGCAGGTTGGAAGCTTTGGGTCTAGGTGTAGTAGGAAACAATAGGGATATAGGATTTTATATTCATCCCACACTAGTATTAGATGCAGCAAATGGATTTCCCTTGGGGATAAGTACAGTAAAACTGTGGACTAGAGATATCAACCATCAAGATAAACATGAACGAAACTATAGCCAATTGCCAATAGAGGAGAAAGAATCATACAAATGGCTGCGTTCAGCTGATGAAACTCAACAGTGCATCAATGTTGGTGAAGCCAAAATGATTACCCATATCGGCGACCGAGAAAGTGATATGTATGAGGAATTTGTGACAGTCGCAAATCAAGACAATCATGTATTGGTCAGAGCGCGCATTGACCGTCGCCTGGTGGGAAAGACCTCATCATTTTATACATACTTAAACCAACAGCCGAGCGAGGGGACTTACACAGTAGATGTCCCAGCAGATGCACGCACTAGTAGAACCGCAAGAGAGGCATTATTAATTGTTCGCCGTGCAATGGTGAAAATTCAACGTCCAGATAAATTGAATGGACAAGATTATCCTCCGAGTGTGACACTTTATGCCGTGGAAGCCGTGGAGGTCAACCCACCACCAGGTCAAGCACCGATTCATTGGCGATTGCTCACCACCCACCAAGTTGTTTGTTTAGAACAAGCTTTACAGGTGATTCGATGGTACACCTGGCGATGGCGAATTGAACAACTTTTTGCCACCCTCAAAACTGCTGGTTTAAATCTCGAAGCTACCCAATTAGAATCGATTGCTGCCATTCAACGACTGACTGTATTAGCTTTGTCAGTCGCCGTGCGAATTTTACAACTGATTCAGGGACGGGATAACCCTAATTTACCTGCTACTGTTGCTTTTTCACACGAGCAACAGCATTGCTTGTCTAGCATTTCACCAACTTTAGAGGGGAAAACTCAATTGCAACAAAATCCCTATCTTCCTTCCTCTCTTCCTTGGGCTACTTGGATTATTGCTCGGCTTGGTGGTTGGTCTGGTTACAAGTCTCAAAAACCTCCCGGTATTACTACTTTGGTTCGCGGTCTTGAGCAATTTGAATCCACCTTTTTTGGGTGGAAACTCGCTCTGGGCAAACTTGTGTGTACACCGTAGCTTAATAAGGGGGGCTAGGGGGGATCGAATTCTATGCAGCTTCATAAAAAATTGGTATAAGGCACAAACCCTTTATAACTATCTTTCCTCTGTAAGACGTTGTGCTAATGCGGTTAGTTTCTCTATTCTCTTATTGCGCTCAAGAGAATATTTATAATGTAAAAAACTAAGTTGTGTATGAAGCATAGCAATTTAACGTTCCATAAATTTGCAGGAATGCGTAATGCTTGAAAATCATCAAATTGCTTGGCAATTATACTATTTCGACATTACACAGCAAGAAAATTTAATATTTATTTTATAGTTAGCTTCTTAGGTCGCACAACCTTAGAACAGTGAGTATTCATCAGAACTGTGGCAGAGGAGTTAAATAAGTGAATAACAAGCAATTAAGACTAATAAATGATATTGGTGTTTCGCCAAAAGATGAAATTGATAATAACTAATGATTATTTAAATTCTTCCTCAAGTTGGAGCCAGATGGCAAGACACTTGTCCTAATCTTCCTATTATGGAACTAAAAAAGCCACTAAAAATTTCAGATTTAATCCGTGAACTTCGGCAGCAACTGGATCTTTCTCAGGAAAAATTTGCAGCCAAGTTAGGAGTTTCCCTGCGAACAGTCAATCGCTGGGAGAACGGATCTACAGTGCCTTCGCAGATGGCACTAAAGCTGATTGAAGAAATGTTACAGAAGATGGGCGAACCAGGCAAAAGACTACTGAACGAGTATCTCCTGAAAGCGGAGCAACGGGAGGACTCTTAAGATGATGCTGAAAGTATCCGAAAAATTTTTGATAATCCGCTCTTGGTTACTAACCTATGGCGTGATGATTCTGGCAGTCATAGCGGCGCTGCTGGTTACACAATTATTGCTACCAGTTTTTGATCCGAGCGTATTTACATTATTTTATGCTGCTGTGGCAGTCAGCGCCTGGTACGGCGGCATGATACTTGGAGTATTAGCGATCGCATTATCTGTTACAACTGCGCTGTATTTTTTGCTGGAGCCAGTCTACTCGTTCGATTTTCTCAGCCTAAACGTTTTAGTACAATTAACCACATTCTCACTAGTATCCTTCTTAATTACCGCCCTATCTTCAGAGTTGCGAACTGCCAGACGTAAGGCTGAGACAAGCCTGAAATTGTTGCAAAATAGCGAAATGCGGTTTAGTCGCCTCGCAGAATCCAACATCATTGGAGTCATTGTTACTGATATTAAGAACGGTTCGATTATAGAAGCAAATGATGCTTTTCTAAAAATGGTCGGCTATACGCGAGAAGATTTGGCGGCTAACCAAATGAACTGGCGTGAAATTACCCCACCTGAGTATCTTCTATTGAGTGAGCGTTCAGTGGAAGAACTGAGAACAACCGGAGTCTGTAAACCCTTTGAGAAGGAATATATCTGCAAAGATGGCACAAGAGTTTGCGTTTTGCTCGGTTCTGTCCTGGTAGAAGACAACGAAGAAACTGTCATTGGCTTTGTTGTTGATTTGAGCGAACGCAAACAAGCCGAACAAATCTTGCGGGAGAAGGAAGAACGTCTGAGGTTAGCTAACGAACGTTTTCAGTTAGCAGCATCGGCGGTTAACTGTCTTATTTATGACTGGAATGTAGAACAGGATACCGTTGAAAGAACCGATGGGTTAACCCGAATTTTGGGCTATTCTCTCGATATTGCAGAACCAACAGGTAATTGGTGGCGAGAACTTGTGCATCCAGAGGATTTGCAGCGCGTACAAGAGGAGTCGGCGATCGCTTTGGCAAATTGCGATCGCTATACTGCTGAGTATCGCATTCGCAACCAAGATAACCAGTACGTCTATGTACTAGATCAAGGAATAGTGGTGCAACGGGATGCTGATGGAAAAGCAGTACGCATTATTGGCAGCACTACAGATATTAGCGATGTCTACGACGAGCTTCGCTTACGCAAACAAGCAGAGAAAGCAGTCCAAGAAAGTGAAGAACGACTCAGGAGTTTTGTCAAAGCAAATATAGTTGGCATTATCTTTGGTGATGTGAATGGTAGTATCACTGAAGCCAACGACGAGTTCTTGAGAATTGTGGGCTATAGCCAAGCAGATATTCAGGCAGGTAGACTAAAGTGGAGTGATATTACGCCTCCTGAGTATCAATATTTAGATGAACTGGCTATTGCTGAGGCAACAGTAAAGGGAACCTGTACACCTTATGAGAAGGAATGTATTCGCAAAGATGGTTCTATTGTCCCAGTTGTAGTTGGCTACTCTCTTTTAGGAGAATCTGGGCAGAAATCAGTTGCATTTATTCTTGATATTAGTGACCTCAAGCAAGCTAAAAAAGCGCTGAGTCAGAGTCAAGAGCAATTTCAAGCTTTTATGGACAATATTCCCGCCGCAGCATGGATTACCAATGCAGACGGGCGTATACTTTACCTCAGTCCAACTTATCTGACCATATTTGATGTAGCAACCAAAAAAGCGATTAATAAAAACATTTTTGACCTATATCCAGCCCAAATAGCTCAACCCTTACTTGATAACATTCGAATAGTTGCCCAAACGAATCAGGTTGTTGAAACCATCGAGTCTGCCCCACGCACAGATGGCACTCTAGGGGAATTTTTAGTATATAAATTTCCCATTGCAAATGCGACAGGGCAACGTCTAGTAGGAGGGGTTGCAGTTGACATCACCGAACGCGAACGCATCCTTCGTGAACGCCAGCTTGCAGAACTTGCTTTGCAAGAGCGCAGTGAAAGGCTCAAACTGCTCTCAGAAACCACCAGTGATTTGCTTTCAACCGAGCGTCCGTTGGATTTAATGAACAGTTTGTTTAATAAACTTTCGGCGCAAATGGATTTACATTTTTACTTCCACTATCTAATTGAGACACACGAAAATCAGCAGAAACTTCGGTTAGTAGCTTGGAATGGTATTACTGATGAAGTATTTCAAGCAATTGAATACCTGGAATTTAATCAAGGGATGTGCGGACTAATAGCGCAAGAACGCCGTCAAATTGTCGTCAATAATGTGCTGAACTCTACTCATCCAAATGCCCACATCCTCAAGTCTTTGGAAATCACAGCATACGCCGGTCAACCGTTAATTGCTCAGGGAAAGCTGCTTGGTGTCCTCTCCTTTGCCAGTCGCACCCGTACCCACTTTACCTCTGGGGAGATTGCTCTACTACAAGCAACTTCCGATCAGATAGCGGTTGCTTTGGAACGCGCCGAGTTAATGACTTCGTTACAGCGACGCAAAGAAGAATTGATCCAAGCAAACCGGATTAAAGATGAATTTTTGGCGGTTCTTTCCCACGAACTTCGCACGCCGCTAAACCCGATTTTGGGATGGTCAAAGTTACTGCAAACTAAAAAGTATGATGAAGCAACCACTACTCGCGCTCTCGAAACCATTGAGCGTAATGCCAAGCTTCAGACTCAATTAATTGAAGATTTGCTGGATGTCTCTCGCATTTTACAAGGTAAACTGAGTTTGAATATTGCTCCTGTAAATCTGGAAACTGCGATCGCATCTGCAATAGAAACTGTACGTCTAGCCGCCCAAGCTAAATCTATCAATTTGCAATTTACGATTTTAGACTTTCCTGCGGAACACTACGCAAACGATTTTGGATTAGAAAATTCTCACGGAAATTTAGAATCTATCGATTTTAACTCCCAAATCCAAGTTGCGCTTCCAGCATCCCAAAGGTGCGATTCAAAATTCCTAGTAACTGGTGATTCTGGTCGATTGCAGCAAGTTATCTGGAATTTACTTTCCAATGCGATTAAGTTTACACCGCAAGGTGGAGAGGTAGAAATTAGTTTACAGTCTGTTGGTTCTCAGGTTCAACTTCGAGTCAGTGATACAGGTAAGGGAATTAGCCCAGATTTTTTACCATTCGTATTTGACTACTTCCGACAAGCTGATGGTGCAACTACCAGAAAATTCGGGGGATTGGGATTAGGATTAGCTATTGTTCGTCATATCGTCGAGCTACATGGAGGCACAGTTAAGGCAGAAAGTTTAGGCGAAGAACAGGGAGCAACTTTTACAGTCATGCTACCAACGATTAAGATTCACCCAGATAGCCACCAGATTCGTATACAACCTGATGATTTGCCCAATCTAAATGGGGTAAAAGTTCTACTTGTGGATGATGAGCGTGATACGCGAGAGTTAATTGCTTTCATTTTGGAGCAATCTGGCGCGGTGGTAAATCAGACAGCATCGGCTGTGGAAGCATTACAAACTATGCCTCAGTTCCAACCAAATCTGCTGTTAAGCGACATTGGAATGCCAGAAATAGACGGCTATATGCTGATGCGTCAAATCAGAGCAATGTCACCAGAACAAGGAGGGACAATTCCAGCGATCGCTCTTACAGCTTATGCTGGTGAGGCTGACTACCAACAGGCAATCGCCGCCGGATTTGGGCAGCATATCACCAAACCTGTAGAGCCAGCTAAATTAGTTCGAGCGATCGCAAACCTAATTTATAGTCGTAGCTGACTTATGAGGGGTAGGTAAGGGTAAAGTTTTTAATTATTGAAGGAGGCAGGAGGCAGGAGGCAGAAGGCAGAAGGTTTTACCTCAGTTGAGGATTCAAACCCCTCCTGAAAAAGAGCCACCAAATTTTCAATTTGGAGGGGGTATTAAACCCTTGCCCCCTATGATCGCGGCAAGAGGCAGATAGCGAAGCGGTAGCGAGTCATCGAGCGTCGGGCAGTTTTCCTCCTGCCTCCTGCCCTCTGCCTCCTGCCTTCCTTGATAACTAATTTTGAGAATTTGCTTCAATTTTGCTTAACCAAATTACTAGGTCATCTGCATGAATTTCTATCTCACTTCCTAAAGTTTTTACATACAGCAGTCCCTTACTAATGGTTAAATCTAGGATTGGATACCATGAATCTCTTGTCTGGATTAAAAGACCCGATGGAATTCCTAGTTGTAAAGTATTCTTACGATATTTCCACCAAGCTCGCCATAAAAGGACAGATTTAGTACATTGCAAGCTATAATTTTTAGGAATTTGGCAGTATTGATAGTGATAGAAACCACGACTATCTATGTTTCCTTTAAGGAGATAATTATATTCTGGCAAAGCCTGATTCAGTAATTCCCAATGGGATGAATTAGACAAAATCAAGAATTCCGTTTGTGTGGGATTTAGTTGGGCAGTGGCAATTATGCCTTCAGCCTTTGTTGCCAGACGGTTAGTATTATAAATTGTTTGTGCTGTTAAGGAACGATTTGCCAATAAAATATCTTTTTTCTGAATAGAGTTGCATACGAACTCTCTAACTAAATCTAAATCAGACAACATAAAATTGTTTATACTAAATCAACTAGTGTTGTAACTTCTAGAACACTCTGTATTTAGTAATTACACTGCTTATGTCTGTTAATCAGGATAATTTTCAACTTACAGCTATTTTCAGGTAAATAGACCACACAGTAGGGGCGCAAGACCATACCCGAATTTCTCACGTATTGTGTGGTTCGGGTGGGGAGTGTGGGAGGTGTGGGAGGTGTGGGAGGCAATGCAGCGTTCATTGATGTGCAGTTATTCAATTCCTCCTCTTTCTCCCCACACTCCCCACACTCCCCACACCCCCCACACTCACGCTCATTTCTCACTTGTGAGAAATCCAGGCATAGACCACGCGGTAGGGGTGCAAGGCCTTGCGCCCTTACCCAAATGCAGGGATGGGATGTTTTTTTACCGGAAGTCCCTAAACCTTTGCATTCATTAAAATATTATTCCTGGATATGAAAAAATACTAATTACTGCAAAATTAACAATGCTGACATTCATAATCTCATGACTCGACAACCCCATGACCAATTTGCCAAGGAATATCTAGAGGAGTTGTTAACCTCTTTAGGTAAAGTAGAAACCAGCAAAGATGTTAAAAGCGAAGTTCGTGAGATAGATGTTTGGTTTGTCCCCAATACGTCCTCATCTAATACATCAGAATTAGGTTTATTGGCGAAAATGGCTGCTACTAGTTGTCTATTTGAACCGTTCCGTAATGCTCCCAGTGAAGTAGAAATTAGGAGTTGTTTATTAAAGTTATATACGGTTCATGGAGATTTATTACGACAAGCAAAACGAGAAAAACGGTCTTTGTCAGAGGGAGAATTGCCATGTTTATGGATCTTAACTCCTTCTTGTTCTTCTAGGATGCTGAACGGATTTGAGGCGAAAATTCAAGAGTCAGAGAATTGGGTTGAGGGGGTTTATTTTCTGCCAGAATTGTTGAAAGGAGCGATCGTAGCCATTAATCAGTTACCTGTTGTTGAAGATACTCTTTGGTTAAGGGTGTTAGGGAAGGGAAGGACGCAAAAACAGGCGGTAGAAGAGTTGGTTCAACTGTCAGAAGGAAGTTCTAAATGGGATCAACTGCTAGAGATTTTAGCTTCTTGGCGCAAAAATATAGAGGTGAAAGATAATGTAAATGATGAGGATAGGGAGTTGATTATGAACTTATCACCAGCTTATCTTAAGCAACGAGAAGAATGGCGACAAGAAGGGTTGCAAGAGGGAAGACAAGAAGGAGAGGTGACATTGCTACTTCGCTTACTCAGGCGACGCTTTGGGGAAATTGCTCCTGATTTAGAGCAGAGAATTACCAGTTTATCGATTCCCCAGTTGGAGACGTTGGTGGATGCCCAGTTAGATTTCTCTAATTTAGATGATTTAGTAACCTGGTTGTCAGCGCAAAGTTAATTTCAATAGGTAAGTGATCATGATAGGGAGTTGATATGAACACGATCATGTTTTGAATCATTTTGAAGCGGTTTCTCAGCAGTTGTCCAAAATGTAGATCCCCCAACTCTCCTTAAAAAGGGGGTTTCATTCCCCTATTTTGTAAGCAGGGCTATGGAGGATCTAATACTTCTATCCCCCTCCATTACCAAATCACACTATTGTAAAATTACTGAGTTCAATAGTTCCAGTGAATCCTGTCACCTCAATGATGGCATCAGTAGCCTGATTAAACCATGCTGTTGCATTATAGCAACAAAGGTACGGCTACCAAAGGTGAATTGAGCAGCAATTCCATCGCCTTTCGGCTTTGGAACAGCAGGTAATGTACTGGCTACAAATAAATCAAGAATTGACTACTATTTAGTTATTTACACACCAAAATTGTGCCTACTGTATCTAAAGCAAAACTGTTTGATGCTGTAGAAAGCTTGATTAGGCGTTCTTTAATTGAGACAGAGGTTGGTGGCTATACCCAGTCACCTATTGTAATGGAATATGTGAGAGAGGTATTTACGGAGGAAATTCTTCCTTTAATCAACTAACGAGATCGGCGATCGCTCCTGATGTAGAAACTACGCTTTCAGGTTGATAGCGGATGCCGGCTTGTTTGAAGCGATGTAAAGCTTCACCCAAGCGATCGCAGTCGGCAATCAAACTGATCCTGACATAACCTTCGCCCGCAACCCCAAAAGCATTACCTGGAGTCAGAACAACGCCAGTTTGTTGCAACACGTTCAAGGCAAAATCTGTGGAACCCATACCAACGGGACACTTCACCCAAAGATACATAGTCGCCTTGGTTCTGGGGATATCCCAACCCAACTCTCCTAACCCATCAATGAGGAAATCACGGCGGGTACGGTAGCGTTGTTGTACTTCGTGCAAATAGACATCTGGCAATTGCAAGGCGGTTTCGGCTGCTTTTTGCAAGGCGGAAAAAATACCGTAATCTAAGTTAGTTTTTAGTGTCCGCAAACCTTGAATTACATGGCGGTTCCCCACCACAAAACCAACGCGCCAACCAGCCATATTATAGGTTTTAGATAAGGTGTGGAATTCTACACCAATATCTTTCGCGCCGGGAATTTCTAGCAAGCTAGTGGGTTGATAACCATCAAAAGCTAACTCGGCGTAACATAAATCATGCACCAGCAAAATTTCATATTTGCGGGCAAAGGCGACGATTTCTTCAAAGAATTCGCGGGGGGCTGTGGCAGCAGTGGGATTGCTGGGATAGTTAAAATAGAGAATTTTAGCTTGTCTGGCAACCTCATCAGGAATGGCAGCTAAATCGATTAACCAGTCATTCTCTGGTTTAAGAATCAAACTGTGGATTTTGCCGCCTGCGATCGCCGGGCCGCGAAAATGGGCGGGATAAGCTGGGGAAGGAACCAGAACTAAATCACCAGGGTTAACGTAGGCGATCGCTAAATGGGTTAATCCTTCTTTAGAACCCAGCAGTGGCAAGGCTTCACTATCGGGATCGAGAACCACACCATAACGGCGATGATACCAATTAGTGATCGCCCGACGAAAACTAGCAGTCCCTTCAAAGGGCGGATAACCGTGATTGGCGGGATCTTTCAAGGCTGCGATCGCCGCTTCTACAACTGGTGCTGGTGTTGCACCGTCGGGGTTTCCCATACCCAAATCAATTAAATCTAACCCTTGTTCCCGTGCTTTCGCTTTTAGTTCATCTAAACGGGCAAATACATAAGGTGGTAGTTTTTGTATGCGTTCTGCTGGGACAATCCAATTTAAACTCATTCTTCAACCTCGTCACTGATTCCCTTGGGCGAAACTCGATTCATGTCTTTACTATCTATAGGTGCAGTGGTGGAAACCATTGCTGCCATCAACTGTTCTGGCGCGACTTTAAATGGTAGTCGATGGATGTCAGAATTAGGAACTAGAGCAATTTCGGCGGCTGTTTGTAACTCACCTAATGTAATATTGCCCAATCCCAAATCACTTAATTTTTGGGGTAGCCCAATTTCTGTGTAGAACTTTAACAACTGTTGTCGTGCTGATGCTGCTAGTTGATTGCCTTGTAGCATTTCTTCTAAACGCAGTTGCACTAAAATTCCAAAAGCGACTTTTTCGCCATGAATACTGCCATGTCCTGAAATATGAGTTAAACCATTATGCACGGCATGGGCAGCAACTGTGCGACACTGCGCCCCTCCAAGTCCTCCAACTACCCCAGCTAATAAAACACTTGCGTCTACGACTTCTCGCCAAACTTCACTACCTGGTTCCTTCAAGGCGGCGGCTGACTTTTGCAAGAGGATATCTCGCAAAACTCTTGCTTGTTGCACCGCAGCAATAATTAAAGTGTCTTGTAAATGCCCACTGCTAACAGAGGCTTCATACCACTTAGCGATCGCATCACCAATTCCAGCTACTAAAGTTCGTTGTGGTGCAGTTTGAATCAAGTCATAATCGAGTATCAGTAAATCGGGACAACGAGACAGTCCTACATCGTAGAGAAACGCCCCATTTTCCGAATAAACATTCGACAAGGCACTCCAAGCTGCACAGGTAGCCCCTGATGTCGGAATTGTCACCACTGGTAACTGTAACTGCTGCGCGAGTAATTTTGCTGTATCTAAGGCTTTGCCGCCACCAACACCAATAATCACATCAGCTTTATGTTCTTTTGCCTTCTTCTGTAAAGATTTCAGGCTAGCTTCGCAGCAATCTGCACCATAAGAAGCTTGAACAGGATGTAACTGTTGCGTTTCTAAAACTGGTTGCAAATTCTTTCGGCTGATGGCGAGAGTCGATTCACCTGCCACAATTAAGGGACGACTTCCCAAACAGGCAATCTCTGCTGCGGCTGCTTGCAACACCCCAGAACCACGGATGACTTTTGCCGGGGCAACTGTGAGCGTAAATAATGAACTAGAGGTTTGAGTAGACAAAGAAGGTTGAGTAGAAAGTTGATTAGACATATAATCTAGTTTGCCAAAAACTTGATATTTCTTAATCTAATAGACTTGCAACAAAAGATACTTGTTGCCAGATGGCTAAAAACTTACATCTGACTCAACTAGGTTTTAACCGATCTAATCGCTAACTGGTTAAGCCATTTAACGACGTTGCTTGAATCTGTTGTGTCCATTAGCCTGAAATTCCGAACTATCAAAGTTTTGAATAACCGTATGATTAACTAACATTACCACTCTCAGATTCTCAAGAAAAGTGATTGAGAACTGAATCGTCTGTCGATGGTCATTTCAGCTATGGATAGATGCGTTAGGGTTTACAGATCGATGTCCGCTCCCACACCGTTTCCTTTGGCTGCAAAAAATTGTAAAAATGTCAATAGTGGCAATTACAATAACAACTGACAAATCACAACTGTTAGTATCCATTACCCGCACGCTGATCGAGCTTTTTCCACAGTAGAATCACGAAAGTGTGAATATCTTAATCTAATAATAACTATTAATGTATCGGTAAATACAAAAGAAATTATGTCATTCTGATAACAAGCATTGGATTGGGGATTGGGAATTGGGAAGAGGACTTGGGGACAAGGGGACAAGAGGTGAGAACTTGAAACAAGTCTTTCCCCTTATCCCCAATTCTCCTTGTCCCCCCTGCCCCCTGCCTCTTTCCCATTCCCCATTCCCTTAAGCGTTAGATTTTGGCAATTGGGCGAATTTGTCTGTGTAAATTTCCACTGTGACTGGTGAATTTTGATGAGAAACTAGCGATCGCTTGGCCTCACCCAAGTAAACTGGTACAGAAACCCCTGTTTCTGGGTGAATAATAACGCGGGCGCGAACTGTCAACTTGTCGTCTTCCCGTGTACCTGAACGACCATAAGAAAATAGATTACTAGCTGCTTGACGTAAAGTTGCTTCTAATTGCGTAGGTGTAATTTTGGGCGATGTAGTAATAACCGCTTGTGTTGAGCCATTGTCATAAACTAGAGTGTACTTCGTCGCTCCTGGAATCACAGCCCGACTCAAGGGGACTATCGACAGTGCAAATAAACCACCTGTCAGCACCAGCATAAAGCCAGTCGTACCCACCAGCCGAAAGCGGATGCCCCATTTGAGAATAAAAGCCAAAACTGTTAAGGCAGCGAATACCAATGTAGCTATACCCGACCATTGGGTGTACTGAAGAAAGTTAGCTGTTGTGAGCATAGGGTAGGTTATGGATGCGTCTTTTTTTTCGTTACTGACATATCCATTTTACTGAGAGCTTACACCATAAGGGTTATCGTATGTCTTTAATGCTAATCAGAATATTGGGTGGTTAGATGCGTACTTCTAGGTCGAAGCAAGCTACGGGGAGCATCTTCAAGATTTGCGGCTTGTCGCCAGACATCGTAGTTTTAATAAAGTTTAAACTTGCGTTTAGCCTAAGTTTAGTGGTGAAATGGAGCCAACCTCAGAACAATTGAAACAGTTATATAGAGTCTTGACTTGGCTAACGCGAATGTATCTCCCGATTTACCTAGTTACCTTAGATGAGCGAACAGATAACATCGTAAAGTCATCCAAGAAAAACGTCGCCAAGGCTTAGAGCCATAGCGAAAATTCACATCATTCCTAAGTTATTCAGAACAGTATTGCCTCATCAAAAATATGGGTCTGAAACCCCGTGCTTCACGCAATGCTTTAAAGTAACTCGTCAAGGAGTAATGAGTAATGAGTGGATGAAAAATGGGTATTTACTCATTACTTATTACTTATTACTCATTACTCCTTCTTAAGAGTGCCTACCCTTCTCCTGACGGAGACGCTGCGCGAACGGGAACGCCAAGGGCGAACACGCCGGGGAGTATGTCAACAGAGACAATATGGGAATTTATAGATGTTTGAACTTAGTTTGAACACTATCAATAATTCCTAGCCAATCAGCATCTCTATTCCACTTTAATTTCAGTAACCATGTCTGACATTCCTTGATTAAAGCTAAAATCTTTTCAGATATTTCGTCAAATTGAATATTTGTTTATTTGTGCTTAACTGAAGAAAAATAATAAATATACAAAAGGGCATCTACAAGAGATGCCCGTCATGCAAGAAAACCCCAAAGGGTTGTCCTTACACCTTCCCAACAATCAGCAACATCGAGTGTGACTAATTAAGTGTTAGTCACACTCACATAGTAATCTTATTAACTAAAAACTCGAAGTGTCCCCAGTGCATACACTGAAAAATAACTAATAGCAATTATCCACGTCTAACTAATTTGGATGAGATTCAAGTCTGTATTGTTGCTTATAACGATGTACTACTCCAGAAATGGCAGCCAAAATTAACCATGAAATTACATTCAAACGAAAATCGAAGAGGGTTACATCTACTGTATTCAATAAAACCCAACCAATAAAGGCCAGAAGATAACTGAAAAATATCAATCTATCTTCTGTATTTATATATTTAGACTTTCGTAATAATTGCACGCCTGTAATCAAAATCCAAGCAAGTAAGCCACAAAATAAAAAAGTACTAGGAAAACCAGTTTCAGCAGATAACATCAAAAACAAGTTATGGGGATGACCCAAGGGAATCTGCGTTTGCGCTTTGTAGAGTCCACTAAAACTGCGTAATCCCCAACCAGTCCAAGGATGTTCTTTGGCTAAAGACCAGGCAAACTCCCATTGAGTTTTTCGCATTAAAGCGACTGGTCTATCTGGATACATATCGTCATTTAACCTTGCCCAAAAGAAGGCAGGAACTACCCGGCGAAAAATTTGAGCGATTGGGGAGGGAGCAAAAGCTGCCAAAAGCACACTAGAAACGATCGCAGCGACACCACCCACAAGAATGCGCCAGCCTTGGTAAAGTGCATAAGCTAAACAGGCAAAAATAGCGATCGCCCAGCCATTGCGTGAGTTAGTGAAAATCAAGGTAATGAAATTTGTAATCACCGCAATGGTTAAGAAGATAAAGGGAAGCGAATTCTTCCTACTACCCAATTCTCGATATAATCGCCATTGTTCTAGCCACAACCCTAAGCTAAGGATGAAAACTATTGTTAGATAAGCGGCAAAGGTGTTAGCGTGCAAGAAAAGTGAGGCTATGCGACCTGGCGGATTTCCTCCTGGTGTGATCGTCCAATTCAACACAACCCATAAAATCTCTAATTTCAAACTCCAGCCTAAAAATAACTGTCCCAAACCAAGAATTATCACTGGCATGGAACCGATCGCTAAAACCCAAGACATTTGGCGCAATTGGACAAATGTTTGAATTAGAGCGCTATGGGCAACAAAAAGTAAAAAGAATGGTAATAAATTAAATAAGCCAAGGAAAGCTGCTGTTTTGTCATCGGCAAATCCAGCACTTACGATTAGCAACAGACTCAAAAGGGCAAATCCCCAGTTGAGGGGGCGACGATTAATTTTGTGGGATTGTTTCAGCCAAGTTATTAATGAGACAAAACCAATAGTCACAGCCCCCAACAATGGACTCAATGGGAAGATTAACAATGCCCATAGAGAGTAGTTCCAAGAAGATTGCCAGCGAGACTTGAAATAATAAGAAACCTTGTTCAAGCTGGCTCCCAACATTCCTCACGAGTGAGGCGAATTTGAGCTAAAGCGAAAATAGTCGGAATGATCCGACCATAGTTAGTGGCGATCGCTCTCCACCCTAAATCTGCAAAAAACCAAGTCCACATCATTGGCCCAATCACGGCAAACATCGTGCGGGCTGCCCCATAACGAGCTGCACTCACTGTCATACCCCGTTGCGCCATTTGCATAGCTACATAGCTTTGAAATTGCGTTGCAGCTGCTTCTGTGCCTGTAATCGCCGCTTGTTTAGCTACTTCATAAGTAGCAAAGTGGATGGCAAATTGACGAGCAATTTGCTTAAGTACCATTGGCTGGAGAAGTGAAGTAACCGCGATCGCACCACCGCCTTTGAAAAGCAAACCCAAGGGGTCAGGCTGTAATAAAAGTGGTAGTGGTTCTTTTAGTTCTGATTGCACAAGGTGACGCTGCACTCTGAGAGTCAATTTTTGCTTTTCCTGTTCAGGTAATTTTTTCCATACCTGTCCTAGGAGATGCAAAAATACTTCTGCTTCTAAATCAATAGTTGGCAGCTGATGAGAATAGGGAATTTTTAGATACTTACATACTTGAACTAAGGCTTGTCGGTAAGTTACCTGGCCTGTACGTCCGCGTAATACTGTCATCCCATCTGCCGCCAAAAAGCGAAAGCGTCCCTCTAGTGAATCTAACCAAGCTTTGCGGTCCTGGCTTTGCACTTCGATGGGTTCGGGTGTGTGTACATAGTCTAGGGGATTGAACTTACGACTAAATAAAATTGCCGTTAAATCTTGCAATTCTTCTTCGGTCGCTAACTCTAGCGCCGCCCTCATTTCATCCAATTTCCCTTCCTCCCTTCCGTGCAGCTTTCTGTACCTTATTCTACTATTAGCTTTCAGCAGTCATTAGTAGTAATTTTGTCCTTTGATAATAACCTAATGACCAATAACTAATAATTAATGACTAAGGATTATGGACTTATGACTGATATTGCAGTGATTGGTGCCGGAATGGCCGGTTTAGTCTGCGCCCAGCAATTAAGTCAAGCTGGATATTCGGTGCTAGTAGTGGACAAGTCCCGTGGTTTGGGTGGAAGATTGGCTACACGCCGCTTGCATGGAACTTGCGCCGATCATGGGGCTTGTTACCTGAAGCCAAAGGGTGAATTATTTAGACGTTTTGTAGAGATATTGCGATCGCGCCATATCCTCGAAGTTTGGACAGAGGAAGTTTACGAACTCACAGCAGGCGCTCCTTTATCTGAACCGAAAAACCGTAGTCCGCGATATGTTGCACCTAGTGGAATGAGTGCGATCGCTAAATCCCTCGCTCCAGGTTTAGAAATATTACTGAATCAACGTGTCATTGCTATTACCCCAACTCCCGAAAAGAGTTGGCGGATCACTCTTGAATCTAGCAACGAAGAATTAACTGCAAAAGCTATAGTCGTCGCTATTCCTGCACCCCAAGCGGTGATGCTGTTGGAATCTTTGGGTGAAGGTGTATTAGATACAGCCTTTCTTGATAGCTTGCGTTCTGTAGAATTTTATCCTTCCATTAGTGCGATCGCTGGATATCCTTCTACATCTCAACCACTCCCTCAGTGGAAAGCTCTAACTTTTGTAGATGATGCTGATTTAGCATGGATTGGTTTGGACAGTAGCAAGCGTCCTAACCCTCAACAACCACATTTTGTAGTCCAAAGTAGCGCTGATTTTGCCCAACGCCATCTAGAATCCCAGGATTTAGAACCTGTTGGAAAGCTAATATTGCAACGAGCAGCCGAATCTCTTGCCCTTCCCTGGCTGAATACTCCTGAATGGATGCAGGTACATCGTTGGCGTTATGCCTTTCCTAGCCGTCCTTGGCACGAAGCTTTTTTGTCTGCCGAAACTCCCTTACCTTTAGTTTGCTGTGGTGATTGGTGTGGCGGCAATCTTGCAGAAGGTGCGATGCTTTCTGGATTAGCGGCGGCAGATGAAATTAATCATCAGCTGCGTCATCTACCTTTAGACAATGTGAACTTTTTCAACGTTTTTGTCTGATCATTTCATCAGTCGCTAGACTGATTTTGCGCTCTCGTGAGTCGCTATTTGTCTGACTTACTAAAGCAATGTGCAACAAATAAGTTTTTTAGATGAAACAGTAAATCTCACAGTAAAAATAAAATGTGATATAAATTACCAACAAAGCTTAACTTCATTAAAAACTTGTTCCTAATTCAAGATTTTTATTGCCGTTAATTTTGATCCCCTAGCCTTGATGCTGCGTTTTATGTAGATTTCTGCCTTTTTGGCAGAAATTTGAAATAATTAGGATTATAAATATAAAATGTCGCTAACCTACCAGCATATTGGATTGCTATTTTAATAAGTCATGCTGTAAATCAGTATAAACTTTAACTAAAATAAGCAAAGCCAAATGTCTGATATTAAGCCAAGATAAAAGGCTAGTTACAGGGGTTATTGCATCTATCAGTTGAATTACTTTTAACTGATTTTCATCTAAAAAATTTGTTTTCTCCACCAATCATTGACTGGAATTAAAAAAGGAGTTTAAAAATCATGAAAACGGTAGTTAATTTAACACAGCAAACAGTAGTAGGAGAGATTGAAAGCGTTTTGGATACATATCCATACCATCCATATCAAAAAGCCTTTGCGATTCCTGACTTACGCCAAGAGCTAATTGCTTTCGTCCTCACCCGTCTTCCCTCTTTTGACGGCGCTATCTCTGAGGGACATATTTCCCTAGCGGAGGCTGAACAAGGAAGCTTGGCCTATTACAAATTGCCTCGTAAACCCTTAGAGCAGCAACTCCACCTACAGAATTTGATTCACCAAGGCATTTGTTTAATCGTTCAAGAAAAGTCAGATTGGATTAACGATCATGTTTGTGAAACAGTTCAGCCAGCTTGTGAAGCCTCTCACTGGTTTGGTTAATAGTTCGCAGTGAATTTTTAATTTTTGAGCTAATCTAACGGTGTTTAGTCGTGAGGTTAGCTCAATATTTTTGTAAGTATCCTGCTTTTGAGGTGTAAACTTTGACAATTAGGTTCAAAGGACATTCCCAGGACATGAGAAAAATAACTGCTCTAATGTTGGTAAGTATTACCGTGACTGTCGGCGTGGGAGTATTAACGCCCAAAGTTACTAATGCCCAATTATTTTATCCACCAGCAAGCGATCGCCATTCATTAATGGTAATCGGTCAAGGAGTAGTGAAAGTGCCAGCAGATACAGCCGATATTGAACTGGTATTCAGTAGCGAAAGTAGCAATGGTGAGTCAGAAACGCAACCATCATCTCTACCGCAAACCCGCCGCATTTCCTCACCAACTCTATTCTTAAATTACAAAACAGTAGCAGAATCTTCACCAAGCAAAAAATCACTAACTAAAGCAACTCTCCAGCCTGTAGTTAATAGCCTAGTTGCCAAAGGAATTAATGTTGATAAAATTCAAGTACAAATTAACCCAAATTCCAGCGAAAATAACGCCAAAATATTGGTGAGGTTGGAAAAACCAACACGCGATCGCGTCCAGGAAATTGTTGCTACAGCGAACAAAGCGACAAGCCAACTTGAAAATATTTCCGTCAAGAGTGTGGGCGTTGAGTACGCAGTAAATGACTGTCAGGCTTTGCAGAGTTCAGTTTATCAATCAGCGATGAAAGATGCTCAAAGTCGCGCTCAGGCTTTAGCAACTGCTATGAGTGTTAAACTTGATGTTCCTTCTGTAGCCGAACCATTTTACACATTATTTTATCCCTCATGTAGTTCTAAAACTGGAGTTCCTTTACCATCATTTGCTAGTTTTTTATTATCACCGACTTATAATCCAGATGCCCCAGCAGAAGTTGAGATGAAAAAGGATATTTTTGTGACATATACAACTAAATAAGCATTTATATTTAAGTGTGTCGCACTTTAATTTAATCAAAATGATAAGTGCGATCGCTTAACTATTTTCTTCTGAGCCGAATCAATAACTCCAATAATGAAAAAACTCCAGAAATGTTTGTGACAAATCTGGAGTCAGGAAAGATACGCATTTACCTATACCAAATTTTCACCGTGAGAGTATCCTACGTCATCAGGGTATACACTCAAATACAGTAAAGAATGTCTGAGGATTAACTGCTTTGTTTACACAAATTTTCTGTTTGAATAGGACTTACGCACAAGTTACGGAATAAGGAACCGCAGAGGCGCAGAGAAATGCGAGTTTGAAAGATGAGATTTTGCGTAACTCTTATTGAAGTAACGCAAAACAGCCCCAGTAAATCTGAGGCTGCTTTGCGAGAGTTGTTTGCTAGGAGGGGGGTACATCAACAAAGTGATGCCCTATGTTAAATATAAATAATTCAGTATGCATCCCTATTCAGCTGTCTTTTGGCTGATCAGGATGATTTGAAAAATTGCGTAGGCGCAGCCTGTCGTAGACATCGCTTTTTCAAAAAGAAACTCCAGATGCACTTAAGGCATTCTGGAGTAGTAACAGGTTTCTAACATCAATCAATTTTTACATCTGCGATCGCCAGATGTCCTTGGGGTATATACTCAAATGTATTTATGTCTACTCATCCGCAAATAGAACAGCAAATTACCTTCTTTTACACCCATAATCTCAATGCCTCTACACAATTCTACGAGCAAATGCTGGGCTTGGAGCTATTAGTCTGTCAATAAATAATTGAGTGATACACGGACAGGGTAATCTATAGATACCCCAATACTTGTCGGTTAAGGGAAAAGGGGAAGGGGAAAAGGGGAAGAGGAAAGGGGAAAGAAAAAACCTTTAACCTTTACCCTTTAACCTTTTCCCCAAACCCAATGTCGAGTTAAAAATGGTTAACCGAGCAGTATTAATAGATACCCTTCCAAATCCAGAAATAAGTGCTTGATTTAGCACTACCCAAAACAAACCATTAGATAGATGAATAATTAGTCAGCTGATGGTAGTTTCAGATGATGAAAAGTCAGTAATAACTCCATTGTAAAAAAGTAGCTATTATGATCGTTGTCCATCATCTTAACAACTCGCGATCGCAGCGCGTACTATGGCTGCTTGAAGAATTAGGGATCGATTATGAAATTAAGTTCTACGAACGCGACCAGAAGACGATGCTGGCACCGGCATCCCTGCGTGAAGTCCATCCCCTCGGCAAGTCACCAGTAATCACAGATGCAGAAAATACTGTTGCTGAGTCAGGCGCTATCATTGAATACATCGTCGAACGCTACGGTAATGGTCAGCTAATCCCGCCACCTGGTACACCAGAACGTCTGCGCTACACTTATTGGCTGCATTATGCCGAAGGCTCTGCAATGCCACCTCTGGTAATGAATCTCGTCTTTAACCGTTTTGGTGTAGGAGACAGCGTAAACGAAGGATTTATCGCACCCCAGATTAAGCTTCACTTTGACTATATAGAAGGTGAACTTCGTAAAAATACATGGTTTGTAGGCGAAGAATTCACCGCCGCCGATATCCAAATGAGCTTTCCTTTGGAAATAGTCGCTATGGAAGCCGAACTCATCTCAAGCCGACCGAAAATTCAGCAATTTATCGAGCGCATCCATGCGCGGCCTGCTTACAAACGCGCTCTTGAACGTGGGGGCAAATACGACTTTGCCAATAGCATTCAATAATTCTTGTACCTATTTCAGATAATTAGAAACTGGTTAATGTTGCATTTAGAACATCATCAATCGCATCTTCTTCTAACTCAGTAGAAGTTGCCAGGAGCTTTTGGAGCTATTTTCAGAAGTTAGTTGAAGAAGGCAGGAGGCAGAGGGCAGAAGGCAGAAGGCAGTCCCAATTCTAATACAGTTCAGTTAAGCATCTCTTTCTTCTCTCTGCGTTCTCTGCGCCTTGGCGGTTCGTTAAAAAAACGACTTTGGTAACAGAGTTTTAGCCTTAACTTAACCGTATTGCCCCCAATTCCACAAATCACAGCTTTTACATTTATAGGCATTAACTAGCAGTTTCTGTAATCAGTGCCGTAGTTCCTTGAACGTCCGGTAGATTGGTAAAGATTATGGTATCATTGCACCACAATGATACCGTAATTTTGTCTAGATATAGAATTCTATCGCTCTGCCAACGGTAGATTATTTCTGAAAGGAGTTTGCTGCAATGTCCACAACACCAACTACTCGACTAATTTTGGAGACTTTACTCCCCCATCTGAAAGTAGCAGCAGCTTATGCCCATTTTCTTCAACCAAAAATTGCTGCACTTCCCGCCAAAGGAGAAGGAAACAACTTTTTTAGTGCTGCACTTACTGATGCGGATGTGGCTATTCAAAATCTAGTAGAAGTAGTATTACTGGGCACTTTTCCAGATATTCGCTTTTATGGAGAAGAGTATGCAAGTTCTAACAACACCAAGTATTTTCGTGCTACCGAACTCGGTTCAGAAGGTGATTACTTAGTCACACTCGACCCAATCGATGGTACAAAGTTTTACATGGATGGACATTCTAATTACCAAATTATTCTCAGTATTCTAAATTCAGATGACTTTGAAGCCGTAATCGCCATTTCTCCTGCCCAAAACATTTATTTTTATGCCCTTCGAGGTGAAGGTGCTTTTAAAGGGACTCTGGAGATGAGCCTAGAAGCCTGTGCCCCATTACATATAACATCTGCCAAACCTGCTATTTTGTTAGGATGGGCAATGAATTCTATTGGACATTTACTAAAAGATCAATATCAAGTAATCGATATAGCGACTGATTACTCTAGTGATATTCAAATTCCTAATCTTAATGGTATTCTCAGTGGTGACTTGAGTGGAGCAGTGATCAAAGCGGGTAAATTTATTGATGTTGCTGCACTCGCTTTTATTGCGAGAGAGGCTGGTTGGATTGTAACGACTCTGGACGGTTCGACTTTACCGCCATTGCATACTTGTCAAAACTATAGTCTGCCTGGATTGATAATAGCTGCCTCAAAATCTGTTCATCAAGATTTACTGAAAGCGATGCAAAGCCTAGCTGTTTGAGGGTAAATAAGTAGTTAATTATTTGCTAACTATCCCTAAACAAAATGAAAATCTGTATTGTTGGCGCAGGTGCAATTGGTGGATATTTAGGGGCAAAACTGGCACTGGCAGGTGAAGCAGTGACGCTAATTGCACGTGGTTCCCATTTAGAGGCAATTCAAAAAAATGGGTTGAAGTTGCTCATGGCAGACGGTTCTAGCCAAATTGCCACTCCGTTGGCAACTAGCAATATTCAGGAAGCGGGGCCACAGGATGTAGTAATTTTAACTGTGAAGGCTCACAGTGTGCCTGCGATCGCACCCTTTCTGCCTGCACTCTACAATCCTCACACAATGGTGGTGACAGCCCAAAATGGCGTTCCTTGGTGGTACTTTCGTCAATATGGCGGTGAGTATGAAGGTACGCGGATTCAATCTGTCGATCCAGATGGGATTATTGAAGCTAGTATCGGTGCTGAACGCGCCATTGGTTGTGTGGTTTACCCGGCAACTGAGATAATTGAACCAGGTGTAATTAAACATATTGAAGGCGATCGCTTTACTCTCGGTGAAATCGATGGTAGTAAAACAGAACGCATCCAATTATTGGCACAGACTTTAAAACAGGCAGGATTCAAAGCACCAATCCGCAATCAAATTCGCACGGAAATTTGGATCAAGTTATGGGGTAATGTGGCGTTTAATCCCATCAGTGCCCTGACTGGTGCGACTCTAGAGGATATTTGCCGCTATCCCCTCACCCGTGAACTAGCGCGACAAATGATGACTGAAACTCAAGCGATCGCAGAAAATTTGGGTATAAAGTTTGGCATCACTTTAGAACAGCGAATTAATGGGGCAGAAAATGTTGGTGCCCATAAAACCTCAATGCTACAAGATATTGAAGCCGGACGCGCTACGGAGATAGATGCGATCGTTGGCGCGGTGGCAGAATTGGGAAAACTCACTCAAATTCCTACACCTTATATTGATGCTATTTATGCCAGTGTCAAATTATTGGAGGCGACCAAAATAAGAATTTGACAATCGCTAATTACAACATTTCATTATAATAAATTCTCTGCGTACCTCTGCGCTTCCCTCCGCGCCCCTCTGCGTTTAAATTTCACCCCTCAATTCCCCACGATTTTACGCGTTTAAGGTGCAGAATTTCAATTATATAATTATCAAGCTTATGAAGAAAAAGAAACTATGGTTATCAACGATATTACTTATAGCATTAGTAATCAGCATCATCGGACATAGTAATTCTCTAAAAGCTGCTTCACCTTTAGGGAAAGACACGCTGACGATGATTACTTCTCCAGATTATCCTCCTTATGACTTTTATGATACTAAAGGAGGCGATCGCCAAATCGTTGGCTTTGATATAGATATTGCCAAAACCCTTGCTGAAAAACTTGGGTTTAAACTTCAAATAATGGAATCCGATTTTAATGGATTAATCCCTGCACTCCAAGCGAATCGAGCTGATTTTGTCATGGCTGGGATGACTCCGACTCCAGAACGTCAAAAAAATATTGATTTTTCAATTATTTATTACGAAGCCAAAGATACAATTGTCGCTCCTAAAGGTAGCAACCTGAAGCAACCCCAAGACTTATCAGGAAAAAAACTTGGGGTACAACTAGGAACCATACAAGAACAAAATGCTCAGAAAATTGCTAAAAAAGTCGCGGGTATTCAGCTAAAGCAACTCAACAAAGTGCCGGAAGTAGTTCAAGAAATCAAATCTAGGCGAATTGATGCCGCAATTGTTGAGGATACCGTCGCGAAAGGATTCGCCCAAGCTAACCCAGATTTAGAATTTAATACAATTCCCTCAGAGGAAGCAAGTGGATCTGCGATCGCTTTTCCCAAAGGTTCTTCTTTTGTAGAACCTTTTAACAAAGTCCTTCAAGAAATGAAGGATGATGGCACATTGAATAAACTTGTCGCCAAATGGTTTTCAGAGAACACCACCAATCCTGTATCCTCAACTCCTGCCAAAGGCGGATTAAATCTCGACTTCACCAGAATTCTTCCAGATATTCCCTTTATTCTGCGGGGAATCCCTTTAACTTTGTTGTTCACCCTATTATCTGTAACCTTGGGGTTAATCTGGGGAACAATTCTGTCTCTGTTAAAAATTCTCGGCATCAAGCCGCTTACCTGGGTTGCTAATGCCTACACCTCTGTTTTTCGAGGTACACCTTTGCTATTACAGTTGGCGTTGGTTTACTACGCAACACCTCAGCTTACAGGCTATGATATTTCCGCATTGGAGGCTGGGGTGTTAACTTTTACCCTGAATTCTGGCGCTTATATGTCAGAAACCATCAGAGGTGGGATTCAGGCGGTGGATAAAGGGCAAAGTGAAGCGGCGATGTCTATGGGTGTTCCCTATTGGTTGATGATGTGGGATGTGATTTTGCCCCAAGCATTGAAGAACATTCTCCCCGCATTGGTAAATGAAACTATCGGATTGCTCAAAGATTCCGCGCTGGTGTCAACGATTGGGGTGGTAGAAATATTACGCAGCGCCCAAATCGTTGGTGCAAACAAATATATTTATTTTGAACCACTGCTATTTGCAGGGTTAATCTACTATGTTTTGGTAATGGGTATGACCTTGGGTGCATCCGCTTTAGAAAGGAGGTTACGGGAAAGTGAGTAATGTAGTAATTCGCACGGAATTCTTATGTAAATCCTTTGGCAAACTCGATGTACTCAAAGATATTTCCACTGAGTTTTACCAGGGGGAAGTGGTTGCTATATTAGGCCCTTCTGGTTCAGGTAAGTCTACCTTTCTGCGATGCATAAACTTGCTAGAACAACCCACTAGAGGAAGAATCTACTTTCATGATCAAGAAATTACCAATCCCAAGGCAAACATCGCTAAAGTACGTCAGCATTTGGTAATGGTATTTCAGCATTTTAATTTGTTTCCCCACATGAATGTGCTGCAAAATGTCACCTACGCACCCATAAAGGTGAAAGGAATAAACAAGCAAAAAGCAGAAGAACATGGCTTAGAATTGCTTGCTAAGGTAGGTTTAGAAGAAAAAGTGTCTGTGTACCCGTCCAAACTATCGGGGGGACAGAAACAGCGAGTTGCGATCGCGCGGGCATTAGCAATGGAACCAGAGATGATTTTATTTGATGAACCCACCTCTGCATTAGATCCCGAAATGGTCAAAGATGTGTTGGAAGTGATGAAAGCTTTAGCGCTATCTGGGATGACAATGGCGATCGTTACTCATGAAATGGGGTTTGCGAGGGAAGTTGCCAATCGGATTATGTTCCTCGATCAGGGGATTTTAGCAGAAGATACTACTCCTAACGAGTTTTTCCAAAATCCTCAGTGCGATCGCGCGAAACAGTTCTTGGAAAAAATGCTTTAGAACATCAAGAATTTGCCGCTTTTTTGGTATTCTTGAAACTTTTCCAAAACAGTGCGATCGTTTGGCATTAGCGTAGGTAAGTCTGCCAAATCGAAAAATTCCAGTGCTAGCGATTCTCCATCTAGGCAAGCGAGACTGCCTTCCCATTCAACAGATCGCAAAATCAAATTGAAGGTTTGGACGCGATCGCCGTTGGGATAAGTTACAGTTTCAAAGGCTGGATTGGAAGAAAACCCCACAGCTTCAAAACGCTTAACCGTTAAACCAGTTTCTTCAAAAACCTCTCGTGCTGAACATTCTTCGGCAGATTCACCTACTTCTGGATAGCCACCAGGTAGCCCCCAAAGTTTAAAATCACTTCGTTTTTGCAACAGAATGCGTCCCAAGTTATCCTCGATAATCACGTATACGCTAAATAACAGAAGTAAGCGATGGCCTACAACTTTTCGTAACTTGCCAAGATAAGAGTCAGACCAATTCGCCATAACGAGAAAGTTTGTAAAGAAACTCTAAAGGTAGCAAATAGCATCTAAATTTACTTCAGCGTTTGCACATCAGGATAGTTAAGAATCTTCGCATCCGAAGTTAGCAAAGGACATTTGCTATTATTAGCATACTGGGTATTAACCTGGCTCTAATATCATTTGACTTTAAGGTTAATACAAATAGGTAGCAGGGAGAAAGAATTAGAGACAAATCATTTGTATCAAGCATTTCGTGAAATGGTATAACTAGTGAGGGAGGAATTGAAGAGCAAGCTGCCAAAATTCAAAAAAATGTCTTCAGAACCAACCAATGAAGTACAGTAGTTAATATATGAATTTCTGTCTCTTTATCATTGATATTCAAAATGGATTTATCACTCCAAATACAAGCCATATTCCACAAAGAGTTAAATCTTTATTAGAGCAAAACATCTTTGAACACGTCATTTTCACAAGATTTATAAATACCCCTAATAGCCCTTATATCAAATATCTAAATTGGCAGAATCTCACATCACCATTTGAGCAAAAAATTGTTAATACAATTGAACCATTTGCTCAAGTAGTTTTTGATAAAACTATATATACTGCTTGTAATACAGAGACACTCAATTTTATAAATAAAAATAATATTCAAAAAGTATTTATTTGTGGTTTAGACACTGATTCTTGTGTTTTAAAAACTGCCATTGATTTTTTTGAGAACAATATCAATCCTTATATTTTAAAATATTACTCAGCATCAACAGGCGGTGATAAAATCCACCAAGCAGGTCTTTTAGTATTAAGCCAGATGATTGGGGTAAATAATATTGTAACTGAACCTTTAGACAGGCAAAATTTAAATAAATATTTACAGTTAGTATAAGAATTTTCTCTAATTTCTGAACATAATTTCAGATAAAACTTCTGACAAAACAGGCTGTTTATTGCTGTTAGGTTTTAGCTTTCAGAATAATAACTTTCACAGCTTCCCTGGTATGAAAGGGTAAACCCCGCAGAGTAATAGCCACATCTTAAGTTAAAACGACTTCTATCTTGTGAATTGTTCATATTCCGACTTTAGAGGCAGGATTTTTAGCATTCACTATCATTAATGTAATTATGTAACTTAAAGAAAATCTTAAGGTAGCAAATAGCGATCGCCTGAAAACAGGATAATGCAGCTGAACAGGTTTAATCCTTCCCATTCAATCTAGAACTATGGCATCTACACCTAAAATCCTCGCCTTTGCCGGCAGCACCCGGATTGATTCTTACAACAAAAAATTGGTAAAAATCGCGGCATCTGGCGCTCAGGCAGCAGGCGCAGAAGTGACTTATCTAGACCTCCGCGATTTACCTTTACCTCTGTTTGATGAAGACTTGGAAGCTCAAGAAGGACTACCTGCCAACGCCCGCACTTTTAAAGATTTGATGATTTCTCATCAAGGATTCCTGATTGCTTCGCCGGAATATAACAGTTCACTCACAGCAGTTTTGAAGAACGCCATTGATTGGGCATCTCGTCCAGCCCCAAATGAAGCACCATTGGCTGCTTTTGCAGGTAAGGTTGCTGCCATTATGAGTGCTTCCCCAGGCGCTCTCGGTGGTCTGCGCGGGTTGGTTCACCTGCGGTCTATCTTGGGAAATATCAAAGTTTTGGTACTTCCCGACCAAATAGCAGTATCCAAAGCTTATGAAGCCTTTAATGGTGATGGCACGCTAAAAGATCCGAAACAGCAAGAATCTATTGAGCAGTTAGGCGCTGGCTTAACAAAGTTATTGCTGAAGCTAAACTAAATTCTTCAGGTGTTCAGTAAATAGCGAACACCTATCAATTATAAATTAATATTCTTGGAAAAAATTGATTTTGGTAGCATTCCATGTACACCTTTTTGGGGACTGTTCACAACTTGAGTAATGTGAAAATTTACAGCTAAACTACACAATACATAAGCATCTTCTGGCGACAAATTTGCAAAGCGTTCCAGAAAATCAATCATATTCTTTAAAGCCAGTTCTAAAGCTTCATCTAATGTTTGAGCAAACCCCATTGTAATTATATGAGTTGGAGTTTCGGCAATTGGTGTTGTTAGCTGTAAATCCTTGCGAAGTTTGAGGGTAATTCTACCATTCATGGAAGTTTCAATGGCGGTGACATTTACTTCGCCATCTCCCTGTGCAGAATGCCCATCACCAATAGAAAATAATGCACCTGGTACGAAAATCGGCAAAAATAAACGAGAACCAGCTTGTAATTCCCGGTTGTCGATATTACCACCGTAAGAACCTGGTGGGACAGAAGTTCGAGAGGTTTCTGGGGTAGCGACACCAAGAATTCCAAAAAACGGTTTGAGGGGAATTTTTATGCCAGTACCCGCCGGAAATTCCGCGATATTGTTGACTAAATCTAGAGGAATGAATCTCAACGCAGGTTGAGGAAACTGATGTGGTAAAGCTCCCCAACCTGGACGAATGGCATTGAAGCCAACGGGTACACTAGGTGCGATCGCATCTAATTGTACTTCTAAAACATCCCCTGGTTCGGCATCACGCACATAAATCGGCCCTGTGAGTAAATGCGGCCCCCCAGCAATCTTGCGTTCTGGTAAAAGATTTTGGCAGATGTCGAGAAATTCTGGTGTGACAAATTCAGGTGGTGCTTTGTCGTAAACGTAGTAACCAGTATAAGTTTCCACATCAACCGTATCACCAGAATCAATAGTGAGTGCTGGTTCTAGCAGATGGGAGAAACCACCCAGATGTACAGTTTCCTTGGTAGCTTTTAAAATGTAATGAATCATCGCTATTCTTGCAATATGTCTAAATTACCAAGAGCCGCTTACTACAAACCTTTAGTTATTTACTTACGCTCACTTACTTGTACTAAATAATTCTAAAAACTAGCAGGAGGAAAAAATAATGTATGGAGACTACATTATACCTGATGAAGATTTTGCCGAAGCACTGATTCGAGCAATTCGCTTTCATTACTTGGAAGAAGTTCAAGCTCTTATTTCCGTTCAGCAAGATATCAATGCTAGAGACAGCAGCGAACTTTATTGGACTCCTTTAATGTATGCAGTTTTTGAAGAATCTCTAGATATAGTTAAATTGCTAGTTAAGGCTGGCGCAGATGTCAACATTAGAGGCTCAGATCCAGATGAATTTCCTTTAAATCTATCTGCTTACGCTTGCAATAATGCTTTTTCTCATACTAATGAATTTGTTCGTAATAAAAATATTTTTGATTACTTGGCTCCACTAACTTTGCCAGAACTAAAAGAAATTGCACAGAGAACTCTAAATCGGAGGAATTAGCTTGATGGAAATAGACAGGATAGGAAATTTATCGTAGTCGCCCAATTCTCCAAATCTGGAGCTAACTGCTTCATCTGCTGGTAAACATCGTTGTTGATCCACAGCACTAAAGGAAAAGAAAAATTATTGAAAAACTCCTTGTGCATATAATTAGCCGAAGTCCAAAACTGAGGTGGATTGTACAAGGATTCCAAACCTAGAATCATTAGGACTTGTACCTCATGATTGGATTCTTCACGAATGATGTTATAAAGATCCATTTCGGATTCCTTTAGATAGAAAACGTTAATATCACATTCACAAATTTTATGTAATTTTTCTATCAGGGTATCGTATATACTAGCATAATTACACCGTGCAAGAATCAGCTTAAACTGCCCTTGAGAAGCTTGAATTGTCCAAGCTAATTTTTCCACTGCTTTTTCATTATTCTCTTCATGTCGCTGTGGGTCAGTCATAATAACATACATTTACTTTAGGCTTTTTCGCAAGCATAACCTGGTAAAAACAGTTTTTGATAGCAAGTATGAACAATCGTTTTAAATATGATGTGTAGGCATAATATTGCGCTGTAAGTAATTTTGTAAAAATTCTAAATAGCTAACCTCAGCAAAATATCTTGGTAATTTTAGCTCTGTGCGTTCGTAACTGTATTCAAACTCAGCTACTACATCTATTGTTGGATTAGGTAACAAAAAGTATTGACTAAAAGTGTAACTTTGATCGGGTTTTAAAATTCTATATTTACTCATAATTTTATCGAGAATGAATTATGCACGAAATATTACGAATTACAATTAAGAATTAAAAATTGATCTGATGATCTCAACAATTTGCTAAACTCCAACTTTGGGATAGTAAATAAAAACAATTTGAGCAGGGAATTTGGAGGGGTTGCAGAGTGGCTGATGATGAACGCATAGTCAATGCACAACAGATAAATCCAAAAGACTTTTCATGGAAACTATGGCCTGTTCTGCCACTCTACCCTTATGGCAGGCGGCAGACAATCCGCAAAGAAGTGATTAAGGACACAATCTGGAATTTTGACCAGATTCAGGGCATTTTCTACGTTGTTGTGCCAATTCGCATGACTGTAGTTAAACTCGAAGCCGGAGGTCTTCTTATCTATGCGCCTGTTGCACCAACCCCAGAGTGCATCCGGCTTGTGAATGAGTTGGTGGCGGAACACGGTAATGTTAAGTACATCATCCTGCCAACTATCTCCGGTATAGAACACAAAGTCTTTGTCGGCCCTTTCGCCAGATATTTTCCGACTGCACAGGTGTTTGTGGCTCCCCATCAGTGGAGTTTCCCGCTAAATCTGCCCCTTAGCTGGCTTGGCTTACCCCCAAAACGGACTCAGGTACTTCCAGAAGATAGTAGCAAAACACCCTTTGCTGACGAGTTTGACTATGCAATGCTGGGCCCCATCGACCTTGGCCCTGGTCGATTTGCGGAAGTTGCTTTTTTCCACAAGCGATCGCATACTCTTTTAGTAACCGATTCTGTACTCTCTATCCCAGACGATCCACCTGCGATCGTTTTATTAGATCCATATCCCCTACTATTCCATGCCAAGGATCGTGCTTCTGATATTGTTGCAGACATTCAGGTAAATCGCCGTAAGGGTTGGCAGCGCATCTGTCTGTTTGCTTTGTACTTTCAACCAAGCGCACTAAATATACCCCAATGGAATCAGGTGTTGCAAGATGCCTTGAAAGCCCCAGAACGCTCAAGGAAAGCTTATTTTGGATTGTACCCCTTTCAATGGCATCCACATTGGCTGCGATCGTTTGATGCCCTACGAGGTAATGGGCGGTTGTTTGTTGCACCAATTTTACAGACGTTGATTCTCAACCGCGCACCGAAGGAAACCATTGACTGGGCTGATAAAGTTGCTAGTTGGGACTTCGAGTGGATTATTCCCTGCCATTTTGATGCACCGATAAAAGCCCAAGCGTATCAGTTTCGTCAAGCTTTCTCTTTTTTGGAAAAGCAGCCTGCTGTTAGTGGGGGTTTATTCAGCAGTAGCAGCTATCCCCTACCAGAGGAGGATTTTAAACTACTTAAAGAAATCGATGCAGGTTTAAATAAGTTGGGCATTGTGCCAGCAGCAAAGGAGAAGGTGTAGGATAATTTTTTGTAACTGCTGTGCTAAAGAATCAGAAATTGCTATGATTGCAAAACTATAGTGGTTCGATTTTTGATTTCTAAATTAAACTTTGACACCCAATTAGCTTGTAAATTATTATACCGATTCTGTAAGAAAATGCGCTAAACCATATTTAAGTATAAGAAAAAAACGAACCGCAAAGTACGCAAAGGACACAAAGAAAGAAAGAAAGAAAGAAGAAGTTAAAAGGGTTTGGCACAACCTCGCAGAGAAATGGTATTACCAGAGAACTAAGACTAATTCCTTCTATTGGCTGTGGTGAAGTTCATAGATTAGTTGGTTAACTTGAGAATAGCAACTATTAAAGATGAAAAAAGATGAATAAGACATTACTAACGATTTTGATGCTTGCACTGTTACTCTTATCCATCATTTCTCCCTTTGCTGCCCTTGCTAGTTTGATGTTGGTAGTGTTAGTTTCGGCATTTTTCTCTTTACTTGGAAACTTATTTCAAGCAATAATTGCTGGTGACACTAACCCAAAAGGGTCATAAGAGACTTCCAAATAAAAAAATATCCCATCGCTTTAAGGGCAGGGGGCAGGGGGAGGAAAAATTGTAGTGATTTTGTAAAATTTAGGTTGACATCCTCACCGCCGTGAACGCACGATGATTCTGGAGTAATGAGTAATAAATAATAAGTAATGAGTAAATACCCATTTTTCATCCACTCATTACTCATTACTCCTTACTCATTACTTTAAAACCGTGATGGAAGCACGGGGTTTTAAACCCATTTTTCTGATAATTTACTTAGCGGTGTTGGTAAACCGTCAATGCTGACAAGATTTTTCTTCTGTTGATATTCTCGAACTCCTTCTTCACCTTTTTTACTAGCCCAGTTTACTAAAGTCTGGCGCTGACCTCGATATTCATAAAGTGGTACGCCAAAACCACAAGAAGTCTGTATTTTTTCAATATCAGCGACGATAATTTGGCGAGTTCCAGGCATTGGTAAAAACAGAGAGTACAGAGAGTCCCACTCTGGAGAACCCGGTAAAATCGTGTTTCCTTGACCGTAAAGACGCAGGATACATGCAGGTTCTTCAAAGGCGCAAAACATGAAGGTTATCCGCCCATTTTCTTGCAAATGGGCTGAGGTTTCGTTACCACTGCCTGTAAGGTCTACGTAACCTACTTGTTTGGGAGAGAGAACGCGAAAGCATCCTAAACCTTTAGGAGATAGATTAACATGACCCGTAGGACTCAAGGGTGCAGAGCCAACAAAGAAAAGGTGTTGGGCTGCAATAAAGTCTTGCAGTTCGTCTGTAATACAGTCAAAAAGTTTAGACATAGACTGTCTGATTTATATTCACATACAAATTTCTCATCTTCTCAGCCTATGCCTTAGCTAAATATCTAGCAAGGCCCAATTGCCGATGTCTGAGCAAATGGGAGTTTCGAGTTAGGAAAAGTATTAAGTAAGTGGGCGTAAATAATTGTCTTTGGGATAAGGAAATAGGCAATAGGCTAAGGGTTTTAGCCTAGTTCCTTTTTATTTACATAGTTTGATTTTATTGTGCCAACTTACTTACTGTCTCATATACCGACTAGCCATTTGGATAGCATCAGCGATATCTACATCACCATCGCCGTCAGCATCCAAGAAGGAATTCAGTACAGGATTACCGCCAGCTTGGGGATTTTGAGCATTTGCACCTGATTGCAGAAAATTCAGGACTAAAGGTACTGCTAAAGGTAGCAATTGTTGAACTACACCAGCATCCAATCCAGTGCGCTGGGCAGCAATCTGAGCTACCTGTTGTTGAATCTGAGGAGAAAACAGCGAATTGACGGCTTGGGGATTAGGCGAAGTCCCAGCATATTGATTCACTAAACTTTGTGCGGCTTCATTACCATCTGTGGCTTGCTTGTCTTGTAAAGCGGAACGCACTTGACCACCGACAATTGACAAGACTGATTGAATGGTAGAAGGATCTGCACCAGTACTTTGGCTCAATTGCTGTACAGTGTTAATGATTCCTCCCAGTTGCCCTAAGCTTCCCTGTTGATTGGGATTAGCAACTGCACCAAGAATTTGATCGAAAAGTCCCATAAATTTATTTCTCCCTTTGTTCTTAAAAAGCTTGCCAAAACTGGCTTGAGGTGTTTGTGTAGGCAAACTTTCGTCAGTCCACTAAAAAGATTTAAACACGCAACCTTATACTTGCTGTTGATTATTATGAAAAAATTAACTTTGAAAAGCTACTAACTCAAGGATGAGAAATAGGCAGAGCGATACCTGCGGTGGGCAGAGCCAACGCAAACTCTGTACCTTTATCTAACTCAGATTGGCAGGTAATCTTACCTTGATGTTTTTCTACCACAATTTGATATGCGATCGCTAGCCCTAAACCAGTACCAATGCCTCGTGGCTTGGTGGTAAAAAATGTTTCAAATATCTTTTTCTGATTTTCTGGTGAAATACCAGGGCCGTTGTCGGCAATTCGCACTATTACCAAATCATTCTCCCAGCATTCTGTAATAATAGTGATTTCAGGGACAAATTCGGGATTTTCATCTGATTTTTGCTCTAAAGCATCAAGTGCGTTGCTGAGAAGATTCATAAATACTTGATAAAGTAAACCTGTATAACCTGGAACCTCTGGAATCTCTCCATAGCTACGAACAAGGTTAATGCCATTTTTCAGGCGATTATTCAGAATCAATAATGTACTATCTAGACAAGCGTGTAGGTCGACTAACTGTGCTTCTCCATCGTCTAAACGAGAGAAATCTTTCAAACTTCGGACAATTTCTCGCGTGCGTTCAGCGCCAACTTTCATTGAATTAAAGAGCTTTGGCAAATCGACTTCTAGAAACTCCAAATCAATTTCTTCTGCGAGACTTTGCACGGCAGTGGAAGGCTGAGGAACTTCGGCTTTATATACTTGCAGTAATGCTAATAAATCGTCAGTATAGTTTTTTGCGTGTACGAGGTTGCCAGAAATGAAATTTACAGGATTATTAATTTCGTGGGCAACACCAGCCAGCATTCTTCCTAAACTAGACATTTTTTCACTTTGAATTAGTCGTACTTGGGACTCAGCTTGTTGTTCTTCTAAAAGGTGCTTCACCTGTCGAATTAGCTGATTAAGAGAATTAGTTAAAGCTCCAACTTCATCTTGAGTAATTACGGGCGCTTGCAAGTCAAAATTGGCTTCTTGGCTAACTCTTTGGGCGATATCTGTCACCGCTTTAATCGGATAAGCAATGATTGTACTGGTGTAGAAAGCTAGGATAGCAGCGATCGCTATTGACAGCAGCATACTACCAAGAATAATCTGAGCTTGGATGAGTGTAGCCTGATTCTGGGCTAGATGAGCTTCCTGTTGGCGTTTTTGAAGTGTTTTGGCAAAATCAGTTAACTCATGGGCAAATTGGTAAAACTTTAGAACATCCTGACTTTGGCTGAATTTCGAGATTAATTGCTGTACTTTTATAGCTCCCTCTGGCTGTGAAGTTAATGGCAAAATTTGCCGAATCAGCGACCTGAGTTGTTCAAAATATTTGGCTATTGTGCTGTTATGCTTTGTAAGCAGAGCTTGTAAATCCTCTTGGGAACTGTTTTGACTAAATTCTTGTGCCTGAGAAATCAGCGTTTCTGCATCCGCTAAATCGGTTTTGAAATGAGAAATTCCCCTTTGCAACGCTTGTGGCTGCTGTAAAAAAGGCACTATTTCTTTTTGGTGGATCTGTATTTCTAACAGTTCGCCTTGCAAAATACTTAACAAGCTTCCTTCTTCGTCTACCAATATAATCTGTTGTCTGGCTTGTTGAAAGTAGCGATCGCCTATTACCAACCCTGCTGTCGTTCCTAAAACTGCAACTCCCAAAGCCAAACCGTATCCATAAAAAATTTTTTGCCGAATACTAAGGCGATGGAATCTCTGTTGAACCCAGTTAAAGTATTTTAATTTAGGTATCGCAGTCATGGTATTACTCGTTGTTGAATTTTTTACTACGTGGTTTTTCATCAAAAACAAGAAATCCAGCCGCAAGTGAGAACACATTTAATACAAAATTCGCTCTTAGTTTATCAAAAGGGGTTTTTTCTACCCTGGTCAAAAATACTGAAACTATGAAGATTATAAGTATCTGCCTACTGAAGGGAGAGCCGGGGGAGTGTGGGAGGTGTGGGGAGTGTGGGGAGTGTGGGGAGTGTGGGGAGTGTGGGGAGTGTGGGGAGTGTGGGGAGTGTGGGGAGGTGCGACTCGTTTGCGGGGTCAGATTTCTTCCCCATCCTCCCACACCTCCCACACCTCCCACACTCCTTAATTTCTCACTAGTGAGAAATCCAGGTGAAACTATTAAGATCAGAAGCATCTACCTACTGAAATACCCACTAATCTTTCCTAGCCATGCCTCTGTCGCGCATAGTAACGCTAATTGTTGGTCTGATAGTCATTTTGGGGCTAGCCCTATGGCTAATTGATTCCCTATCACGCCTCTATTGGCAATTATCCTATTCGCCGTTGCTTGGCAATTTGCTGCTGTTGCTGCTAATTGTCCTCATAGGAGCCTTGGTTGCGGCTTTTGTCTATTATGTATTGGTAATTCAATCTGGAGAAAAGCGATCGCGCCGCAACCCCAAGCGAGTAACTGCGGCGCAAATTCCTGCTGCTAAATCTGACGCTGCTTCTACAACTCTCCAAGCTGTGCGCCAACAGGTAGCGCAAATTCAAGATGAAGTCACACGTCAGGCTTTATTAAGTCGATCGCGGGAGATTGAAGCGAACTTAGCACGGGGTGAAATTCAAGTAGTGGTATTTGGTACGGGGAGTGCTGGCAAAACTTCCCTAGTTAATGCGATTATGGGACGCATGGTAGGTCAAGTGGATGCACCGATGGGTACAACCCAGGTTGGAGAAACCTATTGTCTGCGGTTGAAGGGATTAGAACGCAAGATTTTAATTACAGATACGCCAGGGATTTTAGAAGCGGGTGTGGCGGGAACAGAACGCGAACAAATGGCGCGAGAACTGGCAACAGAAGCAGATTTACTGTTATTTGTGGTGGATAATGACTTACGACGCTCAGAATATGAGCCGTTGCGGGGATTAGCAGAAATTGGTAAGCGATCGCTCCTAGTTCTCAACAAAACCGATTTATATACAGATGAAGATAAAGAATCCATCCTCGCTAGGTTGCGTCAACGGGTACGGGGATTTATTGCTACTAATGATGTGGTGGCGATCGCAGCTAATCCCCAATCTGCACAACTAGAAACTGGCGAAACCTACCAGCCGGAACCCGATATTGTCCCTTTACTGCGACGCACAGCTGCTGTTTTACGCGCCGAAGGTGAAGATTTGGTGGCGGATAACATTCTTTTGCAATCTCTGCGATTGGGAGACGAGGCGCGAAAACTCATCGATGGTCAGCGTCGCCGTCAAGCTGACAAAATCGTAGAACGGTTTCAATGGATTGGTGCTGGTGTGGTGTCAGTCACACCAATACCAGTAGTAGATTTATTAGCAACAGCAGCTGTTAATGCTCAAATGGTTGTAGAAATTGGCAGAGTCTACGGCTGTGAATTAAATATGGAACGGGGACGAGAGTTAGCTCTTTCTTTAGCGAAAACTATTGCTAGTTTGGGCATTGTCAAGGGAGCAATTCAATTATTATCTACAGCGTTGCAACTCAATGTTGCTACCTTTCTGATTGGTCGGGCGATTCAAGGTGTGACAGCAGCTTATTTAACGCGAATTGCTGGTAAAAGTTTTATTGAATATTTTCGTCACGATCAAGATTGGGGTGATGGTGGAATGACGGAAGTTGTGCAGAAACAGTTTCAAATTAATCGCCGAGATGAATTTATTAAAGCTTTTATTCAAGAAGCGATCGCGCGGGTAGTGAAGCCGTTACAAGATAAATCTGAAGTAGTTGAACATGATGAAGAAATCAATAGTTAAACAATTCAAAATTTAAAAACAAATGCGCTTCCTATTATCAGAAAAATGGGTTTAAAACCCCGTGTTTCCAGCACGGCTTTAAAGTAATGAGTAAGGAGTAATGAGTGGATGAAAAATGGGTATTTACTCATTACTTATTACTTATTACTCATTACTCCAGAATCACCGTGCGTTCACGGCGGTGAGGATGTCAATAGGTGTGCAAAAGTCAAGGTAAAAGAAGAATCGATCAAACAGCAACTCTTTAAAACGGATATTTAAAGTGTATTATGGCTTTTTTTTGCTGTTGTGATTTAGCCAAAAGATGATACATCACATAACGCATTATCAAATTTTTTATTTTTCCTAAGTTGTTTAGGTAAGATTCTTTTTCACAAATAATTGAGAAAAGTTATGTAAAACTTATAGAATATAGATATATTTATCTGAATAAATTATATATCGTCTTAACTGTCTTAAGTGTCTTAACTGTTCTTGCATTCTTATTAAAAGTCTGAGACGTTAAGAAAGATAAAGTGTGGTGTTATGCATTCCAATCAATTTGGAGAGCTTAAACAATGACAACCACAACAACTAGCAAACTAAAGTCTACTTACAAGTCGCAGCAAGCATCTGGAACGTTTAAGCAAGTCTTTGTTAGTTCCGCTTGCTGCAATTAGGTATGAAAAGTTTTGTCCTATAAATATCTGCTCAAAAAATAAATTCTAATGATTTTTGGTAGTCCATACCCTGACATTCCTATCCCTAAACAGCCACTGACAGAATTTGTATTGCAACGAGCAATAGAGCTAGCGGATAAACCAGCCCTCATTGAAGGCATAACTAACAGCATAATAACATATAAACAACTAGCGGAGTCAATCCGTAAAGTGGCTTTTGGTTTGGCGGCGCGTGGCTTTTCCAAGGGTGATGTTTTAGGTATTTACAGCCCAAATATTCCTGAATATGCGATCGCTTTTCATGCTGTGGTAACTTTAGGTGGGATCGTCACTACAGTAAATCCATCATATACGGCAGAAGAACTGGCATATCAACTCAATGATGCTAGTGCAAAATATCTCATCACCATCCCAGACCTTGTAGCACAAGCACTAGAAGCCGTTGATCGCTCAAAAGTAGAGGAAGTATTTGTATTTGGTGAAGCATCTGGAGCTACCTCATTTTCTGTGCTTTTAGAAGGTGAAGAAGAGATACCAAAAGTACAGATAAATCTACAAGAAGATTTAGTAGCCTTGCTCTACTCTAGCGGCACTACTGGTATGCCTAAAGGTGTAATGCACACCCACCATACATTTGTGTCTAACTTTCACCAGTTCCAAAGCTGCGAACCAGTCAGCGAGGCTGATGCAGTCATCGGAGTTTTACCTTTTTTTCACGCCTACGGCATGGTCATGCTGAATTACAGCCTGGCCTGCGGTGCTACTGTTGTGACGATGCCGCGCTTTGATTTAGAGGTCTTTCTGAGCCTGATTGAAAAGCACAAAATTACCCGTATCCACATCGTTCCGCCAATTTTGCTGGCATTAGCAAAGCAGCCACTAGTAGATAAATACGATCTTTCAAGTTTGCGCGTGCTGACTTCTGGAGCCGCACCACTCAGCCATCAATTGATCGAAGAGTGCGAACAGCGTCTTGCTAATTGCGTTGTCAAGCAAGCATACGGAACGACAGAAACCTTTGTGACTACTTACACTCCAGATGAACGTCACAAAATCAAGCCTGGTTCAGTCGGTCAATGTCTCCCTCATGTGGAATGTCAAATTATAGATGTCGATACCCAACAACCATTAGATGTTAATCAACCAGGAGAGTTATGGGTACGCGGGCCGCAGATCATGAAAGGCTATTTGAATAATCCAGAAGCAACTGCCAACGCAATTGATCGAGATAGTTGGTATCACACCGGCGATATTGTCTATATTGACGAAGATGGCTACTTTTACATAGTCGATCGCATCAAAGAATTGATTAAGTGTAATGGCTACTCCATAGCACCAGCCGAACTCGAAGCAGTCTTGTTGAGCCATCCTGCTGTTGCTGATGCTTGTGTAGTCAAGAGTCCTCATCTCAGTAGTGGGGAAGTTCCTAAAGCTTTTGTCGTACTAAAAGCCGCAGCTACCCCAGAGCAAATTATGGAGTTTGTCGCTGGACAAGTTGCACCGCATAAAACGATCCGCAGACTTGAATTTGTGGACAAAATTCCCAAATCAGCTTCTGGCAAAATTTTGCGCCGCGTATTGGCACAACAAGAATTGACAAATATCAAAGAAGCATCCTCTGATGAGCAGCCATTGCAACAACGATTGGAGTTTCTACAACAGTTAGATGATGCTTCTTTAGGTCAACGTCAAGAGCTATTAACTGCTTATATTCGAGAGCAATTTTTTAAAGTTTTAGGCATTAATACATCTCAAAATCTGGATATAGAAAAGCCTTTACATGAACTGAGGCTTGATTCTCTAATGAATATAGATTTGAAGAATCGTATTGATACTGAATTAGGGGTAGACATACCCATAAATATGTTGCTGGGTAATTCCAATATCAACCAATTGGTAAATTTATTGCTTCAGCAACTAACAGCGAAAAACACAATTCTCTCAAAAAAATCATCGGCGGAATTAGCAACAGATTTGAATTCAGAAGTTGTTTTAGACTCTACAATCTTTCCTGAATATCCATCTGAGTCATTTGTAACTGAACCTGCTGCTATTTTATTAACTGGAGCTACGGGATTTCTAGGAGCTTTTTTACTGCAAGAGTTACTGTTAAAAACCCAAGCAGATGTTTATTGCTTAGTACGTTCTATTGATGCTGAATCAGGGAAAATAAGGCTTCAAAATAACTTAGAATCATACGGGATTTGGCATGATGATTTTGCTGATAGAATTATTCCTGTATTGGGTGATTTATCTCAACCACTGTTAGGTTTGTCATCACAAGATTTTCAAAAAATGAGCAGCATCATCGATGTAATTTATCACAATGCTGCTTGGATTAATTATGTTTATCCCTATTCAGCATTAAAGCCTACCAATGTTTTGGGAACTCAGGAAATATTGAGATTAGCGAGTTGTATAAAAACCAAATCGGTACATTACATTTCTACGATCGCGGTTTTTGAGTCATCAACTTATGCAGGAAAAGTCGTAACTGAATCCGATCAACTCGCTCATAGTGAGGGAATGAGACTGGCTTATTCTCAGAGTAAATGGGTGGCAGAAAAGTTAATTATGTTAGCGAGTGACAGAGGAATTCCAGTTGCGATTTATAGACCACCATTTATTTCTGGTCATAGTCAAACAGGCGCTTGGTATAAAGATGATGTAATTTGCCGCACTATCAAAGGCTGTATACAAATGGGAAGCATGACAGACATTACTGACACCTTGGATTTAGCTCCTGTGGATTACCTCAGCCAAAGTATTGTGTATTTATCAAAGCAACAAGATTCTCTTGGTAAAGCTTTTCACTTAAATAATTCTAAACCTATTTCTTGGAAAGAATTAACTGATTTTATCTGCTCTCGTGGCTATCAGATTGAGCATATTGCTTATAAAGATTGGCAAATAAAACTAAATAATTCTGTTCGATCTCAGGAAAATCCTTTGTATCATCTGTTGCCTTTTTATCACAAGCAGTATCAGCAATCAACTGAGCCAAAAATTAGTTGTTTAGCAACACAAGATGCTCTTGCAGGAAGTTCAATTATGTGTCCTCCAGTGAATACTCAATTACTCAATACTTATTTTTCCTATTTTCTTCTTAGTGGTTGGCTTGGCGTGTCGCCACGCTCTAATAAATTGGCTTGACTATTATCAATCAAGCAATTTTAAATAGGATTCAAAAATCAAACCGGATTTCTATATAAGGCTTTTATGTTTCAAACAGAATTACAACATCCCATCGATAAAAATGAAATGCAGACTACACAAACATTAAAGCAAATGATCGCTGGTGCTTGGATTACGCAAGGTATTTATGTAGTTGCTCAACTTGGTATTGCAGATTTACTCAAGGATGGTTCTAAAAGTTACGATGAATTAGCAACAACAACTGGTGTAGATGCGCGATCGCTCTATCGACTACTACGCGCCCTTGCCAGTGTTGGTATATTTGCTGAAGGTAGTTCAGGCTACTTTGAGTTGACACCTGTTGCCGAAGGTTTGCAAAGCGATCGCACTGATTCCCTACGCGGTTATGCTATCAAGTCTGGTCAAGCCTGGGAATGGCAACCTTGGGGACATCTACTGGAAAGTATCAAAACCGGAAAACCTGTATTCAAAAATATCTTCGGGATGGAGAGATTTGATTACTTAGCTACTAACCCTTCTGCTTCTAAAATATACACTCAAGCTATAAGTAGTATTTCTGGCGAACAAGATGCAGCGATCGCAGCTGGTTATGACTTCTCATCCATCCACAACTTAGTTGAGGTTGGAGGTGGAAATGGTACTTTAATGGCCTCGATTCTCAAAGCGAATTTGACAATGCAGGGGATTTTATTTGATTTACCCCATGTAGTTGCAGATGCCAAACCTGTGATTGAAGACCTGGAACTACAAGATCGTTGTCAACTAGTCGGTGGGAACTTCTTTGAATCAGTACCCACAGGTGGAGATGCTTACTTGCTACGGTATATTGTTCACGATTGGGATGATGAAAGAGCGATCGCCATCCTGAAAAATTGCTCCCAAGCGATGCAGCCTAACGGCAGATTGCTGCTAGTCGAAATGGTTATACCTCAAGGCAACGAACCATTCTTTGGCAAACTCCTCGACTTGCAGATGCTCGTGAATTATGGCGGCCGTGAACGGACTGAAACTGAGTATCAAGTTCTACTAGAAACAGCAGGTTTCTCATTGACAAAAATTTATCCAGTAGCGCCTCCAATCAGCATAATTGAAGCTATTCGCTTATAAAAAGGAACAGGAAAAATAAGTCTCCATTTTCACTACAAAGAGGCTTGTAAATCATTTTTTTACACAACACTCATAGTTTTAAGGTAAATACCATGAAGCAAAATTTGATTGAAACTTTACTAGATATTTCCGAACAGGAAAAAGAGCGGCTTTTAGAAGCCATCCAAATTGATGCTATTACTGAAAGTCCATATCTAGAAAAGGAATCAACAGAATCACAAGAGTACAGACAATTTTTCCAATCAATCTTCCAAGAGATACTTCATTTTGAAGGCAACGAGCAGCAATTACTTTTTGAAATAGCAAGATATGTGCGTCATAAGTATTTGGAAAATAAAGGAAATTTAAGAGGTGTGATCGAGATTACTAATGCTTGCGAAAGGAGTTGTAATTATTGTCCAATGAGAATTGAAAATGAAGAATTAGGAGATCGTTACAATTTTTCTAGCGAAAAAATATTAGAAACCACCATAGAAATCAAAGAAGCGAAAATTCCCATTGTATTCATTCAAGCAGGTGAAATTAAAGCAACGACTAAAACCGTATCTAGAGCCATACCTAAAATTAAACAACTTTTTGAGAATAACGTCATAATCCTTCTAAATCTTGGCGATAAACCTAAAGAAGATTACACAATACTCAAAGAAGCTGGCGCAAATCAATACATTATTAAATTTGAAACGAGCAATTGGAATTTACACAAACAAGCTAGAGGATACCTTTTATCCGATCGCCTCAATAGAATCGATGATCTATTAAGTTTAGGATATGAGGTGGGAAGCGGAACCATTGTCGGTTTAAAAGCAGTAAATGCCAATGGGAAAATCGAAATTGAACAAACTCCAAAGATGCTGGCGAACGATCTCCTACTTGCCATGAAGAAGAAAATTCATATGTGTAGTGCATCTCCTTTTGTACCTGGTAAAGGTACTCCACTAGATCAAATGAGTGCGGGCAACGCTAGTATGACTTTAAATTGGATGGCTTTAGCCAGAATTATGATGCCAAAAGTTATGATACCTAGTGTAAGTGCCCTTAATGTTTTATTAGGACAAGATGGTCAGTTAAAAGGACTGCAAGCAGGGGCAAATACGATCACCGTGAATTTTACCCCTCCCAACTATCAAGACCAGTATGCTATTTACAGTAAACAAAAACGTTACAAAGTTAAATACGAGTATGCTTTAGATATCATGGAAAAAGCTGGTATCGAGCCAACTTTATTGCCTAACGTGCCTAGCCGGAGTTTTTTACTCTCTCAAAATTAGAACTTCCCACTGCTTAAAGAGGACTTACGCAACTGAGTGAGAACTCAATGCGGTGGTTCAAGTCTCCTGATCAAGCGCAGTAATTATTAGCAGCAAAATTAGCCCTGTTCTGTCACTTTTCGGATTAAGCCAGTAGTAAATAAAACCTTTTACCCAGAAGAATAAAAGTTTTTAAATTGATTCATTGTACTAATTAGGTTATTGAATCTAAGCAATAAATTGAAACGGTGAATTAAATTGTATTTCTCTCAAGAAATTAGCATTTATTTATCATCAAAAGTAGCTTTTTGAATCTACAAGCTATTATATTTCAATGCATTTTTGAACATTGAAATAATACGATAAATAAGATTTTTTTAATATTTAACTATTAGCTTTTTATGCAATGATTAAGTTTGTAAATAACAAAATTAAGTAATTTTAGGAAACAGCAATGACGACAGATATCAAAAAGCAAGAAGATTTAGGCATTTCGTGGTTGTTCCAAGAACAGTTTGGTTTTTCACAAATTCCATTAAACCAATCTTATGAAGCTTACTTTAAATCGCTGCTTGTTTGTGCTAATGGTGATGGCACATTAGCAGATGCAGAAAGAGATTGGGTGATTGGATATGCCTCTGCCTACAATCGTGACCCTGCAATTATCGAAAAACTCAAAGTTTACAAGGCTGATGAAGATTTAGAAACACTATTTAGTGGAGATCCTTTAATCATTGAAACACGCCGTTCCCTACTCCTTGATGCAATACAAGCTTGTGCTGCTGATGGCGAATATAACGAAAAAGAACGGGCTGTAGTACTCAAAGGAGCAAAGGCACTCAATATTTCTGAAGACGAGTTTAAAAAGATTGAAGAAATCTATTTTGAGACAGTCAAACTCCGTGAAAAACGTCTAGCAGTTCTGTATCCCAAAGGTTTACCTTACTAAATCAACACTTCTCTTACAAGAGATAAATTCAGTAAGTTGGTTGTATTTTTCTCAGTTAGTAGTCCGTTTTATTAATTCTTTCGGGCTACCATATCCCCGACTTCTTCAAGAATTCGGGGATATAACCGCCTTTTTTTTGATACTCCTACCCAAAAGGATGAATATACTAATTATCCTGGGTGAAATCATATTTTTAATAGTCATTTTCTCGCTATTTGACTGGCTCATTGGCATAATCTTCAAGCAGGTCAATAAAGTTTCTTGGCTGCAAGGAAAAACTGCAATTATCAGCTTTCTGCACCGGAATATCAGCAGATTGTTGATTAATCTCCCTGTTAAGAATGCAGCATAGCCAATACTTCACAACTTCTTTGCGAAGTATTGGCTTTAATAAAAAATTATATGTTTTTACGCAAAAATACTTAACAAATTAAACTTACATTCAAGGTATAAAAACTCTGGTTATTTATTTCTAAAGCATTCCGGAAACAGGAGGGAATGTCAGAAAAACTAAATAATAAGGACTTACTGAGTAACCAGGTCATGACCAACCACATAATCGGTAAATTATTACAAGAGCGTTACCAAATTATCCAAAGCCTGGGTGCAGGGGTATTTGGACAAACATATATAGCTGTAGACGTAGATTTTCCACAGAATCCTAAATGTGTTATTAAGCAGATAAAAGTTAGCAGTTCTGAACCTGGGTACTTGGAGATGCTGAGGTTAATGTTTCTAACTGAAACTGAAACCCTCAAGCTTCTAGGAAGCCATCAACAAATTCCTGAATTTATCGCCTGCTTTGAAGAAAACAGCCAGTTTTATTTAGTACAAGAGCTAATTGAAGGACATGCGCTGACTGCGGAATTGCCCATTGCTCAACAGTGGGGGTGTCTGTGGAGTGAAAGGGAAGTTGTACAATTCTTGATAGATGTCTTAAGTATTCTAGAATTTGTTCACTCTCAAGGCGTGATCCATTGTGACATCAAACCAGAAAACTTGATTAGACGTAATAGCGATGGCAAGTTAGTTTTGATTGACTTTGGCTCAATCCAGTCTATCGATTTTGGCATAGGTGCGGAATTGCCGATTTATAGAATTCCTGTCACCTCATTGGGATACATACCGCCAGAGCAATTTATTGGTCAAACACAGCCTAACAGCGATATTTATGCTTTGGGAATGATTGCTATCCAGGCTTTAACTGGGTTAGAACCACTAAAATTAAAAGTTGATCCTCATACTAATGAAATTTTTTGGCGTTCTCAAGACACGCCAGTTAACGATTATCTAGCTGCTGTTCTCAGCCAAATGATCCGTTACGATTCTCAAAATCGCTTCCAGTCTGCGACTGAGGTACTGCGGGTACTCAAACAAATAACATGGGATCAGCCAGCACAAATATTAGAGGAAGATTCTGAATTTTTTCTAGAAGAAGTTGCGATTGAGGATAATGATTTTCAAAATCTTACATCTGGCACATCATCCCCGTTATTGACAGGAATGAAAGTCGGACTAGCAGCTAATTCTTTATTGATGGGGTTTGGTGTATATTCTTTAGTTAATACTGCACCGGCATACTCAGAAACCGATACTTTATATAAAGCAACAAAAGAATATCAAGCTGGGGATTTGCAAGAAGCGATCGCACTTGCTAAATCAATTCCCTCCCACAGCAATGTTTATCCAGAAGCCCAAGCCACAATTGAAGAATGGCAAGAGCAATGGCAAGTTGCTGCACAACAATACCAAATAGCTCAAATAGCTTTTCATGAGAGCCGATGGTCAGATGTTCTTGATGCTGTTTCTCAAATTCCCAATATTTCATATTGGCAATCTAAAACAGATAAACTAGTTCAGCAAGCATACGTTAACATTGAAGCACAGACACAAGATTTATTAGCAAAAGCTTACGACAGTGCCGAGATCAGAGATTTTTCTACTGCATTACAATATCTGCGGGAAATTCCTAAAGAAAGTCGTGCGGGGGCTTTAGTTCAAGAAAAGCTGGCTGAGTATAATCGAAAGCGCCAAATCAGAGCAGCTTATTTTTTACAGAACGCTTACAAAAAAGCATCTGTAGGTGATTTTGATCGGGCTGTAAAATTTCTCCGAAATATTCCCCAAGATGCTCTAGTTTATGCTCAAGCTCAAGTTAAATTGAATGAGTATACTCAAAAGCAACGTGTTCAGGCTGGCAATCAAAAGATAGCTTCTGCAAAAAGAACAAATTCATTTGTCTCTAAAAATTCAGACACTAAGATTGAATATCTTCAGCAAGTAAATTATTTGCAAGAAGTGAATATTCGATAGTTACAGCAATTTTTAAATAAATGTACTTGTTACATAGAGCAAGTTTAAGTAGAGATGCGAAAATGTACTGTGCTGGCTTCGAATGTCCCGCTACGCTAACGCATCTCTACAAGTCTAAAATCATTAACAAAAATCTTTAACTAAACGTATTGGTACACAAAGAAGGGATGATTGCTTTTATTTAGAGGTAGGTTGGGTGGAGCGGAGCGCAACCCAACATATATAAGGATGTTGGGTTACGCAAAGCCTCCACCCAACCTACAATTTTTTTGCTAAAATCATTAACAAAAATCTTTAACTAAACGTATTGGTACACAAAGAAGCGATGATTGCTTTTATCAAGAAAGGCAGGAGGAAAATTGCCCTCTGCCTCCTGCCTCTTTCAATTAGTTTAGGATTTTCATTTATCGAATAGGTAGTTCAATAATAAACTCTATACCTTCACCTGGCTTGGAATCGTATGTGAGCTTGCCATGATGGTTATTAACCACAATTTGGTAAGCAATAGATAGACCAAGCCCTGTTCCTTTACCGACAGGTTTTGTTGTGTAAAAAGCATCGAATATTTTTGTTGTATCTGCGTTTTTTATCCCTGAACCATTATCAGCAACTCTTAAAATCACTTGCTCTCCAATTACCTCAGTTTTAATTTTAATCACCCCAGGATTTCTAGAAATTGTATCAATATCTTTATTTTTATTTGCTTCTTCAATTGCATCGATCGCATTAGAAATTAAATTCATAAAGACCTGATTAATCTCGCTAGGAAAACACTCAACAAGTGGCAAGTCCCCATATTCTTTAACTAGTTTGATAGCTGGGTGATGAGCATTTCCCTTAAACCGATGTCCAAGAATGAGTAATGTACTTTCTAACCCTTCATGCAAGTTAGCTAGTTTTTTTCCAGCTTCTCTGTGACGCGAGAAGTTGTTCAAATATGACACAATTTCTGTAACGCGATCTGTACCAACTTGCATGGATTTAATAATTTTAGATAAATCATCTAACAAAAATTCAAGATCGCTTTTTTTTATTGCAGTGTGAAGTTCATCTGGTGGATTGGGCAGATATTTTTGATAGAGATGCAATAAACTAACTACCTCTTGTACATACTTTTCAACAAAATTTAAGTTGCCAGCTATAAAATTGATGGGATTATTAACTTCATGAGCAATTCCTGCTGTTAGTTGACCTAAAGCTGCTACCTTTTCTGCTTGAATCAATTGAGTTTGAGTCTGTTGTAATTCGGTGTTTTTAGCAATTAAGGTTTTTGTCAAATTTCTCAGTTTGAGGTGATTTTCAATCCGCACTAATACTTCTTCATGCTGGAAAGGTTTTGTAATGTAGTCTACGGCTCCTAATTGCAAACCTTTGACTTTATCAGCAGTTTCTGAAAGGGCTGTCATAAAAATGACTGGAATATCTTGGACGCGAGGATTGCTTTTTAGCTGTTTACAGGTTTCAAAACCATCTATACCCGGCATCATTACATCCAGCAATATTAAATCAGGTAAATCACCATTTTCTAATCGCTGAAGGGCTTTTTCTCCACTGCGGGCTGCCCAAACTTCGAAGCTAGACTGATCCAGAAAGCTGGATAAAACTTGTAAATTGGCAGGGTTATCATCAACGACTAAAACAATTCCCCTTAAAGGAGCATAATTGATAGAGTTATTTTGGTTTTCAATAATAGTTTTCATACCGTTTCCACCGCATATTTAGTCAAAAAATTTATAATTAAATCTTCATCAAATTGCCTTGCTAGCTGCCGTAGTTCGTTAGAAAATGGTGCAAAATTTGTATCTGTTTCTTCTAGTTGATCGGCCCACTTGAGAATGGCATTGAAGTTACCTTTACTGGCTAAAGTGGTTAGTTCTTGCAACACCTGGGGAGAAGGAGAGGTTAATTGAGTAGTTGCTGTGGTTGCTTCTTTGGCTTTTTCTCCATCAGTCTGAGATTGCTTGTAAATCCATACCAAATTTAAGTATTGTTCTAGTTGATGCAATAATTCATCTACTTGTATGGGTTTGCTCAAGAAAGCATTACCTCCAGCTTGCAGACTGCGATTTTGGTCAGCTTCAAAGACACTAGCTGAAGAAACAATAATTAATACATCCTGAATTTCTGAAGTGTGACGCAGGTGTTTAATTAATTCAAACCCATCCATTTCTGGCATCAGCAAATCTGTGATGATTAAGTTTGGCTTGAGGGCGATCGCTATTTCTAAACCTTCTTTACCGTTGCTGGCTTCAACCACATTAAAACCCAGTGGTTGCAGTAAGTTTGTAATCACTGTGCGATTCTCCCAGCGATCGTCAACCATCAGGATGGTGTAGGGGCCACCCTCAAAGCCAATGATTTGTTTCTCTGAGGCAGTCATCGCAGATTGTACCCAGTCAGTTGCTTCGGGTATCTCTAACTCAAACGAAAAGCTGCTACCCTTACCAATTTGACTCTGAACATGGATATCGCTACCCATCATTTGTACCAACTGCCGAGTAATAGCTAAACCCAGCCCTGTACCTTCAGCTTGGCGCTTTTTCTCACCTACTTGTTCAAATGGTAAGAAAATTTGGCTCAATTCTGCGGGAGTTATCCCAATTCCTGTATCTTCTACATTAAAGCGAAGGCGATGTTTCATTATCTGCCCATCATTGGAAGGTTGATCGATTACTTCAATATTGAAAGTAACCTGACCTTCATCTGTAAATTTGATGGCATTTCCCAGCAGATTCAATAGTACCTGACGTAATCTTTTGACATCGACATAAACCCCTGTAGGCAAGTTAATCGGTGGTTTATAAATAAACGAAATGCCCTTTTGTTTTGCCCGAATGTGGCAGATTTCGACAATTCCTTGAAGAAAGGAAGGGAAATGCACATCATAAGGATGCAATTCTAACTTTTTCGCTTCAATTTTGGAGAGATCCAAAATGTCATTAATTAAAGTCAGCAGATGAGAGCCACATTGTTCAATAATATTGACGTGATATTGCTCTTGCTTAGGTAAAGCTGCGGAACGCAGCAAAATTTGGGCACAACCGAGAATGCCATTTAAAGGTGTTCGCAGTTCATGACTCATGTTTGCTAAAAATTCGCTTTTAGCATGGTTGGCTGTATCAGCAGCAGCTTTAGATTTTTTCAGTTCACGTTGTTCAAATGCTTGCACTTGCCACAAGACAGTAATCATGGTGAGTGTCAGTCCACCGACAATTAAGGCAATCAAATCGAGGAATTGCAATCGAGATTCGATATTTTGGCGGGGAATCACCAAAGCTACAGACCAATTAGCAGCTTGCAACGGCAGATAAGCGACATACTGTTTAGTGCCGTCAATTTCCATTAACTCAATTCCCTGTTGTTTGTTTACCATCCTCTGAGCGATCGCATTTAAATTGCGATCGCCAATTTTCAACAGGCTGGGTGCAGGTTTTTCTACGGTTGACATCAACGCCGAGTTAGGGTGAACGATCGCTTGTCCTTGCGAATTGAGAGCAAAAGCATAGCTGTTCGTGCCGTATTGCAGGGAATTAACAACCTCTGCAATGTGATCGACTCTCACATTGCCGTGGAAAACTCCAATCGGTGAACTGCTGCTAGCAGAATTTGAAGAGATTGGGGTGGCGATCGCTATTAAAGGAATTCCTGTAGAACGGCTAATAAAGGGATCGGAAATATTGCTCTTTCCTGCAATTGCTTTTTGAAAGAAGTCTCGATCCTGAATATTTTTATTGGATCGACCAACTTTTGTATTAGAAAATGAACCATCTGGGTTAACTATTTGGAAAAAGAAAAATTCATTGATCCGCTTGACTTCTGACTTTAAATAGGGTTCTGCTACAGACCAGTTTAAGGAGCGGACAGTTAAAGTATTAGCCAGGGTTTGTACCTCCGCTTGGCGAATATGTAACCACTCTTCAATTTCATCACCCCCTCTCTGTACCTCTAAAAAAGCACTATGTCTCAAATCTTTGAGCATCAGATTTCTAGTGGCTTGATAGCTGAAATAAGCAGAAATACTGACTATAAGGGTAGTACCGCCAAGGATAAATCGAATTAGTAAATTTCGTAAAGGATGATTTTCTCTATTAGTTGCTGATAGACTGGAGTTTGGTTGTATCAAGGGTTAGCTCCTTAATCGCATAGTTCGGTAATAAAAAATTCTAGGTTATCTTTAGATTGCCCAAGAAGTTACCGATGCTCACAGCTTTTGGTAAAATAAACAAGAAATTTATAGTAATGCCACGAATTATAAATTACGATCTCAAAATATTCTTTAAAATCAACTAAAATTCCAATTATTGGCTAGAAGAAGTGTTATTAACAATTCGTAATTATTAATTACGAATTGTTTAGTGTTAGGACTTACGCAATAACTCTCTCAAACTCTTATTCCTTTGTGTCCTTCTCTGACGAGACACTGCGCGTAGCTTGCTTCTCCGTAGGAGTATGCGTCCTACCCTGCGGGTTCGCCCTTGGCGTTCTCGAAGAGTAGCCGCTCCGCGTCTATGCGGTTCGTTTTTTCATTACTTTGTGTAAGTCCTGAGTGTATTAGGGCGTTGTCTGCGGTGGATTAATAGGATTAGGAACTGGAATAACTGGCACAATTATCGGCTTAGGTTTCTCGGATTGCAGTTGAATCTGGGCTTGATTGCGACCGTCTATAGCTTGTTGGTAATTAGGCTTGTATTTTATTGCTTGATCGTAAGACGCGATCGCATCTTGAAACCTTTTCAAATTTAGTAGAGCATTGCCTCTGCTATACCAGCTTTCAGAATGGTCTGGTTTATAACGAACTGCTTTATTATAAGATGCGATCGCATCTTCGTATTTTTGCAAAATGTATTGTGAATTTCCCAGATTGTACCAAAGCTGATAGTCTCTTGGCTTAAGTGTCGCAGCTTTATTGTAAGCTTTGATTGCTTCTTCATAGCGCTGATTTTGATGTAGCGACCAGCCCAAGTTATACCATGCTTGATAGTTACTAGGATTATATTTAATTACTTGATTAAAAGATTCAATTGCTTCTGGATAACGTCGTAAGTTGAGTAGGGTATTACCTCTTGAAAACCAGGCTTGATAATAATTTGACTTATATTGTACAGCTTTGTCATAAGCGTTGAACGCATCTTGGTAGCGTTGCAAATTAACTAGTCCGTTCCCCAGATTATACCAAGCTTGTTCATAGTCTGGTTTTAAATCAACGACTTTTTGATATGCTGCGATCGCTTCTTCATATCGGTTAGAATTCTGTAAAGCTAATCCTTTCTTGTACCAAGCTTCATAATTATCTGATTTTAATTCAATCGCTTTTTCATAGGCTTTAATTGCTTGGTCATATTGCTTTAAGTTACTAAAAGCTTCACCCTTAGCATTCCAGACTTCCGAGCTTTCATTATTTAATTGTAAGGCTTTGTCAAAAGATGCGATCGCTTCTTGATATCGCTGTAAACTTGCCAAGACAAAACCGCGTCCACTCCAAGCTTCAAAATAATCTGGCTTAATTTGGATTGCTCTATCATACGCAGCTAATGCTTCTTTCGATTTTTTTAATTTATACAGCGTTTTGCCTTGGCCATTCCATCCTTGAGGATAATCTGGTCTAATATTAACGGCTTTTTCATATACTTCTAATGCGTCTTGATAGCGTTGCAAATCAAAAAGTGTATTTCCTTGTTTGGATAATTCTATAGCGTTATTTGAATTAATGTGATTAAAAATAAATATTGATGCAACTCCACTTATTCCCACTAAAAATATTGTTAGTAAAACTTTACCTAAAATCCCTTTTTTCGGTTGTGGTTTGGTTATATTTTTGGGTAGAGAAATAGGAGTTAACGCTATTGTTTCGACCGGGGGTAGTGTTAACTCTTTCAGTGCTTTTAATGCTACTGTAGCCGAAGGATAGCGCTGTCGAAAGTCGTAGCACACCATTTTATCTAAGAATTGAGCAAATTCTGGCGTTACTGTGGCTTTATCGCGCCAGATAATTTCATTAGTCTCAGCATCTTTTACTATTTCCTCTGGTAATAATCCAGTGAGAGCTTGAATAGCAATGATTCCCGTAGCATAAATATCACTGCTTAATTTTGGCGTACCATGAGCTTGTTCTCCAGGAATATATCCAGGCGTACCTATGGCAACAGTACCTTTAGTTGAACCTTCGGGAGTAATTACTTGGGTAGTAATTTGTTTAACCGCACCAAAATCAATTAAGATTAATTTGCCATCTGGGTGTCGTCTGAGGATATTTCGAGGATTGACATCACGGTGAATTACATTCTGTTGATGGACAACTTCTAGAATTGTCAAAAGTTCTTGTAAAAGCGAAATTACTTGCTCTTGACTAAGGGTTTTACCTGGTATTAATTCTTGACTCAGGTCATGACCTTCGATCAATTCCTGTACGAGATAAAATTCGGCATTTTCCTCAAAATAAGCTAAAAGTTGGGGAATGCGATCGTGAGTTCCTAATTTATACAGAACTTGTGCTTCTGTATCAAATAAACGCCTAGCCGTCTCTAAAGTTACCGGATCATTTGCTTGGGGTTTGAGTTTCTTGACCACACATTGAGGTGAACCGGGTAATTGAGTATCATAAGCAACAAAGGTTTCACCAAAACCCCCTCCCCCCAAGTTACTAATAATTTGGTATCTTCCAACAAGTGTGTTTCCTAGCATCTCGTTTGCCTACTTAAGTGCGATGCGATCTGATTTCAATCTTGCCACACGTTAAGGAGGATAGGGGGAGGGAGGGGAGGGAAGGGAGGCAGGGGGAGAATAACTAATAACTAATGACTAATACTTCTCTACGAGAGGCTATGCGTTAGCGGAGCTTTTGTAGCGATACGCTCAGTACAAGTGACCAATGACTAATGACCAATGACAAATTTATATGATTCCTATTAGTGATAATATTCGTTGTTGGAATAAGCCGATTATTAATTATTGGCTAATTGGCATTAATATTGCCGTATTTTTATGGGAAATTCAACTAGAACTTAGTGATACTTTGGGCCCTTTTGTCAATAGTTGGGGTGTGATTCCAGCCCAGATTAGTGGGGCGATTACAAATGTATTCTTCTTCAACAACTCTGCTGCTTGGATAATTGTAATTTGGCGGGTATTTTCACTACTTTTTGGAATATTTCTGCACGGTAGTTTTAGCCAGATATTGGGAAATCTACTATTTCTGTGGGTTTTTGGTAAAACTGTAGAAAGTATCTTGGGACACAGACGCTATCTCGGATTTTATCTGGCGGCTGGCATCTTAACAGGGGTCGTACAAATTCTAGCTGCACCGAGTTTGACAGTACCATTAATTGGGGGCAATGGCGCGATCGCAGCTATTTTAGGGGCATACATTATGAAGTTTCCTAAAGCTAAAATTGATACTATTTTGCCGTTAATTATTGTGTATATTCCTATCGAACTTCCCGCCTTTGTCTATATATTTTGGTGGTTTGTGCAACAGTTATTTTATGGTATCGGCAGTTTAAATATTCCCCCCATTGGCGTAAATCAATCGGGTGTTGTCTTCTGGGGGCAGATTGTGGGATTATTCAGTGGTGTGGCTTTCATGCGATTGAAGAGATAATTGATTTGTCTTATCTTTAGACATGGCTCTTAAATACCAGAGGATATCTTTTGGCTAAAACTCTTATGTGCCTTTGGATGGATTGCATTTTTTAGCTTTAAAATTCATACTGCTAAAACTAGGGTATGCCTACTCTTCAAGTCGGTGTTCTTTTTAGTTGTTAGCGGTTTATTCAAATGCCAAATGTTGATAAAATTAATTCTAAACTTACTGATGAATTAGCGGTTTTACGGCAGCGTGTAGCTGAGTTAGAGCAAGCAGAAATATTTTATCAGCAAAGGCAAGTAGCACTAGAAGAGCAATTAAGAAAACTGGCAACATCGGCACAAAGTTCGCATATTTCAGTTTTAGAATATGAGATTGAATGCCATCTGGAGCAGGAGAAGTCTACAGGCTTTAATGTGACAACAGATGTGGCAGTGACTTTAGAGCAACTCCAACAAGAAATTGCACAGCGACAGCAGTTAGAAGTAATCCTGAAAAATAGTGAAGAACGGCTGAGACTGGCTCTAGATGTTTCTCAGATGGGCTTATGGGATTGGAATATTTTAACCAATCAAGTCATTTGGTCTGAAAATTATGAACTGCTTTTTGGTCTACTTCCAACTAGTTTTGATGGCCCTTATGAAACGTTTCAAAAGTGCGTTTATCCTGAAGACAAGCAATCTGTAATGCAACGGATTGGCTACGCTTTGGCACAAAAAACTGACTACAACGATGAATTTCGGATAATTCGCTCAGACCAAAGTGTACATTGGATTTCTGCCAAGGGAAAATTTATCTATGACCAGCAGGGAAAAGCGGTGCGAATGATCGGTGTTTGTATGGAAACGACTGTGTGCAAACAGGCTGAAGAAAGTACTCGCGAACTAACCACACAAGTCCAAGAACAGGCAAATATTTTAAATGCCATCCTCACCGCCTCAGTGGATCACATTTATATCTTTAATCGCAGAGGTTGCTATCAGTATGTTAGTCGTGATGCAGCTACTATATTAGGTTTTAAACCCCAGGATATTGTCGGAAAAACTTTGCAAGAACTGGATTTACCCAAAGACCTTGTAGAACAGGTAGATAATCAACTAAAAGCTGTGATCAAAACTGGGCAGCCAATCAAGGATGAGTGTAAGTATGTAACTGCTGATGGGGTACATTATTATGAATATATTCTGACACCATTACGGAATTTAAACCAAAGTATTGAAGGTGTAATTACTGTTTCTCGTGATATTACCGAACACAAACGGGCAGAAAAATCATTACGCGAAAGTGAAGCTCGATTTCGGCGTTTGTTTGAGTCTAACCTAATCGGGGTTGCTTTTTGGAATGTGGATGGCTTCGTTATTGATGCCAATGATGCCTTTCTTCAACTAGCTGGCTACACTCATGAGGAGTTTACTCTTTTAGGTAAAGTTAATTGGCGAGAACTCACTCCTATTGAATACAAGTATTTAGACGATCGCGCCATTTTAGAGGTGCAAACCACTGGAGTTTCAAAAATTTACGAGAAAGAGTACATCCACCGCAATGGTAAGCGAGTACCAATTGTTTTGGGGATAGCCTTGCTGAATGACTCCCAAGAACATGGTGTTGCTTTTGTACTAGATATTACCGATCGCAAATTGGCCGAAAACGAATGCGATCGCCTCCTCCAATGCGAAAGAACAGCACGCCAAGAAGCAGAGATCGCCAACCAAATTAAAGATGAGTTTCTGGCGGTTCTCTCTCATGAACTGCGAACCCCACTCAACCCTATCCTGGGATGGTCGAAAATGTTACGGAGTCGCAAGTTTGATGAACAAACCACTAACCGCGCCTTAGAAACCATTGAACGCAACGCCAAGTTACAAACCCAGTTAATCGAAGATTTGTTGGATGTGTCTCGCATTCTCCAAGGAAAATTAAACTTAAATATCTGTCCAGTGAACTTGGTAATGGTAGTTGAAGCAGCACTAGAAACAGTACGGCTAGCAGCAGAAGCTAAGTCAATTCAAATTCAGACCATATTTGATGCCAGTTTAGGACAAGTTATGGGCGATCCCAATCGGCTCCAGCAAGTTGTGTGGAACCTGCTTTCTAATGCGGTAAAATTTACACCAACCGGAGGACGAGTAGGAATTCGACTCATGGAAGCTAGTAATCAGATTCAAATTCAAGTCAGCGATACAGGTAAGGGAATTAACCCAGACTTTTTGCCATTCGTGTTTGATTACTTTCGCCAAGCTGATGGCACAACTACACGCACATTTGGCGGACTAGGTTTAGGATTAGCGATCGTGCGTAAGGTTGTAGAAATGCACGGGGGAAAAGTTCAAGCCGAAAGTCCTGGAGAAGGATTGGGTGCAACCTTCACTGTTGAAGTACCGCTTTTGGTGAGAAGTGAACAAGTTCGGCGAGAAGAGAATGAGTCTTTAGATTCTCAGCCTGAATCCTCACTCCTTTCAGACACTCAAGTTTTAGTGGTGGACGATGAACCAGATATCCGCGACTTAGTGAGCTTCATTTTGCAAGACTACGGTGTACAAGTAACTGCTGTATCCTCAGCACAGGAAGCATTAAAAGCGCTGTCTGAGTCGATACCAGATGTTTTAATTAGTGATATTGGAATGCCAAAGACAGACGGTTATATGCTGATGCGGGAAGTGCGATCGCGATCGCCGCAAGAAGGAGGAAGCGTACCAGCGATCGCTCTGACAGCTTATGCAGGCGAAATGAATCAGCAGCAAGCACTAGCAGCCGGATTTCAAATGCATATTTCTAAACCAGTAGATCCAGACGTATTGGTGAAAGCGATCGTTGATTTGATTGAGCCAAGCTGATACAGGTAAGCGTCTGAGGGGCTTTCAGCTACCACGTCTACTACTTTCCTGCTAGACTCTGGATAGTCCTATGCTTTCAGGAATTATGTCATCTGTTGAGCAGATCATGAAAGAAGCCTTAGCTTTGCCCAGTGCATCAAGAGCATTGTTGGCAGAAAAACTGGTTGAAAGTCTTGAATTTGATGTAGATGAAACACTTCAAATGCTTTGGACAGATGAAGCTAAGAAGCGTAGAGATGAAGTCCGAAGTGGTACAGTTATACCCATTCCTGGAGAGGAAGCCTTAGCTAGGGTGAAACAACTTTTGGAGTAATGAAATACGTTTTTCATCCAACAGCATTAACTGAATATGGCGAAGCGGTCAAGTTTTATGCAGAGCGTCGAGTTGAATTAGCACAGGCATTTATAAATACGGTTGAGGATACAATTTTCCGAATCATCCAGTCACCGACTCGCTGGGCTGTTATTAACGAAGATATTCGTCGATGTCTAACACGCAAATTTCCCTATGGAATTTTATACACCATTGAGGAAGATTACATTTTGATTTTGGCGGTGATGCACTGTAGCCGTGAACCAGGATATTGGAAAGAGCGTGTTAAAGAGCAACCATCGGGTGAAGAAACTGAACTTTAGGATGAGTAAATTAACCTAAACTGAGCCAAGTTTAACAGTACGATAAAGATAGACAAGATGTAGTTTGAATTCTATCTACCGTTTTCATGGGAATGACTGAGCAAGATGATTCTCAGCAATTGAGTGAACCGACCGATGGAGCAACTACCAAGTCGGTCGATAATTCTTGGACAAACCGCATTGGTGGTGTCTGGAACACAGCAACAACACGTTTAACCAAACTCCTACCCGTAGAACAACTGGCACAAACGGTTGTTGGATGGTTTAGCGTCAGTGAAACTCAAGTTGCAGAGATTTTAGAGAAAATTCGAGCCGAACTGCCAACCACAGAAGCACTACTAATTGGTAAACCCCAAGCCGGAAAAAGTTCAATTGTGCGGGGATTGACAGGAGTTTCGGCTGAGATTATTGGTCAAGGTTTTCGTCCGCACACGCAACACACGCAGCGCTATGCCTATCCTTCCAATGATCTGCCATTACTCGTTTTTACTGATACGGTAGGGCTAGGTGATGTCAACCAAGATACCCAAACAATCATTCAGGAGTTAGTTGGCGATTTACAAAAGGAAACTGCTTCCGCCAGAATCCTCCTTTTGACGGTCAAAATCAATGATTTTGCAACTGACACACTCCGACAAATTGCTCAAAAGTTACGCCAGCAGTATCCAAATATTCCCTGTCTGCTAGTAGTTACTTGCTTGCATGAGGTTTATCCTGCTGATGTTGTCGATCATCCTGCCTATCCGCCAGATTATCAAGAAGTCAACCGCGCATTTGCGGCAATGCAGCAAGCCTTCGCCGGGATAACTGACCACTCTGTACTAATCGACTTTACGCTAGAAGAAGATGGCTACAATCCTGTATTTTATGGCTTAGAAGCACTGCGAGATTCTTTAGCAGAACTACTCCCGCAAGCAGAAGCACAGGCGATTTATCAGCTATTAGATCGAGAAGAAACCGGAAAGCAACTTGGCAACCTTTATAGAGATGCAGCACGCCGTTATATTTTGCCATTTGCGATTATGTCTGCAACTCTTGCGGCAGTACCTCTACCATTTGCCACAATGCCTGTACTAACTGCTTTGCAAGTATCAATGGTGGGACTATTGGGTAAATTATATGGACAGACAATTACACCATCACAGGCGGGGGGTGTTGTCAGTGCGATCGCAGGTGGTTTCTTAGCACAGGCAATTGCACGGGAATTAATTAAATTTATACCAGGTTTCGGGAGTGCGATCGCTGCATCTTGGGCAGCCGCCTACACCTGGGCACTAGGGGAAGCAGCCTGCGTTTATTTTGGTGATTTAATGGGAGGTAAGAAACCCGATCCCCAGAGAATTCAGTTAGTAATGCAAGAAGCGTTTCAGGCGGCGCAAGAACGGTTTAAGAAAGTTCGTAATCTCTAATCGGGGGTAAGTAGGTTGGCGCAATTAAAGCTAACTGGCAAGGGCTGTCATTTGTCCTTTGTCATTGGTAAGGACTTTAAGCCTGTTTACGTTTCATAACATAATTTTGTTTATTTCTAGCAACTTACTTAGGGGGACAATAAATTATGATTCAAGCTTTACGTAAACTAGTAACTTTTGAAGATTTTGCAGCATGGCGGCCCGAGGGCAGCAGATACGAATTACATGATGGCGTGATTGTTGAAATGGCACAACCAACGGGTGATCATGAAGATGTTGTCGGTTTTTTGGCACTAGAAATATCTGCTGATATCAAGCGTCTAAATTTACCTTATTACATTCCAAAAACCGTATTAGTAAAACCACTTGAAGGTGAATCAGCTTATTCACCAGACATATTAATAATCAATCGACCAAATTTAGTGAATGAGCCTTTATGGAAAAAGGAATCGACTGTATCTCAAGCGGTATCTATTCCATTAGTTATTGAAGTTGTTAGTAGTAATTGGCGGGATGATTACTACAAAAAATTAGCTGATTATGAAGCTATAGGTATTCCTGAATATTGGATTATAGATTACGCGGCTATAGGCGCTAGAAAGTTTATTGGAAATCCTAAACTGCCTACTATATCCATTTATCAATTAATCGATGGTGAGTACCAAGTTACTCAATTTAGAGGTAGCGATCCCATCGTCTCGCCTACTTTCCCAGAGTTAAATTTAACTGCTGAACAGATTTTTAAAGCTAGCTAAAATCTAAAATTCTGTCACCTGTCCTCTGTTAGACTTAACCTGTCCGCGCTTAGTTTTGTAGTCAAGGCGCTTTCTTTGAGAACTGCGAGTAGGTTTCGTGGGTTTGCGTTTTATCGTCACGACAACTGCACTTTGAATGAGTTCTTGAAGTCGTTTCAAAGCTGATTCCCGATTGTTTTCTTGGCTTCGGTGTTCCTGTGCTTTGATGACAACAACTCCTTCCTGGGTGATGCGGCGATCGTTCAGCTTTAAAAGCTGTTCTTTATAATAATCTGGTAATGATGAAGCGACAATATCGAAGCGTAAGTGAATCGCTGTGGAAACCTTATTTACATTCTGGCCTCCTGCTCCTTGCGAACGAATCGCACTAATTTCAATATCACTCTGGGGGATTATAACTTTGTTGGAAATTTGCAGCATCGCTCACAAGGCAAAAGAGGAACTTTTCAATTTGGGATAAAATTTTTACTCGGTTTGTTCGGGAAAATCTATTACTACATTTTGGTCTTCATTGTTATCCAAATTCACCTCTAAAGTCTTTCCTTCTATTGTCACTTTATCACCCGGTACTAGCCTCCGCCCTCGTCGGGTTTCCAGCATACCGTTTACTTGGACATCGCCACCTTGAATCATTAGCTTGGCTTGTCCTCCAGTTGGCACTATACCCATCAACTTTAAATATTGGTTTAACTTAATTGTGTTGTCTCGGATTTTCTTCATACTAAATAAAACTACATCATCTTAATTGTACCCTGGTGTTATCAAGGCAAAGCGTGAATCTATTGCGCCACATAATCACCTAAGTACAGTATTTCATTGAATTCGTAGCGAATTAATTTGGTAAGTAGGTAGACATAATTAAATATAAAATAAACTCTTAGTTTGGAGTGAGCGATTTATCGCTCAGAGCAAGGATTATCAGAAAAATGGGTTAAAACCCCGTGTTTACTTCGGCTACGCTCAGTAACCATCCAGCACGGCTTTAAAGTAATGAGTAAGGAGTAATGAGTAATGAGTGGATGAAAAATGGGTATTTACTCATTACTTGTTACTTATTACTCATTACTCCTTCTTAAGAGTGCGTTCACGGCGGTGAGGATGTCAACAGGACTAAAGTCCTTACTACAAACAATAAATTTATTTATGCCTAGATACTTAATACCCTGCAATGCAATGCCAATGCGTCGGCTGACAATGCTAATCCGTCCTGATGCATTTAAAACGCAAATCAACCTTTAGGCTGATTTTACTAGTTAGGTGTGGTGGAGCGTAGGCGTAGCCCATCGTAGATATCGCTAAAACGAAAAACAGTAATGCCAGTTTATTATCTATAATGTTGATCGACAAAACTACCAGATATAGGTGAAAAAACTAGTCTGGAAGGTTCTTTTAGTGTGTTCAGGGGACTGGATCTATGATTAAGCTCGGTTTATTGGTACAGTCCCAGAATAACTCTTTGGGTATCGGCAAAGTTACGGAAATATCTGATACCAATGCAAACGTTGAGTATTTTTGCTCTATAGGGCAACGTCTTCAAAAAACTTTACCTTTAAGTTCGCTCTCTGAGGTCAGACTTGAACCACAGGCTCGATGCTATATTAAGTACCAAACTCAGGATAAATGGATAGTTGGGAGAGTTTTCATTTGGGATGAAGATACAGAAATGTATCAAATTGATTTACCAGATAAAAAAACTGCGATCGCTACTGAAGAAGACATTTACGTTCGTTGTAATCTCCCAAACACAGACCCCATCGAAACTCTAGCGATGAAGGGTCACGAAACGCCTTACTTCCACGACAAAAGATTGGCTTTCGTCAAATCCTTGATTAAGCAACGCGCTGTCAGTCGCGGGATGACAGGACTGATTTCGGCAAATATTAATCTTTATCCTCACCAAGTTGAAGTAGTGCGGCGGGTACTGGAAGACCCAATTCAACGCTACTTGCTAGCAGACGAGGTGGGACTCGGAAAAACCATCGAAGCGGGTGCGATTCTGCGTCAATTCCTCTTGGATGAACCGAAAAGGGGTGCGGTGGTATTAGTTCCGCAATATTTACTCAAACAATGGCGGACTGAGTTAGAAAACAAATTTTACATTTCCCATTTTGGCAAACGGGTAGCGGTGCTGGCGGTTGAAGATATCCATAAAATCAACCTGAAAGCGAGGATAGGCTGCTTAATTTTAGATGAAGCTCATCATATCGCAGCAATGGCGACTTCCAAGGATGCAGCAGTGCGCCAGCGTTTTCAGACTTGTAAAGAACTGGCTCATAAAAGCGATCGCTTACTTTTATTATCTGCCACTCCTGTTCTCAATCATGAGCAAGATTTCTTGGCAATGTTGCACTTGCTCGACCCAGCAACCTATAAAATTGGTGATTTAGAAGGTTTTCGTGCCAAAGTTGAAAGCCGTCAGGAAATTGGTAGACTTCTGCTTTCTTTCAAAGAAGATGCTGAACCTGTTGTTCTCAAAAGCAACTTGCAGCAACTACGAAACCTCTTAGCTGAGGATGAGTATTTCCTGAAGCTGGCGGATGATTTAGAAAATTGTTTACAAACAAATTTTCCAGAGCAAGACCAAATCGTCCAAGGGATTCGTACTCATGTCAGCGATATCTATCGACTACACCGCCGAATGCTTCGCAACCGTCGCGCGGCGGTAGAAGATGTGATATTTGACCGCAATTTTACACCCAAAGAAGAGTACGATTTAGACGAGCGATCGCCTGATATCCACGAACTGCTGAATCAATGGCGTAGTGTTGCTCCTGCTGAAAAGCCATATCAGCGAATTTTTCTGCTGTTATTTCTCGCGGCTGGTACTTGGTTAGGCATTTTAGAGCAGGTAATTACTGCCCGCTTAACTGGTAAGCCTCATGCTAAACTCATCCAGGAGTTTAAAGAAGATGATATTCGCGTCTTAACTACAACCCCCAAATTCTCAGGGGAAGAAGAGATTCTACAATCCTTCCTTAAAATTATTCGTCAACCCCAAGAAGACGGAGGACGGACGGAAAATTTGAAAACTGTACTGCTGAATCAGCTAGGTACATACTTCAAAATTCCCGCAAACGTTCGGAAGAATCAAAAGGAATTCATCACGAGAATACAGCAGAGAATCAAAAGACCAATTACAGGCGATATTCTGCCCAAATTTATTGTATTTACCAGTTTTGCCCAAAGTTGTGGCGAAATAGTCCGGTATTTGTCTGATACCTTTGGTGCAGAGACAATCGTCAAACATCAATTTGGAGAATCACCAGACAAAGTTGAGGAAGGCTTAAATAAGTTTAGGAATAACCCAAACTGCTTTATTCTAGTATGCGATCGCTCAGGAGAAGAAGGGCTTAACCTCCAATTTGCCGATTGGTTAATTCATTTTGACCTTCCTTGGTCGCCTAATCAATTAGAGCAAAGACTTGGCAGACTTGACCGCATTGGCAGCAAAATTGGAGTTCAATCTTGTGTTTTGATTGGCCCCTATTTGGAAGATAGTCCTCACAATGCTTGGTATCAAGTATTAAAAGATGGATTTGGTATTTTCCAGCAATCAATTGCGAGTTTACAGTTTTATGTAGATGATAAACTTGCAGAATTAGAAACAGCTTTGTTTCAATCAAGTGCTGCTGGATTGTTAGAGATGATTTCACCAATTCAAGAGCAAATTGAAGCCGAAATTGCAAAAATTAGCGAACAAAATGCTCTAGATGAAATTGACGCTAACGATGAAATTGCCACCGAGTATTTTCAAGACCTCGATAATTACGATGCTTGTCATCTAGAAATGAAACGAGCAATTGAAGGCTGGATTTGTGAGGCGCTGGGATTTCGAGGACTTAATAACCCCGACTCATCAGAGATGCGACGTTATCAACCCTCAACGCGGACATTGGTTCCCATAAATGAGTTAAAAAACCGTTTTGCTGATAGTTACCTAGACCAATTTGGTACTTATAATCGCAGGGTGGCAAACCAGAATCCTGGGATTAAACTCTTTCGAGTTGGGGAAGGATTTGTCGAAGCACTCTGGAACTATATAAACTGGGATGACCGAGGTGAAGCCTTTGCAATGTGGCGCACTGATTCATCTTGGGATGCGAAAGAAGGGAAAGAGTGGTTTGGTTTTCAATGCAATTATGTAGTTGAGGCAAATTTAAGAATTGCCAAGCAAGTTTTACTAGATAACAAACTCGATAGTTCTCAATTCAAAAACTTGCAACGACGTGTTGACGCTCTATTTCCGCCAATTATAGAAACTATCTATGTTGATGGTCGTAATGAGCCAATCCGCGTTGTTGAAGACAAAGCTCTCTTAAGTATTCTGCAACGTTCATATAAAGATAAAAACAATAATCAAGGACGAGATTACAATCTGGCAAAAGAGCGCTTAGGAATTATTGACGATTTTGTTGACCCTAGTAAATGGCAAAATTTCTGCTATCAAGTACGTAACACTTCTGCGGAATTACTTTCAAATCGTCCCGATTTTATTGACTTGTGCCAAAGTTGTGCTAAAGTCGCCGAAAAGAAATTAGCCAATAGAGTAGAACAATTACGCCTGCGTCTAAACCAACAAAGCTGGGATAATGCCCTAGCTGAAGAATTGAAGATAGAAACTGCTTTAAATGCAGCCATTCTCCAAGGAATTAGCCAACCCCAGATTAGGCTTGATTCTGTCGGTTTTATTGTTGTATCGGGGCGATCGCTTGTGCAATTTGAATGATATTATGTGAGGCTAAATAGCCTTAGTCAGTATACTAACCCCACCCCGTAAAAAAGGTGGGGTTTTTTACGACTTCCAAATAAGAGTATTTTTATTTAAATAGCTTGTATTTTTTATTACTGCAAGTGTTTTAATGCAGGTTTAAGAAAAGTAATGATATTTTTGACTTTCCCGGAAAAATAAGTAAGTATTAACACTTGTGATACAGAAACAAAGTGATTATTGTGAAAGTCGAAAATGAAACGTTCAAATCGCCTTGCTTGGATGGGAGCGATCGCACTAGCTGCGATCGTTTTGCTTACTTTGTTAGTGGCTCCCAATAATACAAAAATTAGCACTGGCTCTACTTATAACCGCGCCTCTGATGGATATGGTGCTTGGTATGCTTTTATGCAACAGAAAGGAATTTCTATCAAGCGTTGGCAAAAACCTTTTAGTGATATTCAGCCAGAAAATAGCCCCGTTACCTTTCTACAGGTAAGCGCTTATCCAAGGGAGACAGCATTGGATAGTCAAGAGCGGGAATGGGTAGAAAAAGGCAATACTTTGGTAATTTTGGGTGCAGGGGCGCGGGTTACAGAAGCGGAGTTTAGCACTATGCAAAAATCTCCTCAAGGTGATATCAAAATTGATACACGTAGACGATATCAGAAAGCTAACTCCAAGCAAGTTGATTTAGGCGATCGCTTTGGTGCTGTTGTCTGGGAAAAAAATTACAACCAAGGAAAGGTAATTTTTTCTACCACTCCTTATTTAGCCGCCAACGCTTACCAAGATTATTTAAGTAATTTCAAGTATTTAGCTAGTTTAGTAACCGAAAATAGTAACACAGTATTTGTTGATGAATACATCCACGGCTATAAAGATGCTGATGTCAGAAAAAAAGAAAGCGAAGGTAATTTATCTAGCTTTTTTGCTAAAACTCCTTTATTTCCAATATTAGTGCAGGTAAGTATTCTGCTATTGGTGCTAACTTGGGCCCAGAATCGCCGCTTTGGGAAGCCAGTGGCTTTAGATACACCAGTTACAGATAATAGCGAAGCATATATCCAAGCTTTAGCGGGAGTCTTGCAGAAAGCGGATACCACCGACTTTGTTGTCGAGATGGTGGGTAAACAAGAACAACTCCAACTACAAAAAGCCTTGGGATTAGGACAAGTACTTTTAGAACGTCAAGCTTTAATCAATTTCTGGAAAGAAAAAACAGGCACAAGTGCAGCAGAACTGGATGTAGTTTTAAAGCTACAATCCCACAAACAACCCATCAGTGAACGAGAACTGTTAAGCTGGTTGGGCAAATGGCGAAGCATTAGGAAAATTCGTAATTCGTAATTCTTTTTTTGAAACTGTGCATAATATTTCTGTGCCTGAGTACTTCTGAGTAAATTATTTATAAGCAAAAAAATGAGCGAAACTCATCCTATCTTAATTCGCCTTGGTCAAGGTCTTAATCAAGTAGTTGTTGGGCAATCGAGCTTAATACAACAACTTTTAGTAGCACTACTAGCGGGTGGGCACGTAATTTTAGAAGGAGTACCGGGAACTGGTAAAACTCTCCTGGTAAAAGTATTAGCGCAGTTAATTCAAGGAGATTTTCGCCGAATTCAACTAACACCAGATGTTTTACCTTCAGATATTACTGGGACAAATATTTTTGACTTGAATAGCCGCAATTTCACTTTGAAAAAAGGGCCAATATTTACCGAAGTACTGTTAGCAGACGAAATCAACCGTACTCCTCCCAAGACACAAGCAGCATTGCTGGAAGCGATGGAAGAGATGCAGGTAACGCTGGATGGTGAAAGTTTGCCCTTACCAGATTTATTTTGGGTGATTGCAACCCAAAACCCACTGGAATTTGAGGGGACTTATCCCTTACCAGAAGCGCAATTGGATAGATTTTTATTTAAGTTAGTGGTAGATTACCCAGATCAAGCTGCGGAAAAGCAAATGTTACTCAATCGTCAGGCTGGGTTTTCAGCAAGACGTTTGGATATTAGCCGTTTGAAACCAATCGCAACAGTAGCCGACATTTTACAAGCACGACAAGCAGTTAAAGAAGTTAAAGTATCAGAAGCGATCGTTGATTATTTGTTAGCCTTGGTGAGAATATCGCGTCAATATCCCGATTTAACTTTGGGTGCATCACCTCGCGCCGCCGGTGCTTGGTTGCAGACATCTCAAGCATTAGCGTGGTTAGCTGGCAGAGATTTTGTCACGCCAGATGATGTAAAAGCAGTTGCATCGCCATTGCTGCGTCATCGCCTCATTTTGAAACCAGAAGCAATGCTGGATGGTTTACAAATGGATGCGGTAATTGCGTCGGTAATTAATCAAGTACCAGTTCCAAGGTGAAAAAATTCTTGCTATATTCCAAGCTATTTGGAATCCCCAAACGCACTAACTGCGATCTCGGTCATATTCTTGTTGAGTTTCGTACTCACGCTGAAACTGCTCTAACTCTTCTACCCGTTTGAATAACTGATCGCGTTGTGAAGTGTTGACGGTTTCTAGCTCTTGTATGCGCGTTGCCAAAAGGCTGTACCTGAGTTCATGGATCTGAATCATCTCGCTCATCTTGGCATTTAGCTCATTTAGGATCGTGAGCAATCTTTCTTGATCCAGAGGTTGGGTAACTTTGTCCACTATTCTTCCTGGGTGTTTTCTTCGTACTCTCGAATATTAAAGTTAGTGTCTTTCTGCAAAAATCGCTGTACATCTCTGGTGTAAAAAAGCAGGCGCTTGAATTTATGGTTAATCTTTTGGTCTAGCTGTCCAAGCACCATTTGAATTACATCTTTACGATTCACATATTCTTGAATATGCAAATCTAAAGTTTTCTCGATTTGGCGAATTTTCTCCGCATCTCTAGCGTGTTCCTTCATAACTTCCTCTATCTGAGCGATAGAAGATGAGATTCGGTTCATTTTTGTAATTAACTGGACGGCCATAGTCCCAAGAAGTGAAGCGCTTACCAATATTCCCAAAAGGATGCCAGTAGATTCTAGAGTTAGCGTGATTCCTGGGGAGTTAGAAGAACTGCTAATGGCTATTGTTGGGACTTCGGGAATTTTCATACTCTAAATCAAGGCTTCTAATTTTAAAGCCCATTGAGCAAAATTTGAATTAGGTGTAATTGGTAAATATCTAGAAGCCCTGATGATTGCAGGCGTTCTGATTTGATATCCTGCCGCTAGTAAAGGCGCTGGGATAGCAAAGTCTCGAATAACTGGAGTGTCATTTACTTTTATATAGTAGGCAGGGGAAGTACTGCCATCAGCGTAATAGAAGTGAAGATAAGCAGCGCTTTTAAACTTCCATTTATTCCAATCATCCAAATTTTGAATAATTGTTGTAATTCGGAAAACTTCTGAAATTACATCATTGGGGAATAACTGCCAGCTATTACTAACAGTTAATTCCCCAACTAACTCCCAATTAGCCACGGGAGACAACGCGCAGGCTAAAACCAACGCTCTGAATTGTGCCACTGCCACCACCAGTAATGGTGTAAGGATCTCCCTTGAGAGCATCAAGAATAGTAGCTAATTTAGCGCTAGTACAAAGCAATCCCAATCGGCTGGGCTTACCTGCCGAAGTTTTGGTGATAGCAGAGACTCGCCGTAGTATACCTTTCCGCAAAAGTGCCTTGACTGCATATTCAGGTAAATCCTCGTCGCCAGTCGCAGCTACAGCTATACCCGTTTCTGTCGCAATTGTTCCAGCGTACAGCCCAGCCGGAGCCCGAAAAGCATATTTTACAGTACCAACAGTTGCAGTGAACTTGTCTAATTTTGCCATTTTATCCTCTAGAAATTTGTCTCATACGTTGATTGAGCGATTTGATTTCTCCAGAAGCTCCATTAGTAATAGAAAAGCTTTTATTCATTGCAGTCTCTAAAACATTTGGGAAAACTAACCTATTGCAAAGCAAGTTTAATGAACGCCTTTTACCGTTTATCAAAACGGTTGCATTGAGGCGAATTAGTAAACCTGAATTTAGAAGGTTTTTAACTGAAGCTTCTGGGTTATCTAATTCATTGTCTGGTGCTGGATAAATACCAGTAACACTACCACCGATGCTGTAATAAAGCCCAGCCGTTGACTTAAAATAGAGCTTGTCGAACCCCGCATCGGTAATATAATACTTTTGCAGTTTGGGCATAAATTACCCAAGTTGAATTCTGGTTGGGTAGTAAGCAGTTTTAATCTTGAAACTGTTATAAGTGCTGCCAATCAAAGATGCGCGTGCTTGCATAGCTTTGTCACCCGCAACAATTAAAGTTGCAGTCTTACGCTTGGTATTTGCACCAATATAAGAGACTTTAATTTTGCGGATTAAACCATCTGTGACTGCTCTACCAACCGTTGTAGAGGGAACGCCTGCGGGGGGATCACCCGTGAGTTTGACTATTCCTAAAGCAGCTCCGACTGTAGAATAAACATCGGGCAGAACTAATAAAACTCGATTGTCTCCTGTGCCAACAATATGAGGCACATTCTCAACACCGGCAACTCTTGTAGCCATAAACTAAATTCAAAAATTGTGTAGCAATTGAATAATCAATAACTAGCACGGTCTAAACAGTGTTCCGTGACTTGGAAATGTTATACATTTCCCTATGTCCAGGAATATAAAAACATTTCTAAGTAATTTACGCAATAAGTGCTGTATTTCTAAAAGTAGTATCTATCAGGAAAATTGGCGATGCTGAACCCCCAAAACTAACATAAGCATAACGGAATCGCAGGTTAGCAACTGGTCTATATGCAGGTTCTTTGTACTGCTTACCCAAGATAGTCTCAGTTTGAGTTGAAGCTTGGGTGCTACTGTCTTTCTCTGGGGTAATAACGTTAATTTTGTTGAGGTCAAATGGTCGGTCAACAATGTTGCATAATTTTTGATAAAGGCTAATTGCTTCACTTTTAGAATTAACTAGCCAGCGTCCGCCTCTAGGAAATCCATTTGGTGGATCTGTGTAACTTACTGATATTTTTCCAGAAGTGTAAACAAGTCCTTTTTTACCTTCCACAAATTGAGTTTTTATTTCTCTAGCTATCTCAATTAAATTGGCTTTTGTAATGGCTGGCAGAGCTTGCCCCGCTTTAGAAGCATAGCGAGTCAATCTACATGATTTTTCATGATCTAAGCGCTTGCCATTTACTGGGACTGCTTGAGAATCTTGTGAAAAGTATAGAAATAATTGAGGATGTCCTGAGACAGGCAGGGCTGTATCAAGGCTGCTGCCATAAAATATAGCTAAATTCTTTTTGCTATACCCTAATAAGTCAAACAACAAATGATGTCGCAGGCTCATCATTAGCTGATTGTCATTGTCGACCATCGTGCAGGCTACTCTTAGGGCGCTTCTGGCTGATGCAATGTTTGGTTTCCAATCATCGCCAAGGTCTGAAAAATATCGGTTGACTATGGCGTTATGTTGCGGGATATATATCTTTTGAAGATGTTCAAAAGGGTCGAAATTATCCGGGAGCTTATCATCCGGTGGTGGTGCGGGAGTGATTACCATTTAATTAATCACCTCCATCTAAAATATCTTCAAGCACCAATTCAAGGAAATTTGTTGAGTCGGCTTTCGCTTGATCTCCTGCCGCCGCTTGTACGATCGGAATTGGTATTTCGAGTCCTGGCTTGTAATGAATGACGTTGCCAAGTTCATCGCGGATCGGGTTTCCGTGATCATCTGTTGGATCGGTCTGGGAAATCTCACGCTTAATGACCTTTACGCTGTCGTCTATATCACCTGCTGCTGCTTTAATTGCAATTGGTATTGCAACAACCATTGCAATAGCTTGTGCTTGCTCATTCGATGTATTCAAGAAGTTAAAAAACTTGCCCTTAAGGTTTGGTTGTGGGTTCATCCATCCATAGGCATCTTCAAGCAGTACCCCACCCTTGCGAAGTGCATTGCCAATTTTGCCGACGTTACCGCCAATAACTTCCATCCCGGCTGTCAGAATACCTCCGAGGTTTGTAACTTGATTAAAAACGTTTGACGCTGCTTGATAGATCCTGTTTGCTTTTTGGAAATTCTCATTCAAGCCAGTTGCGTACTGTTCCCCAACGGTATTGGCGACGACCTCGTGTACTGCTTGTCCAATAACGTTGCTAATACTTATCGGTTGACCGTTGATACCTTTTGGCAGGATGAAGCCTGTCACCTGATCGATGATTGATATCAACGTCTGTCCGAGGTTATTCGATAACATCAAAGCGTTATGCACTGTTGCAGCAAATGTAAGCACTGCAAGCGCTTTCTCAACGTATGTATTCGTTGCAATCGCTGTAATTAACGTTGTTATCGCCGCAAGTTGACCCGTGAAAAATGCCTTAACGCCGTTGACCAGCCCCGACGATGTACCGTTAATATTTGCCCTTGTCTCAGCGTGTTGCTGTACAATCAACGCTCTTAAACTTGCCGTTTCTGCTGGGTTCACGTCAATCCCATCCCTACCATTGATACCGTTAATGCCGTTAATGCCGTCCCTACCGGGTGTACCTTGAGCGCCTGGGATGCCTTGTCTACCTGGAAAACCATTAATACCATTCCTCCCATCACGCCCCGGCACTCCGGGTGTACCCGGTAACGTGACAACGGCAGTAACTCCATTGATACCCGGTGTGCCTGGAATACCTTGTAAGCCTCTAATACCTGGGATACCTTGATCACCTTTATCACCCTTCAAGCCCTTTAAACCTCGCACGGTTTGCACGAGTGCGATCGCAGATAGAGCGGTAGTAAGTGCGGTTCCTGCCTTGGACAAAGCTTCGCCACCAAGCCGCTTTGCTTGTTGCCCAATGCCTTCCGCCTCTGTCGCCTTCTGATATGCCGTTGTAGCATTTTCATTCGCTCGTGCTGCATTTTGCACTGCACCGTCTGCTGTCGTTTGCGCTTGCTTGGCATTACTGATTGCAGTATCCGCCACTCCCTGTGCGCGTGCTGCCGTGACTTGGGCAGCCCCTGCTTTAAGGTTCGCCGCTTCGCCTATCCCTCTGGCATCAATTGCAATTCCCCGGACTTCGGTTATCGAAGCTTCATTTGCTTTAATGCGATTTTGTAATCCTAAAAGCTTCCCAAGAATGCCCGATACGCTATTACCAAGAGCGACAAGACCCGCTTCAAGCGCGTCAATTCTACCGCCCAAAATATTGAGGGTTGCTAATTGCTCAATTAGCGTAAATATCGTAGCTATTAAATTAAAAGCCTCAAATATCCTGCCTGCTAATCTTCCTGTCGCAGCTAGCGCTTCTCCACTAATACCAATCGCTTTTGCGGCATTGGTTAAAGCATTACCTGCTGTTTTTTCTACCTTGGTGATAAGTTCCCCTAACTGCCCTACTCTTGCCTTAAAACCATCGACTACACCTTTCAAGCCGGTTACATCAGATGATGCCCTCAATGCGTCTTTTGATGCTGTTGCCGCTTTAGATACCGCCCCTGTTGCCTTCCCATCCGCTTGATTCGCCAATCCTTTCGCTAGTTGACTTTCTTTTGAAGCAGTTTTTGCTATGTCTTCAACAGCGTTCGCTTTAGAAAACGCCCTATCAGCCTGCGCTTTAGATAATTCTGCTTTTTGTTCAGCATATTTCGCTTTGTCAAAAGCATTGTTCCCGGTCGCTTTTGCTTCACCTGCCGAACGTGTTGCCCCTGCTGCGCTTATCTCAGCAGTATCGGCTGTTCCCTGCGCTCTAATTGCTTTATTTGATGCTTCTACAGCATCGCGCTTTGCTCTAAGTGCTTCGTTTGTTGCTTTAAGCGCTTCACTTTGGGCATTATTTGCTGTGGTTTCGACTTTAAAAGCTTTAGTTAATGCTTCTCTTGCTTTCTCTAGCCCAGCGTCAATTTGTGGCTTCAATTTATTAACAACTACTACACCTCCCGCCGCTACTGCTGTTGTTATATCAGGTTGCAAAGCTGCACGAGTAGATTGTATTATTCGATTTTCATCGACTTTAGGAATGCGTGCGATTTCTGCCCTAAGTGCTGCAATTTCTGCTGCCAAGCTGCTACATGAATCAGCCATTTCTCCCCTTCAAATCATTAGTAATAAAGCGAATAGATGCGGCTGTAGAATTGCAGTCTAAGCAGCAATAACCGGGATAGCCAGGAGTTGTACATCGGCAAAAACCTTCTGGGCATCCATCACCACAAGCAACGGTATATTTAGGCGGTATTTCACCTTCTTTGAAATCTTGAAATAATATTTCGCTGGTGTTGGCATTGAATACTTTTATCGTGTAACCAACGCCCTTACTTGGGGTGAAAACTGCGCTTCTTATGCGAACATTGCCGGCGGAAGCATTATCATCGGCTGATATCAATCTATTGGTACTACTCGTTCTTATTTGCCTTCCGGTAGCGAGTGGGGATTCTGATTCAAGTCCATCATAGGTAAAAATATATGATGTTGTGATGTCGTCGTAAGTGTCTAGAGTCCAGTGCCCAGGTTGTTCATTTTCACGAGTCAATGCCACATTGATAGGTACAACGTTAGACTTAAAAAATCTCTCAGAATCTCCACGAAATTGATAAGTGACAGTAGCGGTTTTATCCCCTATTTGACAATAAGACATTTCTGTATTTCGCTTAATAATATAATCCGTATAACTCGATTTCACCTAAACAGAGATAGCCTACACCAGAGGAATCAACGCCATTTTGCAGTAATCGGAAATACGAGTAAGCCGTTGTAGATGTGACAGGCAATGAAAGCCACTGACTAATACTTGAAATGGTCGTATTGTTAACTTGAGTATCTAAATCCGTCCAAGTACTACCATCGTTACTGCCTTGTAAAATCCAATTGCGAGGATAATAATCTACGTTATTAGCCCGGCTCCGTATGCTGTAATAGTTGCATTTCAGTTTCTTTCCAGTGTCAATCTGATACTTAATCCAGTTGTTAGCGCTGATGTTCGAGTAGTATTCACTCGCTGATCTGTCTGATAGACCAACAGGGGAACCGCCCTCTGTACTGCTTGCAGTTACAATCAACGCTGATGTCGTGGCGGGGTTAACCCAGAATGTTGTTTTGCCGTTTGTACCCAAATAATAAAACAGCCCGTTATCGTCGCCGTTTGAACTATATGTAAGGGCAGTTTCATCCGTTCCACTACCGCCACCGCTAGATAAACCTGAGAATAAATCAGCTTTCGTAATACTGTACGTCTCACCTGTTGTAGGGTTTTGAAGTACAAATAAGTCTGTATCCTCTGCACTAGTTTTTGTAATCGCAAGGTCTTTAATCTGTACCATAAGCTTCGATAATTACTTGATTATTGATATATTTTTGATTGCCCCTAACAAATTGAAACGGTGTCCATCCAATGATTTTGATTAACTCAAAAGCTTCAGAGTTATCAAATGTCAGAGGAAAACCGTCTTCAGTGGTAATTGATTGATCGTCCTCAGTTGTAATCGCGTCAGAGAACGCAGAGAACGCAGTAACGAGAATCGCTGCTAGTAGACTTTCGGCGGTATTGTTGACCTGTGGTGTTAATCGAAGTAAATCGCTTTTCTGAATTACAAGTACCGTCGCATCCTGTGTTGCTTCCTCACCAAATAAATCAGCAAGGGATAATCGATTGAGATTAGTAATCATCGGGGTCAATAATAGAAGATGTGTCGATTTTTGCGAGTGAAACTGTTAGAGAATCAACCCGATAAGATGTATTGTCCGTGCCACGGAATGCGAATCCTGGGAAACCAGAATCAATGTAAACGCTTTGGTCAATATTCGCGTCAAAGTTTGCCTTGGTAAGCTGTACCTGACTTTTAAGAATGATGCCAGTTAACAGACTTTCAGCAGTATTGACAGAGGCAGGTGACAATCTTGGTAAATCGGCTTTGTAGATAGTGATTGTTGTAGCGTCTTGGGTGGCATTGGTTCCGAATACTTGTGCAAGAGTTAGTTCTGCCATAAAAACGGATTTTTGATGAAGTGAATAAATCCGTTGTATTGCTAATTAAAAAATAAGTAAATGTTCCACTTTTATGTAAAACCGGAAGTTTCACGGACGACGCTAAACCATTGCTGTGATTAGGATTGATGCGGATTTAGGTAATACCTGAAAAATAAAAACTTCCAGATTAACACCTCACAATGGTTAATCCAGAAGTCAGAACATCAAAATAATTCTATGAAAAACAACCGCAATGGACAAGCGGCTGTTTTTACGGCTAAAGAATATTCTCGAATCCGTAATAACATCCACAGCCAAAAATACAAATTGCTTTTAGACTTGGCATGGTTCACGGGGGAAAGGTGGGGGGCACTGGTGCAAATGAAAATTGCGGATCTTTACGATGCTGAGGGCAACCCACTTAAGTTGATTACTTTTCGGGCCCGCACTCGCAAGGCTGTAGGGGGGAAAAAGAAACTTCAGAAAACTAGACAAGTGCCAGTACACCCAACTCTTCATGAAGCGTTGAAAGCATACACTCCAGAAGATCCAGATTCGGAGTGGTTATTTCCTTCCAAAAGGAGCTACACCGAAGGGGAAATTATCAAGCACATCTCTCTGAGATATGCGGATATGGTGTTTCGGGAGGCAGTGCAAAAAGCTGGCTTGGAGAGCCGCGGACTAAGCACTCATTCCAGCCGCCGGAGCTTTGTAACCCATCTGGCTCGTAACGGTGTTTCGTTGCGAATTATTCAAAAGCTATTGGGATATGCGGATTTGAAGATGTTGGCAGTTTACATTGACGTTACTGATTGTGACCTCGAAGGCGCGATCGCAACTCTATGAATACCAAACTCCTATTCCTGCAAATTGAGATATTCTTCGACCGCTTGCAGCAAGGCGAATACGACCACCCTCTGTACCTGGCTATGGCACTTGAATATCTTGCTAACCAGGCATGGGATGAAGTTGACCAGGTTTACCCTAATCTGTGACAAAGCTTACTGGGGCGGATAAGCTCAAACCAATAGATGTTTTACTCACAAAATAATGCAACAACTGCGATCGCACTTTGGCTTATGAGCGCGATCGCTTTTCATTAGTCATTAGTCATTAGTCATTAGTCATTAGTCATTGGGCATTGGGGAATAGGGAACAGGGAATGGGGAATAGGGAACAGGGAATGGGGAATGGTAATATTGCCGTGTAACACGGCGCTTTACCTACATGGGACGGACTCGCACAACCTGGGAATCATGCAGCACTTGGAACGGCGGGAAAACCACATTGATCCGCGTGCCGATTGTGCTTAAGAGTGACATTTTGGCTTACGCTAGAGCGGTAGATGCCAAGCTGAAATCTGATAAATCTCGTAATATCCCCATGCTGAAAGGGGATTTTCTACAGGAATTCACCCTTGGGCTGATTGAGCGGTATATCGAATTTAAACGCCACAATTACCACCCTAACCAGAATTCTAGGAAGCTGGACACTAGCACCCGTGCATGGGATGAACTGCGGAGGTTTCAGAAATTGGTTCAGGAGTCTCCTGAACTATTGAAGGAATAAAACCTTGCCGACAAGCTTGGCAGAACCAGCGCTGTTTTAGGAAGCCACTAGATAGCTTGTAGCTACCGTTCTTGAAAACGCGCATTCCCTGGCACTTTGGGCATAGTGGACGGCTCATGTTTCCAGCCTTGGATTAGTTTCTCAATTTCAATTGGTAATTTACCATCTGCGATCGCAATTTCGACCAATTCCCGTTTCTGTTTAGCCTTGATACTGTCCACACTGCCGATGTAGCAGCGATTTTTCTTACGGCCCTTCATCCAGCAGTACCGAAAATACCAATATTTATTACCAGACCGCTCAACCCAGTACTTCTCTATCCAGTGGGTATCGTGTTGGGGCGCAACTTTTTGGGTAGCTAATGTAACCTTCCCACCAACAAGAGTTTCTACTGTGGTTGGAACAGTGTTTGAAGTAACTTGCGCCCCAACACGTGTACGCCACTCAGACCAGGCTTGATGATAATCATTCAAATTTTTAAAATCGTCTGGGTCTGGTGGCTCGTCACTGTCATCAAAGAAAATTGTCAGTTGTCCGTTGTCACTTAATTTGCGTGGGACTTCTCCAAAATCAGCAGGATTCCACCTCTGTTCTGGGTCGTCTTGTTGGGGCGCAAGTATTTCATCCCAGTAAGGATCATGAACGGTAGTCCTTTCTTCAGTTGGTGCAATTGCAAATAATGCTAATTGCCCAGGCACATCAGAATTATGTTTCATAATGTTTTTGAAGTAATAGAATTCGCGGCCGCTCTAACGGCCGTTTTTTTATACATAGGAATAGGAATTAACCAGAGGGGAATAATTCATCCCATTCTGTAGAATTCCCAAACATAGAAAGTAAATGATTGTAATTGCGCGGGAACTCCCACCAACGCGCACGTAAACATCGCCGTATAAATCCTTCTGGATTAAGAATTTTATCTAAACCACCACGGAGATTAAGCATTAAAATTGCTAACTTAATCTCATTAGTTGGACGTTCAAGGACTTCTTTCTCGGAGGAGTCATAATGTATACCCGCTTCTGCCAGAGTCTCTAAGTTGATATCGGAATTAGAATGCTGCTGCTGTATATCACCCGGAACGGCAGATTTATCATTTGAGGGGTCTGATTTGTAACTTAAATTATGGTTTTGTAAGTTTTTTTCTCGCTTCTTCCTGGGTGGTTTTAACCATTCGAGGGGTCTTACAAGTAACTTAAATATCTTCCAACTGTACTGTTTAACGACTTGGATAACTCTGTGTTCTACTAGCTGGTCGAATATTTTCTTGAGGTAATTGTGTGAGTATCCTTTACCTCTTGCTTTGGCTACTGTGGCATTGAATTCTGATAAATCTGGTTCTACTTCTTCGGCTATTACACCCTGCCTCATTAGCCATTGCCAAAGTGATTTAGCAGCAGGGCAAATATGATGTTTGTAGCAGAATGCTTCGTGTTCTTCCGTCCAAGGAAGATTGATTTTTAAACTATTTTCTGTCATGATACTGTTAGTTATTTTGAGTCAGGAAGCCACCCGGAAGTGCAATTTTAGGTGGCTTTTTGGCATTTCTAAACAATCGGCGATCGTACTCTAGTGAAATGAGGAGCGCGATCGCAACAAATAAAACCGTCCTACCCACAGTGGGTAGGACGGTTTTATTTACATTATTCCTCTGGCTGTTCCTCTAGTTCCTCTCTGAGTAACTGGAGTTCTTTGATCTTGGCTTCAATTGTAGTTATCTCATTTCTTTTAGCAATCACCTGATCTTCGTATTCGCCGATCAGGTGATCGAGCATTTTCCCAGTAACTCTTTGTCCTGGGTTGAAGATGCTTGATCGCGAGCTACCCTCTCTATGAACTCGCTCTTGCTCAGTCCCAGTAAGACTGATTTCTCCTCTAGCAGCTGATGAGCTTCTGGAGATATTGTCAGATTCAAGCTCTTCTTCCTTTGTCCGTGGATCGGCTTCCGCATTAGTTATACCCATGCACTACCTCTTATTGTATACGCATACAATGTTGACTTTTAACGCGCATTGTATTAGCTTATATTTAGTTGTACACGCATACAACTTATTTTGCAACACAACATCGCTCCCCAACGCCTGACAGTTCGCGTTGCAACCGGAGCAAGCACCCGCGCCTTGACCTTGCGCGGAACACCCTTTGACTGATGCCCAATGACTGATTACTAGTAACTAAAAATGGAAAATCAAAAAAAGACACTGACTGAAATCATGGCTCGTCCCCTGCCAGAGATAACGGCCGAAGAAGAACGCGAGTTAGCTGAACTAGAGGAGTTGATATCCAAACCAGCCACCAAAGACCCACGAATAAAGACGCTGACAGAGATAATGGCCCGTCCTCTGCCAGAGATAACGCCCGAAGAAGAAGCCGAAATGTCCCAGTTGGAGGAACTATTTACTAACAAGGGAGGGTAAAAGTCAAAGGGAAACCCAACTAAAAAACGCTCAAACCCAGTGATAACAAGCATTTAACAAAAATGACTCAACTGCGATGCCTGCGGCGAGCTACGCTAACGCAGTAGTTAAACACCTGTATACACAGCTTTAAGTGCCACTTAAGACCTATTTAAGTGCCGCATAAGCGTGACTATAAACCCAGTATGCAGGCACTTAAGACCCACTATGACCCTAGTATGCAATGACTATGGAAGCACTAGAAGCCACTAGTAATGGCACTAAAGCAGCACCAAAGACCGACAACAAGTCCGAGGATAAGCCCAAGAGAGATAGAGCAACAAGACGACCTTTGCCATCTTTACCCAGTGCAGCCTCGGCCGCAGATATGAATCAAGTCGAGTATTCGGCGCTAGCTGACAGAACAGCAATCGAATGGGTTTCTTTGAAGAATTACGAAATGTTCAGTCTTTCGCCGGATGGTTCATTTCCGATGATGAAAGTCAGTCGTAGCAAAGCCGTTCGCCTTGCGGATCGTGAGGCGATGATGGTTGGCGGCGGTCGCTGCTTTCGAGTTTCACTATCCAACCATCCAAGACAAAACAAGCCCCAGTCATGACCTGGAGCCTGTTCGACGGCAAATTAATACCGTCTCTACCTAACCAAAACTTACCATGAACGACCAACAACTAACACCCAAACAACAAAAAGTAGTTGACGAATTTGAATCAGCCCGTCCTGGGCTGGGTGCGATCGCAGAAAGGAACATCCGCAACAACGACAAAACCGGCTGGGCTGAAATCATAGCCGATACCCCAGAGGATGAACTGGTAGCCCGCGAGGGTTCATCGACTAACTCCTTCATGTATCCAAGGATCGGCGGATGAAAACACTCTCTCAACTAATAACTGAAGCCTCATTGCTAATTGGTGAAATCAGCATTCATCCAGACTACGAGGCTTTGATAAAAAAAGGATATTACCCAGATTTGACTGTGGGTGATGCTTATACAGCGCTCGTTTATCTAAGCTGTGAAATCGATCCGCCACCAATTAAAGTTTCTGAAATTGAGGTGAAACCATGACTCAAGAGCGTAGTCCGTGGTTAGCTGCTGCGATCGCAATAAATGAAGCGCTCAAGCTGGAACCAGCAGATGTGCAGGAGTCCATCCGCCGGATGGATCGCAAAACCTACCCAGAAACTTGCAAAGCACTCCGAGAAAGGGAGCAGGGAGCAGGGGAGACAAAATCGGAGGATGAGGAATGAACCAAATTGTCATTCTCTTTTTCACCCTGGCAGCGTTGATCATCGGCATCATTGCACTTTGCAAACAGCAAAGCCAGCACCCTTTTTACTTGAAAATTGAGGTGCAGTATGGGAAATGATCTAATAGATATCAAGGTTGCGGCCCCTCCCAAAACTGCCAATGCACACACTTGGGTAGAGATGCACTTGCCTAATGCCAAAACCCTTGGGCGTTATTGTGCCTGGGGTCTGGGTCGTGTAGTGTTTTCTCTTGGGCTTTTCAGCCTTTACGGTGTCACAGCTGCTTTGAAGCTGGGTATTACCATCTGCCAAGCAACAGAAAACGCCGTTAAAAAACTCCTGAAAGTTTACGATGCTTTGCCCTACGCAGGGGTTCCGATGTCCCAAGTCATTGAAGCAAGCGCTGCTGTGGTTGAGGAACCACTGGAAATCATCACCGATATCATCGCCGCCATTGAAGGTAAACAGGTAATGATCATCGGCGAGATGGGGACCGGCAAGTCAACGCTAGCCCAATACCTTGCCTACACTATCGGCGGCCGCGTTCGCGTCTACGAATGCGAGGGGACACCGACCGACTGGCAAGGGCTTGAGGTCACTGGTAAAGGCGAGAACTGGGTTGCTATCGACCAAGGAATGGCTGAGGATCTGGAAGACTTGTCTAAACAGATGAAAATCCGCGAGGAGCGCGGCGACGCTGCTTTAGTCGGTACTGAGCGCGTGATCATCGTTGAGGAGTACCCCGAACTGGTTTCAAAAGTAAGCAGTTCCGGCGAATGGCTAGAACGTCACGCGCGTAGAGGTCGTAAAGCTCGACGGTTCACAGTTTTGCTCTCGCAGTATGACCGGGTTGCAGCCTGGGGACTTGAGGGTAAATCAGATTTAGCGGATGCTTTCTTCCGTATTCGCTTGGGTAAAAAGGCTCTAGCCCACGCCAAATCGTTGAAAAATGAACAGCTTATCAACTGGTTAAAACAAGACCAGTCACACTGTTTGCTCGACGATCAGCCCTTAAAACTCCCTCCATATAGGGAGATGAAAGCCGCAACAGTGCGCGGTGGTTCAACCATAGTACAACCTTACTGCGACAACGCGATCCAACCCCAAAAACGGGTTGAAAATGACCTCAAACCCGCTTCTGGAGCCGATTTAGAAGAAAATTGTTCGGAAAACGATCGGGTACTTTGGCGGCTAATTGGGCGCGTTGGGGAGGGAAAAAGCGATAGTGCGATCGTAACTGAGGTGCTGGGCTTCACTGGCCGCCGCTATGGGGAGGGGGCAGCGCTCTTGGAGCGGTTAAGAAAACAGTTCGGAGGGTAAACAAAATGAGTGGTGATTTTCGAGTTACTTTAACTCACGATAGCGGGGATGCAGATGTAAACAGAAGTTTTGAGATGAGCCAGGTTGAGTTACAAGCACACTTCCCCAATGAAGTAAAAATCCTCCAGAACTCCCCGATAAGTGCCGTTAGCGTCAAAGATGAGCATGGCACGGTAATTCTTGAAAAGCAGACGGTTAGCTAATTCAAAAGCGATCGCGCTTTCGAGGAGTGCGATCGCATTTGATTAATCGATTCCAACAAGTAAAAAATATCACATTTTAGAAACATGACAGGAGATATCAAAACACCGAATTGCATTAATTGTGGCTCTCAAGAAACCAGATATGATTCTGCTTTTGGTTTTTATAAATGTGAGAGTTGCTCAACAGTTTGGGGTAACGATGAAGACGATCCAGATTATGACGAATCTGTAAGTTGCCCCGATTGTTGGGGTACAGGATTAATTTATGCTTACGTCAACGACAGCCAACCCAGTAAATGCACAACTTGTAAAGGTACTGGATATATGTAGCCTGATGAGCCGGACTGACTCGCCGGCGAAACGTGAGCGCTGCTCATGTCGCGGTCTGAGTCCAAATCAGACGTACAGCACATACACACAGCAGCTTAGGGCTTTTATTTGGAATCAAGCTCAATTGGCTTTCCTACTTTCATAAGCTCGGCTGCTGTGAATATGCTGTTCCCTCCCCTATGTCACCAGAAGCGGTAACTTCTGGTTTTGCCTTGAGAGTGAACTAGGCTTTTGTGGCCTTCGGGTGATTCGCAGGCATGGCATCAGGGACAAGACGAAACCACCCAGAGGAGAACTGAATGATTAGAATTTTAGGGCTTGATGTTAGCAAGTCCTCAGTTTCGGTTTGTCTGCTTACGGAGAAGCCCGAAGATCCACGTCAATTTTATTATGAATGTCCGTTCTTTAAGTTGAGCGCTGATGCAAAGGGAATTCAAGATTTACTCGCCCTCAACGCGGATATTGCATTACTGGAGCCGACTGGCAATAATTACAGCAAGCTTTGGGGCACTCATTTAGCCCGTGCCGGGGTAGAAGTGAGGTTAGTAGGTCACAAGGAATTACGAAATTATCGAGCGAATCACCTGGCACTACCTGATAAAGATGATGATGCAGACGCTCTGGCACTGGCTTGTTACTACTTTGATTACCAACAAGACCCGCGTCGATTTGTCCAAATTCGCGATCGCGAAATAGTCAGAATTCGAGAACTAGTTTTGCGACTGGCTCACCTGAATCGCGTTCAGTCTCCGATCATGAATCGGGTGCGTCAAGATTTAGCGTGGCAGTTTCCAGAAGTTGCACTAGTAAAGTCCCGGCGGGGTGAATCTGGTGAACCACCTTTGCTCTGGGGTTGGCTTGCTGGAATTCGCAAAAGTAAGCGTTATGACTGCCTTTACTCCCAAACAGTAGGCTTGGGCATCACTGACACCGTTCGCCAACACGCTTTGAGGATCTGCAATCTCCAAAGTGAGGAATACGTCATCGAGGCAGAGTTACGAGAACTGCTTGCTGATTCACGATTTGAGCATTACCGCACAGTTTTTAAAATGTTTGGGTTTGGCGATCGCCTTTCATCGGTCATCATTTCCCAGATTTACCCGATTGAGGGATTCCTAGATGCAGATGGTAAACCAGAGGTGAGGATACGCCAGGGGCGAAATTCTAAAAAGCCTACCAAACGCCACCTTTCATTGAGAAGATTTCAGAAAGCTTTGGGCGCTGCTCCCTCAATGGAAGCGTCAGGAGATAGCCGTAAATCTAAAGTAGTGGGCGGTTCAGATTTGTGCCGTAAGTCTTTGTGGCAGTGGGTATTTACGAGAATTGAACCGAAGCGATCGCGCCTCAAGAATGATATTGGTAAAACTTTGGGGGAACAGTTAGACACTGAAAAAGCTGCGGGCCGTCCTGTGAAGCTTGTTAGGAATCGGATTGCAGCCAAAGGAGCAAGGTTACTGTTTAGAGAATTAGTTAAAGGCTTGAAGTGACAAAAAAGGAATTATGACTCAAGAAAAATATATCAAAGTAACCTTTGAGGACTCAGATGATTACGATAGCGATCAAGGGCAATGGGAAGTGAAAATCCCTATAAACGAAGAAACTTTTAATGATTTAGTTGAAGCTATCAACCAAGGATCAGATGAGCGCGAAGAAATAATAGCTGCAATTGTTTCAGATTGGCAGAGTAGCAATATGGCTTACTCTTGGAAGCTAATAAAATGACAAATTAGGAATTATGTACATTGACAAAATGGAGAAATGCTACTTCTGTGGAATGCAAGTAAAGTACTACCCTGTGCCTGAATTGCTTTTAGGATCTTGCTGTATAAATTTAGCCCACTATAAATCTAAGCAAATCATCAAGCCCGTAATACTTCCTCTTACCAAGTGACGAAATGGAGATTATGCCCTGACAGAGGCGGAAGGCAAGCCTTTGCATTTATCAGGGGTAACTTATTTTACTCCCTGCTCCCTGCCCCCGAATTGTCTAGAGTGAAAGTAGACCCAAAAGTAAGCTCAAACTAACTGCCTCCACAAGTTATAAAGTATGTGTAGATGAAACAGCGAGTATATTGAGAAAAAAATCTGTATGGCAAGCTACCAAGAAACCGTAACTAGTGACGAATCCATTAATGAGCTAATCGCCGAGACAACAGGCATTAACCATCTGGAGGTGATTGAAAATGTCATCGACTCTTTAGAACAAGATGATAGTGCGATGGTTAGCCATACTCCAGAGGGTGGCTATCTCTGGAAGTTTAAGTATGGAAGTGTGCAGGTATATGTCCAACTCAACGGTACAACCGATGAAGACACCATAACGGTTTGGTCTGCGGTGCTAAATTTACCTGCTAAAGATGAACCCAGATTGCTGCGTTATCTGTTGGAGTTGAACTGCTCCAGCACTTTTGAAGCGCGTTTTGGTATTATAGAAAACAGAGTGGTTGTGATCTCAACACGCACCTTAGCGGAGTTATCTCCTGGCGAAGTGTCTCGGCTCATTACCATTGTGGCAACAATCGCTGATAACAACGATGAAGCCTTACAAACTGAATTTGGTGCAACTTAAGGAATTTTAGATTTTGGATTGGGCTGATACTGCATTAGATGTATAGCAAGCTGGTGTGGCGACTAATTCCTTTGCTAGAGGCGGCTGGTAATGTGCAAATGGCCATTGACAACTGGTTACTAGAACAGCACCAGTCTGGAAAGCATCCGTCAACTCTGCGCTTTTATACCTGGTCGCCATCTGCCATTTCTCTTGGCTATCATCAACGCCAATACCCTGAATATTGGCAAAATTTGACTTGGCAAGGGCAGAAATTAGATTTAGTGCAACGTCCTACTGGTGGACGGGCCGTATTACACCAAGGTGATTTAACTTACGCTGTAGTCACATCTGGAATTACGGGTAGTCGCCTCCAGGTGTACGAAAAAATTTGTGAGTTTTTGATTCAAGGATGGCGATCGCTCGGCGTAGAATTACATTACGGTACAGAAGGGCGAGGTTACATCCACAACCCTAACTGTTTTGGCACAGCAACCAGTGCAGATTTAGTTTTGGCAGATGGTACCAAACTCATTGGTAGCGCTCAACTGCGACGTAGTAGGGCAATTTTGCAACATGGTTCCATCCGTTTGCAACCCGATGCTGAACTGTTTGCTCAAGTATTTGGTGCAGAATCTTTTACTACTGTACAACTACCTCAAAGTCTGAGTGTGGAAAAGATTATTGCAGATTTAATCACCGCAGCTAGTGATTGTTTTAATATGCAGATAGAGTTACAACCCCTCTCGCCCTCTGAGTGGGAAGAAATTTTGGCAAAACTATGATTTTCTTACTAAGTTATAGCGCTTCTGGGTTGAGTTAAATACAGACCTAACCCCCAGCCCCTTCCCTTGCAGGGAAGGGGAGTGTGGGGAGTGTGGGGAGTGTGGGGAGTGTGGGGAGTGTGCGGGGTCAGATTTCTTCCCCATCCTCCCACACCTCCCACACCCCTTGGATTTCTCACTTGTGAGAAATCCAGGCTAAACAGACTCCACAGAGGAAGCACCGAAACGATAGCCTTTGCCGTAGACTGTGTGAATCAGTGCAGTTTCTCTACCTACCTCAATCTTACGACGCAGCAAACGAATTAATGCTGCAATCACATTACTACTGGGTTGTTCTTCCTCTTGCCACAAATTTTCCATAATTTGGGCATGAGTCATTAGCTGTCCAGTGTGTTCCATAAAATATTGCAGCAACTGGCTTTCTTTTTGCGATAGCTCAATTATTCGTCCTTGGCGATAGGCGACTTGATTTTCACAATCTAGTTCTAAATCAGCGACGGTTAAACGTCCGGTGGTGGTTTCATAGGTTTGGGAACCAGAACGACGCAATAAAGCCCGGACTCTAGCTAGTAACTCACGCAGTTCAAAAGGTTTAACTAAATAGTCATCCGCGCCAGCATCTAAACCTTCTACACGGTCATCGAGAGTATCTTTAGCTGTGAGAAACAGCACGGGAGTGGTTTTGCCTTGTCGTCGCAATTGCTGACAAATTTCTAACCCCGTTTTTCCTGGTAGCATCCAATCTAAAATTAGTAGGTCATAACTGCCTACTTGTGCATATTCGCTGCCAATTGTGCCATCGAAAGCGGCATCCACAATGTAACCCTCACGAGTCAACAAGCGACTCAAGGGTTCAGTTAGTTCAACTTCATCATCAACTAATAAAATTCTCATGCTGCTGTGGTAAGCATATAGAGATATTATTCAACTGCTGGATCGCCAAGGATATTAAGAAAAAGAATGCTGACTGTTGCATTGCCAAAAGGGGAACTCCTTAAAAATAGCATCCGCTTGCTACAATCTGTGGGATTAGATTTTAGCGCTTTTTTAGATTCAGGAACTCGCCAACTTCAAATTCCTGATACTAAGGGACTTGCAAAAGCTTTGTTGGTGCGGGCGCAGGATGTGCCTGTCTATGTAGAATATGGTCAAGCACAACTGGGTGTTGTTGGTTACGATGTGCTGCGGGAGAAGCAGCCGCAAGTCGCCCACTTGGTAGATTTGCAGTTTGGGTATTGTCGGATGTCAGTGGCGGTACAAGCATCAAGTTCTTACCGATCGCCTTTAGATTTACCACCGCATGGTAGAGTTGCTTCAAAATATGTGAATTGCGCTCGTGAATATTTTCACAGTCTAGATTTACCCGTGGAAATCGTACCGTTGTATGGTTCAGTGGAATTAGGCCCGATTACTGGAATGTCAGAAGCGATCGTGGATTTGGTTTCTACAGGGCGGACTATGCGCGAAAATGGTTTAATTGAAATCGCTACCCTGTATGAAAGCACAGCGCGGTTGATTGCCCATCCTCTGAGTTACCGTATGAACACAGGTAATGTGAGTGATGTAATTGCCAAGCTGCGGGAAGCAGTTTTGGTAGAGGTTTAACAGTTAAGTTGGTCGGCGCAATTAAAGCTAACTGTCATTGGTCATTTGTCATTTGTCATCAGTAAGGGTTTTAAGCCTATTTACGTTTCGTAACATACTTGACTTTTTTCGCGCCAACTTACTTACAGCAGAATTCAGAAATAAAACTAAGGTTTTCATCAAAAAATCATGATTTTCATCAACAAAATCATGATTTTTCTCACCACAACCTTTGATGTAGTGACAAATGACTAGCAGATAGTCTGCAACAATTAAATCTCATCATGCCGACTAAATTTGTTTACACTAGGATTAGTGCGATGGCGTACCCGCCTGCCGTAGAAGTACGACAAAATTGAAACAGAATTCCCTGAACAGCCAAAGGCGGGGAAATGACTAATAATTGTTAACAAAAGTTAAGCTACTCTTGAGACAGTCATCCTGTTGACTGAAATATTACATTTAGATTTTTCATAAAAATTAATGAAAGCTGGACAAATTGATACAGAAATAGCGCGGCTAGAAGCCCTCCGCCAGTATCAAATTCTTGACACTGAACCCGAAGAAGCTTACGACAATCTTGCTCAGTTAGCAGCATTTATTTGTGGTACTTCTATCTCTTTGGTAAATTTTATTGATGAAAACCGTCAATGGTTTAAGGCAAAAGTAGGTTTAGATGTATCAGAAATGCCCCGGAGTATTGGGTTATCTTACCTTTGCCAAGAGCGGCGTAACGTTGTGGTGGTTCCTGATACCCTAGCTGACGAAAAATTAGCAAATAATCCGGTAGTAACTGGCTATCCTTATGTACGGTTTTATGCAGGTGTACCCTTAATTACTCCCAAGGGAGATATGCTGGGAACTCTGTGTGTAATTGACCAAGTTCCAAAAGAATTGAGCCAAAAACAAGTAGAGGCGCTTGTGGCTCTGAGTCGCTTGGTAATCGACCAACTAGAACTTAGGCGTTATGTAACTGAGGTATCTGAAGTTACTGAAAAGCTCATGGCACAGGAGCAAGCAGCCCGCGTCCAGTCGGAAGCTGCGAGAACCCGCATCAATAATCTTCTTGAAAGCATCACTGATGGGTTTTTTGCCCTGGATAAAAAGTCGCGATTCACCTACATTAATGGTCAAGCAGAACGGCTGTTGCAAAAAAAACAAAATGAGCTTCTGGGTAAAAACATCTGGGAAGTGTTTCCAGAAATTATCGGCACAACATTTTACCGTGAGTATCACAGGGCAATCTTAGAACAGGTGAGTGTGGAATTTGAGGAGTTTTATCCACCACTAAACTGCTGGCTTCAAGTCCATGCCTATCCTGCAAAAGACGGCTTGTCTATTTATTTTCAAGACATTACTGAACGGCGGCGAACAGTAGAAGCACTACGAGAAAGTGAAGAACGTTGGCAATTAGCATTACATGGTAATAATGATGGCATTTGGGATTGGAACCTTAAGACTAATGAAGTGTTCTTCTCAACTCGGTGGAAGGAAATACTCGGTTATAAAGACCACGAAGTTTCCAACGGTTGGGACGAATGGATAAAACGAATCCACCCCGATGAGCGAGATTGGGTACTTCAAGCCTTCCAAGACCACTTTGCCAAGAAAACACCGTTTTATGTCTGTGAATATCGAGTCCAGTGCCAAGACGGCAGCTATAAATGGATTCTAGATCGAGGACAAGCACTTTGGGACGCATTGGGTGATATAGTTCGAATGGTGGGTTCTTATACAGATATCACAGATCGCAAGCAGGCAGATGAAGAATTAAAGCGGCAGAATTTGCGATCGCAATTATTTGCAGAAATCACCCTGAAAATTCGAGAATCTTTACAAATAGATGAAATTCTTCAAACCACGGTGACAGAGGTACAAAAATTACTCCAAGCTGACCGAGTTTTAATTTTTCGACTAGAGTCTGATGGTTCGGGAACAGTAGTGCAAGAGGCGGTGATACCTGGTTGGCCCGTAATTCTGAGAAAAAATCTTTTTGACCCCTGCTTTAAAGAAGAATACATAGAAAGATATCGCCAGGGCAGAGTCAGTGCTATGGAAGACATTGAAACTGCTCACATTCAACCATGCCATCGAGAATTTCTTCAGCAGTTTGCTGTCAGAGCTAATCTCGTTGTACCAATTCTCGTCAGAGATGGCATTTGGGGCTTGTTGCTGGCTCATCAGTGTGCCGCACCTCGAAAGTGGAATAACTTTGAGACGGAGTTGTTAAAGCTACTAGCTAATCAAATTGGCATTGCTTTATCTCAAGCGCAACTATTAGAAAAAGAAACCCAGCAAAGTCAAGAACTAGTCCGTTCTAATGCGGAATTGGAACAGTTTGCTTATGTGGCTTCCCATGACTTACAAGAGCCGTTACGGATGGTAACAAGTTATTTACAGCTACTAGAGCGAAGATACAAAAATCAACTTGATGCCAATGCCGATCAGTTTATCACCTACGCAGTAGATGGGGCGCGGCGAATGCAGACCCTAATCAACGATTTGTTGAACTATTCCCGCGTCAGCACCCGTGGACAGCCATTTAAGTTAGTTGATTGTGATGTCATCTTACAGCAGGCGATCGCTAATCTCCAAATTGCGATCGCAGATAATCAGGCAATTGTCACTCACGAACCTCTTCCTGAAGTGATGGCTGATACTACCCAACTCACACAAGTATTTCAAAACCTGATTGGCAACGCGATCAAATTTTGCCAGAATCAGCAGCCACAAATTCACATTGGGGTAGCCAAGCCAAATCCAAACTCAGACAAAGAAAGTTTAAATTCTATACCATTGGCAGATGAATGGTTATTCTCGATACGTGATAATGGGATTGGTTTGGAATCCCAGTATGCAGAACGTATTTTTATAATTTTTCAGCGCTTGCACGGTAGAGACAAGTATCCTGGTACTGGAATTGGTCTGGCAATTTGTAAAAAAATTATAGAACGTCACGGCGGCAGGATCTGGGTTGAATCGAAACCGGGTCAAGGCTCGACTTTCTACTTCACAATTCCAGATAGAGCAGGTAAGCAATCGTGAGCGTTATAACAGCGATTATGCCTATTGAGGTTTTGTTAGTAGAGGACAATCCTGGCGATGCCCAACTTACACGCATCGCCTTAGAAGATAGTAAAATCTCGATTAACCTCAACGTCGTCGAAGATGGTGTGGAGGCGATGGCATTCTTGCGAAAACAAGAAAAATATGTTAAGGCAGTCCATCCCGATATTGTGTTGCTCGATTTAAATCTCCCCAGAAAAGATGGGCGGGAGGTACTGGCAGAAATCAAAGGAGATGAAAAGCTCAAGCGAATTCCTGTGGTAATTCTGACGACTTCCCAAGCTGAAGAAGACATCCTCAAAGCATATAATTTATGTGCAAACTGTTATATAACTAAGCCAGTAGATTTCGATCAATTCGTTAAAATTGTACAATCAATAGAAAATTTTTGGTTTGCGATCGTAAAACTGCCACCGGAGTAGTGGAAATGGCAGGTAAAAATATTAAAGTCTTGTTAGTAGAAGATAACCCTGGTGATGTTTTATTATTACAGGAGCTTTTAAAGGAAGTTACCACAGTTGTAGTTGATTTGATGCCCGTTGAGCGGCTTTCGGAAGCAATTAACTACTTAGCAAAGGAAATTTTTGATGTGATTCTACTAGACCTCTCGCTGCCAGATAGCCAGGGGCTAGAAACCTTTGTCATCGCTCACCATCAGGCTAAAGCTACTCCCATAATTGTGCTGACGGGTATAAATGATGAAACCCTAGCAATTAGGGCGATGCAAGAAGGAGCGCAGGATTATTTGGTGAAAGGGCAAGTAACTGGCGACTTGCTGGTACGTTCCATGCGTTATGCCATCGAACGTCAACGGGCAGACGACGCATTGCGCCATAGTGAGGAGCGATTTCGGGTGGCCCTCAAAAACTCTCCCATCTTTGTCTACAACCAAGATATAGATTTACGCTACACCTGGGTTTATAATCCGCCATCTGGATTGACAGTTGAGGAAATATTAGGGAAACAAGACTTGGATATTATCCCAGGTGAAGATGCTCAACGTCTTACCACAATTAAACGTGGGGTGCTAACCACTGGTATAGGAACGCGAGAGGAAGTATCAATTACAATCAAAGATATAACTCGATATTACGATTTGACAGTTGAGCCATTGCGGAATGAGTCGCAAGAAATTCTCGGCGTGACATGCGCCAGTATTGATATTAGCGAACGACAAGCTGCGCTACGCGAACGCAAATTGGCAGAAGAAAAAATCCGCGAACAAGCAGCATTACTAGATGTCACCACAGATGCCATTTGCGTGCGAGATTTAAACAATCAAATTATTTTCTGGAACAAAGGCGCAGAAACACTTTACGGCTGGAAAGCTACAGAAGCTTGGGGCAAAAATGCTACTGAGCTTTTGTTTGACGAACCTTCACCAGAAATCGAAGCGGCTCTTTTACAAGCTACTAGTAAAGGTAAGTGGCAGGGCGAGTTAACTAAACTGACTAAAATGGGAAAGGAAATCCTTGTTGCGAGTCGTTGGAGTTTGGTGTGCAGCGAACAAGGAAAACCTAAAGCGATTCTCACCGTTGACACAGATATTACCGATAAAAAACATCTAGAAGCCCAATTATTTCGCGCCCAACGCTTGGAAAGTATTGGCACCTTAGCTAGTGGCATTGCTCACGACCTCAACAATATCCTGACACCGATTTTGGCAGGAGCGCAACTCTTACCACTCAAATTTCCCGATGCAGATGAGCGGACTCGCCATCTACTGGAAATTTTGGAAATCAATGCTAGACGCGGGGCTGATTTAGTCAAACAGGTGCTGTCCTTTGCACGGGGTGTAGAAGGGAAACGTATCACTTTGCAACTCAGACATCTGATTGTGGAAGTTGCCAAGATTCTTAAAGAGACATTTCCCAGATCCATACAAATCAGCACCGATGTCCTGCAAGATTTGTGGATGGTTTCTGGAGATAGCACCCAACTGCATCAAGTATTGATGAACCTCTGCGTTAATGCCCGCGATGCAATGCCAAATGGCGGTAATTTGAGTATTATTGCTGAAAATCTGTTGATTGATGAAAATTATGCCCGCATGAACCTGGAAGCCAAAGAGGGGCCTTACATAGTAATTACTGTCTCCGATACGGGAGTTGGGATTCCTAAAGAAATCTTAGATAGAATTTTCGAGCCATTCTTTACCACAAAAGATGTTGGAAAAGGCACAGGGTTAGGACTTTCCACCGTGCTGGGAATTATTAAAAGCCACGGTGGTTTTGTGAATGTCTATAGCGAAGTGGGAAGTGGCACTAGCTTTAAGGTTTACTTGCCAGCAGTGGAGGGAATGGAAACATTTACTCCCGAAGAATTGCCACCACAGACGGGACATGGAGAATTGATTTTGATTGTGGATGATGAAGTTGCCATTCAAGAGATTACCAAAACATCACTGGAAACTCATAACTACAAAACCCTAATTGCCAATGATGGCATTGAAGCGATCGCGCTCTACGCTCAAAACCGAGATAAAATTAGTGCCGTACTGATGGATATTATGCTACCATCACTCGATGGTTTAACTGCCATCCGTACCCTGCAAAAAATTAACCCCAAAGTCAGAATTATTGCCAGCAGTGGACTTATGTCTGAAAATAAGCTCAGTTCAGTAGCTGCTATTGGTGTCAATACATTTTTGGTCAAGCCCTATACTGTCAACGAATTATTGGTTTCTTTACAGAAAGTACTATCGGGAGCCAACTAAATACGTAATCACACTGCTAAATATAGGGATAAAATACTACTTGCTTGTGCAGGTGAAAATTTTTCGGATTTGATATGATTGGGCATCGACCAACACACTTCTATTACGGAGTGTAGCGAGTGGGAAGAGTTTTTTTAACCCCACACCCAATGCTTAATACCCCATGCCCAATCCCTTTTAATATGCCTCGGTTTCTCAAGTTAATTATAAATATAGTAGTCTTGAGTGCATTGTTACTCATATCTGTGCAAGTTTGGGCGCAAGATTGGCGACCAGTTCGCGGTGGTATCCCTTTCGGGATCAGTGGTATGGCTTTGATAAAGCAGCAAAGCAATACCCTAGATTTTCTAATCGTCCATGACAACAAAAAACCCAATCAAACCCGTTTAGCAATTATTAGTATTAAAGGAAAAAACCAACCTGAATATTTCCCATTAAAGTGGCCAAGTAACATAGAATTGCCCATCGACTTAGAAGCTTTAACATCTATTCCTGAGAAAACAAAATTCTCTTTTATCGCTTTAAGCAGTTCTGGCAAAGCTTATTTTATCAGGTTAAACCCTGCCAATCAAACTATCTTGGTTCTCAAAGAATTCAATCTACCAGAAATTATTCAAGGAAATAATTTTGAAGGATTTGGATTACAAAATATAGACGGAAAATTAGTTGCTATTTGGGCACATCGAGGCGAAGGTGAACAACCAGCAACTATATTTTGGGGAGTGTTTGACTTGGCTAAATATCAAATTACTCTCGCAGGTTCTGCCAATCTGAAAGTACCGTTTCCATCTGGCAATGTACGTCATATATCAGACATTAAGGTAGACCCTGTAGGAATTGTGTACATCACCTCAGCAAATGATGCCGGAGACGATGGCCCATTTCAGTCAGCTGTGTATGTCGCTGGTTATCTGGGATTGCGTGATCACAAAATTGTATGGCAGCAAAATTCTCAACTTGTTCCTCTTTACCGCTCTGATTACCACAAAATTGAAGGTATGGAACTTGTTCCCGGTGCAGAAGGCGGTGTGATTATTGGTACGGATGATGAGAATTTTGGTTCCTATGTATACATGGTGGGTGGGAGTAACTGAGCGATATGTCCTTTAATAACCTGTGGAAACTGCTATCTGAAAACAGATTACTGGTTTATTTGCGTTTATTTGCGATCGCCTAACAACTCCTTAAGGAGTGTCAAAGTATACAGTGCGATGGCGTACCCGCCCACCCTAGGCGATCGCAATTTGGTATAAGTTGACCATTATCTGATTGATAACGGCCACTTAATTAATTATCCCTACACATTAAATCGGAACAACATTACATCCCCTTCCTGCACAACATACTCTTTTCCTTCACTGCGAACCAACCCTTTTTCCTTCGCAGCATTCATCGAACCAGTTGTTACCAAATCTTTATAAGCGACAGTTTCAGCGCGAATAAATCCCCGCTCAAAATCACTGTGGATTACACCAGCAGCTTGAGGTGCAGACATTCCGGCATTAATTGTCCAAGCGCGGGTTTCTTTGGGGCCGCAGGTAAAATATGTCCGCAAGCCTAGAAGCGAGTAAGTTGCCCGAATCAACGATTTCAAACCGCCTTCTTCCACACCTAAAGACGCAAGAAAATCAGCTTTATCTTCCTCTGGTAATTCCACTAATTCAGCTTCAACTTGAGCCGAAACTATCACAACTTGGGCATTTTCTGTTGCTGCGATTTGCCGCACTGTTTCCACAAAATGATTACCAGTTGCCAACTCATCTTCAGATACATTCGCGGCGTAGATAATCGGTTTATAAGTGAGCAAATCCAGCCCTTTAATAATTACTTCTTCTTCTTCATTCAAACTTATCTGACGCACTGATTTACCTTCATTTAAAGCCGCAGCTAATTTTTCTAAAACTGTGATTTCAAACTGTGCATCTTTGTTGGTACGAGCTTGTTTGCGAGTGCGATCAATTCGCCGCTCAATTTGTGATAAATCTGATAAACCCAATTCTATATTAATGATTTCAATATCTCGTGCTGGATCAACAGAACCAGCAACGTGGATAATATCGTCATTTTCAAAACAACGTACCACATGGACAATCGCATCAACTTCTCGGATGTGGGACAGGAATTGGTTTCCTAGTCCCTCACCCTGACTTGCACCTTTAACTAAACCAGCAATATCTACAAATTCCACCCGCGCCGGGATAGTTTGTACCGAAGTGGCAATCTTAGCAAGAACATTTAACCGTTCATCCGGTACTGCGACAACGCCGACATTCGGTTCAATCGTGCAAAAAGGGAAGTTAGCTGCTTCTGCCTTGGCATTAGCAACTACAGCATTAAATAAAGTAGATTTTCCGACGTTGGGAAGTCCGACAATTCCGGCTCTTAGCATTTTGGATTTTAGATTTGAGATTTTGGATTACATTACCAAGGTAATCTAAACAGGTTCCGGTATGGTTTGAGGAATTGGCCCTGGAACCGTCTGAGGAATAGGAGCAGGTACTGTTTCTGGTACAGGCCCCGGCAAGGGTTGAGGAATCGCTGGCCCCGGTACAGGTTCAGGACTAGGTAGCGGATTCGGCTCAGGATTGGGACTAGGTAGCGGACTCGGGCCAGGAGTAGGAATTTGTGGTTCTGGTATAGAAATCGCAGTAGGATTAATCATCGTAAGTCTAAATTAAATTATTCAACCTTCCCACGCTAGATGACAACCTCATCTGTTGACATCTCCCCAAATACCTATACTCACGAATACATCCTTTAATAATTTACCCCTCTTCTCATTCTCTGCGCCCCTCTGCGCTTCTCTCCGCGCCCCTCTGCGTTTAAACTCCACCCCTCAATTCTCCACCATTTGCACAAAACTACTCCTCCTTCACCTTTTCCACCACCTCCGGCACTGGATCGTAACCACCTGGATGAAACGGATGACAGCGCAAAATCCGCCGAGTTGCCATCCAGCTACCACGTAACACTCCAAATCGTTCAATAGCTTCAATAGCATACATCGAACAAGTTGGTTGAAAGCGACAAGTCGGGAGAAACAACGGCGAGATAAACATTCGGTAGCCCCGAATCAGCCAAATAAATAATAGTTTCATTGCAGTTACCTAAATCTTATAAATTAGTAACAGAGGTAAAATTTTTCATTTTGTTACATCTTTGTTGATTACATTTTCTGACTTAACCTCAATTCCGATTTTATGGCTGCAAATTGCGATTACTGCAATTTGGGTGTTACTCATCCTTCTGATTGCAGGGGTGGTAAACCGCTTTGCCAACAAGCCAGAAATCGTGCGGAAGATAGTTCATATTGGCACTGGTAATGTAATTTTACTTGCTTGGTGGCTAGATATCCCCGCCAGTGTAGGGATTACAGCTTCCATTCTAGCGAGTGCAATCACCTTATTATCCTACCGATTGCCTATTCTTCCTGGTATTAATAGCGTTGGGCGGCAAAGTTTCGGGACATTTTTTTACTCTGTTAGTTTCGGTATTTTAGTTGCCAGCTTCTGGTACTTACAACAACCTCAGTACGCAGCCCTAGGAATTTTGATCATGACTTGGGGAGATGGACTAGCAGCCTTAATTGGACAACGCTTTGGTACACACAAATATAAAGTCTTTGGTACACAAAAAAGTTGGGAAGGCTCCCTAACTATGATGCTGGTTAGCTATTTCATCAGTATTTTGATTTTAGTTGGAACTCAAGGAAACAGTTGGCAAACTTGGGTAATATCACTTGCGGTTGCATTTATCGCTACAGTTTTAGAGGCTTTTTCTTTTTTGGGTATTGATAATTTGACAGTCCCTTTGGGTAGTGCAGCCCTTGCCTTCTTTTTAAGTCAGTTAGTCTATTTCTAATTGAGCAAACAAGAGATACTTGCCCGATACGTTTCTCTAAATATCTAGTTCAGCACTCTTCTATCCCCAATCAATTAACCTAGAAATAACGCTCTTAATACTGGATAAAGTCATGGTTCAGCAAGTTCTAATCAATGATGATGATTACTATGTGCCAGATGCTAACCAGTTAGTCACTGAAAATGACACTTTAGATAATTTTGCTACTTCCAAACAGAAACGCCTTTTAATTGGCTCTCTTTACAGTTCTCTACAAAACCAAACTTTTTTAGCTGAAGCGAATGTAGGTATTTACTACACAGACCTTCAACCACCTATTGTACCTGATGTCTTTCTCAGCTTAGATGTCCAAGTACCTCAAAATTGGTGGGAGAAACAAAATCGTTGTTATATGGTTTGGCGTTTTGGCAAACCTCCAGAAGTTGTCCTCGAAATTGTCTCTAATAAAGAAGGTGATGAACTGGAGAAAAAACTACGAATTTATGAACACATGCGGGCTAGTTACTACATCGTCTATGACCCAAATCAGCAATTAGCAGAAAAAATCCTGCATGTTTATGAACTTAGAGGAACACGCTACTTTGAAACTTCAGAAACTTGGTTAGAACAAGTTGGTTTAGGTATAACTCTATGGGAAGGTAAATTTGAAGATAGACAGGATACTTGGTTACGCTGGTGCTACCAAGATGGTACTGTTTTGCTAACTGGAGATGAACGCGCCGAACAGGAACGACAACGCGCCGAACAAGCTGAACAACGCACCCAAATTTTAGCAGAACGGCTACGAGCTATGGGCATCGATCCCGAAACTCTCTAGGACACTCATGTAAAAACGCGAAAATTTTGCGTCTTTATAATATGAGCAAAAATCTCACGAAGAATGAGCGCAATTTGTAAACTCATTTATCCTGTGCCAAACCTTATCTAATAAATCAGGATTATTCGCATCAAACCATTCAATTTGGGGATATGCGCGAAACCAAGTGCGTTGTCGCTTGGCAAATTGTCGTGTATGCAAAACTATTAACTCTTTCGCTTCATCTAAGGAAATATCCCCAGCTAAATATTGCTTGATTTCTTGATAGCCCAAAGTATTCAACAAAGACAAATCAGTGCCATATTTTTGACAAAGATATTCCACCTCCGCAACCAAACCATCTGCTATCATTTGGTCAGTACGCTGTTTAATCCGATTCCCCAACTTTTCAACATCGCAATCCAAACCAATTTGCAAAATCGGATAATTCGGCGGATTCTCCCCTTGTTGTTCGGAAATCGGGCATCCAGTAACATAATATACCTCTAATGCTCTTAGAGTTCGTACTGAATCATTAGCATGAATTTTTTGTGCTGCAACGGGGTCAACTTGTTGTAACATGGCGTAGAGTTGAAGCTGACCTAGAGATTCAAGTTGCGATCGCAATTCGGTTTGTGGTGCAACTCTCGGAATTTTCATTCCTTGAACAATGGAACGGATATATAAACCAGTACCACCAACTAGCAAAAGTGGCGTAACATCAACAGAAGCAATTAACGCTTGTGTTTGTTCCTGGTAGTCTGCTACTGTCATCGTGTCTGTGGGATCGCAGATATCTATTAAATAGTGCGGCACTAATTTTTGTTCAGCCACAGTTGGTTTTGCCGTCCCAATATCAAACTTACGGTAAACTTGACGAGAATCGGCACTAATAATTACAGAACCCAACCGCATCGCCAAAGCCAAAGCCAAACTCGATTTACCCGTTGCCGTCGCCCCACAAATCACAATTAATTTAGTCATTAGTCATTAATCATTAATTTTCTTCTCTTTCTCCCATGCCCACGTTTGCCCTTATTGCATGGTAGTGCAACCCTAGTATAAACTTCTCTTGAAAATGCCCTACAGACGCTAGCAGGGCTTTTGTGTTACAATTTTGGAGTGTTTTTGCTTTTATTTATTTTTAGGCGAGTTTAACCCCACGCATCAGGAGAGTTTACATGACGAGCAGTTACAGTGCCGATCAGATTCAAGTTCTGGAAGGTCTGGAAGCCGTCCGCAAACGACCAGGAATGTACATTGGTACCACCGGGCCGCGAGGACTCCACCATTTAGTTTACGAGGTGGTGGACAATTCAATCGATGAGGCTTTGGCGGGTCATTGCACTCATATAGAGGTGGATATCAACGCTGATGGTTCCGTAACTGTAACAGATGATGGTCGCGGTATTCCCGTCGATACTCACTCGCGCACCGGGAAATCAGCTTTAGAAACCGTGATGACGGTACTACACGCTGGTGGTAAGTTTGGCGGCGGTGGCTACAAGGTTTCTGGAGGATTGCACGGGGTTGGTATTTCTGTTGTTAATGCCCTATCTGAAGTTGTAGAAGTTACAGTTTGGCGAGATAAAAAGGTTTATCTCCAACGCTATGAACGCGGTATCCCAGTTAGTGAACTGCAAGCAAAGCCTTACAAGGAAGCTAGAACTGGAACTTCTGTCACCTTCAAGCCAGATACTCAAATCTTTACAACTAGCATTGAGTTTGATTACATCACTTTATCGGGTCGCCTACGGGAATTGGCGTATCTGAATGCAGGTGTAAAAATTACCTTTACCGATAACCGTTTAGAACTACTAAAAAGCGATACACCGAAGGTAGAATCCTACAATTACAAGGGTGGGATCAAAGAATATATTGCTTACATGAACCGTGAAAAGCAACCTCTGCATGAAGAAATTATCTATGTACAGGGCGAACGCAACAACGTACAAGTGGAAGTTTCTTTGCAATGGTGTACTGATGCTTATACGGATAATGTGTTAGGTTTTGCTAACAATATTCGTACGGTAGATGGTGGTACGCACTTAGAAGGGTTGAAGGCGGTTTTGACTCGGACATTAAATGCGATCGCACGTAAGCGCAATAAAATTAAAGAGAATGAACCTAACCTCAGTGGCGAACACGTCCGCGAAGGTTTGACTGCGGTAATTTCCGTTAAAGTCCCAGATCCAGAATTTGAAGGACAAACCAAAACCAAACTCGGTAACACCGAAGTGCGGGGGATTGTCGATTCTCTGGTAGGAGAAGTCCTCACTGAATATCTAGAATTTCATCCTGCGATCGCAGATTCAATTTTAGATAAAGCTATCCAAGCTTTCAAAGCCGCAGAAGCAGCACGTCATGCGCGGGAATTAGTTAGACGCAAATCTGTACTAGAATCTTCGCCATTACCTGGTAAATTGGCAGATTGTAGTTCTCGTGACCCTAGCGAATCTGAGATATTCATCGTGGAAGGGGACTCAGCAGGCGGGAGTGCAAAACAAGGACGCGATCGCCGCACTCAAGCTATCTTGCCTCTACGTGGTAAAATTCTTAACATTGAAAAAACCGATGACGCTAAAATTTATAAAAATAACGAAGTTCAATCGTTAATTACAGCCCTCGGTTTAGGTGTCAAAGGTGATGAATTCGATTCCAACCAACTGCGTTATCACCGCATAGTCATTATGACGGATGCTGACGTAGATGGAGCGCACATCCGAACTTTGTTGTTAACATTCTTCTATCGATATCAACGAGCGCTCATCGAACAAGGCTTTATTTATATTGCTTGTCCCCCACTGTTTAAAGTAGAACGGGGACGTAATCATGAGTATTGCTATAGCGATCGCGAAAAGAATCAAGCGATCGCCAAATTCCCTGCTAACGCCAACTATACCATCCAACGCTTCAAAGGTTTGGGTGAAATGATGCCACAACAACTCTGGGATACCACAATGAACCCAGAAACCCGCAAAATGAAGCAAGTCGAAATTGAGGATGCTGCTGAAGCTGATCGCATCTTTACAATTTTAATGGGCGATCGTGTCGCACCCAGACGAGAATTTATCGAAACTTATGGTTCTAAACTCAACTTCACCGATTTAGATATTTAATATCAATTCCCTACCACTACTCTAATAATTTGTGACATTGGTAATGAGTGATACGTTTTCACCCATTACCTTTTTTATTTCCTAGGCTTCTATAAAAATACTTCTTTTGGGTGATGACAAAGCAAGATTTCATAAATGCTTTATACAACTGTACCTCTGCGGTAGCCTTCGCCAAGCCGCTTCTCTACGAGAGGCTACGCCAACCGTCTATGTTATTCCGTAACTCTTACGTAAATTTGAAATTTTTGATAACCCATATAATTTGCTTATTGTCAATATCTGACGAAAATTCAATCTTCTAGTGTTAGCAAAACTACCAACTTTACTGGAAAGCTAGTTGGCACAATACTTTTTGCACTGACTAGCTAATTAATTTTGTCCACCAACTAGAAACACATTTGTTATGCTTTAAGAAAATCACTGAATATCATCTATCAAACAGCAATTAATAAGTATTTTGAGGATTTCTCATCATAAGATGACAGAAAGTTACCGAAATATAAGTATTGAAATTTACAATTAAGTTACGCAATCCAGCTTTGTAACTAAAATTATCAGGTAATTTTCTGGGTTCTCTCGGCTTCAGATAATGCTACTGGAAGCACACACCATCTGGCTGAAAACTTGTTAATATCTTCATGTACTGCCGTAGCGATCGCGATTGTATCGTATGTATCTAATGAAGTTTTGCCAGAAATAGGACTATACTGGCAAATCCACAGGACAAATTGTTTTTGAATTGATTAAAATATCCTTGTATACAATAAGAAGAGTTTGTCAAGTTTCATAGGGCTGAAATCGCCACAGTGCGCTAACGTGTGAATAAGGCCGAATTAGTTAAACCTAAATTGATCTGCCATCAGGTCGATATGCTACAGCCTCAACTCCTCAGTTAAGGTAATTAGTAAGCAGAAGGTTAACTCTTTAAGGCAAGCACCGCCACCCTGGTTGTATTTACCCAATCGAGAAACTAGCTTTAATCTCAGGAATGCGTAATTTATGAAGGAAATGTAAAAATGGCTAGATTAATACTTGTCGTCTGAGTTAACATACAATGCACTCTTCCTAAGTAATTAATGTTGTGTAAAATACATGAAATCGAGCAGGAGCAAGCGTACTTACTTTGTAATGTAATAAGAACGTCACTGCAATTCCGAAAAGTGGAGAAAAATTTTAGGGTATAACTCTTGTTTTTAATGTCTTTTTGGTAATGGTGGCTAATAATTACTCTGGGAGTTCATGATTAATACACAAAAAGAGTGCAATTTCTGTGAAACAGGCTACAATCGGAAGAGTCTTTATAAGAAAATCTGCCAGCAGTCTGAACTCATTAGTATAGAGTGGCAAATTTTTTCAGAAAGACGAGTATTTTTTTTGACCAGTTAGTTGAAAGCAGTATGTGATAGCAACACATATAACATTTACTAGGGCGAGCAAATCACTTTTAGGAATGGCTTAAACTAAAGTAAAAAAACCTCCTACCGGAGGTGCAAAAGATCCGAAAATATTTCTGGCAAATCTGCCAAAAAGGTTATTTTCGGTTGACAATTGGCTCGTTTAAAAGAGCAGTAAACACATCTTGAGTAATTGATTCTGCAAGGAGCATGAGGAACGCGGCATGAACCAGGCTAACAACGTACTCGAAAGCATATATCAGCCTGACCTAGAAATAATGAATCAGCCTGAGCTCGAGTTAGAAGAACTCTTAATAGATGATGAAGAGGACTTGCTTATCATCGATGAAGGTGACGATGAATTTTTAGAGCCTCAGTCTGATGAGGACGACGCAAAGTCTGGAAAAGCCGCTAAATCGCGTCGTCGGACACAAAGCAAGAAAAAGCACTACACAGAAGATTCCATTCGGCTTTACTTGCAAGAAATTGGTAGAATTCGGCTGTTGCGGGCAGACGAAGAAATCGAATTGGCGCGGAAAATCGCCGATTTACTGGAATTAGAGAGGGTGCGGGAAAGACTCTCAGAACAGTTGGATCGCGATCCTCGAGATAGTGAATGGGCAGAAGCAGTACAACTGCCCTTACCAGCTTTTCGTTATCGCCTGCATGTTGGTCGCAGAGCGAAAGATAAGATGGTGCAATCTAACCTCCGTCTTGTGGTTTCAATTGCTAAGAAGTACATGAATCGTGGTTTGTCGTTCCAAGACTTAATTCAGGAAGGCAGTCTCGGTTTGATTCGTGCCGCTGAAAAGTTTGACCACGAAAAAGGCTATAAGTTCTCAACTTATGCTACATGGTGGATTCGTCAAGCAATTACCCGCGCGATCGCAGATCAATCCCGCACAATTCGTCTTCCAGTTCACCTTTACGAAACCATCTCTCGGATTAAGAAAACTACCAAGTTACTGTCTCAAGAAATGGGTCGCAAACCCACCGAGGAAGAAATCGCCACTCGGATGGAAATGACCATTGAGAAGTTGCGCTTCATTGCTAAATCCGCCCAGTTACCTATTTCACTAGAAACGCCTATTGGTAAAGAAGAAGATTCTCGATTGGGCGATTTTATTGAATCCGATGGTGAGACACCAGAAGACCAAGTTTCCAAAAATCTTCTGCGCGAAGACCTGGAAAAAGTCCTCGACAGTCTCAGCCCCCGTGAACGCGATGTCCTCAGACTACGTTACGGCTTGGATGATGGTCGGATGAAAACCCTTGAGGAAATCGGCCAGATTTTCAACGTCACCCGCGAACGGATTCGTCAAATTGAGGCTAAGGCACTTCGTAAGTTACGCCACCCAAATCGTAACAGCGTTCTCAAGGAATATATTCGGTAGTCAATTAGTTAACAGTCATTAGTCATTGGTCATTAGTAAATAAACAAAGGACAAATGACAACTGACTAATGACAAAAAAATAAAAAACCTGGTAGTGAATTAGCACTCCAGGTTTTTTTATTTATAGGTCATCTTAGATATTAAAAGTTATAGGATGCCCCAAAAATGTAGGAAGCCTTGACCAGAAAAAACTTCAACCAAAATAGCTGCTGAAAAGCCAATCATTGCCAAGCGACCGTTCCAAATTTCTGCTTGTGGGGTAAAGCCCCAGCGCCAAGCGTTGCGATCTTCAATTACAGGAGTAGTGACTTTTGTTGTGCTTGCATTTGTCATGGTTCGGACTCCAAACTTGATTCTTAAGGTTTATTGCCTTATGTAAACTAATATAACAAATATTTTTAGAAAAACAACATTTTTTATACTTTTGTTTCCATACCTTGACATAAATAGAAATAGCTATTTATACAGATTAAAACATCATCCTTCAGTAAGATTTACACAGATCGAAGAAATGTTATCTAGACTTTTACCTTTATAGGCAATAAATCTTATTAACATTAATTATCAAGTAATTTAGTTATATTGCTTTATTCGCTAAAGCTTTCGGATTTTAAAATAAAAATTTATTGATGATTAAATCATTACAGACCATATCCATTTCTTTTGAAGTTGAGACAAAACCAAGCTGCTCGTAGATACGTTTACCATCCTCAGTGGCTTGAAGCCAGAGCCGTTTTGCCTCAGTTTCTCTCATAAAGCAGATAATTTCCTTTAATAAAGCTGTTGCAATTCCCTGTCCTCGCCACATCGGAATTGTATAAACGTTCATAATGTAGGCTTCTAAGCCTGAGAGATTGCCGTTATAAGGCAATAAGGTTCAGTTAAGGGTCACTGGCAAAAATTTTAGGTTTTTGAGACGCGATAAATCGCCGTCTCTACAAGTGTTTTGGTCTTATCTGAGCTAGGTTTGTGGTGTCAGAGTCACCTTTAATATCGCCAGCCTCCCGCAGGAGTTCGAGACACAGTTGGATTAGTGCCTCTAAATCCTGCAAGTTGGCTTGTCGCAAGTTGAACATCACTCTGATTTACGATCGCACTTCAGCCACAGTGATAATTTTTTCATCACGGTTGAGTTGGATGATACTTTCACCTTTGACATCCCGGCCTAAAATCGGCACTGTTTCCACAGGTATCCGCACTACCCGTTCCTTATTAGTCACTAAAGCTACCTCACCAGATGCTATCGCTATGACCATACCAGCTAAATTATCAGTTTTGCTGGCAAATTTCAGCGCTTGTGTCCCTAAATCGCCGCGATTAGCCGCTCTTAACTGACTCGCAGCCATGCGTTTGGCATATCCTTCTTGAGTAACTAGCAGCAGATGGTCATCTTTTCCGACAGTCACACAGCCAACCATTTGCTGATTTTTCAATAACCGAAATGCTTGTAAACCCATCGCTGTGCGACCCATAATCGGTAATTGTTCATCATTGGTTGCAAAGCGCAGCACTCGACCACCGGAACTAGCTAAAATCAGATGTTCCCCTGGTTTTGTGAACTGGGTAAATGACAATTCATCATCGTCTTTGAGCTTTAAAATCGTGATTCCGCGCCGCGTCAAGTTTGTGAATTCTCCCAGAGACAGACGCTTAATTCGTCCCTGTTTTGTTAAGAGAATCATCTGCTGAGTTTCGAGATTGTCCGGCAGCAAAAAGCGGCTGACTACAGCTTCTTGAGCGCCTTGAGCAGTATTACTGAGCATAGTAATCAAAGGTTTTCCCCGTGGAGAACGCCCAGTAGTTGGCGGAATTTCTCCCACATTCACAGGGTAGACTTTACCGCCACCGGTTAGTATTAGCAAGTCTTTTTGGGTGTCAGTCAACACGGTTTGGATAATAAAGTCATTATCGTGCAAACCATTTTCAGCTTTTGACTTTCTCCCAGATGGTTGGGTGCGACGGACATAACCCCGTTGGGTAAATTCTAAAATTGCTTCTTCTGCTGGTTCAGAAGATTTCAGTTCCTCCTCCTCTGCCCTAGATTTCTGCTCCTCTGCCCTAGACTTTTGCTCCTCTCCAATTTTTGTTCGCCGGGGATCGCTGTACTTGCGCTTGAGCGATCGCAAATCTTTTTTCAGCGCCTTGAGTAATTCACGGCGATCGTTGAGTAATTGCTCCAGCAAACTAATTTGTCCGCTTATCTGCTCAAATTCCTGCTGCAAATTTTGCTGTTCTAAACTGGTGAGGCGACGCAATGGCATAGCCAAAATTGCATCTCCTTGTACCTCACTCAAATCCAGTCGGCTACAAAGATTTATTTTTGCCGTACTCCCATCGGGAGCTTGTCGCAAAATTTGAATTACCTCATCCAAATTAGATAGCGCTTTCAGCAGACCTTCCACCAAATGCACGCGACTTTGAGCCTTACCCAACTCGTAATTGTAGCGACGGTTCAGCGTCTCTTCTCGGAAACTCAAAAATTCTTGCAACAGTTGACGCAAACTTAACTGGCGGGGTTGTCCATCCACTATTGCTAGGAGAATTGCCCCAAACGTCATTTGCAAAGCAGTTTGGTGATATAAATGCTGGAGAACTTCTTGGGGATTGGTATCGCGTTTGAGTTCAATTACTACTCGCATCCCTTCGCGATCGCTCTCATCCCGCAGATCAGAAATTCCTTGCAAACGACCTTGATTTACTAAGTCTGCTACCTTCTCAATCCAGGCTGCCTTATTCACTTGATATGGCAATTCTGTAATGATAATTGCCGTCCGTCGCTTGCTTCCCCTACTGGCTGGAATTTCTTCTAGAGTCGCAACTCCCCGCAGCAGAATTCCACCTTTACCTGTGGTGTATGCTTCCCGAATTCCAGTCTCACCAATTATTTCTCCACCGGTGGGAAAGTCTGGCCCTGGAATTAGCTCGAATAACTTTTCATCTGGCAAATCTGGATTGTCGATTAAGGCAATTAACCCATCCACAATTTCCCCCAAGTTGTGGGGTGGTACATTTGTCGCCATTCCCACGGCGATCCCAGAACAGCCATTGAGCAACAGAAACGGCAATTGAGCAGGTAGCACTGTTGGCTCTTGCTGGGAATTATCAAAGTTCCCGACAAATTCCACCGTCTCTTCGCCGATTTCTGTCAGCATTCCCTCATGACTGATGGGTGCGAGGCGCGTTTCTGTGTAACGCATCGCTGCTGGCGGGTCATTATCGACGCTACCAAAGTTACCGTGTCCTGCTAGCAAAGGATAGCGGCTAGAAAAATCTTGCACTAGCCTGACTAAGGCATCGTAAACTGATTGGTCGCCGTGGGGATGGTATTTACCCAACACATCACCCACTACACGGGCACATTTTCGATAGGGTCTATCTGGTACTAAACCGAGTTCGTGCATTGCATACAAAATGCGCCGATGCACTGGTTTTAAGCCATCACGCACGTCTGGTAGCGCTCGCCCGACAATCACGCTCATGGCATATTCGAGATAAGACCGTTGCATCTCGGTGTGCAGGGCTGTTGGAATTACCTGTCCCGTTGAGAGAAGGTTTAACTGTTTTGCCATGAGTTTTTTCCCTGAAATTTAACTACACAAAAGCCGGCAGAACTCAATATTGCAGCAACCACAGCATAACGGATGAAATGGGATTCCTAACAAAATATTGATAGTCATAGAAGAAAAAGCAGTAGTATCATCCTTGATGACAAGGAGGTACATACACTATTAAAAAGGAAACAGATAGCAGGTAGCTGTTTTAATCGAATAATAATCTGCTGCACATTTAATTTGTATAGGCTTTATAGCCAGGATACCTGCCATGACTGCATTTTCTCATTTTTAATTTTGAATTGCTTAATCCCCTCACCTCTACCTCTATAACTAAAATTCTCATGAAAACTGTTTTAATTGTCGAAGACGATCTAATTAATGCTCGCGTTTTTTCCAAGATTTTGTCCAAGCGCGGCGGCTTGGGAGTGAAACATACTGAAAATGTGGAAGAAGTAATAAAAATTGCCCAATCAGGAGAAGCCGACCTGATTTTAATGGATGTTTCTTTATCCAGAAGTGTTTACCAAGGGAAATCTGTTGATGGAATCAAGATTACACAGATGTTAAAATCCGATCCAAAAACAGCGAACTTACCTGTTATTTTGGTGACGGCACATGCTATGGAAGGCGATCGCGAGAATTTTCTCAAGCAAAGCGGCGCTGATGGCTACATTTCTAAGCCAGTTGTTGACCATCAACAGTTTGTTGACCAAATCCTCGCACTTCTACCCACAGACGGCCAATCATAATTGACGACTGATTCCAGGAATATTCGCCCGCAAAGGTTTTTGGGCGACTATTTCCTGTATTTAGTTAGTATAGATGTACTACGAAAAGGTACTATTAGGCAAGTGGTAATAAGAAAGTCAATTGACAATGGGGAATTGGGAATTGGGAATTGGGCATTGAACATGAAGAAGAGACAAGGACTTGTTCAATAATTCCCCCTTGTCCCCTTGTCCCCTTGTCCCCCTGTCTCCCCTGCCCCCCCACTCCCCACTCCTATTGAGTAGGCTGTTTTCCAGGGGCTGATGATGAGTTTTCTGGTTGCTGTAATGCTGCTTGGATACGGGGTAATTCTAGGAATTTTTTCGTATCAGACAATAGGCGATCGCCCCAGAGATTTTCTTTAAGAAAATTCAAATTAGCATAGCGCTGATCGATGCGGAGTGCAGCTTCTCCCATTGTTAGACCTTGTTGGCGATCGCCTTTCGTATACAGTGCTACTGCCAAAGCTAATAAAGGTTCTGCGGCTTGCTTATCAAGGGTTACAGCAGATTGCCATCGTTTAATCGCTTCAGAGGTATTACCCTGTTCGTAGTTGATTAAGCCAATATTGTTGAGCGCTGGCCAGAATTTTTTATCTTGAGAGACTGCTTTATCGTACTGTGCGATCGCATCTGGCAATTTACCCAGTAGATAATAAGCATTACCCAAATCAAATAACCCTTCTGGATCGTTGGGTTTTAACTTCAAGCCGTCTTGGTAATTGACAACCGCTGCTTGGTAATTTTTCTGCTGAAAATTAGCTGAACCCAAAGCAAACAAAATATCACCATTTTTGGGGTTGAGAGATTGCGCTTTTTTCAGACTAGCGATCGCCCCGTCAAACTCTTTGGTTTGGAGTTGCAATCCACCTAAAAGCAACCATACTTTATCATTCTTCGGAGCCAGTTGACTAGCCAGCCGCGCTCGTGGCAAAGCTAATTCAACCTGTTGAAACTGAGCTAGTTGAGCCGCCTCTTGTGCCAGACTCAACCCCTGCTTCTCTAACTTTGTCCCATCTAGTTGCAGTGTATGGGGTATTAATGCCTGCGCGTTAGCGGCTTTTGGCATACTCCACAAACTACAGACCATTAGCAAAGAAATCAAACGAACATGTTTAGGCACATTACCGCCTTTAAGCCACTAATCAAAGAATCTTTCAGCTAGCTTAAACGATCTCCGCTCTTGACGGCTGCAAAATATTACGTCATTAGTTATTGACATTCCCATCACAAAGGCAATACATTAATAAGTAATTACTCACTTATTTATGGCTCGTGTACCCAAAATCACCAATCAGCAGATATTAGAAGCGGCTCGTCAAGTTTTCCTGCAACAAGGATTTGGTGCTTCAACCTTAGAAATTGCTCAACAGGCAGGTATTTCTGAAGCTTCAATTTTCAAGCGATTCTCAACCAAAGAAGAATTATTTTTTGCGGCGATGGGAATTCCAGAAAAACCCGTGTGGGTGAGCGAGTTGGAATCTCTTAGTGGCAAAGGCAATCTCAAAGAAAACCTAATCAATATTTGCCTCCAGATTATGGAATTTTATCGTGAGGTGTTGCCTCAGATTGTGATGCTGCGATCGCGAGGCAATGCGTTTCCAGAACTTGGAGGTAAAGAACCAAGACCCATACAAGATTTCAAAGCACTGTCCGCTTTTCTAGAGTATGAAATCAACCAAAATCGGCTTCGCCCTTGCGATCCCCAAACGGTGGCTCATATTTTACTCGGATCGTTGATGAACTATGTTTTCTTAGAGCAGATTTCATCTCAAAAAAGTATAAAAACAGACGTTTCTCCCATAAAAGGTTACTTAAACTCTGAAGATCGTGGTACAGAAGTATCAGCATTTATCCAAAATTTTGTGGACATTATCTGGCAAGGAATTTCGCCAATTCAGGATTAAATTTAAAAAAATTGGGCGTTGGATATTAATTATTTTCCCTCATCTCCCCATTAAAAACTGATGACTTTGGTCATACATAAGTCTCGAATTACTAATGACTTTCGTCATACATTGGTTTCAGCTTTTTGATCGATAATTATTATGTATGAATTTATACGATGAGGTAGATATCAAACATATTGATACCCAAATAAAGGCAACTATCTAAGTATTGCTGAATCTAAACCTCAGCAGAATAGAAATTTAATACCAATAAGGAGTTGATTTCATGTTGAAGCCAAACCGTGTGTCGATAGTCCTAGCTGCTGCTGCCCTGATAATTGTTCCTACTCTTTTGACTACGCCTGCAAGTGCCCAGACGAAAGTCTATGTTGTTGGCGATCGCGATCAAAATTGGGATCGCGACGGCAGATCCTATCCTGGAGAAGTCAGAAACCCTAGAGATCGGGATAATAATTGGAACCGCAACAACAGATCCTATCCTGTAGAAGTCCGAAACCCTAGAGATCGGGATAATAATTGGAACCGCGACAACAGATCCTATCCTGGAGAAGTCAGAAACTCTAGAGATCGGGACAATTGGAACCGCGACAACCAATCCTATAGCAGAGTAGTCAGACTTGGTAATGGTGACATCAGATATCCCAATGGGCAAATTATTCCTGCTAGATCCATAGTTAGACTGCGTAACCAAGGTTACTTCAGACTTCCCAACGGAGATATTCTTCTTCCCAGTCAGGAAATTGTTCCTGCTGGAAGATTAGTGAGAGTGCGTGATGATTATTTCAGACTTCCTAGTGGGTTGGTACTGCAAATAAACCTTTAAAACACTAAACACTCAAAATCATTGTCAGTATAGGGCTACCAGGCTATAGTTTAGCCGTGAATAACTGGCTCGGTAGCCGTTCCTTATAGACAAAATGGATATGAAAATTGATACACAAAATGCCGTAGATTCATCAGTTTTAGTTCCAGAGGTAAAGAAAAAAAAGGGCAAACGAAATTGGCTTTCTTGGCTAATTGCTTTTTGCCTTTTGGGTGGAATTGGCTATGCAGTTTATTACCAAGTAGCCGTTGTTTCCCAGCAACAAGCCAGTCGTCGGGTACTGACAAGACCTGTACAAAGGCAAAGTTTAACAATCACAGTTTCAGCAAACGGAACAGTAAAACCTGAGCGGTCAATCAACCTCAGCCCGAAAAATTCCGGTATCTTGAAAACACTGCTAGCGAAAGAAGGGGATCTCGTCAAACAAGGACAGATTGTCGCTTACATGGATGATTCCAACCTGCGGGGGCAACTTACTTCTGCTCAAGGGCAATTGGCACAAGCCGAGGCGAATTTGCAAAAAGCGATCGCAGGTAATCGTCCTCAAGATATTGCTCAAGCTCAGGGAGTATTAGACGAAGCCCAGGCGAATCTGCAAAAGGTACAAGCAGGCAATCGCTCTCAAGATATTGCCCAAGCACAGGCACGCTTGCAAAGCGCTCAAGCCACACTTCGCCAAGCAGAAGATGATTTTGTTCGCAATCAACAGCTTTACAATGCAGGCGGTATATCCCTTCAGACTCTTAACCAAAACCGTGCCACTCGTGACAGCGCCCAAGCTAGTGTAAATGAAGCACAGCAAGCACTGGGATTGCAAAAAGCTGGGTCACGTCCAGAAGACATCGAGCAAGCACAAGCTGTAGTGAAGCAGAGACAGCAAGCTTTGGCACTTCTGAAAGCAGGAACGCGCCAAGAAGATATTAATGCAGCCCGCGCCCAGGTAACATCTGCTCGTGGTTCGCTGCAAAACATCCAAGCCGAAATCAATGACACGATCATTCGCGCCCCTTTTGATGGGGTAGTGACAAAGAAATTTGCCGATCCCGGTGCTTTCGTGACACCCACAACTGCGAGTAGTGAAGTAGCTTCCTCATCTTCTTCTTCGATCTTGTCTCTAGCTTCAACCAATGAAGTTGTCGCAAATTTAGCGGAAACAAATATTTCCAAAATCAGCCTTGGTCAAAAAGTCTCGATTACAGCAGATGCCTACCCAGGAAAAACTTTTGAAGGTAAAGTCAGCCAAATCGCTGCCCAAGCAATAGTAGAACAAAACGTTACCAGTTTTGAAGTGAGAATATCACTTTCAGACCCTCAAAGATTACTGCGGTCTGGGATGAATGCAGAAGTAGATTTTCAAGTCGGTCAAGTTGAAAATGTTTTAGTAGTACCAACTGCTTCAGTTGTGCGCCAACAAAATGCCACAGGTGTATATGTGGCTGGAGCAGATAACAAACCTGTTTTTACTCGCATCGAGACTGGAGTCACCGCAAATAACTTTACCGAAGTTAAGTCTGGATTGACAGGAGACGAGAGAGTATTACTCAGTTTCCCACCAGGGTCACGTCCGCAATCAACACCACGAGGAGGAGTTTTCCCTGGTCTAGGAGGAGGCGGTGGAACTGGCGGTGGCGGTGGTGGAAGAGGAGGCGGTGGAGCCGGTGGCGGCGGTGGTCGTTCCGGTGGTGGTTCCCCTTAAAGTGAGTTTTAACAAGAAAGAATTCAGGAGTCAGTAGTCAGAATGGGCTAAACCTTAGCTATCCGCTAACAGTATGAATTCGAGCCTGACTGACGGATAAATATGTGGGTTTAATTCCCCCACTAATTGATTCTGAATTCTGGATTCTGAATTCTGCATTCTTCTTTAAATAAAACCTTATGTTTAAGATATTTAAGGGCTTTTACAAAGCTAAGAAGACCCGCACAGTACCGTTGCTGGAAATCTTGACAATGGCGGCAGAGACATTGTGGAGTAACAAATTACGCACAGGTCTAACGATGTTGGGCGTGATTATTGGGATTTCCTCAGTCATTGCTATTACTTCTGTCGGTCAGGGAGTGCAAAAGGGCGTAGAGCAACAGATACAAGCATTGGGTACAGATGTGATCCAAATCTTAGCGGGTGCTGCAAGAAGCGGGAATGTCCGTCAAGGAGTCGGTTCTAGCAGCACCTTGACCTGGGAAGATGCAAAAGCGATCGCTACACAAGCGCCATCAGCACAGATGGTTTCTGCTTATCTTCAACGCAGCGCTCAAGTTGTGTATGCAGGACAAAACACCTCAACAACCATTTATGGCACAGATTTAAATTATCCAGAAGTCAGAAATACTCACCCCCAGCAAGGGAGATATTTTACTCAAGAAGAACTAGATACTGTCGCACAGGTAGCTATTCTTGGCCCTACAGTTCAAAGCACACTCTTTGGACAGGGTGTAAATCCTATCGGCGAGAAAATTCGCATTCAGGGAGAGGCTTATCAAGTGATTGGGGTGATGGAACCTAAAGGCTCTCAGGGGCCGATGGATCGAGATGACCAGGTTTTCATTCCTCTAACTAGTATGTCGAAGAGGCTAGTTGGGAACAATGCTTTAGTAGGTGTTTCTGTAAATGGAATTTTAGTCAAAGGCGCTAATCAGGAGCAGTTAGAAGCTGCTCAGTTTCAAGTTACCAATCTCTTACGTCTGCGTCACAATATTTATCCGCCGCAAGCTGATGATTTTCGGCTAACTAATCAAGCTGATATTGTTAGTACTTTTACTAGTGTTGTAGGCTTATTTACAGTAATGGTAGTAGCGATCGCTGGCATTTCGTTAGTAGTTGGTGGAATTGGTATTGCCAACATTATGCTAGTTTCCGTAGTTGAGCGGACACGAGAAATCGGAATTCGCAAAGCTGTAGGAGCCACCAATTCGGCAATCCTGAATCAATTTTTAGCTGAAGCGATCGTAATTTCCATTGTCGGCGGAGGTATTGGGATGGCCACTGGGATTTTATTAGCCTTTATAGCTTCAAGCATTTTCAAATTTCCCTTTGTCATTTCTTTCTTGTCGATTATTGCTGGATTTGTACTCTCATTGAGTGTTGGCTTAGTTGCTGGGGTAATTCCAGCACGAAACGCATCTAAATTAGATCCAATTAATGCTTTAAGAAGCGACTAAATAATTTGTAATTTGTAATGACGCTCCTGCGTCGCTAACGCTGCGCTAACGTAATTCGTAATTCTTATGCCAACAATGATTTGGATGGAATCTATTACTAAAACCTATCATTTGGGAGAAGTTAGTGTTCCGATTCTTAAGGGAATTGAACTCTCAATTGAGGAGGGGGAATATGTCTCGATTATGGGTGCGTCAGGTTCGGGTAAATCCACGCTGATGAATATTTTGGGATGTCTGGATCGTCCGACAACTGGAGACTATATTTTTGAAGGGAGAAACCTGACAACTTTTGATGATGATGAATTAGCCTATATCCGCAACCAAAGAATAGGTTTTGTTTTCCAACAATTTAACCTCTTGGCGAGGGCAACAGCACTGGAAAACGTTATGTTACCAATGGTTTACGCTAACTTACCCAAGCCAAAACGCCGTGAAAGGGCATTAGAAGCCCTGGAAAAGGTAGGATTACAGGGACGCATAGCTAACCGTCCTAGTCAACTATCTGGGGGACAACAACAACGGGTAGCGATCGCTCGTGCTTTAGTCAACCGACCTGCATTAGTTTTGGCAGATGAGCCAACAGGAGCTTTAGATACTGAAACTTCTCATGAGGTGATGAATTTGCTGACAGAACTTAATGACCAAGGAATCACAATTGTAATTGTCACTCATGAACCAGATATCGCTGCTCAAACCAAAAGGATTATTCGAGTTCAGGATGGCTTGATTGTTGGCTAATTTGTTAATATCAACTCTTAGAGGATGTTTGAAAAGTCCTCTTCTCGGTAAAAAAACGTTTAGATCCCCCTAAATCCACGCCACATGCTCCACTTGGGGAGACCCCAAGACCGCAGTGGCTCCCCTTAAAAAGGGGGACTTTGACTCCAGTTCCCCCCTTTTTAAGAGGGGTTAGGGGGGATCAATGAGTGCCTAAAACCACAGCCAATTACTTTTCAAACAACCTCTTAGAGGAGGAATTTCAAATTTAAATTTCTATAGGTCAATCAGGATAAAAAATTTTGATTGTGTCCTCAAAAAACCTAATTAATGACTACATCTAGATTATGAATTTTAGCTTATTATTTGTGCATTCTACCTGGGTTTGTGTTGCGTTTGCGATTCTTTTTCCAGCTTTAGCAAGTGCAGTAACTCCCCCAAAACCGCAGAATAACTCAAGCTCTGTGCAGGTTCCTGATTACCTCAACCCTAATCCCAATCCTCTGCAATTTCCTACTAAACCTCAAGAAGTAAGGATTCAGGGAACTGTGCCAATCACTTTGGCACAAGCTTTGGAATTAGCACGACGCAACAATCGAGATTTACAGGTAGCCATATTACAGCTAGAGCGCAGTCGTTCAGCCCTACGCGAGTCTCAAGCTGCCTTATTTCCTACTTTGGGAATCAACAGTAATTTGACTAATAGTGGTAATGGTTTTACTAATAATTCATCTCAATCCAGCACCTCTTTTAATGGTTCAGCACAACTAAATTACAACCTCTATACCTCCGGTAATCGACAAGCGGCAATCCAAGCAGCTGAAGAACAACTACGTGTAGATGAATTGAATGTTGAAAGCCAGTCTTTGATAATTAGATTGAATGCCACGACTCAATACTACGATTTGCAACAAGCAGATGAACAAGTAAGAATTAACCGAGCTGCTGTGGAAAATGCCCAAGCGAGTTTGCGGGATACTCAAGCCAGAGAACAGGCGGGAGTGGGTACGCGGTTTGATGTGCTGCAAGCTCAGGTGAATTTAGCAAACGCCCAACAACAACTAACTAATGCTATCTCGCAGCAGCAAATTGCCCGTCGTCAGCTTGCCACTACCTTAAGTTTGTCGCAGTCAGTTAATATCAGTACCGCAGATCCTGTACAATTAGCGGGTCTTTGGCCGCAGACCGTAGAACAAAGTATTGTCCAAGCGTTTCAAAATCGTCCAGAATTGCAACAGCAATTAGCACAACGAAATATTAGTGAGCAACAGCGACGGCAAGCACTTTCACAGTTAGGGCCGCAAATTAGTTTGGTAGGCAACTACAACCTGCTAGATCGTTACGATGATGGTGTCAGCATTACTGATGGCTATTCGGTGGGGCTTCAAGGAAATCTCACTTTGTTTGATGGAGGAGCAGCCAGAGCAAGGGCGGCTCAGTCGAGAACAAATATTGCGATCGCAGAGAGTCAATTTGCCACCCAGCGTGACCAAATTCGCTTTGATGTAGAACAATTCTATTCTCAATTGCAATCTAATTTAAATAATGTGCAGACTTCTAGTGTGGCTTTAAATCAAGCCAGGGAAGCTCTGAATTTAGCAAGGCTGAGGTTTCAAGCTGGTGTGGGTACTCAAACAGAGGTGATCTCTGCTGAAAATGACCTGACAAGAGCAGAAGGTAATCGAGTCACAGCTATTTTGGATTACAATCGCGCTTTAGCTAATTTGCAAAGATCAGTTACTTCTAGAGGATCGCGCTAAGATCAGCCCCTTTGGGGCTTCTATTTGGGGATAGGTTTATATCATCACCGCTATTAAGTACAACTTCATAGAGAATTGGTATTAGCCACGGACAGAATGCCGGAGTTTCCATTAAGGAAATGCATTCTACCTGTTATGCCAATACTTCTCGGTTAAGGGGAAAAGGGGAAAGGGAAAAGGGAAAGAAAAAACCTTTAACCCCACATTCCGCAGGTTAGTTAAGAAAGAAGATAATATTTTCGACAAGGAGCGCCAAAAAACTGAAGAATCCATTGCCTTTCATGGGTTAAGTTGGCAATTTGCTTGATTTGGGAGACGGTAACCAAATGAATTGACATAAAACATTGGAACACCCAACGTAAGGTGGGAGTAGAAGTTGGTTTACCCAACTGATTATCAATAGTTTTTTTTGCCCGTTCTAAGGCTTGACGTAAAGCTCTTTGACCCAGACTATAAACAAGCAAGCACAAACCCATAATCATTGCTAATGCGGCAACTCGCTCAGTCGAATTGAGAAAGACACTGGAAGTAAAAAATAAAGGGTCTTTGAGAAATCGGAAACCACGCTCAGTAGACTGCTGTGCCTTATATTCACGTAAAACATCTTCATCGCTGAGTTCTTCGGCATCGAGGACATTGGTCGCTAAAATAAATCTTCCAGCGCGTTTGGTTTCGATGGCGATGGCTATTTCCTTGGGTTCTAGCGTGGCATCGACTTGGTAGTAAAAGGTAGGGGCAGCATCCTTACTGGGTCTACCACGTCCAGTATGTTTTTTTACTTCCTTAACCTGGATATTAGCCAGTTGGTGTAAGGGCAACTTAGAACTGAGCCGTTGTGCCGCAATCAGAGCATCTTTTGAGCAAGCAAATTCTTGGTTTGACAACTGCCGAAGTTCGGATTGGGCAACTGATAACTTTTTAATTAAACGTTTTTCCAACTGCTTGAGGTCAGCTTCTTTTCTGGCTTGACTTTCGTTAGTCCCGCCTCATATAATTGGTCCAATACTCGACCCAAACGGTCATCGTTTAAGTGTTCTGGACGTATTCCTTCTCCTAAAAGATGCTCGGTAGCTTTGCCTACGAAAAACTTTTCAAACAAATATAACGGCGCACTCACGAATCCTAATCCGTTTAAAATCATTGCTTTTACAACTTGACCTGCACTGATGATTTCTTGAGAGTGAGTTCCCAGCAGTCGGTTAATTTGTTCTACTAAATTCATCTCATCACAGATGCCTGCGACTATGCCGCAGTGATCAATATCCTGTACCCTGATATTTAATGATGCTGTCATGCTTCTAAAATGCAGCATTTAGGTCATTTTCAAAAATACAGCATTTACGAGCGCACCTGCGGAATCTGGGTTTAACCCTTACCCTTTAACCTTTTCCCCAAACCCGATTCCGAGTTAAAAATGCTTAACCGAGCAGTATTGCCTGTTATGCTTTCTTACCTGCTACTGGTTCAGCTATATTTTCCATATCGACCAGATTCCATTTTAAACCTTTACTCCTATATATACGTTTCTGCAAATTTGGATAGTCACCGATATCATGGTCTAGCCTTTGACCAACTACTATACATTTGAATATAGAATTGCTCGTGTTTGTCAGCTTATGCGGCTTACCACCAGCGCGATATCCAATAAAATCTCCTGCTTTAACTGGATAAATGCTTTCTCCAATTGTTGCCTCAGCTTCTCCCTCAAGAACGTATACGCACTCTTCTTCGTGATAGTGCATGTGAAGCTCCGTTGATTCACGTCCAGGCTCTACTTCAATGATGTGGAAACCGATATTTTTTAAACCTGTCAAATCTCCTAAAGACTTATTCAGTCTGCGAGCATTGGAGTTGAGAAAATGTGTTTTTTCTAGTCCTTCATAAGACTCAATCTCTTCTTTGGTGACTAAATACTTTTCCATTTCTTGATACCAAGGTGCTAAGAAAATTTGATGGTGAACAAGCAAAGGGCCTAAACCTGGATTTCTCACTTGTGAGAAATGAGCGTGAGTGTGGGGGGTGTGGGGAGTGTGGGGAGTGTGGGGAGTGTGGGGAGTGTGGGGAGAAAGAGGAGGAATTGAATAACTATCAATGAACGCTGCATTGCCTCCCACACCCCCACCCGAACCACACAATACGTGAGAAATTCGGGTAAAGATGAATTAAGACGGAAGTTAAAATAGGTTCAAGGGTTCCATCTCAGCAGAAGGGATGCCTACGGCGGTAAACTACGCTTCTATTTTTGGATGGGATTATATCATCACTTACTTATTAAGTGCAAGTTAATAAAGAATTGGTATCAGTCGTAATCTAGTTAAAGCTGAGAACGCCTATGGCGTAGTAATTACTGCTACTGGGCAATGGGCTTTACTTAATATTGCATCCACTCTGTGACCAAAGAAAACGCGACCTGTAACCATTCGGATACTACTCCCTAAAATAATTAGGTCAACTTCTTGGGTTTGGGCAAACTTGAGGATTTCTCTTTCTGGGCTGGTTCCTTGAAGAATATATGTTTTGACATCAGCACCTAGATTGCGGCCAATTGCTGCTTGCTGTTCAAGCAGATCGTGAGCAATTTCCTTCACTGGAGTTAGCGATCGCTGTTCGTATAGAATATATTCAACTTGTGGCAAATTAATCACGTTCACGATCATAACTAATGCTCCCATTTGAGCAGCGATCGTACTTGCCATCTCTACAGCATTTTTACTATATTCTGTCCCCACAGTTGGCACCAGAATCTTTGTCAGCTTTTGTTGAGCGATTTTGCATATCTCGCCTTTAGCTTGGGGTAGGTGCGATTTGACCACCATCGTTGCACATGGCGCTTCTTGTACTACCCGATCTACAAGCAAATTAAACAATGTTTTCTGAGGACGTATCTGTTCAGAAGCTCCCAATACAATCAAGTCATAGTTTTTGTTCGCTTCATTCAAAATTACCTCCGCTTTACTACGCCCAGACTCCATTTTTGTTTGCAGGGTCGTATCATCAGGTAGCTGCATTTCCTCAGCAACAGAAGCCAGAGCTTCCTCGGCGGCGGTATCTTTAACCTGGGTCGCTGCCCGGCGGCCTTTCTTTTGAGGCTGCTTGTCACTCAGGGCATATAGAGATGTCACTTCTATCGAGTTTTGGTGAGCCATGTAGCCCACTAGTTGCGCTGCAAGTTGGATGTTGGGGCCACCGCTAGTAGGTATTAAGACACGGTGGATTTGCTTGATAAAGCTGCGGCTATCCTGCTCTTCTTGTTCCAACCGTTGAGCTTCCTCCTCACTCATAACCACTTTTGATAAAGTCCAGCGCAGAAGGGGTGGAGCCATTAGGGAAGTGACGATTGCCACCATAACAATAATTGAGTACATCTGGGGATTCAGCACTCCCAAAGATAAACCAATGGTGGCAACGACAATTTCCATTGCCCCGCGAGCATTCATCCCGGAACCCATCGCCAAACCTTCCCAATGACTCAAGCCACCGACGCGAGAACCAAGGTAAGCACCTGTAAATTTGCCAACACAGGCGACAGCAAGAACAATCAAGCCAAATAACAACGTCTGGGGGACTAACAGAGCTAGCAAATTAACTTTCAAGCCAGCTGAAGCAAAGAAAATTGGTGCTAGAAAGCTTGCTGTGAAGACTTCTAGCATGTGTCCAGCTTCATTGCTAAAGCGACGGGATTGACCGGCCAGAATCCCCAGCACGAAAGCACCTAATGCTGCTTCTAGACCTAATGCATGGGTAAGTGCTGCTGCCGAGAGCGAAAGAATCAGCACAGCCGATATACTAGCTGAGATTCCACCAACGTAGTCATCAACCCACCGCAAAATCTGATCTACGATAGTACGCCCAATTGTGAAAGCGATCGCTAAAAATAATATGGCCGCGCTCACAGAATGGAAAATTGTCCCTAGGTCAAATTTGCCGCTACTAGCTAAACCTGAAACCACAGAAAGTAAAATCCAGCCGATAGTATCGTCAGTCATACCCGCGGCTAAGGTAACTTGACCAATATCACGGCGAATCAGGTTTAAGTCCATCAGCACCTTGGCAATTACTGGTACTGCTGAAATACTCATTGCTGTAGCGATAAATAGACTGAATACTAGTCGCTTTTCTGGGTCAGCTAAAAAACTATCTGGCAATAGCCAACCTAATCCAAAGCCGGTGATAAACGGGACAATAATTCCGCCCAGTGAAATCAAAAGAGCCGTTTTACCCTTACGAAGAATCAGCTTGAGATCCGTCTCCAACCCAGTTACAATCAGCAAAAATAACACACCTAACCAAGAAATCACCGAAAGTAAATTAGACTGTTCTTGACTTTTGGGAAAGATATGAGCTTGCAAGTCTGGAAGGAGCAAACCAAATAGAGAAGGGCCAAGCAGCACACCCGCCAATAATTCCCCAACAACAGGCGGTAGATTAATCCGGCGCATTAACTCACCTAATCCCCGCGCTACGAGCAGCAATAGTGACAGTTGCACCAGCACCAACAGCAGTTCATGATGACCGAGAGGTTTAATTACACCGTCACCTACTACTTTCTGTACGGCGAGTACAGGCACTAACATTAGGGGCAGGTTTTGCATATAAGCGTCCAAAGGTTGGATTACAAATTTTTAAACGGGCTGTTTAAGTAAATCCTGAAAATGTTTATTTTCACATCGGCCTAGAAGCTTAAACTGTGATTGTAATTATTAACCGCAAGATTATCATGCGCGATCACACTAAATTGTCAGTTCAGCAGCAAAGCTCATCAATTTATTTTTGAGCGCGAACAAACAACTTTGTAGTATCTTCCCAAATACCTTGATCGGTTGCTAGTTTCTCAATTTCTGCTTTGTACTCAACTTGCAACTGATTTAATTGTTCTTGTGATAATTTTGACAACAGGGGATTACCTTTAAAATTTATATTAATTACTATCTCAGATAATCTGTTATCCCTAAGAGGGCGATAACGTCCTGATGGTTCAATCTTAATTTCGATATCTCTAAAACCTGCCTGATTAACCAAATTCCGACACTTTTCTGGAGTTCCCAGTGGTTCAAGGATATGTGGTAGCGATACGCCTAAAACTCTAGCGCCAATCCTCTGCTGAAGAGAGGCCATAAAAGCAGTTTCGGGAGGACAGGTGAATGCCACAAAGCCTCCGGGTTTCAAGAAGCGATACCACTTTTGCAAAATAGCAAGTATGTCAGGAAAAAGTACAATTGCCTCACAGCAAAAGACAACATCAAAACTACTCTCAGTAAAGTTGAAATGTTCTACATCCGCCTCAACTAACTCGATATTTTGTAATTTTGCTGCTGCAATCTTAAGTCTTGCTTGATGCAACATTCCAGGGGTCATGTCAATCCCTATCACGGAGCCTTCAGAACCAACTTTTTCAGCTGCGGCTATCGCAACTAAACCTGTTCCAGTCGCCACATCAAGAATTTTCTGCCCCGAATTTAGTGGAACAAATTCAAGTAGAAGCTTGGCTTCTAGAGGATGGCGAGTACCTTTCTCATGGTCATAAGTCGTTCTCCTACCATAAAATTCTTTTAGTTGCTGCTTATAATTATCCAGATCAGTCATAAACAAATGTCAAAATTTCTCCACTTTATAGTATCTCTTGTTCTAATACTGAGTTACTCGCTGCTAAACCCAACCTTGACAGCACAAGCCGCCAATGGTGCGAGCGCAGTTTACGAACAACGGATAATCCACAGTCCAGATGGTATTGGCAAATATTACATGGGGCGCGAAATCGCCAAAGTTATGGGATACACTGGCGCTGGCTGGCTAGAACGTCCCAGCCGAGAGGGAGAGGAACAGCCAAGTAAGATAGTCAGCCTTCTCAACTTGAAACCTAACGATGTAGTGGCTGATATTGGCGCTGGTACAGGTTACTTAAGCTTTCGCATCGCACCGTTATTAACAGCAGGTAAGGTGTTAGCTGTAGATGTTCAGCCAGAAATGTTAGAAATAATTGAGTTGTTCAAAAAAGAGAAAAATATCACCAATGTTGAGCCTGTTTTAGCAACCCTTAGTGACCCAAACTTACCATCTGAAAGTATCGATTTGGCATTGATGGTAGATGCTTATCATGAACTTGAGTATCCTCAAGAAGTGATGCAAGGAATTGTGAAAGCACTAAAACCAGGTGGTCGGGTAGTCCTGGTTGAGTACCGGGGTGAAAATCCCTTTATTATGATTAAAGGTCTGCACAAGATGACTCAAAAGCAAGTCCGTAAAGAAATGCAAGCTGTTGGTTTGGTTTGGCGGGAAACTAAAAACTTGTTACCTCAACAGCATTTAATGGTATTTGAGAAACCTGATTCTAGCGATTTATTAACAAAATGAGGCTTGGGAAGTATTTCCGTAGAAAAATATGTCTCAAGCGATAATAAAGTAAGACTCCTAGCCAGAGCAGAAAATCATGGTCAACTTATCACTCAAGCAACGAATTCCTCCTTTAGAAAATGGCGATCGCCTCACTCGCTACGAATTTGAACGACGCTATCAGGCAATGTCCCGTCATCAAAAGGCAGAATTAATTGAAGGAGTTGTATATTTGGCATCCCCATTACGCTTTGAAAGTCATGCTGAACCACATGGTCATCTAATCGGTTGGTTGTGGACTTACCAAATTGCCACTCCTGGGGTGAGATTGGGAATTGAGCCAACAGTCCGCTTAGATCGAGACAATGAACCCCAACCAGATGGAGTGTTATTAATCACACCAGCAGCTAAAGGACAATCTCGTTTGACCGATGATGACTACATAGAAGGTGCGCCAGAACTCGTAATAGAGATAGCAGCTAGCAGTGTTGCTATTGACTTACATGACAAGAAAAAAGTCTATGGTCGTAATGGGGTAAAAGAATATATTGTTTGGCAAATATTTGAAAATAAATTAGATTGGTTTAGCCTGCAACAAGGAGAATATGTATCCTTAGAAGTGGACGCAGATGGAATTATCAAAAGTCAAGTATTTCCTGGTTTGTGGTTGTCAATGTCGAATTTACTTGCTGGCAATATGCAGCAAGTATTGGCTGTGTTGCAGTTGGGATTAAATTCGCCAGAACATCAGATATTTGTGCAGCAATAGTAGGGAAGGGGAATAAAATTCATGACTATAGCGCTTTTTTGGCATCAGTCTATTTTTTGAGGAATGAGACTAGCACTTTTAGTTGCGTTATCCCAAACTATCCAGCTAACAGAATTATCTAAATCATCGGGGCTGTTTGAAACTTTAAAATATAGCTTTTCTTCACGTTTTCTTTCAATGGCAAAGTCAGCATTTTGAGCATAAGCGACTATAAAACCTTTGTCTCGTAAACAATACATCGCCCAGGCTTTCAATGATTGCTTGTATGGTTCGTGTGGAATTGGCGGTTTTGTGATTGTGTCTTCAATTACTTTAAATATTTGGATGAGTTTCGCGGTCATGGTAGATACTTTTGTTTTTACCCCTAAGTTAACTAGCTTCTGGATCGCAACGAATTTCAATCATAAAGCCATCTGGATCGTAAAAATACACACCTCTACCAGTAGGACGAGTGACTGGGCCATGTGCGATCGCTATTTTATTTTCACTGATCACTGTCACCGCGCGATCGAATAACTGCGGATCGATGTCAAAAGCCAAATGGTAGGCTCTGGTGAATGTCTTCTCTGGATTGGGATCTGGTGGTGATAATTCTGGTTCCCCAAATAAATCCAGTATTGTCCCATCCGGGGTAATAAAATTGGCTACTTTCCCTGATGCGACAAGTTCCGTCAGAGTTGCGGGTACTTCGTCGCCTGTAAGTTCGTGTAAACCCAAGATTGTGCCATAAAAGTAACGGGAAGCTTGCATATCCTGGACATTGAGTGCAATGTGATGCACTTTACGCAAATTTCCTGGCGCAAGGACACTGTTCACAGATTGGGTACTAGATAGCATAGTAGAAGAAAATCTCCTTACTAGGATAGAAGCTGAACTTTTTACTTAAAGTTTACTATTCCTAATAAAAATCTATCATGCCATTTGATTATTCTTTAGACTTTAAAAATATCGATTTTCGCAAATATCCTGAACTTTATCGCGTTGGCAAGGGTGAACAGGGCGTACTTTTGGTTGAACCATATAAATCAGAAATTCTTCCTTACTGGCGGTTCAAAACTCCTGAGATTGCTAGAGAGTCAAGTGAAAAAATCTACGAAATGTTTCTTGATTCTCTAAAACAAGATGATTTTATCGGCGCGGATATGGCACGAAAGTTTATCCAAATGGGTTATACTCGCTCTCGCCGTTATGCTAATCATAAAACAGGCAGAAAATATAAACAAAATTCGGAAACTTCAGGTTCGAAAAAAGAGATTCTTCCTTACGAAGAAGACCCTGTTAAAGCCGAGTCAGCAGCAATTTTTAAAGCCAAGTGGATACAAACAAAGACAAATGAGAAATATCAAGAGCTTTTAGCCAAGCATAAACAGATGTATGAAAGCACCTCACCTTTGTAAATCAATATACCTGGTCATTACAAATCGCGGTTCATCTTGCATCATAAACGAAGTCCGCCTGTGTGTTATTGCTTTTCCTCTAACCTTGAGAACGCTCACAAAGCTAAAGAGGTAAGGGGAACTTGACTTGGAGAATCGAGCGTGTCTTTAGACCTGAGAGTGTCAATCTGATTACTACCTTGTTCTATGAGCAGCTATACAAACCTCAGCAAAGCCTTACCGCAGGGTAGTCTCAGGAAAATGGAGGGTTTGCAACCCACGCAGGTGGGTAAAACCTAGTGTAGCTACGGTTTCTAACTGCCCTTTTAAATGCTAAAATACTTAATGTAAGGTAATATGCTACATAAGTTTTACTAGATGTATCTACATACTGTAAGCTTGGTATTCTGGAAAAACAGTGCTTAATTCGACTGTCAACATTATTGAGCAAAAGTTGTAATAATATTTAACATGTGTCTAGGTTGTGTAATTTAGATTAACTATTGCAGAGAAATTCTCTCAGAGTTAGTAAAATGACAAATACAACGACGCAACTATTTTATGGATTAGTTACTCTAGAACTGTAGACTATGTTTTCAGTCCTGAGTTATTTCCGTATTTTGCCTCTGAGGCATACCAATCAAGACCACACCAAATCCTTCATTAAGAGCTCCCACAAATCATAATGCCTGTGATTGAGAAGAAAAGAACTCGCGATCTGCCCCAAATTAACGAACGAATTCGCTTCCCGAAAATTCGGGTCATTGATACTGACGGTGCCCAATTGGGAATTATGCCCCCACAGGAAGCACTACAACTAGCAGAAGAGAAAGAGTTAGATTTGGTGCTTATAAGTGACAAAGCTGACCCGCCAGTTTGTCGGATTATGGACTACGGGAAATATAAGTTTGAGCAGGAGAAAAAGGCGCGGGAAGCCCGGAAAAAGCAGCACACGGCTGATGTCAAAGAAGTTAAGATGCGTTACAAAATAGAAGAACACGACTACAACGTGCGTGTTAAGCAAGCAGAGCGCTTTTTGAAAGATGGCGATAAAGTCAAAGCGACTGTGATGTTCCGGGGTCGAGAAATTCAACACAGCGACCTAGCAGAAGATTTGCTCAAGCGAATGGCAACGGATTTGGAGCCTTTTGGTGAGCTTCAACAAGCGCCTAAAAAAGAAGGGCGAAACATGATGATGCTTATCTCGCCCAAAAAATAATCCTCTAACTGTTTAATAGACCAAGTTTGAAAACCCCTGCTTAGAAGTCAGGGGTTTTTTCGTTTGGATGCAAGATATGCCCAAAGCTTTGAGGTCGTTTAAATTTATCTCAAATCGATAGTCTTGAAGGCTGAGTGGGAAACATAATACTCAGTTGCTCAGGACTTTTGCTATTTCCAGGGGATGAGGGAATGGGGAATGGGGAATGGGGAATGGGGAATGGGGATTGGGCATTGAACATGAAGAAGAGACAAGGACTTGTTCAATAATTCCCCCTTGTCCCCTTGCCCCCCCTTGCTCCTCTGCCCCCCTGCTCCCCTGCCCCCCTTGCCCCTTGCCCCTATTGCGCGGTGATACTACCAGAAAATAAAACTGCATGGAACTGAAAAATCACTGGTTTGCTGTAAATAAAGTTGTTTTACCACGACTACTACAGTGGGTGAATCTCCGGCCAGAGGAGAGTGAACGAACTCAACTAATGTTTATTTTTTACACAACTGTGTGTGTAGGATTGCGGTGGGCAGAAGACAGTACAGTGGCGCTGTTTTTGGATGAATATGGGACTCATCTATTGCCGTGGATGTATATTGCCAGTGCCGTTATGAGCGCAGCACTGGTTTTTTTATACTCTTGGCTGCAAAGAATTTTTCCCTTACGCCGGGTGATTGTGGCGATCGCACCTTGCATGTTGATGCCATTACTTCTATTAGTTTTATTACGTTGGGGATCTCATGTTTCTTACCTGGTAGTTATTTCGGCCTTTCTACTGCGGCTATGGGTAGATGCCCTTTATGTAGTCAACGATCTCAACACCTCCATCGTCGCTAACCAAATATTTAACATTCGAGAGATTAAGCGGACTTACCCACTGGTGAGTAGTGGACTTTTGGTAGCAGATGTGATTAGTGGCTTTAGTTTGCCTTGGCTAGTGCAATACACCTCGCTCAATAAGATCATCTTCATCGCCTGTTTTGTGATTTTATTAGGATCGGCGATTTTATTCTATTTAACGAATCACTATCGAGCGGCTTTTCCTGAAACCCCACAAAGACTAGTTCCTGAAGAACAAGCTTCACGAGAGCGCTTTATTAAAAGTCCTCTGAAGCGCTATGTTTGGCAATTGTTTGCTTTTGTTGGTCTATTGCAAGTCATTGGGTTGTTAATAGATTTTCAATATCTGCGCGAACTCCAATCCAATTTGGGCGACCGAGAACTCGCCAGTTTCTTGGGTCTTTTTGGTGGGATGTTGGGACTGTGTGAGTTGTTATTGCAGTGGTTTATTTCCAGCCGACTCATTGAACGGATGGGGGTATTTTTCACAGCGACACTTTTACCAATCACCGTAGGCTTTTCACTACCAGGAGTGCTGGTATTTTTGCATTTAATTCCAGCCATCCAATCGCAAAGCTTTTTCTGGGGTCTGATAATTGTCAAATTTTGCGATGAACTTCTGCGCTACACCTTTGTCATGAGTAGCGGCCCCATCCTGTACCAACCGATTCCTGAGTCAATTCGCAGCCGAATGCAGACTTTATCTGGCGGAACAGCCGAAGCGATCGCTACAGGTTTGACAGGAGTACTAATTTTTGCAACTCTATTGTTTTGTAACCGCTTTGTAACCGTATCCCTGCAAAAGTGGGTGTTGGTGGCAGAAACAATGCTGATAGCTAGCACCTGTGTAAAAGTAGTTTGGGAATTGCGATCGCGTTACGTTGAACTGTTAGTCTTGAGTGTGGCACGGGGCCAATTGAGTGCAACCAATGTCGGCTTACGATTCTTCAAGCAGGGGGTAGTCAAAGCCTTGGGAGAAAAAGGCAGCGAGGCTGATAAACGCTCTTGTATTGAACTTTTAGCCCAAATTGACTCTCAAGGAGCTGCGGAAGTTTTAGCACCCCTGTTAGTTAAGTTAACCCCAGATTTGCAGCGCCAAAGTTTGGAAGTGATGCTGACAGCTGGTGCAAATCCCGCTTATCTATCCGCCATTCGTCCTTTGTTAGAACAACCCCAAGAAACTAACCCCGAAGTTTTTGCCCTAGCTCTGCGCTACGTTTGGCTAGCTGAACCAAATCCCAATTTAAGCATCCTAGAAGAATATCTCAACCCCCGCCAAAACTCACTCATCCGCGCTACCGCCGCCGCTTTAGTCTTACGTCAGGGAACGCCGATGCAAAAGGTAGCAGCTACCCAAACTATGCGCCGGATGTTGACTCATAAGAAAGAACGGGAACGGGTGAATGGAGTTAGAGCGCTTAGAGAAGCTGTTTATTTACAAGCGTTACGGATTCACATCCCGAATTTATTACAAGATGAGTCGTTACGGGTGCGCTGTGCCGTATTGGAAATGATTGCAGCAACCCATTTAGAGGAATACTATTCGGCGCTGATTGCAGCACTTTATTACAAATCAACCCGTACTACAGCAATGTCGTCCCTAGTGCGACTAGAAAATGAAGCGATAGAGATGCTGTTGCGGTTAGCTACCAATATTTACAAACCAGAAGTAGTGCGGATGTACGCTTGGCGTACCATTGCTCAAATTGGCACTCAGGAAGCATTAGAGACTTTATGGGAAAACTTGGAGGCATCCTGGGGTATAACTAGGGATCATATTCTTCGGAGCTTACTAAAAATACATAAACAACCAGGAATTAGAGGTTTAGTAGATCGGTTTTATGAAAGTCGGGTAGAAAATTTAATTGAGCAGGAATTAAAGTTTTTAGGCGAGATTTATGGTGCATATATAGACTTGAAAATATTAGATGAAAAAGAAAATCATCAATCAAGTGAAAGGATTGTGATTGTCTCTGAGTTACTGCAACGCGCCCTTTTAGAATTGGAATTGGATGTCAAAGAGCGGCTGCTACTGTTGCTCAGACTGCTTTACTCACCAGAAAAGATGCAGGCAGCAGCGTTTAATCTGCGATCGCTCTCAGTGGTAAATTTAGCACGGGGTTTAGAAATCTTAGAGCATACCGTAACTTTGCCTTGCAAGTCTCTGTTACTGAATATTTTAGATAACCGACCGCAATCAGAAAAATTGCAATATCTTGTAGAAGCCAAGATCGTAGAATATGAGAATATGCTGGTTAGCGATCGCCTCCACAGATTGCTGATGTTGGGTAACTTCCTTTCTGATTGGTGTCTAGCTTGTTGTTTCCATTTTGCTCAAGTGACTCGCATCAGACTTACCAGTTCTGAAATTTTAGTAAGTTTGCGTCATCCAACGGGTTTTGTTAGAGAAGCTGCGATCGCATATCTAAATATGGTTTCACATCGCGTTCTCCTGCAAATCTTACCCCAGTTACAAAAAGATCCACATCCTTTGGTAGCTGCTCAAGTTAAAGAGTTACTCGAAAAATACAACTTTAAAAATTCAAAAATCTCGACAATAAATGAATAGTAGGGGCGTACATCTGTACACCCTTACTACCAATGTATGTGTTTGTTAACCTGTAAAGTGAAGTAAAAATTCCAAGAATATCAGGAACAGCCATGTACGTACTAATAGGTGGAGCAGGCTTAGTGGGCTTAAGTTTAGCCCAAAAACTGGTAGAGCTAGGACATACTGTTGCCGTAATTGACATTGACCCTATTGCTTGTCGTTATGCCCGTGAACAAGTAGGAGCAATGGCTTTTGAAGGCAGTGCTGTGAGTACAGAAGTATTGTTAGAAGCTGGGATTCGCAAAGCAGGTTCCTTGGCAGCTGTCTTAAGAAGTGATGCCTTAAACTTGGCAATGGTAACTCTTGCTAAACACTACGGTGTCACCCATATTTTGAGCCGAATGCGCCACCCCGATTTTGCCGAACCACTGCGGATAGCTGGAGCCAACCATATTATCAGCACTGTTGAACTATCAGTTTCAACAATGGTGAATGCCATTGAGTATCCGCAAGTGGAATCAATGATGCATTTTGAGCAAGGACAGATTGAGGTTCTGAAACTTGCCATCCCAAACAATTGCTATGTTGCTGGTCGTAGCGTTGCTGAAATCGCTCAGGATGCCCGATTTCCTAGTGGTTCGCTAATTATTGGTTATCAATCCCATCCCCACGAAGATTTGATGATTCCTAACGGCAGTACAATACTGGAACCTCATTCAACAGTCTTGATTGTGACTAAACCAGGATCTTTACATCAAGTTATTGATTTTATTGAGCAAAGATGTTGAGCGTAGTCTCTACCGAAACTCTTGATTAAGTGGCATTAGCTACCGATGTATAAAAAATGGGTATAAATAGTTTTGATGAAGCCGTATCCATATATTTTAGCGATCGCTCTTATTTTTCTGGCATCTTGTCAATCAACAAATATTTCACCCAAATCACAACCCAACTCCACTCAAGCAACCCCAGTTCAAAAAATAGTAACGCTAGATAAGAATTTTAAGATCGCAAGCGGTCAAACTGTTTATGTTCCTGTTTATTCACATATCTATCATCACAATAAGCAGGAGATTTTCGAGTTAGCGGTTACACTCAGTATTCGGAATACAGATTTGATCAATCCGATCGTTATTACTTCTGTGCGCTACTACAACTCAGAAGGGAAATTAATTAAACAGTATTTGGAGCGTCCTATTCAACTTGATGCGCTAGCTTCGACAGATTTTTTTATAAATAGAAATGATACCAGTGGAGGTTTAGGCGCAAACTTTATTGTCGAGTGGGTAGCTCAAACAGAAATATCCGAACCTATAGTGGAGGCAGTGATGATTGGTACTGACTTTCAGCAAGGAATTTCTTTTATCAGTCCTGGTAGAGTGATTAAAAGTCAAAATAATAATAAGCGATCGCCTTCGTAATTCGTAATGGGCTACGCCCCGCTACGCTAACGTAATTCGTAATTAAGTTTTTCCTCGTTCCCATGCTCTGTATGAGAATGCATTCATTGAGTCTCTGACTTAATGTTTAACAAGAGGCAGCAGATTTTAATCAATCAGCAAAAGCTCAAAGGTTCACTCACAAAGCTCAGAGGTTCATCAACAAAGCTCAAAGGTTCATCGACAAAGCTCAGAGGTTCACTCACAAAGCTCAGAGGTTCACTCACAAAGCTCAGAGGTTCATCGACAAAGCTCAAAGGTTCACTCACAAAGCTCAGAGGTTCATCGACAAAGCTCATACCAATTCTGTATAAAGGTGCGCCAAACTATATGAGGAACGAACCGCAAAGGACGCAAAGAACACAAAGTAAGAAAGAAGAAGCAAAAGGAAATTTGGCGCAGCTTCACAAAGAAATGGTATCAGATTATTCCTCATGCCCAATGCCCAATTCCCAATGCCCAATGCCCAATGCCCAATGCCCAATGCCCAATGCCCCATATTTAATCATCATCTAACTTCAGCAATTGTTCATCAAGATTTTGTATCCGTCCGCGCACAATTTCTTCTGAGAGAATTCGCTTCCGCATCGCCTCATTAAGCGCTCCTTTTTCTGCCAGTAGTAAACGGCGGCGAATGGCATCAAGTTTACCACTGCTGTTACTTTTGCCGTCTAACTCATCAGGACGACGATTATATAGTTCCCGCAATGTCTTTTCTGCACCAGCAATTCGCACTTGATAAGCTGAACGCATCTCTTCATAAACAGCTTTTGGTAACACTCCTGATTTCAACAAACTATCTAATTCATCTTGTGCTGCCTTCCCTGTCATCAACTGAGCTTGCAATTCTTCAACCTGTTGTTGAGTTTCTGAAAATTTAGATAATTGTAAGCGTTTTACCACCCAAGGCAAACTTAAACCCTGTCCCACTAACGACACCAGCACACTACCAAAAACTAAAGCGATGAGAACATCTCGCCCTGGTAGTGTTTCTGGCAAACTCAACGCCAGAGCCATCGAGAGCGAACCTTTGATATTACCTAAAAAGAGTAAATGTTGCCAGCGCAATGGAATTGGACGGTCAATCAAACGAATCCCTGCTAGCAGAGGATAGACTGTAAGAACTCGCCCAACTTGATAAGCCAAAACTGCAAATATAATTGCAGGTAAAGTTCTCCAGAGGGTTCCCAGGTCTATTTCTACACCAATTAGCAGAAAAATAAAGGTGTTGACGGTAAAACTGGCATACTCCCAGAAACTCAACAAGGTGATGCGACTAGAAGCAGAAGTATTCTGAGAAAGCCCTAAATTCCCGAAAATTAATCCAGCGACAACTACAGCTACCGCACCCGATACACCAAGAAATTGCCCAACCTGAAAAGTTCCTAATGCAACTGCAACTGTTAGTAATAAGCTGCTAAGGGCATCATCTAAACGGGCGAATACAGGTATGCTCAAGTAGCCCAAGACTAACCCTACTAGGCAGCCTCCTAAAGAGATAAATAGCAGTTGTTGGATTCCCTCTACAAAGGTGAGTGAACCTGTGGAATATACTTGCAAAATTAGGTTGAATGAAACTAGAGCAGCTGCATCATTAAATAAAGTTTCTCCTTCAACGATGGTGGAAAGCCGCGAGGGTACTGGTATTTCCTTAAAGACGGCAATCATGGAAACTGTATCAGTATTTGCCAGAATTACTCCGACAAATAACGCAGGTATCCAACTCAGCCCCAGCCCAAATTTTAATAAGGCGGCAATAATCCCACTGGAAAGCACAGCCCCAGGGCCAGCTAGCAGGGCAATTGGTTTAAAGGTGCTGCGTAGGCGGCTGACATCTGTATTAATGCCAGCTTCAAAGATGAGAATTGGTAAGAAAAGATTCAAAACCAAGGTTGGATTTAAACCAATGGGACGAGATAATAGCTCAGTGATTGGCAAGCCTGCTAATACTAAACCCGTTACATAAGGGATTCGCAACCGCCGGGATAGCAAAGCTACTCCTGTAGCCAGGAGCAAGAGAATAATCGAAACTTTAACTAATTGAGTTACATCCACTATTACATTTTGGAAAGTTAGTTTGACTTGACTGATAGATTCTCTCTTCATTCATGCCAAATTAGCAACTTCACCCGGATTTCTCACGCATAGTGTGGGGAGTGTGCGGGTTCAGATTTCTTCCCCATCCTCCCACACCCCCCACACCCTGAACCTTGATTTCTCACAAGTGAGAAATCAAGGTTCAGGGTGTGGGTTCCGAACTTCTAATTTCCTCCACTTGACCAACTTCAAAAATTAGAGTGAATGGCTGCCCCATCTCTCGCTTGATAAATTGTTCTAATAATTCTACTTGCCGAGGTGTGACAGGTTCCCTTGCCCGGACACTCAAACGGACTTCTGGGGGATTTGTTAACCAATTGGTATTACTGTTAACTAACTGCAATCGCCCAAAGGTGACAGTTCGATTCAATAATGCTTTTCGTAAGCTGGTTTCTAGTTGCGCTTGTCGTACAAGTCGGGCAAAGCTGACTCCCAAAGGAATTAGCAGGATAGTTGTCAAAGCCATAGTCCAAATTAGGGGTTGACGGGCCCGCGCCATTGAAGTGTAACCTGCTACCACAAATGTCACCATACAGGAGAGGGCAATACCTAGCAAGTTGGTGAGATAAAGTAGGGTTGCCCCGAAACTGAGTGACCAATTCCCTTGTGCCAAGCCTAAGCCAATCACACAGACGGGAGGCATGAGGGCAACAGCGATCGCAGTTCCCGCTAAACTACCAGAGATTTTTGTCTCAATTTTGGCGTAACCACTAATACCACCAGCCACTACCGCAATTCCCAAATCTAGCAATGTTGGTCTAGATCGAGCCAGCACTTCACTACCGTAACTAGGTAATCCCACCAGCCAACCCAGAGTGGAGGCGATCGCCACCGCTAACAGCGTGCCCACTGCGACAGCAATTAGTCCCTTGCGAAACAAAGTAATATCTGCTTGCAAAGCACCAAAAGCTAACCCGCGAATCGGCAACATTAAAGGAGCAATAATCATCGCGCCGATAATCACGGCTGCACTGTTAGACAATAAACCCAAAGTTGCGATCGCACAGGAGCTAATAATTAATATTATGTAAGCTGAGTCTAGAGTTGATTCAGCCAGCAACTCTGTTTGTAGCTGTTGAAGTTGCTCCGGTTGCGAACCCCGGCGGCGGAAATTTTTAAATCGGTCTCGAATGTTATTACCCAAGACCTTCCTCCTGAATGCTCGGTTATGTCTAAGTGAACTACCCCACCGTAAGACGGACGGGGCTTCCCAATTCATCAGGAATAGCCTCCAGAACTTCGTAGTACTAGAAAGTCTTACATTCCCTCCAAGGGCAGGAGTCCTGGTTCCCAAGACCCAAATCTTTTTCTTGCAACATATACCTGTTAGCTTGGTTTTCGCTTATGGCATTGATGGTCAAGATGATAATACTTAGTTTACAAGAATTGGTGATTCGTCATACATCTGGAATTTGTTTTTACTTATTTTTTAAATCAATTCCAGATCAATCCTCACTTCGTGACGCTCCGCGAACATCACCCGCTCACAATCCCCATCTTAGGAATACCTTGTTCGCGTAAGCGTCTGTCTGCGACACGCTGCGCGAACGCAGAGAAGATGGGGACTTCCGCGACCCGTTAAAGTTTCCCATTGAACAGGTGTCATCTGAAAATAGTCAGATGATGTTGAAGAAGAATTCAGAAGTCAGAATTCTGTTTCGATAAATGTAAAACTATACCAGGAATTTACTTATGGTGCTTGAATCAGCGATCGCCGAGGAAGTCATTACAAATAATCTTAAGCAGTTTCTGTTGGTACTTTCAGTATCTTTAGGTGTGGCGACACTACCGCAGGTATTTAGCTGGTTTCGGAATATCCCTTATACCTTGCTACTGGTGATTGTCGGGTTAGGTTTGGCGTTTGTTGATGTCCGTTTAGTAACCCTTTCCCCGGAATTAATTTTGTTCATTTTTTTACCACCCCTGTTGTTTGAAGCTGCATGGAATTTGAAATGGTCAGAACTGAAGCGGGATTTAGTGCCGATTTGCTTGTATGCAGTGTTCGGGGTGTTAATTGCGATCGCCGGGGTAGCGATCGCTCTTAATCAATTCATTGGTATTTCTCTAACTACAGCTTTACTCATCGCAGCTAGCCTGTCTGCAACCGATCCTGTTTCTGTCACCGCTTTGTTTCGTGAACTGGGCGTAGATAGTCGTCTTGTCACTTTAATGGAAGGCGAAAGCTTATTCAATGATGGTATGGCTGTAGTTGCCTTTGGTTTTGTGGTGGCCTTATCTTTGGGAACTGCCGAATTGGAATTACAACCAATTTTAGTGCAGTTATTTACAGTTGTTGGCATCGGTGTAGGGGTGGGGGCTTTCATTGGATTTGGTATTTCTTACCTCACCCAGCGCTTCGATTTGCCCTTAGTAGAACAATCCTTAACCCTAGTTTCCGCTTACGCCACTTACCTGATTATTGAAGACTTAGGCGGTTCTGGGGTAATTGGAGTTGTCACCACAGGTTTGATTTTAGGCAACTTTGGCTCTCGTATCGGCATGAATCCCCGCACCCGGATTATTGTCTCCGAATTTTGGGAATTTTTGGCGTTCTTTGTTAACTCCATTGTCTTCTTGTTGATTGGCGACCAAATACGCTTTGCTAGTTTGGGCGAAAACTTGCAAATCATTATAGTGACAGTGGCAGCAATGATTTTGATGCGGGCAGTTGCTCTTTTGATTCTCAGCAAATTGAGTACTAGCATCACCAAATCGGACATTTCTTTACCAGAACAAACTATCTTATGGTGGGGCGGGTTACGTGGTTCCGTTTCCATTGCCCTGGCATTGAGTGTATCGACTATACTGCCAGAGCGAGAAAAAATTATTGCAACGGTGTTTGGAGTAGTTTTATTTACTCTACTTGTTCAAGGATTGACCATCAAACCTTTGTTGGAAAAACTCAATTTGCTAGGTGATGCACCCTTACGTGAGGAATATTTAGAATTAGTTGCCCGTCATATTGCCTTAGAACGCGTTTTGCAACACCTCCAGGCAGACAAACGCCCCGGCATCGACCCAGAGTTTCGCCGTTATCAGGAGACACTAATCAAAAGTGAACTTGCAGATTTACGGTCAAAAATTGACAAATTACAGGATGAATATCCCAATCTTCAGAGTTTTACAACAGAACAATTCCGAGGAGAACTGCTGGCAATTGAAGCAGATACTTATGCAGAATTTGTTAAGTCTGGTCGGTTAAATAAAGAATTAGCATCTATGCTTGAGGATGTTTTGTAGATTGAGGCTCCCTGCTTTTTCTACTAATCCCCTTGCGGATGTTCATCCCACAAAGTTGTTATTTCCCGTAAACTCTGATGATTGCCATTACCCAAAATCAGATGATCTAGTACCGGAATCCCCAAAAGCTGTGCCCCTGCTAACAACTGGCGCGTCAATTCTATATCTTCATGGCTAGGTTCAAGGTTCCCAGAAGGGTGATTGTGGGCAACTATTACCCGCGTTGCACCTTGACGAATAACTTCCCGGAAAATATCACGGGGAGAAGCTAAGGTTTCGGTTGCTGTGCCAATGGTAATTACTTGCGTACCTAGCAAGCGATTCTTAACATCTAATAACACCACTGCAAAACGTTCTTGTGCCTGCCACATCAAATCTTGGCTAAGGGTAGCAGCAGCAGCAAGTGGGCTATCAATCAATGTTCCGTCATTCGGTCGAGATTGAAAAGCGCGTTTGCCTAATTCAATTGCTGCTAATATACTTGTTGCCTTGGCCGGGCCAACACCAGAAATTAGCATCAACTCTGCGGGGCTAACTTCCCGCAAAACCGCCAAAGGATCGCGTTGGTGTTTGCCTAATTCGCTCAAAATAAATTGTCCCAAACCCACAGCAGATAGTTTTCCTGGGCCTTGACCAGTGCCTAGAAGAATTGCGATTAACTCTGCTGTGGCTAAAATTTTGGCACCATGCGTCATTAATCGCTCACGCGGACGCTCATTTGTAGGTAGGTCGGCAATTCTAAGGCAATAGGTCATAAACTAAGAAAATCGTCACCATGCATCAAACTATCCTTAGTTATCCCTTGTTTACTTCCCAAATCATCTTTATTTGAGAAAATCTTTAACCTTGGTTAGTTTAGATAGGTAATTTCATTGGCAACTTTCAAAGGGAATACTAAAAATAATATGATTTAGGGCGATCGCTATGTTTGACGATATATTCAACAATCTCAAAGGTTTCATTGACTCTAAAATTCAAGAAGTCGGTAACGATTTGCAAAAGCGCTTCGGCATTCCTGAACCCACAGAGCCATTTGTGCTGATTCGTCGATTCACACCTGCCGATTCCACAGTGACAAGGGGAGGTATTGCAATTGTCGGAGAAAGCTGGCGAATTGAAGCCTATGACGACAATACTCAGCAGTTAATGATTAGTACAGATCCTTTGCGAAATGTCATCTTGTTTGAAGTTGCATCGCCCGATGTCCAAGAGTGTGTTCTTGCTTGTCAATTTAACGCGAAAGCGCTAGACACAGAAAAACCAATTAAAGTGAGTTTAGGTTTACATAGACCAGGACAATGGGGTGAAATGAGAACAACTTCATGGTCTACAGGAGTTTCACCAACGGAAAATTTTAAGTCTTACGAAGCGCGTGCCCATTTTAAAAAAGAAGCCGATGCTGCCAAAGTTCAAATTAGTGTGCAATTTGAGAGTAGTGGCATTCTTGAGATTAGAGATATTGAACTGCTGCAAGCCCCCGTCAAGCCACAATCATGAGCAATATCTAAAGTTTGAGTAGCATAAGTATAGTGCGATCGCATAATTCAACAGCCCAACACTATACGCGATCGCAAACTCGCAAAACCCCTCCATCTTCCCTGATTATTGATAAATTTGCGTTGCTTTGAGCATGTGGTAGGTAATGATTAGCTGGGTGAGAGCTAGGGGGTAACTTTGCAATGTCTCTCCAGTTGTACCAGCAATTTTACCCAGTTCAGGATTACTTTCGCGATCGCAAAGATTTCGGAGATGGGGCATATCAGAACAAATAATATGCTCTAATTTATTCACCTGTTCTAAGGTGGCATGACCATCAACTTCCAAGACATCCACAGGCTTACTCATATCTCTGTCTAGCCCAAGACGAATCGCTGAGTCAGAATTACCATAACTAGAATTGGTAATTACGGTGAAATCTGGATGGGGAATTGTCGGACGTAGTACCAATCGGACATTTAGGTGTCCATTGCTTTCATCATCTTCATCAGTTGGTGGATAAAAACTAATGACTATATCAGACCATTGCCGTTGCGGACGAATAAACTGTGATGAGTCTGGTTCGCGCTTTTCTAATTCTGCTAGCACCTGTTCAGGTGTGTAGCCCCGCTTTTGCGTATCTCGCTTGACTTTCCACTTAGCACGTAATTCTTCAGGAGGCGCAAGATAAACTTTAACATCGTAAGAATCACGGGCGGCACGAGTAGAATAACCGAGTAATCCTTCAATAATGACGAATTTACTTGGCTTGATATACTTAGGTGCCTCAAATGTCCCTGTTTTATGGCTATAAACTGGCTTAAGAATTGGTTGCCCTGTGCGTAGCAGCGACAGGTGTTGCTGCATAATATCCAGATGGTTGCAGTCCGGGTGGAGGGCAGTGATGCCAATTTCTGCACGTTGTTGGCGATCGTAACGGTGGTAATCATCTGTACAGATGATCGTGACATTTTCTGGGCCGAGTGCCTGAGCGATTCCCCGCGTTAGTGTTGTTTTCCCAGCAGCGCTGTCGCCGACAATACCAAGAATTATTGGACGGCTCATCATACCTCCCACAATAAAAGTAAGTTTATTAATACAATTTCCCTACAATAGTTTTAATTCTAGAAGGGTTTAGGCAAGTAACTCAAGCAAAGCCTTGGTATGCAATATCTCTACATATAAAATATCTGTGCGCTGGTTTATTGCCATCTACATAGCTGATGAGTCAAAAGAGGCAAGGGGGCGGGGGGCAGGGAAAAGGTTAAAGGGGAAAGGTTAAAGGGGAAAAACCTTATATATCGTGCCTTTCATTCCTTTTGCCCTTAACCTTTTCCCTTTAACCGAGCAGTATTGGGTCAGATTGGCTTACCATACCTGACCTAACATCATCTTTTACTGAGCGGTATCACTATTAAACTAGAGCGTACACTTTCGCTTCCCAGGGGAAGATGCCTACGATAAGTCGGTCGGCGCAATTAAAGCTAACTGGCAAAGGCTGTCATTTCCTTGATTTCTCACAAGTGAGAAATCAAGGAGTGTGGGAGGTGTGGGAGGATGGGGAAGAAATCTGACCCCGCACACTCCCCACACTCCTCTGCCTACAGTATCGTCAGGAATCCGGGATTCATTTGTCATTGGTAAGGGCTTTAAGCCTAAAAAACAGATAATTAGTGTGTGAGATTTAGGTAAAAGAAAAACGCACGTTATGACCACTCAAACACTAGGAATCGAACAAAACCTTTATGACTATTTACTATCAGTCTCTCTCCGAGAACCAGAAATTTTAACCCAATTGAGGCAAGAAACAGCCCAGCATCCAGTAGGTAGAATGCAGATTGCTCCTGAACAGGGGCAATTTTTGGCGTTACTGGTGCAGTTGCTGGGAGCGAAAAAAACTTTGGAAGTTGGGGTATTTACAGGTTATAGTTCCCTGGTGGTAGCCTTGGCGTTACCGAGCGATGGGAAGGTGGTAGCTTGTGATGTGAGTGAAGAATTTACAACGATCGCTCGGCGTTATTGGCAGCAAGCTGGAGTGGCAGATAAAATTCAACTGCACATTGCCCCAGCTTTGGAGACTTTAGATCGGTTATTGGCAACGGGAGAGGCGGAAACCTTTGATTTTGCTTTCATCGATGCAGACAAGAGCAACTATGATGCTTATTATGAGCGATCGCTGCAATTAGTGCGATCGGGGGGACTGATTGTGATCGATAATGTTCTCTGGTCAGGCAGGGTTGCCGACCCCCAAGTACAGGATAATAGAACTAAAAGGATTCGTGCCTTTAATCAAAAGCTGCATCAAGACCAGCGAGTTAGTCTGAGTTTAGTAGCGATCGCAGATGGTTTGACTCTGGCACTGAAAAAGTGATGTCTTTCTAACTTTTCTAAAACCAAATCCGCTTAGTTTAATACTTGACTTTCCCTAATCTTGCTTAAAAATCAGCAAGATTTTTTAAGTAAGCAATATTAAATTATAGTTTAAAAACTGTATTCTTAGAAATTTATTTTTCTTTTTTTAAGTATTTATTCGGTTGTATATTATTAATAGATCAAAATAGATAACTATATCTAGTAATTGTTTAAACTTTAATGTCCGTGGAAGATATTCTGCAAGCAGTAGAAACAATTCTGCAAGACAAGCCTCTTGCTTCCATTCAGTGCTTTGTGCTGTCTCAGTCGTGGTTGGGCAAAACTTATGGTGAAATGGCAGAGGAATCAGGCTACCGCGACAATTACATCAAAGAAGTTGGCTCTGAGTTGTGGCAAGACCTTTCCATCGCACTTGGAAAAAAAATAACCAAAAAAAATCTGCATTTAGCCTTGAAGAAATACCTACAAGAAAAAATAGGCGATCGGGAAAATCAGAGCCAACAAGAATTTAATGAAAAATCTAATTTAGAAATGGTGTCTCCAGACTCATTTTCAGCAAGCAAAATTGAATTTCCTAGCGGCCCCGTACCACTGGGTTCTCCTCTTTACATCAATCGTCCTCCTCTGGAAGAACTTGTTTGTAACGAGATTTTATACCCTGGTTGCTTAATCCGAATCAAAGCACCTAGAAAGACAGGAAAAAGTTCACTGCTCAATCGGATGATTGCTTATGCTAGAGAGCAAGGTTATCAAATCGTCTATTTGGACTTTCAAGAAGCCGATCAAGACGTTTTTGCTTCTCTTGATAAATTTTTGCGTTGGTTTTGTGTCAATGTCAGCAGACAGTTAAATCTCCTTCCCTCTCTAGATGATTTTTGGGATACGGAAATGGGCAGCAAGGTAAGCTGCAAAATCTATTTTGAAGCATATCTACTGCAATACATTGATAATAGTCCTCTAGTTTTGGCTTTGAATGAAGTTCATCGAGTTTTTGAACATCCCAATATTGCCCAAGATTTTTTGCCAATGCTGCGATTTTGGCACGAACAAGCAAAGCAGGATCAAATCTGGCAAAAACTACGGATGGTGGTAGTTCACACCACAGAAATATATATTCCACTAAAGCTTAACCAATCGCCTTTCAATGTTGGGATCACAATTACGCTCCCACCATTGACTCTCAATCAGGTACAGAATTTAGCATTGTCTTATGGACTAAATTGTGCAGCCGACTCCGAAGGGGCAAAACGCCTTGCACCCTTACAAGCAATGGTAGGAGGACATCCTTATTTGGTGAGCCTTGCGCTTTATCATCTATGTCAGGAGGAAATGACATTAGAAGTATTACTAGAAACTGCATCTACACCAGTGGGAATTTACAGTCAGCATTTACGGGAACTGTTGAGCTTATTGCAAAAAGACCCAAAATTAATGTCAGCTATGCAACAGGTAATTGCAACAGATGAAAAAGTAGAGCTAGACGCGATCGCTGCTTACAAGCTAGAAAGTATGGGTTTGGTTAAACTCAACGGTAATCAAGCTCATGTTATGTGTGAGTTATATCGCCTTTACTTTAGCCAACAGCTTGGAAAGCACTCAGGATAGTAATTGTTCTGGTAAACTGTTGAAAGATAAATAATCAAAATAAGTAATTCTCGTTCTTAAACCTCATCTATGTTGAAACCTAGAGTTTTTTAAAAGATATATGTAGGTTGGGTGGAGTGAAACGTAACCCAACATTACCACCTTATTTATGTTGGGTTACGCGATCGCTGTACCCAACTTACAAAACTACGGTTCTCAAGGTAGACGAGGTTTAATATGAATTTTATCAATTGTTACGATAGAAATTTATTTATTAAGAACGAGAACTAATTTGAAATTTTAAATCAAATGAACAGTTATCGATATCAAGTTGGTGGCACTTTAACCAGTGACGCTCCTAGCTATGTTGAGCGCAAAGCAGATGTGGAACTTTACGAAGCCTTAAAGCAGGGTGAATTTTGCTATATCCTAAGCAGTAGGCAAATGGGCAAATCTTCACTTATGGTAAAAACCAAGCATCGCTTGCAACAAGAAGGCTTTAGATGTGTCACCATTGATATGACTAATATTGGTTGCGAAAATATAACTCCAGAACAGTGGTATAAGGGAGTTGTAGGCGATTTATGGCTGGGCTTTAAACTGTTAGGAAAAGTCAATTTAAAAACTTGGTGGCAAGAAAAAAATGATATTTCTTTGGCTCAGAAACTCAGTCGGTTTATTTCAGAAATTCTGTTAGTTCAGTTTCCTAACGAAAGGCTATTCATTTTTATTGATGAAATTGATAGTATTCTCGGTCTCGATTTCTCTGTGGATGACTTTTTTAGCTTGATTCGATTTTGTTATAACCAACGAGCAATTGATTCAGAGTACGATCGGATTACATTTGCAATTTTCGGTGTTGCTACACCTTCAGACTTAATTTTATATCAAAATCACATTACGAAGTTTAATTTTGGTAAAGCTATCCGAGTAAATGGTTTTACATTTGAAGAAGCTCAACCACTATCTTTAGGACTGGATATTAAAGACAATCATCCCCAAAAAGTTTTAAAGGAAGTATTAGCTTGGACAAAAGGGCAACCATTTCTGACTCAAAAGCTGTGTCGGTTACTTGTTAGTCTATCTCAAGATGATGTGGGTAGAAAGTTAAAAATTCCCCCTGGCACAGAAGAATTTTGGATAGAAAATGTGGTGCGATCGCACATTATCGATCAATGGGAATCACAAGATGAACCAGAGCATTTGCGGACAATTCGCGATCGCATCCTCAGAAACGAACAAATCGCCGCCAGATTGCTAGGAATTTATCAGCAAATCCTCCAAGGAGTGGAAGTAGCAGCCGATGATAGTCGAGAACAAGTAGAACTATTGCTGTCTGGTTTGGTGATTAAAAAGCAAGGTTTTCTCCAAATTAAAAATCGAATTTATGAAGAAGTTTTCAATTTAGAATGGGTTGGAAAAAAATTAGCTTACTTGCGCCCCTACTATGAAACCTTCAATGCGTGGATAGCCTCAAAAGAAAATGATAAATCTCGCTTATTGCGCGGACAAGCTTTGATTGATGCCCAAACCTGGGCACATGGCAAAAGCTTGAGCAACTTAGATTATCGATTTTTAGCTGCTAGTGAAGAATTAGATCGGCGAGAAATGCAACAAGCATTAGAAGCCGAACGTGCCAAAGAAGTTGAAGCACGACTTGCAGAACAACAAAAAAGATTAGCTCAACAAAAGAAAACTTCCACAATAGTCACACTCTTGCTAGCGGGTATGACAATCAAGTTGGTGATTTCTATAGTGTGGGGAGTGTCGCTTTTACGAAAGATTGATGCTTTAGAATCACAGTTAAAATGCACCCAAGTAGGACATCAAGGCAAAGTAATAACTGCAAATTCTCGCTTAGGTGGATGCTGACTAAATTTTGAATTTTGAATTTTGTAGTAAGCTGTCGTGCATTTAATTTGCACAGCTAATGGCAAGATTACCATCACCCCACAAGAGATTTATTTTTTGGACGATACGAATTAAAATATTTTCAACTTATTAATGAAATTTGCATTGGTGAAATGGAACTCTGTATCTGTGGATAGATGAATATATTTGCCAATTAATAAAATAATTTTATGCAGTACTAAATATATGTTTCTTTCGATAAAATTATTACCCAATTTCAGTAGACCGAAAGCTCAATACCTGGTTAAGTGCAAATTAATAACTTCTAAAAACAATGCAGAATAAGAAATTGTCAAAGACTTTCTCATCTATCAATAGCAATTCCCATGCAGCAGAACAAAATCCTAAATTGGCCTATAGACCGTTTGGTAGCCAAGTTCAAAAAGCATCAGTTGCACCAGTGACAGAAACAGACATAGAGGATATTACCTTTGCAGAACAAAGTATTGAGGCAACTGGACTGGAATTACAAGCAAAATATGGCAAGATTACGCCAGAGGGACAGGAACGGCTGACTGTGCTGCAAGCCAAGATGGATGGATTATTGAATTCTCGACTGGAACACGCAACTCGATTTGGTCATAACTTTGCCAATATTCCACTAAGAAAACCAAATATAGCAGCACCAATTCAGGCAAAGCTAACAATTGGGGAACCTGGAGATAAGTACGAGCAAGAGGCAGACGAAACAGCACGTCAGGTTGTGCAAAGTATTCATCAGCCACAGAGCGATAAACTTCAGCGCGAGTCTTTGCCTGAAGAGGAAGAAGAATTGCAAATGAAGCCGATGGTGCAGCAAAATGGTGGGGCTTTACAGGGGATGATTCAAACTGTAAAAAATGAGCAAAAAAGAGGTGATAAGCATAGAAGAGGGGCTAGGGCACAAAAAACCATTGCTCTTTTGGGCAACAACATTAAAGCCAACCTCGATGGGCACATTTTTAATGCGCTACCGGTTAGCGGTGGATTACCAAACCCAGCCAGTCCTGTAGGTCTTCATGCTTATACCAACGGTGGCCTACCAAATGGTATTCAGCAAGTGAGCATTCAAGGTTCCGCGACTAAAGTCCACAATCTGATGTGGCGCTGGAGTAATGGTACTGCCACAAAAAGTAGTACCATGTTTCCGAATTGGATGCCACCCTCGCATGTACGGACACTGATCGCATTGGACTTCCCTGACACTCGGCAACAGGATGTAGCTGCGAACTTGCTATTTCCGACAGATACCAAAGTTAGAATAAACAGAGGACACCAGATCAACTTACATAAAGCTGGAGATACTGTTTACCCAACTTTGTGAAGATAATTCAGAGGAACAGGTGGATATGTATAAGTGCGATCGCTAATCTTGTAGCGACAATCTTGAAAATCAAGCGTAGGCGTAGCCCGTCGTAGACATCGCCAATAGAAATGCAGGTGTGACCAAAGCTGCCGATGATGTGAGTTAAAATCCTGATATCTTCATAACTACTCACGCAGACAGCCCCCGAAAAAGCGATCGCTATGCTTCAGTATCCCCATCTCGAACAAGCGCTAAAATATCACTTCGGTTACGACAGATTCCGCCCCGGACAACGGCAAATTATCGAAGATGCGCTGCAAAATCGAGATTTAATGGTTGTGATGCCGACTGGTGGGGGAAAATCTCTGTGTTTTCAACTACCAGCATTGTTAAAAAATGGATTAACGGTGGTGGTGTCGCCGTTAATTGCTTTGATGCAAGACCAAGTAGAAGCACTGCGAAATAATAATATTAACGCGACATTTCTCAATAGCAGTTTGAATGCTTACAAGGTGCGATCGCGGGAAGAAGCTATCCTCAGTGGTAAAGTAAAATTACTATACGTCGCCCCAGAACGTCTCCTCAGTGAAAGGTTTCTCCCATTTCTCGATTTAGTTAAAGAAAAAATCGGTATTTCTAGCTTCGCTATTGATGAAGCGCACTGCGTTTCGGAATGGGGACATGACTTTCGTCCAGAATATCGCCAGTTGAAATCTCTGCGGAAACGCTATCCTGATGTTCCTACCGTCGCTCTCACCGCCACAGCAACCGATCGCGTCCGTAGTGATATCATTCAACAATTAGGATTAAAGCAACCAAGCATCCATCTTGCTAGTTTTAACCGTGAAAATCTTTATTACGAAGTTCGTCCTAAAACTAAATATGCTTACGCTGAATTATTAGAACTAATTCGAGAAACTGAAGGTTCGACAATTATTTATTCTTTAACTCGTAAAAAAGTTGATGAACTAACTTTTAAACTGCAAAATGATAAGATTGGTGTTCTGCCTTATCATGCCGGATTAACTGATGAGGAACGTAGTAGTAATCAAACGCGATTTATTCGAGATGATGTCCGGGTGATGGTGGCAACAGTCGCCTTTGGTATGGGAATTAATAAACCCGATGTGCGGCTGGTAGTTCACTTTGATATGCCTAGAAATATAGAAAGTTATTATCAAGAATCGGGTAGGGCAGGTAGAGACGGAGAACCATCTCGCTGTACAATATTTTTCAGCTTTGGTGATGTTAAAACAATTGAATGGAGTATCGATCAAAAAACTGACCCTCAAGAACAGTTGATTGCTAAACAACAACTGCGGCAGATGATCGATTACGCTGAAGGCACTGATTGTCGGCGAACGATTCAATTGGGTTATTTTGGCGAAAGGTTTCCTGGGAATTGCGGTAACTGTGACAATTGTCGTCATCCCAAACCCATGCAAGATTGGACAGTTGAAGCCATGAAGTTTTTATCTTGTGTGGCGCGTTGCAAAGAAAGATTTGGGATGCTACACATAATTGATGTGTTGCGGGGAGCAAAAAAAGACAAAATTCTCCAGTACGAACACGATAAACTTTCTACTTATGGTATCGGTAAAGATAGAACTCTAGATGAATGGCGAATGTTGGGGCGATCGCTTTTACATCAAGGGTTAATAGAACAAACTAGCGATGGTTACTCAGTTTTAAAACTAAATGCCCACAGTTGGGAAGTAATGCGAAAACAACGCACAGTTTCCCTAGCTATAACCACAGTCCAAAAGATTACCTGGGAACAGGGGAGTGAAAAAGCAGAAGAAGCAGAAATATTATTACAGAAGTTGCGATCGCTACGTAAAGAATTGGCTGATGAGCAATCTGTACCACCTTACGTCATCTTCCACGATTCCACTTTAAAATTGATGGTACAGGTGCAACCCCAAAACTTAACTGAATTTGCCAAACTTTCTGGTGTTGGTAGTCATAAACTCGCTCAATATGGCGAAAAGTTTATTACAGAAATTCGCGCCTACCGCCAAGAAAAAGGTTTGCAAAATAAATCTGCTACTTCCGTATCCTCTCCCAAATCATCTTCTTCTTACACCGAATTACAAACATTACAATTACATCAACAAGGTTTAAATATTGCTCAAATTGCCAAAAAGCGGAATCTTAGTCCGGCAACAGTTAGCAATCATTTAGAAAAACTAATTGAGAAAAATCAGCCAGTTGATTTAAATCAATTAGTACCTTTAGAACATCAACAAAAAATTTGGCAAGTTTTAGAAGTACTCGGTGACATTTCCCTCACTCCCATTAAAGAACAATTAGGTGAAAGCTACACTTTTGATGAAATTCGCTTAGTACGGTGTAAGTGGCGGCGTGACAATCGCAAGTGATGATTGAAGAAGAACACAGAATACAGAATCAATTAGTATGAATGCTGAATTCTATTTTATTAAAATACAAAAGCAAGATTAAAGGAGTTACCTAATGAGTCAGATGCTTAATACAGGAGTACGCTGGACAACTCATGATGTGGAATTATTACCAGAAAATGAGGGGACGCGCTACGAGATAGTTGATGGAGAATTATTCATGAGTAGGACACCTCACTTTAAACATCAGCAAACTTGTGGGCGAATTTTCGGACAACTTGATGTTTGGTCAGAGTCTACTGGTTTAGGAGAAGCTGTAATCAACCCCGGCGTTTTGTTTTCAGAATCAGATAATGTGATTCCTGATGTAGTTTGGGCTACAAAGGAAACCTTGGCGGTAATGTTGGATGAAGCGGGACATTTAACTGGCGCACCAGATTTAGTAGTCGAAGTCTTGTCTGCTAGCAACGAAGATCAAAGACGAGATAAAGAAGCTAAACTTAAACTTTATTCTTCCAGAGGAGTAAAAGAATATTGGATTGCTGATTGGCGATCGCCAAAACTAGAGGTCTATCGGCGCGAACAAAACCAACTTAAATTGGTAGAAACTTTGTTTAATAGTGATAATATAATTTCTCCGCTATTACCTGGTTTTAGCTGTAATGTAAACCAGTTTTTTCCTGTATAAATTTTAGGTTGAATGGAAAAACAAATCTCAAGTAGCGGATTAACTAAAGTCCAGATACTGATTATGGCGATCGCATCTGGTGTCTGTGTTGCCAACATTTATTATAATCAGCCAATCCTCAAAGATATTGCATCTTCTTTTCGAGTCGGTGAAGGCGAAGTGGGTAGCATATCTGTGCTTTCGCAAGTTGGTTACGGTTTTGGGCTTTTCTTTTTAATCCCATTGGGCGATAAAATCAACAAGAAAAAGTTAATTCTTTCTTTACTGATATGTTTGTTTTTTTTGTTGATACTCATGACGTTTTCACAAAATATCATCGAAGTGTGGATATTGAGTGTAGCGATTGGGATTGCGACAGTATCGGCTCAGGTTATTCTTCCCTTAGCCGCAAGTATAGATAGAGTAACTACAGGTAAAACTGTAGGCTACATTTTTACTGGTATATTAATTGGAGTTTTAGGAGCAAGGGTTTTTAGTGGATATATTGCTGAATGGTTGAATTGGCGTTATGTATATGGATTTTCGGCAGGAATGGTTTTAATTGTTACTGTCTTACTAAATATATATTTACCTAATGTCAAAAATCAATTTAACGGTTATTATTTGGAATTATTAAGCTCAACAATTCAACAATTCAAACGCTTTTCTTTGTTAAGAGAAGCGTCTTTAATTGGTGGGTTATTATTTGGTGTATTTTGCTCATTTTGGACAACATTGACTTTCCATTTAAGCGGAGCGCCTTTCAATTTTCAATCTGACACAATTGGGATGTATGGCTTTGTGGCGATCGCAGGTGCATTGATGGCTCCAGTTTTTGGTAAACTAGCCGATCGAGGGAACTCGCAACGTTCCTTGACAATTGCTGTATCGCTCGTGATTGCAAGTTTAGTAATTGCTAAAATTGCTTCTAGTTCAGCGATCGCGATCGCTGTTGCTGTATTGTTACTAGATGTAGGTGTGCAGGCAATCCAAGTCACCAATGTCGCAAGGATATACACTCTTGATGCTCAATCGAATAGTCGAATCAACACAGTTTACATAACTATCTATTTTATCGGCGGTTCCGTAGGTACTAGTATTGGTCTATTATGTTGGAATCTTGGTGGCTGGAATTTGGTGACTTGGCAAATGTTAGTTTTTACTTTGCTCGGATTTTTTATTATCGTCAGACCTAAAAAAATTACAGTAAAAATAAATAAAGAATAACAAAAAATCGCGGTAACAAAGTCAAATCAAGCTGCTAAAAACTTTATTTAGTAGTAATACTACAATTATTCTCTATTACTTGGTTTTCGTTGTACTGTAAACCAGCTTTTTTCTCTATAAAATTTTATTTTGGAGAAATATGCACACTCGTTATTTTCCGAAAAAAATGTGCATAACTTTCTTTAAGATATCGCTTTGCACCAATAACTAAATTTTCTCCTCATCAAAGCGATATCTAGACACAATCAGCTTATTTTACGAAAAACTGGGGATTTCAGAGTTAGAATCTTTTGATGTTGCAGTAGAGCGCGATGGTGAAGTGTTTTGGCTTTTTGCAGACAGAATTACTAGCAATTTAGGCAGCGCAAGGCAAGCAACAGTATTTAGCAGCGTCAGTAATATACCATCGATTAAACTCATGTGCAATCGTCCTTATTTCAAAATTGGTGTTTACTATATTTTTAGTTTGAAGCAAAATTAGTACAATTGCTTCAAAGCAGCATTTTAATTTCTTTTATCGGTTATAAGCTAACTAAATATATTCTTATAATTTCAATTTGACTCGTAAAATCTCTTTTCTCTCTGCGTTTTCTGTGCCTCTGCGGTTAAAAAGTAATTAATTTAACCACAGAGGCGCAGAGAACACAGAGGTAAGAAGTGAAATTAGCTAACTTAAGTATATTTGAGAAGGCGTAAGCCTTCTAAGCGGAGAGCTTCAGGATATAGAGCTTTATAAATATTGCAATTTGGAGATTGAATATCATAACGACCTGTAGCCTTAAACGTAGCCAAAGAGCAACCACCCGTACACCAGTATTTCCACTCACATGTACGACAGCCTTCTTTTTCCTCAACAGATAAATTCTGAATACCTGTTTTATCTTGTCGCACAACAGTTAAAGGATCTTGAGCGTCAACAGAGGATATAGTTTTATGTAGCTGCATCTGACATTTGGCAATTTGTCCTTGATAATCAAATACAAGATAGCTTTGCCCAACTCCACAAGTTCGTTTATGAGGAGATGATAAATTAGCACGATCAACTAATGAACCTAATAAGCTTCGATTAGGTAATTTCAATTCAATAACTTTGAATGCTGCTAACATTCCTTGAATCATTCTAGATTCTTCTAGTTGCAAGTCTTCGTAAGAAGCTGACAGTTCATTTTCACGATAAAAGTTTAAGCTAAAGGGCAGATTATGCTCTAATATCCATTCAATCAGATCGGATAATCCTTCTGCATTGCGCCCGCTAATGGTGATGGAAATATCGGGTATCAGCCCATTTTGCAAAGCAATCTTAATACCGCGTTCAACATCTTGAAATGAACCCTTTCCGCCTGCGTAGTTTCGTTGGATATTGTGGAAATCTGATAATCCATCTAGTGAAATCATGAGACGCAGATTCAATATTTTAAGCATCTCGATAATCTCAGGCGTAATCAATGTTCCATTACTGAGAACAACTCCATCTAATATAATGCCTTTTTCTTTGCTAAGTGATTGAGCATATAAATGCAGTTCTTTAATTAAAGGAGAGCATAATAATGCTTCTCCTCCGGCATACTTTAGTTTGACGCGGCGGTAATTATTTAAGCTAGCAGAGCGAAATGTAGATTCAATAGCTGCTCTGCCTATATCTATTGACATATCCCTGGCTAAATGAGGAAGATAGCAGTAGTCACATCTTAAGTTACAGCGATCGGTGATATGTAACCATGCAGATAAAGTTTCTGGTATTTCATTTAGGTTAAATGAGCTATTATTTTTAGGAACAATTAAACGGGCTTGATATAGTTCCTGAATAGCTGTCTGTAAGTCTGTTTGGTTAATGTGAAAATTCTCTTTTGTAATATCACCTAATTTATGAGGCTTTGTAAATATATTTCGTAAATATAATGCGGATTGATTTAGAACTGCTACTTTATGATTAGTTCCATAACAGATAGAGTAACTATCATCTAGATTAATTATTTGCGAATTGGGAGATATCACAAACTCTGTCTCAAATATCCCCAGAGATAATGATATATCTGAGCCTAATTCTGCTAAAGGGGATAAGTCACAGGCACAATCCCCTCCATCACAATCGCATTGTCCAGTTGGTACGCAGGTAGAATTGAGAGAAACTAAAATTCTGGGTCGATCAATTTTTTTACTAAGCATGAGAAGATGGCTGTTTTGTTGCACGGATTCTAGTCAAAAACATTTGTTGATCGCACCATTCTTTGAGAGCTTTATTATCTTGCCACTGATGTTTGAGTTGCTGGATTAGGGTTTTAGAAAGTTCTATAGGCAAACGTTCGATTTTCTTTTGCAGCAGATTTAACTCATGTTGGATTGAATAGGGGCCAAAACCTCCATCCTGGAAGATTTGGGGTATGCCTTGAGCATATTTTGCAAAGGCAAGATCGTAGTTCGCCTGTTGAAATGCCACATCACCTTCTATCCGTAACATCCTACCAAAGTACAGTTGATAGGTATTTTGATATGGCTGGAAGCGATCGCTAAGTTCTCGTGCATAATCGGAAATATGCTCATAAGCTTTTGCATAATAATCAAACTCTGCTTTCCCTACCAGGCTATCGATGGCATACCGCCTGTCATTGTACTCTAGACTAGTGTGGTAAGAGCGATCGTTGAGTTTGAGAGCTTGTTCTTGCAAAGAGCGATCGCACTTTTGAAACCCAAGATGCCAGTAAACACTGGCCGTTTGGTGCCAAATTCCAGGCAATTCCTCTTCCAGTCCGTATTTTTCTGCCAGTTTCAGGCTTTTTTCTAAAGCATCTTGAGCCTGACTTAGCACATCTAAATCCCACTTTACCTGTGTTACATCCCAAACAGCTTCATTTACTACCTCGGCACTAAACCACTGATTTAAGCCTAAATGAAAGTATGCCCTACACAATATTCGATTATCATCTTCCTCATTGTTGCAACGGCTTAACGCTCGTTCAAGTAACTGTTTAGCTTTAACATAGTTTCCCTCATTTACCGAAATAGTCGCAGAGGCAATTTCGGCATTGGCAATTTCGCGTTCAGTCTCCACACTCGACCACATATCAATAGCAGCCTTAAAGCACTGTTCAGACTTGATATAATTTTTTTGGAGTCCGTATAAATATCCCAAGTTATTCTGAATACTAGCCATAACTTGAGTTAAGCCTTTGTTAGGAGTGTCAACTTCCATAGCAGCATCCCAACCTAGTTTGTAATATTTTTCAGCTTCGTTAAAATTGTTTAGTTGTCGATACAGATAACCAACTTGGTTCGCCACACCCGGAATAGCAGATGCTAGCTTTTTACCTTGAACTAGAGATAAACACTTTTGCTGATATTTCAAAGCTTCATCATAAAGATGCAACTTAGCATTTAGCATTCCCAAGACATTGCAAAGGTCTGGTTGATGAGAAGAATTAGAAGATTTCTCAGCTAACATAGCCTCTAATTTTCTCACCTCATTTTCTGTTGTACCCTTATCTTTTAGGGCGTGGACAAGCTTTGCTTCAAAAATAATCAATTTAAATCTTTGGTCGAAATTTAGCTCTTTTTCAAATTGTTTTACAACTGCCAATAATTGATTAACAAAGCTGAATTTCTTTGATTGACTGCGGATCGTATTAGTAACTTCATGCCAAGTTTCAAAGCCGATAGTTGGGTCAGCGTATAAAGCATTCCATAGCCATCGCATTGTATTGAATTCTCGTAGCTGTTTAAACTCTTCAATTAGAAACTCAATATTAGCGGCTTTATTAGAATTATCAGAGTAAAGTTGAACCTCCAATATCCTTTTCTGCGGCCCTAGCTGATAATCTTTTTTCTCAAAATATTTGGCAGCAATACGACTATCTCGTTTTCTCCATTCTAAATCTGGGTCAATATCTGACCATACAAATTTATTAACTAAGTCTCGCACAATATCATGTAATGATATTTGATTACCACTCATTACTGGTTTGATAAAAAAGTAGCTCTGAGCATCAATAAATAATTTTTTAGCATCTTCTATCGATAGTTCTAATAGATTAGCAATATCAGAACTATCTAATGGATAAATACGTGAAAGTAAGAGGGTTAGCCTATCCATTGATGTCCGAAGCTGCGTAATATGTCGAACCATCTCAGCTTCAAATCCACCCGTTTTTTCCAATCTGGCTGGAATAGTTTCTATATCTTCAGTCTCTAACCAATCTGGAATAACTTCTCGATAAGCATACTCTACTCCAAATTCAATCATAATGGGGCTACCACCAGAAAGAACTATAATCTTTTGAACTAAGTCTTTCCCAAGACTAAAATGAAGTTGCTCCTCTTTGGAAAGAATGTATGTCTGTACATCTTCATTAGTAAATTCATTTAACTCCAAATAGGTTATTTCTGCTTCTGTGAACGACTTTTCCAAAATTTGACGAGCAATACTAGGGCGACCTGCTAAAATCAATACGGCGTTATCTAGTTGCTGGCATAGATTACCAATATATTCCCAAACTTCCGTTCTTCCCTCTGCTTGTCCTAACTTCTCAACTGTATCAATTAAAAATACTAATCTCTTTTGTTTAGATTTTCGATTAATTTCATCGACTAAAAACTTTTCAAGTTGTCTGCGTTCTTCTTGGTATGCAGTTTGACTGAGGTGGTTTTCATCTTCTCGTAGTTGTCGTAACCGGAGCAGCCATTCGTGATATGTATTATCATACAATTGCTTGGCGATTTGAGTGCATAAATCTTCTGCATCATTAAAAACAGGAGTATCGCAATCAATAATTTCACTGGTTCCGATATTTATTTGGTTAAGGCGGTTTTGTAATTCATTAAGCAACCAAGTTTTGCCAATTCCGCCTCTACCCTCCACCAAAACAACGTGCAGTGTATTAGCCTTTTGAACAAGGGTAATAATTCGATTTAGATGTTCTTCACGACCAACAAACTCTAATTTATCTATTTCAGACATAATAGGCTCCTGAGTTAATTATTTTGAATAGCTTCATCAAGCTTATGAATTAAACATCTATAGGGCGTATCATTATATTCGTCATTGTGGAGATAGTAATTGACAAGAAATTGAAATTCCCAGTCATGCTCTACTTCAGATTTAAGCGTAGACAGAAATTCATGGGTTTGCTCTCGGTCTGTATTGCGGAATATTCCAATAGTTTCTTCAACAGTTTCGTCAAAGAAAGTTCTGCGAAGTTCTTGTCTATAAGCTAAACTATCGCCACCACAATTGATAAATCCAGCATGTTGCTGAAGGCTTTGAAAAAAATACTGCATTGACCAAGTTCCTGCCACCGCAGAATCATTCTTGGATTTAAGCTCGTGAACATATTCCCAGCAAATTTGAGCCGCTTCGCTACAAAGCTTTTGAAAGCTATCAGGCGAACTTTCTCGAAGTAGACCAATAACTAGCAGCCGACGGGTCATTCCATCTTTGATAATCGTTTTGTCACGAGTAAAAATAGATGTCTTTGTCAGTTCAGCATTTAATTTAAAACTATCATCACTGAAAGGTAACTGAAATCTTCTAACGGCTTCCTTTAATATCCAATTACCATTTAGTATGGGAAATATACTCAGTTTTTCAATAGATTCATAGAGATGATTATTTTCTTTAGTCAAGCTTTCTTTAATCTGATCTCTACAATGTTTCAGGGTTCTTTCCCATAATTTACTTCCATAATTTTTTAAAAATAAATTAACTGTGTAACCACCACCTCGATAATCTTTTAGCGCTTCAGCAATTCCCCCTGGATGTCCGCCAGTTAAATACAATAAGTGTCCTGCTAGTAGTGCAAGACTTTCAGAAGTCATCTCAATCGGCTTGAGATATTTTGTTGCGGTATCCTGAATTACTTCCCAATTAAAAGGCGAAAGTATTAGTTTAGGAAAAATTCGATCTGAGGGAAGATCGGTAAGACATCTGGCTGCAATTACAACTCGAAGACTCTTGGAATTATCTTTAAAAAATTGTAGTTCTTTCAAACACTTTTCAATTCTCCATCCCAATTCTTTAAGTTGATCAAAAATTTCGTTTAAACGTTGTTTTTGTGGGGCATTTCCATCCAGATCGATTAGTAGTACAATACCTTTCTGTCCCTGCGATTGCCATTTAGCCCAATTTCTATGTAATAATAAACCTAAGCGTTCTCCCCAAGGCAAATCATTTCCTTCTTGAATCTGAAGATTGAGAGAAATAGCTAATTCCTTTTCTAAGTCTTCAATACTTTGATCGCCAGACATGGAAGCATAAGCGCAACACCATTGTAATTCTTGAAAGCGCTTCTGGATCTGTTTGAGAAATGCTGTTTTTCCGTAACCTTTAGGAGCCGTTATCAGACGATAAGTAGGAGAATTATTTGCTGTAATTTCAGTTATTGCAGCATCCCGATTAGTGAATGGTATTTTATCAGGATCAACTTGCTCTAGAGTTTCTTGATTTAGCTGGTTTAACTCTGAATCAGCTTTTTTTATTTCCTCAAATTTATTATCAAGTTGCCTTTGTAATTTATTTCTATCTACATCATTAACCGTCCATCCTATTTGGTCGCTGATACTTTCAATGTCACTTTTTAAACGGGCTATTAGCTGCTCAAGATACTTCTTTCGGAAATCTGAAGAATTTTTCATTGCATTTAAATGGCATTAAGTTCGCTTTCTACTCGACCGAGTTCTTGGAGTATGGTGTTGATTTGGCGTTGAATGATATTGCGATCGCTTGCCGCCAGTGTATAGTTAAGCTGGTTGTAAGCTGCTTCGTAGTCACTGCTTAGAACCTCAAAGCGTTGTTGCAAAGTCTTAATTTTGAGTTGTTGTACCCGGCTGGGGCTATTTTGAATATGTGCATTTGATGAAATCGGCAAGGTTATTTCATCCCATGCTTTGCTCAATACGTCCGCCGGAATCATGAAAGCAGTCTTAATATCTTCTCGCTGTTTCTCCGCCGCTATAGCCATACCAACTACTCCTGCAAGGGTTTCATCCCATATAGGCGCACCACTAAAGCCCGGTTCTATCCTGTAGCCAGTTACCTTACTATCTTCCAATTGCACCCATCCCTTTCCTTGCCCGTCTCGCAAAACTCCCGTAGACCAAACGCCATCATTGTGTCCGTGAGGAAAACCAAATATGCGGAAAGGATGCCCCCAAACGTTACTGGCTGAGATTAGCTTGATAGGTTGGGCTTCATGAGTTAACTGCCCTTCGATTTGCAACCCGGCAATATCTTCAGGTTCGGAGGTTGATACATTGTTGATAACAGGTTGCCAAAAAACAACTTTAGCTTTTAGTTTTTGCCCCGATGTAATTAGCGGGAAATCTAAGTAAATATCATGACTAGGAGTTTCAACTATATCTTCTGGTAAAGATAGAGCCGAGGTAACAACATGAGCGCATGTCAGGATATAATTTTGACTTCGCTCTGATACTAAAAAACCTACACCAACTACCGCACCATTCGGATGAAAAATCCGAGCGATCGCTGATCTAAAAGCTGGAATATAATTATCTGCAATCGATGCCATACGTTACTATGCCTTGTCTTGCTTCCATTTCAAGGTAATTTCGTAGTTAGCCTCACCACCTACAGAAGTGAAAATTGCACCCGCAACAGCATTTAACTTAATACCAAATTTCACCTCTACCTCATCGGCAGGTGTATTAAGCTTACTCAGTTTGGTGATAATTGCTGAAGCTACAGGTTGTATTTGATCCAATACTTCATCAAATTTCTTTTTAGCTTCAACTACTATTTGCCCAGCATCTGGTCTGGCAACACGTACAAGAGAATTGCTATTTTCTGGCTCATCAACCTCAGCTAAAAACGTTGTGCCATCTTCTAGAGAAAATTCTGTTATCTGTTTCCGAATCATGGTAAAACCTGTGATTTTCAATTAATAGTTGAATGTGTAAACAATCAAGATATTTTGCCGAAGTTTTTTGGACATAATCTTCAAGGGGTTGTTTTAAAAGTGTTTGGTTGTGCTTTTAAGTACTTCTAGATCCCCCCTAGCCCCCCTTAAAAAGGGGGGAACCGGAATTAAAGTCCCCCTTTTTAAGGGGGATTTAGGGGGATCTGAACTTTTGATACCGATAAGGGAACTTTTAAAACATCCTCTAAATAGCCCGGTGCATATATCAGGTTTGTAGTCTTGCTATAAGCGATTCATCGCTCACTACGAACAATGCTTGCTGCAAACTTTTCTTGGGTCAATTCTAGAAGTTTGTGAAGTTTCTTAATAAACTGACCAACTTTCGGCTGTTTGGGCGTTAAAGCTGTTTGACTCTCATGTAATAGATTTAACAATTAATATATTAATGGTTATATTAGTTATATATGTACTCTAACTTCAATTAGTAATTATACTGAGTTAAACTCTGGCAAGGAAACCAAGGTGTAGTGGAAGCCTAAGAGTTACAAATAGTTTTTAGCCTTGCATTTCCAGTCTTAGCGGGTTTAGTAATACTCTTTGATTAAGGCAAAAGATGCCATTGTATCGGGTTTTTGCAATCTTTATAGCCATCCTGAATCATTGCTGAGAAACAAAGATCCCCGACTTCTTTAAGAAGTCAGGGATCTGGGGGTTGCAATTCTTACAAATCAAATAGGATCGCTACTGAACGACACGATCGCACTGTGAAATTATGTACGTACTGTTCAATAAGCTTGTGTGTAAATGATAAATACTTACAGCATAAGGGTTTCAGCAATCATAATCGAATTAGCGTTAGCGTAGCTCATCGTAGACATCGCTTGCATAAGTAGACACATAAACTATCAATTGGAATGCAAAAATATAGGTGCTGGAAAAAAATAAATTTTTCCAACTTGGCAAACAATCCATCAATTTGGAGAACACTTGGAACAAAAATCAGGACTGAATTTGCAGTATTGACTCCCTGTTAATGAGTACGCTGTACAATAAGGAAAACTCGTAAGTTCAATTTTGGCTATTTGCAATTTTGAACCGTTACGCGACACTCCATTAGGTTTGATTTTATCAGCCAAAAAGATTGCTACAAGCTTAGGAAACGCTATGCAAATAGTAATATTGAGCAGCGTTAGCAGTATAGCGTCTATCAAATTCATAGGTAATCATCTCCTGTGAAAAATAGGCGATTGCTGTTTTGAGGTGCAAACATAATATTATGTGTAGGATTGACCTTCAGTCCATCTATTGCTTGCACTCTATGTAAACTAACTTTAACATAAATTTTTGTAAATATAAACGTGGAATTTCTGGAATTATTATACACAGAAGGGAATGTGGATAATAAGGACGGTTATTGTAGCGGGATAACAAAATAAACTGGAAAAACAATTAATTTACGATATTTAGGTAAGGTGTTATGTCAAAAACCCAAACCGCGTCTTCTTTTTTATCTAACATCAGTGAGCAAGAACGTGAGGCATTAAAGCGGTTGGTAGATTACACAAATGTGGAATCGCTACCAGAAGTTTGGCCTTTGGCATCTCAACGATTTGGTGATATTGTTGCCCTCCGCAGTCCTCACGCTAAACCAGAAATTGTGATTACTTATACACAGTTAGCGGAGCAAATAGTTGTATTTGCTGCTGGGTTACAGGCGTTGGGAGTGAAGCTAGGCGATCGCATTTCCTTAATTTCTGACAACAGTCCCCGGTGGTTTATTGCCGATCAAGGCATAATGGCTGCTGGTGCAGTTGATGCGGTGCGTAGTTCCCAAGCGGAAAAAGAAGAATTGCTGTTTATCATCGCTAATAGCGGCAGTACGGCAATAGTAGTTGAGGATTTAAAGACACTTAAAAAACTACAAGACCGTCTCAACGATTTACCAATTCAGTTTGCGATCTTACTTTCGGATGAAGCACCACCAACGGGCGAAACTCTAAAGGTGCTGAATTTTGCACAGTTGATCGAAATTGGGAAAAATCATAATTTTGTGCCAGTTAAACAAAATCGTGATGCTTTGGCAACACTAATTTATACATCTGGCACTACAGGTAAACCCAAGGGTGTAATGCTGTCTTATAAAAATTTGATGCACCAAGTGATCACCTTTGGCACAGTATTACAACCAAATGCGGGCGACATTGTTCTCAGTATTCTACCTTCGTGGCATAGCTACGAGCGGACTGTTGAATATTACCTACTATCTCAAGGTTGCACGCAAATTTATACCAACTTGCGTTCTGTGAAAGGAGATTTGAGACAATTTAAACCTAATTATATGGTGGGCGTGCCCCGTCTGTGGGAATCGATTTATGAAGGAGTGCAAAAGCAGTTCCGCGAACAACCAGCCAAAAAACAACGCCTAATTAACTTTTTGTTGGGCATTAGCGACAAATATATTAAAGCGCGGCGAGTTGCTCAGGGATTGGATTTAAATAATCTTCATGCTTCACCCATCGAACGATTAGCAGCTAAGATCCAAGCATTGGCTTTATTACCCCTCCACGCCTTGGGAGAACGACTAGTTTATGCCAAGGTGCGAGAAGCCACAGGAGGACACGTCAAGCAGATGATTAGCGGCGGTGGTGCGCTTCCTAGACACATCGATAACTTCTTTGAAATTATTGGTGTGCAGATTTTGCAAGGTTATGGTTTGACAGAAACTTCTCCTGTTACCCATGTACGCCGTCCTTGGCGAAATTTGATTGGTGCATCAGGGCTACCACTCCCCGCTACAGAAGCTAAAATCGTAGATCCTGAGACAAAAGCGCCTTTGCCAATAGAGAAGCGAGGCTTAGTATTGTTGAGGGGGCCGCAAATTATGCAAGGCTATTACCAAAATCCGGAAGCGACAGCGAAAGCAATTGATGCTGAAGGTTGGTTTGATAGCGGCGATTTGGGCTGGTTGACACCACAAGACGACTTAGTGCTGACTGGCAGAGCAAAGGATACGATTGTATTGACTAACGGGGAAAACATCGAGCCGCAGCCGATTGAAGACGCGTGTTTGCGATCGCCCTACATCGATCAGATTATGCTCGTCGGCCAAGATCAGCGCAGCTTGGGAGCCTTGATTGTCCCCAATGTCGAAGCCCTAGAAAAATGGGCGCAGAACGATCCAGCCACTTCTTCACCTAGTCAAAAAATTGACTTGGAGAGTAGAATGATCCAGGATTTATTTCGGCAAGAATTGAATCGAGAAGTGCAAAATCGTCCAGGCTATCGACCGGATGACCGCATTGGGACATTCAAACTCATTCTAGAACCGTTTTCCATCGAAAATGGTTTGATGACACAAACACTAAAAGTTCGCCGACATGTCGTCACGGAACGTTATCGCGATATTATTGACGGCATGTTTGCCTGATAATTCCACCTCCCAACTGTAAAGAGTGAACGTGAAATATTTATGGATGTCTCCAAATCTAATTTGCTTCTGAAACGCGTCGTTAACGTCAAAGTTATTGTGACTCCCCTTTGGAAAGAGGAAGTACAACAGCAGTTACAAACCCAGATCAATCAACTCGATCAGCAACTGCAACAGCTAGACGTAGAAGGACAAAGAGCGATCGCAGCAATTCAAAAGCAGAGTCTGCAACCACCCGGGCCCCAGACCCTCCAACAGATTGACAATATCCAACTCCAAGTCAATCAAAAGAAAAGTGAATTTCTAGAACAAAAAAATCAGTTGCTGCAAAATCTCCAGCAAGTGCAGTTTCTCCAGCAAGATCAGGAAGTCAACCAATTCCAAATGGAAGGCTTTTTCCGGGTAGAGATAGGAGATAACCTGATTAGCAAAATGCAAGTAGAAATCGTTCTGCGCGATGGCGTTGTAGAAGAGATTCGCGGCGACATTTAAATTTGTCATTTGTCATTTGTCCGTTGTCATTTGTTTTGTGACCAATGACTAATGACAAATGTGATTTAACTTTGTGCGGGAGAGGCTCCCAGCCGAACATTCTACCTGGGAGCCAGCCCAAACAATTTGCCAGACTGGAGGAGAACTAATAAATAGCGATCGCCCGAAGGCTGACATCTCAACTCGATATTTAACTGCACTAACGGCATCATCACCCCGCTTGAATTGGGTAATCGTCACTAAAGCCTGATTTCGTTGTGGATAAGCTACCTCTACCTTTCGCGTTCCTTCCACTGCTGGTATGTTGTCAAAGGCATTCAGAGCGAGGGTAGCTGGATCGCTTCCTTGGAGAGATGAGTTGATATTTTCTAAAGGTATGGTTTTATAGTTAGAGCGGTCTGGGTATGCCACAATCTCTTGAGATTGATGTATTGCTCTCACCTGCTGGGTTTGACCATAACTAGTCTCAACAATCGGTGCAGATTGCTGGCGCTGGGTAATATATACTCCAGCGCCAGCAGTGGCAAAGATACTTAGTATCAGAATCAAAAAGAATTTTAGCTTTGCCGACATAAAAGTAAACAGAAATTTCAAATAGGTTTATTACCAATTTTGAATTCTAGATTGAACTGCATCCCATATCCTCTACCTGTGAGTAGCTCTTGTATCTTAAGCATCCGGTATGAGGAAGTATAAATAGCAATCCCATTTAATCTATGAGAAACTCATGGTGGTTTTTGCAAGTCAACGATTAAAACGAGATCGAGATATTGGCTAACCCTTAAGGATTGCTCTGTATTATAGACATCCAATTCATATTTAGGTTCCTGGGGTTAAGAGTTAAGAGTTAGGAACTCTCCCAATACCAATTCCCAATCTAAAATATAAAATCTCCAGCCCAAAACTCTCCCGCCAAGATACAATTCGATCTGATGAAAGCTGTTAAAGTCCATAAACCATTGATTTCCAAACCACCCTATGAGCATTCATGAAGTATTTATGCCGGCGCTGAGTTCCACCATGACGGAAGGCAAAATCGTCTCCTGGGTGAAATCGCCAGGGGACAAAGTGGAAAAAGGCGAAACAGTGGTGGTTGTAGAGTCAGATAAGGCAGATATGGATGTAGAAACCTTTTATGAAGGCTTTCTTGCTCATATCATAGTTGAAGCTGGTGAAACTGCCCCAGTAGGATCTGCGATCGCCTTCATAGCCGAAACTGAAGCTGAAATTGAACAGGCCAAATCTCTTGCCAATTCCTCTGGCGTGGCTGCTACTACTACCTCTGCCCCTGAACCAATCCCCGCCACAGCCTCAGTTGCAACACCTGCCTTAGCGTCTCAAAACGGCTCTAATCACAAAGAAGGCAGACTTGTAGTTTCACCCCGTGCCCGCAAATTAGCCAAAGAACTCAAAGTTGATTTAACTACACTCCAAGGCAGTGGCCCCCACGGTCGCATTGTCGCCGAAGATGTAGAAGCATTGTCCAATAAGGGCAAACAACCCGCCACTCCCCCAGTTGCCCCACCAGCAGCTGTACCAACCAGCGCCCCAGTTCCATCCCCAGCACCTCGCACACCAGCACCCGCGCCAGTGGTAGCTGCTGTTCCTGGTCAAATCGTACCTCTAACTACCTTCCAAAATGCCGTAGTGCGGAACATGGTAGCCACCATATCCGTGCCCGTCTTCCGTGTCGGTTATACAATTACCACTGACGGATTAGACAAACTTTATAAACAAATTAAATCCAAAGGCGTGACAATGACAGCGCTACTGGCGAAAGCTGTAGCAGTGACATTGCAAAAACACCCATTGTTAAATGCTAGCTATTCAGACCAGGGTATTGTTTATCATTCTGATATCAACATTTCCGTAGCCGTAGCGATGGATGATGGCGGATTAATTACACCTGTGTTGCAAAATGCAGATGCAGTGGATATTTATTCTCTATCGCGTACTTGGAAGTCTTTGGTAGAACGTGCCAGAGCAAAACAACTACAACCCCAAGAATACAACAGTGGTACTTTTACCCTATCTAATTTGGGGATGTTTGGCGTAGACAAATTTGATGCGATTTTGCCGCCTGGACAAGGTTCAATTTTAGCGATCGGGGCATCCCGTCCGCAAGTGGTAGCAACACCCGACGGTTTATTTGGCGTGCGGCAACAAATGCAAGTCAATATTACTTCTGACCACCGCATTATTTACGGTGCCCATGCTGCGGCGTTCTTGCAAGATTTAGCAAAATTGATTGAGACAAATCCTCAATCTTTGACAATGTAATTTTGAAAAGACACCAAATTTAAATGTTAGCGCTATGAGCGAACAGCCTTTATCGTAGAGTAGCGCTAACAATAAACAACACGTAAACTTAAATTTTTATGAACAAATCATGTAGCGATATCACGTCTCTACATGAGTTTATGTCCAAACTGATATCACAGTGACATACGATAACACCCTGAAATATCTGGTTGAGCAGTATCCAGAAGATTTTATCCGCTACTTACTTGCATCTGAAGTAACGGACATCCAGATTCTCAAAACAGAATTAAATCAAGAACCAATTCGTGCCGATTCAGTAACCTTTTTGCAAACTGCCAATCAAATACTGCATTTAGAGTTTCAAACCTTACCAGCATCAACTCCACCCTTGCCACTGCGGATGTTGGACTATTAGGTGCGGCTATATCGACAATACAATTGTGATATCGAGCAGGTAGTAATTTTCCTTAAACCCACAACTTCAGAAGCTGTATTTGTAGATCAATTTACTGCCCGCAATACTACCCATCGTTATCGCGTCATCCGAATTTGGGAACAAGACCCAGAGCCTTTATTGTTATCTTCTGGTTTGTTACCTCTGGCAACTTTGGCGCGAACAGATTCTCCTCAAAGCTTACTGCAACAAGTAGCAGTTCAGGTGAGTATGATTGAAGAAGCAGCCACGAAGCAGAGTATCTCGGTATGTACCCAACTTCTAGCAGGGTTGGTCTTCGAGCCAGAACTCATTCGTCAGTTTTTGAGGAGAGAAGATATGAGAGAATCTGCCATTTATCAAGAAATTCTCCAAGAAGGATTGCAAGAAGGTAGACAACGAGGCATTGAACAAGGTCTTGAACAAGGTCTTGAACAAGGAAGACAATCAGAACTCAGGTTAGTGATACGTCTGTTAACTCGTCGGCTTGGTTCAATTAATTCTCAGTTACAATCCCAGTTGCAAGAGTTGTCCCTAGCTCAGTTAGAAAATTTGGGTGAAGTCTTACTAGATTTTGCTAGTGAGGCTGATTTAATGAATTGGCTAAATACAATAGAAAATTAGAGTTTGCTCTAAACCTTTCTACCAGTTACAAAAAAAGTCAGATTTTCATACCAAGCACCTTGCTCTGTTACTTCTGCTTCAATTTTTTGACGATACTCTGCTTTTAATTCTGCCATTTGCTCTGATGAAACCTGTAACAAGGGATTTTCTCTAGGATGAAACCATCCTCCATTCCATTCTTTAGCTTGCTCTAGATTGCAGTAGAAACCTAGTTGTTGGGTCTTCACTTGAATATTTTGAAAACCAGCTTCTGCATTTAAAAAAGAAAAAAGGTGGGACTACCCACCCGACAAATTTATCCTTTAACACAAAGAACTTGCTTTAGTGTTGCTACAACTTCAACTAAATCTGCTTGATTTGCCATTACTTGTTCTATTGGCTTATAAGCACCTGGAATCTCATCTAGTACACCCTCATCTTTGCGACATTCTACACCATTTGTTTGCTCTATCAAATCATCAAGTGTGTAGACATTTTTTGCCTTATTTCTAGACATCAAACGCCCCGCGCCGTGGGAACAAGAACAGAAACTGTGAGCATTACCTTTACCCTTAACAATGAAAGACTTTGCCCCCATCGAACCAGGAATAATCCCATAATCTTCAGTCTGAGCCCGGACTGCACCCTTACGAGTAACGTATACATCCTCGTCAAAATGCACTTCTTTTTCGGCGTAATTGTGATGACAATTAACTTGCAATAAAGGTTTAGTTGCTTTCCCGCCTACCAGATGTTTTTCAACTATGTGCTTAAAACGCGCCATCATCACATCGCGGTTGACACGCGCATAGTTTTGTGACCATTGCAAATCATGCCAATATGCCTGGAATTCTGGCGTACCAGCGACAAAGTGAGCCAAATCAGGGTCAGGTAATTTATTACCTGCCATTTTTGCTAATTCTCTGGCTGTGTGAATATGACACTGGGCGAGTTTATTGCCGATGTTACGCGAACCAGAATGCAGCATCAGCCAAACTTGATTCTCTGTATCAAGGCACACTTCAATAAAGTGATTTCCTCCACCAAGAGAACCCATCTGTTTCATTGCTTTACCTTGTAGGTCTTGCACACCTCGATGCAAGTCTTTAAAATCATCCCAGTGTTGCCAGTTACTGACGGATTTTTCAACGTCTTTATTTTCGTTGAATCCAGTCGGAATTGCTGCTTCAATATCCAAGCGGATTTTCTTCAGTTTTCCTTCTAGTTGTTCGGCGGTAAATGCTGTTTTGATCGCGCTCATACCGCAGTTATGAACAAATACTCCGGCTTTCAGAGCGAAATTATGGTACTCCGGTACTGTTAGACAGTAAACATCCTCTGTGTAATTTAGTAGATTTACTGCTACAACCTTGTGATTGCATTGATGTTCTTTTCTGCGGTGATTGTGGAGTCCAATTGGAGTTTTGACATCTACACCACAAATCTCACAGGTATAGTATCGGTTAGCAATCTCTTGAGATTTTTCTCTCCCTTTTTCACTCTTGTTATATTCAACTAGATATTGTTTACCCCGATTACCATTATCTGCGACTGCATTTTTAAAATGCTCTGGTTGCTGTTCCATGTATTGAAGGATATTCCTAGTTCCCCGTTCAGCATAGTATTGGTATCCTTCTGGAGTTTTTGCTTTTTGAGCAAGGGAAGCAACTCTTTTTTCTTCAAATTCGGCAGAATGCCAGTGTTGGTTACGCTCCACTAGAGAGCGGTGGTAAGCAGAATGATCGCGATTACCCATGAATTGAAGATTTTCTGGTCGATTATCAGATTCATCGAAATTCTGATGATGAATAACTGTTTTCTGTCCCTCAAATCTAGGAACTTTGCCGAGTAACCCAGACCTGGCAATAATCCAGTGTGCTTTTTGCCATCTGCTGGAGTATGGCTGAGTAATCAGGGTGTAGCCATCTTTGTCAGTCTTGGAGTAAAAGGGCATTAAGGAAGTCTCTGCTTGAAGTAACTGAGCTTCTTTATAGGTTCCGTCTCGAAGCATGAATTGGTGATCGGGAGTACAAATAATTTCTTCACCGTTATCCAGAATCACTTTCACGAGTGGAGCATTTCGTCTAGTCAACTTAGCAGTTGCTTGAGCCGCAACGATTTTTCCTGTTGGCGTACAAGCATAAACAATAAACTCTGTACCCCAATCCATTAGGTCTTTAATACGATAAGATTTACCATCCGCTAGAGGAATTAAGGTATCTCCTATGAAGCAACCAATATCTACACCGACAGCAGCAGGGATAATTGCCTCTTTGGTTGCAATTACAGAACCAACTAAAGCACCTTTGCCTAAGTGGACATCTGGCATTAAGGCCACGTGCTTAAACACAAATGGTAATGATGCCACATTTTTTGCCATCTTGGTTTCTTCTGGGCCCAAAGAGTGATTTGCCCAAGATAAAACGGGTGCTGGTGTGGTAATTTCTAACTTTTCGTAGGGCATAATTTATTCTATTTTGAATTTTAAATTTTAGATTTTGGATTAGGTCTATGGTAGTGATAATTTATCTAGTAATTTTTAGGGTTTGTAGTAAGCACTAAATTCATTACTACTAATTTGCTTACCCATAAATTTAAACTTGACATACTACTTAGTTGTAGCAATTTAAATGTTTATTGTCTTTCATTTAACTCGTTCGGTCTTCATGAAGCTGAAAAACTACTTTTAGGGAGTAACATCATTGTAATACAAATGTAAGCCATGTATTTATAAACGTCAAGTCCATACCAGAGAGAGAAAACAGATGTTTCCTAGATATATTAAAATTTGTAAAGAAAATTACTCTGTTTAAATCAGCTTTTAAAGTTCTGACACAATATGGCAGTGCGTCAAGATACAATCTGGGAACGTTTTTTATCTCCTGTAGTGCGTCTTTTGATTGATGAAGACGGGTTACAGCGTTACGCTGATAGTATTGACTGGGAGAAAGAATGCGATCGCTTCCGGCGAGATGATGTCATAATTCCCTCGTACTACAGCAGTCAAAACTTTCACGGGATTACAGGCGGCTATCTTACTTACAATGCAGCAGTTACTTACGATCCGATTACCCAATATGTTCTACCGCCTAATGAAGGTATTGTCCGTCAAGCTTTAGTTGATGCCGTCAAGGTAAAACCACGACGCATACTTGACTTAGGTTGTGGCACAGGTTCCACTACTTTAATGTTAAAACGGGCTTTTCCCGAAGCGGAAGTTATTGGTTTGGATTTATCACCCTATATGCTGGTAAGGGCAGAAGATAAAGCTAGAAATGCTGGTTTAGAGATAGTCTGGCGACACGGAAATGCGGAAAAAACCAGTTTCAGAGATGCAACATTTGACTTAGTGACAGCTTCTTTGCTATTCCACGAAACTCCAAATGAGGTGTCTCTAGCAATTTTGCAGGAAAGCTTTCGGTTGTTAGTAACTGGAGGGCAAGTACTAATTCTAGATGGAAATCAAAAGACTCTGCGGCAGCTAGAATGGCTTAATGATGTTTTTGAAGAGCCATATATTCGTGAGTATGCTGCTGGTAGTACAGAGGCGAATATGGGTGCGGCCGGATTTGAAGCCGTGCGATCGCAGGATGTATGGTGGATAAATCAGGTAACTGGCGGCGTTAAACCGATCGCAACTGAAAATGTCCGTCGTTATACTCCCACATCAGTAGATAATAATGATTTGGAGGGACTTGGATCTCCCGCATTTGGCATAATCGCATGAGTTTAAAGGCAGTTCTCTTTGATTTCAATGGTGTCATCATTAACGATGAGCCAATCCACCTACAACTGATCGACGAGATTCTCATTGAAGAAAATCTCCAACCCCAAAAGGTGAGTGAGCGTCAAGCTTCTCTTGGACGCAGCGATCGCGCTTGTTTTCAGCAACTACTCGCTAATCGTGGTAGAGTCGCTAACGAAAACTACTTAACTCAGTTGTTGTACCGCAAAGCCCAAGCTTATACGGTGGAGTTAGAGAAAATAGAGAAACTGCCTTTATATCCAGGTGTTGAAGACTTAATATATCAGGTGCGATCGCGGAATTTGAAATTAGGATTAGTCAGTGGCGCTATTCGCCAAGAAATAGAATTGGTACTCCATCGTGCCAAACTAGACCAACATTTCAAAATTATCGTTGCAGGCGATGACATAACCACCAGTAAACCAGAACCTGATGGTTATTTACTGGCAGTAAAATGCCTAAATAAAGAATATCCTGAATTAAACCTTCAACCACAAGAGTGTCTGGCAATTGAAGATACCCCCGCAGGTATTGCCGCAGCGAAGCGATCGCAGATGCAAGTTGTTGGTGTAGCGAACACTTACCCATTCCACATGCTTCAGCGCTGCTGTAATTGGACTGTTGATTATCTCAGTGATTTAGAACTGGAACGCGTGCAGAAGATTTATTCTCAAAAAGAGCCTCAGCCATCGGCAACTGAATGTTAGAATACTCTATGGTGATAGTTTGTTGAGTTAATGAGTAATATTACTCTTGACTTAGCAACGATTCAGGGGAATTAGCTCAGTTGGTAGAGCGCTGCGATCGCACCGCAGAGGCCATCGGTTCAAATCCGTTATTCTCCATTTGTACATTCGCAAATTATATGTCGCAATTTGCTAATTAAAGTTAGATAAGAATTGATAAAGGTGCGGTGTGGGAAGAGGGGAGCGTTGGTCGCCTTTTCCCTAACCCCTTTTTTTAATTATTTTGTTCTGCCTGAGTTTGAATAAAGAGGAGATAGTTTGGTATGTTACTTGAACTCAATCAACTAATTGTTAGAGCCGGTCATCAGTTGTTGATTAAAGATATCTCCTGGTCGGTATACAAACGTATTTTGACAGAATTGGGGGACAATCGCAGTTCTAGGATAGGTTACAGTCAAGGAGTGCTGGAAATAATGGCTCCATTACCAGAGCATGAAGTAGCTAAAGTTATTATTGGAGACTTGGTAAAAGTTTTATTAGAAGAACTCGATCTGGAATTTTGGAGTTTGGGATCTACGACTTTTGATAAACAAAGTATGGATGCTGGGGTAGAACCTGATGATTGTTTCTATATCCAAAATGAAGCTAGAATTAGGGGCAAAGATAGAATCAATTTAGAAACTGATCCACCTCCAGATTTGGCTATTGAAATTGATATTACCTCCCGCACTCGTTTCAATAATTATCAAGCGTTGAGAGTACCAGAACTGTGGCGATGGAATGGAAGCAAGTTGGAAATAAACGTGCTGCTCGATGGTAAATATGTAGAATCAAATACCAGTTCTATTTTCCCCAATCTTCCAATTCAGCAAGTGATTCCCGAATATTTGATCCTGAGTAAGACCAATGGAAGGAATGCGACAATGAAAGCATTTCGTGTATGGGCAAGACAGCAAATAGGAGTGATTTAGTTACAATCCAATTGGTATTCCATTGATTCCACTTCTAACGTTGATGGTGAGTCTGGCATTGTCGGCTGGATTGTAGTGTTTGTTGTGAGTCTGTTGGGCTTAGGAACGCTCCCTACCTGGAAATTTGGTAAGGTACAACCGCCGATGCTGGGGTAACTCAATTGACGTTCCCCATCCTGTAGAGGGATGAGAGATTACGGTAATTTAAGATAAAGTCGTCGAAATAGTGTAAATGGAAGCAAGATCGATATCAACCTGCTTCACTTAATTCGCAATGCCGAATATATATATTTTTTGTTTGCCGAACCACTTAGATTACCATCAAACCATTGTGATAGAGCGGGTTGAAGCATAGAGAAAATTGTTATCGAAAAAGACGTTTATTGTTTGAGGAAACCTCCTATGAAAGCGGATTACCTAATTGTAGGCAGTGGTTTATCAGCATTGGTCTTTGGCGCTTTGATGGCAAACTCAGGTAAGACCGTGCAAATACTCGAAGCTCATGAGCATCCGGGCGGCTTTGGTCACACGTTTATGATGGCTAAAAAATACACGTTTAATGCCCAATTCCATTATGTTTGGGATTGCGGTGAAGGACAAACGGTTAATCGGGTACTCAAGAAATTGGGCTTGGATCGGGAAGTGACTTTTGAACGGTACGACCCGGATGGTTTTGACCACATGCGAATGCCGGGGTATGCGTTAGATATGCCTTCGGAATCAGAGGAACTGATCCAGCGATTATCAAAGCTGTTTCCTGAATATAGCGTTGGCGGAGCCTCTCGATCAGAGAATCGCATTCGCCAATTTGTTAACGATGTTGAAAAAACGAGCGCAGGTTTGAAAAGACTTGCTCCTCCAGTTAAGCCAATTGAACTGCTCAAACATCCAGGTGAAGTGTTTTGTACTGTCCAATATCTCAACAGTACACTTCAGGATGTATTCGATAAATTTCAGCTCCCACAAGCCGCCCAAACCCTATTAGCTCTGCAATGGCCTGATTTTTTGCTGCCTCCAAATCAACTCTCGTTTTATGCCTGGGTCGCTTTATTCAAGGGCTATCAAGCAGGTGCATTCTATCCAACCCAGCATTTTGAGCATGTTATCAATTCGTTAGTCAAAGTGATTGAATCAAATGGAGGGCAGGTACTACTAAACCATGAAGTCACGAATTTTAGAGTCATAGACAAAACGGTTACGGGCGTTGAGGCGATGGATTTAAACACCCATCAAACTCATGAATTTACAGGCGACACCGTGATTTGTAACATTGACCCCAAAAAAGCCGCCAAAATGATTGGTGAGTCACATTTTTCTAAAACCGTGCGCCGAAAACTCAACTATGAGTATTCTGCATCCAACTACATGGCTTATTGCGTCGTCAAAGACCTCGACCTGCGAGACTATGGATTTGGCAAGTGGAATCTTTTCCACACTGGTCATCAGGATTTAAATGAAGCCTTTGCTCAGATGTATGAACACAATGATTTTTCCAATCCTAGCTTTGCCATAACAACGCCGACTTTATTGACACAAGCGAGTCGGGATTGTCCAGAGGATTGCCAGATTGTCGAATTCCTTACCGTTGCTAATTACAACTACTTTAAGCAATTGCGACAAAGCGATCGCAAAGCTTACAACCAGAAAAAGCAAGAAATCTTCGATTCTATCCTGGATGTCGTGGAAAAAGAATATATACCGAATTTTAGAAAGCATCTAGTCTTTCATATCACCGGCAGTCCCACCACCAATGAACGTTATTGCTGGTGTCCCAATGGGAATTCCTACGGTTCTAGTCTCACACCGCGCAACATGGGTTTGGGGCGCTTGAATCACGAAACCTCACTCAATCATTTCTATTTCTGCAATGCCTCATCAGGCTATCCGGGCTTTGCTCCCACATTCTGGACTGGGGCGTTGCTGTATCAACGATTATCTGGTGATGTGCTTTTAGGCAATAGCTAAACAGACAACTCGCACATATAGGACTCCTATTTGATTTTTGAACAAGACTCAATACGGATGTATCCTTCTTTTCTTCCCAATTCACAATTCCCAATCCACGCAAGTAAATTCAGGAATCAAACCGGATTCCTATATTATTCATATTCAACAACTGAGAGGTCAGTTATGAGAATTGCAATTATCGGTGGTGGAGGCAGTGGTATGGCTACAGCTTACCTACTTGATAAACAAGGGCATCATGTCACCGTGTTTGAACGGCAGCCGATGTTGGGGGGGCATATTCGGACACTCAACAAGAATGTAAAACCTAACCAATCTGATTGCAATGAAATGTTGGAAAGTGGAGTGCTAGAATTTCCTACCGTATTTCACAGCTTTGTTGCTCTTATGCAAGAGCTAGGAGTGGCACTAGAACCCATCCGTGTCGGTTCAGCTTTATTCCCCCAAAATGGCAGTCCCTTTTTCTCAAAGGTCACGAATGAGAACAACTATACAGGCATCCAACGCCTCATTGAATATCTGCGGTTCGATACCATCCATACCCGTTCCCTTGGATTATGGCTAAAAACGCGATTTGCCCAGATGGAAGATTTTTACAATCAGCCACTGTCTCAATATGTAAACAACCAAAGTATAAGCAATACCTGGCTAAAGTTGCTAACGATGTATAGCTACTCAATGCCCTTTGAACTCATTGATAACTTTCCCGCAGAGATGGGAATTCCGATGTTACGCGACTACCTCGCAGTCAAATGGCTCAGGATTAAAGGCGGTGTATATTCCTATATTGAAAAAATTCTGGAGCGATTTAAAGGGGAAATTTTGTTGAATGTGGAGATTGTTAATATTTCTAGAAGTGCAGATGGTGTGAAAATCCAGCGATCGCAGGGTGAAATCCAGGAGTTTGATAAAGTCGTGTTTGCCACGCCACCCGACCAAGTGATGGCTCTGTTAGCTGACCCAACCGAGGCTGAAATTAAACGCTTCTCAGATTGGAAAGCCAATTATGCAACCACTACAATTCATACTGATACTTCCATGTATGATCATCATCACATTCACCACCCCTCAGAATTTGATTTCTTCCAGACAGATACTCAATGGGGATATAACAGTTATTTGAATCAGCTTTGTGGCATCTCATCGCCACAGCATTATTTTTTATCGTTTCAACTAGAAGGATTGATTGATCCTGCTCACATTATTCACACTCAAGAACATCACACTCCGTTGTATACCACTGAATCTTTTCGATATCGAGACGAAGTAGTTGCCACTAATGGAGAGAACAATACTTACTATGCGGGAGCTTATCTAGGAGACGGATTGCATGAAGGAGCGATCGCGTCTGCCTTTCGAGTTGCCCAACTCATCGGTTCACCCTTAGCTGTCTCCATTTCTGCTTTCAACGACGGAAACCCAGACACAGTAAATATAGCGGCGGATACGGCGGGCATTGGAAAATATTTAACTCATCCCCGTTCCCATCGGTCTTGAGATTGTAATTCTAAACCAATACGCTTGGGTTAAGGGCCACTGGCAAAAATTTTGGGTTTTTGAGACGCGATAAATCGCCGTCTCTACAAGTGTTTTGGTTTTATCTGAACTGTATTGAGTTATGTGATATTGACTACTGCGATCGTTTCTATGGTTTAAAAAAGAACAAACTTATGGTTCTGTTGAATAATTTCATTCAATGCAGCCATATCAATTAAAAATGCGTCATGTCCGTGGGTTGACTTTAACCACGACAGTTGAGCATTAGGGATTAAATTTGCTAATTCTTGTTGTTCTACTGGTGGATAGAGAATATCAGAATCAATGGCGACAACTAGAGTTGGTTGCTGGATGCTTCCCAGAACAGATTCATAATCTGATAAATTAGGAGTTGTGCGATCGCGTGCAATATCGTGGTCATCCATTGCATGGGTGAGGGTAATATAAGTATTGGCATCAAATCGTTCTGTCAGCTTTTGACCTTGATGCTGTAAGTAACTGGCTATAGCAAACTTCTCAGAGGGATCATACTGCCGTCCAAAGCGGGTTGTAAAACTATCCCAAGAACGGTAAGTAGACATCGCCATCATTCTCGCCACTGCTAGTCCTTGGTTTGGAGGCGTATCCAGGGTGTAGTTTCCTCCTTGCCAATTTGGATCGGCATAAATTGCCTGTCTTTGGGCTTCACTTAATCCAATACACCAAGCGGAATGTCTGCCAGAAACAGCGATAGGTGCAATACCTTTCACCTTGTCGGGATATAATAATGCCCACTCCAGTGATTGCATTCCACCGAGCGAACCACCAATTACGAACCGCAGAGATTGAACACCCAGATATTCTAGTAGTACAGCTTGTAGGCGAACCATATCTCGGATTGTAATTTTAGGGAAGGATACACCATAAGGCTTTCTGGTTGTTGGGTTGATAGTAGTTGGCCCTGTTGTACCGTAACAACTTCCCAAAATGTTGCTGCACACAATAAAATTGCGATCTGGATTGAAGGCTTTCCCTGAACCAAACAAAGGTTCCCACCAATCATCAGCATCAGCCGAACCAGTTAAGGCATGACAAATTAGTACCCCATTATCGCCTTGAGCATTTAACTCTCCCCAGCTGCGATAAGCAATCTGAACCCCAATTAATACTTCGCCGCTTTCAAGTTGAAATGGCACTGTAAGCTGGTAAAACTGGGTTTGTGGTGAGATGAAATCTGAGTAGATCATATTGTATGAAGTGGGGAGATGGGAGGTAGGGGAGACAAGGGGACAAGGGGATAAGAGGGAATGGCACTAAGTTAATCGCAAAGCCCTGATATAACTTGCTTTTTGAGTGTGGGGAGTGTGGGGAGTGTGGGGGTAAGACTTCTTCCCCGTCCTCCCACACCTCCCACACCTCCCACACCCTGCCCTGACCAGATTTCAGCTTTTCTTAGTGCCATTCGGGACAAGAGGTGAGAACTTAAAACAAGTCTTTCCCCTTGTCCCCAATTCTCCTTGTCCCCAAGTCCTCTTGCCCATGCCAAATTAAGAATTAAATCTTAACTTGCCCGAATGCCTGCTGAAAATCCTCTTTAATATCGTCAATATGTTCAATTCCCACTGATACGCGCACCAAATCGGGTGTCACACCTGCTGAAAGCTGTTCTTCATCACTTAGCTGTTGATGAGTTGTGGAAGCGGGATGAATCACGAGGGTTTTAGCATCACCAACATTTGCTAAATGACTCGCCAATTTCACATGATTAATAAAAGCTTTACCTGCCTCCAATCCGCCTTTGATGCCAAAGTTTAAAACTCCCCCAAAGCCATGCCGGAGATATTTTTTCGCTCGTTCATGATATGGGTGATTAGGAAGTCCGGGATAATTAACCCATAATACTTGCTCTTGCTGCTCTAACCACCGAGCCAATTCTAAGGCATTGCTGACATGACGATCTACACGTAAAGAAAGAGTCTCTAATCCTTGCAGTAAAAGAAAGGCGTTAAATGGACTCAAAGACGGGCCAAAATCCCGTAACCCCTCGACTCTAGCGCGGATAATAAAAGCAATGTTGCCAAAGGAACCGCTAGTCCCAAACACTTCTTGGAAATTCAGCCCATGATAGCCGGGTGCTGGCTCAGTAAATAGGGGAAACTTGCCGTTACCCCAGTCAAATTTACCCGAATCGACTATTACGCCACCAATGGAAGTACCATGCCCACCAATCCATTTAGTTGCAGATTCCACTACAATGTCTGCACCATGTTCAATGGGTCGAGCTAAATATCCACCAGCACCGAAGGTATTATCCACAATTAAAGGTATGCCGTTTTCGTGGGCAATGTGAGCTAATGCGGCAAAGTCGGGAATGTTGAATTGAGGATTGCCAATAGTTTCAACGTATAACGCTTTGGTGCGATCATCGATCGCCTGACGGAAACTTTCTGGATCGTCTCCCTCGACAAACTTGACGTTAATACCTAAACGTGGTAGTGATACTTTAAACTGGTTATATGTTCCTCCATACAAAAAACTAGTGGAAACGATATTATCCCCAGCCTGAGCGATCGTAGTGATTGCCAAGAATTGCGCCGCCTGACCACTAGCTGTTGCTAATGCTGCGACACCCCCTTCTAGTGCCGCAATCCGCTTTTCAAATACATCCGTCGTCGGGTTCATGATTCGGGTGTAAATGTTACCAAATTCCTGGAGAGCAAATAACCGCGCTCCGTGTTCGGTGTCGTCAAAAACGTAGGAAGTCGTTTGGTAAATTGGTACAGCACGGGCATTAGTTCCAGGAGCCGGCTCTTGTCCAGCATGAACTTGCAGAGTTTCAAAACGATATTGTTCAGACATCAGCAGTTATTTTGGTTTCCAATTATATAAATAAGTAATGTGCTATTTGAGCGTTGGGTTAGATTAATCAACGGTAATTCTTAAGGCTTACCGTATTTTACAGTTATTTTTAGTAAATTAAATCATAGTGTAAGGGCGCACAGTTGTGCGCCCCTATCGGTGATTTTTGGCTGATCGAGGTAAGTTATAGAACCAACATTGAACGAGGATTAATCATCCCTGCCTCTTGAATCGTTGAAAAAGCAGTTTCCCCGATGATGCGATGAGCCGCAGCCGTTGGATGAATGCCATCCCAGAACAAAAACTGGTCTGGGTTACTACAGGTGCGATCGCCAGATAGACATGGACTGATGACATTGGTAAAGTTAAAGGCTGCCGGATTTGCGTTGGCGTAGCCCGTCGCAGACATCGCATCTCGATATAGCGCGTTAGCATCTAATTGCACAATCTCCAGATCGGAATGCTGTTGACTTAGTACTTTTAGCGATCGCCTCAAGCCTTGATTATGTGCTTGTGTTAATCCACTGAGGCTTACAGAATTTGTACTGTTTCTAGTGGCAGGTAACTGTCCTAAATCTGGTAAATTTCCTACCAGAATCTTCTTAGCACCCACATCAGTTAGAGAATTGATTGCCGTTGTCACATTTTTAACAGGAATAGTTGCACTGCTTACTCCTTGCAAATAATCATTTGCTCCTGCCCACAGCACATACAAAGCATCTGGATTCGTCTGTTGATGTGTCTGCGTAAACGATTGCACTTGATTTAGCACGCTAGGTACATAGTTGTTGTCAACATTGCCAGTAGTTGCTCCTCCATAAGCAAAATTGTGAGTTTGTTTAGAGGAAAGATGGAGGCTTTCGGCAAGATACTCAATCCAAACCCGACCATTCGAGTAACGCCCCTGAAAGTAAGTTGGATTAGGTGGGTACATTCCTCCTGTCGCCCGGAATACCATCCCTGTATCCGAAAGACTGTCTCCAAATACATAAAGTTCTGAGATGGGATGAGTTTTATCCATAAATTTTGCCGCTACAACCATAATAAAAATAAGGAGAGCAAGTCCTGTTCTTAAAAGCCACTTTTTTCTTTGCATTAAACTTTTCTGCAAACCCTAAAGACTACAGATGTTGATGATTATTTTGTGATTAAAGATTGAGCTTGCAATTGAACACTTCTCTAACTTAACAAGCTAGCTAGAGGGCTAGTGAGCAAAACCGGATACTTTCAGGTGTGGATTTTGCCAATTGTTTTAATGCCACGCTGTTCTGTTTTGCCCACAATGCGTAGGCGTAGCCCGCACTTCTCTACGAGACGCTGCGCGTAGCTTGCTTCCACGAAGTGGTACGAAAAGGCTCAGTGACCATCGTAGACATCGCAATGAAAAATCTGTCAAATTACTTATGGTTGCATAAAGGCGATCGCCTGCTTGAAGAGTCGGCAAATCTGGAAAACTAATTGCTGCAATGCTTATAGAAACTCAAGACGCGAGTTAAAAAATTGCATAAATATTCAACTCGCCTCCGTTAAGTACTAGAAAATTACAATCGTTCTGTTATATATCTCGACTTAACGGAATTTTTATCACTCAATTGCTTCACCCTTTTGGGTGAGTCAGATATCAACCGATCAGATGACCTGAATGAAGGAAGCTGAGATTAATAATAAAGAAGATTCTATTACTAAAGAACAGCGATCGCATTTTACCTAAGAATAACCTTATGAAACTCCTTACTTTAATAAATTCTGCACTTATTTTTGCTTCTATTACCCTTGTATCTGGAATCGCTGTCGCTCAAACAGCTACTAACAATAATACTGAAACAATTGCTATTAACTCTAACAACTTACCTGGTAACTCTATTACTGTAAATTACCTCCAACCTTTCAATCTAGTTACTTTTGCGTATCAGGGAGGTTTGAAGCAGCACGGCATTCCTAGTGGAGAGATGCTAGTATTTGAAACTCAGAAGAGAAATATTATTGCAAACGATTTGGTGAAAGCTGCTGTTAATGCAGATAAATTACCATCAAAAGCTTTAAATGACCAAAATTATCTAAGTGCTGTTAATTCACAACTCAACGCATTGCCTGATTATGCTGCTGCGGATTGATTGGTTTTTCTTATATTTTTTCTAAAGCCAAATTTGTGAGTATACTATACTCGTGTGCTTCTTACCAAATATAAATAAAAGTATTTTATACACAGCGATCGCTGGTGTATAAAACAAAGTTACATATTGAAGAACAATTCCTAGATTTTGACAGAACTTGTACTTATAAGTTCTGTTATTGTGTGTTGAAGGCACAGAAAATTGTATAATCAACAACCTATCAAGCAAAAATTTCGTTTTCTATAGAGAATGACAGAAGTAATTAGAACAGGGAGCCTAAATAACATCGAGTCCATTGAGTTTGAAAAGCGGTGCTTGCACAAAGCCAGAGAAATAGGCGATCGCAACAGTGAAGTCATTTGTTTAGCAAGTTTGGGCAATGCTTATCAGTCCATTGGGGAGTACCACCTGGCAATTGAGTTTTATCAGCAGTGGTTGGATATAGCGAAAGAAATAGGCGATCGCTTCGGAGAAGCCAAATCTTTGTCTGGATTGGGTAACGCTTACCAATCACTGGGGAAATACCAGCGAGCAATCGAATTTTATCACCAGTGGTTGAGTATCACCAGGAAAATAGGCGATCGCACTGGAGAAGCCATTTGTCTAGGAAGCTTAGGCAATACTTATGAATACCTGGGCAAGTACGACCAAGCGATTGAGTTTTATCAGCAGTGGTTGAGTATTACCAGGAAAACAGGCGATCGCACTGGAGAAGCCATTTGTCTAGGAAGTTTGGGCAATACTTATGAATCATTGGGGCAGTACCAACTGGCAATTGAGTTTTACCACCAATGGTTAGAAGTGACAAGATTAATTAGCGATCGCAATAGTGAAGGCATGGCCTTAAGTGGATTGGGAAGTGCTTATAATGCTCTGGGACAATACCAAAGAGCGGTTGAGTTTCATCAATATTCATTAGAGATTAGAAGGAATCTTGATGACCAAAATGCAGAAGCAAACTCCTGGTTTAATTTGGGTTTAGTGCTAGAAAAAATCAACCGTGAATCAGAAGCGATGAATGCCTTTTGCAATGCTCGCGGGATTTATCACGCAATGGGAATTGATGCAAGCCTGCAAGATTGTAACCATGCGATTGAGCATCTTTCTCAAAATGTTTCAATCATAGCATCTCGCTTCTGGTTTGGGAGATGGTTCAGTCATTTGTCGCACTTAATCAAAACTGATTCTAACCAGTAAATCTTCTACCACTGATTCAGATAATATAAGGATATTTTAAAAGCTTTTGACCATTTTAATCGCTAAAGATAGATTAAAATCCACTTTTAAAACATCCTCTGAATCCAGTGAGATAATATCAAGAAGATGGATATTTATTAAATACCGCAACTGACTTATTGCCATCAAAGGCAAACACCGTAAACGGGTCTTTTCGATTTCCCATCTCCATCCCAGGAGTGCCTACAGGCATTTGGGGAACAGATAAACCAACAACATTTGGCTTTTCTTGAAGCAAACGTTTGATGTCGTTTGCTGGAACGTGTCCTTCTATGACATATCCATTAACAATTGCTGTGTGGCAAGATGATAAGTTATCTGGCACGTTGTACTTTTGTTTAACCGTTTCGATGTCAGGCGTGGAAAAGTCTGTGATTTCAAAACCTTGTGTCTTTAAGTGGTCAATCCACCCACCACAACAATTACATTCGGGACTATGATATACAGTAGCATTTAGCGGTGTTGATTTTGATGGTGTCTGTTTGTCCTGAATACGCTTAGTGGTACTTACTAGTTGAGCATTAGCTGTCACAGAATCAGGAAAAAGAGCTTGAGCATTACTTGTAGAAGCAGTGCTTCCCAAAATGCCTAACACCCCTACTGTGAGACAAATTGTTACTACAATACGTACCACGATGGGAAGTAACCATTTTTGCCAGCAATAAATAAATTCTTTGTGCGACATCTGAGACTTCCTGATTACAACATTGCATAAATTTGTTGTAACAAATTCTCTTCAAAAAGACTCTGCCTACCTTTGCTTTGTGCTTTGTTTGCGTCCCTCTACGTTTAAAACACTACAAATTTAGCCAATGCATCGCTCGACAATGCTATTGCATTGCCTAAAAATGCCAATGCGTCGCTCGACAATGCCAATGCATCACCTTACAATGTCATTGCATCGCCTGACAATGCCAATGCGTTGCCTTACAATACCATTGCATCGCCTGACAATGGCATTGCATTGCCTGATAATGCCATTGCATCCTTCTGCATTTAAAAAGGTAAAGTTACGATTTTACCCCTACTACGTCTTAGAGGTTGCTTGAAAAGTGTTTAGCTGTGACTTTAGGCACTTTGAGATCCCCCTAACCACCCCTAAAAAGCTACGGTGTACACACAAGTCTGGAGTAGTTTACGAATCTGGTTTTTACCCCACCCTAATCCTCCCCTTGTAAAGCTACGGTGTACACACAAGTCCAAGTAAAGTAATAAGGGAAGGAGTTGTGGGGAGTAAAAGGCGATGGAAAATCCAATCAGAATACACGCGCAAGCAGTAGAGGGAAAAGCATTTGGAGACCCAAGACTGATAAAAAGGGGGCAGCATTGTACGAAGCTTTGGGAAAACATCAATCAGTCAGCATTCGACAAATAAGTAAAAATAGAGCCGAACAAATAGGATACTATCGGTTTTTGGAGAATAAGAGTGTGACAGTAGGGGAATTAGTGCGAAGCCTATCAGATCACTGCGTATCTCATGTAGAAGGAAAGCATATATTAGCTATCAGTGATACCAGCGAAATTAACTTGCAGTCTCATGTAGGCAGGTTGGAAGCTTTGGGTCTAGGTGTAGTAGGAAACAATAGGGATATAGGATTTTATATTCATCCCACACTAGTATTAGATGCAGCAAATGGATTTCCCTTGGGGATAAGTACAGTAAAACTGTGGACTAGAGATATCAACCATCAAGATAAACATGAACGAAACTATAGCCAATTGCCAATAGAGGAGAAAGAATCATACAAATGGCTGCGTTCAGCTTATGAAACTCAACAGTGCATCAATGTTGGTGAAGCCAAAATGATTACCCATATCGGCGACCGAGAAAGTGATATGTATGAGGAATTTGTGACAGTCGCAAATCAAGACAATCATGTATTGGTCAGAGCGCGCATTGACCGTCGCCTGGTGGGAAAGACCTCATCATTTTATACATACTTAAACCAACAGCCGAGCGAGGGGACTTACACAGTAGATGTCCCAGCAGATGCACGCACTAGTAGAACCGCAAGAGAGGCATTATTAATTGTTCGCCGTGCAATGGTGAAAATTCAACGTCCAGATAAATTGAATGGACAAGATTATCCTCCGAGTGTGACACTTTATGCCGTGGAAGCCGTGGAGGTCAACCCACCACCAGGTCAAGCACCGATTCATTGGCGATTGCTCACCACCCACCAAGTTGTTTGTTTAGAACAAGCTTTACAGGTGATTCGATGGTACACCTGGCGATGGCGAATTGAACAACTTTTTGCCACCCTCAAAACTGCTGGTTTAAATCTCGAAGCTACCCAATTAGAATCGATTGCTGCCATTCAACGACTGACTGTATTAGCTTTGTCAGTCGCCGTGCGAATTTTACAACTGATTCAGGGACGGGATAACCCTAATTTACCTGCTACTGTTGCTTTTTCACACGAGCAACAGCATTGCTTGTCTAGCATTTCACCAACTTTAGAGGGGAAAACTCAATTGCAACAAAATCCCTATCTTCCTTCCTCTCTTCCTTGGGCTACTTGGATTATTGCTCGGCTTGGTGGTTGGTCTGGTTACAAGTCTCAAAAACCTCCCGGTATTACTACTTTGGTTCGCGGTCTTGAGCAATTTGAATCCACCTTTTTTGGGTGGAAACTCGCTCTGGGCAAACTTGTGTGTACACCGTAGCCTTGTAAAGGGGAGGGAACTAGATTTCCGGCTTCCCCCCTTTCCAAGGGGGGATTGAGGGGGGTAATTCGACTTGTGTGTACACCGTAGCCTTTTTAAGGGGGAAACTTGGAATCAAAGTCCCCCTTTTTAAGGGGGATTTAGGGGGATCTAGAACTTTTGATACCGACAAGAGGACTTTTCAAACATCCTCTTATAAAGTAAAAGCGATCCCTTCTCAGTCATCACAACTGCAAGCCTAGACACATAGCGGCTTGTCGCCAGATATCGCTTTATCAAAGCTACAATTTCTTACCCAATTGCTACCAAAGGCTGAGGTCTTTCAGCTGCTTTGTGCCATACCGATTGTCCTGTCAGCAGTTCGACAACATCCATCCCATTGCCAATTACACCTGGTACACTTGGATACCCGGCACTCGCCCCTACCAAAAAGAGATTAGGTAACTCTGTCGTATATCCCAGACGATTTAAACCAACCTGTTTAGGTACTAATTTCGCACCATAAATATTACCTTGCGGTTGTCCTAAATAAAATTCGCTGGTGGTAGGTGTACCGTAAACTTTCATCCGGGCATATTTGTCTACATCGGGAATAAAATCTCGCACACTTGTCATAATCTGCTGATAAAATTCTCGCTTTTTGGCTTTATACGCTTTTGGGTTGCTTTTGTACAGATGTTCAAATGGTTCATAAGAACAGACAGTAGCAATTTCTAATACATGATGTCCCTCTGGCCCCATCCCTGGTTCGCTAGATTTCATAGTTGGACAAGAGAGGAAAATCCACGGTTGGCTAAAGTCACCTTCTAATTGTTGTTGATATTCTCTGTTCAGATCGCCTGTGGGATAATACCAAACATTCCAGTTACCAATGCCGTAGCGTTGAGGATCGAAGCGGCTATCTAAACCCAGGTAGATATTAAAAGCACTGGCTGAGTATTGGTAACTAGTGAGGCGTTGATGCTCTTTTTGACTCAAAGCTGTAATATCATGCATTAACTCCACTGTTAATTTGGGGTCGAGGTCGCTGATATAAGCTTTGCTGGCGTGATAGCTATTACCATCAGCAAGGACACTAAGGACACTATGGTTGCTAACTTGAATATGGCTCACCGGGGTTGAGTACTTGATAACACCTCCACCTGCGGTAATTACCTGTGCAATGGTGTCAACAAGGTGTTTGAAGTGATGTTTTGGATAATAAGCGCCTTCTGAGTAGTCCCAAACTAAGGAAGTATGGGTGAGTAGTGCAATTTCCTGCGGTGGTAGTGCATAGTCGCCACTTTGCCCCGCCAGTACTGCTTGCAGTTTAGGCGATAATCCGACATGGTTATACAAATCTTGCAGTGTCCAATTCCGCTTCCAAAATAAATTCAAATATTTTGGTAGTTTTAACCAGTCAGACAACTTTTGATCGTACCAGCGTACCTCCTGCACTAGGTTGCGAATTTCTTGGTGGAGTTGCTGAATTTCATTGCAGTAATGGTTAATCGCACCAGCTTCTTCTGGAAATGTGGAGAGTAAACGCGATCGCAAATTCTCCCATCCCAAAGGAATTTTGAAATCCGCCTCTGGTGTGATGACTCGATCAATGCAGTCAGAATCGAGACTATTAAAGGGTACATTTTGATGAATATAGTCGAGAAATTGACCTACAGTCTGACCAGAACCACATTGAGAGATGTAATGCACGTCAGCACAAAAACGATATTCTCCGTAATCAAAGGTGTGACAGCATCCGCCAGGTAAATAATGTTGCTCTAGAACTACTACCCGATAGCCTTGTCGAGTTAAACAGGCTGCGGCCGAAAGTCCACCTAGCCCGGCTCCCAGAATCACATAGTCGAAGATTTCCATATCAGCCTCCTTTGGCAATTTTGATTTCTATTGATTTCGGTGTTATGACTTTTTATCACCGTTCTTGTAGTTTTAGAAATGCCAAAATACTCAGCGCATCTTCACCTAAATTTGTAGATTTTATTTAAGAAAAATCAGGTAGAAGAGCCATTGGATATAAGGTGTAAGGATTTTTCTCGGTGATAATGGTAATTCCTGCATCGCTAAATATTTTGATATTTAGCGAATAATTTAGCTAACATTTAGATGCCCTGAAAAATGTTTAAAGCAGCCACTTAACTTAGCTACGAATTTTTGCCAAGGCTTGCAGATCAACCTTGTCTACCTTGAGAACCGTAGTTTTGTAGGTTGGGTGCAGCGATCGCGTAACCCAACATAAATAAGGTGGTAATGTTGGGTTGCGTTTCACTCCACCCAACCTACATAAATATATCTTTTAAAAACTCTAGGTTTCAACATAGATGAGGTTTCGTTAGCAGAAGATAATTGAATAAGAAACGAACCGTAAATAACACAACGTCAAGAGATTTATAAAGGATTTTTGCGTCAATCCCGTGATTTTTTGAAAAACTTGGATGCTTCCATCTTTTTATCTATTTATTCAGCTTATCGAAAACCAAAAAAATATTTGATAATGTTTGCCTTTCTTAATGAATATTGGCTAAGGTTTAAATTACCTTAAAGTATAGTTGCTAGATAAGTGCAGAAGCTAAAAAAAGATTATCTTTTAGGAGTTGAATACCTAGAGAATAGCTATTAAATATCAAAATTTTATTGCTATAAGTTTAAGTATTTATGTGCAAATTTACACTCTATTTTATATGCGTAATACCATTTACCGAAAAGCCTAATTTGTCTCTAACTTTTTCGCCCTGCTGCCTATTTGTATCAACTTTCAAGTGAAATAGTATAAAGGCTTCTCTCAAGGTACGAGAACTACTTTGTATCCCAAAATCCTTGTAGAAGTGAGAATGTCACTCTACAATTAACTAATGACTATTGACCCATTTGCAACACTTGTAGGACAACAGCAAGCCATAGAATTACTGACTCAGGCTGTCAGACAAAACCGGGTTGCTCCAGCGTACCTCTTTGTGGGGCCAGATGGTGTAGGAAGAAGTTTAGCAGCCAGGTGCTTTATAGAATTGCTATTTTCTAGCGAGATGGGAGTCACTGCGGCTTTACAAAACCGTTTGCGTCAGGGGAACCATCCAGCTTTGTTGTGGGTGCAACCGACGTACCAATATCAGGGACAACGATTAACAGCAGCAGAAGCGGTTGAGAAAGGACTTAAGCGTAAAGCACCACCTGTAATTCGGCTAGAGCAAATTCGGGAAATTACCGAGTTTTTAAGTCGTCCGCCTTTGGAAGCGCCGAGAAATGTGGTGGTGCTGGAAGAAGCCCAAACAATGGCAGAAGCCGCAGCCAACGCTTTACTTAAAACCTTGGAAGAACCGGGACAGGCGACGTTAATTTTAATTGCACCTACACCTGAGTCTGTTTTGCCAACTTTGGTGTCACGCTGTCAACGCATTCCTTTTTATCGCTTAGATGCACAGTCTTTGGCTGTTGTACTTACACAAACAAGTCATCAAGAAATTTTGCAAAATCAGGCAGTGCTGAGTATAGCAGCTGGCAGTGCTGGAAGTGCGATCGCATCTTACGAGCAATTACAAACTATTCCCCCGGAGTTACTCGAAGATTTGAAAAAAGCCCCTGCTTCCTACCGCAAAGCCTTGGAGTTAGCCAAGAAAATTGATAAGGATTTAGATACAGAAGCCCAACTGTGGTTAGTTGATTATCTTCAGCAATTATACTGGCAGCGTTGGCATCAACCCAGTATTATTAATCAGCTAGAACAATCTCGTAAATACTTGCTTGCTTATGCTCAACCTAGGCTGGTTTGGGAATGTCTGCTTTTATCTATATGTCAAAAATAAAAATTGTATTCACAAACTTTTTTACAAATGTCATAGTCCGTCGTAGACATCGCTCTTCAATTATTCAAGCCTTTGAGACTGCTGGTAGCGACGTAAAACAGATTGGATATTTTTTTTACAAACCTCTTCACCAATTACCTGAGAAAGCGATCGCCACAACTGAGAACCCACTTGTTTGATATAGTCGTGTTCATAACTTATCTGCTCCGCAATTTCCGCATAAGTGTGCCCCAGCCAACTTTCCCGCAAAACCACAGATTGAACATCATTGAGTCTTTGCCCAAAGGTAGAGCATAAAAGAGTATCGACTAGAGTCAGCGCCTCTTGTGCTGTCATGGGTGAGCCTGCTTTATTTCTACGTTGAACTTAAGAAATATCTTCTTGAAATGATATTTTTACGTAAAATGTCACATTTATTTACAGCAAAAACTCACTTTATCTCACCGACAGAGCGCTTATATTTAAGCTAATAATTAATACAGTGTAATTAAATTATGCTTACATCTCAAAGTATAAAAAGGAAATCAGCAAGATGAAATTTGGTATTGATATGGGACACAACTGTCCTCCAGATACAGGAGCAACAGGCATCAAACAAGAAGATGCTTTAACTAAAGCAGTTGGTACACAATTGATACAAAAACTCAGAGCAGCAAATCATACCGCCATCGATTGCACTCCTACAAGCGCTAGCAGCGTAACCGATTCTCTGAGACAACGAACTAATAAGGCAAATGCCAATAACGTTAATGTCTATGTTTCGATTCACTTTAATAAATTTAACGCTAAAGCTCATGGCACAGAAATTTATGCCATTAGTAACGCATCACAAGGTATTGCGGAATCAGTTCTCAAAGAAATTGTTCAACTTGGTTTTTATAACAGAGGGGTGAAAGATACAGGTTTCTTTGTTCTTAAGAATACACAAATGCCAGCTATTTTAATTGAGTGCTGCTTTTGTGATGCCCAAGTAGATATGGATCTATTCGATGTTGAAAAAATGGCGGAAGCAATTAAAGATGGATTAATAGGTCAGCCAAAACCAAAGGAACCTAAAGCTGATAAGAAATACGTTTTGGAAATTACAACAAAAACTTTCTTAAAGCCTTCTACAGAACAGGCATCAGACTTACCAAAAGATTCTATCTTTGAGATTGAGCCAGGAGATTACCCAATTTTAGATGTCATTTTTGAAGAAAATCATTATTCGGTTAAGTGGCCCGATCAAAGTAAAGGAAACCGAAACGAGCATTTTGTTTATGCTGGACATGCCAAAGTTATAGAAAAAGATTAACTAATTATCTTTCAATCATTGGTTAACATCTACAACCCCGACTTATTTAATAAATCGGGGTTATACAAATAGTTTTTAAAGGAAAAACCATGCCATTACTAGATGATTTAGTAAACAATTATTCTAACAAAGATTTAGTCAAAATATTTACACAAGTTGGTATTGAAAGTGCAAAAATTACTGATATTAATCGGCAAATTTTAAAAGAAGTCACCCTTGCTCAATGGTTACTAGAGTCCAGCAGAGGTAAAAGCGACCTTGCTGTCAATGCTAATAATTTTGCGGGATTAAAATGGCGAATTCCTGATATGAAAGGGTTTGCCGAACCGTTAAAAATCAAGGTTCCTTCTGAGCCAGAAGAAGTTGAGTTCTGTAAATTTACGGATATAGACGCTTTTATTATTGGTTATTGGAAGTTTTTAACTCGCACACCATATAAAGGTTTAGAGGAGTATACTAATACACCAGAAAATTTCCTTGGCTTTCTCAAGGCTAAAGGCTATTCATCCGATCCTAAATATGTCAGTAAAGTTGTAGACTTGCTTCCAGAGGCACAGAAGTTACTGGCTAATGCAGGTGGAGTTACTATTCCCGCTTCAGTGGAACAACTTCAGTTAATTCGTGTGCCAAAAGAAGTTGAATTATGGCAAAATTTCAGGGTTGAAGGCGTAGCACCTTTAACCGCCAGTGGCAAATTTTTGTCGATTACGAGCGACGATAAATTTACAGTCGTAAGTGTAGCAATTAGTCAGGATGGCAAATGGCAATTTGATTTCGTTTTTAAGCAAGCAGGCGATCGCCGGATGATAATTACTGTTGACGATCAAACTCTAGAGATCCCCATTAAAGTTGTTGTTCCTTTTGATCACAAGGACGATGAGAATACTCAACAACCTACAGCATCCAGCTTACCAGGAGCGAAGGTAATTAAACTTGAGGGTAGTGTGGGAATTGGCGGAGTCAATAAAGCTGCTGATGTTAAGGCTATTAAGGCGCGATTGTATGAGCTAGGCTACAAATGGGTAGGCGATCCTGACAGTGCAGACAGAGACAGGGGACTATTTGACGCAATCAAATTATTTCAATCAATTATTGCTGGTCGCAGTACTGTTAATGGTGATGGTAGAGTTGATGTTGGTGGAATAACTCATAGATGGTTGCAAGCAGCTAATGCACCACGTTGGGAGTTGATGCCCAAAAGCGATCCTAATAATGGTTTAGTTAACGGTGAACTGGAAGATACTCAAGATAACCACGATTTTGGAACACACTGGTTAGCTGATGTGATTAAAAAAATTGCCCAAGATTATCAAAACAGTTATCGTAATACTCATCCCCTAGCCGCTCCATTTGCAATTAACGATGTTAGTCTTCCTCATGGAGGCGATACTCCCGATCATCATGGACATGAAACTGGCATGATGTGCGATATTTACTTACCCCAAAAAAATGGAAATTTTGGTGGTATTGTTTGGTCAAGTTCTAACTACGATCGCGATGCTGCACGAGCTATTCTCAAGTCGATTACTAATCAAAAACTGGTAAGGGCGGTCTTTTTCAACGATCAACAGCTAATTAAAGAGGGACTTTGTGTTTCTCTAAATGGTCACGACAACCATATTCATTTTGAAATTAACCCACCAGTAAGAAGCTAATTTTTGGTGAGTTAGATGCCTTGGATTTTACAACTTCTGCCCTGTGTAAATGGATCGCACTTCACCGTTACGGCGGATGACAGCTTCGCCATTACTAACCTCTACCAGTGTCCAACCGCTCTGGCCAATGCTTTCACCCATATTGATGCGGCGAGTCACGCCGTCAATTTTAAACAAAGCGGCAGATTTGTTACCTAACTCTAGCAATCCTTCTAGGGTATTACTCGGAGCAACTGCGATCGCAGTTGCCGGATATACTTGTTCCTGGGTAATAGTTGGTTCTGACTCTGGCGCGAGTGCTGCACGTAATGGAACCACTGGTAATGCAGGTAGAGGCTTGGGTGTTTGTCGCACGGTAATCGGTACAGTTCGTCCAGCTACAGGTTTAAGTTCTGCTCGTACAGCCGCCGCTAACATATTGACGGTTACAGGCTTGGTAGCTTGTCGCACCGTATTTAGGGCACTTTTCACCACGTTAGGTTGAGATGCCTGCAATGCATTGGCAACTTGTGGTAGAAGTGCGGGACTACCAGGAATTGCTGGCAGGGCGTAGCGCATTGGCGACGGCGCTTGATAAACAGGAACATAGATCCGCTCAACAACGCTGCCAGAACGGTTAGGGGCTGGTGGTGTATTATTGGCCAGAAGTGGAAGTGGTGGTAAATTACCATTTATTTGCCCGTTACCAAGGGCTATTTGATTAGTATTTGTCTGACTAGAGAATCCCGAACTGAAAGATTTTCGATTGCCTTTTAATTCTTGCTTGTCTATAACTGCCAGCGCTCCCAGCATATAGTCAACCAAATCTGCCTCAATTTCTGTTTTTCCAGGCAATTGTGATTGCGTTTGCGGCGCTAGAAGAGCTTGCTGGGTTAAGTTGGGATTTAAAAGATATACGACTCCAGACTGTACCAAGTAGAGAATACCAGCGATCGCCACACCTAAAGTTGTTCCGACAATCAGCAGTTTGCCCAAAGTCCGACTGCTTTTTTGACGCTTTCTACTAACTGGTTTAATGGTGGCGTTATCAAAGACAACGGTACTCAAGTGCTTGTTGTTATTTTGAGTAACTGACTGTCCGTTTGGTAAAATAATCTGCGGTATCGTAACTGTTTGCAGAGGCACGTATTCTGGAGGCGAGTGGCGTTGAGCTTTGTTCTGCCTACCATGCCTAACGGTTTGAGAAGGCAGATGATCACTAACATCCAGAATGTAGTCGATATCGGCAAAGAGTTCATCCATGAGACCATCAGCATAGTTTTCTATCGACCAAGGCTCGTTGGCGATTAAATCTTCTGATGGTTCTGGTACTATGAGACGGGTACTGGCTTCTTGTAACATAGACGTTCTGGGTTATTGCTAGGACGAGGAAACGCCGCGCCTACTGCCTGGGAATTAGGATTACAGATGAGATATCCAATCCACCGTCTTATTGAGACGAGTTGGTTGAGCGTTGGTATTAAAATCAACTTGAATCTGGGGATTGTTGATGATAGCAGTACTAATAGTTATGTCATCTATCATACCAATCTCCCTCCCTACTACTATACTCAGTCTTTATCAAGTTTTTGTTAAGCTAACGCTGGAAACTCATGCTGGCTCTTGGTTTTACGCAATTCTAAATATAATAATAAAGCGTTAACATCGGCTGGGTTTACACCACCGATACGTGCAGCTTGACCAAGAGTGAGTGGTTTTACGTGAGTCAGCTTTTCCCGTGCCTCTTTAGAAAGGGTATCAATCGTGGTATAATCCAAATCCGCAGGTAATTGGCGGTGGGCTTGGCGGGCAATTTGGTCAATCTGATTTTGTTGCCTAGCGAGATAGCCATAATACTTAATGTCAATTTCTGCGCCTTCTTTCTCGGCGCGGTTGAGGTTGGGGTTTCCTAGCCCGAACCTGTCGAGGTCAACATAATGGAATCCCGGACGGCGCAGTAAGTCGTTGAGGGTAATTGAACCTCTGATTGCTTGTTGGGTATCAGATGCGATCGCTATTCCCATTTCATCATGTTCTTTGACTCGTGTAGCTTGTAATCTTTGTTTTTCTGTGGTAATGTTCGCTTGTTTTTGGGTAAATAGATTCCATCTGCGATCGTCAATTAAACCAATTTCTCGTCCCAGGGTTGTCAAACGTTGGTCGGCATTGTCAGAACGCAATAATAAGCGGTACTCTGATCTACTGGTGAGCATCCGGTAAGGTTCCCGTAAATCCTTGGTACACAGGTCATCCATTAGCGTTCCAATGTAACTTTGCTCGCGGGCAAACACAATCATTTCTTGAGAATGAACAAATCTAGCCGCGTTAATTCCTGCTACCAGTCCTTGGGCCGCGGCTTCTTCATAACCTGTCGTGCCGTTAATCTGCCCAGCACAAAATAGTCCAGCAACCTTTTTGGTCATCAGTGTGGGGTAACACTGAGTTGCAGGTAAATAGTCATATTCCACAGCATAAGCCGGACGCAGCATCACACATTTTTCTAAACCGGGAAGAGTCCGCAACATTTGCAACTGCAAATTTTCTGGCAACCCTGTAGAAAACCCTTGGATATAAAGTTCGGGTATATCTCGTCCTTCTGGTTCAATAAAAATTTGATGGCTTTCCTTATCGGCAAAGCGCACAATTTTATCTTCAATGCTGGGACAATAACGCGGCCCTTTCGCTTCCACCCAACCGCCATAAACTGGCGACAGGTGTAGATTATCTTGAATTAGACGATGGGTTTCGGCGGTGGTGCGGGTGATGTAGCAGGGTATTTGTTCCCGTTCTACCCATGCCTCTGGATCAAAACTAAACCAGCGCACATCCTCATCTCCTGGCTGGATGAGCATTTTACTATAATCCACCGATCGCTTGTCTACCCGTGCTGGGGTTCCAGTTTTGAGTCTTCCGGTTTCAAATCCCAGGCGATTTAGGGTTTGTGTCAATCCCTCAGCCGCAAATTCCCCAGCGCGTCCCGCCGGCATTGATTTGTTGCCAACCCAGATTTTGCCCCCCAGGAAAGTGCCAGTTGTCAAGATGACAGCTTTACATTGGAACCCTACACCAAAATAAGTTTCAACGCCGATGACTTCATCATTAGCACCCAGCACCAAATCTGTCACCATACTTTCGCGGATTGTCAAGTTTTCTTGGTTCTCGACAATATTCTTCATCACTGCTGCATATTCGCGCTTGTCCGTTTGGGCGCGTAATGCCCAAACAGCAGGTCCCCGTGAAGAGTTGAGGATACGTTTTTGCAGGTAGGTGCGGTCTGCTACTTTACCTATTTCCCCGCCGAGTGCATCTACCTCATGAGTCAACTGAGATTTTGCCGGGCCACCCACTGCTGGATTACAGGGTTGCCAAGCGATTCTATCCAAGTTGAGCGTCAATAACAGGGTACGACAACCGAGGCGTGCAGAGGCCAGAGCCGCTTCGCAACCGGAGTGACCTGCACCGACGACTATGACATCAAAAGCGTCTTGGAATTGAACGGAATTGTGCATGGTCATACTTACAGGATCGGCAAGCTTAGAGTTCTTTTCAATTTTAGCTGTTCCAGTGGTTTCATGGATGTAACTTTCTAATAAAAAAGTTATCAAATTTACTAGTACTCAATCAGAGACAAGTTTCTCTTTTTAAACTTGAGTATTCAATAAAAAATATTATATTTTTTAAATTTTGTGACAACATTCCGGTTTGTTTACCACAACTATTGTTCACATAGTTAGTAATTAACACGAATTGTTTTCTTACTAACATATTAAATACTTTTTTAAATGTATAAAAATATAGTTTGACTCTAATAAATTTTTTTTAATTTATCAACAATAGATATTTGGACAAGGCTGTTACGTTTACCTTTGAATCAACTAAGTAATTATTTAAAAATGAAACTCACCATCAAAAAGCAAAAAGATATTACTAGATTTATTAGAAAGGCAAGTTTCATCAGTATAGTTATCGGAATAATTTTTGTTTTAGTAGCGAGTAATGAGATTACCCACCACCAATTTGCTAGAACTTCACAACCATTAAATGTATGCTCTCCAACTGTTTCATCACCTTGTATAAATACCTCTAAAGAGATAACACCAAAACCATTTATTCCCAACCCAGAATTAAATAGTAACCAGCGTTTTTTATCTGCGATTAACCAGAAATTACCTACAATCCCTCAGCCTGGTACTTATGAATATACTTTGCTGCGAGCTTATGGTGCAGTTTTTGTAAATCAAGATGTCGGAATTAAACTGCCGCCAAAAGATATTTTTGCTAATGAACAAGAAACCCAAGAATTTCAAGCTACTTTAACAATGGGTCATGTTGATGGCACTAACGATTGTTATTTACAAAAGTCGGCGGCTGATGCTCTAAATAAAGCGCGAGTTCAACAACATATCCCGCTAAAATCTGGTTATGGTTCTGGTGATTGTACTCGCACTTTCAACACGAATTTAAGATTTTGGCAAAAATATGCTAATAATCAAATTTTGGCAAAAGTTCAACAGGGCAAAGAAACAAAAATTCTCGGCTTGGTTGCACCTCCCGGAACTTCACAACATCTCTGGGGATTAGCCATTGATTTACGCGTAGGCAGTAAAGAACAAAGAAAAGCTCTTAATCAAAATGGTTGGTTTCAAACAGTAGAAAATGATGTTCCACATTGGACTTATGTGGGTTTAGATGAAGAGAATTTACCTTTATTTGGTTTTAAGAAACTACTTATCCGAGGCATTACTTATTGGATTACGCCACTTTAATTGTTAGATAGCATGAAAACTTGGAAATACTAACCTAAAGGATGTATTGTCAGGGATTTAGCTATGTCAAATGAAGCTGCTAGCCGAAGAATCAGGATTTAGAGCCATGTTTACCAAAAAGTAACTATTGCACCAATATGTAAATCCTTGCAGACAGATGTACTGCAATAGGTAGATTTTTGGATAACCGAAAGTTGGAATTTCAGCTTATTAAAATATAACCAGGGAATAATTTAAATAAGAAATAGATTATTTATAAGTAATAGTAGAGAGTTAATAATTTTTTAGACAAATTTAAGGCAAAATTATGTATGTCAGACAAAATTGCCAACAAGGCTGAAGTGCTGACAGAAATATCTACTGAAAACAGCAAGTTCTAAGTGAGTGGGGTTGCTATGGAGATTGCTGTGCAAATTATCAGACTTGGTAAGGGAGATGGTAAAAACCCATTAATTAACAATCAATCTGATGGCAATAATTTGTTAAATTGGATGAGTTAATAACAGTTAGAGACTTCCAGTTAAAAAATATCCCTAGGGGTGCAAGGCCTTGCGCTTCTACAAATCTAAAAATAATTTGGAATAATTTATTTTTTGCAAGTCACTTGTATGGCAATCTATTGCGCTATTAAAAATATCAATTTTTGTTTCTAGTAAGTTTTTGTTATTGATACTTTATTTATACAAGACTTATCAGGAGTTAATTTTAGTGGCTACATCAAACTGTATAATCGGATGAAGAAATTTAGTCCTTGGATTTTCGGTATCTTGTTAGCCAGCACCTTGGGAAGTATGGCGACAGTTTACTGGAAAACTCAAGAAACTTCCTCCCAGCCAGATTTAACTAGTCAAACTATCTTAGTGCAAACTAAAGATTGGGTAGTGCAGATTCAAGCTAATGGAGTGGTGCAAGCATTACAAAAAATCAATCTTAGCCCAGAAGATTCTGGACGCATTGCTAAATTGTATGTGAATGAAGGTGATCGCGTCCAAAAAGGACAAATTATTGCCCTTATGGATAGTGAAAGATTACAAGCACAGGTAAATCAGTATCAAGCATCACTAAATAAAGCTGTGGCTGATTTGAAACAAAAGGTTGCTGGCACTCGACAAGAAGACATTGCTGAATCTAAAGCTAGAGTTGCTTCCGCAGAAGCATTAGTAGCTGCATCTCAAACTCGATTGAATCGAACAATCGTAGAGATGCAACGCAATCAAGTGTTGGTACAAGAGGGTGCTATTTCCCGCAATGCCTTTGAAGAGTTTGTCACTAAAGAACAAGAAGCTAGAGCTAACTTAGAAGCAGAACTAGCACGGCTCAAAGAACAACGCGAAAGTTTGAAGAAAGCCAAAAATGGATTACGTCCCGAGGAAATTGCCCAAGCTGAAGCCGAGGTAGCACAGGCTAAAGCTCAGTTAGTTTTTTATCAAAGTCAGTTGAATAATGCTATCATCCGTGCCCCATTTGCGGGAATTATTACCCGTCGCTTTGCCCAAGAAGGGGATTTTGTTACACCCACCACATCAGCTTCTAATACTGAAGGTGCAACCTCGACCTCAATTGCTGAACTCTCTAGTGGCTTAGAAATTGAAGCCAGAATTCCTGAAGCTAGCATTGCCAAAATCAATCGCGGTCAGTTTGTAGATATTCAAACAGACACCTATCCTAATGAAACCTTCAAAGGAAAAGTAAGTCTAATTGCACCAAGAGCAGTGCAGGAAAACAATATCACTTTTTTTCGAGTTAAGGTAGTTTTATCGAATGGGCAAGACAAGTTGAAATCAGGAATGAATGTACGCCTGACATTCCACAGTCAGACTATTAAGAATGCTCTAGTAATTCCTCTGGCGGCTGTAACAACTCAGCCCAATGGTCAAACCGGGGTATATGTTATTGATAGTCAAAATGCTGCCAGTTTCCAACCAGTGAAAGTAAGTGCTACTAGTGGTGATCAAGTGCAAGTTTTGGCAGGACTTCAGAAAGGCGATCGCGTGTTAATGTCTCCCCCCAGTACAGAAAAAATTGAAGGTGTAGATAAAATTGGATTTTAGAATAGCCGAATCTTCAATTGGTACTGATATTTTTCGATCATTCAACAATATTTCCCTAGTTGTAATTATCGACTCAGAACTACGAATTACGAATTATTATGAATTTACTAGAAAGTACACAAATGGCAGTCAAAACATTGGCTGCAAATAAGCTCCGTAGCATGTTGACCATGCTTGGTATTATCATTGGCAATGCCTCTGTGATTACAATGATCGCTATTGGGCAAGGGGCGCAAAAATTTACGCAAGAAAAGTTGGAGTCTCTGGGGCCAAATCAACTATCAGTGTTCGCTGGTGGCGATAATCTAGAGGGGTTAAGCTCTGATGTGCCTTCACTGTTCTTGGCAGATGCTCAAGCGATCGCAACTATGGCTCCCGCCGTGCGAGAAGTTGCCCCGCAAATTAGCAGCAACTTGCTATTATCGCGTCAGGGACGCATCAGTAAAGTTAATGTTACAGGTACAACGCCAGGAATTCTTTATGTCCGCAATCTCCAGGTACATCAAGGCCGTTTTTTTGACCCTATCGAGCTAAATCAAAATTCTCAGGTGGTGATTTTAGGGCCAGTAGTTGCGCGGAAACTTTTTGGTAATGAAAATCCCATCGGTCAGTTACTACAGATGAATAACTTGAGTTTTCAAGTTATTGGGATTATGCAAGCTAAAGGTGCATTTATGGGGGATAACCCCGATGATATAGCTTACGTGCCAATTAGTACTATGGCAGATCAGCTAGTGGGTAGGCGATCGCCTAATGGTATTCCCATCGACTACTTAGAACTGTCAGCAAAAAATCAAGATAGCATTCGCGCAGCGGCATTTCAAACAATTAATATTCTGACACGCAGACGGGGCAGAAAAGATTTCACAGTTGCCGCCAATAAGTCAGTCCAAGACTTGATCAATCAAGTGACGATAAATTTAAGTTTAGTCTTGGCGGCGATCGCAGGTATATCTTTATTCGTTGGTGGAATTGGCATCATGAACATTATGCTAGTTTCTGTCACCGAACGTACCCAAGAAATTGGACTACGCAAAGCAATAGGCGCAACAGAAAAAGCAATTCTTACCCAATTCTTAATTGAGGCGATTATCCTGTCCGTAGCAGGCGGTTTAGTCGGAACTGGTATTGGCGTTAGTGGCGCACTTATAGTTGCTATGTTCTCCCCCTTACAACCATCAGTACCAATAGGAGCAATATTTCTCACAGCCAGCGTTTCTGGTAGCATTGGTCTAATCTTTGGTGTAGCGCCAGCCAGAAAAGCAGCACGACTCGATCCCATAGCTGCATTAAGAGGTATTTAAGTCAACGAAGAGGCAAGGGGAATGGGGCAGGGAACTTGGCGCACACTACTTCTTCGCAGTACCGACGGCGACACAATAAAGTGCCGCATGGCGCTTCCCATCAATACCCAACATGGCGTTCAGACTCATATCATAGAATCCACCTATGCACAGACTATCCAGCCCCAATTGCACAGCCATTAGACATATATTTTCAGCTTGATGACCAGTTTCCAAAAGTGCAAAACGGTAGCCACGCGCACCGTATTTGCACATTGAGCGCATAAAAACAGATGTGAACAGAAACAGAGCATTGGCATTTACAATGTAATCCTGCTGCAATAAAGATTCTACAAAGTCTGTTGGTACTGCATCATTCACCCGATGTAAGCCATGACCGCGTGGTTCGTAGTGATATAATCCATCTGCTAAACCTTCTACCGCTTGTGTCGATACAAAAATCTCAATCGGATAAAGTCCTCCCGCAGACGGTGAGTTTCGGGCTTCATAGGTATAACCATCTGTTTGACGCAGCCCATTGAGACCGCATCCTGCATCAAGCAACTGAGCTAATGTGATCATTGGCATGACCGACTTATCAAACGATCGCACAGAAGACCGTCGCTCTAAAAGCTTACTCAGCAGGTTATCGTGTGGTGCTTTTGGAAGTTCCAGAAAAGGAGCCTCCGGCATATACCGCAGTTCAGTAGCCGGAACACGCTTGACAGAACTTTTAGGTACTGGAGAGTTCAAATGATACAATAGAGCTAACTCCAGTGGCTCATTGGCTGTGTACATTACGCTGATTTCCTCGTTTTAAGCCAATTTAAAAAATGGGAGTTGCTGAATCATGGGATGATTTAGCCAAATTTGGAAGGATTTATCAATGCACCCGCCAATTCATCCCGCATTTATGCAACGTCAAAAAATGATTGCGACAAGAAAGTAATTCCTAATCCAAAATCTAAAATCGTATTAAGCCATAGGATGTGGACACGGATTTAGGTCATCTGCGGTACGTCGCTCACCGTAACCTAACCTTTCTGGTACCTTGAACAACCGCCGAGTTCCCAATGGCTCTAGTCCATAGCCAAAATATATTGGGACTAGTTCACTGGCTAAAGTCCGCACTACTCGAAAACCGAGCGACTCAATATCAGGGGTTGTAATTTCCACTAAATAAGGTTCAACACCCACTGAATGCAACCTGGCGATGACCGATTGCAATTTTTCTACCTCTACTGAAGATGCATAAGTTGGTAAATCTTCAACCGTTAGGTATTGGTCATGCTCCAACAAAAATGCCAACTCGCGTAGCCGAGCCGTTTTGTAGAAAAAAGCGCTGTGATCGTCCAAATTCTGCACATCTTCATATTTATTGAGATTAATCCCAGTGCCGCTAGCCATGCGTTCTATATCACCAAAACGGGCTTGGCAAACTTCAAAAATTGCCTTACGAAGCGCAGTTGATCCATCGAGATGGCATCCTAGACCAGTTGTAACAGATGGACTTTTACCTGAACGGTCAATTAACATTGCCATCACAACTGGGATCTGAATATCAGTAATCAAATAGAACGTAACTAGCTCAATGCCAAATCGGGCGTAGTGGCTTAAAATTTCCGTCTCAATTCCTGGACGGTGAGCGAAATAAATGCGTGGGGCAGGTAGGCGGTTTAACCATGTAATTATAAAAGCATCGCGCTCAATCAACTCGCACAAGCCACTGCAAACAGCAAACTCAAGAGTTGGGCCACTAGCCATACCATTAGAAGTGACCGGTAAAATATAATCTCCTGGTAGATTGCTATCCCAGTCGAAATAAACCATAAATGCTGGAACTAAAACCTGTAGGTTGCTTGCTAGAGAAAGGGCAGGTATCCACGAAGTCTGCGTTGCCGGATCGAAAGGTGAATATGGAAAATTGGGGTCAGAGTATTGTTTGTCAGAAAAAGAGAAAAAAGTTGGAGGATGGACGGCGCAATGACTTAATTCTGCGTAGCTACTGACAATCAGTTGCCGATAATCTACAATACCACCACAGTAGCGCTCTACTGCTTCGCCAACTGCACCAAAAATTGCTTGTTCATCAGTCATGCCCCTACCTACGCCGTAGCGTAAATCATCCTGCTGTTTGCGAAGTTGGAAATTTGCTAATTCGGCTTGCCACAAAACTGGCAGATCAAACTCTGTATAAGGCTTGGTAAATCTATCAATGGCTCGGATGATTCCCGTATGCGGGCTAACTAAATCGCGCCAGCGTGGACTAGCGATCGCTGCATTCACTTTGTTTTCTCCTGTCCTGAACAATGTGGACAACCAGGTTTCTTCAGCACAACGTTGTGAGTCAGCTTTGTGCCGAGCAAGTCTAGATGCAGTAATTTACCGTCAGTGGCGATTGGCAAACCGAGCAACATCTTCACTGTTTCAAGAGCCAGATAACTACCAACCAACATCTGCGCGATCGGTAAGTTTTCTCGCAAACGCGGTTGAGAACGGCGTTCTCGGTCGAGAAACTGCTCAATAGCGAATTCCGCTTCTGGAAGCTTGGCACAGGCAATAGACCGCATCCGATAGCAAAGATAGCAAGGGCCATCCTGAGAAAAGACTAGCGGCCCAAAAGTTCCTTCAACACCAACTGCGCCACCTGGTAGCAATGGGCGCTGCATCTTCAGGCATAGTCTGTTCAGGCGATAAGCGAGATTGACAGATACGGCATCGGTGGCGACAATCACCAGATCAACGTCCTCAAGCAAAGCATTTACTGTTTCGTCGTTAGTTAAAGGATCTGTCACAGTTTCAGTTTGAGTTACTTTTGCGATCGCCTCGATTTGTCGAGCTGCTTCCACAACTCGAAAAGCACCTATTTGATTAAAGACTGAGCCTGACATCATCGGTAAATCAGATGAAAATGTGCAGATATCATCACATAGGCGGAGAAAACCGATACCAGCACTAGCCAAATTAATTGCAGCTATCAACCCTGAACCTCCGAGTCCAAAAACAGCAATCCTCGCGTTCGCTAAGTGCTTCTGGGCATCTTTTTGCTTAAAGCCTAGCTCATGATAGAGGCTGATTTGAGGAAGTAAATATGTACGACTATCTAAATCAACTGGATCTTCCAGCAACTCATCTACTAAACGATTGTCCATCAAAAACTCTAAACATTGATTTAGTGAAGAATCTGTCAACTTTTCGCAAATTGCCGCCCGAATTTCTCCTATTGTTCGGGAACCATCTAATAAAGGTAAAACAATTTTTTCTACATCATGCAGTGCTTGACCCTTCACTGTCAGGGTTCGCCGCCTCGTATTGAATATCATAGTTTCTTCGCCATTGCAATCTGACCGCATAGTGTGAACGACAACGTGTTCTAGTAGACGCAGGCGTTGAGCATCATTTAATTTCATAGGCTTTGTTTTATTATCCCAAGCTCCATCAAAGAAATAGAAAAATCTGAAAACTCGGTTGTATCCAAAAATATTGAGAAAATGAAAAACCCTGCTTTTGCAGCTATAAAATTGATGAATGCAAAAAAACAACTTAAAAGACAGGGTTTTTAACTTTTAAAGCCAGATATTGTGGCTCTAAACTTAAAAAAATTGGTTTCTAAAATGACGGAATTGCTGTTCTATTTCCAGCTTATTTAGTATCCAAAACCGACCTCATCGGTGTCGTCTAGCACACCTGATATTGTTCCACCTTCAGCAACTCGACATCCGCATCCTCGACATCCGCATCCTCGACATCCGCATCCTCGACATCCGCATCCTCGACATCCGCATCCCCTACATCCGCATCCCCTACATCCGACACATCCACCACATCCACCGCAATTAGCAAACCATCTTTGACTAGTCTCAGATTCAAACATTCCTGGCATTGCTAACTTTTCTAAAGCTGCAATTTCCTCATCGGACAACAGCAGTTGTTCAAGTTTGTCTGCTTTGTCTTCTAAACGCATATCTATTGTTTGTTGGGTCAGTGTTTTTTCTGCAAGCATGGTTACTCATTCCTTTGAAATTAAATTCATTAGCCTGTTTTTAAATCTGCATTCGAGTCAGTCAAAAGCTGTAATGATCTTCATGTCTCAATCAGCTTTCACGGAAGAATTGATGTTGGAACTAGCGAATGTAAAGTATGATCAAAAAACGAGATGGCGGTTAATGTCTAACTATCATTTACATCCGGTTATAGGTAAACAAAAACACTCAGTCTTTTATTCAGAATCTTAACTAATCCACAAAAGATCAAAATCACTTTTTGGCAAGTTAAGGAAAATATCACCTAGGACAATACAGTCTGATTAAAATTTTAATCATTTAAAGATCCTTCCAACCCTGAATAAAAAAGACTTATAATTTATGTACCTCCTTTTTCAGGAGGTCGCCACAGGGAGGAATATCTCGACGTAATTGTATTGTCTCATGGAATTTATCTTCCCTAAAACCTAGTCTTTGAGAATGCTTTTGCTACTTTTAGCGTCACATTCTCTTTTTTTGATCATCTAACTCTTATAACATTATCTTTTTCTAGAGTTTTTTATTCATACCTAAGTAATATTGTTTTTAGTCTTGATAGTAATATTTTTATTTCTTAAGTAGGATTATCTTTATTTTGGATAGCGCCTAATATTACTTTCTGCATTGGTTACTGATGCAGAAAAGCTAGAGAGACTTTAAAAGAAAAAGCATACTGACAGTAAAAAACCATTTTGTAATAGCGCTGATAGCGAATTTTAAGTTAGGGGAATATATAAGATAGGTTTTAAATACTGGCATCAAGCTTATTTACTTGATACTCGAATAAAAAATTAGGTTTAATTGATGAGCGATTTAAGAGTTTGGCTTGCAGGCTACACTAAAGCTTTATTTCGTTCTTTACCTTTATTATGGACAGCAGCACCCAGAGAAATAGTCTTGTTGATTGCTGTCACGGTATTACAAGGTTTTCTTCCTGCCATAAGTGTTTGGATAACCAAGCTAGTGGTAGATACTGTAGCAACAGCCTTAATATCTGGTAGAGAATTAGGTTATGCAACTCTTGCCCCTTTGGTAGCAGGATGGGTTGGAGCTTTGCTACTAGAATCACTGCTGTATCCTTGGGTATTGGCACTGCAAGGAAATCTCAATGACAAGTTAACGGCTCACATTAGCTTATTATTAATGCGGAAAGCTGATACTTTTTCAGATTTGAGCCGTTTTGAAGATTCTCTGTTCTATGATGAGCTACAACTGTTGCAACAACAAGTTGGCTATAAACCACTGAATTTACTGGAAAATTTGGTTGAATCAGGTCGATCTTTAGTGACCTTAATAGTGATAGTTTGGTTACTAGTTCCTCTAGCTTTTTGGATACCACTGGTGATAGCGATCGCAACTATACCCCAGATAGTGGTTTCTTCTCAGTATGGCAAAGCTATTTGGCTAAATTTATTTGAGAACAGTCCCCAAGCTCGAAGAATGGAATATTACACTTCGGTGATGCTTACTGATACCTATGCCAAAGAAATCAGGTTATTTAAGCTAGGTTCCTTTTTTATCGAGCGTTATCTGCAAGCATTTCAGTCTTTACATCAATCTATGCGCTATCTGAGGGACAAGCAAGCATTTTGGTCGTCTAGTCTAGCTATCCTCAGCACTTTGGGAAATGGTTTTTCTTTCTACTGGGTGGTACAGAAAGCTTTTAAAGGAGAATTCAGTCCAGGCAGTGTACTTTTATTTGTACAGTCATTGACTTACTTCCAGAATAACCTTGAAAGATTGGTGGCTAATTGGCTGGATCTGTTTGAAAATATTCTCTACATGCAACAGTTTTTCAATTTTCTTGACAGTCCAATCCCCATGCTACTGAGCGTACCTGGAGAAAAAGTACCGACTCCGATTCGTTCAGGTATTACTTTTGAAAAAGTTGATTTTTACTATCCAGATGGTAGATTAGCACTCCAAGATATTTCTTTTACCCTTTTCCCTGGACAAACAGTAGCCATAGTAGGAGAAAATGGTGCAGGGAAAACTACTTTAGTCAAGCTGTTAACCAGGCTATACGATCCAACGCAAGGATGTATTCTAGTCGATGGTATAGACCTCAGAAATTTAAATTTAGAGCAATGGCGGCAGCAAATTGCTGGAGTTTTTCAAGACTTTGGTCACTATGCGCTGACGCTGGGGGAAAATATCGCTTTAGGAAACCTAGCTGCTCTAGAGCATCCAGACATTCTCAAATACGCGATTGAAAAAGCCGATATTGTCAAACTAGTCGATCATTTTCCTACAAAGGAGGCTACACCACTGGGCAAGCAGTTTGGCGGTACAGAACTTTCTGGAGGCCAATGGCAAAAGTTAGCTCTAGCTCGTGCTTTTGTCCGCCAAGAAGCCCAGGTTTTGCTATTGGATGAGCCTACTGCTGCACTCGACCCCCGCAGTGAGTGTGATCTTTACCTTCGCTTTATTGAGCTAGCTGAGGGTAAGACTACAATCTTGATTACCCATCGACTGGCTTCAGTGCGTATAGCTGACCGAATCTTAGTTCTCAAATCTGGTCATTTAATTGAGGATGGTACTCATCAGGAACTTTTACAGCGTGGAGGCGAATATACCGCACTATGGAATATGCAGGCAAAACAGTATGGCATTTCTCATTAACACTCGTAATTCTTCAGATATCTAAATTTAGGGTTGCCAGTGAGGAGACAGTATATGCAATTCCGTATTTTGATTGCAAGAACGAATGATGCTTTTAAATATGATGCGATCGCTAGCCTAAAAATTCTGTTGATTAGCCCGATTTTTAGCATATTTTTAAGTACTATTTGCTTATTGACAAAAGCTCTATAAGCTTAACCTCTCACAATGGGCGCTACTACGCTATTTCGGCTATGGCAAAGGGATCACTTTTTATAGCTGGACGAGTGGCCAATTCTCCCAGTACGGATCAAAAGCGGTTGACTGTCAGAGAAGCAACCTATGTCCTTTTCCAGGGGACGAAGAGTTGAAACACATCTGGTCTAGACCCCTTGTTCAAGAGTTCTAGATCGTAGATGCAAAGTAGTGTCTTGTCAGACATCGCAACCTAAATAAATGTCAGAACTTACGCAAAAATAGCCAAAACATTGATTTTCTGGTAGAGACAATTAATGAATTGCGTCTACCGTGTGTAGTTTTGCGTAAGTCCTAGATGTAATCAAATTGCTCCTCTGGTCTTAGCAAATATTAATTAGAAAATGGATTTAGTATTACTTCACTTCGCTGGGTTCAAATTTTGTCACCTTACCCTTCTTAATCGCTACAATCACATCGTAGTGAGAACAGTAAGCAAATGTGACATCATTGGCTTTGTTATAAAGGTTAACTACATGACCTGCACCACCTAACTGGATACCGATTGGCTCCAAGTCAGCAAAAAAGAAACGACGTAGTTGATCACCACTACCAATCTGACCCTTACTTTTAGTAAGCAAATCTAGTTTCTGTGTTACAGACAATTCTTCGGCTGCCGATGCCTGCACTAATGACGGATTGATCGCTTTTAATGGTACGTCCCAAACTGTGAAAAAACCAACCAAAGCAAAACTTGTAAGTAAGGGTGCGAGTTTCATTTGTGACTCTCTTTTCTGTTTTATCCTGAACATCTCAAGCATCTCAGGTGGGAGTGAGAACTTATTGAAACTAAGCCACTATTTTCATGAATTTATCCTTTGAGAAAATTTAGTTGATTCTCAGCACTTTCTCAGGCAATGATGGTAACTCAAAATCACAGCATAATTTAAGTATTTTCTCAACAAAACCTCATTCTGAACTGCGTGACGGCAACTTATAATGAGCAATGCTTTTATTGCAGTGATGCTATTGTGACTAGGCCCAAAAGACCACATCGCTTAATTCATAGAGTTTCAGGACAAACATATCTCTGGCTAGCAATGCTAATTTTTGCAGCATCTGGCGCAGTTACCCGAAGGCTAACAGAAATCGGTGCTGAACATTTTATCGGGGAACGTAATCCGATTTCTTTATGTAATGTTTTATTTGTGGGAAACCTTTGCGCCTTGATACTTTTGATCCTCATCTATGGGCGACAGTGGAACAAAGCTACTTTGAAGCAACTCTCAAGGACGGATTGGGTCAGTTTAACAGCAGTCGCTATTTTATCGGGAGCGTTAGCCCCTGGCTTAATTTTCCAGGCACTTTCGGTCACAGGGGTAAATAATGTCATCTTGGTAGGACGTTTGGAACCGCCTCTAACTCTAGCTTTGTCAGTCTGGTTGTTGAGGGAACGGGTAAATATTTGGGAATTTATCGGAGCGATCGCAGCGTTTGTCGGTGTTATCCTAACTATCATCCTTCAACCTCCAACAGAAGCCATGATGAATATGGGAGGTTTCAATTTAGGCATAGGGGAACTTTTAGCAGCAGTAGGATCTATAGCTGCAACGGCTTCTACGATTATTGGTAAGAAATATCTTTCACAGATCCCTTTGGGAATCTATAGCATCTTTCGGACTGGACTAGGAACCATAATCTTTTTCTTCATTGCTTTAGTCCTCTATGGCAAAAATCATTTTGCTGATGTCCTCTCACCGTTCTTATGGCAATGGATGTTTCTCTACGGTGGGTTAATTGTGGTGCTAGGCCAGTCTTTTTTGATTAAAGGCTTGAAAACTTCTACTGTATCTACGGCTTCCTTAATTGGCTCATTTGGCCCAATTGTGGGCATCTTAGCAGCCTATTTAATTTTGGGTGAAGCCCCTACCTTGCCTCAATATATTGGCGGTAGCGTGATTTTAGTAGGCATATTTTTGAGCCAACTGGGAATTTGGCGTAAGACTTCTAGCATTGCGTCTGGCAAAGTGAGTTCGATTCCGGCACAGCAACAAGTAGAAACTGATATGGGATTCAAGGGGATTTGAATGAGGCGGAAGAATTTTAGATTTTGGATTTTGGATTGAACAATCTAAAATCTAAAATTGAAGGGGTAGGGAATAGAAGGCAAGAAAGCTTATACCCTATGCCTTGGCGTTATTTTTAACTGTACAGTTATTACTGCCTTGCTGCACTAGTATGTCAAAATAAAAATACCCGATACATCAAGGTGAGCGATCGCTCCCAAAGCTAGATTAAAGGATTGACCTGAGCAATGGCAGACCAAACCAATCACAATCAAGCGGGAGAAGTAGCTCCCAGCACTGTTGACAAGCAAGCTCCCAGTGTGGCTGAAGAAAACGCTCCGAGTACAGACTCACCTGAAGCCACAGACCTTCCTACTGCCAACGCGCCAGATCCAAACGCTGCTAAACCAACCGCTACACCCCCCAAGCGAGAAAAACCCGCAGCCGCAGCTAAAGCCGCAGTAGGCGAAAAACCCGCCGCAACCGAAGAAAAACCCGCCGCTAAAGCCGCCAAAAAGGAAAAAGCCCCATCTGTTGAAGATAAGCCGTTTGTAGAGTTTATCGAGCAAGACTACTTGCCAGCTTTACAAAAAGCGATCGCTCAACAAGGTGTGCAAGATTTACAAGTGTCTTTTGCCAAGCAGAAAGTGCCAATTACTGGCTTTGAATCTGCTGAAGAATGCTGGCAAATTATCGGCAGTTGGAAAGAAATTGGTTTGCGTCAGTTTAACCTGTATTTCCCCGAAGAAGATATTCAAGGGAAAAAGGGATTTTCCTGTAATGAAGGCAAAAAACCTAGCACTCTTGAGTCCTTCTTAATCGATGAGCGCAAAATTACCCTCGACTTGTTGGTATTTGGCTTAGTTCAGCGCTTGGACGGTCAAAAGTGGCTAGGTATAAATTAGTCATTGGTCATTGGTCATTGGTCATTGGTCATTGGTCATTAGTCATTAGTCATTGGTTTTTAACAAAGGACAAATGACAAAGGACAAAGGACAAAGGACAAATGACAAAGGACAAATGAAAATTTAAAGTTCGTGGAAATGGTAGATAACGGCTCCAGTATTGGGGTCGTTATCTATTTTGACATAACCTGATTTGTACATCTCATTGAGAGTAGCTTCCACTTCTGCAAAGCTAGCGCCCGTGAACTTCACGCCTTGAGTAACAGTTAAAATACCACCCTTGCTTTCCGCCGCTTCAATCAGTTTAATCATCAGTTGGTTGCCTGTTGGGTGTTGGACTTGAGAGGCAACCACTGCTTGATTCAACGGCACTCCAAAGGGAGATATACCTGCTTTTAGTCTCAGGTTGTGTTCGTATTCGTCAACCATGTTGGACATGAGAAACAAATCTACGAACTGCCCTATCCCAAAGACACCACCAGTCAACAGCCACAACAAACCAGTCCCGATTTTGCCATTGTAGAAACGGTGCAGTCCTCCTAATCCGAAAAAGAATGCTGCACACAAAATGTAAGAGACAAGCAGTCGGTCTTTATGCTGATTGTTTTCAAGATTCATCTTGTTTTCAACCCTTTGGATTTGCTTTTGTTGTCTAAAATGGGTTTTCTATGTTGTAGTAGCAACTACAGAAAGTTACTGAGATTATAGTGATTTAAAATACAAAAAATGCGTGCTACTCCACTCGATCAAAACCCTGCTAATCACCGAACTACGTTTATTTGACTACTAATTTGCGATTTTTGATTCCGTAAATATTGAATGATTGTTGCAACTCTTAATCTTTTACTTACAAATTTCTCACCCGCACCTTGGTAGACTAAACTTTATACAATTGGATTATTGTGGGCTGTTACGCCTTGCCAGAGCTTTAACCTTGGCTTTCTGGTCTACTTAAGATAATAAAGACGAAAGAGCAATCAAGACATGGTAGATTCCCTCAAAAAACCAGGCTTTGAAGAAATCCGGCCAGGGATTAAAGTCCCGGCAAAAGAAACCCTGTTAACACCTCGGTTTTATACTACCGATTTTGATGAAATGGCGCGGATGGATATCTCCGTCAATGAAGACGAGTTACAAGCCATTCTCGAAGAGTTCCGCACTGACTACAACCGCCATCACTTTGTTCGGGATGCGGAGTTTGACCAATCCTGGGATCATATTGACGGGGAAACTCGCAAATTGTTCGTTGAGTTTCTAGAACGTTCCTGTACAGCAGAGTTTTCCGGCTTTTTGCTATATAAAGAACTTGGCCGTCGCTTGAAAGGAAAAAGCCCCGTCTTGGCAGAGTGTTTTAACCTGATGTCACGGGATGAAGCACGTCACGCTGGCTTTTTGAACAAAGCTTTGTCGGACTTTAATCTGTCTTTAGATTTAGGGTTTTTGACTAAGAGCCGCAATTATACCTTCTTTAAACCGAAATTCATCTTTTACGCTACTTATCTTTCTGAGAAGATCGGTTATTGGCGCTACATCACCATTTATCGCCATTTAGAAGCACATCCCGAAGACCGGGTTTATCCAATCTTCCGGTTCTTTGAAAACTGGTGTCAAGATGAAAACCGCCACGGCGATTTCTTTGATGCCATCATGAAATCCCAGCCACAAATATTGAATGATTGGAAAGCACGGCTGTGGAGTCGGTTCTTCCTGTTGTCGGTATTTGCGACAATGTATCTCAATGACATCCAACGCAAGGACTTTTATGCAACCCTGGGATTGGATGCACGAGAATACGACATTCATGTAATTCAGAAGACTAACGAAAACGCCGGTCGCGTGTTCCCGCTAATGCTGGATGTAGAGAATCCTGAGTTTTATCAGCGATTGGATACTTGTATCAGCAATAACGAGAAGCTGGGTGCGATCGCTAATTCCAGCACTCCCAAATTCCTGCAATTCTTCCAAAAACTGCCACTTTACATCTCCAATGGCTGGCAGTTATTGCGGCTGTACCTGATGAAACCCATTGATACTGTTTCTGCTCAAGGGGCAGTTCGTTAATTTATAACAGATTTGCGAAAGCTTTAGTGGTTCTGCTGATTGCAGAGCCACTTTTTTGTCTTAAATATTTAGAGGTTAGCCGATTAGTACTGCGATCGCTAATTTACTGGCAGGCAAAAATAAAATCTGATGAAAAAATTAGTTTAATAACTTTGTCTTTTTAGTATGCTGTTATTCCCAATCTGCTTTTGTCTACAAATATTCCACACTCAGAATGGGAAACAGCAAAAAAATGGTTGGGTAGATGGAGTTTTGTATTAGATACCTTGAGTTAAGCTGATTTTTCCATTCTGATTACATCCGGGATGAATGTTTGATGCTTGGCTGCTTCTGTTTCGTAACATCTGAGAATCAATGGTGTCAGCTTATCGAAATCACTAATGGAGGAAATAATTACTTTTGATGCAGCATCCCCCAGAGAAGCTGTTACTTCCTGCACTTCAAAGTTTGAAACTAGCGACTTTACTTCATCTACACTTAGCCGAGTAATTAAACTTTTTTTCTGCGAAGATAGATATAGTCTCAGAAACCACCAAGTACTTTTGCCAAGATTGATACCAAAGTATGAAGCTGTATCCTTATATTGGAGTTCAAAATTGTAACTCATTAACGTTTTCGTAATTGCTTTAATTTTTTCAAAAGCTTCGATTTCTTCAGCCGTTGTTACTATTTTCGATTCTTGATATTCTTGTTGTTTTTCCTCTTCTTCAATCTCTTGTTCTACTTCAATTTCAACAGGCGGAGTTATTTCTTGGCTAAGTGAGCGAGTCATTAACTCTACTAAACTTCCCTGAATTGACTTTTTAACAATTGGTCTGAATTTATCAATAACTTTACCAGTAATTCGACCTTGAATTTCATAACTAGGAGCAACAGTACCAAGTTCAGCCACTAAAAAGCGAACAAATTCTTCAGAAGGAGAACGTAAAAGATTTCCTAGAAGCTGAGTCATGCCTTTTACATAAACCATTTCTTCAGCATGGTTGGTAATAGCTGCAACCTCAAAATTATCACGATGAAAAAATTTGAGGTTATCAATATCTTTGGAATCATATTCAAGGATGTTAAAAGTAAAAAATGGCTCCTTGTCCATGACATTTTTATCACGCAAGTCTGTAAAGAAACGGTACTCAATCCCATTAGTTACAATAGCTACTTTTGTTGTCAGAAGTGCATTAAAATATTTGCTCAGTTGCCCATCATGTGCCTCAGCTTTTTGACCACGGGCTTTTGCCTCTACGAGCATAACTTTAGTACCGTTAATAGCTAAGGCGTAATCTACTTTTTCAAACTGTCCTGCTCTTCTAGTAGCAAAGTCTGCTACGTATTCCGGCATGACTTCGCTAGGATCATAGACATCGTAGCCAAGAGCGCTTAAAAAAGGAACAATCAACGCCATCTTAGTAGCTTCTTCGCCAACAACTTGGTCAAATCGCTTACGCACTTGTTCAGACAGCTTGACAATATCTTCAGTAAATCCCATCTTAGTTAGTCCTGGTAGATTAGTGAGTATTGATACGTCTTTTTTGTAAGATAGGAGTGGTTATAAGGTGATATAGTACATTTGAATTAAAAGTGTTAGCGCGATCGCCTTCCTTATCACTCCTAATTCAGAGTATTCCCAAATAAGTACCAGCCTGTAACACTCATAACCTGTACACAAGTGCAATGGCATTAGAAATTTATCGCATCTGAGTATGGCAAAGCAGGATGTTCCAATCACAGGAGAAGAACTGATTAAAGAAGTCTGTCGGCGGATTCGGGTAGCCCGCAGCTATTGGGATGCTCACAATAATGCTGCTTGTCGGGGTGAGCGCGATCGCGCATTAGCCCTTTACAATACACTGAATAAAGAACAAAAAGAGCAGATTCCGCAAGTGTTGCGGGTGTGGTTGCGCTATCGCAGTGAGAAGTACTTTGGCGCACACCGAACACCGCCCAAATCGGCACGAAAATCAAAATAGTTTTCACTGGGTTTTTAAATAGGGGCAATACTCTGCGGGTACTCTGTTGGAGAAATCGTAGAGTATTGCCTCTACAGCGTGTAGTTTTGCGTAAGTTCTATAAACAAATCATTGATGGTTAGGCTGAAGGGAAATAAAAATAAAAACTAATGGAAAAACAGCAAATTATAAAATTGCTAATTGGTGATTTTACTTGGCAAAGACTGCTTAAATCTTTCATGTTTATTTATATATTTTTTGCTTTATATGTATATTTTCGGGCAGATAGTATGATTTTTCTATCTCGTCCTTCTAGTTATCAGGATAATCCAGAAATTATTAAGTTAAAAAGTGGAGAAAATACAAATATCTCAGCTACATACTTATTAAACAATCAAGCTAATTACACTATTCTTTATGTTCATGGTAATTCTGAAGATTTAGGAGATATTAAAGAAATCCTAGAAAAATTACACGCATGGGGTTTTAGTGTCTTTGCTTATGATTATCGTGGTTATGGTACGAGTCAAGGAAAGGCGACAGAAAGCCACGCATACGAAGATATTAATAGCGCTTACAATTATTTGACCGAAAATTTAAAAGCACCACCTGAAAGAATTATAGTTTTGGGGCGTTCGGTTGGCGGTGGTTCTGCGGTAAACCTAGCAATGCGAAAACCGATAGCTGGTTTAATTCTTGAAAGTTCGTTTATTTCAGCTTTTCAAGTAATAGTACCTTTTAGGATTTTACCTTTTGACAAATTTCCCAATCTGGACAATATCAAAAAACTAAAATGTCCGATACTAGTGATTCATGGCAAAGCAGATGATGTCATTCCTTTTGCTCATGGAGAAAAGTTGTTTAATGCTGCAATATCGCCAAAGCTTTATTTGTGGGTTGAAGAGGCCAATCATAATGATTTATTCTGGGTAGGTGAAAAAAAGTATCAGAAAGCTTTGCAAGAGTTTACTACTCTTGTAAAAACAAATCAGTAATTATCCTCTCATTCTATTCTCCTTTAACCCTCCTTAATCACTCTCGTCATCATAAAATTTGAAACCCTTACTACTCATTGCTTATTTACTTAAATAATCGATTACAACTTTAGCTTGCATAAAAAAGTCCGCTTTCGCGGACTGTGGACATTGGATAAGGTTAAGTTGTCACCAAGAGTGTCTACAAGATGTTAGACTCAATATTCATTCTTTCCTAGTACACTTTAAAATTCAAGTTCTTCAGAGCAAACTTTAGGACATAACTCATTGATTTAAGTCTTTAAAAAATGTTATCTGAAAATATATTCTACGGGATTTTAATTATAGAGCAATACAGTTCAGATAAAACCAAAACATTTGTAGAGACGGCGATTTATCGCGTCTCAAAACCCACGGCTTAACTGAACCGCTATATGTATCTATTCTTGATAATATAACTTTTAAAAGATAATGTATTATACTATGAAAATAGTAATTAATGTTACTAATTTATTAGACATAATTAAGGAATTTATGTCTGGATTTATATAAAATTCAAGTATTTTTATTTTCAGACTTAAACCAAGTTTTTGCAAAATTAAATCAATTACCGTTGAAATTTCACTTAGTTTGAAAGATATTTTGTACCATTTTCTTGCCTACATTCGCCGCCGCCTTATCTAACTCTGCAATCTCGCTGACGTTTAATTGCCAACCTAAAGCACCAATATTCTCTCTTGCCTGTTCTACGCTCTTTGCTCCAGGGATGGGAATGGTTTCTTTACAGATGCACCAATTAATTGCTACCTGTGACATGGTTTTGTTTCTGGATTGTGACACCTCTTGCAAACATCCCAAAAGCGAGCGCATTCCTGGTAATATCTGCCTAAACAGCAGACCTCGAATACCTTTAGGCAAAGGGCCTTGCTCAGAGTATTTTCCTGTCAGCAGTCCCAAAGCTAGAGGGCTGTAGGCAATCAGTTTAATTCCCAACTCATCACAAAGGTCTTTAAGCCCTAATTGGGTGACAGGATATGTAGACAACAAAGAGTATTGAACTTGCAGAGTAGTAATAGGAACACCTCGTTCAGCAAACTTTTTCTGCACTTGTTTAAGCTGTTTAGGCCCATAATTGGACAGTCCTACTCCCTTAACCAGTCCTTGCTCATATAAATCCGCAAGACCATCTAACAGCCCTACCTCTTGCCAAGGGGCGTAATTTGCTGTTGACCAGTGCATCTGTACCAAATCTACGTTTTTTCCTAGGCGTTGGGCAGATGACTTGCAAGCCTTTACCATTGATTGCCGTGTCCATCTCCACGGGTAAGCAGCAAGCTTAGTCGCAATACAAATATTTTCTTTGTTTGAACCTAGATATTCTCGGTTGAATCGTCCCAGCAGTAACTCACTTCGACCATTCAATCTCCCAGTTCCGTAAGAATCACCCGTATCAAATAAAGTCACACCGTTGTTTACACAAAGGTTAAACACCGCTTGCAACTGGTCATCCATACTTTCGTCATATCCCCAAAGCAGTTGGTTGCCCCAGGCCCAAGTCCCGCAGCCCATGCTTGGGAGGGATTTTTGGAGAGTCTGCATGTTTGCTCTCTGTAGATTGCCTTATTAATTATCAGGCATTAACGCACGAGTAGCATGATTAGCTGGTAAATGAGGAGAATCTTCTAGCAGTCAGTCGTGCAACCTTGTCTATTTTGTTTTAAAAGTTGACAAATATTTTGGACAATCACCAAAGTAGATTCGCTACTTTTGTATTAGATAATATATATTTTTAGTTGCTTTTAACTAGCAACTTAATCACTAAGTATTAAGATATTGTCGAATTTGCAAGAAGCCTAGCTTTCTGAGTCCAAGCGTTATTAAAAAACCCAACCTCTGGCACTTCTAATTCAAATGAATGAGGTGGTGATTGTAGCAATAAGGATGAACCTTTGTCATGAGCCTCCACTAAATTAACTATCCAGGGAAGAAAGTCTAAGATTTCTTTTGGTAGCACAGTTAATTCAAAGTCCCACATCAAATTAAGACCTCGGCAAACTTGTCCTTTTCTGAACGTCGCCACTCTCCCAGCACTCTTGTTTATAGCCAGTCGAAGAATGAACGGACGGAATGGGACAAATTCATCAGGCGCAGTATAAGCGTATACATTTACATAGTTCAGTCTTTCCCTACGATCCATCCAAGATGCGATCGGGGAATTACTACTATAAGATGTACCAGTTACGATTACCGGCATATTCATAGAAGCAGCGAAGTTAGAGTAGAACTTATGCCTTAGTTCGCTAACAATATGTTTAGCTTCTGGGTTCATGGCTGCTACACTTATTACAAAAACGATACCTACGGAAAACTAGGCTAACAAAAATCAACAGAAGCACAAAAAAAGGCAGACGGCCTTGTCTGCCCTCAAGACTTTAGAGACCTTAATAACGGCGAGAGGAACCACCATCACCACCCCTTCTACCGCCAGAGGAACCTCCATCAGTCTTGGGTTTAGCTTTATTCACTTTTAAGCTCCTACCCATCCACTCAGCATTATCAAGGGCTTCAATTGCTGCTGTTTCTTGTGCGTCTGATTCCATTTCTACAAAGCCGAAACCTCTCATCCGACCTGTTTCTCGGTCGATAGGCAATTGAACATTTTTTACCGTTCCGTATTCTGCAAAAACGTGGCGGAGATCCTCTTCTTTAACCTCATAAGATAGATTACCAACGTAAATTGACATACAATATCTCCAGAATCAGAGGGTGCAGAGATTTAGATGCGGAGAGGTCTGTAATACAAGTATCTATAAAAACAAACTACACAGCCGAATTTAATCTTCTATCGATACTTTATCATAAATTGAAAACTTATGTTCATAAGCAACATTATACTTATTTGTTGAGCTAAATATCTGGACGGTTGGCGAAACTCTTTTAAAATGAACCTAGCAGCGATCGCACTAAATTTTAAGCCACTAAAAAAACTCAATTACTGATACTTGTTTCTATTCCAAAAGGATTAGTAATATTGAAATTTTATTCACTCAAAATTACAAAAGATGGAATTAAATAAAACCAGTGCGATCGCTTGTAACGTAAAATTAGTTTTCATCCGGCATTTGCTAACACCTTGACACCCATGTATTGCGACTACCTTATCCAAATCCTGACTGCCCGTGTATATGATGTTGCCCAGGAAACACCACTGGAGTATGCACCAAATTTGTCTGCGCGGTTGAATAATCAACTCCTGTTGAAACGTGAGGATATGCAGTCAGTATTTTCCTTTAAACTGCGGGGTGCTTATAACAAAATGGTGCAACTACCACCAGATATCTTGGCACAGGGTGTAATTGCAGCGTCTGCGGGCAACCATGCTCAAGGAGTTGCCCTTGCAGCCAATCGTTTGGGAACCAAAGCAATTATCGTCATGCCAATAACTACACCTCAAGTCAAGGTGGACGCAGTGAGAATGAGGGGCGGAGCTGTCGTGTTATATGGAAACACCTACGACGATGCTTATAGCTATGCCCGTGAATTAGAAGTGGAAAAAGGTTTGACCTTTATTCATCCCTTTGATGACCCTCATGTAATTGCTGGACAGGGAACCATCGGGATGGAAATTTTGCGACAATATCAGCAACCCATCCATGCAATTTTTGTCGCAATTGGAGGTGGCGGATTGATTTCGGGGATTGGGGCTTATGTGAAAAGATTGCGTCCCGAAATCAAGATTATTGGTGTTGAACCAGTAGATGCTGATGCGATGTCTCAATCGCTAAAAGCCGGACATCGGGTGCGTTTGTCTCAAGTGGGGTTATTTGCTGATGGCGTGGCGGTGCGAGAAGTAGGTGAAGAAACCTTCCGTTTATGTCAGCAGTATGTAGATGAAATCATTCTGGTGGATACAGACGATACATGTGCTGCGATTAAAGATGTGTTTGAGGATACGCGATCCATTTTAGAACCAGCCGGTGCATTAGCGATCGCAGCTGCCAAAGCCTACGCAGAACGAGAACAAATTGAGGGACAAACTCTAATTGCCGTAGCCTGTGGTGCAAACATGAATTTTGATCGTCTCCGCTTTGTGGCAGAACGGGCCCAGTTAGGCGAACGTCGGGAAGCAATCTTTGCAGTCACAATTCCTGAAGAACGGGGAAGTATTCGCCAGTTTTGTGAATGTATTGGCAACCGTAATCTTACAGAGTTTAATTATCGCATTGCTGATGAAAAAACAGCCCATATTTTTGTAGGTGTGCAAATTCAAAACCGTGCTGATGCTGCAAAGATGGTAGAAACCTTTGAAGCTCAAGGATTTGAAACTCTTGATTTAACAGACGATGAACTAACTAAATTACATCTGCGGCACATGGTGGGTGGGCACTCTCCTCTGGCTCATAATGAATTACTTTACCGTTTTGAGTTTCCCGAACGTCCCGGTGCATTGATGAAGTTTGTTACTTCCATGAGTCCCGACTGGAATATTAGTCTTTTTCACTACCGCAACAACGGCGCAGACTACGGACGAATCGTGGTTGGTATCCAGGTTCCTCCCCACGAGATGGAAGAGTGGCAAGCTTTTCTCGATAATCTGGGCTATCGTTATTGGGATGAAAACAAGAATCCCGCATACAAGCTGTTTTTGGGATAGTTTTGGGATAGGGAGATGGGGGGATAAGGGAGATGGGGGAGATGAGGGAGTAAATTCTTCCCAATGCCCCATGCCCAATGCCCCATGCCCTATGCCAATTTAACGAGCCTTCGATATCAGATTGGAGTCCCAAGTATAGAAGCCGATTTCGTTAGGAACCCTAGAGAATCTGCCTGTCCGATAGCCTCTAGATAATTCATTCAACACCTTATTTTTAATCTCTCTAATTTGCTGAGAATCTAGTTCTCCATAAATTCCGGCGATGACTTCAGCAACGCTGAAAACTTTACCTGGATTTTCTTCAAACAGAGAGGTGAGAGCATCAATTAAGAATTGACCCTCAAAGGTTTTGAGCATCGGTACTGCTTTTGGCGGGGGTACAAAAGGCTTCTTATTTTTGTTTCTAGAAGCACCATTGCGTTTACTTGGGGCTACCAAATTTAAATCCAGAGTATAACAACCTGGCTCATCGGGAATAGTTACCCAGTAATTCCTTTCTCTACCTTGGGTGAGGGAAGATTGAACCCTACCTTTAACTACTTTGAATAAATTGGAATCTAACTCTCCATAAAGCGATCGCACGATAAAATCGATATGACAGACAGTGCCTATCTGCTCTTGCAATAGCTGTTTAATGGCTTCCATTCGGGAGATAGCGTGATTGTACTGGGGTAGCATGGGGATTTCTGCCACCCTCGTTGAACTATCGTTGTTCTCTGAGGCTATCTTTGCATCTGGCGATGTAGTTGGAAGTTTTCTCTCTTTTGTATCAACAGCAGCAGAAAAGGAATTATCGATCTCAACCTTATCCGAGTCTGTGGGTTCTGACTGTAGAGACTCCACCAAGTTGATTTCGTCCATGTCATCAAGAGGCGATAAAAACCGCAGAGAGCCTTCTGGGGAAACATTTGAGGTTTCATCGGCCGCCGTCAGTCTTGATATCTGCTTGTTGGGATCAGAAAAAGACCAGTTAGACAACAACGCTTCTACATGATCGAGTTGCGATCGCGCCTGCACAAAAAGGCGTTCATACTCTTCTGTGAGGCGAGCATAATAGTCTCGTAATTCCAACAGTGGAGAGAGGAAAGTGCCCGGAGGTGGTTCTAATTGTCCATTTTGAGTCATAAGGCTTCAATCAATTTAAATCGATGTCACTTTTGTAAGACATTGGTCTGGGTTTTGCTTTCTGAGATGTTGGCTGAGATTTCTTAGGTGCTTGGGGAGGGCGACATCTCTCGCAATATAAAGGTCGAGGCCCGAACGTCTCGCGTTTTGTCAGATCGTTACACTCTTTACAGACAAACTGGAAAACACGAGTATGAATCTGTCTTTTGTGCGCCCTGACAGTGTATTCTCTAACATCAATGAATTTACTTGCCATAATCAGGATTGTGAATTGCCTTCGGATCAACGTCCTATCAATATAGCTATTCAAGCAAATCAAACTGCATCAGTGTGTGTTTATGTAGAAGTTTTATTCAAATCAGTGAATTTGACATTGAACATAAAGTACAGATGAGCAACTTGAGAGTTAGCCATTGACTATCATCTCAGCATATAGTTGATGATGAGCAAAAACTACCACCATTTCTATGATGCTTGATTGTGAATACAATTCCCACTGTCTATAACTAGCTGTTGTTGCCTAACGTGATGCACTTTCGATACAAATGGGTAGTCTTCAACTAAAGCACAATCTCTCTCAATCATGCCAGTTTTGTAAATTGAAAAGTACATATCGGAATAATCTTGCCAAGAAAAGACAAGCATAAGCTAGTAGTTCGCTTTCGTGACGAAAGCGGGGTAAGGGGGAAGGGGGAAAGGTTTTAAATCCCTTACCCTTTACCCAGACCTCACAAGCGCATTTTTGGGTTGGCAGACTACTAGTTTCGCTGGATAAGATTACACTTCGACAATAGTTTCTTAAAGACCTTTTCGAGGTGCTTGAATAGACTGTGAATTAAATCTTACCAGAGTATCCTTCAGTCCCTGATTTTGATTCATCTGGATGCAGAAACGATTTTCATCGACTTCATTAGGGAAATTGAGCATAGGGGAGTGCAAGATTATTCGCTTCTACTTTTATTGATGGAAAAATCAAGTTATTACCAGTGTGTATAATTGCCAATTATATAAAGTAGACCACTTTTAAGCCCTCTTCCCCATAGTAGATGGGTGACGAGTAGCAAAGCAATTTATGTATAAAGAAGAACCACCTCCCATTTTTTAGAAGGCGGTTCTCACAGCTAATCAAAATATCAGAGAAAGTCCAAGACTCCCGAATCTTGAATTGAATTAACCAAGATTGACTTTGACGGCTTTGTGTTTTTCTGATTCCGCTTTCGGCAAAGTTAACTGGAGAATACCATTTTTGTACTCAGCTTGCACTTTGTCATTTTGAATTTGGGAAGGTAACGGGATTATCCTCTGAAATTTTCCATAACGGAATTCAGACCGAGTAATACCGTTTTCTTCACTCTTGGTTTCAGTTTTACGCTCACCGGTAATTGAAATTGATTCGGGAGTTGCTTCTACATTTATATCTTTTGCTTCTAGACCAGGTACTTCTAGTTTCAAGCGAATTGCATCATCAGTTTCTTCTAGTTCAGCAGCAGGACTAAATATAAATCCAGGCCTCTCACCACCATTAGTAGTTGGCATCAATCTGTCAAATAAACGATTCATTTGCCTCTGCAAGGTATCGATTTCTCGGAATGGTTCCCAAGATTCAGTATCCCGAAATGGTTCTAAACGTTCACTATCCCGGAATGGGTTCCAACGCATCAGTGCCATAACTATCACCTCTAAGATGAACTATTTAGTCTTAGGAGGCTCAATCTCAAGCTTCTTAGCTTGCGAACAGCTGATAAAATGGGTTGTTAAGCAATCTTAAATTGCACAAAGCTCAATTTCAAGCTTCCTAGTTATTAGACTAAATCAACCTTCAAGTTGAGTAGGTTCGGTTTCATCGCAATGTGCGATGTCTACGACGGGCTACGCCTACGCAATAACCGTACCTGTTGAAATGCTCACAAAAAATCAGGAATTTCTACATCCTTCTAGAGACGTAACACTTCCAATACTTTTCGGTTAAGGGGAAAAGGGGAAAGGGAAAGGGTTTGAATTTCCCTTTCCCCTTTAACCTTTCCCCAGACCAAAAGAGAGATTATTGGGTTTATCCGAAAAGTATTGGTAACACTTTTACATTTCTACTCCTGACTTGTAGCAGGCGGTGCAGCAGGTTGCGATTGGGGTTGTTGGCGTAAACGGCGCAACGAGTCCCGCAACTTGTTCTGGTTAGAGTTGTCTCTTCGCCGCCGCCTATTTGCGGTTGGTTGTGGCTTTTGTGATGAATTGCTACCCGCTCGTTCAGTACGGATACGGCGTAGAGATTCTCTTGCACTTCCTTGAGTGCGAGTTGTGCTAGCTCCAGATGATGAGTTGGTAGGAGTACTTTCCCTTGTTTGAGGTTCCAATCGTCTACTAAATCCAGATATTGCTGGTCTTGTGGTTCTAACTTCATTAGATGAAGGTGTCAACTCTCTGCGCCTACGTTTTGGAGCTTCTTCTGTGGAGTTAGCAGCCGTTGTCTGTTGGGTTCTCTCTTCTGCTTCTCTTTGTCTTTTCCGTTCTTGAACTTGGCGCGATCGCCGTGAACCTTGTATGGCAAATTCAGTGGCTATTGATACCCCTTGTCTACCACCTTCTGCGGGTTTTAATTTCCAGTCACGCGCCTGTCTTACAGTTTCTTCATCCAAATCGCGGTTTCCACTGGAGCGAGCAACCCGAACATTGGTAACATTGCCTTGTGCATCAGTATCAACAGCTACTTCTACTCTACCTTCAACTCCTCGCCGCCTTGCTGCTTCTGGATATTTGGCATTACATTCGCGGCAGGCTGCACGACCATTACCATTACCTGAACTGTTAATTTTTGGAGATGTTGGTGCTGTTGGCGCTGTTGCTACTGGCGGACGATTTTCTGTTTGATTACCAATACCTGAGCCAATACCACTACCATTACCTGAGCCAACACCACTACCAGTGCCAGAGCCAATTCCTGAGCCAACACCAGTGCCAGTACCACTGCCAATGCCACCACCAGAGCCAGTGCCAGTTCCTCCACCAGCGCCACTACCACTGCTTGTACCTACAGCAATACCGCTACCTGAGCCTAAACCAACACCAGAGCCACCACCGCCACCACTCTGAGGAGCAACAGTTGTCACAGGGACGAATGGTTTCGGAGCAATTTCCCTATTTACTGGCTGTGGGTTTTGAGTTGTTTGTTGTGGTTGTTGTTGAACTGGCTGTGGGTTTTGAATAGTTTGTTGCGGTTGTTGAACTGGTTGAATTGTCGATCTTTCAATCAATTCTTGTACTGGTTTTTGTATTTGTGGAGTTTCTATAGATTGTTTTTGAACAACTTCAGGTTCTTTTTTGGGTTCTTCTGGAATTTTTTCAAGCGGTTTTTCTGCTTCCACAGCCGGAGAATCCACGATCGCCACCTCTATCGCTTCATCTTCTCCTGTAGGCACTCTCGTCAAATAATTACTTATGCCTGATGACAGTACGCCGATATGCAGCGCCAGTGAACCTATCAGACTGTAAGTCAGAAAAGACTTGAGAGCCTCAACTTCTTTGGAACGTTGCTCGACAGTAATGCCAGAAAAACTCATAGCTATTGCTACCTATTCTCACTAATTTAGCCATCTTAGAATGCAAGGTTACAAATATCAAGTCAAAAATTAAAATTAATTGCGATCGCCTTACGGAACCCTTCACTAGCAAAAACATCTTTTAAAACCACCAATATCATGGTATTTGAACAAAATTAATTTTTGTTTCAATCCAATTAAATTTTTTTATGCAAAGCAAACGAACAATTAAATAAAAATCATGATGGCTACATTTGAAAAAGTTATCATTATATTTTATATTTTATTGAGAAAAAGTTTCAGCTTTGAACTAGATTCTGGTAGTCTGATTTTGTATTGTGGATGATGTTATAGAGGCACTACATGGGAATTCAGAATTTGTTTGCAGCAGGTGGTGTGGTCATGTGGCCCCTGTTGGCGTTTTCGGTATTGGGTGTGGCACTGATCATCGAGCGGATCAGGTTTTGGGTACGGATTAATCAGCGTCAAAACCGCGTGGTGCGAGAGGTTTTGAATCTCTACCGTCTTGATAATGTTGTCGGCGCAATGGATAAACTTCAGAAAAACGCAGATTTACCATTGGCACGGATTTTTCTTGCGGCTTTAGAATTGGAAGAGCCAAATCCAGAGGAATTTCGTTTGGCATTAGAAAGCGAAGCTCAGGCTGAGATACCTGTACTCAAACGTTTCCAAAACATTTTTGAGACAATTATCGGGCTAGCACCATTATTAGGTCTTCTCGGTACTGTGTTAGGATTGATTGCCTCCTTTGCCTCCCTAAACCTTGGTGATGTGGGAGGTACTAAAACAACTGGCGTTACATCTGGGATTAGTGAAGCTTTGGTATCAACCGCATCAGGATTGATCGTTGCTATTTTTACACTCTTGTTTGCTAATACTTTCCGGGGATTGTACCAAAGGCAAATCGCACTAATTCAGGAGTATGGAGGACAGTTAGAATTACTCTACCGCCGTCGTTATGAAAGAGGAGAAAAAACTTATGCGTCTACCAGATGAGCCAGAACTTCCATTACAGATCAACATCGTGCCGATGATTGACGTGATTTTTGCAATTTTGACATTTTTTATCATGTCAACTCTGTTTTTAACCCGCTCAGAAGGTTTACCAGTAAATTTACCGAAGGCTAGCACAGCGAAACAACAGCAAGTTCCCACCAGAATTACGATTACGGTAGATGACAAAGAACAAATAAGTCTGAACCGTAAACCAATTGCAGTTGATGATGTGACAGAGCAAATACGCGCTTTAGTTGGTTCTAATCGAGATGTGTTGGTGATTATTAATGCTGATGAGAAAGTTGATTATGGTCGAGTAGTAGCGGTGATGGATCGGGTTCGTAAAGTTGAAGGAGCAAAGTTAGCGATCGCTACCCAAAAATAAAAAGTAGAAATGTTGTACATCAGAAGTTCAGAGAGTCAGGAAAATTCGATATTCTGACTCCTAACTCCTTTTTCTCTAATAACTAATAAGCTGCTACGCAAATAAGATTGCACATCAACTGGTGAGGTTGTCCTTGGTCAATTGTCCTTTGTCCTTGGTAAACACAAATGACTAATGACAAATGACTAATGACGGTCTACACGGAAAATATTGCAATGTGTAGGCGCGTTAGCTTATCAGCTACCGTTACGCATCTGCAATTCTTGATATATAAGTTTAAGTAATAACTCTTGGTGTGAATAGATGAAAAAGTGGTCGCCGTTGAACTCATGTAATGAGAAAGCAGCGATGGTCTGTTCTCGCCATGCTTGCAAAGCTTCATGACTAACATCTTGGTCTTGCAAACCACCAAAAGCAGTAATAGGACACTCTAGTGGCTGTTTTGGAGTGTAAATATAAGTTTCTAGAACTGCAAAATCTGCCCGCAAAATCGGGAGAAATATCTGCATTAGTTCCTCGCTTTCTAACACTGCTTTGGGTGTACCGTTAAGACTGCGTAGCTCGTTTTGCAAATCATGGTCTGATAGGATATGCAGGGGTGGTTTTATGGGTGGCAATTGCGGAGCGCGACGAGCAGAGATGAAGAGGTGAAAGGGAGTAAGATTATACTGAGAGCGAAGTAGACGGGTCAACTCAAAGCTAACTAATCCGCCCATACTATGACCGAAAAAGGCGAATGGTTTGTCTAAGTATGGTAACAGAACTGGTGCGATCGCTTCCACAAGAGGTTCTAATCGCGTCAAGGGTGCTGACTTAATCTGTCTTCCCCGTCCCGGATATTCTACAGCACAGACTTCGACATTACTCGGTAGATTATTAGGCCATGTGCGAAAAATTGCCGCGCTACCACCAGCGTAGGCGAAGCAGAATAAACGCAAGTTTGCTTGCGGATTTGGTTGGGGACAGATAACCCAGGAATTGAAGCTTGGTGTAGTTGTCATAATATAACTTAGAGTTGATAATACAACTTTGCTTTAATTTTTAAGTATATTAACTGATAATTTTATGACAGGAATGGAACCTTGGGCGATATCAGCCGTTAGCGGTGTCGCCGCTATGTTTGTCCAAATCGGTGGTCAGGTTTTAGGAGGATTGGGCAAAACTCTAAATGAAAAAACCAAGAAGTTAATTTTTGCTGCATCAAATGAATATCAAAAGAAGTACGAAGAACGGCATGGCATTATCAAAGTATTAGGAATGCGTGAACATGTCAAGCTGGAATCGCTCTATACAGCCGTGCAGTTTTTAGATGATGATACGAGTTTTCAATCTATTGAAAATTTAGAAAATGTCTATCGCCAAACTAAAATCCGAAGGTTTCAATCTCAAGATGGGGATAAACAAGAAGGAATTAAAGTTGCTAATGATAAGCAATATCTGATGGTTATTGGTGGGTCTGGTGCAGGAAAGTCTACATTTTTGCGGAAGATGGGAATAGAAGCACTCAAAGGTAAAAAAGAAGGGTTTAAACACGCTTGCATTCCTGTTTTTATCGTATTGGAAAGGTTTGCATCCAGCAAGCTCAATATTGAAACGTTTATTGCTGAAGAGTTTGGTATTTGCGGCTGTCCATCACCTGAACGATTTGCAGCCAAAGCTTTAGAAGAAGGTAAATTACTAATTTTGCTGGATGGTTTGGATGAAGTACCAACAAAAAACTTGACCGAGGCAATTAGCGAAATTCAAAACTTTGTTGACAAATATGATAAAAATCGCTTCATTATTTCTTGTAGGGGAGCAGCGTATCGCCACAATTTTCGCCGCTTTACCGATGTGGCAATGGCAGATTTCGGGGACATTCAAATTGAAAGCTTTATTAGTAATTGGTTTAGAAGTGAACCGGATAGAGGTAAAGATTGCTGGCAAAAACTCAATAGCCCTGAACACACTGCTGCTAAAGAATTAACACACACGCCATTATTGCTGACTTTGGTGTGTTTACTTTACCAGCGCTCTCACAAATTTCCTACTAATCGAGCGACTATTTATGAAAGAGCATTGAGAGTTCTGCTAGAAGAATGGGCAGATGAAAAAATTATTGTCCCTGAAGACCTTTATAAGGGGCTAAATACCAAACGTAAAGAAATGATGCTTTCTGAAATTGCCCATGATGCATTTCAGCAAGACCGCTTATTTTTACCGCGACGGGAGATTGCAGATAAAATTGAAAAACTGCTAGCGGAAATGCTACCTGATGAAAAATTTATCAGTGGGGCAGATGTTCTCAGATCCGTTGAAGTACAACATGGAGTATTAGTAGAACGTACAGATGGTATTTACTCTTTTTCTCATCTAACCCTTCAGGAATATTTTACAGCACGGTATATTAATGACCATCGTCAAGTTGAGAAATTAGTTACTGAACACCTGACAGATGAACGCTGGAATGAGGTGTTTTTATTGGTAGCTGAGTTAATGGGGAGTGGTGCAGATGAGTTGCTGTTGTTGATGCAAAAGGAAGCGCAAAAATATATTAACACCCCGAAGTTGCAAGCATTATTAAACTGGGCAGAACAGGTAACAGTTGGATCAGTAAGTAATTTGAAACCTGTACGCAAACGTGCATCTGCGATTACCAGAGCTTACATCAACGCCATCGCTATCGCCAACGCCATTGCTAACACCTACACTAACGCCAACATTAACGCCAATGCCATCGCCAGAACCAAGACTTACGCTAACGCCATAGCCAACGCCAACGCCAATGTTATCGTGAACGCCAACGCCATCGCCAGCACCATTGCCAATGCCAACATCATTGCCAACGCCGACCCTAAGGCCATTGCCATCACCATCAAAAATAGTGGTGAACTAAAAAAATCAGATATCTTCAATAACGTCAACTTTACTATGCTGAGCGCCCAACTAGAAGCACTCAAAGCTACAATTCCTGATGAGAAACAGCCAAGGGAAGTGCGTCGGGCATTTGCTAAACACCTGCAACAAACCTTACTCAAAGCTTTCCATCTCACCCTAGAAATGATCGATTTATCTGAGGAAGAAATAAAAGCACTGGAAAATTATCTCTACGCCAATCACCTCATCATCCAGTGCAAACAAGCAGCAGTGCGGGTATCACCCCAAACCTGGGAAGCAATTGAGGCGCGGATGTTGTTGGTTCCAGGTAGTTAAGCAACAAGAGAAAAATGAAAAAATAGCCAAATAAACGCTCCATGAGTTCATTACAACAGGCTAAGGATATAAAAACTCGAACCTTTACAGCAATCTTGCATTAGGAAGAGGATGTTTATGTAGCTGAATGTCCAGAAGTGGGAACCGCCAGCCAAAGAGAGACGATAGAAGAAGCTATTGTTAATTTATGGGAAGCAACAGAACTTTATTTAGAAGAGTTCCCACTTTTTGAGACAGCACTTCATCGTTTACTTTTTTAATGCAAGCCGATACATTAACAATGTAAGCTGACGCATTAACAATGCAAGCCGATACATTAACAATACAAGCTGACGCATTAAAAACGCAAGCTGACGCATTAGCATTGTAGAATATTGCCAAATTTAATTTGCTACGAATTAATGAAATGCTGTACTAAGTTCTAAGTCCTGTTGTTAAGAATGCAAAAGCTGTGGTTTTTTCTCTTCATCCACATATATATCATGTTCTCTGTGAATGAACACTTCAGACAATTCCTGATAAGCTTCAGTCCAAGCCGCCATCACTTCTTCTGTAGCAGCGTCTCCCAAAACATCTTTCATGGCTTGCAGTAAACTTTCTCCAACAATAGGATATTGCTCTGGTGTAACATGAGTCTGCACATGACGATGGGCAATCTTTTCTACCATCGACTTTAAAGCAGGTAAATTATCAATTTGGTTAGCATAGCTATAAACTGCTGTTGCTAATCTCGCAGGCTGAGAACCATCTGCTTGAGCCGCCATACTAAATTGTTCTTTGACTTCTGGATGATTTTGAAACATGATTTCATACATCCGAGTTGTGATTTGCTCACCGTTCTTTTTCAAAACAGGTGCTGTAGATTTGACGATATCTATTGTTTGTTGGCTAACCATAGTTTTTGGAACCGCTTAGAATCTTGATTGATTTGAATTTACTGTTTATTTCTAGCAGTTACTATGAGCTAGCTCATATATAGCAGGAGCCAAAATTCAGAAGTCAGGAGTCAGCCAGCAGGAAGAGTTACGGCTTTAGCGTAACGCATGAATATACAACTAATTCATGATGAAATTGTAGAATGCAGTTGTATAGATTGATTATTTATCAGATACTAATTTAATATGCATACTATTACTCCAAATTCAACTAAAAAAGACTGGGCAGGTGCGATCGCTAAACCAGCAAAAGAATTCCCCTCTACCCAATTGCCAATTATCTCTGGCAAAATCCCAGATGGCTTGCGTGGAACACTTTACCGCAATGGCCCCGCACGGCTAGAACGCGGTGGCGTTCGCATGGGACACTGGTTCGATGGAGATGGAGCAATTCTGGCTGTAAATTTTACTGATGCAGGTGCAACCGGGGTTTATCGCTACGTGCAAACCTCTGGCTATCAAGAAGAAGCCGCAGCAGGTAAACTACTCTACGGCAATTATGGCATGACTGCACCAGGGCCAATTTGGAATCAATGGCAAAAGCCCCTCAAAAATGCTGCCAACACTTCGGTGCTAGCACTTCCAGATAAACTTTTGGCACTGTGGGAAGGTGGTAAACCTCACGCCCTCGATTTACAAACTTTAGAAACTTGGGGCGAAGATGATTTAGGGGGGTTAACTAAAGGATTAAGCTATTCCGCACATTATAAGCGTGACGAACAAACAGGGGAGATTTTTAACTTTGGCATCAGCCCTGGACAAAAGACGACGCTGAATATTTACAAAAGCGATTCGACTGGCCGGATTATCCAACAAGCCGCATACCAATTAGACGGTATACCAGTGATGCATGATTTTGTTTTAGCAGGACAGTATCTTGTATTTTTCCTTCCGCCAGTGCGATTGAATATTTTACCCGTGCTAATAGGGATAAACAACTATAGTGATTCGCTAGAGTGGCAACCTAAATTAGGAACTCAGATTTTAGTTATCGATCGCGAAACCCTATCTGTGGTGAGTCGTGGAGAAACCGAACCTTGGTTTCAATGGCATTTTGGTAATGGTTATGTAGATGCTAGCGGTTCAGTGATTGTAGATATTGCCCGTTATGAAGATTTTCAAACTAACCAATATCTCAAGGAAGTAGCTACAGGTGAGACTCACACCCCAGCTAAAAGTACACTAACGCGAGTTCATTTGCATCCTCAAACTGGCAAAGTTACGTCAATTCAGCAACTATTAAACAGACATTGTGAATTTCCGAATGTACCACAGCAAAACGTAGGACAAGCTTCTCGGTATACATATATGTCAATATTCCGTTCAGAAACAGATATTAGCCAAGAAGTACCAAATGCGATCGCCCGCTACGACAACAAAACCGAAACCCTCACCGAAGCAGACTTTGGAGAAAATTGTTATCCTTCAGAACCCATCCACGCCCAAGACACCCAAAACCCTGAACAAAGTTGGGTGTTAACCGTTGTCTACGATGGTAATTCTCATAGTAGCGAAGTTTGGGTATTTGATAGCGATCGCCTGGATGCCGAACCCGTTTGCAAACTAGGATTACCCAGCGTCATCCCCCACAGCTTCCACGGCACATGGAACCCAGCCTAATAACCCCTCCGCGTTACCTCTGCGTTTCCCTTAGCGTTCCTCTGCGTTAAAAAACATATCGCATCTGGTCACTGCCTTACGCGGGTTAGAATAAAAAAAACCTTACATACATTACGCTGATTAAGCAGAATTGCCCATGACCACTTCTAAACGCCACTACCACATCACTACTTTCGGCTGTCAGATGAATAAAGCTGACTCAGAGCGCATGGCTGGCGTTTTGGAAGACATGGGCTTTGAATGGTCAGAAGATCCGAATAATGCAGATGTAATTCTCTACAATACCTGCACAATTCGGGATAATGCCGAGCAAAAGGTATATTCTTACCTTGGCAGACAAGCGAAGCGCAAACATGAAAAACCTGATTTAACCCTCATAGTTGCTGGTTGCGTTGCCCAGCAAGAAGGTGAAGCGCTATTGCGGCGAGTCCCAGAATTAGACTTGGTAATGGGGCCACAACACGCCAACCGTCTTAAAGATTTGCTGGAGTCAGTGTTTGACGGCAACCAAGTTGTGGCAACCGAGTCTGTTCATATTATTGAAGATATCACCCAACCGCGACGGGATAGTAAAGTCACAGCTTGGGTAAATGTAATTTACGGCTGTAACGAACGCTGCACCTATTGCGTAGTTCCGAATGTGCGCGGTATTGAACAATCTCGCACACCGTCAGCGATCCGGGCTGAAATGGAAGAATTAGGACGGCAAGGTTACAAGGAAATTACTTTACTTGGTCAAAATATTGACGCTTACGGTAGAGATTTACCAGGAGCGACAGTAGAAGGTCGGCATCTGCACAACTTCACAGATTTACTTTATTACGTCCATGATGTGCCGGGAATTGAAAGATTAAGATTTGCTACTAGCCATCCCCGTTATTTTACAGAGAGATTAATTAAGGCTTGCGCTGAGTTACCCAAAGTCTGCAAACACTTCCACATTCCCTTTCAATCTGGGGATAATGAACTTTTGAAGGCGATGGCGCGGGGTTATACCCATGAAAAATATCGTCGGATTATCGATACCATTCGGCGGTATATGCCAGATGCTTCCATTAGTGCTGATGCGATTGTCGGTTTTCCTGGGGAGACAGAGGCACAGTTTGAAAATACTTTGAAACTGGTGGAAGATATTGGCTTTGATATGTTGAACACAGCAGCATATTCACCGCGTCCAGGGACACCTGCTGCTTTGTGGGACAATCAACTAAGTGAAGAAGTTAAAAGCGATCGCCTCCAAAGGCTCAATCATCTAGGAAACTTGAAAGTAGCCGAGCGATCGCAACGTTACTTTGGACGCATCGAAGAAGTTTTAGTAGAAGACCAAAATCCCAAAGATCAAACCCAGGTGATGGGACGCACTGATGGTAATCGTCTGACATTCTTCAGTGGCGATATCAAAGAATTGAAAGGACAGTTAGTGAAGGTAAAAATTACCGAAGTTCGCCCTTTTAGCCTAACGGGTGAACCAGTTGAAGTGAGACAAGCCATACCAGTATGAAAAGAGGGTTAAAGGGAAAAGGTTAAGGGGAAAAGGAACCTCATATTTAACCTTTTTTCTTCCTCAAAGCTATTTCACCTTAGCGCGGAAGCGGACAAAACCATAAAAATCTTTAACGAGATTGGGTAAATCTGGACTTCGCGTAATATTTACCACCACTGCCCCATTGATGTTAGCACCGCAGTAAGATGGGACTGTCTCATTAGCAGGATAAAAGCTTCCGCGATCGCCATCCAGTGCATTGGTTAGATAAGCCGTAGGAGTGCTGGAACCAAGCGCAAGAGCAATACCTTGATCTACCCCTGATAAACCACCATCATTAGGAGTTAGACCATTAAAGGCAGTGGGAATAAAAGTAGTATTGACAGGAACTAAATCACAAATTTGGACACTAGTTGCATTACCTAAACCATTGGAAAGTAAGTAGATAGTGTATTCTAACTCATCTCCTGGTTTGACTATCCCAGCGTTAATCAATCCGCGTAAGTAATTAGTGGGCCATGTGTTACTGCTATCATCATCAGTGTCACGAGGAGATGCTACGTAGTTGGCAGCATTGGGAGAAACGTCGCTGCGACCATCTACAATGCTAGTTAAATTCTGGCTGTTAATCCGGGTGATGCGTTTCACTAAAATTAGCTGAGGTTTGGCAGCTGATAACGCAGTTAATGGCATAGTTACCGTAGCAGGTGTAGGATCTTCTTTGCCTGCTTTATCTACTGCGGCTACAGTAAAAGTGATGGTTATAGCGCCATCTATGTTCGGATCTACTGTTAATTTGGTCGGATCGTAATTAGTAATAATTTGATTCGCTGTCACAGCTACACCGTTGTAGTAGAGAGTTCCATTAGTTGGCAGACTAACAATCTTGAAACTGTTGCCAGAACCAAGGTTGCCATCTTCCGGGTCAGTGCCAGATAGTGTTGGAACTTGTACAGTATTGGTTCCCCCTGGATTTGTTGTTGTAGATCCAGTGACATTATTAGTATTGGGCAACTGCTCAATTCCAAAGTCCTTACTAGAGATGTTTGTAGCAGTATTAAAAGTAGCTGTCGTGAGTGGGCTAGTATTGACCCAGTTAGACGGCAGGGAGGTCGCAGGGGCAGTATTACCTATAGTGCCAGCAGTTGTACTTAAAATAATTTTAACATTACTTTGATTCAAGGGAACATTGAGAAAAGTATAAGTACCATCTGCGGCGACAGGTGTTGTTTTTAAGACCTTATTGTTAGAATCAACGAGAATAGCATTTAATAACCCACCTGCATTGGTGCCAGTTTCCGAACCAGTATTGATATTAGTAAAAGTATTGTTAGCGCTATTATCGGCATCATCCCAAACCTTGCCGCTTAGAAAATCATCATCATAGATTGTGTAGCTGGAAGCGATCGTTGGGGAACCACCACAAGTCGTTGTTGAACTGGCGAAAAAACTAGTTGAAGTTTGTATGGTGAATACGATTGTCCTCACACCTTGAGGAACGTTGTTATTAATGACAGTAAAAGGAATGGTAAAGACACTAGTAGCATCACTGCCGTCGTAGTTGCCCGCAGGGATAGTAATATTAAAAGTGGATGTGCCTGATGTTGTATTGTAGTCTGTACCCAAAACGGCTGTACCAGAAACGGAAATCGGAACACTGATCCCCCCAGTTGGCACTAAACCAACAATCCTAAGTTTAGGTGGGTTAGTAGTAGGGGTAGTTTCCGATTCTGCTGCACCACCTGAACTCGCCGTGAACTCAAGCACCGGTTTACCAGCAAATTGCACGTCATCAAGGAAATTACCTATAGTATTGTTCCCACCCCCCGTAGAAACGGCCGCAAACCCTACAGGTTTATTTGCTGAAGCCCCAGTGTAAGGAACAGTTCCAGAGTATCGCACCCAGCCATTTCCAGCGTTATTGTTAGTGACAGTAGGAATAGTTGCACCATTTTGTGCGACAGGTTGTGCCGTAACTGTTCCATTGTTAGTTGTTGAAAATTTGCCAAAAACAGTTGCTGTTGGATCGGTATATAGTCCAATTAAAAAATTGGCTACATCAGCAATATCTGGTTTTGACCGCCCACGGTGTAGGAGAGAGAACGTAATTGTTTCATTTTGATATAGACATAGATTCTGATATAATTCAGAAGCTTCTTCAGCATTTAACTCAGCAAATTGGTTTCCTGCACCAGTTGCTGTGTTAACACCATTAAATCCTTTTGTCCAAATTTCAATGATGTGACCTAATGTAGTGAAACCAGTAGTTGCACAAGAAGCTGTCCCTTGCTTGGTACTATGAGTTGTTGTCCACCCGGGGATCTGACTTTCATCCACTTGAATGTAACAACTATTACTAAAAACAGGTTGCTCAAAGCTGGGATTTAGGAACGATCGCTGGATATATTGAGCTTGCGCTACTGTAGGTTGAAGTACTAATGTCGCACCGAGAAGTCCCCAGCTAAAAATATTAAGATTTTGCCATAAATTCTTCATTAGTAAATCACCATAAAATAACCTTTAAAAAATATTGATTACCTGAACCATAATCATCAATGAGGACTGATTATCCTCAAACAAATCTTCAGTCTCTAGCTTTCCCGAAATCGTAAATAATCTACCATTTGTATTCAGATTGATAGTGGTAGTGTTTTTATTAAATAGTTGTTTTATATTTCACGCTTTTGTATCCCCTTCGTTGCAGCCTTGAGTTTACCAACCAAAGTATTCATTGCAGATTCCTGTGGCTGACGTGGCACTGGTTTTTGCTGTCCAAAGCCATCAAATAGTTCGTTGAGTTTGACGCTGACACCCAAATATGCGCCACCTGCGGAACGTGTTCCTGAGAAATCCCGGTCATCAACTTTACCAAATACATATCCAGCAGAAACACGCAGGTTAGGCGTGAGATAATAGCCTGTTTCTACTACAAAGCCTGTTTCGCTGTAGCTAGACTGACTAATTACACGAGCCTCACCCACCAAATCCCAGCTATATCCCAAACGATAGGTAGCGCGTAATTGGCCCAGATTTACTGTATTTGTACCAGCTAAATCGCTGGCTATGTAAGAAGTGCTGTTACGCAAGGCATACTTACCATAGAACTCCCATTGCCAGTTAGGAGCGTAAATAGCTTCTAAAGCAAAAGTATGGTCTTCAGAACCCGTACCACTACCTAAGAGGATGGTGTCAGGGATAGTTGATGGATTTTTGCGATATTCATAACGCAATAAGGCATTAAATTTATCGCTATTGGGGTCACGATAAGCTAGTCCCAACTTTAAAGTAGCTGTGTCTCCCAGTCCTGAAAGCTTTTGATTGGATGAACCAGCTTGTTGATAACGTACCAATGCGGTGAGAGCCGGAGAAATTTTACCCGCAGCACCTGCGGTAATTACTGTATTGCTACCACCAGAAGAAGAACGATGTTCGTAACGGGCACTGGCTTGAAACTGCGGATTATCACTGTATTCCAGCCCCACGCTATAGCTATCGCCACCATCAAATCCGATCGCAGATGCTGATTGACCAAAGGCGAAGGGTTGGGCATATTGTTGACCCGCCGCAGTCCGTCCGAAGAAGTTGCCAAATACGTGTTCGTAAGCAACATTCAGCCGCAATCCCGAAGCAATAGTCCAACGGTTATTTAGACCAATCGCCCCTTGGGTAGTCATTTCATTTGCACCACCCAAAATTGAGTAACGACCAGTCAAGGTAGTATCCGATCCAAGTTTGTGTTCACCGTTGACACTCAAGCTGGTGATGGAATTACCCGAATATTGACCACTAGTGTAAAACTGTTGGGCCAAACTGATATTTACACCAGGAATTGCTGCCCAATTTAGCCCGAAGATGGTACGGTCTGGGTAAACACTATCTTTTTGGGAAGATAAACTGATTTCATTTTGGGCTTGGAAAGTCAGATTTTTAGCAATAGGAACTGTAAAACGCGATCGCACTTGGTCAGAAGTACCACTGAGGGCGCTGTCGGGAATGCGGTCTTCCCGATGACGATGAATCCAATCCACATCAATAATGGCACTACCCAGGCGTTGTTGAATCCCGGCGGAAATTGTCGTTAGGGAATTATCAACTTTACTACCAGGTATCGACTCATAGCGGGGTGCAAATAGTTCTTCAAAGGTATCTAAGGGTTGGGGAGCAATGCCAAAATTGTCTTCGTGGTCGTACTGCGCCCTGACGTTTGTAGTTGAAGTGAGTTTAGCTGTAACCTGCGCTCCATAACGGGTTTGTCCTGGGACAAAGCTGATAGTGGCATTATTAGCAAAACCTGTATCGGCAAAGCGATAATAGGCACGACCTTGAATCCCGTTAGTAATTTGTCCCTCAGCTTCCAACCGATATGCTTCACCACTAACCTTTCCTACAACATCAGAATCATTAGTGGAATGGGCATATTCTGCAATTAACCTACCTTGATTACCCAAAGAAATCAGCGCATCTGCACCGTAGAGTTGAAAATCACGTACTCCCTGATTTTCTTGGACATAAGTTGCTCCTATCCAACTTTCCTGGTTAAGTTTGCGGGAAAGGTTATATTGCAAACGACCAGCATAGATATTGCTATCAGAATCTTCGCTGTCATATTGATAGCTAACAACAATCCGGCGTACCAATACTTGTCCGGTTTGATCGATATCGGTACGAAGGATAGGTTCGCGGAATAATAAAGTACCGCGATCGTAATCGATTTCATAGTCTGGGCCACGGTTAAGCTGTTTCCGTTCTAGTACAGTTCCAGGACGATTGAGTTCTTCTAACTCAATAAAGACATTTTCACTACCTGGTTGTAGTATTCTGCGAGAGAGGAAGTAATAACCGCTAGTACCATCGGGAGCAATAGTATCTCGCTGGAAAGCTTCTAAGTGGTTGCCATACAAACCTGTAACTTGTAGGTTCCCTAAGTTGTAGTTAGCTTTAAAACCGTGAAGTTGTCGGGTGATAGAAGTAAACTGCTGCGATCGCCGCGCAAATTCTTCTGTGTTGTAGTCACCCCACATGGCATAATCAGGATCGGCTCCGGGGATACCAGTTGAACGCTCCAAACGCACATATAGGCTGTCAATGGAAGGAGCAACGACATCAACTTGCGAGCTATCGCCGTAGACAGGATAATTTTGCTCGCTGGATTGGTAAGTTCTAAACAGGCGATTATCGCAATTGCAATCTTCATTGAGGTTACGAGAACTGTTGTATGCGCCTGTAAACAACCATTCTCCGATCGCACCAGTGGCAAATATCGCCGAGTGGAAATCTAACTGCGTTCTGTTATCTTTGTCAGGCGGGAGAAAATCACGGAAACTTCCGTAATAATCTGTACCTCTAGCGCCCAAACGTAAATCTATTACGCCAGTAACCAAACTCGGACGCAGTGAGGTTTCAAATTGTAGTTGGGTAAAGGCTTCTAAATTATTAGCGATGGCGCGAATTGTGACAGTTTGGGCTTTGAGTTGCGATCGCAACTTAGCCGTAAATTGCCCCGCTTTCGCCTCTACTTGAAATCCGGGTTCATCGGGTTTGAAGTCTTTCCCAACCAACTCCCCAGCAGTAGGTATCAAAGTGATAACAGCATCACGATTAGAGCGATTACCACTTGCATCGATCAGTTGACCTCTGATTGTAGCTGTAGAACGTCCATCCGCCGGGATACGAGACTCAACAGTTTCTAAGGTTATTTGCTGTGGCGCTCCCCGGACTACGACTTGCACCGTTACAGGAGGTTCTGTCCCTCCTACTACTTGTGCAGAGATGGTGTTATTACCTTCTTTTAACGAAACACCATACCATGTCTGCGTTACTAAATTAGTATTGGCATCGCTTTCTGTTCGTCCAATTGAGGAAGGATCTACTAATACACCATTAGACCGTAATTCTACTGCGCTTCCAACGGGGAATTGCACAATCACTGTGGTAGCAGGAACATCCACAATGTTGTTAGCAGTTGGCATCAGGAATTTTATTCCTGTAGAGATGGGGGAAGCGGGGGGAATTTTCTGATTTTCCTCAGTTACTCCAGCTATTTTGCGTAAGCCTCTGGGCAAATCAACAGAAGTTGCTGGTTGAAATGCTTTTATTTCCGTTGGAGAAGTTTGAAGCTCTATTTTTGTGTCTTTGCGTTCTTCATTCTTAATTCCTGCTAGTTTGCGTAAACCTCTGGGCAAATCAACAGAAGTTGCTGGTTGAAATACTTGTATTTCCGTTTCACTTGGCTGAACATCTGAAATTAAAGTATTAGTTGAAGGAAGTTCAAGAGGTAGAAGTTGCTTGTCAGAACTTCCCAAAAGATGGGGAGAACTTGAATCTATACTTTTTTCAGCAACTTTATTCCGATCCGCTTGATCCTCATCCTGGTTTTTCACATTATTTGGAAAAACCAAACTTCTAGCCTCCTTCTCTTGTAAGGATCTACCGTGTACACGCAAATCGGAGTTACTTTGAGATCCGGGTTTTACCCCCCTTAATCCCCCCTTGTAAAGGGGGGAAAGAAAATCTAGTTCCCTCCCCTTTCCAAGGGGAGGGTTAGGGTGGGGTAATTCGATAACTTGTGTGTACAGCGTAGCTTGTAAGGATGGGGGAGAATTCAAAGCCTCTCCCGTCTTAAAAGAGAGGTTTTCTAGATCCCTTGAAAATTCAGGATCTTCGACACCTTTGTCTGATTGTGAAGGCGAATCGGGGAAAAAAAGATTTTCATTTGTAAGTTCTGCCTTAACTATGGCAGGATACAAAACGAGGCTGAGAGCTACTGGCATCACCCCCATCATCTTCAGGTTGAAAATAGTTGTATGGTGCAGTCTGGGTTTCATTTTTTGACTGGCTCCTGGAAGGCGGGGGTGACAGCGAAATTCATACGTACCAAGCCACCAGGTTCTAAACGCACTAAGCGAGATTGGCTATTCCGTTCACGGAATTTTTGGTTGGGAGCTAGGGTGTAACCCGGTACACTGCTGAGGTCTAGTACACCTGTATGACTTCCTGGTAAGACATTAGCTAAGGAGAACAAACCATTCGGATCTGTGGTGATGCGGTTTCCGTCCTCCAGAAAAATCACTGCATTGGGGACTCCAGGTTCACCAGGTTGTTGTTCACCATCAAAGTTTTTATCAATAAACACGCGACCGATAATCGTGCCACAATCAGAAACGATTCCTGGACGAATTTTTAACTGGTGCGTTGCTGGGCCATCCTTGGTGCTAAAACGGTTATCAGCTCGTTGAGCATTCACGATCGCACTATTTCGACCGTTACCACGCACAGCATCGGCTGTTAGTTGAGCCGCGTAAGCAATATTCAGAGTTTTTCCCGTAGGAACTGTTATATTTGTGCGGAATGTCACCGTGTTTCCATTGCGTTCTGAGGTGATAGTAATTGCTTGACCATCTAACTCACCCTGCACAGATTTAGGTAAAAACTGGAATCCTAAAGGTAAGTTGTCGGTGACAAATATATTATTCAAACCAGCATCAGCAAGGTTTTTTACCGAGATCCGGTAGATTACCGTATCTCCAGGTTCAGCCGTAGCGCGATCGCCTGTTTTGACAATCTGCAACTGATTGGCTTGGCACAGATTTGTACTGAATTCAAAGGCTAATAAGTCCAGTCCTACTACTTCTGCATTCGGAACTAAGACAACCGTTTGCTCTACCCTAGTTTCACCTGTAAGGCTGATTGGTTGGCCATCCAGAGAACTAGCGATATATCGCACAATATTATTACCTTGTGTGCCAGTGGTACCAACGATTTCAATCTTGATCCGCCGTTGCTTGTAGATAGAATTTGGCGGTGGATTAACTACGAAAATATAAGTTCTACCTGGATCAGTTTGACCCTTATTCGGATCAAGTAGGAAATTGTAGACACCCGCAGGGTTATTCGTAACGAAGTAGGGGTTACTATTCTCGGTATTTGGCGACTTACCGCCAGGAACGTTGTTATTAGGAATATCGGGTAACTCTGTTCGAGTCAAAGAAAGCAAACCGCCTAATTCTGTACCCGTTGGGTCGCTAGGGTTAGATTCGTATACGCCAACTGAAAAACCTGTATAGTCAGGCAAAATAGTACCAGCGCAACCTAATATCCGCCCTAATGGATCGACTAATGGGCTAGGACTAACATTAAGCTGACTAGAAGTTCCATCATATTTTTGATTATTAGCAGAGTCTGTATAAGTATAAGTAGCTTGATTTATTAATGGCAAAGACACACCCAGATTGTTAGTCTGTTGTGCGATCGCTGGTATAGATATAGTAGTTTGCAAAAAACTCCCCAGAAGAACAGTAGCTGTTAACCTTTGATACCAGCTACTCCTATAAGTAATTTGTTTTTTCTTTTGAGGACGGCTCACTGAACACATCTCCTCTGGAATGCCACTTTTTTTGTTAATAAAAGCACTTGTTTATCTATCGAAGATCCCTCCGATTCTCCTTATAAAGCACGTTGTTTTTCGCTCTTGACTCCCAAAAAAGTCGCTACAGGCGGGTGATATCAGGCATAACGAATCAGCGAACTTGGACTTGATAAATAGCTTTAACCGTTTTCTTGGCTGGAACTGATGGCACTTGCAAACGGATGTGGGTGTAAACATTCGCTGGTGCTGGTTTTGTTTCCACTTTCCCGCCAGGAAGAGTAACTTTTACAGTAGGATTTTCGACAAAGCTGCGTCCGCCATCAATGCTGTAGGTTACTTTAGTCTCATTAGTGGCGATCGCAGATTTCAGTATGTATACCATTCCTTTAGGAATAGGTTGATTGAGAATCAAATTCTTTACGGGGCGATCGCTCTTATTTTCGCCACTTAATGTATATCGCAGCACATCTCCTGGTTGCACCACAACTTGACCTTTTAAAGGTTGCCATGTCTTGCTTTGCTTACCCTGCTGATCCTGTGCTATAACTTGCTTCTCAGCTTCTAAGCGCAATTGTATTTGCCCTTGAGTTTTGACATTTTGGGCAACAGCACTGGTAGAATGCCATAGAGAAGCGATTCCTGGCACTTGGCTAACAAATGGCACTGTAACAATAAGTGCGAACGCTCCTAAACTTGCAAAAGAAAAACGCTTCATATCAATAACCTCAAAAAACTTTCATAATGCCGATTGCTGATTTATCTTTCCCTGTTTTCGCTGGGGAACAATCATTTTGTAGTTGGCATTTTAGGATTAAAGCACCAGCTACAAATACAGATGTGCTATACACCCCTCTTTGCAAATAAAGAGGGGTGAAATCAAACTATCTAGTTAACCTTGCGTTGGAAGATAAATGTTCTTTGAACACCAGGTGCAATCTGTCCAGTGGCAGTATTTACATACTTTGTGACATCACTGTTTAGCGTGGTTCCGGTTTGGTCGATGCTAGAGTTAGTAGCTGGATTACCATTGAAGAACTGGATAGTTGAAGCCCCAGAATCCTTTGCTGAACCAACAATGTTGCTAGTATCAATTTGAGTGTTATTGTCGTTGTCTAGCGCCCAGTTGTTGCCCCCTGCTGTACCATCTTCAGTAATCACAACTTTGTCAGCGTTCAAAATCACGTTACCAGTTCCAGATTGAACATCAGAAATATTTGTGTATTGAATTTGGTACTCAATAATGTTTCCTGGTGCAGGGTTCTTCGGAGTGATACTGAATGTGCCATCAGTCCCTTGCACTGCTGGGCCACTTCCTTGTAGAACTCGTGACATTTTCAACAGTTTTAAGAAGCCAGTGTAGACGCGATCGATGGAGATGTTGTTGACTTCAAGAGGATCAACTACACCATTATTATTAGTGTCAATAAAGGCTGTAATGGGTACTGGGAAGCCCTTACCAATATCAGTCGATAGTTGCGTACCAGGTGGTAAGTCAACTTCTACACCATAATTAACAATGCCACCAGCAGGAACAGCAAGGATTTTAATTGGTGTATTACCGTTTGCTATGCTAAAAACACCAGTAGCACTGTTGTAGGTATAAACAGCAGATTGACTATTATAGCTAACAGTCACCTTTGTATTATTTGGCAAATCTGTAAATGTTGCTGGTGCGGTTGGCACTATTGTGATGTCGTTAGGGCTAGTGCCGTTGTTCTTAATTGTGTTAGTGAAGCCAACTGATTGTGGGTCAAGCGTACTACCCGGTGATGTGTTAGGAGGAACAAAGGAAGATTTGTTGGTGAAGTCATCGTTGGTTAAACCCGATGGCCCAGTAGCATCCGGTGCATTATTCGGCCCGTTTAAAACTGAGTTCGCCTGGGCGACTGAAACAGTATAAAGGTTGACATTTCCTATAACAGAATTAGTACCTTGGTTGTTATTGCCCGTATCAATATTGGTGGGAGTAGTAGGATAATAGCCAGCGTCAGGTGTAGTAGGAAAGGCTCCAGTAGTGGGGTCAATATTATCTGGGTTTTGATCGCCTGAATCGTCGAAGAGTAGTGGGCTATTTGGATCGCCAGCAGTTTTACCGAACACTTGAGCGATGTTGTTAACATCTGTCGCTGTCGTTCCTGTGATTCCAGTGGTCGTTACTTGTACTGTAAAGCCTGTAACGGTTGTCCCAGTGGCAACTGAAGAGATAGAGGTAGGATTGTTAATAAAACCAACCCGTCTAACTACACCGCCTGTTACTTGAGTTTTGTCCGTTTTCCACAGAGCCTGATCAGCAGTTGTAGTTGCGGGATCTTCGCCAGCATAAACCACTATCCACCCTGAAGGAGCAGTTGGAGTTCCATTAAGAGTTGTGGATGCTGGAAGTGCATCAGAAACTAAGATGCGAGGAACAAGACTACCGTCTACATTGATACTTGTACCAGCTAAAGCTGCGGGTGTTAGCCCCCGATTAGTTACGTCATTGCTCTCAACTCGCAAGCTTAAACCATAAGTCAGTACATCATCATTGAGTACGGAAGTATTACCAGGGTTGTAGGCTGTCCGAGTTTTGAGTATTGTGGCTAGAGCAACGGTTTTAACAGTGTTACCCACTTGAATTTGCTGGGTAATACTAGATTCTCGTGTACCGTTAACTGGTGCGCCAGTAACTTCCCCACCACCTGCGTTATCAGCGTTATCTACAGTGTAAACGTCACCACCATCGGGATTACGCAGTTGGTTTTGGGCATCTCCAGGAGTATTACCAAGGGTAACTTTAATTACGTCACCGGATTGAGCGCCAGTTTGTACAGTCACTGGCACACGCACCAACACAGTACCGCTAACCGGAATTGAGGCTGTATCTACACCACCAGCTGTTACGTTTGTCCAAGTTGTACCACCGTCAGTACTATATTGCAGTGTGCCACTAGCTGGTGTTACCCCATTTTTATCAGCAGGAAGTACACCAGAAACTGTACCAGGCCCGGTTGTTGTTGCTTGGTTGGGAATATGGAATTTGGTGGGGTCGTTACCTACGTTCGTTAGGGTGTAGGTGTAAGTTAGTAAGTCATTAACTCCAACAGCACCACCATTGTTATCTGTAACACCAGAGGCAGTGACGGTGATTCCAGCAACTTCTGCCACAGTGACGGTTACAGTATTAGAAGTGGCATTTATAGTTGTTCCTGGTGCGTTGGGATCTTCGTAGGTAGCAGTCGCTGTGTTACTGATAGATTGACCACCAGCTGTCCCGTCAGCTAGTACAGGTGCAATAAATTGGAAAAGGCTGCTAGTTAATAATGCTGTTGCTACTAGAGATTGATAGCATTGGCGCTGCTTGTTGACAGATTTTTTTCGGTTTACCATGAAAGTAGTTTGTTTATTTGCTGAACTTGTATCTTGGGTTTTGAGACAGGATAAAGTTCGGCAATTCCTTAAAGAATTACCGACTAACTTGCCCAAAGCCTTAAGGTTTTGGGCGCTGCATATATGAAAAGTTAATTTATTGACGACTCCTGAAAAACTACTAGATTTAGGCAATAGGCAGAAAATTTATTGCCTACTTGTTTTACGCTCACTGTTGATTATCAAGGTTAGCAATCGCAAATATAGGTAATTTACTAGTGTGTTCTGCTGAATCTTTCGATGTAAATAGCAATGTAGCTTTTATACCAAAAAAAAACTTCCGTATAAACAAGTAACTTGTTTAGCGATGAGTGAACGCATAAAAACTGAAAAATTAACTTTATTTTGGCAACACAGATAGAAATTGTAGTGTTTGAAATAGAAGCAAAACATCCTACAAGCTATATATCAAAGCTCTTTTGAATATTTGCTGCTATGCATACATGATACTGTGTGTAGTTATTTGTCTAATGAAATAAAAAATTAAGTCAGTGATCTCGATCACCAAGTAAAGCGATCTTAATTTAATAAAATGCAAATAGCTCATGGATGTGATGCAATTTAATCATATCCATGACCAGCGTTTACACTGAGTAGCGGAAACTATTATCTGATTTCAGACTAAGCAAGTCTAAATATAAATACTAAGTTTGACAATTACGTATATAAAAATTTTACAGTAATTATTTTTTTCAATACCAGGGATACCCGACTAAAAAGGTCGGGTATGTTTGACTGGTATTTTTACTCGTGTTACTATCAGGCGACAGTGACAGACAAACAGGGAAAGCTAGTTTATGACTCAGGCAATCAAAACCCAAACCCAAACCCAAACCAGCACTGCCTACTTTCAAGCTTTAAAGTGTAAAGAGTGTGGTGCCGAATATGAACTCAAAGCCAGTAATGTTTGTGAGTTATGTTTTGGGCCTTTAGAAGTCAAGTATGACTACAACGCTCTCCGTCTGACTGTCACTCGTGAAACAATTCAAGCCGGGCCCAATTCAATTTGGCGCTACCGCCCCTTTTTGCCTGTCGCAACTGACAATGTTATAGATGTGGGAACGGGGATGACTCCCTTAGTTCGTTCTCACCGTCTTGCCCGTCGCCTGGGTCTAAATAAGCTTTATATAAAAAATGATGCGGTTAATATGCCCACCCTTAGCTTTAAGGATCGGGTAGTATCAGTTGCTCTATCAAGGGCACGAGAGTTGGGTTTCACTACCGTTTCTTGCGCTAGTACAGGTAACTTGGCAAATTCTACAGCTGCGATCGCAGCCCATGCCGGTTTAGACTGCTGTGTGTTCATCCCCGCAGATTTAGAAGCCGGTAAAATTATCGGTAGTCTGATTTACAGCCCAACGCTGATGGCCGTCAAGGGTAACTACGATCAAGTAAACCGTCTCTGTTCGGAAGTTGCCAATACACATGGCTGGGGTTTTGTCAATATTAATCTGCGCCCTTATTACTCTGAAGGTTCCAAGACGCTAGGTTTTGAAGTTGCTGAACAACTAGGCTGGGAGCTACCCGATCATGTTGTTGCTCCTTTGGCATCTGGTTCACTATTTACAAAAATTTATAAGGGTTTCCAAGAATTTATCGAAGTTGGTTTAGTAGAAGATAAGAAAGTCCGTTTCAGTGGCGCTCAAGCAGAAGGTTGTTCACCAATTGCCCAAGCCTTCAAAGAAGGACGCGACTTTATTAAACCAGTTAAACCAAATACAATTGCGAAATCGCTAGCGATCGGTAATCCAGCAGACGGTATTTATGCTGTAGAGTTAGCTCAGAAAACTGGTGGTAACATTGAATCAGTCAATGATGCAGAAATTATTGATGGCATCAAGTTGCTGGCAGAAACCGAAGGCATCTTCACAGAAACGGCTGGTGGTACAACCGTGGCCGTGCTGAAAAAACTGGTAGAAGCTGGCAAAATTGATCCAGATGAAACTACCGTGATTTACATCACCGGCAATGGTCTAAAAACCCAAGAAGCAATCCAAGGCTATGTTGGTGAACCCTTGACTATTGATGCTAAACTGGATAGTTTTGAACGCGCCCTAGAGCGATCGCGTACTCTCGATCGCTTGGAATGGCAACAAGTTCTCGTTTAGTTAGCAGTTAGGAGTTATGAGTTTTTTATTCATGACTCCTAACTCTTAACTGTATTCCTAACTCTTCACTTTGTACTTTTATGGCTGTAACAGTTTTAGTTCCTACGACTCTTCAGAATTTGACTAATAATCAAGCTACTCTAGAATCCAACGGTAGCACCATTGCTGAATTGTTGGATTCTTTAGAACAAAGCTTTCCTGGTATTAAATCCCGGTTGTGCGATGACGAAGGCAAGCTACGTCGGTTTGTAAATTTTTACGTTGATAGTGAAGATATCCGCTATTTAGATGGTATTAACACAGCCCTAAAAGATGGCGATGAAGTAAGTATTGTCCCTGCTGTTGCTGGTGGTTAATACAGAAAACATCAAATAAGTAAAAGATTTACCAGATAAACCTTTGAGAAATTAACTGATTTCCGGTCTGAGACGGGGAATCAGTTAAAAACTTAGCGATCGCCTGAGATAATTTGAGAGAGTACCAACGCTTAACTTTTAATTGATATCGTCGCAGAGATGGCGATCGCTCTTACTGACATTCGGGTTATTCTTTAGATAGTCATACAGCCAATCACAACCACGCTCCAGTAAGCTATCTAGATTCTTGAGATGATTTAGCTCATCCAAATTCCAGAGAATTATAGCCCCATCAGCACTGCCCAAAGCCAGAGTTTTACCATCGGCTGAGAAATTCGCGCTTAATAAATGATCGCTGTGCCCAGTTAGAGTTCTCACTAAATGACCGTCGCGTGTCCAAAGTTTTACAGTTTTATCATCACTAGCTGTTGCAATCATCTTACCGTCAGGTGAAAAATTCACGCTATTCACCTGATCGGTATGCCCCTGCAATTTTTTGTACCAGCGAAACTCGCCCTTGTCGTCCTGCTTCCAAAGTATTACCGTCTTGTCATTACTACTAGTGGCAATCATATCGCCACTAGGTGAGAACTTAACGCTCAAAACCCAACTGTTATGGCCGTTTTTCCCTGCGAGAGTCTTGTAGATGTGAAACTCGCCCTTATTGTTTTGCTTCCAAAGTTTTACCGTGTTGTCATCACTAGCTGAGGCAAGCATCTGACCGTTTGGCGACCAAGCTACAGCCCTTACCCAGTCCTGATGCTTGTTGAGAATCTGAGGTTTGATGCCATCAAGCCGCGATATTATTACTTTGTTGTCCATACTACCCAAGGCGATAAACTGACCGTTGGGTGAGAAATTCAAGTCTAATATCTTATCGCTTTTTGGAAAAAGGGTTCTCAGTAATTTACCGTCACGGTTCCAGAGTTCCACTGTGTTATCATCACTAGCGGTAGCAATTGTCTGACCATCAGGTGAGAAACTAACGTTATCGCTATGCCCCTCAAGAGTTTTGTCTAAAGTACCATCGCGCTTCCAAAGTTTCACTGTCTTGTCACGGCTGGCTGAGGCAATTATTTTGTCATCAGGTGAGAAATCTACCTGATTAACGCGATCGCTATGACCGTTGAGAATACTTACCACACCACTACCATACTGAATCTTCATTGTGCTGTCAGCGCTAGGAGAAGTAGGAATTTGGGCGTTGTGTAAGCAACTGGTATTACCAACTTGCCAAAGTTTCATCGTACCGTCAGCACTGGCAGAAATTAGGATTTTACAGTCAGGTGAAAACCTGACAGCATAAACTCCATTGCTATGTCCTGATAAAGTTGTGAGTAAAGTACCGTCAGGCTTCCAAAGCTTTACAGTCTTGTCGTCACTAGCTGTAGCAATCATCTTACCGTCGGGTGAGAAAGCCACACTATTGATTCCATCTTTATGTGCTTTAAAATTTTTTAAAGGAGTGCCGTCTCGATTCCAGAGTTTTACTCTGTTGTCGTTACCAGTCGCAGCAGCACCACCAGCCGCCGCCGCAATTGTCTGGCTATCGCTTGACCAAGCAACATCCCAAACAAAGTCGTCATAGCCTTCTGTAGTGTGCAAAAGCTTACCATTGGATGTCCAGAGTTTCACAGTTTTGTCCCGACCACCAGTCGCAATCATCTTACCGTCGGGGGAGAAAGCCACACTATTGACTCCATCTTGATGCGCTTTAATCGTTTTTAATAAAGTGCCATCTGGCTTCCAGAGTTTTAGTGTACTGTCCCGACTTCCTGTAGCAATTGTCTTACCATCTGGTGAGAAATCGATACTATAAACTCCCTTATTTTCGCCACTATTTACTCCATCTTGATATGCTGGTAGGGTTTTTAATAAAGTCCCGTCCCGCTTCCAAAATTTTATGATGCCCTGGAAATCGCCTGAGACAATTGTTTGATCATCAGGTGAGAAACTCAAACCTAAGACTTTATCTTTATGTCCTTCGAGCGTCTTGTACACGCTACCATCTAGATTCCAGAGTTTTATAGTATGGTCATAACTAGTTGAGGCAATCAACTTACCATTATGGGAGAAAGTTACACCCCAGATTAGAGCCTTGTGTCCTTCCAAGCGATCGCGCTCTACTATCCAGTAAACTGATTGTTGTAATGCCGCTATAACTTGGGTACGAATTTCAGAATCGGTTTTTCCCCAGTCTGTAGCTTGGAGTTTTTTACCTGCTTTAATGGCTTGTTTAAGTGCTTCAAACCTTTGATTTGAGGCAAAAAGGGCTTCTGAAGCTTTACTAATGGCAATTGTCTCAGCTTGTTCTGTTTTTTGCCTTTCAGATTCTGCCCGCACTCCCAATCCTACTGCTATAACTGCCAGAATGGACATTATAGTGACTCCTGCGATCGCAAAATTTCGTTGTCGTTTTGCGTCATTGCGTTGTCGCTTAAGAACACGATTTAGTTCTGCTTCAGCGTGTTGCCGTTGTTCCTTTTCCTTTTTCTGTTCCTCTAATTTTCTTGCTTGTTGTGACTGCCGGATAAAAGAAACTAGATAGTCATGAACCAGTTGATATAGGTTAGCAGGGTCTTCAGGAATATTTAACACCAGCCCCGAACCAACTAAAATCTCTAAAACTAGATTTAGTTTTTCTTTTTCTGAGACAATATCTGCTGTTTTTAAATCTTCCGCTAAATTGTCAGAAGTTTTGAAGGGACGAGTACCTTTCTCGTCTGTTAATAAATATAAAACTACTCTGGCACAGAGTTCGTTTTCAGAACCACAGTCTTTAATAACTTCTTCTAAAAATCGCTCGACTAGTTTTTCTTTTGTTCCTGACTGAAGATATTGTTCTAAAGTTGTAATTTTATCTGTTTGAAGTTGCGAACCGACGATTTGTAACTCAATCGGGCGTACCTCGCCAAGTTCATCTGATAAATCTTCTACTAATTGAGCGATTAACTCAGGTTCTAAGTAAAAGTGGGTTTGTTCTGTCAGACTTTGGACAACAGCTTTGGCATCTTTTGAAGAGAAATTTCCTAAATAATAACGGATATCCTTATCTAAAATATTGTTATTAATTGCTCTAAAATTCAGCAGGCGATCGCACTCCAATAAATAATGCAAATAATCTTCTCTCAAACAGAGAATAACCTTAACAAAAGGAATATCCAGACAAAGTTGCAAAAACTTATAAAATTGCTGTCTTTTACTTTGATCTGTGTAAACAAAGAAAAATTCTTCAAACTGATCAAAAATTAAAACTGTTAACTTCCGCTCGGCATTTTTCCGCAGACTTTCACAGATAAATTCTATTGAATTACTAGATGTACCATTATCTGCTAAACATTTTGCCAATATCGCCATCCAATCTGTATAAACTCGTAGGACAATAGGTAATACATCACGCGCATCTATTGATTGTAGTTGCAGTGTTGGTACTAGTCCCCCGTTCAAAATTGAACTTTTACCTACTCCTGACTGACCATGAAATACAGTCAATTTATGGTCAGTCCGGCTCATTCGTTTCATCAACCGATTAACATCTTGTTGCCGACCAGAAACAGCAATTTCTTGAGCAACTTTTATGATATTTTCTCCTTGCACTAGTGCCGGGTTAATTACCTCATGCCGAGGAATTAAATAAGCTGCCCCAATAAAAGCACGAAAACCATATTGATGTTCAATTTTAATTTGCTCTTGCTTAATCTGAAAAGCTGCAAGATATTGACCTTGTTGATAATAAATGCTTTGTAACCTCTCCAAAATCCGAATGTAAAGCTCTGGATCGTATTGAGGTTTAGTTTCTCTTCTTGCAGCTTCTAGGGTAGTTAAAGCATCTTCCACTTTATTAAGCTGCTGTAGCGCTCTGGCTAGTGCAAATAAATACCAACCTTGATGATAATATAGCACCAATTCTAAATTAGCCTTCGATTGGATGGATTGGTTACTAGCTACAATAGAAAGCGCTTTTTCGGTAGCTTGTTTAGCTTTATCCCAAGCAGACTGAGCAAGTGCTACTTCAGCGATAAATCCATAGGCTCTTGCTTTTCTAAACCAATCAGGATAGGTTTGATATAGAGTTAAAGCTTTTTGAGCAACTGCTTCTAATTCATCCCACTGCTGAAGCTTTTGTAGTACTTCTCCCAAAGCGTTAATAAATTTTGCTACCAAGTCAGGACGATTCGCCTGCTCAAATATTTCGAGACATTTGTAATAATAATTTTTAGCGTTCGAGCAAGCATTTTGTTGTTCCGTTAAATGCTGCACGGCGTAGGTACGCCACCATAACCCCAAATTGTACAGTACACATCCTTGCTGTTCTAGTTTAGAACTCTGTTGCAAAAGTGCGAGACTGCATTCATAATGCTGGCGTGACTGTTCCATCGAAACTGCATCTCGACCCAGAACAAATTCTAAACTGGCTTCTAGTTCTGCGTCTAACTTCACACCCCGCTTTTGCAGTTCAGCTTGTGCTAACTCAAGTTCTACGCGGTGCGGCGAACCGATTGCCAAGTTGATTGCGGAATTATCGAGAAATTTTCCTGCGCCAGCATCTAAAACTTGAGCAAAAACTGATTCAGCAGTTTGTTTGATAAATTGAACTAAATCAGCAGTTGCGATCGCAAAATGAATTATTGTGGCCCAATTCTCAAAATCTGTCGCTAATCTGATCAGCTTTTGCAGAACTTGGTCATTAACCAGTAACATGACTGGGAACGGGAAGTTTTTTCTAAACTCCTCCCGTACTTGGTTAGCTGAAGTTAGAACTGTATCAATATCTTTAACCGATTCCAAACCAAAAACCATTAACGCTGATGGCTGTTCATCTCCCAATTTTTCACCTATAGACGTGTAAAGAGTTTTCACTGACACGGGTAAGGTGATTTCACGGATTTTAACAGGAGATAGTTGGTGTAGACGTTGTACTATATCTTGACGGAAAGCTGCATAGTTACAGCGCAGCAAAGTCAGTGAAAATTCTCCCTGAGAAAGGTTAATTGCTCGCACCAAAGTTTGCAATGAACGCTCATTGTCAAAGGCTAGATTTTCTGGCTCTTGCTGATTACTCATAACATAAATAATTTACCTTATCAATACCATTGCCAAAATAAGAGTATGAAGAGGTAGGGCATTTCGTAGTAGATTTATTGTCTCTCACAACGATAAATCAAACACTACAAGCAGCCCATGCCTGATATCTTATCACTGCTACAATGCCTGCTACCGCAGATCAACGCGACAACAATGCGGCAATTTAACCAAATAATCCTGGCTATGTTAACGATGAGCGGGCGAGTCACGATGTTGGGAATCTCGCGTTGGGCAGGCACTAGTGGTAGTTATCGGACGATATTAAGATTCTTTCAGACAGTAATACCTTGGGCGACGTTGTTTTGGCTATTTTTCCGTAAGCATTTATTCCGTGCAAATGAGGTGTATTTGCTTGCAGGAGATGAAGTTGTAGTGAGTAAATCAGGTAAAAAAACTTATGGTTTGGATAGATTCTTTTCCAGCCTAGTAAGTAAACCGATATTAGGACTATCTTTCTTTACATTATCATTAGTAAGTGTTGAACAAAGGCACTCATTTCCCATTCAAATAGAACAGGTGATTAAGAGCGATGTAGAAAAAAGTAGTTCAACATTAGCCTCAGAAATAAAGCCTAAAGAAAAACGTAAGCGTGGACGACCAAAAGGAAGTAAAAATAAGAATAAAGCCGAGGTGATTTTAACATCTGAATTAGTGCGAATTCAAAAGATGATTAATTCGCTGTTCAAATTATTAGCTGGATTTGTGCCGCTTACTTACTTAGTGCTAGATGGGCATTTTGGTAACAATAATGCTTTGCAGATGGCTAGGCAAGTTAACTTACACATAATTTCTAAGTTGCGCCACGATTCTGCATTGTATATCCCATATCAACATCCTGACTCCCATAAACGCTCTCGTCGTAAATACGGTGATAAGATTGACTACCATAACATACCTGATAAGTATTTGCGTAAAAGTAGCATAGAGGATGAAATTCAAACTGATGTTTATCAATGCACTCTCCTTCACAAGGAATTTGCCCAAGCACTAAATGTAGTTATTTTAGTTAAAATTAATCTTAAAACTCATGCTCGTAGTCATGTAATTCTATTTTCTAGTGACCTAAAGTTGTCCTACGAAAAAATAATAGATTACTACAAATTGCGCTTCCAAATCGAGTTTAATTTCCGTGATCCCAAGCAGTTTTGGGGACTGGAAGATTTCATGAACTTAAGCCAAACTGCTGTGACTAATGCTGTTAATTTAGCATTTTTCATGGTCAACTTGTCCCATCATCTTCTCTTGGATTTTCGTCTCCTTAATCCCGACTCTGGCATTATTGACCTGAAGACTCATTATCGTGGTTTTCGATATGTCCGTGAAATCTTAAAAATGCTTCCGGAAATGCCTGAGCCTATTTTATTAACCCAGATTTTTGCCAAGATTACTTCTTTGGGACGGATTCATAACGTTTCTACAGGCGTTGAACCCTCGTAAATTGGCAAAGGTATTGTTATAATAACTGTTTGTATAATTACATCATCTAAGTAGAGGGCAGTAGACAAGAGAATAATTTCTGCTAATTTTAAAAGCTGTAGCTGCTCCCGTTACAATTGACATCGCTCCCGTGACGATTGATATCGCTCCCGTCACGACTGACATCACTCCCGTCACGATTGACATCGCTCCCGTGACGACTGACATCGCTCCCGTCACGATTGACATCGCTCCCGTCACGACTGACATCGCTCCCGTCACGATTGACATCGCTCCCGTCACGATTGACATCGCTCCCATCACGATTGACATCGCTCCCATCACGACTGATATCGTTCCCGTCACGATTGACATCGCTCCCGTCACGACTAAGATGCTTAACGTTATACAATTTCACAAAATACCTGATAAGTGCATTAGCCGTAGGTTGGGTGAAGCGGAGCGCAACCCAACATTCTGAGATATGTTGTGTTACGCAAAGCCTCCACCCAACCTACAATTTTTTTGCAACATTTTAGCCTTGCCACGCCAGTAGGGTGTATTGTCGCGTAGCGCTACGCACATTAATACCCCGATTCATAAACTAAATTCCTTGGCTTCAGCCAAAATCGGATTGACATCAAACCAAGAACCATCTTCATTCCGGTATTCAAATACAAACATACTGCGGAGCAAAAGTTCGTATCTTTCATGACCTCTCAAGCTTTTCTCTTGCGTCACCTCACGTAGCAATTCCCATTCATCGAGCGTAATTGCCAAAGTTAGCTCATTGCGGCGTTGTTTTATCACCCTATCCACACATTCCCGCGACAGAGGTGGGTCTTCTTGCTGAAGACAGCGAAATAATAACATCAGCAAATTACGCAAATGACCGCCGCTAACTCGGCAAAGTCGCTCTAAAGTATCAGGACTATCAAAAACCTCGGTAATTAAATTCTGACTTTGTTCCCAACTAACGCCAGGAAAAGCCCTCGTCATAACCATCTGTTGCAGTAGCGTGAGTCCTTGTGAAAATTGCGAACCATCTTGCAATTGCACAGGAACCATCGGCAAAACCTTGGGGTCTACCCCAAAGCGATTTGTTAACCTTCCTAAAGCGTTGGAAAAAATCAACACTAGGGGAATGGTATAAACAACATGACAATTTAGCTGGTTTAACTGTTCACCACGTTCTACAAAGAGATATTCTGGCTGGTAATAACCCGAAGGCTTCAAAGAATTATCCACTCTGTCGAGATTATCTATAATTACCACCAGTCCTTGTTTACCTTGCTGCTTGAGTTTTTCTATAGCAGGCTTGAGCAATTCTTTGTTAATTGATTCTAAAATGCCATTGGTGCGTGGTTCTAAATATTGCCGTAACTGGCCGCGGAGTTTGGGACTATCTTTAGTTTTGGCAGTAATTTTGGCAATACCTACAGATAATTCAGCCTCCACCCCAATGTCTAGCGGCGTTTGCAAAAACTCAGAAATTTCGGTAAATAGATTTTTAAAGTATCCTGGTTTCAGGTTGATTTTTATTGTTTCTAAACTTTGACTCACCTCACGAGCTACTGCTAGTAAAATATCTGTAACATCAATATCAGCCATATCGAGGCTTTGGCTAGACTCGAAATAAACCACATGAAATTCCTGCTGCTCTAACTCTGCTTTTAGTCGCAGTAACTCAGTGGATTTGCCACAGCCAATATGTCCGGTAAATAATTGACAGGTAGGTTGTTCTGGTGCAAGGCGGGTGATAGTTCGCCCAAGTTCTTCAATAATCTTGGCACCACGAACTTTAGAGAAATCAATATAATATTGTCTATCCTCCGGTTTGCTCACAACCAGAGTTTTACTGGGGTTGCAAGCTTGAAAAAACCTGACTAAATCTAGTTTCATCACAAATCACCCGAAATTAGCCTGATACTCTTGCCATTTCAGTGATTATACAGACGATAAAGCGGCTATTTCGGAAAAAACTTCTTCAAGGCGACTGATTAAGGACTTCCATAAAAAACGTGAGTTCGACAGACCTCTCCCTGCCTTGAACTTGCGTTCAAGTCTGTCCCTCTCCGACTCGGAGAGGGACAGGTTTTGCGTAGTAAAACTAGGGAGAGGTCTTTTGGGTAAACATGATATGACCCAATACGGTTCAGTTAAGGGCTACTGGCAAAAATTTGTGGTTTTCGAGATGCGATAAATCGCCGTCTCTACAAGTGTATTGGTCTACAATTTCAACTTTTCACCCCGAATTGAATAATCTAACAACTCCATCGGGTGAATGACTGAAATATTCTTACCTTGTAACTGCAAATGCTTTGTAATTTGCAAAGTGCACCCCGGATTAGCAGAAGCAATTAACTCAGCACCAGTATTCAACAAATTCTGTACTTTTTGCTGACCCAATTCTTCAGCAACTTCCGGTTGCAGCATATTATAAACCCCAGCACTGCCACAACATAAAGCCGCATCTACTGGTTCTCTCAACTTCACCCCTGGAATTTGTCGCAATACCTGACGCGGTTGCACGCTAATCTTTTGACCATGCAATAAATGACAGGCATCTTGATAAACTAAATTCAAAGGTTTATCAGTGAGTGGCGACAGTTTCGCTGTTATACCAACAGTTGCCAAAAACTCTTGAGCATCTTTAACTTTAGCTGCAAAATCCTTTGCCTTTTCCCGATATTCGAGGTCATCTTCTAAAATATGACCGTATTCTTTTAAAGTATGACCACAACCAGCAGCATTGATAATTACAAAATCGACATCAGTGTTAGCGAAACTATCAATCATCTGCCTTGCTAATGCTTTCGCTTGTTCTGTTTGCCCTTGGTGTTCGGGAAGCGCTGCACAACAACCTTGAGATTTGGGAATCACTACTTCACAACCATTCGCTGTTAAAACCCGCACTGTTGCTTCATTCACGGGGGAGAAAAACAGCCGTTGTACGCATCCCAAAATTACCCCGACTCGATAGCGCTTCTCACCTTTAGCAGGAATCACACTAGGCAAATTATCTTGAAAAGATTTGAGGGTAATTTCTGGCAGAATTGATTCCATTGCTGCCAAACGGGGCGATATTTTATTGAGTAAACCTGTAGCGCGAAATAATTTAGCAAATCCCAACTTCTGATAAACCAACAACGGAACTAATAAAAACCGTAAAAGATTGGGATAGGGAAACAGAGAAAATATCAGTTGACGAAAAAATTGGTCTGGCAAACTGCGGGGATAATTTCGTTCAACTTGGTGGCGAGTTGCAGAAATCAATTTGTCATACTGCACACCAGAAGGACAAGTACTCACACAAGCAAGACATCCCAAACACGAATCAAAATGTTCTACAGTTGCCGTATTGAGAGCAATCTCACCCTCATTAATTGCATCCATTAAATAGATGCGTCCTCTAGGTGAATCCATCTCCTTGCCAAGCACTCGATAACTTGGACAAGTCGAAAGACAAAATCCACAATGTACACAACTATCAATTAACTTTGGGTCAGGTGGATGGCTCTCGTCAAATCCCTTCAAATTCTTTAAACTAGCCGTATTGTTAACAGCATTTTCTGAAACTTGCATATTTCTACCTTTCCCCTCTTCCTTTGCGTCCTTTGCGTCCTTCGCGGTTCGTTCTTAAATTCCACCCACAAACCGACCAGGACTTAAAATATTCTTACTATCAAACTGTTCCTTTATACGGCGCATCAACGGCAAAGCATTCCCCGTATAACCCCAAACATCTATTTGTTCTTTAACCGCCACTGGTGCTTCCAGAATTGTTAAAAAACCTCTATTCAGTTGAGTGGAATCGCGCACCTGCAAAACTTGATTTTTATCCTCTAATTGTAACAAACCTAAACCACTACTTATATGAATTAAACCCAACTCCACCTGAGTCAAAATATCTACAGCAGCAGTAGGCAACACTCCTATTTTGCAGGTAATTACAGATTCTCTGGCAGAAAAATGTATTCGTTCTTGCAATCTCTGCCATAGACTAGCCTCATCAGCATCGGCAAAAATTGCCCCATTTAAACCTAACTTTTGACCTACTTCCAAAACTCGGTTTGACTGTTCTTTAACACTCTCACTAATACTCTGAAAGCGGGCAATTAATCCCAGCCCTTGACCCAAACCTAAGCTAGACACCAATTTAGTTGATAGCAAATCAGCCTGAACTGGTGTTAATGCCGAACCTCGAAGGATATCAGCCGCTTGAGATACAGCCTCGGCACTACCAGTTAGTACCACCGTCCCCGATGCCTCTGATAGCGGATACACACGGAAAGTCAGTTGACTAATAAAGCCTAATGTGCCATAAGACCCAGTAAGCAATTTCATCAAGTCATATCCGGCAACATTTTTAACTACTCTTCCCCCAGCTTTAGCGACTTCTCCATCAGCACGGACAAAGGTAACACCTAGTAACTGGTCGCGCACACTACCATAACGTTGCCGCAGAGAACCTGTATCACCTGTGGCAACAATACCGCCAATGGTTGCTGACTCCGGTGCTGTGGGGTCAAGGGCGAGAAATTGCCGCGATTTTGCCAAAAGTGCCTGGAGATCCGAGAACTTCATTCCAGCTTCTACTGTGACAGTCAAATCGCCAACAGCGTGTTCAATCAGTTGGTTGATGCCTTCTGTGCTAACTACGACATCAACGCCCTTAGCTAAACCACCCCAGCTAAGTTTACTGCCACTACCACAGGGTAGGACACGCCAGTTGTGACTGTGAGCTTTGGCGATGACTGCGGCTAGTTGCTGTTGGGTGCGGGGATAGACGATACAAGTGGGAGGTTTGCCAGAAGTTACAGCCTGTTGGATACGTTTTTGCTGGCCTATTTCGATATTTTCCCAAAGGCAAACAGCATTTTCTTCGCCGATAATAGATGCAAAATCAGTAGCGCACACGCCTTGCGGCTTGTCGTTAGATATCGCTTTCATTGAGTTTATTTTTTTACGCTCTACATCTAATTTACTGGTTAACCTGACCAAAAAAGCGTATTGCCATTAATATACGGTGGCTGTAAATGCCTAGGTTGGGATGCGCCAACACGACGCTACCCATTTACAATAAACAACGCTTATAACAAATGATCTACCGATATTACCAACCTAATAAAATATTAAAATTTTATTAAATGTTTACTTGATTGTCTAAATAGTCTTAACTGTCCTTGCATTTTTATTAAAAGAGTAAGAGTATATTTATAGAAAATTATTTTAATTTTCCTTAACCATTAAGTTGATATAAATACATAAGTTCTTCGCACTCTACTTAATGGTTAAGTTTGTCTTTTTCTCATTGATGCAATAAAGCTAGGCTTGAACTTTAGTTTAAGGCAGGGAGAGGTTTATCGAACTCACCTTAGGGACTTCCAGAAAATAAAATATACAGATAATAAAAATGATAATCATTGTTAGGGGGGTGGGAGAGGCTGCCAACGGCAGCCTCTCCCACCCCAAGTTGTAGTAAATTGAATGATGATTCGATTTTGGGATGTTTGAGGTGTCAATACAATTAACAGATTCATTGAAAAAGTTATTGAAGGAAACCGCACATCAATTAAAGGGAGCAGCTAAACGTAGGTTCATTGCACAAACAGTTGTGGCATTAGGACACGGAGGAAAGTCTATAGCAGAGCGAGAGTTAGGATGGAACCGTGTAACTATTGGTAAAGGAATTAAAGAATTAAATAGTGGTATCACTTGTGTGGATAATTATCAAGGTAGAGGAAGAAAAAAAGCAGAAGAACACCTACCAACTCTTTTAGAAGATATCAAAAAACTAGTCGATTCTCAAAGTCAAATAGACCCGACTTTTAAAAGTCAAAGACTCTATACCCGACTGGGCGCATCTGTTGTAAGACATCAATTAATTGAAAAATTTGGTTATGCTGAAGAAGAATTACCAACTTCAGAAACAATTCGTGTCAAGTTAAATGATTTAGGGTATCGCCTCAAGAGGGTTGCCAAAATTCAACCTCAAAAAAAATTCCCGAAACTGATGCAATCTTTGAGCAATTAGCTATAGTTCACCAAGAAGCTTCAGATGACCCAACTATTTTACGTTTAAGCTTGGATGCGAAAGCTCGCGTAAATATCGGCTCCTTTGATCGTGGTGGTAGAAATCGAGTACCAACAGAAACTGATGACCACGACTTCAAACCAAAAACAACTGTAGCTCCTTATGGTATCTTTCTTCCAGACCTTGACGAGCTATTTTTGTATTTTACAGAATCCAAAGTAACTAGCGATTTTATCGTTGACATTTTAGGGGATTTTTGGAAATCAGAAAGCTGGCGATTTTCGGAAATAAAAACTTTACTTATTAATCAAGATAATGGAGGAGAAAATAGTTCTCGACGTACTCAGTTTATGAAACGTATAGTTGAATTTGCTCAATCATACAAATTAAATATACGTTTAGCTTATTACCCTCCCTATCACAGTAAATATAATCCAATTGAAAGAACTTGGGCTGTTTTGGAGAATCATTGGAATGGCAGTATTTTAGACGATGTGGAAACTGCATTAAATTTTGCTAAGACTATGACGTGGAATGGTAAAAGTCCAGTTGTTAAGTTAGTTACTCAGACTTACTCTAGCGGAGTCCGTCTAACTAAAAAAGCTATGCAAGAAATTGAAAATAAGATTGAACGTTTGACTAATTTTACCGAAGATAATTTACCAAATTTAGGTAAGTGGTTTATTGATATCTGTTGTGGAGTAACGTAATTTTCAAAAAGTTAAAAGCGCAAAAATAGTCGATAGCAATTCAGCTCACTGCATTTAAGAACTCTCTTTGTGCAGACATTTATCTTGCCTATTTATTGAGGGAGAAAGGGGTTGCCGTTGGCAACCCCTTTCTCCCCCTTAAAATGATTATCATTTTTATTGACTGTATATTTTATTCTCTGGAAGTCCCTTAAATAAAGTTATGATGCTCTTGCATTAAAAGCGATCGCGCTTTGGTTGGTAAAGTATTAGCTTTATCCAACTTATATTATCGGCAAACTTTCTTCTATCCTGATGACAATTTTAAAATCTCAAAAGAAAAAGTAGTAGATTAGTTAAATTAACTAATCTACTACGGGTAGAGTTAGGAGACAATTGTGATATCTATAGCAATGCTAAATTAGTTGTAAAAATTATTTTTTATTTAAACTTAAACGCAAAGTGGTGAGACAGTCCGGGTGTTATTTGAATGGAATTTTATGCTAATTTGATTAACTTTTAAAAAAGGTAGCAGATGGGGAGAAATTACCCATCCGCTACAAGTAAACGGAGGTATAAACTTGATTATTTAATTGGCATGAACCAATTCTTGAGGCGCGGCGGCATCATAAGCTACAGCTTTAACAAATTCTTTGAGGACATCTTTGAGCCTTTGGTCAATTTCTTCATCTAAGATGACACTGTTATCGGGTTGCCGTTGAATTTGTTTGTCTACTGCATAAACAGTAGCTAGGATATGCCGCGCTCCTAATTCAGATAATACAGGTTTCAAAGCATATTCAATTGCCAATAAATGAGCGATCGTTCCACCAAGGGCAATTGGTAATACGGGTTTACCTGTCAATGATTTTTGTGGGAGCAAATCTAGAAATGTTTTCAGCACTCCTGTGTAAGCAGCTTTGTAGATTGGGGTGGCTATAATCACACCATCTGCCTTTGCTAATAAAGCTTTTGGCTGTTCTAAAGCAGGGCTATCGTATCGTCCAAAAACTAAATCTTCAGCAGGTAAATCCCGAACTGAAATAATGTCTACATGCAAGCCTTCTTGTTGTAAAATTTTGGCGGTGTATTCGACCAAACCATAAGTTCTAGATGGATGGGTTGGGCTACCTGCGATCGCTAAAATATTTGTCATTCAATTAAACTCCTATGTATTAAATGGGAATAGAGAATGGGGAATTGGGAATAACCAATACCCTAAACTTTACTAGGATATGGATGTGGCTTTCTCTTTATGCTGCTTAGGGAAATCTTCATTTGCCACAATCTCACCAAATGGACTCAAGACGTGTTGCTTCTCTACTACTGGCAGATTTTCTAAGGGCAAATGGGGAAATAGAAGTTCTGCGACTCGATAAGCTTCTTCTAGATGGGGATAACCAGAGAGAATAAAGGACTCAATACCCAAATCTGCATATTCCAACATTCTGGCCGCTACGGTTTGAGGATCGCCTACTAAGGCTGTTCCCGCACCGCCTCGCACCAAACCAACTCCTGCCCAGAGGTTCGGACTAATCTCTAAAGCCTCACGATTCCCGTGGTGTAATTGAGTCATCCGTTGTTGTCCAACTGAATCCATCCGGGCATAAGCTTTTTGAGCTTTAGCGATCGCTTCGTCATCGACATATTTAATTAAATCATTGGCTGCATCCCAAGCTGCACTCTCGGTTTCGCGCACAATCACATGTAAACGAATCCCAAACCGCAAAGTCCGGCCTTCTATTTCTGCAAGTCTGCGAACTAATGAAATCTTCTCGGCTACTTGCGCCGGTGGTTCGCCCCAAGTCAGGTAGACATCTACGTGCTTGGCAGCAATTTTTTGAGCAACAGGAGAGGAACCGCCAAACCACAACGGTGGATATGGCTTCTGAACAGGTGGAAATAGCAGCTTACCATCTTGAATATTGAGATAATCGCCCTGAAGATTGGCTTGTTCTCCACTAGCGATCGCTCGCCATACTGTCAAAAATTCATCTGTTAATTCATAGCGCTGATCGTGATCCAAATGCAAGCCATCTCCCGCTAACTCTACGGGATCGCCTCCTGTTACGACATTAATCAGCAAGCGTCCTCCAGAGAGACGATCAAAAGTCGCCGCCATCCGCGCCGCTACTCCAGGCGATACCAAGCCGGGACGAATCGCCACCAAAAAACGCATCCGTCGTGTCAGCGATACCAGCGTTGACGCTACAATCCAAGCATCTTCGCAAGAACGTCCCGTGGGCAGCAATGCCCCTGTATAACCAAGGTCATCCACCGCTTGAGCAATCTGCCGCAGATAGGGAAAGCTTACTGCCCTTCCACCTGTAGCAGTTGCAAGGTAACGTCCGTCGCCGTGGGTTGGGATGAACCATAGTAGCTGCATGAATCCTGTCCTTTTAAACTACGGTAAAACGATAGAACTACCGTGCTTTGTTTATAGATGTAGAGTATCACATATTCTACTGAAGCAAGCAAGAAGTTTTTTTAGAAACTCCGGTATTCCTATCAAACCAATGTATATTAAGCTGTGTTCAATAAGATAGCGATCGCAAAGATTGGAAATCGGGAATTGGGTATGGTTATTTTCCTTGCCCCCTTTTCCCTCTCATCAAAAATATGGGTCTGAAACCCCGTGCTTCACGCAATGCTTTAAAGTAATGAGTGGATGAAAAATGGGTATTGACTCATTACTTATTACTCATTACTCATTACTCCAGAATCACCGTGCGTACCCTTCTCCTGACGGAGACGCTGCGCGAACGGGAACGCCAAGGGCGAACACGCCAGGGAGTATGTCAACCCCTGATTTCCCTTTGCTCCTTAGCCCTCTTCCTGTTGTCTCTAAACAGAAATAAATTGGAGTTCAGATGTCGTGAGGTCGCGCCATTGACCCAATTGTAAGTCATCTAATCGTAGGTGGGCTATGCTGACCCTAACCAGTCGCAAAGTCGGAAACCCAACAGCCGCAGTCATGCGCCGGACTTGACGGTTTTTTCCCTCTGTCAAAGTCATTTCCAGCCAAGCTGTCGGTACATTTTTGCGAAATCTAATTGGCGGCGTGCGTTCAGGTAGCTCTGGCTCTTTTGATAAGAGCCTAACTTGTGCTGGTTGAGTGCGGTAATCTTGAATTTCTACGCCTGTTTGCAACCTTTTGATCGCATCTTCATCTGGAATTCGCTCTACCTGTACCCAGTAAGTACGTTTATGACCAAAACGCGGATGGGCAAGGCGATGTTGCAATTGTCCATCATTCGTTAACAGCAGTAATCCTTCACTATCCCAGTCTAAGCGTCCTACAGGATAGACATCAGGTACATCTATATAATCTTTCAGGGTGCTATGTGTGGGAGCATCTTTTGTAAATTGGCTGAGAACGCCATAGGGTTTGTAAAAAATAATATATCGGTGATGATTTGTCATTTGTCATTGGTCATTTGTCATTGGTCATTGGATATTGTTATTCTTTTCTTGCTCCTTTGCCCCCTGGTTCTATTTTCTAACGAGATTTAAACATTTTTGAGGGGAAATAAGCGTTCAAATACTTTCCCCGTAGGGACAATTCATGAATTGCCCCTACGACGCAGGTCTATTTATTATCATCAATTATTAATAAACACCTGAAATGACGTATTTATGTTGATTCACAGCATAACTCTGTATGGTATGTAAGTCTTAAAGCCGTATTTTGTAAACGACAAAAAACGATATCGTCAGAAATTGTGGGTTGAAATTTGCTTAAGATACACAACCAATGCCCTATGACTAATTACTTTCGCTCCAATGTTGATGCAATGGCTAGCTATATTCCCGGTGAGCAGCCCCAGCGTGGTACACAGATAATTAAACTCAACAGCAACGAGAACCCCTATCCTCCTTCTCCTGCGGCACTAGCTGTACTACAAAATATTGAGGGGGAGTGGTTGCGGCGATATCCAGAACCTTTCGGCGGGGAATTTCGAGAAGCCGCAAGTAAAGTTTTAGGAGTTCCTAGCGATTGGATTATTGTAGGCAATGGCAGTGACGAATTGTTGAGCGTAATAATTCGAGCCTGTGCAGAACCTGGAAAGAAGGTAGTTTATCCGATGCCCACTTATGTGCTATATCGTACATTAGCAGAAATGCAGGCTGCGGAAATTATTGAAATTTCCTACAGCGAGGACTACAGTTTACCTTTGGAAGAACTGGTTGCTGCCAATGGTTCTGTCACATTTATTGCGTCGCCCAATAGTCCATCGGGGCATCTGGTAGCAACTAACGAACTGCGCCAATTAGCCAGCCAGTTATCTGGAGTTTTGGTGATTGATGAAGCATACATAGATTTTACCGAAGAGAATGCGTTGGCTTTGGTAAAGGAATACGAAAATGTCATCATAATTCGTACCCTTTCTAAGGGCTACTCGTTGGCTGGACTGCGATTGGGATTTGGAGTGGCGAATCCTAAACTGTTGCAGGGATTGTTTAAAGTCAAGGATAGCTATAACATTGATGCGATCGCTTGTGCAATTGGCACGGCTGCCATTACCGATCAAGCTTATAAAAATGCTTGTGTGGCAAAGATTAAAGCATCGCGGAATCAGCTATCAATAGACTTGAAACAATTAGGTTTTCATATCTGGGATTCCCAAACTAACTTTTTGCTGGTACAGCCTCCACAAAGAAACGCGGAATATCTCTATCAAAAACTGAAAGAACAGGGAATTTTAATCCGTTACTTCAAGCAGCCTGGGCTAGATGATAAATTACGCATTACTGTTGGCACAGATGAACAAAATCAAGTTCTAGTAGAAGCGTTGATTTATTTGTTGGGGACTGGGGATTAGCGCAGGGGGAACGCATCTAAATCATTGATATATAGTGAAGTTAGCGATCGAGCGATCGCAAAGGTTCTGCAATTTCCTAGGAGAGTCAGGGAAACCGCGTTTGCTACTGTATTCGGTGCAACTACTACTTCAAAGAAATTCCTCCTGCTCGCACTTGCTAATGTACTATTCCTGGTCAGGATAAAGGGTATTATAGCTGTCCCAACTTTGAGCGATTTATGGAACATATTAGCAAGCAACTTTTAGAACTATAATTCGGCAAGTTCTTCGTAGTTGACAGCCCAATGCTTTAGGAACTCTTCAGCCTCCATTTTGATAGCAACCTTAGCTTTCTTTGTAAACCTCAAACAGTTCCCAGTGTCTCCGAGTGGGTGTTTTGGCTGCAATCATAGCGACAACTTTAATAATGCACAGGTACCTCAGAGTCATTCTGCTGAACTGTATGAACAGAAGTGTCAGGAAGTTTATCAGCACATTTATGAGAATTATTCTGGATAAGGGAGTATCTATGATGCTAGTACATGAATGCTACAAAATTCAAAATAGTTGCTTGTGATTTTTCTGGATAGCTTGAATATTTTTGAATTTATCAGTATTTTCTGGGTTAAATTTAAGAAAAAATCAGTATGTTAGTGATGCAATGTATTGTCAGCAAATGGCAATCGCTATCTAAAAGTTAAACTCTATGTATGTTCTCAATGAAGCATCTATTGCTCATGCGTTTTGTAATCCCGTTTCTATTACAGCCTATGTTGGTTCATTATCAAAGTCTCATGAAACAGTTTTACATCCTGGGTTGGAGAAATACTTATTGACTCTTGAAGGTGAATTAAGTGATAAACGATACTCTCAGGAAGAATATAAGATAAAATCAGATATTAAAAACTACACTCCTGCTATACGATATGAAGCAGGATTAATCTACGTTCCCAACAATCTATCAGAATTAAATAAAAATTTTATACGTGTTAAGTGTGACAAGTATTTATATGCTGAGGAAGATATTTTAGAGCAATTATGGCTAATGACGAAGGAGGAGCCAACTAAAGCAGTACAAGTTAATGCACTTGTTGAAGCATTTGGATATGAGAAGCGTATTGTAAGTTCGCCTGGCTATGGTAAATTTCAACTCACTAATATTCGGATTGGTAGCGAACACAGAGAATTGTATAAGTTTATTTAATCAACACTACTTTCGTTAACTTACAAGGGCAATAAATACATCTATATATATTGTCGTAGTAAGAGTTAATGAACAAGGTGATCATAAGTGGTAGCATTCGGTGCAAAAATTACTTTTATTAGATCACCGTATTTTTTGTTGATACAATTGCTTTTTAGGCGATCACCTATATTTTAATTCAACAAATTTATAGTTCTGCCACCTGTAGGTTACGTTCCAATTTACCCCAGTTTTACCCCAGAAATGCCTATTGGGGTACAAAACCTCTACCTTACCTTACATTATTTACCCAAATTACCCAAAATAACCCTAAAAACCTATGAAGGCTTTGAAAACAAGCCTTTTACGCACAATAAAAAAGGGCTTGAAAACCCTGTAGTACTTATATTTCTTTAAAGGCGGCACCCGGATTTGAACCGGGGGTGGAGGTTTTGCAGACCGGTAGCTTCGCACCCTTTGGACACTCAAGCGCTTTTGTGGTCAATAATCCAACCAAACACCATTGACTTTGAATATCATTTTGAATATCATTGCAGGGAAGTAGAGGTTAGCGATATTCAAATGGGAACAGCCAAGACAGCTAGGACAGCCAGGGGTAATGTAGGGGTTGAGGAGTTCAGAGGAAAGTTTAGGCTCCGGTTGCCCAGGTCAGTAACTCCCCCAGGGAAACAAGCCATCATTAGTACTGGGCTGGATGCTAATGAGATTAATAAGAGGCGGGTTGATTCAGTAGCTAACTGGATAGAGGAAGAGATAATCACTGGGCAGCTTGACCCAACCCTTGAGCGCTACAGAGAGAAACTAGATAGCTACAGAAAACCTCAGTTAACCCTAGTTAAGCCTAATACACCGCAGACAGACATCATGGGGCTATGGGAGCAATACTGCGCCTATATGAAGCCTCAGCTAGCCTCTACCACATATAGGCGCGATTATGCCAGAAAGTATACTAACCACATCAAGGGACTACCGACTAAAGACTTGAGTCAGGCGATCGCTATCAGAGATTATCTATTAGCCCAACTAACCCCTAATGCAGCCAAGCGGGTACTAACCTACCTAGCCGCCTGTTGTAAATGGGCTGTTGGCTCCGGTCTGGCAAAGGATAATCCATTCGCCGGAATGTCAGAAGACATCAAGCTACCTAAGCATGATTCAGATGCCATTGACCCTTTCAGTAGGGCAGAAATGAATACCATTATCAAAGCATTTGAGGATACCCGGCCCCACTATGCACCCTTTGTTAAGTTTATGTTCTGGACTGGCTGTAGAACTGGGGAGGCGATCGCGCTCCAGTGGCAACATATTAACTCCGATTGCACCCAGATTACATTTTCTGAATCCTATGATAGCCAGCTAAATATCAGAAAGGGGACTAAAACAGGCAAGGCTAGGAAGTTCCCTTGTAATAGCCAAGTCAGAGAGTTATTACTATCCATTAGGCCCACAACCCCCGACTTAGAACAATCAGTATTTACCAGCCCCACCGGGGGAATCATCAGCAATACTAGATTCTCTACTCAGGTTTGGAAAGGTGGCAGAACAAGTAACAAAAACTACAATGGGGTTATTCAAGGGTTATTAGATGAGGGTAAAATAGAGCGCTACCGGTGCCCATATAATACCCGGCATACTTTCATTACCTTAATGCTGGCTGAGGGGTTAACAGTTTCCACAGTGGCAAAGTTGGTAGGAAATAGCCCAGAGATTATTCTGAAGCATTATGCGGGTAACACAGTACCCCTAAACCTACCAGAACTCTGATGACTGGGTTAACCCCTCGGATACTAGCAGCTTTTCAGGAAGTCTAGCCAGGTGTCCAGGGGTCTAAATAAATGCCTGGGCACTCCATAGGATAACTCTTTAGATTTTATCCTTAACCAGCTTGTCTCCCTGGTTAGCCTATCCGCCTCAGTTACCCTAGCTTCCCCTGTGTTGCGATCGATGGTAACTACAAAGTGAACTGGGAACCTGTAGCGCTCCCATCGGCTTGCAATACCGCCTACCAGTATGTTATGGTCTTCAAAGATGCCTGATTTGGATTTGACTTCAATGTTGTAACCTTTACCTCTGTGGATAACTCTGATGTCCCTTTGGTACTTTGGGTATAAGTCTTGGGCTAGCTTAGACTGAATCCGCGATCGCCAGTTATCCGGGTCAAGTCTGTAACTTCCATAAACCACCCGGTATGTCATGTACTGGTCTACCTGGTAAACTCGGTCTAACCCTTGAGTGTTAAGGTACTCAGTTAGGCTATATTCCCATGAGTTACCACAGGCTAGCCGAACCTCAATAGGGTCGGTGAAGTAATCGCTATGGCGCTGTCCCCCATTATGAGGGATATGTGCTATACTAGTCATAGTATTTGTAAAAGTCGATAAGTTGTTTTTAATAGCTCCCTTGGTACTGGTCATACCTTGGGAGCTTTGGCTGTTCTGGTAGGTCTTGGGCTTAAATCGAAATATTTAACCCAGATATCGAAACATTTCGACAAAGGATTAATCCAGGCGGTCTTGGTACTGGTTAATAATGTCTTGGGAATCATCTTGTAGAACCTTGGCGCGTCTTGGGTTGCCTGAAGCTTTGATAACCCGGCGCTTACCTGTCCTCTGTTTAGTCTCAAGGACTTTGATTAATCGCCTTTGCTGTGCTAGGGTCAACCGATCGAATATATCCCTTTGGTCAGCATTCAAATCAAACTTGGTAAATACTTGGGTTCTGTTAATCATGATTAGGTTCCTCTGATTGGTATCTGGTATTCTGTTCTGGAAAATAAGCGTCTGGTATTCCCAACTGCGCTTCTAGAGAACCGATGTTGATACTGACACTTACAACAGGGTCAGGGATTACCTCTCTAGCCATCCGATCTTTAACTAGCTGGCTGGCCCATTCCCCCATTTCCTTAAGCATCCTGGCCACCCGCAGGTTGTTATCAGCATTGAACTGGGCAGCTAGGGAGTCAACAGCTTCCAGGGCGATCGCTAGGAGCCTTTCTTGTCTGGCATCATTGCCCAAACCATCGGCTGAGACATTGGTGGTCAGCCTTGGGGCTACTGGGGTATCCTGGGGTGCTACATGGGGCTTCTGGGGTTTACTGTGCTTTCGATGGCTATAAACCTGCTGTGGTGTAACATGAACCCCTAGAGTTATCAGGTAATCGACTAATGAAGTTGCTGGTAGCCCCAGGCTGACCTTAGCCGCAAAGCTTTGTCTAGCCTCTGCATTCAAAGCGCAAATAGGGCAGGTGGTCTTTCTAACCATTGGTCTTGACCCCTTGTAGTTCCTTAAGCCCTTCTCTGAGTAGGTTTAAACCCTCGAAAAAATCAGCATTATCTAAAGTCAACAAATACTCTAAACATTCCTTAAGACCTTTCTTAGTCCCCTCTGACATCTGATTTATTTGGTTAGTCTCAAAGATGTCTTGAACTATTGCAGTCATAGTTGTTTGCTTCTTAATAGCCTGATCAGCTAACCAGTCATAAGTGCCCTGATCAACCCTAAATGCCAACTGTTTAACTTTCATGATTTTTACCTGTATTTGAATATAGTTTGTCAAGCGGTTTTATAGCTTTCAGAGTTTTAAAAAGTTCAAACCAACTATTTTGCTTGACAGTTTATATAGTACAAAGACAAATAAAATCAGGATTAAACAAAATGGCAGGCGATTTTCAGAAACAACAAAAAGAGCGTGAAGCTAACCTAGCTCGACTTAAGGCTGAGACTGATAAACTTATCGGGGAAGAAATAGCCGAACAAAAGCGTTTAACCGATGAAAAACAAGCTAAGTTAGAATCCCGCAAGGCAACTATGAAGTTCTTAGGTCAGTTTGTTGATACTGCTATCAAGTTCGGAAATATAACCTCTGAACAAATCAATATCTATCTAACCAACTATCAAGTTGAATATGGTAATGATGCCCTAGTCGCCAAGTATTTGGGCCTAGCTGTTCAGTTACTTACCCATCCCCAGACCGGAGTAGAAAGTACAACTGCCAGGTTTGGAAATGGCGGATTGTTATGGCGTGGTCAGACCTATAAGAACTGCCATGAACTACATGATTCCCTAGTTGCTTTACTAGCTGACTTTGACCCCTTTGATAATAATATTGTTTGGTTAGAATATCTGTTAGAAGAGATATTTGGGGATGAGGGTAAACTGGCTGCTGAGATTTATTTGGAGCGCTGGAGAACTACTTATGTCCCTATGATTCTAAGATTGGTTGAACAGTCTAAAAATGCCATTGAAATCCCTAACATCGATAGCCTGACTACCGATGACCTCTTTATCATCCAAAGTCTAACAGGCGGTTTCTAAAGCGTTCAGTAAGCCATAGTTTAGCCCGGTAGGTCTTGTTAACTTACCGGGCTTTTCTTATGGGTTATTAAGGTTGATTAGGAAGCGATATAGAGGACATAAACAATGTTTCTCTTCCGGTTATCCTGGGGAGTTAGGTTAATCCAATCTTCCTTTACTTCCGGGTTAGCAGTCATAAACTGATCAATCTGGTTGATTGTACTGTCCCATACAACCCCGGCGTTCTTCATAGCCTTGATGATGTTATTCAATCTTTTTTCAACTACTGGAATGTTGTATTGTTCAGTAGCGGTAACTGAAGCTTGAACTGTTGCGTTAGACATGGTATTATTTCCCTAAGATTTGATAATGTTTCTTTGATTGCCGGGGGTAGCCGTTAACTACCTCCGGTATTTGTTTGAGTTTTTACTGTTCCGACTGAGGTTTGTTTAGCAACCTCATAACCATGTATTGATTAAGAGAAATCAGTTCTCCTATCTTCTGGCAATAATCAAAATGCTCTTTCTTTAGCATTTCATAATCCTCATCTGAGAATCTAACCGTTATTGCCTTTCCCATGTCCTCCTCCGTTTCTATATAACCAGTATAACCAATGTAACTACTAGTTACACAAGTGAATATACTGAACTTTTAGAATATTAAAATACCTGCATAACCTCATGGGAGCGTCAAGGCAAAACAAGCCCCTCTGAGGCATCCTAGAGGGGTTTTGAGGTTATTAGTTGGGAGTTAGGAGTTAGCGTACCTGATGGTTTTTATGGCGTTAATGTATCTTACAGAACTGGGTACTCTAAAGGGTATAAAGTTAGTAGGTTAATCATAAAGTGCTAGTTCTTAATATCCTCCCCCCATCACATAAGAAGGATGCAGTTGAGGTGGTATATTTGAATACCCTATCTAAAACTCAGCTTCTTGGTTACTGGGAGGATGCTGTAAAAAACCCCGATCGTTATCTCGTTTATGATGTTGAGCCTATTAAAAATCCTGACTGGGACATTCCAGCTAAAGAACTATCAACTCTTGGGCAGTACATGGATGACAACAAGATAATAGTGGATGAGTCTGATTACCATAAGTTAGCCACAAGGTTAGCTGAAAGGTATAGGGAAATATATGGTATTAATCCACGCAAAGTATCAAGAACTAATGACAGTGGTAAATGGAATAATAAATCGTATGCGTACTCCCAAGGTTCCTTCAGTATTATTGAGGAGTGTTTATTGACCGTTAGGCATACAAGATTACCTAAATAGCCCTTACCTGAGTTGTCACAGCGATCGCTAGATGATTTAGGGGATAACTTAAGCCCCCTGTGGTTATCTAAGGGATATCAGAGAGGGCTTAGGTTTACTGGTTAGCATCAGAATATTCTGTCCTATGTGTCCGATGTCTGTCCTATCAGTTTTATGTCATAGGACAGACTGAAAAGGTTACTGGGTAAGGGTTATACTCTCTGTCCTATCTGTCCTATGAGTTTTACCTAACTTACCCTAGATATAAGTACTACTGCATAGTTTATACAGTACATACTTACAAGTCATATACTTTTATATATTTGATAGGACAGATAGGACAGATAGGACAAATAAGGTAGAACCCTTACCCCCTAACCATCTTGGCTGTCCTATGATATTTGAAGTTGATAGGACAGAGGTATTTTGATAGGACAAAGCTAACCAATAGTAAACCCCTGTAACACATAAGGCTACAGGGGGTAATCAGAGGTTACTAGGTTGGTTTATTATCTTCCCCACTCTGCCATCTGTTCTAACTGGGAAGAGTCAACTATGAATGGATTCTGAACACTCTGTTTTATATAAACCCAAGGGCGGCTACCATCAGCTAAGGTAAGTCTCTTTTTGGTATAACCTAGCTCACCTAATGCTTGGGTTATTTTCTTGTTACAACTTCTATGTAATGTAACATGAAGGTTTAGGCTGTGTTCCATGAAGGCAGATAAGTTAATAGATAAACCATCATAAGGTTGATACCCAACTCTACTCTTGCCAGAGGTGTTCTTGCTGTCGATATAACCCTGTAGTTTAGCTAAACTATGGTTAACCTTTTGTGTCCATTCATTAACCTCTTGGTAGTTCTTGTTTCTATCCTCAGACTGTTCAGACATCTGATCATCTGGATACCAAGTAAAGCCCTGTTGCCATTTGAGATATGCTGTAGCTAGTATGGAGTCTCTATTCTCAACTAAATAATCCCGGTTAACTTTGCGATCGCCTAAGTCGATAATCCAGAATCTTCGGCTTCCTGTAGGATCTCTTAGAATCTCATCGGAGTTACAAGTCCCACCGAAGACCACATGGCGCGGGTGAACCGATGGCTTTCTCTCATACAGTCCCCTAAAAGTATCGCTAGTTTTAGTTAGGAATGCTTTAAGTTCCTCTACTTCTTTCTTGCGGGTAATCCCTTCCATTTCTCCCATCTCTACTATCCAAGCCCGGTCTAGTTGTCTTTTAACCTCTGTCCCATCAGTAGAGTTATCCAAGTCTAAAAAGTACTCACCACCCATTAACCGGAAAAAGGTAGACTTACCCGCACCTTGTTTACCTTTTAAGACTAGGCTGTAATCAGCTTGTTCACCTGGCTGCATGGCTCTTACCACTGCGGAGATTAACCATTTTTCTAACATTATTTGGCTTAAAGCATCCTCAGTCCCAAATAGAATGTTAGCTAGATTATTCCAATCTGCCATTGGTTCTAGTTCTTTAACCTGATACCCCCCGCATGAACAAAGCTTTTCTACAGTCTCCGCATTATTAAAGATGGGTTCATATTTTCTGTTAGTAAACTGGGCTGATTCATTCAAAGTTGAGGGGTCAGTACCGGGAAATATCCACTTATGAGTTTCATCCCTAACAATAGATTCCAACTCTTTCCTTACTGGGTTAAATGTACAACCCTCTATCCATACTTGAAACTTGCGCTCAAACTGTTCTCTGGTTAGCTTCATAAGCATCTTAAGGGCTTGCTCTAACTTATCGATCAATGCTTCAGGAGTTACTATTTTGCCATCCAAAACTAGCTCACCAGTCCAAGCATTAAGCCTTACCCGCCCCCTATAAACTGCTTTGAATACCTCAAACCATACATAACCCGCACCGCTTCCCGCTTGGTTAATCTCCTCTCGGATATTATGAATGATTTGAGTTTGATCCCTATGGTCTTTATTATCAAATGAGGATGACCCGCTTACCATTCTAGAAAATATGTCGATCTTCTGAAGGCTTAGTAGTAGATTTTCAAAACCTACTGAGCTTGACTGAGTATTGGAAAGTGTGTTATCATCGGTTGTATAAGACATTTTTGAATCCTTGGGCATTAGCCCTTTGTTTTGTTTACTTTGAATATTGGTCTTAGGGTTAGCTAGCTGGTTACTGGTTAACCCTATTTGGTGTCTTGGGGTAACTGTGTTTTCAGGTACATAACCAAGGCTGCTCTAATAACCTCAGCAGCAGTCATCTGGTTTTTGTCGCATACTTGCAATACCTGATTTCTTAGATCGCTTGATAACCTGAGTGTTTGTTGACTGTCTTGTCTTTTCATCTTGGTATCCCCTTTGTGTTGCTTACTAATAACTTGTCAAGTTAGGGATATCCCACAGTAGAATCAGGGTTATAGCCTCCGAGGTAGACTAATGCGAGTTAGGAGGCTTAAAAATAACCATTGGATTATCCTATGATTACCATAGAGAATACTTTATCTATTGGCGAAGTTCACTTCATCCCAAATATCCGATAGGTACTCGACAAAACCCCATTCAGTAACAACTCTACTGATATTCTCTTGGTATTCATTATTATCCTCATCGACTAACTTAACTAAGTACTGGCTAGCTTTAAAGAACTGGGTTAATGTCTGAGTGCCATGAAAGGTTACAGAGTCGATCTGGCAGTCTCGGTAGACTCGACCATTGAGGACATAGTAAGACCAATAAGCAGGGTCATATATCATGCGGTTCGGTTTCATGGTTGTTATTGGTTACTCAGGTTGTCTACTGATACCCCTAAGTCAGCCTTAATCGCCTTCAGTACAGTAGATCGGACATAGCTAGACATTCCTTGTCCGGTTGTGGTAGCAGCTTGCTGTAATAGTTCATGCTCTTGTTCAGTTAACCAGACTTGTAACTTAACTTTGCGGGTGGTTCTCTGGTTAGTCATTGTTATATTTATTTCCTAGTATACTCCTATTGTAACCCAGAAAAGTATCAATGTCAGTAGCTAACTGGCACATATTTAGTAGAAAATGGCACAGTGGGGTTAACCCATTTTGAGGTGCTTGGGTATTTTAGGTTGCCTGATACTACCTGAAGCGATCGCCAGCGCAAGCCAGGGAACCATAAGCGCACTGGGGTTCATAAAAATACCCCTTGGTAGCGCCAACTAACCAAGGGGAACAGGTACATAAAAATGCTTAGAACAACTGAAGAAAAAGCTTAGTTAAAAATAGAGGTTTTATAAAACTTATAGTTACCTCTACTTAGTCAGATGCTCGGTAGGTAACTTATGGGATGCCTAGTTACCCTTTTGAATATCACTTTGAATATCAAAAATGTGTTTTGTGTTGTTTCTGGAAGTCCTAAAAGGCTGAAAGCCTTAAGGCGGCACCCGGATTTGAACCGGGGGTGGAGGTTTTGCAGACCTCTGCCTTACCACTTGGCTATGCCGCCACATCGACAATATAAAGCCTTTTGCCTACTATTTGATATCTTAAGGAGGCAATAGGATCAGCTTAACAATAGTAGCACAAGATTGTGAGGTAGAGATAGTGGGTTAACTGGATGTTTCTGGTATTCTTTTAGTCTTGCATCGGCATCCAGGTTCTTGTTATATCTGGATTAGCGATCGCTAATCCAAACTTCTGTCATAATGACGCAGTGATAATTTAGCACTTAACCCGTGATTCCTGCGACGTTCATCAATATCTACCACAAACGGCTCGCTCACTTTGAGCATCTAGCGCGTTAATTAGCTTGGACTTCATCGGCAAAATTAGCCCATCGGACAAAGTGAAAGGGCCCGGCGATGGAACCCCACAGTCGCTCATCAGTTTCTAAATCCCTTCCCCGGTCGAGGCTGAAAAATTCTTTAGCGTCAATCTCAAATTCGTTATCTAAATAAGTATTTTTGCCGTCGCGAACCACAATGCAGCCTTTACCAGGTTCAACCCTGCCTTTGAAGCTATTACCTGTCCACTCTACAATCATGTTGCAGCCTGACATTTTTTCCAGTTGGTCAACAGACAAGTCTTTAAGGCGTTCGGGTTCACGAGATGCACCGTAAAATTTTTGTTCTTCTTTAACGGTGTAGTGTTCAATAGCAATGTGGTTTTCTGCGGGAATCAACTTCATTACCCGCATCCGGTAGGGTTGATTGAGCATAAAATCATAAGCTTGTTCGAGAAACAAACTTACCCCTGAGAACAATTCCAAGGGAAGGGGACGGATACACACACGAATGTGGGCATAAAAAGGCGGATTTTCAAAAGCTTGTTCTTGATTACTAAAGTCAGCTGACATCCATCGGGCTAAGGTAGCAATATCAGTAGAATGAGTCACGTCGCTTCGCTCCAAATTCAAAATTCAAAATTCAAAATTAATAATCCCCATAAATTTATTTAGGGGCTTGTATCCTTTTCTTTGTTGGTGATTATTAAAATGATCAACCAGCTGATTAAAAATTCTTTAGGATTATACCATTTTGGATTTTAGATTTTTGATTTTTGATTGGGGATTGCTTGCTGCATCTTGCTTAGTGTGAATTCATCTATCGCAATCATTTGGCAATTTGGGGTTATTTGGACACTAGTCAGACTAAAAAATCTTGGCTGCGATACCTCCGGTGGGCTTTGCCTACGCAATTTTTCAATTAGATATTACAATCGCTTGTATTTCCAGGTTACTTAAAATCCCATTGCCTCGGCGACTGCGCCCAATTCTGCTGCAATCCCCTGTTTAAATTGACTGTGATTGTGTTTAATGGCTGTATCGGGGTCTTTTAGACCATTGCCTGTGAGGACACAAACCACTGTCGCCCCTGTAGGAATTTGGTCTTTTACCTGTAATAATCCGGCTACAGAAGCGGCGCTAGCAGGTTCGCAGAAGATACCTTCTGATGATGCTAAAAGTCGATAAGCATCGAGAATTTCTGCATCGGTAACGGCATGGAAATTTCCCTGACTTGCGGTTTGGGCTGCGATCGCTAATTCCCAGCTAGCAGGGTTGCCAATGCGAATTGCTGTCGCTAGGGTTTCGGGATGCGCCACGGGCTGACCGTGTACTAATGGGGCTGCACCTGCGGCTTGGAATCCCATCATTCGGGGTAAGCGATCACACTTGCCATCTTGATGATATTGACAAAAGCCCATCCAATATGCTGTGATATTTCCCGCATTGCCAACAGGGATACACAGCCAGTCTGGGGCATCACCCAGCGCATCAACAATTTCAAAGGCTCCAGTTTTTTGCCCTTCTAGGCGGTAGGGATTGACGGAATTTACCAATGTTACCGGATAGCTTTCGGCCATTTCGCGGACAATTTCTAGCGCTTGGTCAAAATTACCTTTAATTGCCAATACTTCTGCACCATACAGTAATGCTTGGGCTAATTTGCCCAGTGCTACATAGCCGTCGGGAATTAATACAAAGGCATTCATCCCCCCACGCCTTGCATAAGCGGCGGCGGCGGCTGAGGTGTTACCCGTGCTGGCACAAATTACTGCTTTTGCTCCTGCTTCCTTGGCCTTGGAAATTGCCATAGTCATCCCCCGGTCTTTGAAGCTACCGGTAGGATTCAGACCATCATATTTTACAAAAACCCGTACTTGTCTGCCAATACGTTCTGCGATCGCTGGCACTGGTATTAGAGGTGTGTTGCCTTCCAAAAGAGTGACGACCGGGGTTTTTTCACTGACAGGCAAGTATTGGCGATAGGCTTCTATCAGTCCGGGCCAGGGTTGGCGATGAGATTTAGCAACAGAAAGGCTCAAAGTCACAGGATTTAAAATTTCTTAATGTTAAGGATTCGATATTTAGAGAAAGTGGCAGATGGAAGCGGAAGAGGAAAAAAGTGAATTTTTCTTTGCCCTGTCCCAGCCCTTTAATTCCAAAAGAATATTACTTATAGAATATTATTTTTTGTGGTGCAGGTGTTTCACTTGCCATTTTTATTTAGAATACCAGTTAAATAGGCAATGCGCTGTCTCTCCTTGGCAGTAGCCTTGGGCAACGACTCGCCCAAGGCTACTGCCAAAAAAGGTGGATATTAAAAAGGTATATTTTTAAGGCGATTGGGGGAATCTCTGCTGTATCAGTCCTTAATTTTTCATAATCTAGCAGAATTCTTGATATAGTCTACATACAATTCCTGCGTAAATTCCCCAAAAAGGGCGATAATAATTCATACAACCATAATTGACAGGCTATCAATTTAAGTATTGCTAAGTACCGTCAAGTGGGCGGAAGCTTTGCACACTTAGGGCACTGTTCTGTTTGGAACACAGCCATGATGATCGCCGTCTCTGATGATTGAACCTAAAACCCATTAGAGTAATTAATGAAAAATATACAATATTTTAATAAAGCTTAAAAGAGCATTATTATAATATTTCTAATGGTGTGAGTTAAATTGTGGATTTAATTAGCGATGCCTACTTGTTTATCTAGTGTTTCCGATCGCGAATCCCAGGCTAACTGGGTCAGTAAGCTAACCAAGTCTTATTATCAAGACGATCAGCAAGCGAAATTGATGCATTTACAAGCAGAAGTAGACTCTCTGTTGCAGCAGTTGGAAAACCTGAAAAACCAACGTCTAGCCGAAACTAACCAAAAAGAATAAGTCAATTTTGGAAATAGCGGTCGCCAGTGCCTCTTTAATTTAAATTTGATTAGGGGGCGTGCTATTCAAAGCGCTGATTTTTCTCTGACCAGCGCCTCAGACTGTAGTTATGAGCATTTTCAACTAATAAAGCTAAAGATTGCACGTCTGAAAGCTTGGCGATCGCAGAGAGTCTTTGTAAGTCATTTTTGGTAAAATCACTGTAAATGACTTGATTGCTGTCAGACAAAATTATAGTCCGGTCGCGGCGTTCTTCTATGTTTTCCGCCTGGGTTTCAGGTGAAGACTGATTCAAGGATGCTATTGCTGCTGCTGAGATAGTCAGTATTATTTCTGGTTGAGCATTATTTGTTAAATCAATCACTTGAACGGGCCAATCACCCAACTTCCCCTGTATCTGCTCAAAGGTAGGAATAGCACCAGCCGCAACTTCGCCAGATTGCTGTAAAGATTGCCAGACACTCGATAATATTACCTTCACCCCTTGGGGATTTTGTTGATGCAGTTCTTGTAGAGTGATGGGAGATGGTTGTACCCATTCCAGTGCTGCATTAGTCAAAGCTAGAGGTTTGGGTTGAAGAACATCGTTTTGATTCTCTGGAATTTTTGGGCCCGCAGCCAATAGGCGCAAAACTTTACCCTGTAGTTGCACTGCTTTGATAGCGGCTATAGTAATTTTTTGTTCTCCATTAGGCAACCAGACTATAATCTGGATTTCCGGGTCAGAAATGATTCCTAAAGTTTTCCATAAAAATTTGGCGGCGGAAGTTTTAGGTGGGTTCAAATTCTCAAAGGGGGAATTTAGCCAGCTTTTACCGTCATTAAATGCACTCACCTCTACCTGATACCAAACTTGATTATCAGTGAGTTTCAAGTCTGCTGAGGAATTTGGTTGCAGCCACTCGCTGCTAGTAACTTGAGTAATTGGTTGCACTGTACCAACAATCTGACTAGGGTGAGTAGAGGATATTTGCGACTTTGCAGCCTCACTATTGAGTTTTGCTAACAGACCTTGAATATAGACAAGATTATCTTTTGTAATTTTTGGTTGCGTCTTTAACCAGGAATTAGCGTGTTCTTCTCCCTGCTGAACAGCCAAAATCAAAGCAAACCAAGCTTGCACATCTAGTCTATTTGGGTTCACCCGCAACGCTGCGGCTGTGCGATTCCACAACCGTTTTTTATCAGCTTTGAGTAGAGTAGCAATTTCTTGGGTATTATGTGGCGACGCTTCAAACACCTGTAATGCTTTCCCCCAGCGACCATCAATCAAGTTTGCTAGCACTTCTTGGCTAGGACTTGCCCATTTTTTCTCGGCTTGGGTTTTAGTAAGTTGGGAATGCAAGCGAATCAAGTCCATTTGCGCTTGCGCCACCTCTGGAAAAACTCCTTTGCGCTGTTTCTTGATGAATTTCAACCATTCAAAGGCTGGTGTCCATAGTCCACTACGGGCAATTGACAGGGCGTTTTGGTATGCAGAATCTTTGAGGGCTGCTGATTTGAGGGTAATCGCCTCCAATTCAATTGGTTTGAGGAATAACCTCACAGGCTTGACTTGGTAAACCTGTAAGTGCGGTTCTAAACCTATAGTTTGATCGACAACTAACTCTTTTGTACCATCACCAGTTACCTGCTGCCATCTGGGTAATTGTCCGTTGGGACTTGTCCAAGACAACATTTGTAGTAAATTGGTGCGTTGTGGATTGTAGTATACAACTTGACCATAAGCACCAGTTCCTGGTTGGCGTTGACCCCGCAAATTAAACCAAACCCCTGGTGATGGTGTCCCACCGTCAAAGCGTTGCACTTTAGTTAAAGGTAGGGGAACACTGATATCTTGGGGTTCTGATGTCTCATCAAGTGAGGGTGAAATCACAGAGGATTCCTCTGGCCCAGTTATAGGTAATTGAGTGGCTAAATAGTAGTAATTTTCGGACTGAGATTTAAACTCTAACTCTTTTGATAGCTCGTAAACCCTGAGTTCCACAAGTTTTTTACAATCAGATTGACAATTAGCACGCTGTTGCAAAACTGGCAGTAAAAAAGAGTCTTTGGCATCTTGACGTAAAGGCAGAGTTTCGCCAAATATTTGGTTGTTTTGACTCAAATCGAGTTGAATTTGTTTGATAGTTTTGGGGCGTTCGTGGTTCCCAAGGGGGATTTGTGCCCATACAGGTAAAATTTTATTTAGCCAGCTTACCTGGTCTGGATTAAAGATGAAGAGAACGCTAACCCAGGCGAAAACCATAATTAGACTAGCACTACTTAACAGAATTGCGATCGCTAGCGTTGACGACAACCACCTTCCCCCTTTGAGCTTTTTCTGGGGTTTTTTAGCGATGCGTTTCATCACACCTGTATGAGGTTTATTTTGTTTAGAGGCTTTTGGTGTCAGCTTGCGTGGACGATTTGCCATAGATTGGGGATTGGAGACTGGGGATTGGGGATTGAAAAAGAGGCAAGGGGAAAGGGAGCAGGGAGCAGGGGGGACAATTCAGAAAGGGGTATTCAGACCCATGTTCCGCTCTACTTCACGGCTCTCGGTTGGGGTCATTTCCCCCTGCCTCTTCGTTGAGAAAACTCTTTCCTAGTTCCTAGTACCTAGTCTCCAATACCCAATACCCTGTTATACTCGTCCTTTCAGAAGTTGCCCAGAAAGATTAAGTCTAATTTTGGACAAAATACGTAAATTTTCCCATGTGAACGCTAGACAATAGCGCATACACTCTTCACTTAAGTATGTGAGCAGAGTGTAAAAAGTTGAAAGGTATACTTATTAGCCGCAGTCATCGCAAAACCTGGATGCTCGCATGGTTACTCATTGCGGGAGTAAATGGAGTTGCCCAAAAAGCATCAGCACAAGAGTACATCAATACAGAAGCTACTCAGGCGCAGGAGAGTATAGATTTAAATTCTCCTCCCCTCTCCCCCATAAATCCGATGGCGCAAGTTACATCGGTTTCTCAACTCAAAGACGTACAACCCAATGATTGGGCATTCCAAGCATTACAGTCTTTGGTGGAACGCTATGGTTGTATAGCAGGATATCCAGATAGTAGCTATCGCGGTAATCGCGCCTTAACTCGGTATGAATTCGCCGCCGGGGTGAATGCTTGTTTGGATAGAGTCAACGAATTAATCACTACAGCCACCAGCGATTTAGTTACCCGCGAAGATTTAGCAACATTACAAAAATTGCAATCAGAATTTGCCCCTGAATTAGCAACTTTGCGGGGTCGTGTCGATAGTTTAGAAGCCAGAACTGGCGAACTTGAAGCCAACCAATTCTCAACAACAACCAAACTCAGTGGACTACTAATAGTTGGTATTCAAGGACGGACTAGCAATCGTGGTGATGTCAATCTTAGAGATGGACAAAAAGATACAGATGATGGCGGGACAAACATTAATGTTATATCCTTAGCGCAACTATATTTGACTAGTCAAATCACTCCTAGTAGTTACTTGTTTACAGGTCTTATAGATGGTAAAGGAAAAACTTCGCCTAGATTTACCAATAGTGTTTCCCGGAATGATGTTTTACTTGGCTACGAATTTCCTACAGATAGCTTGATTCTAAGTGACCTCAATTTTCATTGGCTGGTGACGGATAAATTAGCAATAATGGTGGGAACAGAAGGCGTAAGTATGCCTGCTGCTTTCCGAGGCCCCAATCGGGTAGAAAGTGCTGCAACAGGGCCGTTGTCTTATTTTGCCCAGAGAAACCCAATTTTAAATATGGGATACGGTCACGGTGGTATAGCTATTGATTGGCAATTTGCTAAACGCGCTAGTTTGCAAGCAATTTATACTAGTTATAAACCAGGAAATCCCGGTGAAAGTAGCGGTTTATTCGATGGAACCACAACCACTGGTGTGCAATTGCTGCTAACACCAACTGACACTCTAGATTTAAGCTTGTATTATGTCAACAATTATTCTTCGGATGGTTGTTTGCTAACCTTTGTTGGTGATGAATGCTTAACTACAGTTAATACCACTACCGGAAAATCAGCACCTTTGCAAACTAATGCTGTGGGTGCGACTGTCACTTGGCAAATTTCACCTCGTATTAGCGCAGGTGCGTGGGGTGGTTATACTAAATCTTACATTCCTGGACAATCAGGAAATGTAGAAACGACAAATTATATGGTGTTTATGAATTTCCCTGATTTATTTGCTAAAGGAAATTTGGGGGGAATTTATGTCGGTCAACCTCCTAAAATAACTAGTAGCGACCTACCTGTGGGGAATAATGTCCCTGATTTTATTAATACCGGTTTAGGACGTGCAGGTGGACAACCAGGAACTACGACTCAAATTGAGGCATTTTATCGTTTTCAGCTAACTGATAATATTAGCATTACACCAGGAATAATTCATCTCTTGCAGCCTGGTAATACACCAGATAACGACTCAGTTACCATCGGCATTCTACGGAGTACTTTTAGTTTTTAATTTTCCTTGCAGACAAATATTATAGAGCTTACAGCATATAAGACGAGAGAGCCATCTGATAAATTAAATTTTTTGGCGATTTTTGCGTAAGTTCTGGAGATATAAAAAAAGGTTTGGCGGTGAGCCAAACCTCTATATAAATCCAGTGCATAACAACATCCCGAATTAATTTACTCATTATTATATTCATAGGGCATCTTCCTATAGGATGTGTGCAAATATCCTCAAACCTGATAGGATATTTTCCTAGTATCATTGAATACCTCAAATAGAAAATTAATCTGCCAAATGTTAGAAGCTATCGCAGATTAATTTAGATATTAAAGATAGTAAAAAAACTCAAAATATTTTTATATCTAAAACTTGCATAAAAGCAATTTTTCCAACTAGTAAACAAAATAAAAGACGGGATAAATTATCCCGTCTAAATAGCTTGAAAGTGGCAATACACCTTGGAATATGCAAAAAACAGCACAAATAAAACTTAATAGGTTGTAAGACAAACAAATAATATGAACAAAAAGAATGCTAGTTGAGCTTATTCTTAATGTTTCAATCATTTGCATTCTAGCTAATATATCACAGCTTAATTATAATTTAATGTCAAAATGCCAAACAATTAACAACAAAAAAGACGGGCTAATGCCCGTCTTCTGTATAAAAAGTAAAAACATCTTGGTAATTTCTGCAATATATCAAAATACTCTAATCAGTAGCTGCCAAATTGCCAAATACTTATCAATCAAACACGAATATTATTTTCTCTGTACTTAAATGTATTTATCGGTTATAGATTTTACTCTCATGAAAAATTAATGTTTACTCAAAGGATTTAGTGATGGTTTGTAATAAAAGATTTAGTTTTTCTTGTTGTCGTTAATTAATATTGCATAAGGTGTGGTGCTTTGGGACATAAAAAAGCCTGCGTAGGCGTAGCACATTGTAAACATTGCACCATCAATTAGAGAGAATTTCGATTTATCTATATTTGTATAATTTTTTGCATAGACTACTTAAAATACATATTGTAGGAGCAATTCATGAATTGCCCCTACAGAGCAGGTTTATTTACCGTCAAAGAATGATTAAGCTGTCGCGTATTTAATTTGCACAACCAGGGCGGGCAAGACTTCGGCGTGAGCGCTCAGTCGAACGCTGCCCACCCCACAAGAGATTCATTTTTTTTGAGGATGCAAATTAAAATATTTTTAGCTTAATAAAAATTTATTTGTTAGGCAAAACCTATGCAGTATTGGATTCTTTTGTACAGTACGTATTTATAACAAACTTAGACGGCTAACTATTAATAAATAACAGCTAATCATAGTAAATAATTAGCAATTAAACATTAACAATTAGCCGTCAATCCCCTTGGGGAGTATTTAAAATTCAAATGTCAGAAGGATTTCCGTAGGAAAGTCACTCTAAGCACGCTCATCAAATCTAGTGTAGAAACCACCGTATTTTATCCAGTATTGTTTCAAAGTGTGATGAGGAGTATGTAAACTAGCTTTAGCTTGATATAAAATTACTTGGCGATGATCGCCCATCCAGATTTTATTAATGGGGTCAACGGATATTACTGTTCCTCCTAAAGAAGCGACACATTGAGAGAATCTTTCAATGGTCGTATATTCTAATGTCTCGAATATAAAAAAGTTACCGGAACAAATCAAGTGGCGGCTACGAATCCAACAGCGCATCTTTTTTTCAGCCTGTGGAGGTAACATTTTATATTTAACAGATTCAAGCTGAATCAACATAATGCTCTCACTGCAAGTAATTCATCAGCAAAACTTTCCCGTTTCTCAAATCGCAAAGGCCCGGCAGTTGATCCCCATATCTGCTTGTGGGTTTCAATATCCATACCTTTATCTAGACTTATCCAAGTATGCTCGGTTATTTCTACGTCGCTGACTAGATATGTCTGGCAGCCATTGCGGTTAATCAGACATTGATTACCCGGTTCCACGCTACCCCGAAACATTTCACCGTCTCGTTGAAAAACCATCGAACAGTTATAACGCCGTTCGATGCAATCTGGGGTGATGGTTTTGAGGATATCTAATTCACGAGCCGCACCTGCATAAAGCATCTGGTCTTTCAAGCTGTAATTTTCGATATAAATGCGATCGCCACAATCTACCAGTCTATGTACTCCCTGGCGGTAGGGTGTCCATAAATCGTGGTCATAAGCTTGTTCTGAATAAAAACCGATGGCAGAAAAAAATTCAATCGGTAAAGGACGGAAAAAAATGTGAATGTGGGCGTAAAGTTGGGGATTTGCAAAAGATTGCTTGTAGTTGCTAAAATCTCCTGCCATCCAACAGGCTAAGGTGAGCAAATCACTAGCGTTGGTGCTAGATTCACTGGGTGCTATTGTCATATTCAACCTCAGTAGTGACAAAACTAGATGATTCCTTTTATGTTTTAACCTGATATTACTAACTGGTTGAACTAGACAAAGAGCGAATCTCTGAAGAAAAGGAAGCTGTTGTCACACCTTTACCATCACTGGTTTTAATTGTCGCTACCCGAAATCGCAGATTTGGTGTAGCAAACCAAATTCGCTCTTCAGCAGCAGCATGTTCATACTCCGTCAGCAGGGTAAAAATCCCATCTTCACTCAAATGGTATTTACCCACTGCTGGGATTGTCTCAGCGTATCCTTGCTCGCGTAAGAGTTTTCCCCTAGAAGGATTTTCTATATCTGGAATTGGTACCAGCACGGTACTACCAGAGATTGGTTTATCGTCCCAGTCTGACTCACCTTTCCAAGTCATCCGAAAGGGGTGAGTGATGCTGCCGGGGTCGGTGTCATACAATTGACAAATTGCTAATACCGCCGGATCGTCGGTGGATAGAGACTCAATGTCAATGTTAGACAGCACTTGTTCAAAGTGAGCGAATGCTAAATGATGACCGCTACGTTGCGATCGCCATCGCCCAATTGAAAGTTCAAAGAATTCAGTAATTTCCATTAGAAAAGTGATTTTAAAAAGTAGCTTACAATCCAAGGAATATCTTGGCTAAATAGTTATTCTCCCAGCCTATATACTAGCTTCCTTGATTACAACTGCACTTGGGAGTGCTGTTAGGGGTATCGGGGCATTTAGCCTTTACTGAGTAGGGAGTTAGGAGTAGAGAATTAGAAGTTATTATCCTCCTCCCACTCCTGACTCCCCATTCATCTACTTAAGCAACTTCAGTAATACTGATGATTTTGCCGCCCGTTCTATGAATGTTTTGCACTTGCCCAGACAGTTGGTTGTAGTTAACTACATATTCAAGGTTGCCCAGACGAGTACGGAGATTATTTGAACCTTTGACTGCCTTAATCAAGAAGCGTTTGCTGGTGCTGCTTACACTAGAACCAGCAGCAGGAGCCTTGATGGATGTGGGTAAATTTGCACCTATATCCCTGATCAGTTTAGCTTTGCGATCGCTATCGCTGCTTGCTACTCCTCTCAATAAGGTAAAGGTGCGGTTAAAGGTAACATTCTTAATTCCTATTTGGGAGCTAGTGCTGCGAGGATAAGGAACAATATTCTCGCCAAAATTTCGCTGATACTCTTCGCTATCGATATAGGATTCGATTTCAGCATCGTAGCCCTGTTCGTTGTAGATGCGGACGTGTTCGGCAATTTCTGCTTGATCGGCAGGAGGACGACCTAGCAAGTGTTTGAAGTTTAGTTCAATGAACCGATATTGGGAAGAAGAACTGAAAAACAGAGATTGATAGAGTTCTGATTTCGCAACGGTATTGACGAATTCGCGGACGCTGATTTTGCGATCGCGCAATTGCGATTCAGCAGTAGCTAGGCGCTCACTTTCTAGCAAGTGAGCATTCCCCAAAACCTGTTTGTAAACCGCCCGAATAAGTGTTTGTAATTCACTTTCGCTGGTGTTCGGACGCAGTTCAACATTAGGTGAATCAATAGCCCACAGTGACATTGAAGTATCTCCCTAAAAACGTAAATTAAATGAAATTTTTGAGCATTCTACCCCCATAAGGGGTAGAATTTCGCCTCAGTTGTCAGTTATTTTTGCTACTGACTAGCATTTGTAAAACTTTATTTTTTTAAAGTGCGTTAGATATCTTTGTATATGACAACTGACGGCAGAATTGAGCAAACCCTAATCGTGATGCTGGTCTAAAAGCTATTCAAACTATCTCCCAGTTAACAACTAGATTTTATGAGAAGGAATTCAGCAGATGTTAAAAAACTTTACATCTTTGTGACAAAGGAAAGGTCATAGAGACTTTAAATCCTTATTAGTTTTAATTATTTAAGTTTTTACATCATTAAATACCTTTACACATTCTGATACGATGCCGAAACCATATTTATTAAATTTTGTTAAGTTAGATAATACTTTAGATAAATTTAAGCTTGTTTTTAGAATTTGATTTGAGATTGGGATACAGGCGATTGTATTGTTGTTTTCCCTTGAGCAAGAGTATTTATAGTGCTGATTTATTAAAGTTAATCTTGGTAAGTGGGCAAGAATAAATCAAACTATATTACGTAATGTAAATTCAATTAAATTGGCTCTTAGTAAGCAACTCTAGCCGTGACTACAAACCTTGAATTATTCACGCTCACTTACCTTACCGAATTTGAAAAGTAGCCAGTTGGGTGATTAAATGGTCAAAATAGGGATTAAGAATTTCTTGCTGATTGACTGGGCAGCGTTTCAAACTAGCAGCTTTAATGCTTTTTAAACCTAAGAGCATTGCATCTAATGGAACTTGTAATTCCTGATAGAGTAAGTTCATATAGTGCAGTCCTGTGGGATTTGTATACTCAGCGTGTCCACCCGCTATGCCATAAGTAATACAACGGAGAAAATGCCAAAAATCTCGCCAGCAAGCTTGGGCGCGTTCAGGCGGATAAAGACCACCTCCAGGCTGGATAATTTCAGGATAGGTAGTCAAAACCTGCTCTCTAGCTTCATCAACAATTTCGGCGGCGCGATCGCGTAACGACACAGCAATAGGAATCAACTCAGAATTATCGGATGACTTGGTTTGAATCTGTAATAAATCTTCGTCGCTCAGATAACGGAAAGCATCATCCGCAGCTTGGAATATGGCGATTGCTGCTTTGGAATGAGATTTATCCCACTCAGCAAAGCTGATAATTCTAGCTTTGGCGATTAATTCTTTGACAGTTTCGCTTAATTGAGTCATTGGTTAAGAGTTTAGGGTATTGCGTTAAATCTTCCCAAATGCGATCGCTATTTTTTGACATCTGTAAAATAAAGTAAAGATAGCTCTACCAAATGCACCTATGGAAATCGATCAAATCCAAACTGAACTGAAGAACCCAGATTTTCACCATCGTTTGAAGGCGATCGCAGCCCTCAATGATTATGAATCAGAAGTTGCAGTTCCTCTTTTAGCAAGTAAACTTCATGACTCAGAATTTTTGGTGCGTTCTTTTGTAGCTAGGGGTTTGGGTAATCAACAATCAGCAGAATCTTTTGCTGCGTTGATGCAAATTATGAAATTTGACGATACCCCCAACGTGCGAGCTGAGGCGGCAAATTCTTTGTCGCTATTTGGTAGAGTCGCAGTTTCTCATCTAGTTATGGCATTTTATCAAGATGACCACTGGCTAGTTAAGCGGAGCATTTTAGCTGCGATCGCTGAAATGAATTGTCCTGAAGAACTATTTGATATCTGCGTTCAAGGTTTAAAAGATGAAGATTTCACAGTTCAGGAATCCTCTGTTGATGGACTCGGTTTACTAGCTGATTCTAGCCAAAATACTGCGGCACTATCCCAAATGCTAACGTTAGTGAATGATGAATCTTGGCGGATGCGCGTGCGAGTTAGCTATGCCCTCAAACGCTTTGACGAGCCGGAAGCAAAAGTAGCCCTGAACCAACTTAGACAGGATGAGGATCACCGAGTTGTCGGAGCTGCTTTAGAAGACTTGTTGCCACAATAGCGATATGGGTTTGTGCCGAATCTTGTGATAAGATTTATTTCAACAATAGGCAAAATGTTTTTTTACCTTAAATTTGACCAAAATATCCGGGTAATCTGCCAAAATCTGGAAGAAAAGATCAACTTTTTTGAGATGAGGAGGCATTTGTGACTGAGATACAAACTGGTCAAATGACTTGGCGACCACCAGGTTCTTCAGAATCTGCTTTACATTTGCGGCATAAAGCTTCGGAAGCCTGGCGATCGTATAAAGAATTTCCCCAATATGCTCTACCCGATCCACCGGGTTTTTCTGAAGGATATGCTACGTTTTTAGCGCTCTTAAAAAAGAACTGGCAACTGTTGTAAAGTCACTACTAAATTATCAAGTAATTAAGCGAACTTGATATTAATATCCCAAATCTAAAATCTAAAATTGCCACGATCAAGCACTCAAACTCTCACGAGTTGTTGTGCGAGTGTAGGCGTTCCAAACGTCAAGTTCTGAATATGGACGGCTTTTAAGCATAGCTTTAGTTGCTTCTGTGAGTCCTTGGGCTAAAGTAAAATCTGCACCAGCGATACTTTGAAGATGCTCCATCTCTGCATCACAGAGGTCAGTTGCTCGCAGGTCTGCATCCCGCAAATCGGCTCCAGTCAATCGAGCATTCCGCAAACAAGCCCCAGTCAAATAAGCTTTCGTCAAATCAGCGCCACTTAAAGCCGCACCTTGCAAATTTGCTCCTGTCAAGTCAGCGCCACTCAGGTAGGCTCCACGCAGATTAACACCTTGTAAATCTGCGTTTCGTAAAGAAGCGGTGTTAAGAAAAGCACCATTGAGATTAGCACCCGGCCCTACTGCTCCCGATGCTTTGTAGTTATATTCTTGGGGCCATTTCGTATGTGCATCATAACGTGCTACTTGCAATTTGGCTCCTTCCAAATTTGCGCCACTGAGATTGGCTTGTTGGAGGTTCGCACGGTTTAAATAGGCTCCCTGCAAATTAGCCCCACTCAAATCGGCTCCTTGCAGATTAGCGCCTCGCAAATCTGCGCCACTCAAATCGGCATTACTCAAGACTAGCTCACTGAGGTCTGCTCCTAGTAGCTTGGCTTTGCTCAAGTTAGCTTGTTGTAAATCAACTTCCTTGAGATTGAATCGGTACAAATCGACCCAATCCAGAGGGATTCCGGCTTTGAGGGCTTTTAATATTTCTGGAGTTGGACTGGGGCGATCGCTAGTAATAAGTTGAATTTCACTATTTGTCATCAGTTGATAAAAATATAACTTTTGGAGTTATTCTACACTTTAGCGAAATTGGGACTTCATCTCATTGCTCAGTATTCAATAACGGCAAAATTTGATAAAAAGAGGTTTTAAAACAGATGTATCTAATACCGCCCTTGTCAATGATCGACTTCTTCCATAAAAGTGAGGGTACATGGTTTACGGAACGCTCCGTTCACCATTTTGACTCGGCAGCGGATGAGTCTGGGCAGTCGAATTTGATCATTAAAGTCATGGAAAAGGACGATCCTAAAGTCCAAGAAGTCTGTAAAGACCAAGGCATAGACCCTACTAAAGCAACAGGCGGTGCGAGTTTTGCATGGCAGGCTAACTTAGACACCAGGCTACCTAATGATAATGCTGCCATTTTGGTTGATATTCCCGACGAAACGAGGCGTTCTGGAAAACTGATCCGTAACCAAGGCTATGTTGAGAGCATTCCCGTTGTCAGCCAGTATCGATTTGCCGATGATGGAGTGCTGACGATTGATACTGACTATGACAATAACCAAGGTCAAGAACGTTGTTGGTTTATTACTGATGATTTTCGTGTCAGGGTTAGTACCGTGCGAATGATGAATGGTGTCAACTTAATGGCTTATTGTTCTGAACGTCGCTGTGTTTCCCAAGAACTGCTAGAGCAAATGATCGCTCGGAATCATGCTAGGCGTTAGTGGGGAATGGGGAATGGGGAATGGGGAAGTAGAGGAGAATAACCAATTCCCAATTCCCTATTAAGGAATGTTGCTTTGTTTCTCATAAATGAGACGTGCATGATTGCCATCACTTATTTTCATGCAAGGGTTAACAAATCATGTTCCATGTATAAACCTTTCCTGGAATTTTTAGAAAAAGAGCTATTTCAGCGCTTTGATTTACAAAGTAGGGTCATTCCCCCTGGTTTGGAATTTAAAGTTAGCGATCGCGGCAGAAACCCTGCAACTATTCGCAGTTGGTGTTACCAATCTCAAGAGTTGCGGAAAATTCGCTATACCTATATTGATGCCGGGGAAAGCGCCCAAATTTTTAACAGCGTGGTTTATCCTAGTCATAACTACGATTTACCTCTGTTAGGGATTGATTTTTTATCCTTTGGTAAAGTCAAAAATCTAATTGTGCTTGACTTTCAGCCTTTGTTTCAGGATGAAGATTATCAAAACAAATATATAGCTCCGCTAAAATATCTCCATAATAAATACCCGGATTTGGCGCAAAACTTAGAAATGAAGTTTTACGATGCCAACCAGTATTTTTCTAAGTACCTCTTGTTTGCCAAAACAGATGCTGAAACAGTTTCAACGCGAGTCTTTGAAGCTTTTCAAGATTATTTAAACTTGTATTGGCAAATGCTAGCAGATGCCCAAGCGCTTCAAGATCCAGAAGATATCCAACGGATTGTCAAAGCCCAAAAAGACTATGACCAATATAGTGCAGACCGAGATCCAGCATCTGGTTTGTTTAGCAGTTACTTTGGTCATGAATGGGCGGAGCGTTTTCTTCATGAGTTCTTATTTGAAGATGCTGTTCCTCTAGCAGTTAGTGCAAGTAAAAGATAACAGGAATTGGGCATTGGCCATTGGGATTATGAATTCGGAGCGAAGCGACGTGACACTGTATCAGCCATTTCTCGATTATGCGATCGCCTACATGCGATCGCGCTTGGATTTAGAACCCTATCCCATCCCCACTGGGTTTGAGTCCAAAAGTGCTGTTGTGGGTAAGGGCAAAAATCAAGAAGAAGTTGTCACCACTAGTTACGCCTTTCAAACTGCAAAATTACGCCAAATTCGTGCTGCTCATGTCCAGGGTGGTAATTCGCTGCAAGTGCTGAATTTTGTGATTTTCCCTCACCTCAACTACGATTTACCCTTTTTTGGGGCGGATCTGGTGACATTACCAGGAGGACACCTAATTGCTTTGGATATGCAGCCCCTATTTCGGGATGATTCAGCATATCAGGCAAAATATACTGAACCAATTCTGCCCATTTTCCACGCCCATCAACAGCATCTATCTTGGGGAGGAGATTTCCCAGAAGAAGCACAGCCCTTTTTCTCTCCCGCTTTTCTGTGGACTCGTCCCCAAGAAACGGCTGTAGTAGAAACTCAGGTGTTTGCCGCTTTCAAAGACTATTTAAAAGCTTATCTGGATTTTGTAGAGCAGGCAGAAGCTGTAACAGATTCCCAAAATTTAGAAGCCATCGAGCAAGCCCAACTGCGATACCTACGATATCGGGCTGAAAAAGACCCAGCACGAGGGATGTTTAAACGCTTCTATGGTGCCGAATGGACTGAAGAATATATCCACGGCTTTTTATTCGACCTAGAGAGAAAATTAACAGTCGTCAACTAGAGGCTCTTGTACAGGAAGTAAGGAGCAATGGCAAATTATAATAGCCCAAGCAACAGCGATCGCATGGTAAGAATTATTTCAGCGATCGCTTTTGTATTTAATAAACTTTGACCTCACTTTCATTCCTCTCTCTACAAAACCAAAGTGTTGTAGATCCTCCTAAATCCTCCTTAAAAATGAGGACTTTGAGAGTTTTTTGCCCCCTTTTTTAAGGCAGGGCTGATTCATTCCATTTCAAACAGGATTTGTCAAGATGGTTAGCGAGAAAATTCTAAGTAAGCGTGACAAAGAGATGAACATTTAAGCACTGAAATATCAGTCAAATAGTTGATTTAATCGACACGCTAGTAACAAAATAACTAATTTTTAATCGCTAGAACCCTTGATTTTTAAAGCTCTTTAGGGAATGAATCAGCCCTGCTTTTTTAAGGGGGGTTGGGGGGATCAAAAGCTTGTGGGATAAATTTAAAAGATTTGTGTGTAGACCGTAGCCCTTTAGGAGAGAGGCTTTGAATCTTACTTCCCCAACGCTAGTAGAGAAGGGGCTGTTCTTGTTAGGTCTATATGAAACTCAACTATAAACTACATCCACGAGTATCAAAGACTCATTCACGAAGCTTTGAGGTTCATTAACGGAGTTCAAAGACTCGTTCACGAAGCTCTGAGGTTCATTAACGGAGTTCAAAGACTCATTCACGAAGCTCTGAGGTTCATTAACGGAGTTCAAAGACTCATTCACGAGTATTTATCAAAAATTCATCCGGTTTTTAGCGATTTTCGGGTAAGTCCTGATAAAATCATTCAACGTATGAGCATGATTATGCACAACCGTATATTTACTACTCTATTTTTAACTCTATTTCTGGCTACCACACCACAGTTTGTAGTTGCTCAAAACAATATTGAACAGCTATTTAAACAAGGCGACGCTGCCGAATCGGTGGGTAATAACTCCCAAGCAGAGACAATTTGGCGGAAAGTTTTACAGGTTGAACCCAATAATGGCAAAGCTTATAACAATTTGGGTAATACTTTGCGGCGGCAGGGCAAACTAGAGGAAGCATTAACGGCGCACCAGAAAGCATTACAACTCAATCCTAATGATGCTAAAGCTTACGTTGGTATAGGCTATGTGCTAAATGCTCAAGGAAAACTAGAGGAGGCGATCGCATCTTTTCAGAAAGCCTTGCAACTCAACCCTAACTTGGCTATTGCTTACAACGGTCTGGGTAATGCGCTGAGTGACCAGAATAAATTAGATGCAGCAGTTGCCGCCTACGAAAAAGCAATTCAACTCAACCCTAACTTGGCTATTGCTTACAACAATCTTGGCAATGCGCTGAGTGACCAGAAGAAATTAGATGCAGCAGTTGCCGCCTTCCAAAAAGCAATTCAACTCAACCCCAACGATTCTGATGCTTACTACAATCTCGGCATTGCCCTGAGAGAGCAGAATAAATTAGATGCAGCAGTTGCCGCCTACGAAAAAGCAATTCAACTCAACCCCAACGATGCTGAGGCTTACTACAATCTCGGCAATGCCCTGAGAGAGCAGAATAAATTAGATGCAGCAGTTGCCGCCTACGAAAAAGCAATTCGACTCAACCCTAACGATTCTGGTGCTTACAACAATCTTGGCAATGTCTTAAGACAACAGAATAAATTAGATGCAGCAGTTGCCGTCTACGAAAAAGCAATTCGACTCAACCCTAACGATTCTGGTGCTTACAACAATCTCGGCAATGTCTTAAGACAACAGAATAAATTAGATGCAGCAGTTGCCGTCTACGAAAAAGCAATTCGACTCAAACCCAACGATGCTGCTGCTTACTACAATCTCGGCATTGCCCTGTATAAGCAGAAGAAATTAGATGCAGCAGTTGCCGCTTTCCAAAAAGTAATTCAACTCAAACCTAACTTGGCTGATGTTTACAATGGTCTGGGCATTGCCCTGCATGAGCAGAAGAAATTAGATGCAGCAGTTGCCGCCTACGAAAAAGCAATTCAACTCAACCCTAACTTGGCTATTGCTTACAACAATCTTGGCAATGCGCTGAGTGACCAGAATAAATTAGATGCAGCAGTTGCTGCCTACGAAAAAGCAATTCAACTCAACCCTAACTTGGCTATTGCTTATAACAATCTCGGCGTTTTTCTGAGTGACCAGAAGAAATTAGATGCAGCAGTCACTGCCTTCCAAAAAGCTTTAACATTGCCAGAAGACAATTCTGGAACTCCAACCACGGCTCATACTCTAGCTAATAATGGTTTGGGTTTAACGTTCCAAGAGCAAGGGAAACTAAAAGAAGCCATTGAACAGTTTGACAAAGCAGAACAAATTGACCCCAATTTTATCTATGCCAGTAACAACAATATAGAAGCAAGGCAGTTATGGAAAACGAAAGACGATACCCAAGCTAAGAGCGTAGAAGATGATCGTCAATGGTTGCCTAAAAACGATCCAACCTTACCTGTTAAGCGTTCTGTGGTACGCATCACTGCCGAGTTTTCTAGCCGTGAACGCCAGGGAATAGAGATTGGCACTGGCACAGTAATTAAACGAGAAGACAACCGAACATTAATCCTCACCAATCGTCATGTCATTTTTGATGGCAATGAACAAGGTAAAAATATTCAAGTAGAATTTTTCAGTTCACCACCATCTAACCGAGTGCGAATGCGGCGAGATGCCAAGCTGTTCAAAATGACCTCTGAGGAACAACTAGATTTAGCCGTTTTGGAAGTTATTGGTAAACTACCAGAAGATATCCAGCCTCTACCCATCTCCTCAACTGCGATCGCTCCAAAAATGCCCATTCGGATTATCGGTCATTCTGCCCAAAGAGGTGAAGACAAATCCTGGTCTATGCAATCAGGACAAATCAGCTATCAAAATCAGCAATTAGAAATATCTCAAGCTGCACTCAAACCCGGTTATTCTGGCAGTCCTGTAATTGATTCGCAAAATCGGCTTTTAGGCATCGTCTTTGCAAGAAAAGGCGAAGACCGAGATTTAGCTTATCCCATGTCTGAAATTCAAAAACAACTGCTTACCTGGAGCATTCCTTAAACAAACTGAATTAACATATAGCAACATTCTTGAGGATATTCATCGGCCCTTGGGCTTTGAGAATTTCCATTTCTGCTGCGTTTCGCACTAGCAAACTACCAGCGAATCCTAATGAATTCACAGAGATAGACTGAAAATACTCCTGCGATCGCGGTACAATCAACATCCATTCTCGTGTCGCTAGCAGATTGTAAGCACCCAATTGCTTTGCATCTAAACCCACAGCCCCTAGCAAACTGCGATAAACTTCTAGTGTTGCTTGGGCTGCTGTAAATGGCGATCGCACCCAATCAGGATTTAGCGGCGCAAAAGCGTTTACAAAAGGGAGTTTTGCTATTGCGTTCGAGTCCTGAAATTGTACTGCCTTCAGTAGAGGTTCAATAGGTATCTGCGGCCCCGAAGGTACAAGTGGTAGTGGAACTAACTGTAAGTGTTTGTGTCGCTGACTAGCACCTGCACTTTTACCACTGTTGTAAAATGCTAAACCATCGAAATCAGCTAAACACGCCCACATAGCTGCAAAATCTTCCAGAGTCAGCAAACTTTCCTGTTCCTCGAAGGCACGGGTGATAATTAGCAGATGAAGATCGACAACATTATATTTATTTAAAATACATACATGAGTATCAGAGATATCCGCCACAAATAAATCCTCTTCATAAGGCAAAAAAGGATTAAACTCTTGACCAGAGATAGCAGATTGTTTGTCCTGTTTCTCCTTAGCTGCTTTTTTGCGATTCAGATTAGACAAAATCCGCACTAAAAAGCGCACGTCATCCTGTTCGATAAATTCAAATTCTGTCGGAATCGACAGTAACGCCCCACATTGCAAAGCATGTTCAGTTCGTTCTTTAACACTTGTCCATAAAGTGCCAGGTTTCAGTAAGATTTTCCCCTGTGGCATTTTCATTCCTTCACACATGGTATAAAACACGCAGTCAACTTAACGTAAAATTGTTGGTTAAAAACCGCTCTGGCTCTAAGTTGACAAGCATGACAACTGTGTAACTCTACGAATGAGTATATTCCAATAAGGTTTAGTAAAGTACCAAAGCTTTCACAACAACGCAATACCTCTGCAACAAAACTGTCACAAATCATATCTACATTAGTAATACATCTAAATATCTTTCCAGACAGCAATGCAAAACCAATCTCGTGATGGAGAACACCCATCAAATAGCATTTTATCCAACACTGCTGATACCAAATACCATAATCAAGCACCCTGGAAAAAGGCTGCCGCCTCTCTATCGCTGGTGCTGCTGGGATCAGGTATGACATTGGCCGGTGGCTACATGGCTGGACATTCTCAGCAGGTGTCTGAGAGTGCATCTAATTTAGGAGTGAGTCGCGTAAATGCCGCTCCTCCAGTATCAGCTGCCACAGATCCTAACTTTGTTACCCAAGTTGTGCAAAAGGTCGGGCCAGCAGTAGTGCGGATTAACTCTTCCCGAACAGTAAGAAGCCGGATACCAGATGAATTTAACGATCCGCTTTTTCGCCGCTTTTTTGGTTCCCAACTGCCACAATCACAAGAAAGGGTAGAACGGGGTACTGGTTCAGGTTTTATCATCAGTGCCGATGGTCGGATTCTCACTAACGCCCATGTGGTAGATGGTGCTGATACGGTGACAGTAACGCTCAAGGACGGGCGCACCTTGGAAGGTAAAGTGTTAGGAAAAGATGAATTAACCGATGTCGCTGTTGTCAAGATTCAAGCAGACAATCTACCTTCAGTAGTCATAGGTAACTCAGATCAACTGCAACCGGGAGAATGGGCGATCGCGATCGGCAACCCTCTTGGACTAGATAATACAGTAACTACCGGAATCATCAGTGCTACCGGACGCAGTAGCAATCTAATCGGCGCTGCCGATAAGCGAGTAGAGTATATTCAAACTGATGCAGCCATTAACCCCGGTAACTCCGGCGGCCCCCTGCTAAATTCCCGTGGTCAAGTAATTGCCATGAATACAGCTATAATCCAAGGGGCACAAGGATTAGGCTTTGCTATTCCCATCAACACAGCACAACGCATTTCCAGTCAAATAATAGCTACAGGCAAAGTAGAACATCCTTACCTGGGAATTCAAATGGTGGGATTAACACCTCAGATGAAACAAACTATCAACTCAGATCCCAATAGTGGTTTGAGTGTAAATGAAGATAAAGGTGTATTAGTTGTTAAAGTTGTGCCAAATTCACCAGCTGCTAAAGCAGGAATACGTGCTGGTGATGTTATCCAAAAGCTTGGTGGGCAAGCAGTCACAGATGCCAATAGTGTCCAAAAGGTAGTAGAAAATAGCCAAATCGGGGGGGATTTGCGCTTAGAATTACGTCGCAATGGACAGAATCTTAACGTCGCTGTGCAACCTGGTGCTTTCCCCACTGCACCAGTACAATAAAAGTTTTGTGATTGAGTCAAAGTGAATTTTTTGGGATGGGCAAAATACCCGTCCCTTTTTTTTAGATGGCAAAGATAAGCTGGGCAACAATACTGCTCGGCTAAAGGGAAATCTGACTTCTAAATTCTTCTTCAACTATGACATTAGTCACGGTTGAACTAATTACCTTTTGCACTAGTGTATATCTCTTCTCAGCTCTATTATTTATTTGTCAATGAGATAAATATTTTGCAAAAAATAAATCCCTTTGATGTGTAACTTATAGAAGGAAAGTTTGCGAATGAGTATTAAAAGAATGCTTGCTAGTGCAGCACTGATTTTACCAATTGCTGTTACCTTTATTCCTTCCCAAGCCGATGCTCAGGCTAGATGGCCAGTTAGGCGGCCAGTTCCAGTTAGAGTAATCAGAAGACCATCGCCAGTTAGGGTTTACACCCCTGTTCAAGCGAGAAGAAAGATACTGGTTCCTGGACGTTGGGTGCAGACAAATCGTGGCCGTCGATGGATACCTGCTCACTATGTATATAGAAGATAAAAGACCTACAAATGCAAAAAATATTGACCATCAATATTGATTGCAGAGTTCTTTTTTCATTAGATTTGATTAGTGTTTAAAAATCCCCTTTAGGATATTTCTAAAGGGGCATTATTTCATATTTAAAATAAATAGGTAGATAAACCTCATTTATGTTGAAACCTAGAGTTTTTTAAAAGATATATTTATGTAGGTTGGGTGGAGTGAAACGCAACCCAACATTACCACCAAATTTTATGTTGGGTTACGCAATCGCTGCACCCAACCTACAAAACTACGGTTCTCAAGGTAGAGGAGGTTTAGATAGGTATAATTAAACATATAAAACTTAGTTTGTAGTGAGCAATTCATCGCCTCTTCAGAGTAGTCAGGACTAAAGTCCTGACTACAAACTTTAATTTATTTATGCTTAGCAAGAAGTTGCAACTGAATTTTAAGCTAGAGCTACTGCTGGTTGCTGCCAGCGTCCTACCGCCTTACCAATGACTGCTAATTCTTGCATTAATTTATCAAAACGGTCTGGTGTCACAGATTGGGGACCGTCAGATAAAGCTTTGGCAGGGTTGGGATGAACCTCTATCATCAGAGAATCTGTACCAGCTGCGATCGCAGCCATTGCCATTGAAGGCACAAACTCAGACCAACCTACGCCGTGGCTGGGGTCAATCATAATTGGCAGGTGAGTCAGTTTCCGCAACACTGGCACTACCGATAAATCCAGCGTATTTCGCGTATATTGGCGGTCAAAGGTGCGTATTCCCCTTTCACACAAAATTACATTGGGATTGCCAGATGCCAAAACATACTCGGCTGCCATCAACCAATCTTCAATAGTAGCCGCCATTCCCCGCTTCAAGAGAACTGGTTTCGGCTGCGCTCCCACTTTTTTGAGCAAGGAGAAATTCTGCATATTTCTTGCTCCTACCTGAATCACGTCAGCTACTTCGACAATTTTATCCAGGTCAGCCGCATCCATCACTTCTGTAATAATACCTAGTCCACTAACTTCCCGCGCCTTTGCTAATAAATCCAAAGCACTCTCGCCGTGTCCTTGGAAGGCGTAAGGTGAAGTTCGGGGTTTATATGCCCCTCCGCGCAAAAATTTTGCTCCAGCCGTCTTGACGCGCCGTGCTGTCTCTACAATCATTTCTTCATTTTCTACTGAGCAGGGGCCGGCAACGACTACCAAAGGCTGATGTTCACCAAATACCACCGCTCCATTAGGAGTATTAACTACTACTTCCGAAGCTTCACCGTGACGGTATTGGCGACTGGCTCGTTTGTAAGGCTGCTCTACCCGTAACACCTGCTCAATCCAGGGGCTAAGTTCCTGAATTTGTAATGGATCTAAGCTAGCAGTTTCACCTACAAGACCAATAACTACTTTATGTTGACCAACAATTTTTTCTGGAGTTAGCCCCCAGCTAGTTAGTTCCTCATCAATGCGGTTTATTTCCGCTTCTGGGGAACCAGTTTTCATTACTATAATCATGTGAAATTTCCTAATTAATTGAGTAAAATTTTCTGTAAATGGGCTAACTTTATTGTTGCCTATTGCCCTAATTACGAATAGTTAAAAACAAAATTTATTTACAAAATAAATAGACAAAATTATAGCGCTCAGTCAGTAGTTTTACTACTGGGTAGCTGGATGTAGGTATAAAAAGATTATATAATTTTAATTAGCAATGTTGAAGTTATAAAATTTCAACTTCAACATTCACTTCTTTTTTTACCCAATACCGCAGTTACTTAATACCTGAGCGCCGTTAATTATGAGTTTTTTTGCCGAGTTTCGCGCCAAGCTGCCACCATTCGTCCCCAATTGGTGTTGAACTCACCCACACCTAGCAAACTTCCGACTCTTTCTTCATCCCAAGAGGCAGAGAGAACGCCATAAGTTATGCCTAAGACCCCCAAACCAAATAGTCCCATGTTCACCAATAACACGGCGATGGGAGCTAGTTGGATGTCGGAGTAGATAGCAAGCAGATAGCTAACAACCAGGACACTAATGCCCAAAGCTGTTGGTACGCCACAGAAACCAGCTACCCGTCGGATCATCCTCTGGCTGACTACTTGAGGAATAGCCATCTCTTGTTTGGTGTAAGTCAGTTTTTTATCAGCCTGTTTGCCAGATTCTTGTGGCTGTGCTGCTGGTTTACTTTGAGTTTTTGCGGGTTTTTGGCGCTTTTTGTTTGGTTCAAAGGGCAAGCGACTGCGTTCAGATTCTTCAGCAGACATAAGCGGTAGTCCCTATCCACGAATACCGAGGCGAGCGATCAAAGCTTGATACTTTTCACGGCTTTCCTGCGATATGTAGGCTAGAAGACGCTTACGCTGACCAATTAGCTTCAATAATCCCCGTCGAGAAGAATGGTCTTTTTTATTTGCCTGGAGATGTTCGCTGAGGCGGTTAATGCGCTCAGTTAGCATGGCAACTTGGACATCAGCCGAACCAGTGTCGGTTTCGTGAACTTGGTAATTGGAAATGATTTCTTGTTTCCGCAGTTGCGTCAGGGCCATGATTGATTCAATTGCTAGTTTTTCTAAATGTATGCAGCAGTCTCCCATAATATCACAGCCCTTAAGCTGGATGTCGAATCATCTTTGCTGCTATGTCTGGCACTCTATAAAACTAAGTAAGTCAAGAGACATCCAGTATCTTCATATAGAAACTAATAAGGTGATTTTAAATGGTAGCTTCCGGGCCGATATTTGAAGGTTTATGTGGATTGGTAAACTATTTGTCCTGGCATTTCTTCCAGTTGTTTATTACTCCAGACACCAGGAAAGCTATTTCAACCCAAATACAAAACTTTTCGGTTAGGAGGAAAGGATTTCAATTCACCTTTCCCCCTTGCCCTTTAAGCTTTTCCTAGATTGGACTTGCGTTCACCAAATCTTTTAAAAGGTGAAAGTTGTTCTCAGAGTACCGATAATTGCATCGTCGTTAGCGCTGCTTTGTCCAGGAGAGGTCAACCAGATGACACCAGGGGTGATTGAGATGTTATCTGACACGCGATATTTATAGAAGCCTTCAAAGTGATAAGGGATATCATTACCAGCAAAACCTGGTCGGTTAAACGAATATGGTTCTGCACCAGCAAAAATACCTAAAACGTTACCTTTTTTACCGAAGTCAGGTAAGGCTACCCCAAGACCGTAGCTCCAAGCTTCATAATCATCACCAGCACCAAAGCCTGAGACATCGTGGTAAGAAACGAAGCCACTAACTGACAGTTTGTCGCTGGGTCTAAAGGCTGCCGATATCCCATAAGAATTACTGGAAGATGCGTTTAGGATACTCAGGGTGTTAGCTTGATTAGTACCTACGACGCGGTTAGTACTACCTAAACCACCACCTAGATCAAATAAATTACCGCCTCCAGCACCATGATAGCCGTGAACGTAGGTAGCAGCGATCGCCAAGCGATCGCCAACACTAAAGTTCAACTGTCCAAGAGCCGCATAGTTGCCCTCTAACAAACCTTGACTTACTCCAGGATTATTAGCATTTGATGCCAAGTAGCCTATAGTCAGTGAACTTGGTTTGAAAAAACTGCCGCCGCTACCAAAGGGTAAAGTCAGCGCTGCACCGGCACCACCACCAATGCGATAGATGGGACTTTCAGAAGCAAAGGTAGACAAAGCACCATTACCACCATCAAAGTCCTCAAAGTAAGGATTATTAGTGGCAGCATAATCGCTATGAATACCTCCGGTGGCCGCAAAGTACGCTTGGGCTGGGCCTATGGGTACGTAATACGCTAACCAATCGATACTGACAGAATTACTACCAGTGTTACCGATTTGAAAAGTTTGTGTGCCTTCAGCAGTATTGATAGGAACACCAGCATTATCCAGTTGACTAAAGGCTAGTGAATTACCGGCTGCAAGACGGGTGTGTAAAACGTCTTTACCAGTGAAGCTGGTTTGCAGGTCTAAACGTACCCTATCTTGGAAAACAGTATTATTAGCATCGCCAGTGTTGCCGCCAAAAATATCACTAACGGCAAAAATAGCTTCACCTACAAGCTTGGTTGTAGTAGAAAACTGATTTGCTTCTAGTTCAGCAGTCCGTGCTTCTACAGCATCAACTCGACCACGCAAAGTTGCTAGTTCTGCCGAGAATTCTTCTTGCAAACGCTGGAGGGTAGCCAAATCTTGTTTTGTTACCAAGTCAGCAGTCGCTGTCGCAATCAGTTCATTAACCCGATCTAAACAAGCATTCAAACCTGCGGCAAATTCATAACGAGTCAGTGCCCGATTGCCACGATAGGTAGAATTTGGGTATCCAGCAATACAACCGTAGCGTTCAACCAGGGATTGTAAAGCTTGGAACGCCCAGTCAGTCGGTTGTACATCAGAAAACTGAGAGACTGATGTGACTTGAGACAGGGAATTTTGGTTCTTACCCTCGGTGCTGTAGCGGTTAACCTCTTCTAAAACCTTATTATCATCAGTCTTTTGGGCAACCAATAGCTGATTAGCTTTTGGTTGCTCTGTTTGAATAAATGTTGAAACATCAGAAGATATTGGTGCTTCAGTCTGAGCAGTTTTTGCCTTTATATCTTCAGAGGAGCCTGCTACTTCAGTAGCTATAGCCCTAGCGGAAACCAACACCGTCACTCCCAAAACTACTGGACTTAGTACCAGAGTTTTCCACAATAGATGAGACATTTTTATTTTCCTTTCCTAAAAAATACCCGAAATCAATGGGTTAAAGAAAAAGATAACAAGCAGTTATTCTACTTAATTTGAAATCTTATCAGATTGCTGTTACTTAAGCCATATCTGACAAAATTTTTACGGATGAAGAATCGTAAAGACTTACTTGTGCTTTGTTTGCCAGATTAAGAGTTTATGATTGAATTACGTCCAATTTTGTACCATTTTTTGGCTTTAGCTTCTGATTCTTGACTCTTATTTGCGGTAAATCCTTTTTATCTTTGTAAAAATAGCAAATTTCAACTAGAGTTGGCCATATTTTTAAAGAACCATGACATTTGCTAATGACATCATCAATAATTTTGGAAAATTTTTGTTGAAAAAAGTCTGGTTCTAACCCATAAAATACTTTCGATGAGTTTTCAGTAAAGAATTTGGAGTAACTGCTTGCGTTCTTCATTATGACCAGACATTGAGGCTTTCAATATTAATCATAAAAAAGAGATACCAGACAACTTTTACGAAGTTGGGTATCTGAGTCTGAGATAATAATTATGAACAGTAGAGACGCAAAATTCCTCGTCTCTACTATTTCCCATAGCTTTATTTCTTAATCTGATCCAAAGCTAAATTCAGCTTCAACACATTAACTCCAGGCTCGCCAAAGATGCCGAGAAAGCGTCCATCGGTGTTTTGGGCAATCAAAGTTTCTAGTTGGTTTGGCTGAAATCCTCGTGCCTTGCTTACTCGCGCAATTTGTGCGATCGCAGCTTCGGGGGTAATGTGGGGGTCAAGGCTAGAACCAGAGGTGTAGACTAAATCGCCAGTCGGCTGCACACCTGCTGTTTTCAGACGAGTCAAATCCCCTTCAATTTTTTTGCTGGGGTCTGGGTCATCTTTACCTTTGATGCGTTCGAGTAATGCGGGATTACTGGGAGCCAAGTTACTAGCACCAGAAACCCCAGTTTTCAAAACTCCCCCATCGTCCTTTTTGGGATCGGCTGTGCTGTAACTAGTGGTACTGGGACGGCTGTTAAAATAGCGATCGCTAGTAAAAGGCTGACCGATCAAAGCAGAACCCATAACTTGACCTATGCTATTTGTCAGCAGACTACCATTTGCTTGAAATGGAAACGCAATCTGCCCAATGGCAATCATCGCAAAAGGATAAATAATCGCACCGATTACCCAGAGTACCAAGGTAGAACGAACAGCTCTGCTAGCTTCACGTGCAAAACTCATTAGAATTTCTCCGGTACAAACATTACAAAAAATAAATAGATAGAAAGCCCTAACGTCACCATTCCTAACAGTCCCAATCCCCAAGATTGACTGCGGGAAAGTTGTTCGCTAGTAGCTGCATAGACCATAGGTGCAACCACTAGGTTGAAACACATCGCCAGGAATAAATACAGTGGCAGCTTTTGTCTACGCCATTGACACCAGATTTCAGTTATTTCTTCAACTATTTGAGATGCAAAGATAGTGCGTCGGGTATGAACGGTTTTCATAGTAAATTAAGACAAAGGTAAGATAATATCTATTAGTTTGATGGCAATAAAGGGAGCAATGATGCCACCAACGCCATAGATGAAGATGTTGCGACGTAGCAGTTGATCTGCTGTTAAAGGTAAAAACTTTACCCCTTTGAGTGCTAGCGGAATTAGTGCCGGAATAATCAAGGCATTGTAAATCAGCGCCGAGATGATCGCAGATTGGGCACTCTTTAATCCCATAATATTCAGTGCGCCGATTCCAGCAGCCGCAAAGATAGTCGGAATAATCGCAAAATATTTGGCGATATCATTAGCGATGGAGAATGTTGTCAAGGCTCCACGAGTAATTAGCAACTGTTTACCTATGGTTACTAGGTCAATTAGCTTCGTGGGGTCAGAGTCTAAGTCCACCATGTTAGCAGCTTCTTTGGCAGCTTGCGTCCCAGAGTTCATTGCCACACCCACATTTGCTTGCGCCAAAGCAGGTGCATCATTAGTGCCGTCTCCGGTCATTGCCACCAATTTACCCTGAGATTGTTCGGAGCGAATCACCTCAATTTTGTCTTCTGGAGTCGCTTCGGCAATAAAATCATCCACCCCAGCTTCTTCAGCAATTACCGAAGCGGTAATTCGATTGTCACCTGTAAGCATGACGGTGCGAACACCCATGCGGCGAAGTTGGTCAAACCGTTCCCGCAGACCAGGTTTGACAATATCTTTGAGGTAGATCACACCATAAATTTTGTCATCTTGGCAAACAGCTAAAGGTGTACCGCCTAACCGGGAAACTCGCTCATAAGCTGCGTCTATATCATCAGGAACGTTACCGCCACGAGAACGGACAAATCCCTTAATCGCATCCACTGCACCTTTGCGAATTTGTTTACCATCGGGTAAATTCGTGCCACTCATCCGGGTTTTGGCGGTAAATTCCACACCTTCGGCTTTGTCAATATTAAAATCTACCGCAGCCTGGGACTTTTCTGCCAAGATCACAATTGACTTGCCCTCTGGCGTATCGTCAAACAAGCTAGCAGCTAGAGAGACTCGCGCCACATCTTCTAGTGAGTGATTATCCAAAGGAATAAACTCATCAGCCATCCGATTACCCAAGGTGATTGTACCCGTCTTATCCAGCACCAAGGTGTTGATGTCGCCGCAGGCTTCTACTGCTCGACCAGAGGTAGCAATGACGTTGAATTGGGCAACTCTATCCATCCCTGCAATACCGATCGCACTGAGCAATCCACCAATAGTTGTAGGAATCAAAGCTACCAGTAGCGAGATGAGAATCGCAACGCTAGCACCCGCCCGCAAACTGTTTCCTGCGTCAACGCCAAAGGCTGTGCTGATAAAGCTGGCAATGTAGCCCACGTAGGGGGTAATGGTTGACACTACAATCAAGAACACTTGCGTTAGCACTGCCAACAATACTGTCAAAGCAATCTCGTTGGGAGTCTTGGTGCGTTGTGCCCCTTCTACCAGGGCAATCATGCGATCGATAAAGCCTTGACCAGGATCGGCACTAACACGAATTGTCAACTCATCAGAGAGTAGGCGTGTACCTCCTGTCACCGAACTGGCAATATCTGTACCTGGTTGCTTCAATACCGGGGCCGATTCCCCAGTAATTGCAGACTCATCTACTGAGCCAATGCCTTTAATTACATCCCCATCGGCGGGAATCATATTATTTGCAACCACCTTGACCAAATCGCCCCGCCGCAGTTCCGTAGAATTGACTTGTTGTATGGAACCATCAGGGAGGATTTTGTTAGCGATCGTATCCGATCGCGTCGATCGCAGTGAATCAGCCTGTGCTTTACCACGTCCTTCAGCTACGGCTTCGGCAAAGTTGGCAAAAACGAGGGTGAAAAAGAGAATGAAGGTAATCAACCCATTTAACAGACGTTGTTGGTTGATATCTGCCTGGACTGTGCCAAACAGATTTGGGTTCAGGGTAACAAGAAAGGTGACAATTGTCCCCACCCAAACAACAAACATAACTGGGTTTCTGACAGTAATTCGCGGATCGAGTTTGACAAATGACTCACGAATTGCCCTTTGGTAAAGTCCCCGCATATCTGTTTTGGGGGTGTGCTTACGCGAGTCACGAGTTCCAGATGGAATACGGGGCGAAGGAGAATCAGTAGTAATTGGCATACATTAAATTTTGAGAATGGGGCATTGGGCACTTGTACTGAGCGACTTGCCTTGAGCGTTCGCGTAGCGTCTCGCAGAGAAGTCGAAAGGAGTCGAAGTATTGGGAATGGGGCGTTCTACCTCATCTCCTACTCTCTAGCCGATACCTTTGGTAATAAAAAAGGCTTCAGCGATGGGGCCTAATGCCAGCACTGGGAAAAATGTGAGTGCGCCCAGGATTAAAATTACGCCTGCGGTAACGCCTGTAAATAGTCCGGTATCGGTTCGTAATGTACCAGTGGTGTAAGGAACAGCTTGCTTGCGAGACATACTATCTGCTAATAACAGCAAACCTAAAATTGGGATATAGCGTCCAGCTAGTAAACTGAAGCAGGTACTCAAGTTCCACCACAAAGCGGTTGTAGTTGTTGCTGTACCTGTAGCGATCGCAAAAGGAGACGGTTGTGAATCGCCTAAACCTTCAAAACCAGAACCGTTGTTGGCAGCAGCTGAGGCATATTCGTAAATAACTTGAGAAAAGCCGTGGAAACCGGGATTGCTAATTCCTGCCAATTGGTCAGGAAAAGCTAAGGCGATTCCCCCTGGAATCAAAATGGCGATCGGGTGAACTAGCAAAATCAAGAAGCTAGCAAGTACGACTTCACGCTTTTCAATTTTGCGTCCCAAAAATTCTGGTGTGCGTCCCACCATCAAACCTGTGACGAATACCGCCAGGATGCTATAGGCAAATAAGTAAGCTGTTCCTGTACCCTGTCCACCCCACATAATTTGCAGGAACATATTAGAAAGAAAAATAAAACCGCCGGCGGGCATAAAGGAATCGTGGAGACTGTTGACTGCGCCGCACATGGTTCCGGTTGTACTTACCGCAAATAATACCGATTCTGCCCAACCAAACCGGACTTCTTTCCCCTCTAAGTTCGGTTGCTGACTGCCCAAAAGCGCATTTACAGCCGGATTGCCGTTGTATTCACCAATGGCAGTGACAATCAGGAATCCTAGAAAAATCACACCGACCATACCGTAGAGTAACCAGGCTTGTTTGGTGTTATTGGCAAACAAACCGTATGTATAGATCAGGGACGTGGGAATGGAAAGCATTGCCACGATCTGAATTAAATTAGTAAATCCACTGGGATTTTCAAAGGGGTGTGCTGAGTTAATAGCAAAAAAGCCGCCGCCGTTTTCCCCTAATTGCTTGATAATTTCAAAGTGGGCAACAGGGCCACGAGCGATCGCTTGACTAATATTCGGATCTTCCAAGGTGGGGAATACAACTACACCCGCCAGGGTTTCGGGAACACCAGCAGCTATCAACACAATCCCACCCACAATACAAATAGGCAGCAAAATTCGGGTAATCGAGCGAATTAGGTCTACATAAAAGTTGCCTAACGATCTACCCGTCAATCCCCGAATAAAAGCAATTCCTACCGCTAAACCAGTACCAGCAGAGGTGAACATGTGATAACCCAGTCCCCACATTTGGCTGGCATAGCTCATGTATGTTTCACCAGAATAATGCTGTTGGTTGGTATTAGTAATAAAGGAAATGGTAGTATGCAGTGCTGTATCCCAAGTTGGGGCTTTTATCCCCGTGGGATTGAGGGGCAACCATCCTTGACTCATGATAATAAAGAAAATCAGCAACCCCATTGCTACGTTGCTATACAGGATTGCCCGCCCATACTGCCAGCCTGTCATGTTTTCTTTGGATTTAACACCGACTAAAGCATAAAGCACTCGCTCAACCGGATTCAAGATTGGGTCGAGAAAAGTACTTTGCTCTAGGTATATACGCGCCATATAGCGCCCAAAAAATGGCGTAATCGCTACTATAATTAACAGCGTTAATGCAATTTGAATCCATCCTTCTAGCATTGGATTATTTCAACTCCGACATGAATAAATTTCAGATGAATATCAGATATTTTCTGACGATGACTCAGAAAAATAATTAATTATATTGACATTATTCGCTAACCTATAACTATCTCTTTTCTCAATTAATCATCGAGCTTTTTGTTAGAAAATACAAGGTATAATTTAATATTTAAACTAGTCTATACAAGAAATATATTTGTCTGTATAGACAAGTATTCAGAGCGTTTATCTCGATATATATCTGCAAATATAGAAAGACAGTTAAATGCTAAACAGTCATAAACCATTCGTAAAAAGTTAAATCCCCAACCTCTTAAACAAGTTGGGGATTTGGATACTGCGAATTTTCACAAATCAGATAGTATTACTAGAGAGTGAGGAGTTTAATTCATAACTCATAACTGATTTTGACGACAAATTCCAAATGCGGAAGTGTAGGCGTGTAAAAAAGTTCTGCCACCTACAGGGCCGATTTCACCACCACAGAAAAAGCCACCTACAGGAATATCGCTGAGGTAACGGCGAAATAATTCAGAATCGAAATTGGGTTTACCATAGAGTCCTTCGCCTCGCCCCAGACAGGCAAACATTAAGGCAGCGACGGCAGAGGGTTCAGATTCTCGTTGGGTTTGATAACTTTGGAGGAGTAATTCTAGGTCTTCAGCAGAGGCTTGGGCATCGCGGAGGTGGAATTGCAGCCTTTGACCAGGACGAACGCGATCGCCAATTGCGATCGCTCCAGCTGTTGGATCGACCCCAAGAATACCACGAATTAAAAAGTCTCCCTGCTGCAAAGCCAGCTTAAACTCATCCATCGCCACACCAACAAACAAAGAGTGCTGTGCTAAAGTTCGTTCGTGTTCGCTAAGACTAGCAATCAAATCTCGCAACACCACTAGCGGCACTTGCTCATCTAACTCTAAGATAATGTTGCGATCGGCTTTTGTAACTTGCAACGGTTTGCCAATCGGTCGGCATCCTTGGGCTACAATCGTTTCCAAAACAATATTGCCAGTCAAAGCTATCCCAACAGTACCCTCACGATACAGACTTTGACATTCCTCGCCGTCAGTCTCATTACAAAATAGGGCAACACGACCACCCATACCTCCACCACTAGCCTGTCCCCCCACGATCACCGATCCTGGATAAGCAAAATCCAATCCCTGCAACAAATCGTTGATTCCAGAGGCGAAAGAACTAGACAGCAAAATAAACTGGGGTGTTGGTGATGCTGGTACACCAATCAAATCAACCCAAGCATCTGGTGAACTATCTAAGTCAGGTAATTCTTCTGCAACAACATGAAAAACTTGAACCTTCACCCCTGGAAGATGTGCTAAAGTCAAGCTAATAGCTGGTTCTGCTTCGAGTTCTTGGGTTTCTCCGTTAACTGTCGTCCCAATCACACCTCCACCACTACAGCCAATTAGCACTGGTACAGAAAGTTTCTCAGCTAACAAGGGTAACAATCGGGAATACTCACTCGTAAAAGCAGACGAAATGAATACCAGTCCTAGATCCGCAGGTGCTGTTAACGATGAGACAGCTCGTTCCACCACATCTGTAACGGCGGCTTCTAAAGAATGACGGGTTGATAGGGCATTTGCCCACTGCATTTGGTCTGCCATGAGTTTTGAGCTTCTTTCTCTTTTTGTGCTAGTAGATTTTGATGTATTTTTATTTTGGGAAGAATTGCATCCTACAAGAATTAGTGCCAGCCTTTTGTCTCCTCCATCCCAAGAAGCTGGGGTTGTCATTCCCTAATAGATGCATCTAAATATATTGTATGATTGTTTATCTATGGTACTAATCCCACAAAATCTTAAAACATAAAGATGAATGCATTATAGATGCGGCAGTTTACTATATTGGTTATAAATCAATAGGCTAAAGTACTAACTTATGAACTGAATAGTTAGAATGGTTAGTAATCAAGCTAAAATCTGCCATTTCTGAAGTTTTTCTATACTAGTATTAACAACACACAACGAGACTAAAGCAATGACCAACATCCAAGAAACAGCAACAAGCGACATCCAGGAGAAAATTCAAGAAGAAGTAGAACAAGCGCGTACTGTCTGTGACATTAACGGTAGCGGTTCACCAGAATGTGCTGCTGCTTGGGATGCAGTAGAAGAATTGCAAGCTGAAGCTTCCCACAAGCGTCAAAGCAAGCCCAAAAATTCTCTAGAACAGTATTGTGATGACAACCCAGATGCAATTGAATGCCGGGTTTATGACGACTAGAAATTTAAACAAGCGAATTTTCTGTTCGTTTGTCACCAAGCAACCAAGATTTACTTACTGAGATTTCGCACTTTTACGCTACTTCCGGCTAAAACCTTACTCTCCCTTTTTCATTATTTTCTCCAATGGACAAAAAATGGTGAAATATCTGGAGTTACGGATGTATCAGGGTTAAGCTTTGAGAATTTTTATCTTAAAAGGAAACCTTTACACCCAAAAAAATTGGGGTTTTGTCCGCGAGTATCAAGTATATAGCTGCTAGGTGGGCTTTTAACAGGCTCCCTGACGCTACTACAGGTAAGTGTAAAATCTAAGTTGAGGATCTTTGAGTTGCTTGTTTTTTTGCCAAATTGAGAGATTTAGGAAAGTAAATTAAACAACTTACCATTTAAAAATTTTTCCAAAAATCTTTGCAAGGCATGAATTGGTTGTAGGGGCGTACATCTGTATGCCCCTACAAACGTGTTTATAGTAGAAACTGCGTGAAATGGTATAAGTTGGGTAGCCACTTGCTTCCACCAAGAAGTTAGAGCGCAGTCTTGAGGCTAGATTTTGTGCTTTGATTAAACTGTTTGTAATATAGATAGACTACTAGCTAGCTAATAGCTTACAAGTTTGTCAGTTATGGATACTTGCTCTTAGTTTAAATTGTTTTATTTATCGTTTGAGAAAAACTATGGACTATAACGTTTGGTTTCGCCCTTTCATCTGGATTGATTACCGATTGGCAGTATTATTTCTGGTAATTATTCCGTTAATTCTTTTAATTTGGGCATTTGTGCAAAAAGCAGAAAGTATACAACGCTTATTGACTATATACTGGAAAGTATCAAGCTTGGTGGCAATCACGATTTACTTAATGATTGCCCAGTATCCAGTTAGCTTTATCTCTGGATTAATGGCTCAGATTTTAATCCCAATTTCACTGTGGTTTTGGGTAGATATCAACGATGAAATTGAGTATCAAACCAGTGGAGTTTTGAAATTTATTTTTACCTCTTGGCGCTGGGCTACAACTGTTTATTGTATTTTGGGTACACTAGCGTTGATCCCATTTTTGGGTTGTGCTTTTTCTGCCAGTGTGATGAAGACTGCTTATTGTCGCGTCTGGTTTGAGATTCCGTTATTATTCAAAGAATATTTTCATGCTAATAGCAAAGCTGAGTTTTTAGGTTTTCTTGGCATAACTAGTTTAGTAATTTATGTGGTTTACTTAAGCTATTTTGTTCTGATTAAGCTTGGCAAGCAGGGACGTTCAGCCACACCACAGTAACTGTCGCTACGTCACATACCCCTAATGTAAAAAAATGAATTCCATTGGTAAGCGGCTAGAACAATACACCGCTAAACGCCCCAAAGAAGTCTTGATTGTAATAGTGGAAATTGCCGATGAGGAAGATACAATTGCTATTTTCAAAGGCTTTTCCAGCTCTTTGATGCGCCCCACAGCATTTGATGCAGATGTACCAGTTCTGCCAGATGGGGCAAAAATTCTCAATATTGACAGGGTAGGCAGTCCTTATAATCCTGAAGCACCCCGTTATCTTCAACAAGGAATTTCTTGGGAAGCTATGGAAACTCTATTATCAGAAGTGGGAGTCTAACTAAAATTTTGTCTCAAGTTAGTTGGTAGACTGACTCAAGCAACCCTCATAGATTAAACAAATATCTTGATTAATTTATGAATTACCACGAAATTATTACGATTGAGCCTGGAAAACGCAGTGGTAAACCCTGTATCCGAGGAATGCGAATAACTGTTTATGATATTTTGGAGTATCTTGCTGGTGGAATGACTGAAGCAGAAATACTAGAGGATTTTTCGGAATTAACTTTCGAAGATATCAAAACGTGTCTAGCTTTTGCTGCCGATCGTGAGAAGAAGTTATTTGTGGTATCCCTGTGAAACTGCTGCTAGACAAAAATCTGTCTGATCGGATTATTGATTGTAGATTTGTATCCTGATTCAGTACACGTTAAAACTTTAGGGTTAATTAATACAGATGATGTGGTTATCTGGAAGTATTCTGAAATACACTATTCTGTAATTGCTTCCACTTGGGAGCATTATTTTTCGCCATGATATTCCGAATTGGGCAGTTATGCCGATGGAGAATAAATATAGGTACTTTAGGGACTTGCAAAAAATAAATTATCCCAAATTATTTCTAGATTTGTAGGGGCGCAAGGCCTTGCACCCCTATGTACCCTGCGGGAAGCATCCCGCAGGGATGGGATATTTTTTAATTGGAACTCCCTAAGTTGTCACCAATCTACGCAGTATAGGAACGAGGAGATTTAGTTATTGACCAAATACCAATTTTGTAGCGCCAACCGTTGAATTTCGCGCCAGGGGATATTATGTTTTCTGGCTAATTCTGCACAATCTTCATATTCTGGCTGCACATTGGCAATAACTTTTTCTGGTGATTGTCCCTTCCATGCCACCTTGACACGTACTTTGCCATATTCAATTTCCACTTGTTGAATTTCCCGTTGTAAAATGGCGCGTTGCTGAGTTGTTCGCCGAATACCCAAAGTTGTAGTTTCACGGAATATAACCGCTTCACAACTGAGGAAATTTTCTGGATGACAAATCACAGTCAGCAAGATTCCTGGACGGGACTTTTTCATGCCGATCGCTTGGGTAAAAACATCCACTGCACCAGCAGCAAACAAAGCCTCAAAAACATAGCCGATCGCTTGCGGATTTAAATCATCAATTTGGGTTTCTAGTACCGAGATAGTTTCTAAATTTGAGCTAGTATCTTCAGAATCGCCGAAATCTGACTGTAAACTTGTGCTTTCGCCCAGCCAGAGGCGTAAAATATTGGGAATTGGTAAATTTATGGTTCCTGCTCCCAGTCCTACCTGCTTGATAGCGATCGCGGGTGGTGAACCAAAGTCTCTTACCAAAGTAGTAGCGATCGCAGCTCCTGTTGGCGTTACCAGTTCTCTATCAATGCCATTGCTATAAACTGGACAACCCCGCATTTCCCAAAGTTTTAATACTGCTGGTACTGGTACTGCCATTTGACCATGTGCAGCCCGAACAGTACCGCCACCAGTGGGAAACGCCGAGCAGTAAAGTAGGGGCCATCCTTCGTCATTACTCTCAATCCCCAACCAATCTAACCCCAGGCAAGTACCTACAATATCTACGATCGCATCTATAGCACCCACTTCATGAAAATGAACTTTTTCAGGGGAAATCCCATGCACCGCTCCTTCTGCGACTGCTAGCTGTCGGAATACTGCCAAACTCCAAGCTTCTGCCCGTGATGGCAACCCAGCTTTGAGAATCATCTGCTCTATTTCTGGCAAGTGGCGTGTGTGATGGTGATTGTGTTCGTGGTCGTGGTGGTCATGGTGATGGTGATCGTGTACTAAATCCACATGAACTTTAGTCGCCTGTTGCCCATTCCGTTGGACAAGTTCTGCTATTAACTGATATTCCTGTTCAATTCCCAATCCATTGAGCTTTTCAATTAAATACTCCACAGGAACACCCAAACTTACCAAAGCACCCAGGCACATATCACCGGAAATTCCTGTCGGACATTGAAGATAAGCAATTTTATTCATAATAAATTAGTCATTAGTCATTAGTCATTTGTCATTCTTCCCCAGTCCCCAGTCCCCAATCCCTCTATGGCAAAAATTTTCTCAGTTCATCCGGATAATCCTCAAGTTCGCCGAATAGAGGAAATAAAGTCGGCGCTTTCTAGTGGCGCAGTCATGCTTTACCCTACTGATACAGTTTATGCGATCGGTTGTGATTTGAATGCTAAGTCGGCGGTAGAACGAGTGCGGCAAATTAAACAGCTAGCAAATGATAAACCACTGACATTTTTATGTCCCTCGCTTTCAAATGTGGCAACTTATGCCTTCGTAAGTGACACAGCCTATCGGATTATGAAACGCCTGATTCCAGGGCCATACACGTTTTTGCTCCCAGCAACTAAATTAGTACCGCGATTGGTGCAAAGCCCCAAGCGGAAAAGTACTGGAATTAGAGTACCAAACCATACTGTGTGTTTGGAGTTGCTGGCAGCTTTGGGCAATCCGATTATTTCAACTTCAGCACATCTGCCACCAGATGAAGCAGATAACGGCATGATTCGGATAGAGCCAGAAACTGTTCAGTCACGGGTAGAGCTATTTGACCGTTTGGACAAGTTGGTAGACATAATTGTAGACACTGGCGAAGAACCTACTTATGAAGTCTCTACCATCTTAGATATGACCGGAGACGAAGCAGCAATTATACGGAGGGGTTTAGGTTGGGAAGCAGCAGCAGCATGGGTATAAGAATGACACTTCACAGGCACACCTCTCCGTTTCGGAAATTGTGATAAAAGCAACTCCAGTTTTTAAATTGTCATATTTAAACGTGATGTCTATGACGGGCACAGATGCAATAACAGGATGGTGGTAACAGTAGGTACAGCAAGGGATTTGACAACTTTAAGAAAATGGTGGGTACATGAGTACTCGCGTCAATGTGGTGGCTTGTGAAAGAACCGACACATTGGCATAACTGTAACTCTCTCGTATTTCCTACAGTTTTATATATGAGCTTTAGATGTGAGCATTATATGGGGCAAGTCTTAATTGATAAATGCCCAAAGATCCTCCAGCCAAGGCTAGCCTTGATTGCTGTGTCTGCGTTGTAATTACGGTGCAATACTACTCCCTGGAAAAGTCATGAAAGCTAACGTCATCAATCTACCAAACTCTACACCCATTTTTGAAAACCACCTTTCGACCGAAGAATTTTCAGACAGCAGCAGCGAAACCTTGATTGAATTGCTGTGTCAAGAAATGCAAGCACAAGTGAAAGCAGCACCCAGGTGCGTAGAAGCTTTAGCAAACCGCATAGCCGTAGAAGTAGAACGCATTTGCGATAAAAGCTCGCGTATCCAAACATCTGGGCAAATCAAATCCTGGCAGATTACGCTGGGAAGGCATCGGATGCAAAAGTGCTTACGTTACTATCAACTAGGTTCCAAACAAGGGCGGGTGGAATTACATAGTAATTTGGGTGCTATGGTTTACCGCCATGTAACTTTATCTGGCTCGGAGTTGGGCTTTGATGCTCGTTACAGCCTAATTGAAGATTTTTTACAAGCATTTTATATTGAAGCTATCAAAGCTTTCCGCAGAGAAAACGAACTACCTCACGATCACACACCGCGTACTCAGCTGCAATTAGCTGAATATATGGCGTTTACAGAACAGTACGCCAAACGCCGCATCAATTTACCTGGTGGTGCAAATCAGCAATTAATTATCCTGCGGGCCCAAGGTTTTGCTCGTCGTCAGCCGCAAGAGACTACCGTGGATATTGAAATGGCGGTGGAGTCTGCTAAGGGTGAAGAAGCAGAATCTTATCAGCGTAACTCGGCGGTGCAACAGTTGCGATCGCAGATGATTGCCCAAACTAATTTCGATCCATCTGAAGAATCAGAACGCGATCGCGTCATCACTGAATTGATGAAATATCTGGAGTCTCAAGGTCAATCTGACTGTATGAACTACCTCAGCTTGAAACTTCAAGACCTCTCAGCCCCAGAAATTGACCAAATTCTCGGTTTAACCAGCCGTCAACGCGATTATCTCCAACAACGCTTTAAATACCACGTAGAAAAGTTTGCCAAACAACATCACTGGCAATTAGTACATCAATGGTTAGGCGCGGGTTTAGAGCAAAAGTTGGGTTTATCTTCCCAGCAGTGGGAAATCTTTGTGAATCAACTCACAGAACAACAACAGCAAATATTACAGTTGAAAACTGCAAGACAAACTGACCAAGCGATCGCAAAAACCATCAAATGCACCCCCAAACAGTTACAAAAGCGCTGGACTCAACTGTTAGAACTAGCATGGTCTATCCGCAACGGTCATACTGAAGCACAAACAGGTTGAAGCTAAGGTGAAATAAGCAAAAAACATTATCTAAGCCTATGACTGGGACGAGAAGCGCGAATTTAGCTTATAAACTAAGTACAAAATTTCATTAATTTGTAGCGAATTCTTTGCGTGCCTATGCGCTTTCCTCTGCGCCCCTACCCTGCGGGAAGGCAAAGTGCCTATGCGTTTAAATTTCACCCTTCAATTCGCCACGATCTTCCACAAATAACTCTTATCTGAATTTATCTCAATTACTAACTCGTTCCTCATCAAAATTATTAATACATTTGTATTTATTTAGTACAAAAATACCAATAATTTCCGATTTTTTACCCATTAATCCAACCTTGTTTACGTCAGAATAAAAAATTCATATTAAGAAACTGACCCTTTTTTACTACTTCTGTGAAATCCTATAATTAGTAGGACTTTTGGCAGAGGGATTTAGGATGGCTCTGACTCAAGGCGGACGGGCAAATAAGTCTGGGAATATTTTAGAAGGAAATGTTGAAGCAATCTTAAATGGACATAATTATTTCCAAGTAGGGAACTATGTCCCAAAAGAATTTATACTAAATGCTGCTTTATTACCAAAGCGCTATGGAAAAGAAATTTATATTGGAACTGGGATTTATCATACCGATTTGAAGGTTGATTTTTATGTTGTTGGCTCACCTGCAATGCCATCTGGTTTAATTTTCGAGTGCAAATGGCAAGAAAGCCCTGGTTCTGTCGATGAAAAGTTTCCTTACTTGAATATGAACATCCAGCACTATTACCCTGCACCAACTATCGTCATTTTAGGCGGTGAAGGTATGCGAGAAGGTGCCAGCAAATGGCTAAAAACAAGAGTTAATGATAACCATAATTTATTAGCAGTTTATAGCTTAGACAGATTTATTGCTTGGGCAAATAAAAATCTTTAAAAGATGTAATTAACAGTTCGTCAATCATGCCTCTATTTTTTATATTGGAGTTAATTGATCGGGCTGCTTTGATTTTGTAAGCTTCAAAATTGATATCTGTATAAATATTTCTAATAAATTCGCTATCAGAATTACAGACCATAACTTTAACACCACGACTTGCCAACTCTGCACAAGTATCTCTTAAAAGTTCTTGGTCTTTTTTACTAAAACAATTTTGACTATAAGCGGTGAAATAGCTAGTATCACTTATAGGATGATAGGGTGGGTCAAAAAATACAAAGTCATCACTGCTAGTTGCATAATTTAGGACTTCTGTAAAATCTGCTTGTTTAATTTCTGCATGAGAAAGCGCTTCTGATGCCGTTTGCAGTAAAACCTCAGAACAAATATTAGGATTTTCATATCTGCCTAAAGGCACATTGAATTTTCCCTGAGAATTGACTCGATAAAGACCATTAAAACAAGTCTTATTAAGATAAATTAGACGAGCCGCTTTTTCTATATCGGTGCCACCAGAGTTGTTTCTGACACTATAATAATAATCTTTATTATGTCGAATTTTATGCTCTTTCAATAGAGAAATTAATTCTTCAACACTATCTCTAACACAACAATAAGTGTTAATTAATTCGGCGTTAATATCAGTTAAAGTTGCTGTCTTTGGTTGAAGATAGAAAAAAACAGCACCACCACCTAAGAATGGTTCATAGTAATTTTTATAACTTTTGGGAAAATAAGGAATATATTGCTGTATCAACCTACTTTTACCCCCTGCCCACTTCAAAAATGGACGCGGGCTAGTTTCCTTGGGGATTTGAATTACCATTTACTTGCGATTTAACTGAAAATAATCGTGACTAAATAAAGCCAATATAACCGACGAGGCATATTTTATATTAGCTGGCTAATTTTCCGGCTGCATAGATTACAATTGAGTTGATAAAGCATATCAAAACAAACGTAAGTATATAACAAGGCAGTTTAGATTCAGATGTTTGACGGATTTTGGGATAACGTCTTTCGCTACCCCCGCTACTTAATTACTATAGTCTTAGGGCTGTTTTTGAACACCTTTGCGCCATTAGTGCCACTGTTGAAGCGCCCTGTTACCTTAATCGCCCTCTTAGGTTTATTTGTGAGCAGCCTAGTCTTTCTTACTTTCACCCTACGGGCAATGCTGGGCTTGAGTGCAATCTAGACTAGCGCTATATCGGGGCTATGCCCTACAGACGGTTGCTCTTGGCGTTGCTTTCGCTAAGTACTGTCTACCCAAATTGCATCTATTTTTGTCGTACAACCTCTGTCAGGAGGCGAAATTTTTATGGCTACAAATCGCCGGGTTTCCCGCGTTGCAGAATTGATCAAACGGGAAGTTAGCCAAATGCTGCTCAACGGCATTAAGGATGACCGTGTGGGTACAGGAATGGTAAGTGTGACTGATGTTGATGTTTCTGGCGATCTCCAACACGCCAAAATCTACGTCAGTATCTATGGTACAGATGAAGCTAAGGTAGAAACAATGGCAGGCTTAAAGTCAGCCACAGGTTACGTCCGCAGTGAACTTGGGGCGCGGGTACGGCTACGTCGTACACCAGAGGTCATCTTTCTCGAAGATCGTTCCATAGAACGCGGTAACAAGGTACTGGCACTACTAAGCCAACTCAATCACGATCGTCCACCAGAAAACCTGTTAGCAGTAGAAGACAGCACAGATGAAGATGATGAATCATTTAGTGAATAAGTAACTTAAATAACAATGTAACTTCAGAACAATTAATCTCAGCAAATCCGCCAAACAGTTTACAGACGTGACTAGATCGCGTCTGTTTTAATGTAACCATAACCAACTTCAGCGATCGGTAGTTGCATCTATACGCTTGATGTTTGCCTTGGCTTTCGTCTTGACTCTACTAGGACTTACGCAAAACTACACCCGGTAGGGGCAATACTCTGTGGGTACTCCGTTGGAGAATTCGTAGAGTAGCCGCTTCTCTAGAGATGCTTTGCATAGCTTGCTTCGACCTAGGAGTATGCGTTTACATGAATTTCCGTTAAGTGAAAATTATGGTTTTGGCTGTACCCTGTGGGAAGCTAACGCAACGGTGGCTTCAAATCTTAGGGGTTGAATCCCCAACTGATTTGCTCCTCCTGCCTTTACTCCACCCTTCTACAGATGTTGAGCAAAAGAAAACTGTGTAATATTAGTGCTGAAAATAACTAAGCAATTGCAATTTTACTTAAGAAATTGTTAACAGATGATAGGGTAAAAGCCTTCGTAGTGTACTTTAGCCGTTATGTTTTGCAACAGTTTATACCGTAGTATCTGACAAATATTCTTGTGTTGTTTACCCTTAGATAAATACCAGCAGTTCTAGATCCGGCTTTAAGGTGATTATTTGATATGTAAGCGATTGCAATATGAATTCTTACCACCCAGCGAATCTTGCCTAAATACAGTAATGGCAAGACTTTCAGACTTGTTGCATAAAAACCATACAACCGCCATAGCAGGTTAAGTTAACTACTCGGAATTTTTTTTGTAAAGCAGATTTTTGATAAATGTCAGGATTCGTTGACTTTCTTAACATTTCTTGAGATAATTTCAGGATATCTAGCGTCAAAATAAAAATAGTTCCGTATAGCAAACTACAAAATACTAGCCACAAGTCTAATTTCTGTAATGTTTGTTCCTAATTATTAACGGGAACACTATCGTAAGTGTTAATTTGTGAGTAAAAACCATGAGTGTGAATACGGTGCCTTCTATCAATTACTACTCTCTCGATTTGATCCAAGACGAAGCACGTCGACTGGTGCAAAAGGGAATGATTAGCCGACAACAGCCAATATATACCCTTTGCCAATACATTCCAGCGAGAGAGTGGGTTTGCGTTGAATGTGAATTAGAGAAATGTGACTTTTTGTTGCGCGATCGCATTGGCGACCTAATTGGTCGTGAACAGTGGGACAACGACTAAATCAATGTTTGATTTCGGGTTTGGGGTTGGGGGTTAATTTTCGATGTGTGGATGTCACAGTCAACGATCCTACGCCCAATTTGGGGGATAATCTCTGGTTTTTAATGAGCATTGCCCCATAAAGAATCTTGCGTTTTTCATTAACACAGAAGCATTGGAGTCTTAATTTATATAAGTTTTCAAGTTAAAGAAGGCATCAGAACCATTTTTTCTGTATATCTGGTGCTACAGCTTGAGTTTAATATGTAAATTCGGTGAAGCTCCTACATTGATCCGATAGAAGTGTAGGAACTTCACTTTTGACTCGCAATTGACAGCATCGCTTACTTTAGGGAAGCGATCGCTTGCTGTTCAAATGTAGAATCTGTAGAATCCGTCTGAAAAAGTTTGCTCAGTCGGGCTAACCGACACCAGTTGCGACAATAGAGGAAGCCTCCGCAAGTAACTGGCTCAATTTTCGCAAAATCCCAAATCAAATTTGTATAGGATTATTTGTTAAAAAATCTCTAAAAGCAGAGAAAAATTACATAAACGATTATTCGACCTGCTCTAAATATTGGTTAATGTCTTCAATAATACGGGTAAGTTCAGCTTCAGTAGTCAAGCGGATGTTGACGTTGCGGACAGTGAGCAAAACTTTGGCTGCGAAAGGCGTTGGCCAGATATTAGGATTACAGAAAATTTCTAAAAATACTTCACCCGTATAACGATATTCCATTGGAGGCTGGGGAGTGACTTTACCACCGCCAGGAGTGGGTTTAGCGGCGACAGCTTTCAGGCGCTCCATCAGTTGATCTGTCGCTGTCTTTAATTCTCGTGCTGCTTGGGGTGAAAAACTGAAGGAGACAGAACCTTCAATTAGGTTCAATGTTAGAGGAATTGAAGACATAAGTTTTTATTAAAGCTTATTGATAAGTACTAATCTTACCGGAAGAAGAGACGAAGCCGCCGAGATCGACGGCGGCGAAGCCCAATTTTTTGAGGATGCACCCCCAAGCGCTGATATTGTCGCCACACAGATTTACACGATCGGATTTTTCTTGGTTCTGCTTTATCAGGCTGCAAAGCCACCATCAATCTTCAGGCTTGCACCGGTAATGAAACCAGCTTCTGCACTGGCGAGATAGGAAACCATCTCGGCGACTTCTTCTGTTCGACCATACCGTTGGAGGGCAATCATACTTTTCATAGTGTCGGCAAAGGGCCCTTCCGCCGGATTCATGTCAGTGTCTATCGGGCCGGGTTGAATATTGTTCACCGTGATGCCACGAGGGCCGAGATCGCGGGCAAGACCGCGTGTGAAGCTTGCGATCGCACCCTTGGTTAAAGCGTAAACGGAGCCGCCAGCAAAAGGCATTATGTCACTGTTGACGCTGCCAATCATAACGATCCGTCCGCCCTCACCCATGTGGCGGACAGCCTCCTGAGTTGCCACAAAGACACCCTTGATGTTAACCGCGATCAGGCGATCAAAATCATCCATTGAGAATTGATCGATTGGGGCTAAAGTGGCGACCCCCGCATTGTTCACAAGGATGTCAAGACAACCAAAGGCTTTCACTGTCTCGGCAACAGCGTTTTTCACGGCTTCGACATTGGCACTGTCGGCGCGAAGAGCCAGGGCTTTTCCACCAGCCGTTTCGATGGCAAGCACCACCTCGTCGGCTTTTTGCGGCGAGCTAGTGTACGTGAGAGCGACTGCTGCACCATCGTTTGCGAGACGTTTGGCGATCGCTGCTCCCAGACCGCGTGAGCCGCCTGTTACCAATGCCACCTTACCTGTAAGTTTTTTGGTACTCATAATATTCGTGATTGAAACTTGCCGTCTGAGGAAAATTGACCTTTGGAATTATATGGCTTAAGTTCTTACTCAAACTCGTAAGAGGATTAAATTTTTACTCATTACTCTGGCTTGTTAATTTATTTTTAGCGAGGGGAACGCGAAAATTTACCTCTAGGTTTACTAAATTATTCCAAAACCTGTAAATATTTTTCGATTTTGCTGCTCAAATTTTGACTATTTTTTGAATGAGGCACAGGCTTCTTTATCCTTGTAAGGTAGTAAATAAAACTCCTTCACTCGTCAGTTATCCTAAGTAAGTACACACCACTGATGGTCGTCATAATATCTCTGGATACAATTTTGTTTGGAGTAACTAGATGTAGAAATAACAAAATTAATTAAAATATTTCTGGAATTAATGCTAAAAATATGCTGTTATTTATAAAGGCATTACTAATAGCTATAAAGCTTGTAGCTGTTGTTAGCTATAAATAATCTCAACAGAATGGTAAAAAAGATAGAGCCTATAGAGAGACTTAATTCTTACTGCGTAAGACTTTGATACATTTTATTTGTGTTTATTTATGTTTTGAGTTCTACATTAGAAGTCATAGAGCTTGATGTGATAAATTATCTATGGTTTACGATAACCGCGCCGAAGTACGAAAAGTTTTAATTATTACCCTACTACTCAACCTGTTTGTAATGGGATTGAAAGCACTTGTGGGTTACTGGACAGGTTCGTTGAGCTTGCTAGCTGATGCCTTGCATAGTGTGACAGATAGCGCCAACAACGTTTTAGGATTAATTGCAAGTAAATTTTCTTCTCCACAGCCCGATCGCGAACATCCCTATGGACACAGCAAGTTTGAAGCTGTGGGGGCTTTAGGAATAGCCTCATTTTTAGGAATAGCTTGTTTTGAAATTCTGCAAGGAGCAATCGAACGAATTCTCAAAGGTGGTGGTGAACCTGTGAGAATATCGCCACCGGAGTTGTGGTTATTACTAATTGTGCTGGGCGTGAATATTTTTGTGGCGTTTTACGAACGTGCTGTGGGTAAGCGGGTAGGTAGCTCAATCCTCATAGCTGACGCTACACATACCATGAGTGATATTTGGGTGACAATCTCTGTAATTGGCGGTTTGATCGGAGTTTGGCTAGGTTATCAATGGATGGATTTGGTGTTAGCTTTTCCTGTCGCCTTGTTGGTATTTTGGAGTGGCTGGTCAGTTTTAAAAGAAAATTTGCCTTGGCTTGTGGATCAAATGGCGATCGCACCAGAAGCAATTCATGCGATCGCTACTTCTGTTCCAGGTGTAATTAACTGTCATGATATTGCTTCTCGCGGTGTTCTTGGTCGTCAGGTATTTATTGAAATGCATTTAATAGTAAATGCACCAGACGTAGAAACCGCTCACCACATCACCGAAGAAGTAGAAAGCCGATTAGAAGAAAGGTTCCGTCCAGTGAGGATTTTAATTCACGTCGAGCCACCAGCATATAAGTCTGAGCAAATTAGCTTTGAAACTGGATTGAAATAGTTGTGTTCACACAAGTGGAGTTGGAAATCAAATAGAGGGAAAAGAACGAAAAATTATTTTTAAAATAGTTGATTTTCCATTAAGTTTATTATCAATTAACTGACACTATTGATAATAAACTCAAAACCTTGGCTACTAAGACTTGTATCTTACCAAACAAGGATTTTAGGACTTGTGTGTACACCATAGAGATGAGTTAATAGGTCTTACGGGCCATAACGTACATATTGACTGTTGTATAGTCTTCGAGTCCAGGAATTTTACTCAGAAAGCGAAACAACGGCATCAATTTGGAAGCCCCTTCAAAAGCATTTGTAGTCTCGCTAACAATCACAAATCCGCTTTGATCAAAGGATTTCAGGAAGTCGCGGCGCTTGAGTTTATTGAGTCCAAGGTCATAGATCGAATGGCACTCGATTCCGGGATGGTACTTATTATAAGCTGCAACAACACGCTCATCGCCAATAATGAGATGCGCCCACGGTAGCCTGATGCGCTTTCCGATTGCGTGATATCCATGATCGCCAAAAGGACTGTAATAAAGTGGGCTAAAACCAGTTATCAGTAAGCCCCCTTGCCGTAGAACTCGTTTTATTGAAAGAAGAACTCGCTCTATGCCCATGATGTGTTCAAAAGTATCTTTGGAAATTACGAAATCAACCTGGCCGTCAAGCGTCGTCAGGTTGTCAATATCCAAGTGATGAAACTCTATTCTGTCTGCAATCTCTGAGTAGCGTTCTGCGACGATATTGCGCGCAAATTCGATCCGGCTACTTATGAGGTCAAGACCGATTACCCGCCGCGCTCCGGAAATGGCTGCATCAATGCACAATGCACCATATCCACAGCCGATCTCAAGGACAACTTTACCGGAGAAGTCTGGACGACCGCCAAAGCGCCTCCAGTACATATCGGATTTTGTGACTTGTGCCTCAAAGTATTTTAGGGAAAATTCTTCATCTGGTACAGCAAAATTATCTTCAGTAAATTTGTAGTTTGCAGAGGAATCTGTAAAAGTTTCTTGACTCATGAGTTAAACTGTCAAATGACAATACAGGCTACATTAGTTTATACATCACATCAGTAGCAATAGCAATTGATACTGTTATCCTGGTAAGGAACAGTGAGCTTTCGGACAGGAGATAATGCTGAAGCCTTTGACTTAGAGTGTTTATGGAATAAGTATTATTGAGATTATTAAAGTGGTAATGTTTATTTGATTAGTGTCACGCAAATTTGCGCTCAAAAATATTCTAATTTTGACTAAAGGCGAAAATTTTACTGACAACAAAATTTGTGTTTCAGTCTTGTTCAAGGCAGTAATCGCACCTTTTGATTTTATTCAAGTAGTGATCGCTCATAAACAAAGGACAATAAAACTCATTTGTAGAGTTTAGAATCTTTATCAAACATAATATCGCTTCAAATCGAGCAGATTCAAAAAATGAGAGAGCGGAAAGTTAACAATTCAAAATCACGCTCTCTACAAGATTTGTATTAACTCTCATAAGAAGCAACCAATTCTGCGACGATCGCAACTAGTTCTCCGGGATCGACTGGTTTAGGTACATGAGTCTGAAAACCCGCTTCCAAAGCACGGCTACGATACTCGCTATCGCCATAAGCAGTTAAAGCGATCGCAGGGAGTTTTTCCCAAATATCAGGCTTCAGCGCCCGGATCTTGCGGATAAGGGTGTAACCATCTTCACCAGGCATAGCAATATCACAAATTAAGACATCTGGCTGCAACTCAGGTAGTACTTTCAATGCTACCGCCGCCGATGGAACTGCCATAACGGTGGCTCCATCAGCTTCTAACACGGTAGTAATGTAAAAGCGGCTATCGTCATCATCATCAACGACGAGGATGTTTAAGCCAGCAAGGGGGAGAGGAGGTTCCATAAAATCTCCATAAATGTTTATCAAATGAAAGTTATTTCTAATGAGCTGCTGGTTTTTTGTCTTTTACCACACCCTTGATAATTTTACTGCGATCGCGCCTATTTTCTTAGACAATAATTCAATTCGTCTAGCCACCATCTAATTGATGGTTAATTATTCGCTGGAATTTATAATTCTTGACTGGATAAAATTATATTTGTGTTTAAATTCATTTATATTTAGAAATTTACTTTCACAAATAATTGATTTTACAAATTTCTTTTGATAATCGCTGCCTATTTTATTACGAAAAACTTGCGATTTTGCTGGGGCTTTTAAATTTAGCAACTATGACATTTTGCTAGAAATCTAAAAACATCTAGATTGCATAAATTAAATCAAGCTCTTGTAGGATAGGCATCCTACCCGCCATAACTATTTAACGCGATGTGCAACTTATTCTTAGAACCCCTCTCAAAACCTCTCCCCGAAACGGAGAGAGGCTTTGATTATTGCTCCCCTTCCCTACAAGGGAAGGGGTTGGGGGTTAGGTTTGAAAGAAAGTTGCACACGGCGCTATTTAAGTTAAATGTAGAGTCAATACTGCTCGGTTAAGCATTTTTAACTCGGAATCGGGTTTGGGGAAAAGGTTAAAGGGTAAGGGTTAAAGGTTTTTTCTTTCCCTTTTCCCTTTCCCCTTTTCCCCTTAACCGAGAAGTATTGAAATGTAGAGTAGCTTACCAAAGCTATAGCCAAAAAAATAGACAATGCCAAAACTCAAAACGAGTCAGCTCGGCATTGCCATTTAAAATATGTGAATCTAAATTACTGCAAAGAACCTGAATAATCGGAAAGAGTGATGAGCTTTTAGTTAACTCAACTCAAAACTTAATTACTCCCATTCAATGGTTCCAGGTGGCTTAGAGGTGATGTCATAAACCACCCGATTCACCCCTTTCACTTCATTCACAATCCGCGTGGAAATCACTTCCAGGACATCGTAAGGGACTCTGGCCCAATCAGCAGTCATGCCATCTTCACTGGTAACAATTCGCAAGACGATGGGGTAAGCGTAAGTACGTTGATCACCCATAACGCCAACACTACGAATTGGCAGCAATACAGCAAATGCTTGCCAGAAATCATGATACATACCGCGTTGGTTAATTTCTTGCCGCACAATCAAATCAGCATCGCGCAAAATATTTAACCGCTCTGATGTAACTTCCCCCAAAATGCGAATTGCCAAACCAGGCCCAGGAAAAGGTTGTCGTTGGACAATTTCTTCTGGTAAACCAATGGAACGCCCAACTTTGCGGACTTCATCTTTAAATAGTTTCCGCAGTGGTTCCACCAATTTAAATCTTAGGTCTTTCGGCAAACCGCCAACATTGTGATGACTCTTAATTTTTACCGCTACCCGTTCACCAGTTTGGGGATCAACATTGGTGTCAGCAGATTCGATGACATCTGGATAAAGAGTCCCTTGAGCTAAATAGTCAAAATGACCAAGGCGCTTGGAGGTTTCCTCAAATACATTGATAAATTCGTGTCCGATGCGGCGGCGTTTTTCTTCAGGATCTGTAACACCAGCAACCTTAGCTAAAAAGCGATCGCGTGCATTCACATACTCCACAGGAATGTGAAACTGCTCTTGGAACAGCTTTACCAATCGCTCTGGCTCATACTTTCGCATAAAGCCTTGATCGATAAACACGCAAGTTAGTTGCTCACCAATGGCTTTATACAGCAAGAACGCCAGGGTAGAAGAATCAACTCCCCCAGATAGTGCCAAAAGCACTCGCTTCTCGCCAACTCTGGTGCGAATTTCCCGAATTGCCTCTTCAACAAAAGCCGCAGTTGTCCAAGTGGGTTCGCAATCGCAGATATGGTAGACAAAATTACGAATTAATGCTATGCCACCAAGAGAATGCACCACCTCTGGATGGAATTGAACCCCGTAAAGTTTCCTTTCGTGGTCGGCGATCGCAGCACAGGGGGTATTTTCTGTATGTGCCAGCAATTCAAACCCTGATGGCATTTGGGTAACTGAGTCTCCGTGACTCATCCACATAGTAGTGCCATCTTCGACGTTAGTAAGTAAATCTGTGGGATCGTCAATATATAATGATGCTTTGCCGTACTCACCTCGGTCAGCCTTTGCCACTTCACCACCGAGTTGGTTTACCATTAGCTGCATCCCATAGCAAACACCCAAGACGGGTATTCCCAAATTCCAGATTTCTGGGTCACAATGGGGAGCGTTGTCACCATAAACCGAACTCGGCCCACCAGAGAGAATGATTCCCTTGGGATTAAGTTGGCGCAATTGTTCAGAAGTAGTGCGATAGGATAAAACTTCAGAGTATACTTGAGTCTCGCGGATGCGACGGGCAATCAACTCAGAATATTGAGAGCCGAAGTCCAGAATTATAATTAATTGGCGATCAAGTCGCCCAACATTTTCCAATGTTTGGGGCGCTTGTTCTGTCGGTAGAGTCACCACTGTATTCATGATGGAAGTGTTATGTCTGTTAAGGATAGATGCTTTATGGTCTATGGTGATGCTATTATTCAGCCTGCTTAGGCTGATAATGGTATAGAAGCCCTAGACAAACGCGAGGTTATGTGCGTTGGTCTAGTCCCGGAGCTAGAGATGGTATGAAAACGATAAACTTACCCTAGAGTGGTTACTTAAAAGATTATTTATTTGGATTGTTTACGATTATTCATAATAAATTAACATAATTTTCCCATCAACAGACCAGCAGTTTTACTCTTCACGATAATTTTGCGATCGCGATCGAAGAGAATTGAGCCACAGACTGTAACCTCTGTGCCCCTTTCGCTATGGCTTTGAATGTATTCTTGGGAACGAACATCGATAGTTTCTGCGATCGCACTGTAAACTTGATTTACCCAATCACTGTCGGTTGAAGCATCTAGCGATTTTAGATATATTAGTGCTGCTTCGGCGGTAGCACTATTAAATACAGCTTGGATATCTGGTGATTTTAAACCTGCGATCGCACAGTGCGCGGCCAAAATTTCCCGCCGTCCATCAGCCAAGTAGTGATGGGTGTGAAAAATTCCCCCCGCCAATTTCATCAGCTTACCGTGATAGCCAAATAATAAAATTTCTTTCACGCCTAGCACATCAGCTTCTACTAACATTGGGCCGAGCCAGTTAGCAGTTTTGACCAATTGTTCGGGATTAATCCCTAGTTTACGCGCTAAATCTAGTCCATTCTCGCCGATACAGAATACTAAACTCTCAAAACGACTGGCTTTATTTTGTAATTCTGCCCGAAAGACTGCAAGCTGATCTGGCGTACTCAAAGGTTGAGAAATACCGGTTGTGCCTAAAAGCGAAAGTCCTTCAACCACACCAAAAGCAGAATTTGAAGTTCGAACAGCTAGCGATCGCCCTTCGGGTAGAATAATCGTCACCGTGATTTTTTCCCCTGGTGCTAGTATTCGTTGCAAGTTTTCTTTTAAAAGCCTTTGAGCATAAGCATAAATAGCAGGTTTGTCATCAGCATTCATCTGTCTGCCAATCCCTTCCCCGCCTTTAATAATTACAGTCTCCCCCGCTTCTCGCCATTCCACCAATGCCCAAATCGGTGTATCTTTAGTCAGGTCAAGATTATCACCGGGATCGCTGCGGGTAATTGCTAAAGCTGTATTCTCAGATAATCCTGCTACCTGTTCAATTGGGATTTCGGCGATTTGAGCCGGTTCAATCAAATCTACTGAGGCTAGAGTTAGGGGTTTGCGATCGTGTAACCAGTGTAAAGCTGCAACAGCAGCAGCACACGCAAAAACCGGGAGTGTGTATCCAGAACGGGACATTTTGTAAATTGAAAAGTTAAAATAATTCTTCAAAGTTGTTCCAGGAACCGCCCCGTTTACCGATGCCTGTCCCAAAAAACTATTGTAGGGGTCAGTTACCCCTATGAGCGATCGCGCAATATTTATTGATTGCCGATGGAAGAAATATGAAAAAATTTTGAACGCGCTTCGCGCAAAAGAAGGGTAAAGAAAAAAGAGTAGAGGGCAAAAGAGAAAGAGATTAAAGGGCTAAAAGAGTCCTGGAAAAACCGAACACACAACCCGAAAACCGAGACTGTAGTAGCGGCTCGTGGGAAAGAGAGAGAGGCGGTAGGCAGCGCGACAGTCTACCGATTCGTTGAACCAGGAACCACCCCGCCGTATCCGTCATTCAACTCACCGAGAACCTAAAATCTCTTTACATCAGTTACAACTTGCTTATTATCCGCCGTATCATAGCAAATACAACCCAATAGAACGAAGATGAGGTTGGTTAGAACAGCATTGGAATGGTAGTTTACTTGACACCGTTGAGACCGTACTGAATTTTGCCCAAACTCTCACATTTAAGGGGAAAAATCCGGTTGTCACACTGGTAGAAAAAGTTTACTCCACAGGAGTTAAACTTACAACTTCAGCTATGGAAGAAATTGAAACCCAGATTAACCGACTCCCCAATCTCAAAAAATGGTTTGTGGAAATTTTTGCTAAACCAGTATAGCTATTGGATCATCTTTTCTGTGGAGTTCTCTTAACTGAACTATATTGCCCTAAAAGCGATCGCTAAAATGTCAAGTGGGTGTGGAGATTAATCCAAAGTGTCTTACGGTTGATATTTAACAAATTCCAAATCTCGATTTTTGGGAGAAGCAAGCTAGCAAGAGCATCTCATAGAGAGCGTCATTACGAATTACCTCAATCCGCGCAATACCGCTCCTAATGTAGCGATTCCTTCAACAATCTTCTGTGTTGGCTGAAAGCTAAAAGCTAACCTGATGGCATCATCCCCTTGTCCATTGGCGTAGCAGCGAGTCCCTGGCAGAAAACTGATGCCGTGTTCACCAGCAGCCATCAGAAGTGCTTTAGCGCTGATATCTGGTGGCAATTTACACCAAACGAAGAAGCCGCCATCGGGACGCAGAGCAACTACATCACTGGGAAACTCTTGAGCGATCGCTTCTAATAACAAATTGCACTTATGTTTATAGCAGGCAATTAGCTCTTGAATGTGATTGTCTAGTTTCCCTGTAGCACAATAGCGGGCAACTACATGGCTGACAAATGGCCCCACAGGCCCCTCACTTTTGAACATCGCCAGCCGCTCAATAATCGCTGGATCGCCACAAGCCCAGCCTAGCCGGATACCAGGCGCAATAATTTTTGAGAAGGTACTCACATATAATACCCACCCCTCTTGGTCGAGAGTTGCCAGGGAGGGCATAGTTTCCCCTCGAAAGCGCAAATCGCTATAAGCATCGTCTTCCACGATTAGAACGCCATACTCAGCCGCTAATGCTACCAGTTTTTGGCGGCGAAATAACGGCATAGTAGCACCTGTGGGATTATGAAAGGTGGGAATAGTATAAATAAATCGGGGACGGATGCCCTGTTTTTTTAAATCGTTCAATGTTACTTCTAGCGCATCTACATCCATCCCTAACTCATCCACAGGAATGGTAATTATGCGTGCGCCAGCGTGGACAAATCTGGTAACTACTCCCAAGAAGGTTGGCCCTTCGACAATTACTACATCACCAGGTTCCACAAACACATCTGGTAGCAAGCCGAGAATTTGACCAGAACCGTAGCCAATGATTAGGCGATCGCGATCGGCAGCAATTCCCTTCGCCTGCAAGCGGAGGATAATTTGCTCATACAGTTGAGCGGAAGGCGGGCCGTAATTGAGAGCGATCGGAGCCTCTTCTGCCAGCACAACGGCACTTGCAGCAGCCAAGTCAGTGTGAGGAAAGAGAATTGGATCGGCTAGACCGTAGGCAAAGCTGACGGTAACAATTTTGCTTAATTCTGTACCGTAAGTTGGTGGTGCAAGGTTCTTTGCGCGTTCGGCGAACAAATCAGTAATTCGGTAAGCAGGGGTTGTAGAAACCATAAGTAGTTAAAAATTGGAAATCAGAGTACAGAACACACAAGAAGGTAATTGGCGAAAAGCGAGATTGGAAGCTTCCTCTGATCTCAACTTTTAACGAGAGTGGGATCTTAAACTTTCGTTAGTCGCCCAGCATTCATGGTGGATTGTGGCTGCTGACGGATGTATTCTTTCTTATAACATCATGACAACTATCGTGAATCTTGACTGATAGAACGGAATTACTACAGTTAAATTATTTAACCTCAAGTGGCAGCAGCTAATTTTAAGCTTAGGCTGTCTGTTACTGATTATTGCCTGTAAAAATTTCTATCCTACTAATAACTCAGATGCTATACCTCTTCGGGTGGCGACAGATCCCACCTTTGTCCCTTTTGAAATCCAAAAGGCTAGCGGGGACTTGGAAGGTTTTGATATTGATTTGATGAATGCACTAGCTAAAGTAGCAGGTTTTGCAGTCCAATTTGAAAGTCTACCTTTTGATGGCATGATCTCGACTTTACAAGCTAAAAGAGTTGATGCGGCAATTAGCGGAATCACCATTACCGCCGAACGCCTGAAAACAATTGCTTTTTCACGACCTTATTTTAAAGCCGGACTAGCGATCGCTGTCCGCGAAGACAATCAAAATATTCAAGACTTCAACAGTCTCAAAGGTAAAAAAATCGCTGTACAAATTGGTTCTACTGGGGCAGATTTTGCCAAAACCATCCCTAACGCCAAAATTAGTACTTTTAATTCTGGGCCAGAATTTTTCCAGGACTTGCTCAATGGCAACGTTGATGCTGTGGTTAGCGATGCTTTTGCAACTTTGTATGCGATTAAAAATGGCAAACTCAAAGGCATCAGAGTTGTTGCCGATTTGCTGACTGAAGAATACTACGGGATTGCTACACCTAAAGGCTCCCCCCATTTAGATGCAATAAACAAAGGTATAGAGACTTTGTTATCCAATGGAACTTACAAGCAAATTTATCAAAAATGGTTTAATGCAGAACCCCCGCAATTGCCAAACTCTTGACATTGGGCATTGGGGACTGGGCATTGGTATTCTCCTCTACTCCCCTGCTCCCTGCTCCCCTGCTTCCCCTGCCTCCTATCCCCATTCCCCATTCATAAGCAATTGGTTGCCAATATATTAAATATTTATCTAATATGCGTCACAATTAATACTGCCACCAAAATTCATTGATAAACTACAATCTCTTGTAAGTCTACTTTAGTCAGGGACAGCCAATTGTGGCACCTTTGATCTTAGTGGCTAGAAGCACCTTGGAGCGCGAATAAAGGAACTTCCACTATGCTGATTTGCCCTCAGTGTAAATTTGAAAACCCCAAAAGCAATAAATTCTGTCAAAGCTGTGGCACATCCCTGACCCACAAAGTTTGTCCTGAATGCAGCGCCGAAGATGTACCTGTAAATGCACTACTTTGTCACAACTGTGGCACGGAATGTGGAACAGTGTTTTGGGCAATTATTGCTAAAGAAACGATTGGGGAAGCTTTGGGAGTAAAGACAGATGAGGAAGATGTGGGATTAGAGGGAGATGAAGAAGCAATATCCTCGTTATCTCCTCTATCCCTTAGTTCTCATGCATTAGGCTCTTATTTAGACTCCCAAGAGCGCTATCAATTGTTAGATCCGCTACCTACCCAAACGGAAACTGCCACCATTACTGTTACAGGTGTGAGAGTTCTAGACTGCCAGCCGTATCAAATATCACCAATTGAGGCAATACTAGCAAGTCAGCAATCCGATTTACTAACGCCATCAGTAGATGCAACTGGAATTCCTCACCTTGCGAAACCTTATATTGCCTTACACTCTCAAAATCAGCGCGAGATACCACTGATTCACGATGCATGGCAGCAGGGGGATATGCAGGTAGTGATAATTGAAGACCGCTCAAATTGGCAGCCTTTAGTTGACTTATGGCAAGAAGAGACAACAAGTTCGTTAAAAATTTTACACTGGTGTTATCAAATGACCCAACTTTGGGCATTGTTGGAACCAGTAAATTGTCGTCAAAGCCTTTTAGATTTATCAAATTTGCGATTGGATGAAGACCAAACGCTGGCGCTACAAAGATTGTATGTGGAATCATCAAGTTCTCTGTCTGTCAGCGAGTCCCCAGAAGATGCCGAAGCCCAAACATCTGCTATTCCAGAGGAGCCGTTAACCATTCAAGCTTTGGGGCGAGTTTGGCAAGCACTATTTAGGCAGTCTCAACGCACTCAATTTGGCTCTGTAGTCCAGATGTTGGGAGATTTAGATGTAGGTAAGATTCACACAATCGCACAATTGCGATCGCGTTTGGAGGAAATCTCTATTGAACTGGAAGCACTAGGAACCGCAACTTTGCCCCCAATAAAGGAGAACAATACTACTGTGCCGACTATGCAGCAATCAGACGAACCAGAAGATATCATTAGCAAAATTGATGATATGCCAACTGTTGTGCTGGCGATGCAGTTAAGTAGCTTGGAAGATGCAGGACGCACAGATGTAGGCCGTCAACGTCATCATAATGAAGACTACTTTGGTATTGAAACCAAAATTCAAAAGTTGGAGTTCCCTAAAAGTCGAGTTCTAGAAGGGCATGGTTTGTATATTCTCTGCGATGGTATGGGTGGACATGCTGGCGGCGAGATAGCCAGTGAGTTAGCAGTCAACACCCTACGGCAATACTTTCAAGAACACTGGATTGCCAATCAATTGCCAACAGAAGATAGCATTCGTGAGGCAGTATATTTAGCTAATGAGGCGATTTACAAGCTCAATCAACAAGATGCCCGTTCTGGAGTAGGGCGTATGGGTACAACTCTAGTAATGCTCTTAATTCAAGATACTCAAGCAGCAGTTGCTCATGTGGGAGATAGCCGTCTCTATCGCTTGACGCGTAAGGGGGGACTAGAACAAGTCACAGTAGATCATGAAGTTGGCCAACGGGAAATTACCCGAGGAGTAGAAGCAAGCATAGCTTACGCCCGCCCGGATGCCTACCAACTCACCCAAGCTTTGGGGCCTCGTGATGAAAATTCGATTAATCCTGATGTAGGCTTTTTTGAGATTAATGAAGATACTCTTCTGCTTTTGGCATCGGACGGTCTATCAGATAATGATTTACTAGAAACCCATTGGCAGACTCATTTAGAACCCTTGCTTAGTTCGGGCGCTAACTTAGAACAAGGTGTTACCAAATTAATTGATTTAGGAAACCAATACAATGGTCACGACAACATTACTGGTATACTTATTCGGGCAAAAGTACGCCCAAATTTGGAAAGTTAAAAATAAATGGGGATTGGGAATGGGTAATTGAGAATGGGTAATAAAAAGAATCACTAATTCCCAGTAGATATATCTTCAAATTAACCTTAAACCCTTATAAATCAGGGGCTGAGACCTAATTTACATATAGTTTAATGCCTAATTCCCATTTTCCCATACCCCATCCCCCATTCCCTAATCCATTTACCTTGTAGGTTGTATTGTGGTTAGTCTGACTCTCTTAGAACCGCAACAGAAAACGCCCCTCCAGCAGTGGTGCTTTGAGAACTCTTCCATAATTCGGATTGGTCGAGCAACAGATAATCACGTTGTTTTAACTGATAGTTTAGTTTCGCGGCATCATCTAGAACTGAGACACGTTGGTTCTGCCGACAATGGCAGTGGTTGGCGGCTGATTAGTCAGGGTACAAATGGGACTTTCCTCAACGGTGTCCTTGTGATTCAGAGTCCGTTACCAGATAATTCCCTTTTGCAACTAGCACAAGGAGGCCCAATACTGCAATTCCAAATTCAGGAAGTAACAGTACTGGAAACTGGTTTGCGATCGCTACAACAAATACAAGGAACAGAAGAAAACGCCGTTGCAACAGTCTATTCAGCCCAAGGTCAATACACTTGTACGCATGAAGGGAACTCCCCGAACAATCTGTTTTGCATCCACTGCGGTCAACCTCTTTCAGTGCAACAGAAAATTCGTCATTATCAGGTGTTGCGAACTCTCGGACAAGGAGGTATGGGTACTACTTATCTCGCTTGGGATGGGTCTGGTCAGATTGGGAGTATCCCACAACTGCTGGTGTTGAAGCAAATGAATGCTGATATGGCAAAAATTGCCAAAGCTCAAGAATTATTTGAGCGGGAGGCGCATACTCTCAAATCCCTTAACCATCCGGGAATACCCAAGTATTACGACTTCTTTGTCGAAGGCGGAAAAAAATACTTGGCAATGGAACTAATCCACGGACAAGATTTAGAGAAACGTGTCTATACAACTGGGCCAGTTACGCCAAGCCAAGCGATCGCTTGGATGATCCAAACCTGCGATATTTTAGAATATCTTCATAGCCAAGAACCTCCACTAATTCACCGCGATATTAAACCCGCCAATTTAATGGTGCGAAGTTCACTAAATCGCATAGTAGTACTGGATTTTGGCGCAGTTAAGGAAATTGGCACAGCGCCCGGTACCCGGATTGGTGCAGAAGGTTATTGCGCTCCTGAACAAGAACGAGGACAACCTTTGACTCAATCTGACTTGTATGCAATTGGGCCAACGCTGATTTTTCTGCTCACAGGCGAAAACCCGTTTAAGTATTACCGCCAAAAGGGGCGCAACTTCAGGTTTGATGTGGCAAAAGTTCCCACCATCAGTTCCCAATTAAGAGATGTGATTGATCGCGTTACAGAACCATTACCACGTGATCGCTACCAAACTGCAAAGGAATTAGCTGCGGCCTTAGCTGCTTGTAAAGTTTAGGAAGTAGAAATGGGGAAGGTGAGGTACCCTCTGAGGATAAGGGGTAATTGGGAGTGGTGAATATTAAAAATTCCTACCCCCTATCCCCTATCCTCTATTCTTCATCCCAAGTTTCTACAGCTAGCAGTTCACTAACTGGGTCTTGCATACTAAAGCCAAAGTCTAGCAGTTCCTGTTTCCAGTGCTGCCATTCATTACCATAGAGCAAAGCGATTTTCCAGATGCTATCACTTGGCTTGATAATATTCGATTCTATGAGTGATTGCACGTTGCGCTGCAATTTCACCATCGGGTGAATCACTTGCTGAGTCATAACCTCGATTGAATTCAGATTTTGTTGGTAAATACTTAATTAAAACTGCTTCCCATTCTGCAATTGTTGCCGGGTCGTAGAGTGGTGTAATTTTGGTAAAGCTAGTCTTAACTTTTTAACTATACCATAACAAACTCTACTAAATTACTGGTAAATTCGGTTTTGTACGGTAATTACCACCACAAAACTCCAATTTTACCAAGTAGTCCTAAAACTTTTTGCAGAAACCAGACAAAAGTTCAGGGTAAGGGTTAAAAGATAAAGGATGCTTCTGTTTCCCCTTTAACCTTTTCCCGTGTTATTTTTCCCCTTAACTTCTAGCCTTTAAGCACGAGAGTGCAACAGTACCTTTTGTAAGATATCTGTTGTCAACACCTACGAAAATAATTAGTCCTTCTGGAAGTTGTGCTAAGTAGTGAGACTGAGGGCGACTGGGAAAATTCTAAAAAATATGTTTGCTTGTTGAACAACCTACTGTGACACAGGCCAGGTTGAAAATTTTTGCCTGACAAGCGGAATTTGCAATTTAGTAGAAATATCCTTTGCTTCTATTTAAATGTTATTTAGAATATCGCAAACATCTGGAATTAGGCAGAATCATCGCAAATATTTATATAATTTTAATTTTCCGCCTAAAGAATAAGACCTGAAGGGTTGGGCTTTGTTTAGGAGTAGGAGAGGTTTTTGCTTGGAAGCAATAGGAGCGATGCCTACGGCGGTAAACTACGCATAGCAAAATTGTTTGTACAGCATGGGCTTACCATAAAATTCCCTCGTCTTCAGAGTCAGCTTTTAAAGTTTGTGTAAAAAATTTTTAGCCAGGATGTTAGTTTCTGTTGAGCAGATGGGTATCCTCAAAACGGGAGGCTTGCTGATACCTAAGTATTTACCACAGCAAGTATGTGAGGTATGGCTGGTTCGGGGGAAGAATACGTAATTACCCGTAAAAAACAGATTGAACGGCGACAAAAGATAGTCACGATAGTGTCGTTAGTGTCGTTTGTCGGTTCTACAGTGTTTGCAGTAATTCCGGCAATCCAACAGGCTAGTCAACCTAAGCCAGTAATTGCATCTCCTTCTGCTGAGTCAGTATTACAGCAACAAGCACGGGGTTACGAGTTGGTTTTACAAAGGGAACCAGAAAACCTAACAGCGCTGGAGGGATTGGTAAATATGCGGCTAAAGTTGAAAGATACTCAGGCTGCTATTCAACCTTTGGAAAAGTTGGTGAAGTTACGCCCTGACAGACCAAATTACAAAGTTCTTTTAGAGCAGATTAAGAAAGAAAAGGGAAAGAGCGATTCCCAGACAAATAACGAGCCGAAGTCTAATTAATAAAGGGTGCGATCGCATTAATGGAGAGGTTGGTGAAATTGCATCCTAACAGGTAGGATTATCAGACTGTGTTGGTGGATGTGAAGAAGAGAGAGGGGGAAAGCGATCGCGCTTAGAGTTGTTTACTGTATTCAGCAGTTCTATAAATTTTGCATTTGAGAAGATGCTAAACATAGCAATAGGCAGTTAAAAGGAACTAAGGTTTATATGAATAATGCCTCTATAGAAAATCAATTAAATCAAGCAAATCAATATTTTAACAACCAGCAGTTTTCCGAAGCTATTAAATTATATAAAGCAATATTTAGGGATAATCCTCAATTAGCAAAACAAGGATTGTCTATTAGTTTGGCACACTGTCTTCTCTTATCAGTAAATTGGCAAGAAATATCAGCAAATTTAATTCCAGGTACTAATTATCTAGAGATTTCTGGCTGGTTAAATTCTCTCTCCCAAGGAAAACCAGTTAATGCACAAAATCTACCTATTCCTTGGTACACTTATCCAGCAATTGAATTTTTAGAAGATAAGATTAAAAGAGATTTTTCAGTATTTGAATTTGGAGGAGGGCAATCAACTTTATGGTGGGCAGATAAAGTTCAACAAGTAATATCGATTGAAAGTGATGAGGGTTGGTTTAATCAAATTTATCAGCAAATGCCCCTGAATGTACAGTTAAAGTTAGAATTAGATGAACAAAAATATGCTGATTTTATTCTACAATATCCAGATAAATATTTTGATGTCATTGTAGTTGATGGTATTAACCGTAATGGTTGTTTAGAAAATAGTTTAGATAAGCTCAAACAGAATGGGTTACTAATTTTTGATAATACAGACGATCACCGCTATGATTCATCGCTACGATTACTCTCATCACTAGGGTATAAAAAAATTGATTTTTGGGGATTCATTCCGGGCTATGTTTATAAAAACTGTACTTCTCTTTTTTTCAAATCAACAGAAATTCTAGAAACTAATTCATTACCTAGCGAAAAAAAATCTGTTTTAGGTAAATCTTGTATGCAAATTACTAGCCCCAAAGCTACAGAAATGAGCAATTATGAATATGAAGATAATTGGCAGTTAACAACACCAGTTGCTTTTCTAATATTTAATCGCCCTGAAACTACTACCAGAGTCTTTGAAGCCATCCGCCAAGCTAAACCACCTAAATTATTAGTTGTAGCAGATGGAGCAAGAGCCGATAAACTCGCAGAAGCAGAAAAATGTGCTGCTACCAGAGCAATTATTAATCAAGTTGATTGGGAATGTGAAGTATTAACTAATTACTCTGATGTTAATTTAGGTTGTCGAAAAAGAATTAGTAGTGGTTTAGATTGGATATTTGAGCAAGTAGAAGAAGCGATTATTTTAGAAGATGATTGTCTCCCTCATCCAACTTTTTTCCGTTACTGTCAAGAATTATTAGAGAAATATCGTGATGATGAACGCATTATGATGATTTCGGGTGATAACTTCCAATTTGGAAGCAATAGAACTGAATATAGTTATTATTTTTCTCGTTACGGTCATTGTTGGGGCTGGGCTAGTTGGAGACGTGCATGGACAAAATATGATGATTCCATGCAACTATGGACAGAATTAAGAGATAATAATTGGCTTAATGAAGTCTTGCAAAATGAGCAGGCAGTTTCTTACTGGTCAAAAATATTCCAAGGTGTTTATGATGGCTTCAATACTTGGGATTATATTTGGCAATATACCCTCTGGATTAATAACGCATTGACTATATTACCTAATATCAATCTTGTTTCTAATATTGGTTTTGGCTCAGGTACTCACACAACTACAGATAATAATAAGCTGGGTAATATGACAGTAGAAGCTGTGAAATTTCCCCTTAAACATCCTCTTTTTATGATTAGAAATACTCAGGCAGATAATTTTACTGAGGAAACTATATTTAGTAGTGCTGCTAATAAAATGAAATTAAAGCCAGAATATTATATTTCTCTGGAAGAAATTATTACAAAGGTAAATAACAATCAAAATAAAGTTGTTTTAGATTCAATATATTCATCAATACGAGAATATAATGCTATAAATTATGTTAAGGCAGTTGCATTAGCTAGACAAGGAAAAATAACTGAAGCTTTGGCAACGTTGGAAACATTACTTAATCATGCTCCGGCTCACACGAAGGGAATAATACTAAGAAAAGAATTAAGAAAAAATCTGGACTCAGATACAACAGCAGTTCATCCCATTATTGAAAAAGCAAACAATCTGTTAGAAGAAAATCAGATTGCGGGATGTTTTGAAATCCTAAATGATTCCAAAGCTTTAAAACAGCCCATTATGGGTTTAGATTTTTTAAGGGCAAAATGTTTTTTGCAAATGAGACAACCCGCCGCTTCTATTCAATCCCTACGTGAAGAACTACGCTATTTTCCTGAGAATAATCAAGCCGAGAACTTCCTGAATCAGTTATTAAATCAATATCCTGAATTTGTATCTAGTAATATCCAAGACTCTGAGTTTCAAGAATTATATAGGTTAATTCAACCTTATACAATGCTGAGTGAGGCGAGACTATATTCACTATTTACGCTCATCAAAAGAATTTGTTTAGAAAATATCCCCGGTAACTTTGTCGAGTGTGGAGTTGCAGGCGGAGGTTCAACAGCCCTTGCAGCCGCAGTGATTAAACGCCATACCAGACAACCCCGTTGGGTTTATGCCTTTGACTCTTTTGATGGAATGCCAGCACCGACAGAAAAAGATAAGTCTAATGGTATTCTTGCTGAGGTAACGGGATGGGGTACAGGTACTTGTGCCGCACCAGAAACTAGTGTGAAGGAAATCTGCAATAAACTGGGCGTTGGTGATATTGTCCAGTTAGTTAAAGGTTATTTTGAAGACACCCTACCAAAAATGAGAGATCGAGTAGGGATGATTGCTTTTCTACACATGGATGGCGATTGGTACGAATCTACTAAAACCATAATTAATAATTTCTATGATCGCATTTCCAATGATGGATTTGTACAGGTAGATGATTATGGTTTTTGGGAAGGATGTCGTCAAGCCCTACATGAATTTGAAGCCGAGCGTCAACTAAAATTTGAGCTTCATCAAATAGACAGTACAGGAGTTTGGTTTAATTGCCCGCACAAATTTTCCATTAATCCAGTGTTTGAAAAGTCATTAATTGAAGAATTTGACCAAGATGATCCTGTGAAGTACGGTATTCAAAGTCAAATGTCGAAGAATGAGCGTTTTCAGCTATATTATGCTGTGCGTAAACTTTTACCAACTAATTCTTCTCCTTGCCGTTTTGTGGAGATCGGCTCCTTTGCCGGAAGTTCATTATTTTTGAATCAAAAAGCCCTAGTCAGAGAGCATAATGACTTAGAAGGATGGGCAATTGATCCAGGATTACACCCCCAATTAAAATTAGTATTGGATAACTTACTCTCAAAAATTACTCATTTGAGAATGTTTTCTCATGATGCTTTAGCTCAATTACAGACTATCTTTGAGCGAGATCATAACTATCCACCTTATATTTTTGTCGATGGCGATCATTCTTATGAAGGTGTGAAACGAGATATTGCTAACTATTATCCTTTACTTGCTCCTGGTGGCTTAATGATTTTCCATGATTATTTACCTCCTCTAGATGAGCAAAATAGTTCCTCAATCCTTTTTCATCATGGAGGAAATGAACCTGGGATCAGACAGGCTTGCCAAGAATTAATGGAAAATACTTATCATTGCGAAATTATCGAACTACCTTTGTTATATCCTGATGATCCAACTCAAACTCAAGCCTATTTACCGATTATTCCGGGAGTATTATCTTCTCTGAAAATCTATCGTAAACCTAGTAATTAAATTAAAAATTTCAATTCCATGATTAAAGTTTTACATATTATTGACTTTCTTTGTCTCGGTGGTGCTGCTCGCTCCATGATTGCCATTTCTAAATATTCATCCCGTTTACACGAGCAATTGCAACATCAAGTTATTTCCCTTAAAGAAGCTACTCCTAGTGCAGTGGAATTAGCAGAATTAGGGGGGATGAAATTTGTTAATCCAACTGACGTAATTGCTCGTAATAAATTAATTGCTGAAGCTGATTTAGTGCATATTCACTACTGGAATAATCCCCAGATTTTCTCCTTTCTGCATTCAGAATTACCGCCCACAAGATTAATTATCTGGTTTCATGTTTCAGGAGATAGCGCCCCACAGGTGATTACTCGTGATTTAATTAATTATGCTGACTTTGCTATTCCTTGTAATCCCCATTCTTATGACTTACCCGTAGTGCGACAATTAGCACCAGAAATAAGACAGAAAAAAGTTGGCATGGTTTACGATGCGGCTGATTTTGAAAGAGTTCAAAATATTCAACCCAAACCCCACAATACTTTTAATGTTGGCTATATGGGATCTTTAGCTTTTAGTAAAATGCACCCTGAGTATATCTCTATGAGTGCTAAAGCTAATATCCCCCATGTTAAATTTATTCTCTGTGGTGGTGGAAATATTAATTTATTACAGCAACAAGCCTCAGCATTAGACTCATTAAATAAATTTGATTTTCGTGGTTTTGTCGAAGATATTAGCTCAGTCATTTCTGAATTTGATGTTTATGGTTATCCGTTATGTGAAGATACTTATGCTGCGGCTGAATTAAATTTACAAGAAGTAATGTACGCCGGAATACCTGCAATAGTTTTTCCCCACGGTGGTATTAAAAAATTAGTGATTGATAACTACACAGGCTTAGTTGTCAATAGTGAATTAGAATACAGTCAAGCCTTAGAGTACCTTTATCACAATCCCCAAGAAAGATTAAGACTAGGCAAAAATGCCAAGCAATACGCCGAGCAAATCTTTGGTGCAGAAAATGCTGCTAAACAGCTAAATCCCATCTATCACCGCTTGATGGAAACACCCAAAAGAACGAGACAATGGAGTATTCCTGTTGATGGTAGTTTGTTAGATGAACCTGTATCTCTTCTTGATGTAGTTGAGATCCCTACACAATTTGAAGGTTCAAAAACATTTATTGAGTCTATAGGAGATACCGCACCCCAATTTATTACAAGTTTAACTTCTGAAGATATTAATCAATTATTTGCTGCTGATGAAAAAATAGGTAATTCTTCTACTCTTTTAGGATTAGGAGAGGGTGGAGTAGCTCAATATCTTAATCACTACCCCCAAGATGGTTATTTAAGGTTATGGGTAGGGTTAATCTTGGAACGTCAGGGAAAAACTTCAGAAGCAATGGGACAGTTTATCAATTCCATTCACTTTGGTTGTAATCATTGGCGTGCATTTTGGTATTTAGCCCAAGTAGCAGAGCATCTTCAGGAAAGTTCTATATTGCAACAAGCGTTAGATAAGCTAAGTCATTCTGTGCCTAACTTTGTTCCTGCTCAAGAGATGAGAAAAAGATTACAAACACTATTAAATTCGGAATTTAATTTATCTAGCTTAAATCTGAGAGAAATTAACTATATTATTTTCCCTGATTGGACGCAACCAGAAGATGAACTAGGTTTAGAGTTACAACAGGTGATTCAATCATTAGCAACTCATCCTGACAGCGAAAAAATTACTCTAATTATCCATACGGCTAATATGGCTGTCGAAGATGCAGAAATGTTTTTATCTAGTGTGGTCATGAATCTTTTGGTGGAAGAAGATTTAGATGTTACTGAAGGGTTAGAAATTTCTCTAGTTGGAAATTTGGCTGATATTCAATGGAAAGCTTTGCTACCTCGTGTTTATGCAAGAATTCTTTTAGAATGTGAAGATACAAACGCACTGAAGCAAGCAAAAGCAGAAACTCTGACATCTTACGATATAGAAGTTTTTAGCGAAGCACAAGCTGAACAGTTTTTTTTTGCTTGAGCAATAAATTCTTCAGTCAGGGAAGATGGCAAGAAGCGATCGCGCAATATCAAAAACTCATAGAAATCGAATCAACTGATGCAGATATTTATTGGAACTTAAGCCATTGCTATAGACAGTTAAACCTACTGGATGAATATTTTAATACTCTTCAGGAAGGAATTAAGCTTTACCCTACAGATGGAAGACTACATTTTTCATTAATCATCGATTTGCGGCGGAATGGACGTATTCAAGAAGCAATTTTAAGTGCAGAGAATGCTGCTAAATGCTTACCTAATGATTATACTTTTCAAATTCTCAAATATTTAACAGTTCCATCAACATACGAAAATAAAGAGGAAATTAACTTTTATCGTCAGCGCTTTACTCAAGGACTGCAATATTTAATTCAGCATACGTCTCTTCAAACTACAGAAGAGCAAAATAGTGCTTTAGCAGGTATAGGTCGGCTCACTAACTTTTACCTATCATATCAAGCACAAAATGATCTAGAGTTACAAAGTCAATATGGCAAGTTAGTACATAAAATTATGGCTGCTAACTTTCCTCAATGGTGTGTACCTTTATCAATACCTAAACTTCAGCATCAGGAAAAAATTCGCATTGGTTACATTTCACATTACCTGCATTCTTATAGTGGAACACTTTGGTTAACAGGTTGGTTGCGTCATAGCAATCATGAAAGCTTTGAAATCTACTGTTATTACATAGGAAATGAACCAGATAAAGTTACCGAACAATTTAAAGAATATAGTGATGTTTTCCACCATATTCCTCATAATTTATCGGCAGCCTGTGAACAGATAATTGCTGATAAGCTGCACATTTTAGTCTTTCCTGAAATTGGGATGAATCCGCAAACGATGCAAATGGCAGGTTTGCGGCTTGCGCCTGTGCAATGTACAGCTTGGGGACATCCGGTGACAACGGGCCTACCTACAATTGATTACTTTTTATCTAGTGAGTTAATGGAACCTGAAAATGCCCAAGAGCATTATTCAGAAAAATTAATTCGTTTGCCCAATATTGGTGTTTCTTATCCTAAACCATATATTCCACCAGTTATCAAAACCCGATCAGACTTTCAGCTACCAGATGATGCAGTCATTTATCTATGCTGCCAAGCTCCTTTCAAGTATCTACCGCAATATGATTTTATTTTTGCAAAAATTGCTCATCGCATTCCGCAAGCTAAATTTGTGTTTTTGCGTGGTACTTTACTTCAGCCACGCCTGAAGCGGGCTTTTGCTGCTATTGGTTTGAACAGTGAAGATTATTGTGTGTTTCTCAGTATTCCAGAGCGACTGGATTATCTAATGATTAACTTACTTTCAGATGTTTATCTAGATACATTTACATGGTCTGGTGGTAATACTAGCTTAGAAGCGATCGCTTGTAATCTCCCCATTGTTACTTGTCCAGGAGAATTTATGCGGGGTCGTCACTCTGACAGCTTCCTAAAAATGCTGGGGGTGACAGATACCATTGCTGAGAATGAAGCAGAGTACATCGATATTGCTGTCAAATTGGGACTAGACCAGTCTTGGCGAGGCATTATTGCCGAAAAAATGAGCCAAAATCACGATCGTCTTTTTGATGATAAGGCTTGTGTCGTAGGTTTAGAAGCCTTTTATAAAGAAGTTTGTAGTAAGCACTTCAGTGCTTAAATTTGTAATTAAAGAAGAGGACTAAAGTTCTCACTACGAACTTTTTAATTGTTTGTAGTAAGCACTTCAGTGCTTAAAAAAAATCTATGTATGAATATCGGAAGCTCACAGCAGAACAAAAAGCTGAACTAGTTCAATATCGCTTAAGCCAGGGTTATCCACCTCACTCTCCACCACATCTTGTACAAGATAAGCAATTTTATTTATTAACGGTAGCTTGTTATGAACATCGGTATCATATACACACTGAATCTCGTCGTCAGCAATTGCTAGATATAATTTTTGATAAGTTTGGTGGAGATGGAAATGAAGAGAATAGCGCTGAAGCGCTCACTACGAACTTAAGAATTTGTGCTTGGGTTATTTTGCCTAATCACTATCATCTACTAGTTTATGTGGAAAATTTTGATGTATTAGGTGAATCATTTCGTAGAATACATGGTGCGCTTTCTCGACAATGGAATATAGAGGACAATATTACTAAGAGAAAAATTTGGTATCGTTGGAGCGATCGCGCTATTCGCTCGGAAAGACATTATTATACAACTGTTAACTATATTCATTACAACCCAGTTAAACATAGTTTAGTCAAATCTCCTTATAACTGGGTAGAAAGTAGTGTCCACTGGTATTTAAAAGCTTGTGGACGGCAATGGCTACGTGATTGTTGGACTCAATATCCAGTCCAAGATTATGGTAAAGATTGGGATAATTTTTAATGTTTGTAGTGAGGGCTAAATCCCTTATAAGACTTACGCAACTGACATATTATTTTTAGTTTGTAGTGAGGACTTTAGTCCTCAAAATCAGGGCTAAAGCCCTTACTACAAACTAAAAGTTTTAATTTTTTGTGAAACTTGAGTAAGTTCTACCTTACTACTAGCTTATTTTTTGTCAATATAGTTCTGCCACATTTCCTTGTAAGCCTTCTCCATTTCACGGGTAAATTGCTTACCATTCCACAAGGGTGCTGTTTGTCGAGATGCTTTCAATTTCCAAGCCACCTGCTGGCGTAAAGCTTCATCTTTCCCCAAACGCACACCCCACTCTACATATTCTTCATCACTCCAAGCAATACCTTCTGTCACACCTACATTCATCATCATGGTGTAGCTATTACGAGCCGCAAATTGCTGTCCTACTCTGGTTACTAAGGGGATACCCATCCAGAGTGTTTCTAGGGTTGTCGTAGCTCCGTTGTAGGGAAAAGTATCTAATACGACATCAGCAATAGTTAAATTTGCTCTGTGGACAGTCTCAGCAGGATCTTGAGGTAAAAATCGCAGACGATCGCATTTTACACCCTCTTCTTCTGCTAGCTGCATAAAAAATTTCTGCACGGCTTCAGAGTCGGCTAACCCTTTAATTAAGAAATAGCTATTGGGAACTTCTTTGATAATTTTCATTTGCAGTCTTGCTGTATCTGGGTGGCGCTTAAATCCTCTCTGAGCGCTGAGATAGATGACAGCATCATTAGGAATATCTAAAGAATCCCGCCGTAAAGTAGGTACACCCACATCAAAACCATCTATTGCTATATAGGTTTGGGGTAATCTCCAGATTTTTTCTGTATAGTACTCCTGAGCAGATTCTGACAAAACATAAGGATCAGCAATAAAGTAATCAACTGCTGGTATTCCCGAAGCATCCCAACCTAACCATGTTGCTTGCACAGGTGCGGGTTTTAGCGCCATGATTTCACAAGTTATATCTAGTGTAATGCTATCCAAATCGATTAAAATATCAATTTTATCTTGGTGAATTTTTTCAGCAATATCTTCACTATAAATTCCACCTTTATAAGCTTGATTGAATTGCTGAACATACCATTCTTGTAGCGGATCATTTATCTGTTTATAATTTATAAAATAACCATACATATCAAATTCTTCGCGGTTATGATGCTGAATCAACCACCGCGCTAACCAGCCGACTGAATGCCTAGATAAACAATGCGACAAGTATCCAATTTTTAGTTTGCTATTTCGCCCTTTGGAAGTTCGCTGTTGATATCGCTGTACTTCTTGGCTAGCATAGTTTTCTACATTAAGCTGACAAAGATGGGCAATTTGATTCTGAATATATCTATTTTGTTTAATATTATCTTGCAAATATGGAGCGAAATAGTTGGAATTAAAGAGATGTAAAACCTCGTTGGAGCGCAAGGCTAGAGGATTTTCTTCTAATAGTAGCATCATCATATTTTGCTGTTTTTCAAAAACTTCACAGGCTTCTTCCCAACAATCAGGAGAATCCATTAATCCTCGATGGAGTAGGTGTATTGCAAAAATTTGATCAATTAATGTATTTGATAGCGAGTAGCATAACTTTGCTACTTCTATCCCTTTAGAATAATCATTAGCTTTGAAATAAAAAGCAGCCAAATGGCGCAAAATTGCTAGATTTTCAGGTTCGAGACGTAAATATAGCTCAAGAAGTAATGCCGCAAGTTTTGGTTGCCGCATTGAGTGGGCAATTTGAATTGTAGCTGGAAGTAAAATTTTAATGAAAAGTTGAGGCTCGTGAACATGAACTAGACAAGCTTCTACAAATGCTGGGACTGCGGGATGGAAAGGAGCGTAATTAAGAATACTCTCCAACACATGAAACAATAACGGAATATCTACAGTTGCTTCTGACTGAATTAACTCAATTACCCCTAGAGAAGTTAATTCATCATCAATAAGCGTTTCCTGTTTGATAGCTAGCTCAATCAAATACAATAGATTGTTAATATCTGTGGGATTTATTTCCCGGATATGCTGGCGAATTGCCCAAGCAACTTTATAGTCTGCTAACGTCTCTCTGCGTTCAGCTTCGGTTTGCAGCACCTCTACCAATTCAACTGTCCACTGCTCAACTTCTTGAACTTCTCCCTCACCTATACCTAGCAGCCAAGTCATCTGTGCTTCTGTTTCTTGTCCCTGCAATAGCAACATTAATCCTAAGTTCCAGTAGTGAGATTTCACTTCCGGTTCTGTTTCAATAGCTTGTTCGTAGCAGTTAGCAGCTTGACTGTAGTTGTCTTTGATGAAATATTGTTGGGCTTGCTGTTCTAGGGAGGTGATATCAGTATAAAGTTGTACAGAAGTCATAGCTAAGAATTTTTACAAGAGTACTATTGCAGGAACTAAAAAAAATCAAAGTGGGTAGTATATACTACCCACTCCATGAATGTTTTAATCAATTTGATCTGGCTAAGGATTTTACTTAGACTTCAGTGGCGAGAAGCTTGATGGACAAGAAGGTTCTACTGGAGTGCCACCAAATGCTGGAGCCACTGTTGCTGAACGCGCACCAACTGCATCAGACTCACACAAAACTGCTAAAGTGGTTGCTTCACTAGTACCTGCTTGTATAGACAAAGCTACAACACCTACATAGGATTTAAGTGGTGCTTTCAACGAGTAGCCATTATTACTAACGCCAGTTGCAGCTCCACCAATTGCGTATATGTAGTTCTCAGTTTGGCTTCTAATACCCATCCCTAATGAATTCAGCTCGGTAGTGAATGAACCATTTTCTAGGAAATATGCTTGTTGAGCGCGGTTCATGGAACCGGAGTACTGTTTAGCTTCTGACTGCTTACCTTTGTTAGCTTGGTTCAAGAAAGAAGGTAGTGCGATCGCAGACAAAATACCGATGATAATAATTACTACTAGTAATTCAATAAGTGTAAAACCTTCGTTTTCCTTCTTTTTGCCGATGATGTGTTGAAGAAATTTGGCTTTTAGTTCGGTTTTCATAAGTGTTTTCCCTGGGGTAGGAAGTGCTGGTGTGTTCTAGATATAACTTACCCAACTGCGATCGCTTTCCTATCACCTTCAGAAAAAAAGTTTGGGAAGATCCAGTTACACAATCCAGAATTCTTGCATCCCAAATGACGCAAACATCACTAAGCCCCTGGCATTGAAAAAGCTATGAGCATTCAAGAAATAGCAGAATTACTAGAACTAAATGTTGAAACTATCAAGAAATACTTTCAACAACAGCCCTAGCGGTTAAAAGGATGAGTACTGTAGGCATTTTGCGTAGGCGTAGCCCGTCACAGACATCGCTTACCATCTGATATAGCCAATCACAATTTGTTATGCTATATTAAGCGTAGTCGTTATGAGTTTATATATGGTCATGACTAACCCCACAGTAGAAAACTTAGTAATTATCGGTTCTGGACCAGCAGGGTACACAGCTGCCATCTATGCCGGACGCGCTAATTTGAAACCTGTTGTATTTGAAGGTTTCCAAGCCGGGGGTTTACCTGGTGGGCAATTAATGACAACAACGGAAGTCGAGAACTTTCCAGGGTTTCCCAAAGGGATTACTGGGCCGGAACTGATGGATCAGATGAAGGCGCAGGCGGAGCGCTGGGGAGCGGAACTATATACTGAAGATGTTATATCAGTTGATTTGAGTCAGCGTCCATTTACAGTGCGATCGCAAGAAAGGGAAATTAAAACCAATAGCATTGTCATTGCTACGGGTGCGACAGCAAAGCGTTTGGGTTTACCTAGCGAACATGAATTTTGGAGTCGAGGTATTTCCGCTTGTGCAATTTGCGATGGTGCAACACCAATTTTTCACGGTGCAGAATTGGCTGTAATTGGTGCTGGCGACTCGGCGGCGGAAGAGTCTATTTACCTCACCAAATACGGCTCTAAGGTAAATATGTTGGTACGCACTGATAAAATGCGGGCTTCTAAAGCTATGCAAGACAGGGTTTTGAGCAACCCAAAAATCCAGGTGCATTGGAACACAGAAGCCGTGGATATCTTCGGTAATGGTCACATGGAAGGGGTGAAAATCCGCAACACTAAAACTGGTGAAGAAAGTCAACTGCACGCTAAGGGTTTATTCTACGCCGTTGGTCACAGTCCCAACACCTCTTTATTTAAGGGACAACTAGAACTGGATGAGGTAGGTTACGTTGTCACTAAACCCGGTTCTGTAGAAACTAGTGTAGAGGGTGTTTTTGCAGCCGGTGACGTACAAGATCATGAGTTTCGCCAAGCAATTACAGCTGCGGGTACTGGCTGTATGGCGGCGATGTTAGCAGAACGCTGGTTGTCATCCAGTGGCTTGATTCAAGAATTCCATCAACAGCTAGAAATAGCAGACAATGAATTAGAACATCAGCCAGCCAAAAAGACTGAAGCAGAGGAAGAAGCTGGATTTAATTTGAATGGGACGCGCCATGAGGGAGGTTATGCTCTACGGAAATTGTTCCATGAAAGCGATCGCTTACTCCTTGTTAAGTACGTCTCTCCTGGTTGCGGCCCTTGTCATACCCTGAAGCCAATTTTAAATAAAGTAGTGGATGAATTTGACAGCAAAATTCACTTTGTAGAAATTGACATCGATAAAGACCGAGATATTGCTGAAAATGCTGGTGTGACAGGAACTCCAACGGTTCAATTGTTCAAAAACAAGGAATTGGTGAAGGAAGTGAAAGGCGTGAAGCAAAAAACCGAATATCGCCAGTTAATTGAAAGTAATCTTTAGGGAATAGGGAGTAGGGAAGACTCTGCCCAATAACCCGCTACAGTTGGCTTAAATGGTAGCCTTAATAAGTTAGGCAATAGCATATCCTGTGTGTTGCCTAACATTTGGCGGGTGAAATCCCAAGACAATTTTCTCTTTGGGAATTCCTGCTGCTACCAATTCGTAGGTAACACCATCTTCTGTGTCATCTCGTTGCACCCAAATTTTGCCATCAATAATATCAATATGAACTAAGCAACCGTGAATTCGCTTTACACCATCCCAGCCTAAAGTTATCAGCAAATAACTGTCATTTTCGCTATCAAATACTGCTTTACATTCAATAGCTGCGTGCGAATAAGGAATTTGTGTGTAGGGTACTAATACCTCTTTGATGATCCGTCGATAAATATCTAAGGTATCCATTGGATAATCCTCTCAGTTTCTGGATTAAAAACGAGTAACTTGAGATTCTCAGTTTCTATTAAAAGTGTACCAATTGGTTCCTCAAACAAAGCTGTAAATACGCTATCACGTACTGCCAAATATAATGTTCTTTCTGGTTCCAGACGATGGATAACAGCACGATACATGATAAATCCCCCAATAGCATCTTTGAGGTCTGCCATTTCCGAAGGACTAACAAAACTTTTAATTTCTACAGCTATTTTTTTACACCCTTGTTCTGCGGCTAAGAGTTGTTTAGCTCCTAAATCTACATACATATCTTTTTGACCCCACTTTAAATGTAAAGGGTCATCTATAATTATCCAGCCTTCTTGAATTAAGGCATTCTTAACAGCATCATGATAAATATCTCTTGCAGGCATATCAAAGCATATTAAAATTTTTTCTACTTGGAATAATTAAACTTTGTGGTAACACTGGCTGGTAATTTATCTCTAGCAAAAATAAGGCATAGTCTCATCTCTACCTCAGTCTAACTCTGTATATACCGTGAAGCAGCCGGACTTTTATCCAGAATATTTACGCAATAACCTATCTGATATGTAAAATGGTCAGCGTATCAAGCTTTGATCCAGGCGATCACACATGGCCATTACAAAACGGCGACTACCGACATTTTTACAGTTTGGCAAAAGTTCCAATCTTTCCCAAAAACTTATGCTCATTGGGTTAGCCATCACCCTATTTTTCATCTTCCTGGCATTCTTCGCTCCTGTATTCCAAGCTTGGGGATGGCTGCAAAACCCGAAAGATTTTCTCTCTAATCCAATTCACGAGCCACCCTCAGCTAAACATTGGTTTGGCACTAGTCGCCTGGGTTACGATGTCTTCTCCCGGACATTGTTCGGCGCTCAAGCTGCCTTACAGGTGGTGATCTTGGCAACAGCGCTGAGTATGATTATCGGTGTGCCTCTGGGGATGCTGAGTGGTTATCTCGGCGGTAAATTGGATAAAGTGTTGCTGTTTTTGATGGATAGCATCTACACTTTACCGGGGCTACTGCTGTCTGTAACACTGGCGTTTGTTGTGGGGCGTGGGATATTAAATGCAGCGATCGCTATTAGCATTGCCTACATCCCCCAATATTATCGCGTTGTTCGCAACCACACTGTTAGTGTGAAAACTGAAGTCTTCATCGAAGCAGCTCAAGCAATGGGCGCTTCCACTTGGGTTGTGCTTTCTCGTTATCTATTTTTCAACGTCATTCAAAGCGTACCCGTCCTCTTTACACTCAACGCTGCTGATGCAATTTTGGTGTTGGGCGGTTTGGGCTTTTTGGGGCTAGGACTTCCCGAAGAAGTGCCAGAATGGGGACATGATTTAAAACAAGCCCTAGAAGCTCTACCTACTGGCATTTGGTGGACTACGCTTTTCCCTGGTTTAACCATGACATTCATGGTGGTAGGGTTATCACTACTTGGTGAGGGGTTAAACGAATTTGTCAATCCTCGATTACGGAGAGAAAATAGAATCCGAAAATAGTTAGCAAACAGTGGACACTTATCAGTCAACGGGCTAATCATTAATAACTAGTAATTTGATAACTGGAGAGATTTGTGTGAAAGATAACCTGACGTTAATTGCCGCCGCTACTGGTGGGTTTCTCCTTTCTGTTGCCCTTGCTGGCATCTTAAGAGGTGCGCCAGTTACAGCTTGGCAGGAGCAATCGAGTTTTCGCACCACGACTTTTGCTAATTTACAGAAATCGGAGTTGAAAGCTTCGCGTCTTCTTCCAGGCGGAGATGCTACGCGAACAGATCGCGAATGAAAAAAATGAACTGGAGAATAGGGAATAGCTGTTCACCAATGCCCAATGACAAATGACAAATGACAAAATGGTGAGTTCTCAAGTAATTGGCATTGATGTGGGGGGAACAGCAATTAAGCTGGGGCGGTTTACAGCCGATGGAACTTGTTTGCAATCTTTGACTATGGCGGCTCCCCAGCCGACAACGCCGGAGGCCGTGCTGGCGGTGCTGGTAGATGCGATCGCGCAAATTGATCCAAATAATGAAACTTTTGCTATTGGTGTTGGGACTCCTGGCCCCTCTGATGCCGCAGGACGCATCGCTAAAATCGCCATTAACTTACCTGGATGGATCGATGTGCCTTTAGCAGACTGGTTAGAAGCTAAAACTGGCAAACCGACTGCGATCGCTAATGATGCCAATTGCGCTCTTTTGGGAGAAGCTTGGCTGGGAGCCGGTCGTCAATTTCAAAATTTGATTCTCCTAACTTTAGGAACTGGGGTTGGTGGTGCGATTATCCTCAATGGCAAACTATTTATTGGACATCAGGGAGCCGCCGGGGAATTGGGTTTAATTTCATTAAATCCTGATGGGCCAATTTGTAATAGTGGCAATCAAGGCTCTTTAGAACAACATGCCTCTGCTACTGCCATTCGCCGCCGCACTCTCAAAGAACCCATCGAATTGGGTGTTCTTGCTCAACAAGGAGAAGCCGCAGCATTGACTTTTTGGCAAGAATATGGTAAAAACCTGGGAATTGGCTTGACGAGTTTGATTTATGTACTCACACCGCAAGCGATCGTCATTGGTGGCGGTATAAGTGGCAGCTTTGAGTTTTTCTTACCAGCAGTGAAGGCAGAAATTGAGAAGCGAGTGCAGCCTTTATCACGAGATGGTTTACAGATTTTGCCAGCAGAGTTAGGCAATTTTGCTGGGATCGTGGGTGCAGCTAGGCTGGCATTACAACACTATTCGAGATTTTAGATCGTGTAATCTCAGTTATACATATAGCTTGGCGATCGCTTTATTTGCTTTGAAAATTGGCGAATAGCGATCGCAAAATCATTTGCTTTGATCAGCCCTACTTAATAATTCGTGAGAGATAAGAATCCCGACTTTTCAAAGAAGTCGGGGTTCTGTGAATTTAATTACAGGGTATTATTCAGAATTCTTTGTTTGGGCTTTTATCGTTGAAAAGTTCAACTGTATATTCATGTACAGTAATTTGATGATATTGAACCAAGAATTATGTCTAATGCAGTTAAAGTATTCTTTTCCTACTCCCACAAAGATGAAGCCTTGCGTGACGAATTGGCAACTCATTTGAGCATGATGAAACGTCAGGGAGTTATCGAAGCTTGGCACGATCGCGAAATCAGTGCTGGTAGAGAATGGGCTAATGAGATAGATGATAATCTTAATATTGCAGATATCATTCTGCTGCTAGTGAGTGCTAACTTTCTGGCTTCAGATTACTGCTACGACAAAGAAATGAAGCGGGCAATGGAGCGACACCAAACGCGGGAAGCTCGTGTAATTCCCATTATTCTCAAGCCAGTTGACGACTGGAATAGCGCACCTTTTGGTAAACTGCAAGCACTACCTAAAAATGCTAAACCTGTTACAACCTGGCAAGACCAAGATGAGGCTTTTTTAAATGTCGCTCAAGGGATTCGCAGAGTAGTTGAAGAAATGGCGAAATCAAACACTTCTTCCTCAACTCCTGCTAAAAATACTACACCTGCAACTTCCAGCCCTTCTGGAACAAGTGGGGTATTAACTGAGCGCCAGCGTCGGCGATGGGAGCAAGAACGGGATTCAGTGCAAGAACAGTATGACCTCATGAGCAAAAAATTGGGACTGCTGGGTAAAGCATACGCTATTGAAACGGATGTATCTACAAAGCTGAAGCTAAAAGTGCAAATTCAGGATACCAAAACAGAACAAAATAGATTAGAGCGACAGCTTGAGGAAATCGAGCAAAAACTATTGTAGTTGTCTTTTAAACCAGCCAGCCTGCCATATCCTCCATGAAATCTATTGAAGTTTTTATTTCTTACCACCAGGAAGATGAGACGCTACGCCAAGAGTTAGAGAAGCATTTAGCGTCTTTGCGTCGAGAAAACATTATTACAAGTTGGAACGATCGCAAAATTGTCGCTGGGCAAGAAATCAAAGGCGAAATCGATCGGCATTTAAACCAGGCTGGGCTGATCTTATTGCTAATTAGCCCTGATTTTATCGATTCTGATTATCACTGGACAATTGAAGTTACACGAGCTTTAGAACAGAATGCAACTAAAAAGGCTCGTGTTATCCCAATCTTGCTACGCTATACGGATTGGGAAACTCCTCCCATTAATCAATTGTCCCCACTGCCAAGTAATCGCAAACCGATAAAAAGCTGGAACGATCGAGATGAGGCATTCTTGGAGGTTGTTAAAGGAATTCGAGAGGCGGCGCGATCAGTTGCTAACTCGAATTCCTCACCCCCACAACAAACAACACCAGAACTGGAAGAACGTCAATATCAAGTGACAAGCTTGATAAACGAAGCGGATCGTTTGCGCGAAGCTAAAAAGTTCGAGGAAGGAGCCATCAAGTACAAAGCAGCCCTCTATCTTGACCCGAACTCTATAATCGCTCACATTCACCTGGGAAATTCGCTGTACGGTCAAGAGAAGTTGGAAGAAGCGATCGCCGCCTACCAAAGAGCTTTGCTAATTGACCCTAACTATGCAATCGCTCACAATAACCTGGGGATTGCGCTGTCCGATCAAGGGAAGGTGGAAGAAGCGATCGCCGCCTACCAAAGAGCTTTGCTAATTGACCCTAACGATGCAGACGCTCACTATAACCTGGGGATTGCGCTGTACGGTCAAGAGAAGTTGGAAGAAGCGATCGCCGCCTACCAAAGAGCTTTGCTAATTGACCCTAACGATGCAGACGCTCACAATAACCTGGGGAATGCGCTGTCCGATCAAGGGAAGTTGGAAGAAGCGATCGCCGCCTACCAAAGAGCTTTGCTAATTGACCCTAACTATGCAAACGCTCACAATAACCTGGGGATTGCGCTGTCCGATCAAGGGAAGTTGGAAGAAGCGATCGCAGCCTACCAAATAGCTTTGCGAATTGACCCTAACCTTGCAAGCGCTCACAATAACCTGGGGATTGCGCTCTACGATCAAGGGAAGTTGGAAGAAGCGATCGCCGAACTGGAAATAGCTGTTCGCCTTAACCCTAGTAACACTCTTATTCGTAACAACTTAGAGATTTATAGAAATAAGAAGAAGGGTTTTTGGGGGCGTTTATTTGGTGGGTAGAAGATTCTCAGTCTTATTCATCTCAAGGGCGTGCGTTAGCGTAGCTCGTCGTAGACATCGCCTGTTATTGATGATGCGTAATAAACTCAGCGTGTTGTATTTCCCTTTCAGATTTGTCTGAATTCATGAATTGTTATATTTCAGGTATTCTTAACCAATCTTAATAAAGCTAAAAATTCCGTATCCTCTGAATAACGAGAAATCTTTGAGCCACAGTTCTATCAAAAGGATGAATTAAATTTTCTCCCACTTGCGAATATTTGTTGTTAGACTAATACTGAATATTTTTTTAACTCCATACAAAAAATAACTACTTAACCAATGGTAGATGCCAAAATTTATAAAAATATAGTGTAATTAAATTGTTAATTTTTTCCCATCTTTTTTTTACTTGCGTTATCTTTTGCTTACGTGATTTTAATACTACCTTTACATTATCCCTTAATTGTAAGTGTGAGATCATGCAGAATATCCTCTTTTGTTAGGCAATCCGTAGTATTAGAGTTAATTTAAGAGAAAAACTTATCATAAATTAACTGCTTAACACTTTTACATAAAAATACATAGGGTAGAATAACTGAATATTGCTCCGATATTTTTAAAATTAAAAGCAGGATTTTTTAATGATCAGCTTAAGTAATTCAGAAAAGGACACAGTTAGCAGCACAGCATCCACTAAGAGGCTGGCAAGGGCGATGATGGTTTCTGATGGGGAGTTCTCACTGATATTAGCTTGTTGTAACAGTGTTGAAAGACAGCAGCAAGTGCTGAATCTGTTAACAGAATTTTCATCGACAGATATCCACGAAGTCTTGCTCTCACCTGCGGCTGACACATTGTATACAGCTATTACAAGTGCGATTGGTGCTACCCAACCCGAAGCTTTGATGGTACGGGGTTTAGAATCCGTAGTAGAAATTAACCAACTAATCATCAGTACTAACATCATGCGAAATGAGTTTCGGAAACAGTTTCGGTTTCCCTTGATGTTGTGGGTTAATGATGAAATTCTCCGCAAGCTAGTCTGGTTAGCACCAGATTTCAAAGACTGGGCAGCAAGTACTATCAGATTTGATGTATCTCACAATCAGTTAGTTGAATCTGAACAACGAGCCATCAGCGCCTAATATTGCCTGATATTACTCAAAATATTGTAGATGCTAGGTTGAGCCGAGCAAAATATAAACTACGGTTCTGTTCAATTATTTATAAAATTACTTTTATTTAACCTTCGCTTACCCTAACTTCTCATGGGATATGGAAAACCTTGCTTCCATTTTTCTGTAATGCGAGGATATGGTGTATACATAAGTCCTAAAAACCTAGCTTCATAAGCTTTTCCTAGTTCTCATCCTCTACATCGGAACTAAAAAGCTATTTTCCCAGATAGGGGCGTGGAGAAGAATCCACAACAAAGTTTTTATCTAATGAAATCTAAGCTTCTTAGTTATTCCTAGATTGCCGTAAAATATAGGGCAATACAGTTCAGATAAGACCAAAACACTTGTAGAGACGGCGATTTATCGCATCTCAAAACCCACGATTTTGTACAAATAGCGCTTAACCCAAGCGTATTGGGATATATGGCGTTTTGATTGAGTGCAATTTTCATCCAGAATTTGTATAAGGAACAAACAATTAGTACATCAGCGTCTGTATTTATATCTGTTTCAGGACAAATATACTAAATTAATTCCAACTGGTGAAGTACTGGAATTATATATTTTATTGCCTACACGTGGTTGGATACTATTTCCCAGTTCTATAACTATTGAGTAACATCGCTATATTACGATGAAAACCATGCTGAAAAAATACCTTAACACCAATCAAGCACGAATTTTTACTGCTTTGATTTTGACTGGAATTTTGTCTGTAACTAGCAGTTTAACGCTTATCAAAGATGCAACGGGCGCTTCTGCTAACTTCTCGTTAGAAACAAACAATAAAGTCCTCAAAGATAATGTTAAACCAAATCGCTTGCCACGTCCAGTAGCTAAGGCGGTACTGCGAGATTTAGCCCGCAGACAAGGAATTTTTACTAGCCAACTGCAAATTATTGATTATAGTCAACAGACTTGGCGTAATGGTTGCTTGGAACTGCCTCAATCGGATGAAATCTGCACCCAAGCGTTAGTTCCTGGTTGGCGGATTGTGGTGTCTAATGGCAAACAAAACTGGGTTTATCATACCAATAACAATGGGCGATCGCTACGTTTAGCTTCGGCAAATACTCCCTCTAACAACCTGCCAGATGAATTACCTGCGTCTGTAAAAAATGCTGTTTTGCAAGCTGCATCCAGACGTTTGCAACAGCCAATTTCTCAGCTAACCATCATTCAGGCTCAACAGCAAACTTGGAGAAATGGCTGTTTAGAATTAGCTAATGCTGATGAACTCTGTACCCAAAATTTGGTATCAGGCTGGCGAGTAGTTGTTGGTGCGGTTGACCAAACCTTGGTTTATCATACTAATCAAACAGGTTCCGCAGTCAGACTGAATCAAAAGGCTAACGAAGGTACACTTACCCCTGTGCAAATTCCAGCTAGCGAGTTACCACCACCGTTAGATCGAGATATAGTATTTCGGCAAATCTCCAGTGGCGGTTTTGCTGGCAGAACCTACCAGACTGTCTTACTAAAAGATGGGCGATTGATTCGCGTGCGAATTGGTGATGCTAACGATTCTGAACGTAGTGTTCGCAGCGTTTCTGTGCAACAGGTGCAACAATTTCAGAGATATTTGGAACGCTCTAATTTTAGTAAATTCCAAAATTTGAGTTACCCAGCCCCTAGTGGTGCTGCTGATTATATCACCTTCACTCTTACCAGCCAAAAGGGTACAGTTCAGTACAATGATATTTCTCGAAATAATCTACCAACGAATTTACAAGCAGCAGTCAAAGCTTGGAATCAACTCGTAGCCAGCGCCCAATAAATGATCAACCTCAGCAATGAGATTAAATAGCGATTGTTTTAGCGCTTACAATCAAAACGATCGCTATTCATGCTGATTGTTCATAATTTGATGATATCTCTAACAAATGATGAAAAGGTTTCTCAAGTGGTGTGTTGAGTTTCATTCTTGGTGGAATATTCGCCAAAGCAGAAAGTCGGGGTTATTTGCCGTTATCGTTACCTTGAGTGTGGTAGCTACGGTAATGCTATCTTTCCCATTGAACGCTCAAATTAATCTACCGCCAAAACTGGCATCTGAGCTAAGGGGGGTGTGGTTAACAAATATTGATAGTGATGTGTTATTTGAGCGCGATCGCCTCAAGGGATCTTTGCAACGCCTTGATGAACTCAATTTTAACACCATATATCCGGCGGTTTGGAATTGGGGATATACATTGTATCCCAGCAAAGTTGCCCAAAAAGTAATTGGGCGATCGCTCGATCCCACACCGGGATTGCAAGGGCGAGATATCCTCAAAGAAATTGTCGATGTGGGACATCAAAAAGGGCTAACAGTGATTCCCTGGTTTGAATTTGGCTTCATGGCACCAGCCGACTCTCTCTTAGCTAAAAATCGCCCCCAATGGCTCACTAGCCACAGCGACGGGACTCGGATTGTCAAAGAAGGCACGCATAACCGTGTTTGGCTAAATCCCTTTCGCCCAGAAGTACAACAATTTATCCAAGATTTAATCGTTGAAATTGTCAGAAACTACAATATTGATGGCATTCAATTTGATGACCATTTTGGCTTACCATCAGAATTAGGTTACGATGCTTACACAGTGGCACTTTACAAAAAAGAACACCGTGGTAAAGCTCCCTCCAAAAATTTTAGAGATCCAGAATGGGTGCGTTGGAGAGCTAACAAAATTACCGAGTTTATGAAACGGGTATTCAAAACCATCAAAGCTACTAAAAAAGATTGCCTAGTTTCCATTGCACCTAATCCTCAACGTTTTTCTTACGAGTTCTTTTTAGCGGACTGGCAAAAGTGGGAACGGCTAGGAATCATTGAAGACTTAGTTTTGCAGATATATCGTGATGATTTGAATGTTTTTGTTAACGAATTAGAATATCCAGAAGTAAAAGCGGCAAAAAGCCATATTCCAGTGAGTGTGGGTATTTTGGCTGGGTTAAAAAACCGATCTGTGCCGATGCAACAGATTCAGACACAAGTGCAAAAAATCCGCGATCGCAATTTTGCTGGAGTCTCTTTCTTTTTCTATGAATCCCTCTGGAATATGAGCAAAGAAAAGCCACAAGAACGTCAAACTGGCTTCCAGAAGATTTTCCCCACACCTGTCGCTTACCCGAATTTGCTAGCAGGTTGGAAACCATTTAGTTAAGAGTCATTAGTCATTGGTCATTGGTCATTAGTCATTGGTACTAATGACTTCGATTTCTCCACGGTCTTTTTATGAAAACGAGCGAAGCGTTGAGTCGGTGAATACTCTAAAAATTTGGGATGTTACTCATGATCAGACGCTTACACAGCCGTAAAATTTCTTTAGTGGCTATGCTGGCGCTTGTGATATGCCTTACTCTGGTAAGCGTGCGTTCATTTGGGCAAACAATTATGACATCAGCACCCCAACTGCTCACCGATCCATTTTTACAACTACCAACTGAAACCTCAGTGCAAGTAGTTTGGTTTACTGAGTTTGCTGGTGTTAACCACACAGTAACTTATGGTGAAAATCTTAAACAAACTGCTAAGGCAAATACTACTAAACTCAGTCGCACTCGTGAAGACCAGCAATCAAGAGTTGGAAACCAAACTAAAGACGGTGAAGTTTATCAAAAACCAGTCCAGCGCGACATTTGGCGACATGAAGCTGAGGTAGGTGGGTTAACTCCTGGCGTGCGGTTAAACTATCGGGTTACGAGTGTGCGAGAAGACGACGAGAGTATTAACAGTGATGTTTTTACCCTTGCAGCTACTCCCAAACCAGATACACCACTAAAAATTTTACTTACCTCAGATCATCAATTAAAGCCGATGACAGCAGCGAATCTGCAAAAGGTGGTAGAAACAGTTGGACGAGTTGATGGGGTGTGGTTTGCCGGTGATTTAGTGAATGTTAGCGATCGCGCCTCAGAATGGTTTGATGATAATAGTGGTGGTGCGTTGTTTCCCGGCTTACAAGGTCGTGCTACTTATGAAATGACGCACAACGACATTAAGACAACCTACACTGGTGGACAAATAATTCAACACGCACCCATGTTTACTTGCATTGGTAATCATGAGGTGATGGGGCGATTTGCCAGGATGGGAAGTTTAAATGATGAATTTGATGATACAATTCCCCGCGTCGTTGCTCAAAAAATTTATCGAGACAAATCTTTAATAGATAATTCTTTTAATACTAATACCTACGAAGAGATTTTCTCTTTACCAAAAAGTAAAGAGGGTGGAAAAAGGTATTATGCAGTCAGTTTTGGGGATGTGCGTTTAGTGGTACTGTACGCTACGAATATGTGGCGAACTCCCAACTTAGATAGAAAGCGCAGAGGGAGATATCAGGAAGCTGAAAACGATTTAAATAATCCTGAAAATTGGGGTTATGGACAGCTAATTTATGAGCCAATTGCTAAAGGAAGCAAGCAGTATAATTGGCTAGAAGCAGAACTCAACAGCCCTGAATTTAAACAAGCAAAACACAAAGTTGTGATGTTCCATCATCCTCCCCATACTCTGGGTGATAATATCGTTCCTGCTTATACAGAACCTGTTCAAATAGTTGAACGAGATGGTAATAATATTAAAGCAGTGCGTTACGAATACCCGAAAGATGCAGATTATATTATCCGCGATGTTGTGCCTTTATTAGAAGCGGCTAATGTGCAATTGGTATTCTATGGGCATTCTCATTTGTGGAATCGCTTTGTTAGTCCCAGTGGAATGCACTTTCTAGAAACATCTAATGTTGGCAATACTTACGGCGCTGCTTGGGGTGACAGAAAGCGAGAAGTGCCAATTGGATATCAAGAGGATTATGTTAAGGTTGGCGATCCCAATGGTTTGGAACCAATAGTGCCCACAATTTCCCCTTTGTTGGGTGAAGATGGAAAGCCGATACCTTATATTTCGAGTAATAATATTACGGTTTTTAGTATTTTTGATACGGGGGCGGGGACAATAAGTAGTTATCGCTTTGACACTCACAAGCCTGATTCGGAAGTAGTGAAGTTTGACGAATTTAAGTTGAAATATAGCAATCCTATTTGATTTGTGAAAATCGGCGGATTTAGCTCCCCAACTTATTCGATAAGTCGGGGATATTGTTGTTTGCAAATAATCAAGGATTGCTATAGGCTAATACGGTTCAGTTATGGCTCATTATTAAAGTCCATTTTTTTAACGAACCGCAGAGGCAAGGCAGCGCGGTCTTCTCCCAAAGGGAGAGGCTAGCGCCAAGGGGGTTTCCCCCATGAGCGACTGCCGCGCAGAGAACACAGAGAGAAGAAAGAAGTTATTAATCCATGCTATTGGATTATAAGCTGCTAATCGCATCGGCAACTAGTTTAGAAACGAAGGGTAAAATATCTCGACTCTTGGCTTGGGCTTTCCCTTCAGTAAATACCACTAATAGGTAAGGGCGCTGTTCTGGTAATTCAATATACGCGGCATCATGGTGAACTTGACTTGTCCAACCTGCCTTTGACCAAATTTGAGCATTTTCAGGAATTCCACCACCTAAGAAACCTGTTACCTGATCTTCCTCTCTGTCAGTGGGCAAATCGTTGAGAGGACGTTTGAGTAAAGCCATCATAGCTTGCGATCGCGCACTGGAAACCGCAACTCCACCTACAATACTATGCAGTAACCTAGCGATCGCATTTGTGGTCAACATATTGCGATTTTCTAGTAACTCTCCCACAAATGCCCGTTCTCGTCCATAAGGGCCCTCACTCCAGGTTTTTTGACAGACGTTAATCGTCTCCATTTCTTCCCAACCCAAAGATTGATAATAGCGGTTAACGATATTACGCTGATATTTCCAGGTTTCAAAGGGCCCGGTTGGTAATTCTGGCCCAGATGTAGTACCACTTAAAATATCCACAACCAAGCTGGTAGCATCGTTACTAGAATCGACAATCATATCCCGCAAAGCGCGTTCCAACTCTTTGGAGGTTTGAGTCATGCCTTTTTCTAGCCATTCATTTACCGCCACCAGGTAAAATAGCTTGACTACACTGGCGGGATAAATCCGTTCAACACCGCGATAAGTAAAACCACGGACTGGATGATCCCAAAAAGCGTTGGGAGTCAGCGCCCCACCAGTATTTACTCGCACTGGTGGATCGTAAACAACCCAAGTCAAGGCAATTTGATTCCGGGCTAAAGTCGGAAATGCTGCCCAAGTTGCATCTAAAATGCCATTACCAATATTTTCGAGTTGTTCGTCTTTATTAAAAAAAATCATTCTCTAATAATGTCCTTTAATCTAAAATCCGAAGTCCAAAATCCAAAATTAGGGGAGTATCAGTGTTTAGCTGACCTAAATTTATATGATTCTCCTGAATGTACACGTTTAGCAACTCAATCTGCATCTGGAAGGCATTTGTGGGTAACATCAAATCGTCAAAATTTAGCGTTCGAGGTGTATTTGTGTGAAGATGACTATCCGGGATGGTTATCTCTTTCAGATTTTGATTCATTACAACCTGCTACTGTACCTTATCAGGCTGCAACATTTTCTGAATCTGAAATTAAAAAACTCCTCGCAGAGGTCATCGCCTTTACCAAGAAAGCGATGCAACAATCCAATTATTACCTTTGGGGTGGTACGGTTGGGCCAAATTATGACTGTTCTGGGTTGATGCAGGCGGCGTTTGCTTCGGTGGGGATTTGGCTACCTAGAGATGCCTATCAACAGGAAGGATTTACCCAACCAATTACTATTGCAGAACTAGCAGCTGGGGATCTGGTATTTTTTGGAACTAACCAAAAAGCAACCCATGTCGGGCTTTATTTAGCTGATGGTTATTACATCCATAGTTCTGGTAAAGATCAGGGACGGGATGGAATTGCGATTGATATTCTCTCGGAACAGGGAGATGCTGTTAGTCTGTCGTATTATCAGCAGCTGCGAGGTGCTGGTAGAGTTTTTAAGAGTTACGAACCACAGAGACGCTGAGGGCGCTGAGGCTTATGAGGAGTGGGTTGGTTGATCAAGGGTTGAGTGAGGAGAATGGGACGATTTCGACTATTGTCCCAGATGTTTCGGTGGTGGTGCCGATACATGATGAGGTGGAAAGTTTGCCGCTTTTATTAGAAGCGATCGCATCTACTTTATCTTCTAGTCAGGTAAATTATGAAATCATCTGTGTGGATGATGGTTCTACAGATGGTTCCGGGGATTTTCTGAAAAAAGAGGCGCAAAACCGCACTGATTTAAAGGCGGTAATTTTGCGTCGCAATTACGGACAAACTGCGGCGATGGCTGCTGGATTTTATTATGCAGCCGGGAAAGCGATCGTTACTTTAGATGCCGATCTCCAAAATGATCCGGCTGATATCCCTATGTTATTAGCAAAGCTGGATGAGGGTTACGATTTGGTAAGTGGTTGGCGGCAAAAACGCCAAGATGGTGCTGTAAATCGGTTACTTCCTTCCAAAATTGCTAACTGGCTAATTCGTCGCACCACTAGCGTGAATATTCATGATTATGGCTGTTCGCTGAAAGCTTATCGTGCAGAATTGTTGGCAGATATGAACCTCTACGGTGAACTACACCGATTTTTACCCGCTTTGGCGTACATCGAAGGAGCTAGAATTACTGAAATACCCGTGCGTCATCACGCCCGTCGTTTTGGTCGCAGTAAATATGGGATTTGGCGGACATTCCGGGTGTTGATGGATTTGTTAACCATTCTATTTATGAAAAAATTCCTCACCCGGCCAATGCACGTTTTTGGGCTGTTGGGCTTGATTTCAATGGTTTCAGGCACAGCGATCGGAATTTACTTGACTTTTGTCAAATTAGCTTTAGGTGAGATGATTGGCAATCGCCCGTTGCTAAGTTTGGCTGTTCTCCTGCTAGTAACTGGGGTGCAGTTATTTTGCTTCGGTCTTTTAGCAGAATTGCTCATGCGTACATACCATGAATCCCAAGGACGGCCTATCTATCGCGTGCGAGAAGTAGTAGCAAAAATTGTTAAGTAACGTAACAATAGTAGTCATTAGTCATTGGTCATTGGTCATTGGTCAAATAACAAATGACAAATGACAAATGACAAAACCTCATTAAATTGCATCTACCTTGAAAGCACTTAATACTTTTGACACCGAACTACGGCGCAACCTGCTGGTTTTATTTACAGCAGGTTTATTATTCTGGTCGAGTTTGTCTTCGCTTTTACCAACCTTACCGCTTTACATCGATGATGTGGGCGCAAGCAAGCAAGAAATTGGGATTGTGATGGGCAGTTTTGCCATTGGGTTATTGCTATTTCGCCCGATGCTGGGACGGTTAGCCGATGAACGTGGTCGAAAAATTGTCTTGTTGATTGGTACGATAGTAGCTGCGATCGCACCCTTTGGTTACTTGGCAACTCAATCAATTGGGCTGTTGATCCTGGTGCGGATTTTTCACGGTATTAGCGTTGCTGCTTTTACAACTGGCTACAGTGCCTTAATCGCAGATTTAGCTCCCGCAGAAACTCGTGGCGAAATCATTGGTTACATGACCCTAGCAACTCCCCTTGGTTTAGCAATTGGCCCTGCCTTGGGTGGGTATTTAGAAGCTACAAGTGGTTACGGAATATTATTTCTGGTATCTGCGGAATTGGGTTTTTTCGCTCTCTTGGGAATTGTACAAGTCATAAATCCGCCAGTGCATACACAAGAGCAAACTGAGGCAGAAAATCGCAATTATTGGCAAATTTTGAGCAGTCCACAGGTGAAAGTTCCAACTATAGTTATGTTGCTGGTTGGTTTGTCTATCGGTGCTGTACATACCTTTGTCTCGTTGTTCCTCAAATCCAGTCAGGTAGACTTCAATGGCGGACTGTTTTTTACAGCTGCGGCAATTTCTAGTTTTAGTATCAGGATATTTGCTGGTAAGGCAAGCGATCGCTTTGGTCGTGGTTTATTTATCACCTTTGGTATTTTTTGTTATGTTTTAGCGTTAATACTGCTGTGGCAAGCTTACAGCCCGATGGTTTTCTTATTGGCTGCGATCGCTGAAGGTGCTGGTGGTGGTACACTAATATCGATGATGATCGTGATGATGGCAGACCGCTCACTGCCAGAAGAACGGGGACAAATTTTTGCTCTATGTATAGCTGGACTTGATTTAGGAATTGCGATCGCTGCTTCTCTTTTGGGCATTATCGCAGAACAAGTCGGCTACCGCGATATGTTTGGCTACGGTGCTGCGATCACTTCTGTTGCACTTGTTATCTTCGTCACCCAGTCGAGCAAAAACCTATCCAACTCCCTGCGCTTTGCAATAGGTCTAGCTCCAGATGCTTATGCCTTGAAAAACTTAAAAGTTAGGAGTGAAGAAATTTAATTCCTCACTCCTAACTTTTGACTCTTAGCCTGATAAAACGGGCGAGGAGGGATTCGAACCCCCGACACCGTGGTCCGTAGCCACGTGCTCTAGTCCACTGAGCTACACGCCCTCACCGACAATCTATATTAACACGTTCAACTAAATGACGCAAGATAATTTTCTATCTAATTTTGCCAGCTTAACCCATCTAGATCAACACGGACAGGCACAGATGGTAGATGTGTCTGATAAAGCACCCACCATCCGCCAAGCAGTAGCTGCTGCCAATGTGCGAATGCTGCCAACAACCTTTGCTGCGATTCAAGCCGGAAATGTCCCAAAAGGTGATGTGTTAGCAACTGCAAGATTGGCTGGGATTATGGCAGCCAAGCAAACAGCCGTTTTAATTCCTCTATGTCATCCGTTGCCTTTGCAAAAAATAGCGGTCGAAATTATACCCGACCCGCAACTACCTGGTTATCAAATTCAAGCCACAGTCAAAACTAAAGCTGAAACTGGTGTAGAGATGGAAGCCTTAACTGCTGTTTCTGTGGCTGCGCTGACTTTATACGATATGGCAAAAGCTTTAGAAAAGTCGATTCAAATTGAATCGATTCGTTTAATAAGTAAGAGTGGCGGGAAATCAGGAGATTATTCCCCGCCAGAGCAAGAACCTAGATTATCTCACCTATAGTTTTGTTGAGATCGGCTGGGCTATCAAACTCCTCATCATCTGGCAGTTTCTCTAACAGAGAAATAATCTCCTTATCTGCCCCTTGCTTTTTAGCGTGCTTAATCAAGTCTTTCTTTCCAGCAGGGTAGTCAACACCTTTTAAGTGTTTTTGCATTTCAACTGGGTTTGCCTTAGCCATTTTTATCCACCTCTAAAGGTTCTTTCCATATTCACAAGTGGATATATTTGCTCCCTCTATCAAACAGATGAATCATTTTTAACTGAGATAACTTAAAAGGTCATCCACTAGGTTGATGAATTATGTATAGGGGATGGGGAATGGGGGATGGGGAATGGGGACTTGGGGACAAGGAGAATTGGGGATAAGGGGAAAGACTTGTTTCAAGTTCTCACTTCTTGTCCCGAATGGCACGCTTGTTAATCGCAAAGCCCTGATATAACTTGCTTTTTGAGTGTAGGGAGTGTGGGGAGTGTGGGAAGTGTGGGAAGAAAGAGAAGAAATTGAATAACTGCATATCAACAAATGCTGCATTGCCTCCCACACCTCCCACACCATGCCAGCAAGGAGGTTTCAGCTTTTCAAGCGTGCCATTCCCCCTTGTCCCCTGCTCCCTTGTCCCCTGCTTCTTCCGGTTGTCAGGGTCTAATAGCAACCACTGCCACAAAAACCTTAGAATAAATAGGGTGTATTTAAATCTGTAACAAATATTTATGCCTCCTCGTTGGCCTCGCAAACCCGATCGCAAAGACGCTGATTATCGTAAGATCGATGACCGGATGAATTTTGCCACCCATGTAGCGATCGCTGCTACGATTAACTCTGGCTTGTGGTTTTTCCACATTTTGAAAGGCACTACCTGGGAGTGGCTGCCGTGGGTGACTTTAAGTTGGACAGGAATAGTGTTAGCGCATCTGATTTATATTAGTGCGATCGCTAACTACACCGAAACTCCACCCAAATCCACCTGAAGACGGACTACTAATGCTAGGGCGATTGTAACCTGTGGTAGTGGAATCAGCCTTTTAATTGAGTGATAATGTAAAAAAGCCTGAGATTTCGCACTTTTTCTTAATGTAGGGTTATTTTTATGGCTAAGACTAACACCACGGAATTACTAGAAGCCCTAGCAGCTGAAATTGGCGAAAATGTCTACATAGACATTGCCAAATGGCATCTTTATCTATCGAATGCCAAACTGCATACCCTTGTTGCCGAACGACTCTATCCTTTAATTACTTCCAACAGTGTAAATGAAGACCAAGTTTTAAAAGTTTTGGAATCCATTTCAGTAAAAATTGGCGGCGGTAGAAGTGAAATTCCTTTAATCGATTTACTGCCACTGCAATGCCAGGTTACTTTAGTTGATATTTTGGAAAAATATCAACGCGAGTTCTAATCGCTAAAACCAAGATTATCTTAGTTTGACAATTTTATTGATCAGCATTTCCTAATTCGATTTTAGTTCCTGAATTAGGTATATGTTTGCTGTGTCTATTTTATAAAAATTAACTCTACAGGTACACACAGATAAATCTCGTGTAATTTCTGTGTGGATTTGTAATAAAAATTTCCTTTAACAATTAAGGAATATCCGCGTTCAAAATCAGTTTAGATTTGAGCGAGTTTATATTGAGACTCGCTTTGAACTTTCATGCAAATTCATTGAGGCAATTTCTATGCTTTTACAAGTCAAAGATAGTGGCGAATTAGTCAAGATTCTTGAAATTCAGGAATTACTTGACCCGAATAATGATGTTGTTCACGCAAAAGACCAAGAAGGTCAAGAAGAACAGCAACCTGAAAGTTTTAAAAAAGAAAATCTCGTTTTTCCTTCAGGTGAAGTTTTACCACGCTGTTGGTTAGATGCCGACTATAGACACGACAACGGTTAATTATTAAAGTAGGGTAGCATAGCCATGCTACCCTAATAAGTGCCAAATTATGACGCAGCTTTTTCTTCTGCATTTACCGTTTCATTCTGCTGAAATTTCGGGAAAAATGTCTTAGCAATCCAGTAAGTCAAGATATGAGACAGTAATCCCATAGGGCCAGCAAACAAACACAGTGCAAGAGAGTGAATTGTCCAAATACCTGTTTTTTGCCCTTCCCAATAAATCCAGCGACCGACGAATAAATCCATCACTAGAAAATGAATCCAACCTGTTGCAGCAGCAGTTTCATCTGCAAAGAATCGTGCAATATCAGCTAATTGGGGATTCGATAAAGCTTGGGCATTTTCTGGCGTAATACTGCTGATAAACAAATACAAATACGCTCCAGCTAACAGCACAAATGGCAAATATGATGACATTATCTGCCGTGTAACTTTCCAGTTTGGCAATAAAATCATTAACGCCCAAAAGGGCAAAACAAAAAGATTGGCAGCATTAAACAGTTGAGAGATCGTCATATTTTTGCCAGGTGAAGAATTTTCAGTTATTATTTGTTTTGAATTAACTAATTATTATTAACTTGTATCTCTCACGATATAGATCCCCGACTTCTTTAAGAAGTCGGATATCTAACTATACTTATAAAGCTACAAGTTGCGATTCGATTTCTGAAGACTTCAAATCACGTCCAATAAAAACTAAGCGCGTTTGCCTAGCTTCTTCCGGTTTCCAGGGGCGATCGTAAAATTTATCAAATCGCGTTCCTACGCCTTGCATCACCAAACGCATAGATTTATTTGGCACTGCAACAAAGCCTTTAATCCGGTAAATTTCTTGTTGTTGTGCTAATTTCTCTAACTGCTGTTGCAACTTTTCTGGATCAAAGGTACGATCCAAAACTAAATTAGTTGAAGTAATTTCTTCGTCGTGATTGTGGTCTTCTTCGGTATCATGGTGACTGGGACGAGAATCTAAATTATCTTCAACTGCGGCTTGGAATCCTAATAATATAGATGCGTCTAGTTGAGAACGATCGCTCTCGACAATCTTCACCACTCTAGGCAACTCTTGCTTAATTAATTCCTCAACTCTCGCTTTTGTCTCGGCATCCACCAAGTCAATTTTATTCAACACCACTAAGTCTGCACAAGCAAGTTGGTCTTCAAACAGTTCTTGCAAGGGTGTTTCATGTTCTAGATTATCATCTGCTTGGCGCTGGGCTGCGATCGCATCTGGATCGCTAGCAAATGTCCCTGCTGCTACCGCCGCACAATCTACCACCGTAATTACCGCATCCACAGTAGCGGCGTTGCGAATTTCTTGCCAGCGAAAAGCCTTCACCAATGGTTTTGGTAAAGCTAAACCAGAGGTTTCAATCAAAATACAGTCGATGCTATCTCGCCGCTTGATTAACTCTTGCATCGTCGGATAAAACTCTTCCTGCACGGTGCAACATAAGCAGCCGTTGGTTAATTCAAAGATATTAGTGTCGCCCTCACCATCTTCGGGGCAAATTTGACAGGATTTTAATAATTCGCCATCAATACCGAGTTCGCCAAATTCATTGACTAAAACGGCAATGCGACGACCTTGGTTGTTTTGTAGCAGGTGGCGAATTAGGCTGGTTTTTCCACTACCTAAGAAGCCTGTAATCACTGTGACAGGAATTTTCGTTGCCATATTTTTGCCTGATTTACTCAGTATGAGAAGTTTTACGGGTTACAAACTTAAATACTGAGATTAAGCTTGGTTTGAAGATTGACTTAGTTATTTTAAGCTGAAAGTCTATGGTTAGCCGGAAAATATTGCCGTTTTTATTGAGTTTAGGTTTGGTTTTGATTCCTCAAATCAGTGTGGCGCAAACGGTAGAGGAGTTGGAACAAAAAGCGACATCTGCCGAAGAAGTGAAAAATTATCAAGAAGCTGCTAATATTTGGCGGAGTTTGATTGAACGCGATTCCAAAAACAGCTATGCCTACATCAAGCTAGCAGACATTCTATCTTCCCAAGGAAAGATTGCAGAGACGATCGCTGCTTATCGTCAAGGGTTGCAATTAACTCCCGATGCGGCGATTTACCTCAAATTAGGTAATTTTCTGGTTGAAAAGGGACGAACCGCAGAAGCGATCACTGCTTTCCGTCAAGCTGTCAAACTCGATGCTAAAAGTGATACAGCTTTCATCATTTTAGCGATGAATTTGATAGCAATGGGCAATCCAGAGGAAGCAGTAGTGGCTTATCGTCAAGCCATTAAAATCGAGCCTGATGACGATAATTACAACAATTTAGCCGATACCCTCTTCAAAATAGGCAAACGAGAAGAAGCGATCGCCGCTTACCGAGAAGCCCTAAAAATTAACCCAAAGAGCTATCAAGCATACAGTAGCCTGGGTGATATTCTCGAATATTCCGAAGCAGTCGCAATCTATCGCCAAGCGAGTAAAAATGACCCAAAAAATGAGGTTTATTACGAAAGGTTAGCTGAACTCTCACTAAAGCGCGGTTTTGTAAACGAAGCGATCGCAGCCTACCGCCAATTAATTAAAATCGAGCCTGAAGCTTCAAGGTATGTAGAACTGGGCGATGTGCTGATGACACAAGAAAAACACCAAGAAGCGATCGCTATTTACCGCCAAGCCGTTGCCACAAAACCCACTGATTATTATTACAGTAAATTAAATGAAGCACTAGCTCAACACGGAAACCTAGATGAAGCCTTGGCAAACTGCCAGAAGGTGGTAAAAATTGGTGAAGGCAGTTATGACACCTGCTCAAATATTAGCTTGCCACTTTACAAGCAAAAAGGCTTTCCTGCTGTTATGGAATTTTATCAGCCGTTGGCGAATCTAATACCACGTCGCCAAATGGCAGAACTTTACATCAAACTTGGCAGAGAGATTTCTTATGGTGAATCTGGTGATGGCTCAAAACAAGAGGCGGCAGCAGTTTTTCGAGAAGTGCTGCAAATAGATCCAGAAAACACTGATGCTCAAGATGCTCTCAAGAACTTAATTGCTTCTTAAAGGATTCTCGTAACTCCCCAGGTAGGATGGTCAGGATTATTCCAAGCAAGGAAGAGTAATGGTAATGTTCAGGTATGAGTCCAGAAGAAAAAGATCAAAAAATTGAGAGGCTTGAACTGGAAAATCAGGATCTGCGTCAAAAAATAGCAGAGCTAGTAGTCTGCCAACCCAAAAATGCTGCGTGATGGCTGGGTAAAGGGGAAGGGGTAAGGGGTAAGGGATTTGAAACCTTTCCCCCTTCCCCTTTACCCTTTACCCCGCCAAGTTCACTTGGCGAACTACTAGAGAGGCGTTTGGGGTTAGATAGCCGTAGTTTCAACCCAAACAGAAACATGGTATCGAGTTGCGCCTAAACGCAAAGACATTGAAGTATTGGATGATATCAAGCTAAGGATCATCGTCTCTCCCAAAATTGAATAATTTAATTTTTGAAACTCCCAAAGACAGCGGCATCTGAAAGGAAAAATTATGGTGTAAAGAAATGCTGGTGTTGTGAATATGTTATGATTTCGAGCAAAAAGTCTCTGTTCACAACATTTAGAAGATGGGAACTCTAGCTAATAAGTTTAATTACAGTATCCCACCCAGCACTGCCAATGATGTCCCATCCTGCTCATCCCACTTTGGGCCAATCTTCTTACCCTGGCTTGACTAGAAGCTTAAGTGCTGTTGAAAGTTGGGGCTTCGGTTTAACAGCTCATATTTCCTGGACAGCATTGGTTCCAGCAATTCATGCTGCTCTCGGACCCCAAGCTATTTTTGTCTGGATACCTGCGGTGATTTTCGGAATGCTGCTCAACTACCAGGTAAAACGCTTGGGTATGCATTTTATAAATGTGGCTGGAGGAACGCCTAACTATGCTACTAAGTTGCTGCAAAACTACCCAGGAATAGCTTGCTATGCAGCAATTGGATACTTGCTCAACTGGGTTTCCTACCTGTCAGTTAATACAATCGTTCTCAAAGATTTAATTAAGGTGAATTTGGAGGCGCTGGGTATTGCTTGTCCAGAAATACTTCTAGATATTGGCTTTACACTGTTACCGTTTATAGTCGCGTTTAGTGGAACTCGCGCCCTAAGTATTTTACATTTATTTTTTGTAATTCCAGCCTTTGGATTGCTAATTACCTTCTGTGTACAGGGTCTTGGCTGGTTAGCTTTCTCTGGTGATAGTCCTGGGTTTTTTCCTAGCAATTGGTCATCTCTGGGTTTTGTCGATTGGGCAAAGTGGTTCTTTTTCGTCACTTATGCCACCTACAGTTGTGAAACGGCTTCTTCTTTTGTCGCCGATAGCCGCCAACCCACCCAGACGCTACGTTTTCTAGATGTTGCGGCTTGGATGATGCCACCGATCTTTTTGGGGGGATCTTGGGTAATGATGCGGTTAGCAACCGATCCCAGCCTCAAAGACAATGCTTTTATGAATCTTGTGGCGGCTTCCCAACCTTTCTGGGGAAAATCAGCAGCTATAAGTGTTTCCTTTTTGCTAGTAGCTGCTTGTCTTTTAGGTTCGGCAACGGTTGTTTCTAATTGCCCTCGGATTTTGTATCAGTTGGCTTTAGACAAACACATCTCACCTGTATTTTCCGTTGTTTCACGTCGGGGTGTGTTTGCGCCAGCACTGACATTAACACTGGTATTGTGCCTGATTTATTTGATTTGGGGAGATGTCGCGCGAATCGTAGCCGTTGGTAATGTTGGCTGGTTTGTCTCCTTTATGTTATTGCATTTGGGGCTTTGGCTGCGGCGCGATCGCTCGGAAGTTTTGTTCCCTCGCATATCTTTGGCGATTCTGCTGTTAGAAGTTGTGGTGCTAGTGGTAGGCGGACTTGCGTGGGGTTGGCTCAACTTGCTAATTGGGCTATTATTTCCCATTGGGGTTATGGGAATAGATGCAGTGATTCGCCGGGTGAAATTCCCTCCATTTCATCCCAGTTGGTGGAGGCAGCGATATCGCACACGCTCTCAGGTAATTATCAAGGACTCGGTAGTTCTCCAGGTGAGCATCCTGATTTTTTTACTATGCAGTGCAGTGGCAGTTGGCTGGTTATTTGGTGTCAAACTAAATAAAACGGCAAGCGAGGCGGGGGAGAATATATTTGTGGTGCTGCTGATGACGGTAGCATTTGTGGGAGTAGCGATCGCTTGTTGGACAAGTTTACCGCAAGTGGTTGCGATCGCAGAAGCCCGTGAATCTGCCGAACACCTATTTACTGTTGCCCAAGATGGTATTTTAGTTGTGGACGATCGAGGTATTATCCAGCAGGCAAATCCAGCCACTGAATCTTTCTTTGGCGTTAACCCATCTGAGTTGGAGGGAAATCACCTCAACAAATGGCTAACTGCATTAGTCTACTATCCAGAGGAGTGGACAAAGCGCAGCGAACAAACCCTACTCCGCAATGGCAAAAACAAAATCCTAGAAGTTTCCATCTCAGACAGACCACATCAGGATTTTCAGGAGTATGTCGTCATTCTCCACGACATTACCCAGCGCAAACAAGCAGAGCAGATATTGCGATACTCAGAAGCACAATTGCGCCAAGAGGCAAAGCAGTTAGCATCTCAACTCATACATAGCGAAAAAATGTCCAGTTTAGGGCAGTTGGTAGCAGGTGTAGCGCACGAAATTAACAACCCAGTCAACTTTATCTATGGCAATATCACCCATGCCAATCAATATATTGAAGATTTACTGAAGATAGTGCAATTATATCAGCAAAACTATCCTAATCCAGTAACAGAAATTAAAAAAGAAACAGAAGCCATCGACCTAGATTTCGTAATAGCAGACTTGCCTAACTTGTTAAATTCTATGACTGTTGGTGCCGAAAGAATCACAGAAATCGTACTATCTCTGCGAAACTTCTCTCGGTTAGATGAAACAGAGATGAAAGCTGTAAATATCCATGAGGGTATAGATAATACATTGCTCATTCTAGAACATCGACTCAAGGCTAAATCTAACTCTCTCACAATTGACATTATCAAAGAGTACGGCGATTTGCCATTAGTAAAATGTTATGCTGGACAACTGAATCAGGTATTTATGAATCTTCTAGCAAATGCGATCGATGCTTTAGAAGAAGCTGTGGATAATGGGGAGTGGGAAGTAAAGAAAGCAGCCCGATCTACTCCCCAAATTAAAATTCATACTCAGCTTAATAGTGAAAATCAGGTAGTTATTAGCATTGCGGATAATGGTATAGGCATTCCAGAAAACATCCAAAAACACTTATTTGAACCATTCTTTACCACTAAACCAGTTGGCAAAGGTACAGGGTTAGGTTTGTCTATTAGTTATCAGATTGTCACTCAAAAACATCTGGGAGAATTAAAATGTATTTCTACTCAGGGACAGGGTACAGAATTTGTAGTTGTAATTCCGCTAAATCAGGAAGCTATCTAAATAAATAATTTTTAGGTTCTTCCGGTGCTTTTATGGTGGTTACTAAATTTTAGTAAATTTTATTAACTACATTTTAATGATATTTATCCTTAAAACATAGACTGTGTAAGCATTGTAGCAGCTTCACGTATACTGAAATAATCCAAATAGCATGATTTATACTATAACACAGTAAAAATTAAGGCTTTCACGCAGTGTGCCGTAGGTATCGCTATGAAATTTACTGTAGAGCAAATCCTGAATCTGCCCGATACGAAAGTATTAGATTTTCAAGAAATTGAAGGGGAAGAAATAATTATAACGATAGAAAAAAGCGTTAACTATTCGACTTGCCCATCTTGTGGGCAAAATACTCAGAGTATACATCAAAATCATTGGCGGATGATTCATGATTTATCTTGGAGTAAAAAGCCAGTACTCTTAAAAATAAATCGTCGCCAGTTCAAATGTCATAAATGTAAAAAAGTCTTTAGTGAGAAATTGGATTTTGTAGATAAAAGTAAAGGATATACAAAAAGATTAGCAACAGACATAGTACAACAAGTATTAAATAGTAATATTCATAGTGTTGCCGAAAGGAATGGATTGAGTGATGAAGAAGTAGAATCAATGTTAAAAAAGCAAGCTTCACAAATATTAAATATTAATCTAAGCCAGGTAAAAAAGTTAGGTATAGATGAAATAGCTTTAGTTAAAGGTCAAGGAAACTACTTAGCAGTATTAGTGGATTTAGATACTCATAAGCCAATTGAAATAGTGCAATCACGACGAATAGAAGATATCCGTGAAGTAATTGCTGGCTGGGGATTTGAAGTACTTAATCATGCTTGTTGAAGTGAGTATTGATCTCTGGTCGCCTTATAAAAGCTTAGTAGAAGATTTAATGCCAAATGCTAACATAACTGCTGACAGTTTTCATGTGATGAAACAAGTAAATGATGAATTAGATCGGATGCGTAAAACTGAGAAGAAAGCAGCAATGTCGTTAGAAGATAAATCCGAAAAATCTCGCCAACTAGAGGCATTAACTAAAAGCAAATATAGTTTAATTAAAAATGAAGATTCTTTAAACGAAAAGCAAAAATCAAAATTAAACTCCGTGTTAGAGGTGTCGCCGACTCTGGCTAAAATGCACGCACTTAAAGAACAATTCCGCCAGATATTTGAAACCACTAAATCTTGGGGAGATAGCATAACACAATTATTAGATTGGATGTATGATGCACGTTCATACTTTCCGAAAAGTCTAGGGACAATGGTGAGATGGTTTGGGGAAATAGTCGGTTATTTTGATGGCAGAACTAACAGTGGTACTGTAGAAGGAATTAATAATAAACTCAAGTTAATTAAAAGACTTGGGTATGGCTTTCGGAATTTTAGCAATTTTCGATTACGCAGTTTATTAAACTGGCACTTTTCTATTAATTCTCCATAAAAGTAACGGATGAACCAATTTTTATAAGTTCAGTAAAAATGTGACTGAGCAAAGTCTATATTTAATGTTGAACAATTTTAATCGTTTGATATAAACCTCATCTATGTTGAAACCTAGAGTTTTTTAAAAGATATATTTATGTAGGTTGGGTGGAGTGAAACGCAACCCAACACTACCGCCTTATTTATGTTGGGTTACGCTATCGCTGCACCCAACCTACAAAACTATGCTTCTCAAGATAGACGAGGTTTAAATAACGATTTAAACAGCATTAAGGAAATAGAGAAATGTTGAAAGTTTTTGCTGATAGAGGTGGTACATTCACAGATATTGTTGCCGTTACTAATAATCAGGCAATTATAGACAGACTTTCAAGACATCCTGAACGTTTTTTAATTGTTTCCCTACCTAAAAAGCAATGGATTATAGTTTACAAGCTACTTTCAGAAAATCCTGAACAATATCAAGATGCAGCCATCCAAGGTATACGGGATATTATGGGTATTTCCAGTAACGAACCCATTCCTACTGAAGCGATAGAAGTTATAAAAATGGGGACAACAGTAGCAACAAATGCGTTGTTAGAACGGAAAGGAGACAGAGTTGTTCTGATCATCACCAAAGGTTTTAAAGATGCGCTGCGAATTGGCTACCAAAACCGTCCTAACATCTTTGCCCGTCATATCGTTTTACCAACTATGCTTTATGAGCAGGTGATTGAGATTGATGAACGTTATGATGCTCATGGAAATGAATTAATACCTCTAGATATTCAACAAGTCAGAAATGACTTACAAGCAGTTTACCATACAGGAATTCGGAGTTGTGCTATTGTTTTTATGCACAGCGATCGCTATCCCAAACACGAACAACAAATAGCCAAAATCGCGCAAGAAATCGGCTTTACCCAAATATCTGTATCTCATCAAGTTAGTCCGCTAATGAAATTAGTTAGCCGAGGAGATACAACAGTAGTTGATGCTTATTTAACTCCGATTCTACGCCGCTATGTCAACCAAGTAGCGAGTCAGTTACCTGGAGTCAAATTAATGTTCATGAAATCTGACGGCGGTTTAGTCGCAGCCGAACAATTTCAAGGCAAAGATAGTATTTTGAGTGGCCCGGCTGGCGGTATTGTCGGTGCAGTACAAACTAGTAAAAGAGCAGGTTTTGAGTTAGTTATTACCTTTGATATGGGAGGGACAAGTACAGATGTCGCCCACTTTAAAGGAGAGTATGAACGACAACTAGATTCAGAAATTGCTGGGGCGCGGATGCGAGTTCCCGTATTAGCAATTAATACCATTGCGGCTGGAGGCGGTTCAATCCTCTTTTTTGATGGTTCTAGTTATCGTGTCGGCCCTCAATCTGCTGGTTCTAATCCTGGGCCTGCTTGTTACCGACGCGGAGGGCCATTAACGGTTACTGATGCCAATGTAATGTTAGGCAAAATTCACCCACAATATTTTCCCTCGGTTTTTGGAATTGATGGCAATTTACCTTTAGATAAAGATACTGTCATTCAGCAATTTACCCAATTAGCCCAAGATATTCAAAGTGCGACATTAAATCATTGTACTCCCGAACAGGTAGCGGCTGGATTTATTGCGATCGCAGTGGAAAATATGGCGAACGCAATTAAAAAAATAAGTCTGCAACGAGGTTATGATGTCAGCCAATACGTGCTTTGTTGTTTTGGCGGCGCAGGCGGACAAGTTGCTTGTTTAATTGCCGATACCTTGGGAATGAAAAAGATATTTCTTCACCCTTATGCTGGTGTTCTCTCTGCCTACGGAATGGGATTAGCAGATGTCAGGGCGATTAGAGAAAGAGGAGTAGAACAGCCTTTAACTCAAGTATTAATCCCTAAATTACATCAGTTAATGGAATATTTAGAAACTCAAGCTAGAAGTGAAATAAATGAAGCTAATTATCAAACAGAAATAGTCCAAAAAGTAAACTTAAAATATGAAGGAACTAACTCTAATTTAACCGTTACCTTTGCCGATGATATGGTATTGATGCGGCAAGAATTTGAGAATGAACATAAATCACGTTATGGTTTCATTCAATTAGAGAAAACTTTAATTGTTGAATCAGCCTCGGTAGAAGTAATTCAGAAAATGAAGACTCCTGAAGAACCATTAATTACTCGTACACGTTCTCTAGTTGAAGCCCCCGAAGCCGTTGAAGTAGTAAGGATGTTTACTGCTGATAGATGGCATGATACGCCTGTTTACCGACGAGAAGATTTGCAACCAGAAGATAGTATTAATGGGCCTGCGATCGTTGTTGAAAAAATTAGCACAATTGTAGTTGAGCCTAACTGGCAAGCAAGATTAACTGAATATAATCATTTAATTCTACAATTTATAGACAAATAGGAATAAAAATGTACACAGTATCTCAACCAGATCCCATTCGTTTAGAAATATTCAAAAATCTATATCAATTTATCGCCGAGCAAATGGGAATTGTGTTACAAAACACGGCTACATCTGTGAATATCAAGGAAAGGCTAGATTTTTCCTGCGCTATTTTTGAATCATCGGGATTATTAGTAGCAAATGCCCCCCATATTCCCGTACATTTAGGTTCTATGAGTGAAAGTGTTCGCAGTTTAATTAACGATAAAGGCGACACCCTAAAACCAGGAAATGTCTATCTATCTAATAACCCTTATAACGGCGGAACCCATCTTCCTGATGTCACTGCAATTACCCCTGTTTTTTTGGAAAGTAGTGAAAATAATCCATGCCCAATGGCCCATGCCCAATGCCCCATGCCCCTATTTTTTGTTGCTTCTCGTGGACACCAAGCAGATATCGGTGGGATTACCCCCGGTTCAATGCCTCCTCACAGTACCACAGTAGAAGAAGAAGGAATTCTTTTTGATAATTTTCTCTTGGTTGAAGATGGCTGTTTCCGAGAAGTCGCAGTAAGACAGCATCTTTCAAATCATATTTATCCTGCTCGTAATCCTGACCAAAACATTGCTGATTTTAAAGCACAAATTGCCGCAAATGAACGAGGAGGACAAGAACTTTATAAAATGGTTTCACAATATGGAATTGAAACCGTTCAAGCTTATATGAAGTTTGTGCAAGCTAATGCTGAAGAATCAGTCAGAAAGGCTATCAACCTTCTCAAAGATGGCTCATTTAGTTATGAGATGGATAATGGGGCAATAATTAAAGTAAAAGTGAAAATTCATCAAGAAAGCCGCAGTGCTACTATTGATTTTACTGGAACTTCTGAGCAACTAAATAGTAATTTTAATGCTCCGAAAGCTGTAACTCAAGCAGCAGTATTGTATGTCTTTCGGACTTTGGTTGATGATAATATTCCTCTGAATGCCGGGTGTCTTAACCCTCTAGAAATTATTATTCCGGTTGGCTGTATGCTGAACCCAATTTATCCAGCAGCAGTGGTAGCGGGTAATGTCGAAACTTCTCAAACAATTGTTGATGCTTTATATGGCGCTTTGGGTGTGATGGCTGCTTCTCAAGGAACGATGAATAATTTTACTTTTGGTAATGAGCAATATCAATATTATGAAACTATCTGTGGCGGCTCTGGAGCAGGAATTGATTTTGATGGAACTGATGGCGTTCATTCTCACATGACTAACTCCCGTTTGACCGATCCAGAAGTTTTAGAAACCCGCTATCCTGTACTTTTAGAAAGCTTTAGCCTTCGTCCTGATAGTGGTGGGAAAGGGCAATATTCAGGTGGTAATGGAGTTGTCCGCCGCATCCGTTTTTTAGAACCTATGACAGCTAATATTCTTTCTGGACATCGAGTTATTCCTCCCTTTGGATTAAATGATGGACAAGCCGCAATTGTTGGACGCAACTGGATACAACGTCAGAATGGAATTGAAGAAAATTTAGACAGCACAGCAACAGTAGAGATGAAACCTGGAGATGTTTTTGTGATAGAAACTCCTGGAGGAGGCGGATTTGGTAAAGTCTCTTAGTACCAGTATTTTCCTGAATTGAAAGTTTCCAAATGTCATCGCTTGTTCTGAACTGTCTATTTCTCATATTGATTGGCAAAAGATTTTACCTGTAATAACACTTATCAATCCAAATTCGCATTTCTTCTTCAGAACCAAAACAGGCAGAGCGCCCTGTCATCGGATCGTAGGCGTGCCAAGAAGAAATGTGACCACGCCAGTCTGATTCGTGCCACACTTGGAGGTCAGAACCACTAGCCATCCAAATGACAAAATTTTGCCAATATTTTTGTAAATTTAACAAAAAATTAAATTTATTCATAATGAAAGCACCTGATAAACAGTGAACTATACTTTTACTTTCACGTAATACTTTTCAACTGAGAAGGTACAGTTTTGGCAGATTTGATCTAGTACAGTTAAGCCGTATTCCAACTGGTATAGTCAAAAAACTCTCAACTGTACTAGGTAAAGTTGGTAGAAATAGTTTATATTGCCAGTATTGATGATTATTTAGTCATTGACGAGTGCGCCAAAATGAACATTTTATTAGAACGGCAATCACCAAAACCGATTTATTTGCAGATCCGCGATCGCATCAGTCATCTGATTAAATCTGGCGCACTCAAAAGTGGCGATCGCCTCCCTTCAATTCGCTCTCTGGCAGAAAGTTTACAAGTTAATAAACTCACGGTTATTGAAGCATATAACGTTTTAGAAGCAGATGGGATTGTTTCTGCTCGTCAAGGTTCAGGATATTTTGTCAGTAGCATTCCTCTTAAAAGCACCAACCTAGAATCTAAATTCGCTCCAGCCCAAAATGTCATAATTACAAAACCAGGAAAGTGTTCTTTTTATGAGATGTATACTCCACTGGTACAAGCACAGACACAGCCAGGAATGATTAATTTTGGCTACGGTTATCCTCGTCCACCAAAAGATATTAACCTCATTGCCAGACGAGCGCTAAGACAAGATGATGCTGATATTTTCTTTCCTCATGAGATGCCGCAAGGACAACTAACTCTGTGTAGACAAATTGCTCAGATGTTAGTACATCAAGGATTAGAGGTTTTTCCAGAAGATTTAATTATTACTAATGGCTCTCAGCAAGGGTTGTCATTAGCGATGAATTATTATGTACAACCTGGTGATTGGGTGATTGTGGAAGCTCCCACTTATTATGGTGCAATTTCTATTTTAGAAAACTTAGGAGCTAAGATTATTGGCATTCCCATGACTGCGGAGGGGATGAATTTAGATTTATTAGAGCAATATCTTCGCAGCCACCGCCCGAAATTAATTTATACAATTAGTACTTTTCACAATCCAACAGGATTGACGACAACACAAAATCATCGTCAACAATTACTAGCATTAGCAGAAAAATATGAGTGCCCTATTTTGGAAGATAATGCTTATGAAGGAATAAATTTTGATGCTGTGCCAGCCCCAATTAAAGCTTTAGATAAAAATAACTTAGTCACTTATTTAAGCACTTTTTCTAAAACTTTAATGCCTGGTTTACGAGTTGGCTATATGGTAGTTACAGGTAAGCATTATCAAGCAATTATTGAGCAGAAGTTGCTTCATGACTTGCACACATCCAGTATTTCGCAAACAATAGTTAGCGAATATCTCGCTTCAGGACATTACCGCCGTCACCTCAGCCGACTTCGCACAGATAATCTGCAAAGTCGTAATATAATGCTGCAAGCTTTGGAGCGTTATTTCCCTGAAGAGATCCGGTGGACAGTTCCCACGGGTGGATTATTTCTTTGGGTACAGTTACCAGATGATATTCCGATTGGGATAATTCGTAACGAAGCTTTTGCAGAAAATGTTTACCTGGCGTGCGGTTCGGCATTTTTCCCCGATAAGCAAGGTTATCCGGCGATGCGTCTAACTTTTTGTCTCTCGCCAGAGGAAATTGAGCAAGGTATTTCGATTGTGGGTAAGTTGCTGAAAAAGTATATTTCTAGAGGATGTGTAGATACAGAGCGGCTTGTTGTCAAAAACCGTATATCTAATTATCAACCTCTGGTTTACAGTTCATAGGTTACGCATGGATAATTCTTGGCCATTCTGGAGCAGAATCAATTAACTTCGGCAGCAGATGAATAAATGTTTGAAGAGGTACTTTCTGTAATTTAAGCGATCGCTATCAGCATAATTCCTTTCATCCCTTCGCCATTGAAGCCGGAAACGCTTATTTGCTAAGATTTCCAGTGCAACAACATTAAAACAGGGCAACTTCTCATCACCATGCCAACATCTACAATTGACGATAAAGACGCAGCAGCAATCCAAGCCGCTAAAGTTGGGGTTGCTATATGCGATCGCACCGCCTGGGGACGTATCAAAGTAGCTGGCGACGATCGCCTTACTTTCTTACACAACCAAAGTACTAACAATTTCCAAATACTCAAGCCAGGACAAGGTTGTGATACGGTTTTCGTTACTTCTACAGCTAGAACAATTGATTTAGCAACCGCCTATGTTAGAGAAGATGCGGTAATCCTGCTAGTTTCACCCAACCGCCGCCAATATCTCATGGAATGGCTGGATAAATATATTTTCTATGCCGACAAGGTGGAATTATCTGATATCACAGAATACACCAACACCTTCAGCCTCATTGGCCCAGGAAGCGACGCTGTTTTAGAAAAATTGGGTATTGGCGAACTCATCGGGCAACCTTACGGTAATCACCATGTATACACGATCGCTCCGGCTGAGGGAGTGCGGATTGCTGTGGGTAGTGGGTTAGCGGCTCCCGGATACACCTTCACTTTTCCTTATACTGACAAATCTTCGGTGTGGAACAAATTGTTAGAAGCTGGGGCGGTAGAGATGAGCGATCGCGCTTGGGATGCTTTGCGAATCTTACAAGGCCGCCCCGCCCCAGATTCCGAACTCACAGATGATTACAATCCTCTGGAAGTTGGTTTGTGGCAAACAATTTCTTTTACTAAAGGTTGCTATATTGGGCAAGAAACCATTGCTCGGTTAAATACATATAAAGGTGTAAAACAACACCTTTTGGGTATCCGCCTCAATGCCCCTGCGTCAGTAGGAAGTGCGATCGCAGTGGGAGACGAAAAAGTTGGCAAACTTACCAGTTACACAGAAACGGCTGATGGTTATTTTGGACTAGGTTACATTCGCACCAAAGCTGGTGGCGTAGGCTTAAAAGTCCAAGTGGGAGAAACTGAGGGTGAAGTCATAGAAATCCCCTTTGTTTCTCACGAGTACCCATAAGTAATTCAAGTCAAAATATCTTCTTCTTTATTCCTAGTGCCGTAACAAAATTCATCTACCCAAGAAGCTAAACTACGGGCATTAGTGGTTGGTAAATTCACTTTGCTTTTAACATCTTGTGGTTGAATATTCGCTTGCTTGCCGCTACTTTTAACCTCAGTAGTAATTGCTAGCGATCGCACTGGTTTACCATTACTGTTAATCTCAGTGGTAATTGCCAGCAATGCCCCTACAGGGATTCGGATAGATGGCGCGTTGCTTTTAACCTCGCTAGCTAACGCCACAGATGGCATAGTTTTGGCTTTGCTGTTGGCTTCAGCAATCATTGTCAGCGATGATGTTCCTGAAGGAAAACGTTCAAGGGGCGATGTCTGACGAGAAGCTGCAAAGTCGCTACGTACTGATTGATATTCGTTCAAGAAACCCGATGATGGCGTTTTCACCGGAGTATCTGGAGCAATTTTAGTAGTAGATGCAACTACTAACTCAGGTTTAGGGGTGCGATCTATCTCTGTGGTAGCCGTAAATAATGGCGCAAGGCGATCGGCGCGTGACAAGTTGGAGTCTAGAGTCTTGGCAAGAGAAGTAGGCACAATTTTGCTAGCAGTTACAATCGATGATAGATGTTTATCCTCAGAATGCTTCTCATCTGGCGACTCGATTTCAGCTTGGCTTATAGCTATAGAATGCTCTAAACGTAACTCTTCATCAGGATTAAAGTTAAGACCTAAAGCGGCAATTATTTTATCTGGATCGTTATTCAGATCCAGCATAAAAGCAAGTATTTCATCAAACTGGGGTTCTAAAACAGACAGTGTTGCCAAAATAAAACCGGACAAAGGACGGCGCAGACCATCGTAAGTCCCCCAAATTCGCATTTTGACTAGCCAAGAAATATTTTGCTCGTAGTAAACAAGCCAGTTTTGTTTTAAAGATTGACGCAGCTGTTGGATATTCATTGGATGCCTCGCTTCAGTCAACAAGATTACAGACCCTGATATGAATGGCACGCTTGAAAAGCTGAAACCTCCTTGCTGGAAGGGTGTGGGAGGTGTGGGAGGTGTGGGAGGATGGGGAAGAAGTCTTACCCCCCACACTCCCCACACTCCCCACACTTCCCCCACTCCCCACACTCAAAAAGCAAGTTATATCAGGGCTTTGCGATTAACAAGCGTGCCATTCGACCCTGATATTGAAAATTTAGCTTTCTTTCTGGGGATGAAACCGATAATAGAGCATCTGTTTGACTCTTTGACCACCTAGCAAATGATTTTCTATCAGTAGAGAGACTTCATCGGGTCGAACACCGCTATACCAGACCATATCGGGTAATACCAGCACCATTGGCCCATTACCACATTGTCCCAAACAGCTGCTAGCCGTTACTGTTACATCAGGAATCAGCAAAGCTGTAAAAGCTGCAAAAACCTTGGCTGCACCTTGCTTTTTGCAGGTGCGATTTTGGCAAACCCGCACACATTTAGAAGAAGAGGGTTGGTCTATTGTCGAGAAGTTTGATGGTTGAGTTGTCATTTGTCCTTTGTCCTACCCTACGGGAAGCCGCTGGCGCGTCTATGTCATTTGTCATTCGTCAGTTGTCCTTTGTCAGTTGCCCTTTGCTAATGACTAATGACCAATGACTAATGACTAATCTATAGAAAGTCCTTTTGAGGCTAGCCATTCAGGGTTGAATATCCGCGACTGATACCGGGAACCACTATCACACAAGATGGTAACAATGGTATGTCCTGGGCCCAACTGCTTTGCTAAGGCGACAGCTGCGCCAACATTAATACCCGTTGAGCCGCCCATTAACAGCCCATCTTTCCTCAGCAGTTGGTAAACTACCCGTAAAGCTTCTTTGTCATCGATTTGGATGGCATCATCAGCAGGTGCGCCTTCCATATTGGCTGTGACACGACCATTCCCGATGCCTTCGGTGATGGAATTTCCTTCTATATTGATTTCGCCGGTTTTGACATAGCTATAAAGTGCGCTACCCAGTGGATCGGCAACAACGCATTTAACTGCTGGATTTTGTTCTTTTAAGTACAACGCCACACCAGCATAAGTACCACCAGTACCAGTTGAAGCTGTCCATGCATCTATTTTACCATCTGTCTGTTTCCAAATTTCCGGCCCTGTGGTTTCGTAGTGGGCATGGCGATTGGCTAGGTTATCAAACTGATTCGCCCAAATAGCATTTTCCAACTCAGCAGCGACTCTTCCAGATAGCTTGACGTAGTTATTTGGGTCTTTGTAAGGTACAGCAGGAACGCGACGGACTTCTGCGCCTAATGCGATCAGTGCGTCTATTTTTTCTTGTGATTGGGTATCGGGAATAATAATTAGGCATTTGTAGCCTTTGGCGTTGCAAATATGCGCCAGTCCAATGCCAGTATTACCAGCAGTTCCTTCTACAACAGTACCACCGGGTTTGAGTAAACCTTTCTTTTCCGCATCTTCAATGATGTAAAGTGCGGCGCGGTCTTTGACGGAACCGCCAGGATTGAGAAATTCAGCTTTTGCGAGGATTTCACACCCTGTTTCTTCACTGAAGCTGTTTAAGCGAATCAGGGGTGTGTTGCCAACAGCGCCGACGAAGCCATTTTTAATATCCATTTTGACTATACCTGTGTGAGTATCTATAAAAATTTTGGCTTATAGCGATCGCATTTCCCCACTCGGCAATCCAATAATAATCATAGTTACCTAAGCGATCGCATCTGACAGTGTGATATTGAGGGATTGCATAAGCTGGTTATATTGTCGCCAATTAATTTTAGATTAACGCGATCGCATTTCCCCTTATCTCTCCACCTCAAATTGACTACGGTCAAACAACCACCCATCGCCGACAATCTCCTCTAGACGTTGATTGAGTCGGGGGAGAAAATATTCTGGATCATTTCGCCGTTGCTGAGTAAACCAATTACCAAACGCTTCCTCTGTTTCAATTCCTTGGGCACTTGCCGCCCCTGATATAATTTTGACACTATGCTCTTGAAGTTCCTCTAACTGGGGATGACCTTCACCTCGAAGTTTGCAAAAGAACATTGCCGTTGCTCCTAACACAGCTTCTAGTTCATCGCCTTGAGGCACTCTATTATATAAAGCACTGATTAACCGAATGGTTTGTCCTAAAGGTGCTTGAATTCTCAGCGTCAACCAGATTGCTTGAGCTAGGTAAACCAAACCGTTACTTTCATCTGTTACGCCTAAATTACTCAGAGCTTTTACCAAATTACCGTATGCACTTATTTGTGCAAGTATGGAAGCAACTTGCTCGTAGAGTGCGATCGCTTTTGGGATGTCCCCTTGTTGGCGGAATACCCCTGCCATGTTGTTGAGGGTAGTGGCTTTACCTTTGACATCGCCAATCTGCTCAGATATTTCCAAGGATTGCTCCCAGAGTGCGATCGCTTTTGGGATGTCCCCTTGTTGGCGGAATACCCCTGCCATGTTGTTGAGGGTAGTGGCTTTACCTTGGACATCGCCAATCTGCTCAGATATTTCCAAGGATTGCTCCCAGAGTGCGATCGCTTTTGGGATGTCCCCTTGGTCGGCGAATACCCCTGCCATGTTGTTGAGGGTAGTGGCTTTACCTTGGACATCGCCAATCTGCTCAGATATTTCCAAGGATTGCTCCCAGAGTGCGATCGCTTTTGGGATGTCCCCTTGGTCGGCGAATACCTGTGCCATGTGACCCAGGGTAGCGGCTTTACTTTGGACATCGCCAATCTGCTCAGATATTTCCAAGTCTTGCTCCCAGAGTGCGATCGCTTTTGGGATGTCCCCTTGTTGGCGGAATACCCCTGCCATGTTGTTGAGGGTAGCGGCTTTACCTTTGACATCACCAATCTGCTCAGATATTTCCAAGGATTGCTCCCAGAGTGCGATCGCTTTTGGGATGTCCCCTTGTTGGCGGAATACCCCTGCCATGTTGTTGAGGGTAGCGGCTTTACCTTTGACATCGCCAATCTGCTCCTTTATTTCCAAGGATTGCTCCCAGAGTGCGATCGCTTTTGGGATGTCCCCTTGTTGGGCGATTTGCAATGCCATGTTGTTGAGGGTAGCGGCTTTAAGTTTGACATAGCCAATCTGCTCAGATATTTCCAAAGATTGCTCCCAGAGTGCGATCGCTTTTGGGATGTCCCCTTGTTGGGCGATTTGCAATGCCATGTTGTTGAGGGTAGCGGCTTTAAGTTTGACATAGCCAATCTGCTCAGATATTTCCAAAGATTGCTCCCAGAGTGCGATCGCTTTTGGGATGTCCCCTTGGTCGGCGAATACCTGTGCCATGTGACCCAGGGTAGCGGCTTTAAGTTTGACATAGCCAATCTGCTCAGATATTTCCAAAGATTGCTCCCAGAGTGCGATCGCTTTTGGGATGTCCCCTTGTTGGGCGATTTGCAATGCCATGTTGTTGAGGGTAGTGGCTTTTTCTTGCAATTCCTCTTCAGGGCAAAGGTCTAAAGCTTGCTGAAAATGGGCAACAGCCTCTTGTACAAAACCCAAAACCTCTTCAGCACGGGCGACTCTTGCCAAGATGCGGTAATCCTGAAAAACTGCCAGAACTTGCTTACATAACTTCAAAGCTTCCACAAAGCGGGAATTGTTTACCCAACTGCTTGCAATCCTATCTCCAACGCTGACAGCAATTTCCTGCTCATTTGCCAGCAGTCCCAAACGTACAATTTCCAGTCCTTCTGCTTCCGTGGGGTTGTGATTCTCCTCCCACCAAGCTTGATGTATTTTCCTCACCGCTTGCTGTCGGGCTGCTTGCCATTCTTCCTGAATCAACACTTTTTCTAGCAACGATTCTAAAATTGTCGTCACCCGATAATTAGCTGGCTGGGTGGGGTGAGTGGTGGCAGATTCGACTAAGCTGAGGCTGACAAGCTTTTGCAGAGAAGCAAGAGAGGGGGAGATGGCGTTAATGATTTCAATATTAACGGGCAGATGAAACACACTCAAGCGTGCGAGAAACTTTTGTTCTTCCGGTTCCAAAGCATCCAGCAGAGTTTGTGCCAAAATATCTTCGCGGAATTTCTGCTCAGTCGCCTCCAGCCGATTCAGTAATTCATCCGCCGCTATTCCTGGTTGCTGAATCACCTCTAACAGCCACTTCAGCAAGCGGGGATTACCATCAGCAATGTGGATAATTAGCTGAGTTCTTAACTGCTGCCTAACTTCCTTATGTAAAGGAAAACAGATTTTATCAATATCACTACTGCTCATCCCTGCCAAAGATTCCAAGTGCAGGCGGTGGGGTGGCAAAGTGTCTTCTTTCAAATAGCGACAGGTGACAATCAGCCGACTTTCTGCCCCGTTTTCCTCCAATGCCGCACAAATCGCCCTTAAAATTTCGTAAGCCTCTGCCGTCATCCGCAATGAGCCATCCTCAATATTAGCTGTGGGGATATTTTGCTCAAAGTCATCCAGCACCAGCAGCAAAGGTTGGTTGTGAATGTTTTCTATTGCTTCAAAAAAGTTTTGCAACCGCCCTTTAAGAGACACTTTTGGTTCGTTCAAAAGTGCGGGCACATCTGCAAACCGCTCATATTTATTAGAAAGCTTATTCAGCAAACCTTCCTCATCCAGAGGGCCAATCACCACGACTCGCGCAAAATTAGAACGCTGCATTTGCACCCGCGTACATAACCGCGCCGCCAGGGTACTTTTGCCCAGTCCCCCCATCCCGGCAATAAACACGCCGATTTGGTCGCTGGTTTCCTGCAAAGCCTTGAGACACCGTTGCAAAGGTCGCCTCCGTCCCACAAACTCAAACCGACTGGCAACTTTAACTTGATTATTCTCATCCAGAAATTCTTGCTCTGGCGCTGTGAACTTCAGCCTTTCACGATTTTTTGTTCTCAGCGCTGTCACCAGTTCTGCAATGGGGCGCGTATCCCGATACATCCGCAACAGATGCCAGTCGGTGCATTCTTTCTCAATCATCTTCTGCTGCGCCGCTTTGACTGCTTCTTCAACAGTTGCCCCCGTCGCCAAAGCTTGATAAAGTGCCTGTGCCGCTACAATACCCGTGCGGTCATACACCGGACGCGCCCAGCCTAAAACTATACCTGCACCCGCTTTCACCAATACCTGCGCCATCGAGGGTACTGTCCCTTTGTTAGCAACCTGTCCCGTATGACAACCAGAGAGAAAAGTTACACGCGGCCAGCGTCCACGAAAGGCTTTAGCTAAATCATTGACGGTAGTAAGTTGCATATTCCCCACCTCATCCTCAGTGATGAAGCAGGGGGTATTGTTTTCCAGTTTTGTACCTTTTGGCAGCAAATAGCTGTAGCTTTGCTGGGTATAAATTATCCCGTGTCCCGTAAGGTGAAAGACATCAAAATAGTCTTCTTCGTAGGATTTCACCAAATTGGCTAACTCTGCAACCGAGCCGCTTTCCTCGACAATCAACGCCAAAGGCTGATCCTTAGTTGCTTGCAAAATGTTCGCTTCTTCCCGCTCAAACCCTAGTGGTGGAACTCTGGGATCTTCAGGAGAAGTCGCCATAAACAGCAACCGCAACGGGCGATTTTGCACGCCAATCACTTGGGTTTGACGCTGCTGCACAGAACGCACTGGTAACACGGAAAGATTCTGGCGTTCTATTAAAAACCCTGCACCATCATGTAGCAATTCCCAAGGCAAATGTGCCAATCCCAACGCTACCCGTTCTGTTTCAGGGTTTAATCCCTGTGCTTCGCTGGTTTTAATTAAATCTAAAAGAATCGTTTGCTCATCTGCTTCATCCAGTGCCCTTCTCAACCATCCTTCTTTACCATCCAGCCATTGATAAAGTTGCCGTCCCAACTGAGTGAGATAAGGTAGATAATCTTTTTGTTGAGCATAGTAATTTTGCTCACACAAATCAATCAGCTCTGCCAACTGTGCTTTATCCAAGCGGCGTGAACCATAATCACAGCGCAGTTCAAAAGTTTGCTGTTGACTGAGGGCAAAGGCAAAGTTTAGCGGCATGGTTTGCAAGGGTAGATTGCACAATAACCTTCACCGTATTATCAGTAAATTCAATCGTCAACAAAGCCAATGCCTTAATGGTTATCGGCGATAAGCTGGTACAGATCGCGTGACTGGCGAAGATACTGCATTGATGCGATCGCAGTTTAACTATAAAATCAGGACAGATGGGGACAAATCTGTGCTGTTGTTAAGGCTGTGGCTGTATTGATTGTTATATTCGTTCAGAACACAAGTCTATTCTGTCAGAACACAAGTTCATTCAGCCAGAACACAAGTCCATTCTGTCAGAACACAAGTCTATTCTGCCAGAACACAAGTTCATTCTGTCAGAAAACAAGTCCATTCTGTCAGAACACAAGTCCATTCTGTCAGAAAACAAGTCCATTCTCAACGATTTCTTGTCTAGCATCGTGCAATTACTGAGCTAGCAATCCAATCTTATTTAAAAAAACACCTCTTTTTGCAAGCTTTACTGAACCGCTACATTGTCCCATTGAGACACTCTAGAAAGATAAAGTTTAGTAAAAAGCATAGATTGATGCCACGCAAACAAAGAAGCTCTTCCGTGCTAGAAAAAACCGAAAAGCGAGTAATCGGATTTAAATCGATTGATTCCAGCCTTGACTTTGGTGATTCTATCAGTTTAAACAATTTAATCCAGTTAACCGGACAACTCCGCAGCCAGATCGACCAGTATAATATGATGCTAACTGCCCTTGATTCGGCAAAGGCAAAAATAGAAACCCTTGAAAAGAGCATTTGCGAAACCTCAGAACGCTTAGTTAGTGGTGTGGTGTCGAAATATGGCAAAGATAGCCGGGAATACGAAATGACAGGCGGGGTACGCAAGAGCGATCGCATTCGTAAAGCCACCATCACCCGGTTAAAATCGACCGCAGACTTAAAAGCAACTTCTAAACAGACGGCATAACCATGTAGAGACGTAGCAATGCTACGTCTCTACATGGGTTCTGGGTAACGCATATTTAATTTCTGGAGATGCCCAATACGATCCAATACTTTTCGGTTAAACCCAATAATCTCTCTTTTGGTCTGGGGAAAGGTTAAAGGGTAATGGGTAAAGGAAAATTCAAACCTTTTCCCTTTCCCCTTTCCCCCTTAACCGAAAAGTATTGCAATACGATCATGCGATCGCACCTTAGTAGTTAGGCACTTCGCCTTGATTCTGGAAAATAGGTGCATTTTGTGGTACTTAACTCTATAAATTTAATAGGTAATGAAAAATTAAATAGTAATTTTACTGGGGTTTCCCAATATTTACGTAAGTTATGATACAGCATAATTGATGAGTAAATGCTGACATCTTTTCATTGTCTTAAACGGGATGAACACCGATGACATCTGAGAGCGATCGCCAAAAAGAACTTGAACACCGGGAACGTTTATTACGGGAACGAGAAGTTGAATTGCGACTCCGGGAAATGGAAACCAACCTCCATGTTAACGATGCGGCTTTTCATCAAACTGTGAAGCATGAGCCAGAAAATTCCCAGAAACCTTGGATGAAAAAAGTGATTCTGGGTGGAAAGCTTTTTGCTCTTGGTGTAGTAGCACTAGTTGCAGTAAGAATAGCCTCAGTGTTAGCTGGATTTATTATTGTTGGTGCGCTGGGATGGATGTCTTACAAATTATTTTTGGAATCTAAAAAAACCAGTCTTTAATAAAGGTGTAATTTTTATGACAAATCAGGTAGCAACTGACAGATTTATCCAAGATTTAGAGCGGGTTGCTCAAGTGCGATCAGAGATGTCTGTATGTTTAAGTAAACTGGCTGAAACAATTAATCAAGCTGAGTTAGCTGGAGATTCTTCATCAGGAAAGCTCAGTTTAGAGGGAGATATTGAAGATATTACAATAGCTAGTAAAAACCTCCGCCAAGGTGTATTTCGCCTTTTGGTATTAGGCGATATGAAACGCGGAAAAAGTACGTTTCTTAACGCTTTGATTGGTGAAAACTTATTACCGAGCGATGTTAACCCTTGTACCGCAGTCTTAACAGTTTTACGCTATGGGCCAGAAAAGAAAGTTACCATTCATTTTAATGATGGGAAAAGCCCACAACAGCTAGATTTCCAGAATTTTAAATATAAATATACCATTGACCCGGCTGAAGCTAAAAAACTAGAGCAGGAGAAAAAGCAAGCATTTCCCGATGTTGATTATGCAGTAGTTGAGTATCCTTTAACGCTACTACAAAAGGGAATTGAAATTGTTGATAGTCCAGGATTGAACGATACAGAAGCACGAAATGAATTATCTTTGGGTTATGTAAATAATTGCCATGCAATTTTGTTTGTGATGAGAGCTTCTCAACCTTGTACCTTGGGTGAGCGTCGCTACCTAGAAAATTATATCAAAGGTAGAGGATTGACAGTTTTCTTCTTAGTTAACGCTTGGGATCAGGTGCGGGAATCATTGATTGATCCTGATGATGTTGAAGAGTTACAAGCATCGGAGAATAGATTGCGGCAAGTATTTAACGCGAATTTAGCAGAATATTGTACTGTAGAAGGTCAGAATATTTATGACGAACGCGTGTTTGAGCTTTCGTCAATTCAAGCACTCAGACGACGGCTAAAGAATCCCCAGGCTGATTTAGATGGGACTGGCTTTCCGAAGTTTATGGAAGCGCTTAATACTTTTCTTACCAGAGAACGTGCGATCGCAGAACTTCGTCAAGTGAGAACCTTAGCAAGACAAGCCTGCAATCATACCCGCGAAGCAGTTGCAAGACGCATACCATTACTTGACCAAGATGTAAATGAATTAAAAAAACGGATTGATTCAGTAGAACCTGAGTTTAACAAACTCACAAGTATCCGAGATGAATTCCAAAAAGAAATTATCAATACCAGAGACACTCAAGCAAGAACGATTTCTGAATCTTTCCGCAGTTACGTTTTAAACTTAGGTAATACCTTTGAAAACGACTTCTTACGCTATCAGCCAGAATTAAATTTGTTTGATTTTCTCAGTAGTGGTAAACGAGAAGCATTTAACACCGCACTGCAAAAAGCCTTTGAGCAATATATTACTGACAAATCTGCGGCTTGGACATTAACTGCTGAAAAAGATATTAACGCAGCTTTTAAAGAACTTTCTCGCAGTGCAGCACAATATGGTGCGTCTTACAATCAAATCACAGACCAAATTACAGAAAAGCTCACCGGACAAGACGTAAAGGTACATACCACTACTACTGCTGAAGAAGATAACTCTCCCGGTTGGGCAAAATGGGCAATGGGATTGTTATCACTGTCTAAAGGAAATCTTGCTGGTTTCGCACTAGCCGGGGCTGGATTTGATTGGAAAAATATCTTGTTAAACTACTTCACTGTAATTGGCATTGGCGGGATAATTACAGCAGTGACAGGGGTTTTGCTTGGCCCAATCGGATTTGCATTACTAGGTTTGGGAGTAGGCTTTTTGCAAGCAGATCAAGCCCGTAAAGAGTTAGTTAAAACGGCAAAGAAAGAGTTAGTTAAACATCTACCTCAAGTAGCACATGAGCAATCTCAGGTTGTATATAATGCCGTGAAAGAGTGTTTTGATTCTTACGAAAGAGAAGTGAGTAAACGGATCAACGATGATATTGTCTCTCGCAAATCTGAATTAGATAATTTAGTTAAACAGAAACAAACCCGCGAAATCAATCGTGAGGGTGAGTTCAATCGCTTAAAAAACTTACAGGAAGATGTAATAGCCCAGTTGCAAAAAATAGAGGCAGCCTATAGCAATTTATTAGCCTACTATAGCTAACACATCTGTTCCCAGCTTCTAGCATAGAATGGCTATTGGGAGGCTCTACCTCCCATAAATATAAATCAATACGGTTCAGTTAAGCATCTCTTTCTTCTCTCTGTGTTCTCTGCGCCTCTGCGGTTAGTAAAAAAAACAAACTTTGACAAAGATTTTTAGCATTAACTGAACTGTATTGAAGTATAAGTAGCTAAACGTAAATAAATTAAAGTTTGTATAGCAGTCCTAAATCATTTGTAAAAATAAATTAACCGCAGAGACGCAGAGAGCGCAGAGAGAAGAATAATAGATTTATTTTCACCACTCATTTAAGATTGTTGTAGTAAAGGCTTTAGTCCTAATAACGTTTACTATCAGCGATTAATTACTCACTACGATCTAGGATTTTATTGGATGTTGAATTATGCTTAACTACTTAATAATGTGAGACAGTAGCCCTAATGATTTGTATTACCACGTGGAGCCTGAGAACAAATAACTATGCAACAACAATATGAAGGTTATAAGGATTTAGCAGATTCTCTCAAATCTGCATCCGCATTACTGAATTTAGAACGCAAATCACAATTGCATCAAGATATAATTACCATTTGCAATCATCTAGTTAATCCTAGCTTCCGCATTGCGGTATTTGGCCCCTTTAATCATGGCAAGTCTACCTTACTGAATGCCATGCTAGGGAATCGCACCTTACCAATTGATTTAATCCCCACTACAGGCGCATCGATTGCTGTCAAGTATGGCTCTGATGTGCGAACTCGCATCATGTTGCTAAATGGCACAGAAATCTATCGCAGTGGTACAGAAATTTTACAGCAATTTGCAATTCTTGATGGCAATAGGCAGATGCGAAAAGATGTAGCATCTGTGGAAGTTTTTTGCCCGCATCCCTTCTTGGAAACGGGAGTAGAATTTCTTGATTTACCAGGAACTAATGATAGAGATGAACAAGATAATTTAGTTCGAGAACAACTTTTAGGTGCAGATTTAGTTATTCAATTATTAGATGCACGGAAGTTAATGACTTTAGGTGAACGAGAAAATTTGCGAGATTGGCTATTAGATCGTGGTATTAAAACAGTTATATTTGTTGCTAATTTTCTGAACTTACTCGAACCCGACGAGCAAAAACAAGTTCAAAATCGCTTGCTGTTTGTCGCAGAAAGCTTTCGAGCCGAATTACCTCCAGGTTTTAGTAATTTATATCGTGTTGATGCTTTACCTGCTTTAAGAGCTAGATTAAAAGGTGATGTTGCGGCTGCCAATAGTAGCGGGTTAGCAGCTTTTGAAACAGCTTTGCAAAATATTGTGGGGATTTTGCAACCAGATCGTGGTAGTGTGCGTTTGCCAAGAGTGGAAGCGATCGCTTCTCAAATCCAACTATCATTAAAAGCTAAAATTGACCCGATTGCTATTGAAATAAAATCTTTTGATGATAAACAAAATAGTAAAATTGAAATTAAGCAAAAAGCAGCTAACTTAATTTATAAAGGTTTCACTACCAGCATCGGAGAATTACGCGATTGGCTAGAATTACCCAAGCTACTTACAAAATATCAAGCTGATGCGGCAGTTGCATTGGCAGAAAATAAATTTAAAGATTGGCAAACAAATATTCTTAAAAAAGACCTGAATCAATTACAATTATCTGCTGTGAAATGGCTTTATCAAGCTTACGAGTTTTTCCAAGAAGAACGACCGCAAGATTTATTAATTCTCTTTCCTAGCGAACCACAAGTAATACTACCCCCAAAGCCAAACAATAATGACGATTTGAGTGAACCTGGTTCCATCGCTGTTGGTGGTGGTATCGGTTGGTTATTAGGCGGCCCAGTTGGCGCTGCTGTCGTCGGGAGTATTTCTTATTTGCTAAACAAGAATATCCAAAAACAAGATGATCAATTAGCAAAGGAATCTTATCATCAGGAAGTTGCTAAACTTTGTATAACTGCAATTGAAGATTACTTATCTGGCTTCAGTAGTCAAGGGTTATCTATTTTAACTGAATATGAACGGCAAGCTGAAAAAGTAATGTGCTTTCAATTCAGCAAAGAACCAGGAGAAATTACTAATAAACGTGAAAGTTTGCAGCAATTACAAAATGGTTTTAATCAGTTGCTACGAGAATTAGAAAAAGTCAAAATACTCTCAAATTATCAACCTTATAAAGAAATACCAAAATACACAAATACCAATAGAAAATATTCACCACAGCCAGAAAGAGTTAAACTTTCCCCTGAAAAAGATCCTGTTATTAAGCAAAAACAGGAAAATACTGCTAAGAATACTAGCACAAGGGTAGAATCTGTTTCTCCACTACCATCGCCAAAAGCTTCTCCGTCTCCGCCTCCCGAAGAGGTAGAGGCGAAATTTCGTGATTGGGAACTCAATGAGGAAATAGCGCGGATGAAAGCAGAGATGCGATCGCCTGGTTCCCAAACTAGCAAACAGCAAAATACAACTCAAAGCAATAAAGCACCCAGCCAACCAAAAGCCCAAACGGAAAAAGATAAGATTACTCGCGCCTACGGCATTTTAGGATTGCAAACAAATGCTTCTCAGGCTGAGGTAAAGCAGGCTTATCGAACTTTAGTAAAAAAATGGCATCCAGATTTGTTTGTGAATCAGCCGCAATTGCTCAAACAAGCACAAGAAAAAATGCACTTAGTTAATGATGCTTACACAATTTTGAGTGATAAATAAACAACAAGATACTGGACTTATTTAAAAAGTTACATTTCATCCTAATTTCATTTCTGGCTGCCAAGCTAATAAGTAAATATAGAATTAGGAAATTATGAGGTGAGACTTATGCAACTGCTATCTTTGAGGAATGGCTTTTTGGCGTTAACCTTGACTGCGATCGCTTCAGCCAATGCGTTAATGACAGGTTGTACTAGTACTGCTTCCCAGAACCAAACCCAAGCAACAAAGGAAACCGCCACCAATGCTAACGACAAGCAGATGATGAACCACGGTGGTGGCATGATGAATCACAGCATGGGAATGGATTTAGGCCCAGCCGATGCTAATTTTGATTTACGATTTATCGATGCTATGATACCGCACCATCAAGGGGCGGTGGAAATGGCGAAAGAAGCACAGGTGAAATCAAAACGTCCTGAAATCAAAAAACTAGCAGACAATATCATCAAATCGCAAAACCAAGAAATCACTCAGATGAAGCAGTGGCGACAAGCTTGGTATCCCAAGGCGGGAGATAAACCAATGGCTTACAACAGTCAAATGAGCCACATGATGGAAATGTCGTCTGATCAAATGAAAACTATGATGATGAGTCAAGATTTAGGTGCAGCCGATGCTGAGTTTGATTTGCGCTTTATCAATGCGATGATTCCTCACCATGAAGGGGCTGTAACAATGGCTCAAGATGCCTTAAGTAAGTCTAAGCGCCCTGAAATTAAGAAATTAGCCCAAGAAATTGTTAAAGCCCAAGAGATAGAAATTAAAGAAATGCAACAGTGGCGGAAAGCTTGGTACAACAAGTAATTCGTAGTTCGTAATTCGTAATGTGGTTTTTGCGGCGGTTTTATAAGAGGATGTCTGAAAAGTTTTGTTGTATACACGTAACACTTGGAGATCCGCCTAAATCCACGCCACATGCTCCACTTGGGGAGACCCCAAGACCGCAGTGGCTCCCCTTAAAAAGGGGGACTTTAAGACTCTTATTCCCCCCTTTTTTAAGGGGGGTTAGGGGGGATCAACAAATATTTGATACTTTTCAGACATCCTCTAAGTATCTGTGTGAATCTGCAAGTAACCAATATGTATTTGCAGTTGAGAATTTGGGGTGGGTGTTTGGTTATTTCAGGAGCGATGTCTACAATGGGTTACGCCTACGCAGCCTAATTTCATCCTAATTTCATTTCTCAATGGAAGACTGGGTAGTGAGACCGAACCACTGTATTTTCTCTGCCTCTGTATCCAAAGACTTTTGATAGCAATGCCTAACTCCTATTCCCAACCACTTACAGCTATCCTCTGTGTTTCTGGGACACTGTTCAGTGTTTTGTTACTTGCTAGTCCCGCAGTTGTTTTGGCTCACACCGGACACGGAAATGAGTTTCAAGGAGGAAGTGAAGCAACTGGCGCTAGTAGCTCTATTCAAGTTGATGCCCAAACAGCCAAACGGCTAGGAATTAAAGTTGAACCTGTCAAACGCCAGCAGCTAGCTGTTGGTATTAAAACTACTGGACAGATTGAAACTCTACCCAGCCAAAAAGTGGAAGTAAATACACCAATTTCTCAAGCGAAAGTCGTTGAGTTATTGGTGGAACCTGGTGTCATGGTGAAAAAAGGTCAACCAGTTGCCGTTATATCCAGCCCTGAATTGGTGGAAATGCGGGTTAACTCCCAGGAAAAACTTGCCCAAGGCCAGGCTGATTTACAGCAAGCGCAGGCAGATTTAAGGCTAGCTCAACAAAATAGCGATCGCTATCAACAAATAGCCGTAGCTGAAATCGCTCAAGCACAAAGCCAAGTGGCTTTTGCTCAAGAAAAGTTTAACCAAGATCAACGGTTAGTTAATGCTGGCGCTTTACCACGTCGTAACGCTCTTGAATCGGAAACTCAGTTAGCTCAAGCCAAAGCCGACCTTGCGAAAGCCGCCAGTCGTCGTGATGTTATCGAGGCAGAAAATCAGCTAAAACGCGCTGATTCAGCCGTTCAGATAGCAAAATCTCGTATTCAACTAAGTAATAGTATTTATCAAACTCGGCTTTCTCAATTAGGAACCCGCGCCAATGCTCAAGGACTTGTTACCGTAACATCTCCAATTTCCGGCAAAGTTGCCGATCGGGAAGTTACCCTAGGTCAATCATTTGAAGATGCGGGTGGGAAGTTGATGAGAATTATTGATGACAGTCGCGTTTTTGCCACCGCGAATATTTATGAAAAAGATTTGAATCAGGTAAGAAGTGGTCAACAAGTAAGGGTCAAAGTTGCTTCCATACCTAATCGTACCTTCATCGGACGAATTACCCGAATTGGTTCTGTTGTGGAAGGGGAAACGCGAGTCGTACCAGTGCAAGCTGAACTGGAAAATTCTGGTGGAGTGCTAAAACCAGGAATGTTTGCAGAATTAGAAGTTGTTACAAACCAAACATCATCAGGCATATTAGCAATTAAGAGCGCGGCTGTAGTTGAAGCTAATGGCAAAAAACAGGTTTATGTACAAAATGGCAACGCCTATCAGCCTGTTGAAGTTACTTTAGGTCGAACCTCTGGGGATATGGTTGAGGTCAAAACTGGCTTATTCGAGGATGATTTGATCGTAACAGTGCGATCGCCTCAGCTTTATGCTCAGTCTTTACGTGGCGACACTAAGCCAAAAGTAGACGAACACCCAGAAACCCCTGTACAGACGAAAACAGAGCCAGCACCACTGTGGCTACTGGGAGCAGGAGCAGGATTAACTGCGATCGCTTTCATTGCAGGTGCTTTTTGGTCTAGCCGTCGCACCAATCAACTTCAACTAGCCAGTTCTGTACAAGTAGATCCATCGGAAGAATGGGTTGATAATCACCGGACAGCGAGTGAAGATTCAGAAATTAAGATTCAGAAAGAATAATGCTGAGTGCGATTATTAAATGGGCGATCGCCCGCCGTTGGTTAGTTATCCTGGGTACAATTGTCCTAACACTTTGGATATTTCGGACAATTATCCAAATGCCGTTGGATGTTTTCCCTAGCTTTGCACCACCCCAAGTTGAAATTCAAACTGAAGCACCAGGATTAGCACCAGAAGAAGTTGAATCTTTAGTAACTTTACCAATTGAAAGCGCAATTAACGGTACTCCAGGAGTAACAGCAGTACGTTCTTCTAGTGCGTCAGGAGTCTCCGTTGTCAAAGTAATTTTTAATTGGGGAAGCGATATCTATCAAGCTCGCCAATTGGTAACAGAGCGATTACAACAAAGTTCTAGTAAGCTTCCTGAAAGAGTGGAAACTCCGCAAATTTCCCCCACCAGTTCCCCCATAGGTACTGTACTGCAATACGCCTTCACTTCTGAAAATACTCCTTTGATGGAAGTGCGCCGCCTTGTAGATTGGCAAGTAACAAATCGCCTTTTAGCTGTTCCAGGTGTTAGTCAGGTTGTAGCCTATGGCGGCGATACTCGCCAATATCAAGTATTAATTGACCCAGATAAGTTACAAGCTTTTAATGTCACTTTAGAAAATGTGCAAGAGGCTGTATCTGCTGCCAATGTTAATGCACCGGGTGGTTATTTAATTACATCCGATAGAGAAAAATTAATTCGAGGTATTGGACGGATTGAGTCTATTGAAGAGTTACAGCAGTCAGTAATTATTGCCCACAACGGTACACCTGTAAAAATATCCGATGTAGCTGATGTCCAAATTGGTGCAGCTATCAAACGGGGTGATGGCAGTTTTAACGGTCAAAAGGCAATTATTGTGATGATTAATAAACAGCCTCAAGCCGATACTCCTACCGTTACCCGTGCTATAGAACAGGCGATGTCAGAAGTAAAATCTGCCCTACCCAAAGATATTAATATCACCCCTACCTTCCGACAAGAAAACTATATTGATTCTTCTATTGAAAATGTTAGAGAAGCTTTGATTGAAGGCAGTATTATTGTTGCAATTATCCTGATTCCATTTTTGATGAATTGGCGGAATCTAGCTGTTTGCCTAACGACCCTACCCTTATCTTTACTCATAGGACTACTATTACTAAATTGGCTAGGACAAGGTTTAAATACCATGACCTTGGGAGGATTAGCAGTATCAATTGGTTCAGCCGTTGATGATGCAATTGTCGATGCCGAAAACGTCTATCGTAACCTGCGAGAGAATAAATACTCCTCCAACCCGCGCCCAGTTTTAGATGTAGTTTTTCACGGTTGTCAAGAGGTGCGTGATTCACTTTTTGGAGGCACTATAATCACCCTAGTTGTCTTCTCCCCAGTTTTTGCATTAGCTGGTGTAGAAGGTAGTATTTTTATCCCAATGGGATTAGGGTATATAGCGGCAGTTATCGGTTCTAGTATCACAGCGTTGACAGTAACTCCGGCATTATGTGCAATCTTATTACCTTACGGTAACTTGCCAGAAAAGGAGCCTTGGATCGCAAGATTTTTTAAGAAGCTTTATCATCCACTGTTAGAATTTTCTCTGCGGCATTCTGGAATTATTTTAACCCTAGCTGTTGCCAGTTTAGTAGCGGCTGCTGTAATTGCTCCCTCCTTTGGAAGAGTGTTTTTACCAGAATTTCAAGAACAAACTTTAGTGAATACTCTCACTCTTTATCCTGGTGTATCTTTGGAAGCCACCAATGCAGCTGGAGAAGCACTTCAAGACGCGCTGAAGGGAGACTCTAGATTTCCCTATGTGCAGTTGCGTTCTGGACGTGCGCCTGGCGATGCAGATGCAGCAGGGGTAAATTTCGGACATTTGGATATCGAGTTGAGCAAAGCAGCGATGGAAGATAGGAAGGGAACTATTAAAAAGCTGCGGGAAGAGTTTGCTAAATTACCAGGAGTAGCACCAAATATTGGTGGTTTTATCTCTCACCAGATGGATGAGGTTTTGTCTGGTGTGAGAAGTGCGATCGCAATCAAAATTTTTGGTTCAGAATTAGAAGAACTCCGCATCATTGGGAGCCAAGTAAATGAAGTAATGAAAACCGTTAATGGTGTTGTTGATTTACAACTAGAGCCTCAAGTACCAGTCGAACAAATACAAATTAAGTTTAACCGCCAAGCTGCTTCTCGATATGGTTTAACAGCAGGAAAACTTTCTAAAATTGTTGAAACTACTCTCAATGGGAAAGTAGTTTCCCAAGTTTTGGAGAAACAACAAACTTTTGACTTAGTTGTGTGGTTAAAACCAGATGCGCGTCAAAATTTGGATACTATTGGCAATTTATTAGTTGATACTCCTAACGGACAAAAGATTCCTTTGTCACAAGTTGCCATAATTAACAATGGCACAGGACCAAATACGATTAACCGAGAAAATGTTTCCCGCTTGATTGTTGTTTCGGCTAATGCTAGCGGTAGAGATTTGCGCTCTATTGTCAATGAAATTCGAGATAAAGTTAACCAACAAGTGCATCCTCCCTCTGGTTACTATATTCAATATGCAGGGCAGTTTGAGGCGCAAGAACGAGCCACCCAGAATATCTTAATTTCTAGTGCGATCGCTTTTGTCGTCATTACAGTAATTATGTATCTTTCAGTCAAATCTATCCCTTCTACCATCATGATTATGATTAACTTACCTTTGGCATTGGTGGGAGGAGTATTTTCAGTAGCTTTGACAGATGGTGTGATTTCTATTGCTTCTTTAGTTGGCTTTATCACTCTATTTGGAGTTGCCACTCGTAATGGTTTGCTTTTGGTAGATAATTACAATACCAAATTTGGTGAAAGAATGCCTCTTAAAGAAGTGCTTATTAAAGGTTCAATGGAACGCCTGAACGCTATTTTAATGACAGCTTTCACCTCAGCTTTAGGATTAACACCATTAGTAGTTGACAGTGGCCCTGGTAAAGAAATTTTGCAACCACTTTCGATAGTAGTGTTAGGTGGCTTATTTACCTCGACAGCATTAACACTATTAGTTATTCCAGCTTTGTATTCTCAGTTTAGAAAGTTTTTGGTTCCTAATAATACTATTTTCTTACAAAAGATTGATGTCGCCAAAAATTAAGTATTATAGTTGCGATTTGAGATTTGTTTATGATTATGATTTGGAGTAAATCAATGATTTCACTAAAATCTAGCTTAATTGTTATAGGAAGTTTAGGACTGCTTTATTTGGGAGCTTGTAGTAATAGTAATCAAGCGGCTAATACAGAAAAAAGTCCAGCTATTTCTACCTCAAATGCTAATTCTCCAGCTTCGCCGACTGCCAAAACATCTAGCCAGGACGGTGAATCTAAAGGAGGTCAAGTGGTGGAGACAGGAGCCTATCATTTAGAGTTTGTACCTGAGAAAGAAGCTAATGGAACTCACATGGATTTCTATTTGCTAAAAGGCGACAATCACGAAGCAATATCTAATGCTAAAGTAAAGGCTCAAGTTCAGACACCTGATGGAAGCCAGAAAACTTTAAATCTTACTTATGATCAAGAAGGTAAACACTATACTGTTTTGCTGCCAGAAAAATCTTCAGGTCAATATCAAGTGAAGATGTTTGTAGATGTTGATGGCAAAAAAGTAGATGGGCGTTTTAGTTTTAATAAATAAATATGTAAGCAATAACGAACCACAGAGCCACAGAGAACACGGAGAAATTAGAGTTTGAGAGATACAAATTAATTGTTGGCGGATAAATTATATGAGAATCCTGCTAGTCGAAGATGAGCCAGATTTGGGTTCGGCAATTAAGCGTACCTTGAATCTGGAAAAGTATGTAGTTGACTGGGTTTTAGATGGTAATGAGGCATGGGATTATCTAGAAAACCAGTGGACGCAGTACACTTTGGCTATTATCGATTGGATGTTGCCGGGATTGTCTGGGTTAGAACTGTGTAGTCGGCTACGAACACGGCGTAATCCTCTGCCAGTTTTGATGCTGACAGCTAAAGATAGGATGGAAGATAAAGTTGCTGGATTGGATGCAGGTGCTGATGATTATTTAGTGAAGCCTTTTGGTATGGCAGAATTGTTGGCGCGGTTGCGTGCTTTGCAGAGGCGATCGCCCCAATTTCAATCCAAGGAGTTAACTGTTGGCAACCTGACTCTCGATTACAGCAACAGTATGGTTGTCAGTCAGAACCATCAAGGGGATAAACAGGTTATTCCTTTAACTAATAAAGAATTCCAGCTACTAGAGTATTTTATGAAGCATCCGCACCAAATTGTTACAACTGAACAGATTCGCAATCAGCTTTGGGAGGTGAGTGCAGAACCCGTTAGTAATGTTGTGGCGGCTCAAATACGTTTGCTGCGTCGCAGATTAGCCAGTAGTGGCTGTGGGAACCCCATTGAAACTATGCATGGTGTGGGATATCGTTTCAATCTCACCGATGAAAGCCCCCGTTCTTACAGCAATTTTTAGGTAAAAAACCAATGAGACAATAACAATTCTGGCTACCAAAGTGCCTGCATTTTATACTGGGAAGCAGTTTCAGGAAAAAGTTACACTTTAAGTACTACATATCTATGTACTTTTCTACTGTCAATCAAATCACTATCTCCACAACAACCGAACAGTATTGGTATTGCTGTTGGATCTGTTAGTTGATTAACTTGTGATAGTAGAAAATTAGGAACCATTGGTATTCACTCTAAACTCATTTTTTAACGTCAGAGTTTATAAGTTCCAAATATAATGTACAGTCTTCACGTAACTGATATTGAGGAAAAAGCGTGGAATTTCAGAAGTTATTGTCTATTTTTACTTTAGTAAAGATTGCTACGTTCGCTCTGAGTGTACCTGTATTTGCTCAAATCACCCAGATTCCCTCCAATTCTTCACAGTCGAGTTGTCGTGCAACTAAAGTAGATACTCCAATTTTTAAAGAACCTTCAACATCATCCAATGCTATCAGAATATTGTCGGCACAAACAAGGATTACTTTAGCATATATACCAGTTAGTGGAGATAGATTTGTCAGAATTAAATCTCCGAGTTCAGGGTTTATTCAAACTGCTGCGCTGAAATTTTGTCAGACAAATAACAACACTCAAAACCTGTTAAGTAAGCCTACTATTGGCAGTGTATGTCGGCAAATTGTGCAAACTGAAACTCTACGTCGCCAAGCAAGTCTAAAAGGAGATTATATTACAACACTTTATCCAAACGCAATCGTGTTTGTGAACTTGGTTACAGGTAATGTAGTTAAGTCATACCAATCTGAAAATTACATTTGGGTAGAAATCGACCTTTCCAGAAGTTTCCCTGGAGAGTTATCCGGTAATGGTTGGATAGCCAATACTGACTTAGTAAATACTCCTAGATTAAGCAGTCTGGCTTATTGTAGTTAGTAGGTTGTTTCGCTTAATATCTCGAAACAGTATGAGTTTATCCATCCGTTAGGGTCGCACCTTCGACCGCGCAGCAATAGCCTGACTCGACCATTTTTAGGATTTATAAATTCTATCTAACTGTTTTCCTTGTAAGGCTCAAGCTGCATGGCTACTAACTACGTGGATTATGAATCAAAATAAACTCTTTAACCTAACGCGGGTACGTTTGGCTCTGTGGTATGCGCTTGTCATGGCTGTGATTTTAAGTCTGTGCGGATTCGGCGTATACAAAGCCGTATCTCATGCCCATTGGGTAGCATTAGACCGAGAACTGGAATCTGTCGCGGGAACGATACACGACAGTATCGAACTGAAACTAAAGCAACCCGGACGCATTGAAGCAGTCGTAAAGCAGCTTTTACCAAATATTTGTGTAATTGGGGAAAGCTGCATTCAACAGCAGTCAAGTTCTAAAAGGCATATTCTCAGCGCAATTCATCAAGGCTACTACTATGTACGTTTTTTTGATAATTCAGGACGCTTGATTGCGATCGCAGGTTCTCATCCAGATGAACTTTCTCTAGTCTTTAATAAAAAACTTTGGCAAACTCTCAAAGACAGCAAAGGCAACCCATACCACCAAATTTCATTTGGACTGCACACTCAAGACAATCGTGATTGGGGATACATCCAAGTGGGGCGAAGTCTGGAAGATTTCAATAGTTATCTGGATGCTGTTAAATTAATTTTAGTCGTAGGATTGCCTACCACGATGGTTGTGGTTAGTATTGCTAGCTGGTGGTTAGCAGGATTGGCGATGCAACCTATCTATCAATCCTATAGACAAATCCAACAATTTACAGCAGATGTCGCACATGAATTGCGAACACCTTTAGCTGCAACACAAGCAACGGTGGAATCAGCCTTGTTGATGCCGAAATTGGATGAAATCGAAGCGCGGGAAATTCTACAAACTATAAACCGTCAGAATCATCGGCTTACTTCTTTAGTTGTTGATTTGCTCCTCTTGGCTCGCCTAGATCGGCAACCTCTGCCATTACGACATGAATGTTGCTTAAATGATATTGTCAATGACTTAATAGAGGAATTTGCAGCGATCGCCTTTTCTGCCAAAGTGACGCTGACATCTGCAATCAGAGTCGAGCAACCTCTAAATATCGTAGGTGATTCTGAGCAACTTTATCGTCTGGTTTCTAATTTAATTATCAATGCAATTCAATACACGCCACAATTTGGAAAGGTAACTGTTGTCTTAGATCGCAGTGAAAACTATGCTGTGATTCAAGTTCAAGATACAGGTATTGGTATTCCCCACCAGGAACTGACTCGGATTTTTGATCGCTTTTACCGGGTAAATAGCGATCGCTCTCGTAAAACTGGTGGTTCTGGATTAGGGTTAGCGATCGCTCAGGCAATTATTCATTCACACCAAGGTAGTTTAAATGTGCAGAGCCAATTAGGTAAAGGTAGCACTTTTACCATTCAATTACCCTTAGATGTCACACCAATTTCCCAATTTAAATTGCTGTATCGTCGTCAGCCTAAATTTAAATAAAATTTTCTTACCAAATTTTACTCATATTCAAAATAAACCCAGGCAATACCGACTCACCGCTTAGACTAGCAGGATTATCCAAACATTCCTCTGGCAATCCAGGACGATAAATATAAACTTTACGCTGCTTACGGTCAATCAACCAGCCTAACTGTATTCCTGGCTCATTCATATATTCCTCCATTTTTTCCTTCAAAGTCTGAAGGTTGTCGCTAGGAGATTTGAGTTCCACTACAAAATCTGGACAAATGGGTACAAACTTTTCTTGTTGTTTTGGAGACAGAGAATTCCACCGTTCTAGCTTAATCCAAGAAGCATCTGGCGATCTGTTTGCACCTGTTGATAGTTTAAATCCAGTACTAGAGTCAAAAGTTATACCTGTACTATCTTGTTCCGACCACACCCACAGTTGCCCAAAGATGTTGCCTCCACGGTTGCCTGTTGTACCACCTGTAGGCGGCATAATTGATATCTCTCCAAATTTATTTCGCTCAATGCGTAAGTCTCGATTCATCTGACAGAAATCAAAAAATTGTTCGTCTGTCATTTGCATTGATGACGGAATTTGCAAAACCAAAGGGGATGAAAACATCGAGATTTCCTCCAGGTTCGGATGCCTAGCCCACTAACTATATTCTCACCCAAAGAAACAAAGACGCAAAGTTATATCTTTGCGCCTTTGCTTTTTATCCGAAATCATTCTCAGATTTACTTGTTAGGCTGAGGAGTCATCCGCAGATAGGGTTTGATTTCCTCGTAACCTTTGGGGAATTTCTCTTTAAGTACTTCTGGATCTTTCAGTGAGGGGACAATTACAACATCCTCTCCATCTTTCCAGTCAGCTGGTGTCGCCACGCTGTAATTATCAGTCAATTGCAGAGAATCAATTACCCGCAAAATTTCATCAAAGTTACGTCCCGTGCTGGGAGGATAGGTGAAACTTAGGCGGAGTTTCTTATTGGGGTCAATCACGAAAACCGATCGCACTGTCACAGTCGCATTAGCATTGGGGTGGATCATGTCGTAAAGTTCAGAAACCTTACGATCTGCATCCGCCAAAATTGGGTAGTTAAGGGTGGTGCTTTGAGTTTCTTCAATATCTCCAACCCAGCCTTTGTGAGATTCTACGTCATCAACGCTGAGTGCGATCGCTTTGACATTGCGCTTGTCAAATTCTGGTTTTAGCTTGGCAACTGTGCCGAGTTCTGTTGTACAAACAGGTGTAAAATCAGCAGGGTGAGAGAACAGCACAACCCAGCTGTCACCTGCCCATTGGTAAAAATCGATGTCGCCGTGTGTTGAGGCTTGCGTAAAGTTGGGTACTGTGTCACCTAGACGGAGAGCCATGTGAGATTCCCTGTAGTTAGAAAGGCATATATATTCTAGTATGTCATCATGACATAAAACCCCGATTTCCCAATCGGACTTTAGCAGTTTGAAACAAAATTTTAGGTTGTCAGCGCTCTCAGATAAGTGATTAAAAGGGGATCAAAACTATTGACTAAAGTACCCATATATGCTTTAGTTTATTATTTTTTCCCTATAGGTTTTTCTTTACATAGAAGATTGCAAATATCAGGGTGATAAGTATCTAGGCATAAATAAATTTCAAGTTTGTAGTAAGGACTTTAGTCCTGATAATCCTTACTCTGAGCGATAAATCGCTCACTACAAACTAAGAGTTTATTTTATATTTAATTATGTCTACCGACTTAGCTGACTATAAGCTTTGTAGGTTGGGTGCAGCGATAGCGTAACCCAACATAAATAAGCTGATAATGTTGGGTTGCGTTTCACTCCAACCAACCTACATAAATATATCTTTTAAAAAACTCTAGGTTTCAACATAGATGAGGTTTATTACAAATTCAATTGTTATAAAGCAAATAGTCAGAAGAAAGACTACAAATATGTTTATTATTCTTGAATTTTGAATTACTTATGATGATAGTAATCTTTTTAGTGATTGGTGTTATCCTCAGCACAACAGCAAGTTTTGTTTTTGGAGTTCCCTGGTTGATGCCGATTTTAGGTACTGCTGTTCCCTATCCCATTTTCTTGTTACAAGTGCGTCGTCAACAATATAAAAGTGCTTTTTGGTGGATGTTGCTGTGGGGAGTGTTGCAGAGTATTGCTGTAATTGTAGCAACTGCGATCGCACCAGAAACAGCAGCAAAAGTCATCCTCCGTGGACAGTCATACACTACAGAGATGTTTCACTGGATTCGCACGGGCGAAGGTATGGAAGGTTCACTCAATTTATTTTTACCAGACCATTTATTGCACTACGGTATTTTTTGTATTCTCTGCGTTGCCACTATTAGTAGCGTGGCATTGATATTCGGCACTTGGATGCTGAACTACATGAATTTTTATGTTGCAGAACTGGTAAAAGTTAGTGCTAAACCTTGGTTAGCGGCTATTTTAGGGTGGTATCCTTGGTCATTGTTGCGGATAATCGGGTTTATCGCCACTGGGGTGGCTTTAGCTGCATTAGGATTAAATTTATTAAATCGCATCAGAGGCGAAGTTCCGAAGTCTCCCTTTCCAAAAACTTATATGTTAATTGGGATTGGTTTTGTGATTGCGGATATCGTTGTCAAAGCGGTTCTAGCACCTATTTGGCAAAAACTGCTATTGTCTGCGTTGGGTTAAATTAATTTGTTGTCCAGAATTTTTTGGTAGGCTTGAATTGTTTGCCTTGCGATCGCATCCCAGCTAAAATTTTCTAATGCATATTTTTGGGCGTTTAATCCCCGTCGCTGGCGTTCTGCGGGATTTTGCAAAGCTTCTTGGAGTAACTCTACCAGTGCTTGGACATCTGTTGCGCCTACCCAACCCGACTCACTATCACGTATCTGTTGACAAATATGCACTTGGTCAGAAATGACTACGGGTACACCTGCAACCATCGCTTCAGCTACAGCAATCCCAAAATTTTCGTAGTAGGAAGGCAAGACAAATAAATCGGCAGCTTGTAGTAAACTAACTTTGAGTTCACCAGTGACAAAGCCTGTAATTGTAGTGTGCGATCGCAGTGGTGAATTTTGAATTTGGGATATTATCTTTTGTTCGTAATCTGGATCTTGAGGATTTGTCCCAGCTAAGACAAAATGAAACTTATAACCAACCGTTAACAGCTTCTCTAGCGCCGGAATCAACAAATTTAACCCTTTTTTCGGGTCAATTCGTGACATAAACAGCACCAAAGGCACATCCTTTGGTATTTCTAGCTGACTACATACATTTTTAATAGAAGATTGACGGGGAATCACACCCAAGGGAATCACCAAATCTGGTGTAGATACTCCAAATCTTTCTGATATCTTAGCTTCTTGCTCGCTGGTAAAATGAATAGCTGCCGCACCAGCTAAATTTTGGCGTTCTATAATTGCAACATAAAGCTGTTTTAATTGCTTTTTCTTCTGTAAATCAGCCGGATCGAGAGTACCCAAAGGACGGAAAATATAAGGTAGCTTTTGCTGGCGACACACAATAGCAGCAGCACTAATTATTGGGGAGAATAGAGCATGGATATGTGCTATGTCAAACTCGTGAGCATGATTTTTTAGCCAGTTTAATAAATCTAGAGAAAATTTATAGCGGCGAAAAGGCGCACAACGAAAGTAAATTATTTCATAGCCATCTTGTTTAATGGGACAATTTAAAGGAACATCCAGAGGTGTTTGACCATTATCACCATTACTATCAGTTGTGAGAATTGTAACTTCCACTCCCTCTTTTACTAACGCCGGAGCTAATCCAAGTACCATTTGACTCGGCCCACCGTAAATTAGAGAAATTGAGGGAACAATTTGTAATACTTTCATTTTTTTGTCATTCGTCATTTATCTTTTATCCTTTATTATTCACTAATGACCAATGACTAATGACTAATGACCAACTCTTGATAAAATTCTAATTGCTGTTTCGCCAAAGCTTTATTGGTATATTGAACCATTGCTTTTTGATAACCCATTTCACCGAGATTATGAGCAAAATCTGGTTTATCCATTAATTGAACTAAGCAATTAGCCAGAGCTTGAACATCACCTTCAGGAAATACTAAGCCAGCATCGCCAATGACATAGGGAATTTCGCCGGAATCAGAACCAATCACAGGAACTTGGCAAGCCATCGCTTCAATTAGCACATGACCAAATTGCTCTTTCCAGCCAGCAGAAGTTAAAGTTTTAAACTTGTAAGTTGTTTCTGAAGGTAATACTAAAGTACTCATTAAATTGATATAACTTACAACCTCATCGTGAGGAACACTTTCGATTAAAATTAACCGTTCTTTAATATTGTTTTCTGCTGCGATTCTGAGTAATTCAGTTTGCAACTCTCCTCGCCCCAATAATAGTAATTTCCAAGGTTTATTTTTCAATGTAATTAAGGCTTGCAAAAGCGTTAATAAACCCTTTTCTTGGACAAATCGCCCTACAAAACCTACTACAAAATCCTCTTTATGAATACCAAATTTAGCTGCTAACTCTGGTTGAGCTTTGGGAGTAAATAAACTTTCATCTATGCCCAGTTGCGGCATGACTTTAATTGCTCCTTTATATCCCCGTTGTCGCAAAACTTCTGCTCCATCCTGATTGCCAGAAATAATGCCGTGGCTGTGGTTAAGGTTATATTTCTCTAATAAATAAATTGGTCGTTTCAGTTGGTAAGGAAGATTCCACCAGGTAAAAAATATATTTTTTGCCTTGAGTCCTAATAGCTGATTTAAGGCAATCATCTGAGTATAAGCCAAGGCTCTAGAACCTTGTTCAACTTGGATGATTTGCGGGCGAAATTGTTTTAATAAAGATATCAAATCGGCTCCAAAAGTAAGGAGTCCCTGATGATTTTGACTAAAATTAGAAACTGGAACTATTCTAAATTTGCCTTCATCGCGGTATTCAGTTTCAATAATTCTGTTTTGTACACCGCCTGGTTTCCAGCGCTTTGGGACTACAACTGTCACTTCAATGTCAGGTTCTAGTTGAGATAAAGCGCGTAATTTCTCACAGTTGAGGTCTACGATATAAGTATGACTAGCAACTAAGATTTTCATCTATCCTTTGTTATTCACTAATGACTAATGACCAATGACAAATGACTAATAACTAAACTTGTTTATCCAATCGGCTGTAAATTTGACCATCGTTCCATAGTGATTGGATGACAGTACCCAAGGCTTTGAAAAAACCCAAAATGTAGAAAATACCGCGAGTGGCAATTTTGATGGGGGAACCACTTTTATGGCAAGGTGGTCGTCCCAGAACGTGACAGTCAAATAAACGACCGTATAGGCGTAAAGCTTGAGTCGCAGTCAGGTTTTTCAGCCCTAGTAGGAAATGGTTGTGATAAAAGGTGAGTTGATATTTTAGCGATCGCATACTAATATCATGACAACCCCCTGTTTCTTCGCCTAAATGCACCAAATGGGCTTCTGGGTCGTACCAAATTTTATACCCGGTTTGTCGCACCCGCAAACAAAAATCTGACTCTTCGCGCACTGCACTACCGCGAAACCTCTCATCAAACCTCAATCCATACTTAGTAAAAATTTCGCGGCGAAATGACATATTACAGCCCCTCGCTGTCAGTACTTGTTGGGGCTTGGTGGTATGTACTAAATCAATATGATACCAAGCAATTCCTGGGTCCATAGCTTCGGGAGGCAAATATTCAATCTGTAAATCTCCTCCAGAATCACCTAATTTCATTCTGTCAAACACCCGTCCAGCCACAGCCCCCACTTCTGGGTTTTGCAAATAATTTTTCGCATGGGCTGTTAACAATTCTGGGGTTAGCTGAACATCATCATCTATAAATAATATTATTTCACCAGAAGACCGCCGCACAGCATAATTTCGCGCCCCTGGCAAACTTGCCCAATCTAATCGCAACCATTTAATTTTACCTACATCTGCCATCTCTTCTAGGTAGGCTTGAATTTCTGGTTGGTGTGTTGGGGTTTGGTCTACTACTAAAACTTCAAAATTGGGATAATCCTGTTTCAGGACATCTACAATGCTATCTCGTAGCGCTTCCTCTCTACCATAAGTCGGGATAACTACAGAAATTAAAGGATAATTATCCATGATTTTTATTAATTAATTTTTCTATTTTGATAATAACCTTATAAAAATTAATTTTCATTAAGTTTATTAAGCTACTCTTACCTTAATTTACAGTCAGTCAAAAACCGAATAAGATTGCTTTTAATTCTTTATACTCCCACCGCCGCAGCCGCATAGAGATTATCAAATAACTCATTTTGCTTTTCGGAGTTATGTACAAGTTGCGCTTGAGCTAATGCTCCTGCACTTAGAAATTCGTAATGTTCTCGCTTATCACTTCTATCAAGAAATTGCATAATTTGTTGTAATGCTTGTTCTGCTAAATAGTCATAAGTGCTATCGACAATTTCCCAATATTCATCGGTTTTAGTTTTGTCTCCATGTAGCCAATTGCTCCAGTGCCTAATTTCATTAATTGGCAACTCTAAAATATAGCCATTTTCACCATTACGAACAAACTCTGGTAAGGCGCATACATTTGTCGTAATTACAGGAGTTGCAACAGAAAAACCTTCAATGATACTATAGCCATAAGTATCATGTAATGTTGCCATTAATTGAAAATGGCTTTGCGATAATAGCTCAAGAACTTTGTCATTAGGAATATTTCTATGGAATACAACGTTACTTAATTTCAGTAACTTTAAATCCTCTACATATTTACTGCGATCGGGGAAATCAGTTGGAACTCCTGAACCATGTTCTAGTCCCGATATTATATGTACAGTAATCGGCAAACCTAGTTTTTCAGCTTTCTGAGCTAGTCTTAAAGCAACAACTCCACCTTTACGGGCAATGTGATTTCCGATAAATACAAGCTGGAGATTTTGTTGTTCCTGATAAAGTTTCGATTGCTTAACTTTTATTGGGAAATTGGGATGAATAACATCCACTTTCTTACTTACTTTTTCTTCTATTTTCCAACCTTCTATCCGCTTGATTAATCTCAACTTGGCATAATCAGAAATTGCAATAATTTTTTGACAATTGTCTAGTGCTAATCGATTATTTAATAATTCATAAATTGCTGCTTCAACTTGATTTTGAGGATTTCTATATAAAACACGATGATCCTCAAAGGTGAGAAACCAAGGTTTATTTGTATATAAAATTCTGTTGAAAGAATGAATTGCTTGGTATCTTTGCCATACAGGTTGCCAAGCCATAAAACTGGCTAAAGGATACCAAATTTTTTCTATAGGATATCTGCCTGCGGGGAAAGGCTTGGGGTAGATGAGTGTATGCCGAGAATTTCGAGGTAAGTTTGGAATGCTGAGGTGTTTTTGACCTCCTATGATAACTTTTGCCATTTTTATTTCATTTAAATTGTTTTTAGACGTTTTCTCTTGTTTTTTTGCTCAGGGTCGGCATCTTCCTTATCTTGTTTCTCTAATTCTGGCAGTTTAAAAAGAACTCCTGCAAAAAACCAATAATAGACAGCAACCGGGTCAACATCTAGAGGATAGTAGTAGGTGTTGTAGCTAATAAACAATATAAACACCCATAAAGCTGCTCCGTAACTGCGGAAATTACGGTTCTTTATGGAGCGATAGGTTTTAAAGCCCATAATTGTTAAAGTTGTTACCAAACCCAAAAAAGCTAGTACTCCAATAATTCCAACTTCAAAAAGGACTTTGGGATAGTAGGTTTCTACCAGTTTAGTTTTACCCATTGCGCGGGCAGAGTTAGTTGCTCGACCTAAGCCACTTCCCAAAGGCCCATCTACGTTTTTCCAATTCTCTTCAAATTGCTGGACGATAAAATCTTGAGGTGGTGAAGCGTCCCAGCGACTAGTAAAACTCTCGGTTCTCTCTTGGACGACGGTAGGGTTAGTTACCATCACAATTCCTAAAACTATAGCCAGTCCTATACCTATGGGGATAAATTTTTTAAGGTTGCCAATTTGACCAGTCAGCAATAGCAAAATCCCGAAACAGATTGGTACTAAGGCTAAGGCGATTCTTTGTCCAGAAATTACAGCATTGATAAAGACTGTCACTAAAGAACCTAAGCCGACTATCCGCCAAATAAAAGAGGGATCGGTGAAGCCAGTGGCAAAGGTAAAAAAGGTGCTGGAAATTAAGAACCACGCCCATTGCCAAGGGGCTACAAATGTTCCTGGCAGACGAATTACCCCTTCTTCGGGACTATATAAAAGCGCTCCACCAAAATAACACCGGGCTTCTAGTGATGTGACAAATAGGGCATTTCCTTCAAGACCCCTAGTGCCTTGACATATACCAGTTAGCAGTAAGAGGTATTGGATACATCCCAACACACAACAAAACAGTATGAGAACAATTTGGAGGCGCGATAAAAAGAGAAAATCCCGCTTATCCCGAATTAGATAGTAAGCACAACCAATCAGAGGGACATAGCCTAAAAATACTTTTAACCCCAAAATTCCCATACCTAAAGGTATTTCTTTCTCTGCTTTTTCTAATAGTCCGACGCTAGGCGGGTTAAACTGCTGTCCACCATTGACAAATAATAGTGTTAATACACTGCAACCCAAGACAATATAAAGCGGAATTTTAATGCCTTGGGGAATAATTAAAGGTAATCCCTGCTTTCGACAAGTTTGCCAAAGTCCAATTAGCGCTGGAACATAAAAGGCATCTTTAGCTAATTGGAGTATGGGACTACTGCCTAAATAGTAGGTGATAGTGCCCCCAACAGGTACGTAAATGATGAAGGCATATAGCGCTTGGCGCGGATATTTGTAAGAAAGGGACATGATGATTATCCCTAAAACACCGGGGACTGCTGCTTTAATTCCACCTACGAAAAAAAGCACAACGCCAATGAATAAACCGCCAAAAGTGGCGGTGGTGAGTAAACTAATGAGTTCTTTACGTGCTAGGGCTGCTTTGCGTTTTTGGGCTAACTGTTCTTTGAGACTAAGAGTAGAAGTTTCCTTAGAAGTCTGCTTTTTCGATTTTTTAGATGTCTTGGATTTTGACTTTATTTTCGGCATAGTAGCGCTGTAGCCTATCAGCATCAAGGGAATACATTATACTTGACAAATATTTTGGGATTGCTGTAAGTTGTACAATCCAAATTCGTCCTCAACCGATTGATTTAATAATTTGCGATTAAAAATGTTAAATTTTAATCTTTTGGAATTATCAAAAAGATTTTCTCCTGTGTCCAGGATATAAATTGCTCCTGGAAATGGTAATGATTTAATAGCTTTTCCTTTATCCTCTAAAATATTCCTAACTTTGCCGTGATCTATATAATATCTATAGTATCCGTAGCCACGATTATACTCTGCGCTTTCGGGCAAATAGTTCAGATCATAGCGAATAATGTTACAACTACCGCACATTTTATAAAAATTTCTTCTTTTAATATATACATATTTACTACCTTCCTGATATTTATAACCTTTGTTAATAACCCATCCATCCGAATCAGGATGTTGTTGAATAAATTGGGCTAATTTTTTGCTGACACAATCATCAGCATCAATTGCCATAGTGTGAGTCGGAGAAAATTGTTGAGCATAAATCAATCCTTTCAGGATTTTACGCCCTTTATCTGTGTCTCCTTTCGCTACAGGGTTAGTCTCGTTGGGAGGAGAAAAATCAACTGTAACGTATGTAATATGAGAATGGGTGAATTCGATTTTTGGCTTTTCGTGACAAACAACAATAACGTGAAAGTTAGGTGAGGTTTGATTGCAAACTGATTTAATGCATCTTTCAAATAATTGGGTAACACGTTCCCAGGAATTGGAAACTTTTGCACTTTTAAGTGGGATAACAAAAACAAGCATGATATTATTTTTAGATCAAGTATAGGAATCTGCTTTGAGTTTTAAAGTTAATTCGCTTAAGAGGCAATAGTAAAAGAAGCATTTTTGAGTATTGCTGAGTTTGTTCAAAAATCAAATATGAGTTTTATAGCGAAGAATCTCGAAGTAAATAATAACACGTTCAGACTGATGTCATGACGTAGTAAGTTTTTTGATAATTAATTAGGCGGAGATTATATAACAATACAAATACAAATGTCACAGCTTCTACAGATAACCAAAGCTGGTTAATTTGTAGAAGCTGTGACGGAAAATTGGCGTTTGTTAAAAGCTGAGATAATAGCTAACTTAGTCCATCAGATGTTGCTGGACTTTTGAAACTAATTCATTTGTCCAGTAGTTGGTAAGTTCGGCATTGGCGGCTTCTACCATGACTCTGATTACTGGTTCTGTACCAGAGGCGCGAACCAAGATTCTACCAGAATCACCCATTGCGGCTTCAGCAAGAGCGATCGCTTGTTGCACTGGTTCGCAATCTTCCCATCCCAAACGGCGATCGCGATCTGTGACTCGCACGTTCCGCAAGATTTGCGGATATGTCTGGAAGCTTTGATCTACTAATTCTGCTAGGGAAACACCTGCTTCTTTCACCAAAGCTGCTATATGCAAGGCTGTTAACAAGCCATCTCCAGTTACAGCATAATGACGGCAAAGAATATGACCTGATTGTTCGCCGCCTAACATTCCCCCAGTTCGCTGCATTTCGGCTTGCACGTACTGATCGCCGACGGCAGTACGAATTAATTTACCACCAATTTGTTGCCAAGCTTTTTCAAAGCCCAAGTTGGCCATGACTGTAGACACAATCAGGTTGTCTGGTAGTTGTTGGTTTTTTTGTAAATGCCGTCCCCACAGGTAGAGAATGTAATCGCCGTTAACTTGCCTGCCAGTATTGTCTACTGCTAAGACGCGATCGGCATCGCCATCGAAGGCAAAGCCGATATCGGCGTTGTGTTCTTGGACTGTGGCGGCAAGAATATCTAAATGAGTGGAACCGCAGTTAACATTAATGCGATCGCCATCTGCTTCGTTATGCAAGCAGATCACCTCTGCCCCCATTTCTGTAAATACTGACGGTGCTAACCCGACTGCTGCACCCCACGCCAAGTCTAAAACAATCTTCATTCCTTCGAGATTGAGGTCACTGTTTAAAGGTTTTTTTAACGCCTCGCCATAATGCCCGACTAACTCAAAACGTGAGTAATGCCGTCCGCAATTACTGACTTTAGCGATCGGTGATATTTTCCCACGCAGCCCCGCTTCTATTTCTGCCTGTAATATTTGCGGTAGCTTTCCACCATTTGCACCAAAAACCTTAATTCCATTATCCTCTGGGGGATTGTGGCTAGCAGAAATCATTACTCCACCGATCGCATCACTGATGCTGGTGAGATAGGCAATGCAAGGAGTGGGACATAATCCCAAATACCAAACTTCTAATCCTGCTGCTGTTAACCCTGCACTCAAAGCCATTGCTAGCATATCGCTGGAGTTTCTAGAGTCCTGTCCGAGAATGACTGGCCCTATTTGAGTAGCATGGTTACGTAAAACAATCCCCGTCCAAAAACCAACTTGCAATGCTAAGGGCGCACTCAGCAATTCTCCGACTCGCCCGCGAATCCCATCTGTACCAAATAAAGGATTTGCCGGTAGTGGGATTAAATTCAGTCCAAAACTGCTTTCAATCCCTTTGCCTAATCCTTCAGCTTCGGAAGGAGAATCTCCAGGAATGCCTGGTATCCGAGTTATAGATGAAACCATATATTTAAACACTCCACACAATCACACTGAAAAATAGCACTTAAGACTTTATTCAGCAATTTTGACATGCTTTTTCTCTTTAGAAATTCATTCTAAATTAAGCCATTTTTACGTAATTATACTGAATTACAGACTTTCTAATTGTAAATATTTCATAAAGTCAGTATTGGTTTTTACATTATTAGTAAAGTCTCCACATTTTAGCTAATTATTCCTTTTATGCCATTAACTTGAGTCTTGATTTTTATTTGTATTTAGTTCACATTTTGCAATGCTATTAACAAGAAATACAATGTAAGGAATATTACCTAGATTTCATTATGGATATTCTTTGAGAAAACTAATAATGAAAGCAAAAGTTAGCTTATGACAACAGAAAATCAAAACACCGGAATGTAAAGTTATATTACGTGCTTTTATTACTGTGTAAAAAACTACAAAATCATCGCAGCTTAAAAAATTTTAATATAAATTCTCATCAAATAGTTTTAAGGTAACGTTTTAATGGCTTTTTTAGCCGTTAGTGAATTAAAACTCGGCAGTTAACTTTTTAAAGTTGAGAAATTTAGCATGAGCAGCAATTTAGCAACCAAATTACGTGTAGGCACTAAGAAAGCCCACACAATGGCAGAAAATGTAGGTTTTGTCAAGTGCTTTTTAAAAGGAGTAGTAGAAAAAAACTCTTACCGGAAACTAGTTGCTAACTTCTACTTCGTCTACTCAGCGATGGAAGAAGAAATGGAAAAGCACCGCCAGCACCCAATTCTTTCTAAAATCAACTTTCCCCAGCTAAACCGCAAGTATACCTTAGAGCAAGACCTGAGTTATTACTTTGGTGCTAACTGGAAAGAGCAAATCAAACTATCTTCCGCAGGTGAAGCTTATGTAAAGCGCATCCGAGAAATCTCTGCCACAGAACCAGAACTGTTAATCGCTCATTCATATACTCGTTACTTGGGCGACTTATCTGGGGGACAAATTCTCAAAAACATTGCAGTAACAGCGATGAATTTGTCTGACGGGCAAGGAACAGCTTTTTATGAGTTTCCAGAAATTTCTGACGAGAAGGCATTTAAAGCCAAGTATCGGCAAATTTTGGATGAATTACCCCTTGACGATGCGGCAACCGATCGCATTGTTGAAGAAGCAAACGCCGCCTTTGGCACGAACATGAAGATGTTCCAAGAATTGGAAGGCAATTTGATTAAAGCGATCGGTGTAATGGTGTTCAACAGCCTCACACGGCGACGGACACGCGGTAGTACTGAACTCGTCACTGCTGAGTAACGGTATTGACATTGCGGAGTATGGTGTGTGGAGTCTAAGTCCAGATAGCCTGATGCAAGATAATTTACAGGTATTTCTGGAATAAGAGCGATTAACGCTCAAAATATTTAGGGGCAATAGCCCTGTGACTGTTTTCTATTCGTGAAAGCAAGCATGGGGAGATTGCCCCTCAATTATGATTAAAAGAGTTAGCCCGGATTTCTCACGCATAGTGTAGGCAGAGGGAGAAGAGGAGTGTGGGGAGTGTGGGGAGTGTGGGGAGTGTGGGGAGTGTGGGGGGTAAGACTTCTTCCCCATCCTCCCACACCTCCCACACCTCCCACACTCCTGGATTTCTCACTTGTGAGAAATCCAGGTTAGGAGTCATCGATTTTAGATTTAGGATTCAAAATTAGGTAATTTCTGGGCGCTCTTCATCCTAAACTGGATATTGCTGTGCGATCGCTATCTTCATCTTGTAGCGGTAAATCATATCTATCATACAGAACTTTTATATGTCGGCTAAATTGCTCCTCAACAAAATAGCCGCTAGAAAATTCACTTGCAAAAGAAACTTGATGAAAGTGATAATCTAGATTTAGTAGATTGTAAACAAGTCTTAAAAAATAATCATCGATCCAAAAATCTACATCAAATAGTGAAATACCATATTTCCCTTCCAACCTCCGATTTAAAGTTTTTAGTAACCAAGACCATTGAGGTTTGAGGGTGGGATCGATACGGTTCCCAAATACAGGATTAAAAAATTGATTTACTTGAGTTGTTCTCACATCAATCACTTTATTTAGTAAATCTGCTGCCTTGATTGGAAGTTATTAAGCTTTTGCATTACTTGGTAATGTCTCTGTTTTCCTTTCCTCAAATCCTACTAGCTAGGCAGTTACGAAGTAACTTAAAAATCTCGACCACCTGGTTATGGCAACTTCTGTTACATTCGTTGCACAATCCCAAAAATATCAGTATCAAAAATAGTTGATCTGCCAAATTGCCAAAAACTTCTTTTTGTGTATTTTAGGACTAGCCCTTTCAAGGTGACTCATAAAATCTCTTATTTTTCCTCAGCGCTACGCCAGTTGCTACAAGTCGGGGAACCCGCCCAACGCACTGGCTTCTCTGTGCCTCTGCGGTTTAAAAGTATTTTTTCTAACCACAGAGGCGCAGAGGATACAGAGTATAGAGCTTAAAGAGGAATCTATTTACCAAAATTTTTACGCACCTTGAAAGGAGTAGTCTTATATTTAGAAACTTCTAAATCAAAAAGTATCTAACTACTGATTGTGGGGTAAGCGTCTCACCCGCCTGTAGCACTTCACGCTATTCTTGATCAAACGTCAGCGAACAAGTTTATTGCAGCGAACTTTAAAAAGCATGGGTGGCAAATTAATTGTATTTGAAGGGGTGGAAGGCTGCGGCAAAACCAGCCAAATGCAGCTTTGTTCTCAGTGGTTGGAAAATCTGGGTGTTTCTGTGGTGGTCACTCGTGAACCAGGGGGAACAGAGTTAGGCTTACATCTTCGCCGCTTACTACTAGAGAAGGCAGAGGATAAACCAGTTGCAGAAGTGACAGAACTTTTATTGTATGCTGCTGACCGATCGCAACACGTGGAACAAGAACTTAAACCAAATCTCGCAGCAGGGAAATATATTTTATGCGATCGCTACACTGACTCTACCATTGCCTACCAAGGATATGGTCGCGGTTTGAATATGAGTTTAATCAATCAGCTTAACTATATTGCCACTGCTGGCCTAGAGAGTGACTTAACTATTTGGCTAGATATCGATGTCGAAGTTGGACTAGCCCGCAAACGGGGAGATGGAATCGGATTAGACCGCATTGAACAAGAAACAATCGCTTTTCATCGGCGCGTTCAGCAAGGATACGCAGAGTTAGCAGCATCTTATCCTTCAAGAATTGTGCGGGTAGATGGCAGCTTGAGTAAAGAAGCTGTGCAACAAGTAATTCAAGGAATTCTGCGCGTACATTTGAACCCGGATTTCTCACGCATAGTGTAGGCAGAGGGAGAAGAGGAGTGTGGGGAGTGTGGGGAGTGTGGGGGGTAAGACTTCTTCCCCATCCTCCCACACCTCCCACACCTCCCACACTCCTTGATTTCTCACAAGTGAGAAATCAAGGTTGAAGGGGTTCCCATAGGTATATCTCAAATTTTGAAGTGTTTACTTAACTGTCTTAACTGTCCTTGCATCCTTGCTTTAAGCCTGAGAATATAAAAGACGTGGCATTTTCCGATTCCACACCCGAATTTAAGACCATTGCATTGCTCACAAAAGCGTTGGCGCAGACTGCCGCAGGCATCGTTATCTTCAGGGGTCTAACAAACCCACTACACTGAAACGAAGCTTAATTTGCCATTTATATATTTCAATAGAAGCTTGGGAGGAAGAGTTTGTATGAAATTTAAGTCTGTTTCCATAGGTATTGGTTTAAGCATTCTCAGTTTTTCAGTTAGTTCATTCCCACGGACTGTATTCAATTCACCACGAGTCCTTGCCCAAGAAGTTAGTTCTTCATGTCCTCTACCATCTGATATTGCCGTTACCTTCCTAAATTCTAAATGTGAAGAAGTCAAACTAGAGGAGCCTAAGACTTTTTATCGTTACTATAGTAACAGCGAGAATAGATATGGTAGGTATTTAACAACTGATAAATACGAAACAAATGTAGAAGTAATTAGGAATTTAGCTCTTAATCAATCATGGGGCAATAAAGCCACTATGATTCAACCAGTTACTTTGCCGGCAGGAACGACAGTTTATCAAGGCATTGTTGCCCCTCAAACCCCCACTCAATGCTATCCTGGCGGTGGTCAACAGACTTTTATTAAAGATACAAGAGATCCAAACATTAAGTGGTCTGAGGGACAAAATATCATCGAAAAAGATTTTAGTTGTCCGTAAAAATCATGGAAAACAAGACAGAAGAATTCATCAAATTGCTCGATAAAGCTCTTGAGATTGCCGAACAGATTCGTAGAGATAAACAACCAGAATTTAAACATTCAGAGCGTTTAAACAATCTGATCGGTGCCCTGGAATCTATTAAAAGTAAGACGCTGATTGGTAAACTTGAAGCATCAGGAGGAATCTCAACCCTTGGGCTGGCTCGTGAAGTGGCTGATTGGATTGAGCCGTTAGATTCGCCATTATTAAAAGCTGTAGGTACGATAGAGGAATATTACCAAAAATATCTCTAAATACTACAGGCTTAATAAGTAAAGCGGATCGCCCTTTAGCCCAATGTCAACTCAGCTATCGATATTCTTGCATATCAAGCTCTCTTTTAAAACCTCATATTCATCAATCAGAATGTAAAAAAAAGCGATCGCTTCCTTAAACTTAAAGAGCGATCGCAATTTTTTAACTACAAAATAGAGATTAAGCAGCAACAGGTTCTAATAATTTGATGTCAGAGAAGATAAATTCCTGAATAGATATTTGTCCTGCTGTCTCGGTACGAATCTCCCGACGATTTAGGATAAAATAATCACCAACTTTTTCATATTCATCGACAAATTCGCTTCTACCGCCCTTTTGTTCCCCAGTTTTGGGGTCATGGTAAACAGAGTCATAGCGGTGGGACAAGTAGCCTTCCCCAGTGTCGTGGCTGCTAAAGGTGTCAATTGTCACGAAAGTACCGTGGATTAGACGGTGAACATGACACACTTCATTATTGCGGACTTTGTATTTATCGCCCTCAGCCTTACCACCCATTAAAAGCTCAACCGCACCAGTCTCGTCAGTTTTGCCATAGCTAAAGGTATTGGCGCTGTGGGTGTCTTCAAAGCTGCGGCGGACGCGGTGAATCGCTATCTCCCATGCTTGACCATGAATTGCTTTCTGGGCTGGCTCGTCATCTACATCCAAAACTTCGGCTTTCAGATTGCCAGTGATGATAACCTTGCCTGTAAATACTTTATCATCTTGCTTATAGGTAATATTTGCGGTATAACCGGGAAAATTCTTGTCCCAAGTATAGCGGTTCTCATAAGCAGCCCGGAAAAGTTCCTGAGCAGAGAGTTGTGTAACTGTCATGTGCTTCTCCTAGTCGCTACTGTAAATTAGCGTTTTAGTTTCGTTGGTATTAGCATAGAAGTAATTGTTGAGGCTTGGATAGTCCCCAACTGGGTACACTTATGCTTATGGTTAATTCTCTCCACGCCATATTTCATGCGATCGCCAATGTCCGAAATGAGCAAGAATTAAGGCTAGCTCTCACGGATAAAATTGGTGAGCATTTTGGTGTGCAAAATTGGGGTATTTATCTCCTAGACGATCGGCCAACGGCCCAAATCGATGTTCAGGGTATTCCGGCAGTATGCTTAGAAAGTAATCCAGTGGGGCGCTACGTGGTTGAGCGTCACGCTCCCGCCCATGAGCAGTTATTATTATCACCAGGAGACTGGAAGCATTTTTGCTCGCGTTCCGATCACGAACACGTAATGACTGGGCCAATTGTTTGCGATGGTCGTCTTGTAGGAACACTTAACTTGGCTCGTGATAAGGGAAATCCTGCTTTTAATGGCAACGATCTGGCTGATCTGAGTGCATTATGCATCCATTTATCAGCAAAAATGGCGACTCTACGGACGACAAAACCACAAATATCCAATTCCCTTTTAGTAAGTCCCCTAACAGCGCGTGAGTTAGAAATTGCCGAGTTAGTGGCGCAGGGGTTAACAAACTCAGAAATTGGGGAAAAACTTTGGATTACGCAAAATTCTGTCAAACAAGCTTTGAAGAGGATGTTTCGTAAGTTGAAGGTTTCGGCGCGTGCAGAAATGGTGGCAAAACTGCAAGATATCAAAGTTTCTTAGAGGATGTTCGAAAAGTCTTCTTGTCGGTATCAAATAGTTCTTCATCGCTGGAGTTCTTTTCCTTATACTCCTGTTGACGATTTCTTTTTCTTTAATTCCTCCTAATTGTAAAAAACCTACACCTGTCAGAGGGGACAAGGGGACAAGAGAACAAGAGGTGAGAACTTGAAACAAGTCTTTCCCCTTGTCCCCAATTCTCCTTGTCCCCAAGTCCTCTTCCCAATGCCCAATTGTTAAATGTTGTAACCTTTCTACAAGGGTTTCAGGTAATCCTTCATTAATTTTTGGAGATATCTATGATCGTTCATCAAAACTAGAAAGAGATAATTACCATGAAAAATGATAAATCCTCTCCTATTCGCCTGTTAATCGTTGACGATCAGAGCCTCATTCGTCAGGGACTCAAAGCAATGCTAGAACAGGAACCTGATTTGGAAGTGGTCGGTGATGCTGAGAATGGTAAAGTTGCTCTAGAGCTTGTTGCAGAACTTCAGCCCGATGTGGTGCTAATGGATATTCGGATGCCCGAAATGGATGGACGAACTGCAACAAAACTGATTATGCAAAGCTTTCCTAATATCAAAGTTCTCGTCTTGAGTACATTTGATGATGATTCTTATCTAACAGGGGCAATGCGTGCAGGTGCAAAAGGATATTTGCTTAAAGATATGCCTTCAAGTGAGCTAGCAGATGCAATTCGCTTTGGGCATTCTGGCTATACTCAATTTGGGCCGGGGTTATTTGATAAATTATTAGTTACGGAAGCAGCTTCAGCTAACCAAAATTCCGCTTCATCAAAGCCATCGGAAATTACCGCACGAGAACAAGAGGTTTTATGTTTGATTGGTGTTGGTGCAACGAACCGCGAAATTGCCCAACAACTTTATATTACCGAAGGAACGGTAAAAACTCATGTGACGAGTATTTTAAACCGTCTCAATCTCAAAAATCGATCGCAACTGGCAATCTATGCAAATTCTGTTCTCAATCAAGAAAAGAAACTATCCGGGAAACTACCAGAATAAACCAGAGGGCGATAAAACAATTCTAGGAATAGCCCTTTCAAAGTGGGTAAAAATTTTGGTCACAAAATTCCTCTTCAATCTCTTGACTCTGCGTTCTCTGCGTCTCTGTGGTTAAATAAATTATTTTTAAACCGCAGAGGCACAGAGAAGCCAGTGCGTTGGGCGGGTTCCCCGACTTGTAGCAACTGGCGTAGCGCAGAGAGAAAAAAAGAGATTTTACAAGTCACCTTGAAAAGGCTAGTCTTAAATTCTTATATAAAACATCTCAATAAGGGTATTTTCCCCCTTTTTTGTTAATATTTATTATTTAATCTTATAAAATAGATAATCAGCCGTGTAATTTACGCTAATTTCTCTGTTTTCAGATGATTTATCACACCCTTGAACAGGGGCTTTTCCACCAACTGTATTGATCCGTTGAATCCAATTTACTTTGCGGAAGATACCATTTCCTTCATGAGATTGCGCTTCTAATAATAGCCAGGGAATTGCATCATCTTGGGGTGCATTTACCTTAGATTTCAACTTACCCACGATTTTGCTACCGTCTTTGGCTTCCCAGGTTGGGCCTGCATAATGCTTGCCCAAATCTTGCCCTTGCTCATTCAGTAACACGGCATCGGGAGCCTTAAGCGTCCACTCATACTGCTCAGGGGATTCTGATTTTGGTTTGCAGATATAGATTTGCGAACCTTTGGCAGATGCTTTTAAAAGAAGTTGCTCACCATTTGGGACTTTTATACTATCAGGGATCGCAGCGACATCCGCTATGCGTTGGGCAGGCTCCATAGTTCCTGCGATCGCAGTTTTTACAGAAACACCCCACCCATTCAACATCAGTAGCGAAACAACGAGGCTGCAATTTATCTGAATAATTTTACAAAAAGTAGGTGACATAGTAGATATCTCCTTCATTTGTGATTTTAAAGCTTTTGTCGCGCCATCAGTTGGGCAAACAATCCTGGTTGATTGGCGAGTTGATCAAAATTGCCTTCTTGGACTACACGACCATTCTCGAATACATAGATGCGATCAGCGTTGCGAATGGTACTCAGACGGTGAGCGATCGCAATTCGTGTCACCTTCAAACGCTCTAAACTTTGACTGACAATAGCTTGAGTGCGATTATCTAAGGCACTGGTGGCTTCATCAAATAACAAGATTTTGGGTTTTAATACTAGCGATCGCGCAATCAATAATCGCTGCCTTTGCCCTCCAGAAATATTAGTTCCTCCTTCACTAATTACCGTGTGCATTCCCATTGGCATCGATTCGACATCTTCAGCAAAGCCAGCCATCCGCGCGGCTTCCCAAGCTTCATCCATCGAGATCATCGCTCCACTGGCGATATTCTCAAAGATCGATGCAGATGTCAATCGGCTATTTTGCATCACAACTCCTAGTTGCCGACGCACTGCATGAATATCTAACCCGGTTAAATCTTGTCCGTCGTAATAAATCGTGCCAGATTCCGGGACATCAAACCCCAGTAATAATCGGAACAGCGTTGATTTTCCACTCCCCGAAGCTCCGACAAAAGCGATAAATTCCCCAGGTTCGGCATGAATGCTAACATCATCCAATGTCAAAGGCCCGTCATCTCGATACCGGAAAATCACATGATCCACAACCAATCGTCCAGAAAGCCGACCTGGATCAGTTTTTTCCGAGTCAACTTCCGGTTTGGATTCCAGAATCGGCTGCGCTCGTTCCCACAAAGGAACCACTTGCAAAACATCTATAATTGTGCTGCTGAGACTGGTAGCTCCACCGATAAATGTACCAAATGCCGCGTTAAATGCTAAAAATACACCTGTAGATAAACCACCTTCTGGGGAATTGGCTTGCTGAAGTAAACTGCTGGCGAACCAGAAAAGGATTGCTGTAGTCAATACAGGCAAGATTTTATTAATCACAGCCAGAGCATCTTCAATGCCTTGGGTACTCAGCATCCATTTGATTTGCTGACTGTACTGTTTTCCCCAAAAAGCAAAGGCGCGGGCTTCTGCGCCTGCAACTCGCAATTTGCTAACGCCGTTAATTAACTGCACCATCACCCCTGAGAGTTGCCCTTGTAACTCTAGTAAGGGACGAACCTTCCGCAGAGTGTAAATTCCTGAAACCAGAGTAATAGTAATGTTGACAAAAGCAACAAGAGTGGCAATTAACGCTAGCGAACCATTGTAGTAAAAAAGCAATCCTAAATTCAGAAACGCGAACAAACTGGTGAAAATACTTCTGAGAACCGTGCTACTGAGCTTTTGGCGGATTTGGCTAATAGCGCTCACCCGTGAGTTCAAGTCTCCAGTTGAGTACTGACGGAAGAATGATGCTTTTAGATTCAACAACCGATCCCAGACTGCTGCTTGGGTGGAAGCATCGGCAAAGGTTTCCACGCGCATGATTGCAAAGCCTTGGGCAAGTTGAAACAAGGTACTACCAAATGCAGTTGCTAGCAGCGCTAAGGCAATTTGCACTAATAAACCGCGATTGGCATCAGGAATGGCACTGTCAATCAAAATGGCCATAGCTTGGGGGACGATCATTCCTAATAAACTTGTCGCCATACCCGCAGCCAAGACAATCAACAATTCCTTGTAGTGTCCTTGGAGAGCAAATTTCAGTAAGTCGATGGTGGTGAGAACTTTATCAGGTAATGGGCGATAGAAGGTATAGCCGGTAAGTGCCAGTTTAATTGCACTTTTAGCATTAACCGGAGTGCGCGATCGCTTAATTGGATCAAAAATTTCATAGCGCGTATCAGATACAGGTAACAGCGCCACAGGATTGTTATCTTCTAGCGTGTAAGCCAGCATCGCACCGCAATCCTTCTTCCACCATTGACCCTGCAAAGCGATCGTTCTGGTTCGTAAACGCGAAGCACGAGCGATCGCTTGTAGCGGATCTTGAACTCGTTTCAGGTCTTCAGACTTGGCTGGTGGTCGAATCGTTACACCCAAAGTCCGCCCCACAGCACCCGCAGCGATGAGCAAAGCTTGGTCAAAATCATTGGCTTCAATTTGAGCAGAAGCGGCAATTTGCGGAGATTGCAGCAACGAGGCTAACTCGCCCAGCGTCTCCTTCATTACATGATCGTTGAGGTGTTGCCGTTCTTGAAATCGGTTTAATTCTACCGCTTTTTCCTCCTGTTCCAGAAGAAAAAGGCTCTGAAGAAAGTAGACTTGAATTTGGAAAATCCCCCTCAACAGAGTATTGGCATCCTCAATCTCAGACGTAGTTAGGATTTCTAGCTCGGTTGTATCTTCAGCTTGAAACCACATATCTGCACTCAACGGCACCAATCCTGATTGAGGCATGACTAACAGTTGCTCAAACCCCATCCAAACCGCATAACCACGCTGAATTTGTACCCAGGATACCAGCTCTCGCTGTGGTTGGAAAATCTGACCATTGCTGAGTGAGAAATAGCGAACCCCTTCTTCTTGAAACGGCAGTCCAGGTGGAGTAATAGAAGACAGCGCCAATCCTAGTTGCTCAATCCATCCCTCTATTAAAGTTACGGCTTCGCCATTGCGATCGCTAATAAATTCCCGAAAATCTTTCCTTGAAACTTTCATAAGTTCCGTTTCTTCAATCGACACCGCCAGAAGTTGATAGGGTATCGGCTGAGAATCACTAATGATGCCAAACATTGCCTGTCTAGTTCGGGTAGTAAATAAATAGCGGCGACTTCCCTCAGCAATTCCATCTTTCACCGGAATCGCAAACACCGCCAATGAACCCGATTTTACGATCCAAATTGTCTTCGGGTCATTGAGAATAATTGGCTCATTACCTTTAAAGTGATAGTACTCTCCCGGCAGGGTAGCGCTGCGAATTTGATCTAACATATATATTCCTGCTCCAAAAAATTAATACAAAGGCTTGGCGGTTCAATAAATAAATTAATTGTGGATAAAAATTTTGCTAACCTCTTAACTCTGTGTTCTCTGCGCCTCTGTGGTTAAATAAAAGACTTTTTAACCGCAGAGACGCAGAGAAGCCAGTGTGTTGGGCGGGTTCCCCGACTTGTAGCAACTGGCGCGACGCGGAGAGAAAAAAGAGATTTTATAGGTATATTTCACTCTTCCTGAACTGCTTCCCCTTCACTGCGAATCAATTGCAAATACTTACCTTCAACCCTCTGCAATTCTTCATGGCTACCGCGTTGCACCACCTTGCCGCGATCGAAGACAATAATTTCGTCACAATCCCGAATTGTGCTTAACCGATGCGCCACAATTACACAAGTACAGCCACGCTCCCGAAGTCTCTGATCGATCGTTTTTTCTGCCTCGGAATCGAGCGCACTGGTAGCTTCATCCATCACCAAAATTGCCGGATTATTCACTAAAGTGCGGGCAATTTCTAATCTTTGTCGCTGTCCACCGCTTAAATTAGATGCCCCTTCTGCGAGGTCAGCGTTGTAACCTCCAGGCATGGAAAGCACTACATCCTGAATAGCAGCATCTTTGCAAGCGCGAACCAAGTTACTAAAAGGCACAGTCGAATCCCAAAGCGTAAGATTGTCGCGCACAGTGCCCGCAAATAGCGAAATATCTTGCTCAACAAGCGCAATTGAGTTAGTGAGAATCGATCGCGGAATATGTTTTCTGGGTTTACCATCAAATAAAATCTCTCCCGCCCACTGTTCGTATAATCCACATACCAGCTTGGCGACGGTTGACTTACCCGAACCACTGCCACCCACTAAAGCAACTCGTTGACCGGGTTTAAGTGAAAGACTGAAATTTTCGATCAAGGGAGGTGCAGAGCGGTTATAGCCAAAGGTGATATCACGAAGTTCAACATAACCTTGAAGCCGAACGTTTGCACCAGGTAGTTGAGTTGCCGATATACTAATGTCTCGCTCTACAGCAGGGTCGATCGGATTGCGTAACACATCATCTAACCTACCCAAATTGCCTTCCATTTCCTGGAGTTCACCCGCTAAACTCACCAGATTATTTACAGGCTCTAAAAATCTTTGCATCAAGGCTTGAAAAGCAATGAGCATCCCAATACTGAGTACGCCATCCATTACCCGTAGCCCTCCCACCGCTAGCAAAAGCATGGATGTAATGGAGGTGAGAAATGACGGCAACACACCCAGGTTTTGATTAGTCGTATCCATTTCTTGCCGAGCATTAATTGCCTTAGCGTAATAACCTGCCCACCGCGAAAAGAATTCTGACTCTAGCCCGGATGCTTTGAGCGTTTCCATACTTTGCAGTCCAGAAATCGCTACCCCATTGACTTTGCCTTGTTCTTGCATTAATCGCAGATTTGCATCGACGCGCTGCCGTGAAACCCATCGCCACACGCTGACATTCACGATTACAAAGGCAATGCCGATCGCAGTGAGAACGACATCATATTGCAACATGACTGCGGCATAAAAGATAACGGTGAAGGCTGAGATTACTGTCGTCGCTAATCTTCCTGAAAGCAGATTTGCCAAGCTATCGTTGAGCCGAACACGGCTGCTAATTTCACCGGCAAATCGTTGATCGTAAAAACTCACTGGTAGCCGCAGAATATGCCACAAAAATCGGCTAGACATCCCCACAGCTAGCTTAATTTTCATGCGTCGCAGAAATTGCAGCTGAAGCAATGTGAGAAAACCATTCAAAATAGCTGTGAGGATCATCCCTAAAATTAATGGCCGCAACCAATCACTTCTGCCTTCAATCAAGACATTATCTACAAAGGCTTGGGAGAACGCAGGGATGGCTAATCCGGGAATCACTAACAGCAAACCAGCGATCACACAATAAACCAACGCTCCCAGAGAACTCTGCAATCGATCCCATAAGGATAATGTCAGGCTCGGTTTCCGTCCTCCTGGCTGGAATTCTGCACTCGGTTCACCAACTAGTACTACCCCGGTAAAAGACTGATCGAATTCTGGGAGCGATACTGTACGCGGCCCGGTGGCAGGATCGTTAAGATAAACTTTGTCTTTGGCAAATCCTTCGACGATTAGAAAATGGTTGAAATTCCAAAAGACAATATAAGGACATTGCAGTTTGCGTAACCCAGCCAAATCGACCTTAAAGCCTTTTGCCTGCAATCCATAGCTGCGAGCCGCATTGAGAATATTAGATGCTTTACTGCCATCCCGTGAAACACCACAAGCTTGACGGAGTTCTGCAAGGGGTACAATGCGATCGTAGTATCCTAAAATAATCCCCAGTGCGGCTGCACCGCATTCCACTGCCTCCATTTGTAAGAGGGTGGGAGTCCGACGACGGCGATCGGGACGGCTGAAGAGGCGTTGAATTTTTTTAAATCGAAGCCCAATTTGTGATTGAATTTGCCGCATAATCAATACATTCCACTCCACGATCGCAGAATCGGAAACACAAAGGAAATCGGGGATTGTTCATCCACTTTCACACGCACTGAGGTCGTGGTTCCCGGTGTAATTTGGCTATTTGGCCCTTTAGAGGATGACCACCGAAAACGGCTTTTAGTCGAGGGATCTGGCTCAAGTTCCGCAAAAACTTGAATTTGTGCGCCTTCTGTGGTTAACCCTTGTAAAACTTCTAAACCACCGACAACACTTGATGCGCTTTCCTTACTAACCGGAAATGCAGAAATACTTGTGACTTTCCCGATAATACCACCAAAGCGTTCTCGTTTAACGGTTGAAGGAGTGACTTGCAACTCCATCCCCTTTTGAATCTTTTTGCCTTCGCTGACCGGGAAGAATGCCACCCCAACTAACTTATTCCCGGAGTCTCTAGCTTCGATTGTGCCAATGCGAGCGCCCTTTTCCAGGGTTTGTCCTGGAACAGCAGAAAGTTCGAGAATTCGTCCATTGAAATTGCTAGTAACCTGGCTGTTTGCTTTGATTTCTAATTTTAATTCTGCGATCGCTCGCTGGGTGTCTTGAATTTCTTTTCTGCGATTAGTAGAAATAGCTAAATCTTGTTCTGCTTGCCCAGCAAACTTACTATCTAATACTGCTAACTGTGCTTGCAGTTCTTTAGTTGAATTGATATTTGCTAAGAATTCTCGTTCTGCATCCGCTTCTTTAACATTGAGTTGTTTCAGTTGCGATTCGATTTCATTGATTCTAGTTTTACTATTGAGAAATTCCTGTTGCGCCTGAAGAACGGTATCACTCGAAACGGCTCCTTCTTCGCGTAGCTTTTGGCGAATGTCAAATCGTTCTTTGAACGTGGGCATCAAATCTCGCGTTGTCTGCAACTGTTCCTGTAAGTTCTGACGCTCTTGCCGAATCGACTCCAGACCTTTACTTCTGAGAATTGGTGTTAGTGATTGGGTTGTCTTGAGAGTTTGCAAGAGTGCTTGACGTTGTTGCCCAATTGCACCCTTATCTAAAACCGTTCGCTGAAGTTGCAGAGTATTGGCATTTTGGTCTTGTTCCTGAAGTTGAGCAAGCTTGACTCGTGCAAGTTTCAACTTATCTTGAAGTTCAGTTTGGTCGATTGTCGCTAGTACCTGTCCTTTCTTCACCTCATCGCCTGTACGAACAAAAAGCATGAGAATCTGCCCGGAACTAGGAGACTGGAATCCAACGACTTTGCTAGGGAAAACGACTACGCCTTGTCCAGCTACGGTAATGGGAATACGACCAAAAACACTCCAAACAAGTCCAACGGCAATTAGAGATCCCATCGCAGTTAACGGAATCCACTTCTTTGGTTGAACCACCTGCATAAGTTGATCGAGCCGCTCCGGGGAGGATAAACGATCGAGTGCTTCTTTGCGGAATAGATTGCTTTTGTTGGTCGTTACCATACTGACTCCATTCAAGTTGTAGAAATTTGTATATTAGGAATTGGGAATGGGGAATGGGGAATGGGGAATTGGGGGAGCAAAGGAAGCTGGAGAAAATCAGAGAGAAGAATTAATAACCTATGCCCAATGACAAATGACCAATGCCCTAATTCCCGCGAATCTGCTTCAGCATCCAATCAAATCGAGTTCCCGCCAGTGTCACTTGAGCCAAAAAGCTAGAACTCAGCTCATCTTCATAAGTCAAGCGTTCATCTAAAGATTTACCTGAGCTATAGTTAATCCTGCCGTAACCCAGACTATTGATGATTCCTTGCTGTTTATCTGCTAACAAAATCGCTAAGACTCGATAAAATCGGGCAGCAAAACCCACATCGTGTAACAATTTGGCAGAAAGTCGCCATCTGGGAATCGATAACACAGTCGCATCCTCAACCGCCCGAATTGTCATCGCAGGTGGACTGGCTTCGACAAAGGGCGTTTCGCCAACTATGTCACCCCGCGATAATTGAGCAAACTCCCGTTCGATATGATCTGTCTGTTCTAAAGTTGAAAAGGCGCGGGTGAGAGGATTGCTTGTATCTTCAGCAATCGAAGCCACCATCTTCCCATCTAATAAAATATAGAGAGCGTCAACGGGCCTTCCGGCTTGAAACAACACCGTTCCCGCAGGAAGTCTCATGGCATTGCCTGCAACAATCATCCAACCAATATCGCTATCATTTAATTCTGCAAATGTAAATAAGATTTCTCGAATTTGGGGCTGAAAAAGCACGACTGTGCTTTGGCCTATTTGACCCATCATCTGCTCTAATCGGTGAGCAAGTAGAACTGCGATCGCTCGATAAAAATGGGCTGCAAATGTGACATCTTCTTGCAATTTTTGAATCAATTGCTGCTGAGGAATCATCAACACAAGCGACTTTCTAGCAGCTTTGACCGTAGTGGAAGACTGGTAGGAGGCTAAAAAAGGCATTTCTCCTACAACTTCACCATTTGCCAGCAGTGCAACCTCTCGTCCAGATAGTTCGCCACCTTCAAGGGCGGCAAATGCCCGACCAATAGGATTATCGTCAGCCTGAGCGACAGAAACGCTTAATGCACCATCAAGCAAAATATAGAGGGCATCAACAGGTGTTCCTTGGCGGATGAGGGTCGTACCAGCAGTAATTTCTTCTCTTTGACCCGTTGCCAAGATCCAGTCAATATCGCTATTTGTCAGTTCCTTAAGTAGAACTTCTGTCATAATTTAACTTCCTTGTGTTCTGCTAACGGGAGAGAAATGGAGAGGGGTAATTCGTAATTCGTAATTTAATTTATGGTTCAGATATAGAGAAGCCTTAACTTAGACTTTCCGCAATTTTGAATTTTGAATTGTTCAACTCCCCATTGCGCGATTAACTAGGTTGATGAGTTGCTACAGGTTTTTAGCATCAATCACCGCGACCTTCATTCGGCTCAACGCTTATTGGTTTATTGCCATTCCAATAAGGAAGCTTTATATTCTCAAGCTTGTTTGCGATCGCTTCAGACAGATTGTTATATTTCTCATCCGTAGGATACTCACCTGGATAATGCTCACCTACGGCAATACCACCTGAAATATTTGCGAGTTCTTGAGCCGATAGCTCTTGTGATTCATTTTGCTTTTTGTTTTCCATTGCCATTTTTTCCTTATCATTTCATTTATTACTAAATGGACCTAATTTTATGAAAGTGAAATTATTAATCACACAAGAATAATTTCAGAAAGCAGTTGGACTTTTGCTCAACTGCAATTGATTGATTTGAGAAACTCCGTTTATGTAGAACCTTCGATCGCAGATATATCTCCAAACAACTCACCAAGAACTTTTAGATCCTCTGTTGTCGCGTCGGTGATGGAGAGGTGGAACACAGAAGAGTCTGTTGTCTCTGCATGAAAAGCCGACCGTTTTGAGTGAAACCCTCCTCTTCGTGATGATTGTTGGCTAAATCCCCTTGTCGATCTATGAGATCGTATAGATGTAAACTGCAAATTGAAACCACCAGCTACATCGTCTAACTCTTCATCTGATAGTTCGATCGCTTCATCATTCGGAGTAATTTCGTCACCTGACATAGAAGCTCCTTGACCCCACGTGTTAAAGTTAAATAAGGCGGAGGAAGTTAACTGATTGGCTGCTAGGCTCATGGTTAACAACCCCTCCTGCTCCCGAAATTCGTCAAACCGAGAAATCCAGATCAAGCTTCAGGGCTAGAAATACCAGCTTCCTTAAACTCTCTAAGGTCTTGCTCAGAGAAAACGCTTACTTGAAAGGTAACGCTCTTAATGCCGCCTTCTTTAGGAATTTCCACAAAACCAAACTGAGAATCTATAGCATTTGCGTTTGTTCCAAAGACATCGCTAGTTGCGCCACCGGCAATATAATCAAGTTCTTGATTGGATAGTTCCAGCATTTCATTAGGCTGCACATTTTCCATGATCGTTGTCGTTCTCCTTGTGGTGTTGATTATGAGCCTAGAAATAAATTACTAGGAATTCCGCTAGGAAATTCTTCTCCAGTGAATTTGATTTCGTGCAAATCTTGTTGAGATATAGTAGTTTCCTGACTGTTGAAGGATGCAATACCACCATCAGCACCGATAATCACTGCACTACTTTGCTTATCCGAAAAGTTGAAGTTGTGAGCATCAACAAAGCTAAAAGCACCACCAGCAACGTTGTCCAATTCTTCAGCAGATAATTCTACGGGTTTAATGTCGTCAGGCATGATGTTTTTTCCTTAATTTATGATGTGTATGATTTATCAAGCAGAACGCTTTATTAAGTTCTGGTTAGTAACTTTCAAGAGTGGGAGGAATGACACCAGTTGCTTTGATTTCGTGCAAACTTTGATGAGATATAGCAGTTTGCTGAGTGTTCAAAGAACTAATACCGCCATTAGCACCGATAACAGTTGCACCAGCTTGCTGATCCAACGCGTTGTAGTTGTCAGCATCGACATAGCTAAAAGCACCACCAGCAACGTTGTCCAATTCTTCAGAAGATAATTCTACGGGTTTGATATTGTCAGACATGATGTTTTCTCCTTAATGTGTAATGTGTGTGTTATCTCAAATAAAACTGTGATTAACTCTCAAGAGTGGAAGGAAACAAGCCAGTTGCTTTGATTTCGTGCAAACTTTGATGAGATACAGCAGTTTGCTGAGTATTCAAAGAACTAATACCACCATTAGCGCCGATAACAGTTGCACCAGCTTGCTGATCAATTGCGTTGTAGTTGTCAGCATCGACAAAGCTAAAAGCACCACCAGCAACGTTGTCCAATTCTTCAGCAGATAATTCTATGGGTTGAATGTTGTCAGACATGATGTTTTCTCCTTAATGTGTAATGTGTTTAATGTGTGTTCTATCAAGCAGAACGCTTTATAGAGTTCTAGTTTGTGTACTTAGTAATCTGTTACTAACTAGCAAGAGTGGGAGGAAAGAAGCCAGTTGCTTTGATTTCGTGCAAATCTTGTTGAGATACAGCAGTTTGTTGAGCGGTGAAAGATCCAATACCGCCATTCGCACCAAGAACGGTTCCACCAGTTTGCTGATCCAATGCATTGAAGTTGTGAGCATCGACGAAGCTAAAAGCACCACCAGCAACGTTGTCCAATTCTTCAGCAGATAATTCTACGGGTTTAATGTTGTCAGACATGATGTTTTCTCCTTAATGTGTAATGTGTTTAATGTGTGTTCTATCAAGCAAGCTGCTTTAGTGAGTTCTGCCCTGTGCAATTAGTTACTACTTTTCAAGAGTGGAAGGAAAGAAACCAGTTGCTTTGATTTCATGCAGACTTTGATGAGATACAGCAGTTTGCTGAGTGTTCAAAGAACTAATACCGCCATTAGCGCCGATAACAGTTGCACCAGCTTGCTGATCAATTGCGTTGTAGTTGTCAGCATCGACAAAGCTAAAAGCACCACCAGCAACGTTGTCCAATTCTTCAGCAGATAATTCTATGGGTTGAATGTTGTCAGACATGATCTTTTTTCCTTAATGTGTAATGTGTGTTGTATCAAGCAGAAAGAGTGATTTACTGGTTAGTCGCTTACCGCTTCCCTCGCTTGATGTCTCTAGAATACGAAATCAACTTAGTTATGTACATCTGAAAAACGTCTAGTATTTTACCTAAGCGAAGTAAGTAGATGTGGTCTAACTTTCGCTATATAGTATTGGGCAATAGGTAAGACTTTCGTCATAGGCTAACCAAGCTAGTTACTACAAAAGTCATGGATTTGCTTTCAAATGTGGCATTTCACTGCAATATCGTAGTATGACTAAACGTAGAAGCATGAATGCAAAACTAGGATTGATCCTAATAAATGAGAGTATTCTACATCCATCACTAACTCAACTAAATTAAGAAATTATAGTTATCAGTCTCTAGCAATGTTGTAAATAAAAACTCAAACAACAATGTTTAATAGATTCAAATTAGCAACTAAATTTACTTTACTTTTATTGCTGGTGTTCATCGGCGCGATCGCAGTTAGTGGTTTTGCTTTATCTCATGCACTTGAGCAAAAAGCAGAAGCCGAAATCGCTTATCGTAGCCAAGTTATTGCAGAAACTATGAACTCAGTGAGGAACTATACTCACACGCGTATCAATCCTATTTTGACACCAATGCTGGACACTCAAGCCACATTTATCCCTGAAGTTGTTCCCAGCTTTGCAGTAAGAGAAGTGTTTGACAATCTTCGGAAAAACGAAGATTTTAAAGATTTTTTATACAAAGATGCCAACCTAAACCCAACTAACTTACGAGATAAAGCAGATGCATTTGAAACGGAACTTATCGAACGGTTTCGCAAGGAACCAGGGTTGAAAAACATATCTGGTTTTCATGACTCTTATGACGAGAAAATGTTTTATAACGCTCGTCCATTTTCCATTAATAATCCAACATGTCTACGCTGTCATAGCACTCCTGAAGTTGCTCCAAAAAGTCAGATTGCTAGTTATGGTTCAGAAAATGGCTTTGGGTGGAAACTCAATGAAATTTTAGGCACACAAATTATTTATATTCCTGCCAAGCAAGTCTTTGAGGATGCTCATCGTGCTTTTGTTCTATTCATTAGCTTATTTATTACGATCTTCGCCATCATGATTTTGCTCATTAATTATTTGTTAAAGCGAAATGTACTAATACCGCTTAAACCAATGGCTCAACTTGCTCAGAAAATTAGTATGAATGAAATTAGTGTCGAAGAAGCACAAGAGTACGATCGTGAAAAGCTAACATCGATTGTGCAACGTCATGATGAGTTAGGACAATTAGGACGAGTTTTTCAACGTATGGTGCATGAAATTTCTGCGCGTGAACAACATTTCAGACAACAGTTGCATACACTGCGTATAGAAGTTGATGAAGCTAAACGTGCGCGTGAAGTTGCAGAAATTGCTGAATCAAAAACATTCCAAAAATTGCAGGAGGAAGCAAAAGCAATTAGAAATAAACGGAATACTCCAAATTAATAATTAAGAATTACGAATTAAAAATTAGTATTGAGGATTTATTATGTCTGAAATTATTTCTATTCACTCATTCCGAGGCGGAACTGGTAAGTCAAATGTTACGAGTAATCTTGCTGCCCTAATCGCTCGTTCTGGAAAGCGAGTTGGGATAGTTGATACAGATATCCAATCCCCAGGAATCCACGTTCTATTTGGTCTTGAACAAGAGCGAATTCGCTACACCTTGAACGATTATCTTTGGGGTCGTTGTCAAATTGAAGAAGCCGTTTATGACGTTAGCGCCATTCTCAAACAAAAACAAACATTTTTTGGTCGCCAGGGAAGTGTTCATCTAATTCCTTCCAGCATTAAGATGGGTGACATTTCTCGAATCTTGCGCGAGGGCTATGACGCACGTCGCCTGAATGATGGTTTACATAATCTAGTTCGTCGTTTAAAACTTGACTATCTGTTGATCGATACTCATCCTGGCATTAACGAAGAAACATTGCTATCTATTATTCTTTCTGATGTCTTGGTGCTGATTCTCCGTCCAGATAAACAAGATTATCAAGGTACAGCAGTAGCGATAGATGTTGCTCGTAAGCTAGAAGTACCTAAAATGCTAATAGTAATCAACAAAGCTCTGCCATCTTTAGATTTCAAAGAGTTAGGGAAACGAGTGGAGAATACCTACAAAACCCCTGTTGCTGGAATACTCCCTGTTTGTGAAGAGATGTTTGAATTAGGGAGTGGTGGAATCTTTTGTTTGCGGTATCCAGATCATTCATGGACTCAAAAAATTAGTGCGATCGCCAAACAAATCACTGGTTCTGGAGTCAGATTGTTTGCCAAATAAGCGTTAGTTATCAAGGGTGGGTACTAGGGTGACAGATTTGGAAACTAGACGAGTGCATTAACTGGAGCAGTATTATTGCTCAGAGCTACCCTAATTCGTAATTCCCTACGTGTAAGCTTGCGCCTACGTAATTAAGTTTTGACCATAATAACTGTGCAATTACTTTTGCGAGAAATATTTTCTGCAATATTTCCTTGAATTACCTGTTGTAGTAGACTTTCACGGCTAGCTCCCAAAACAATAACATCACTGTTGTCTTGCTGGGCGCATTCAAGTACAGCCTCAGAAACAGAATTGGCTTGGACTGGAGTCGCCACCACTTTACCTTTAACTCGGCGTTGGAGAAAGTGAACAGATTTATCTAGTAATGTTGTGTCAGGTAGAGATTTAGTAGGCTGAAATATTTGACATAGATTGATTTGGGGGGATTTACTTAAGGAAGCAAGAGCAGGTAATAACCGAATTGCTTGGCTGGAGTTAGGGCCACCTGCCATTGGCAGCAACCAACGGTCAAAAGCTCTTTTATCATCCAATTTAGCCAAGACAACATCACAACCTGCCTGTCGAATTATGGTATCTACCACTCGGCTGAAAACTCTACCAGGAGTTGATGTAGTGCCTTTCCATCCCATTAACACCAAATCGATATGTCGATCTTTGACAGTCTCCAAAATTGCTCCAGCGACATTATGGGTAACTCGAATCTGGGTGTGAATGGGAATCCGCCACTTCTCTCCTAACAGTATTGCTTTCTGTAAAAGCTCAAGGCTTTTGGTAATTTGTACTGGTGTTTCAGATGGGATACGGTTAGATGGAACAATAATTACTTGTAAACATTCTATTTCGTAATTGTTAGCTCTAGCGATCGCCCCTGCCATTTCCAATAAAGTCTCGGCTGTCTGTGGATGCGAAAGTGGTACTAGTAACCTTCCTTTGCCTGTAGCCGGAGCGCGAGTTTGGTAAATCACATAAGAAGTTGCTGATTTTGATTCTATCTGTTGGGTATTACCATTCAACCTCTCTGCTTCTACACGGATAATATCACTACGAGTAATAATTCCTACTAGCTTCCGACCTTCTGTAACAGGCAAGCAACTTAGGTGATAACGATTGAGTATATGCAGCACATAAGCCAGCGTCGCTGTGGGACTCGTTGTTACTGGCTCTGGTGTCATAATCTCGCTAATAGTTGTATTTCTACTTAACTTTTGCGAGGCAAGATTAACTAAATCTTTCTGAGTGACAATACCAACAACTTTACCTTTTTCTAAAATTGGGAAGTTGCGATGGTGAGAGTCGGAAAATGCCTGCACTGCCTCATCAATACTCATCTGGCTAGATAGGGTTTCGACACGTCGCTGCATTACATCTGCGGCAGTTATTTGTGCTAAAATCCCCTCTGTACCTGGCTCTTTTGTAATGTGAATCCCTTTCCACTCTAGTAGAAGGTCATAGAGCGATCGCGGGTCAATTTTTTCTGCTACTAAATAAGCAATCACAGATACAATCATTAACGGTAGCACCAGATTGAAATCTGTCGTCATCTCAAACACAATGACGACTGCTGTAATCGGCACTTTAGAGACGGCGCTAAAAAGTGCAGCCATCCCCACATGAGCGTAGGTTGTTGCAGCACTCATTCCCAGCAAACTCTGTTCGACAGCACCAACCAAATAGCCAAGGGCAGCACCCAAGACCAATGTGGGAACCAGCAAACCCCCTGGCGCTCCTGAGCCGTAGGTTAAAATAATTAGGGTAAATTGGACTAAAAGAGCGATCGCTGCAAATAGCCAATTCCCACTACCTACAAGCAAAATTTCTCTCAGCCCAGCATTATTGCGAAAGGTGACAGGTAACAGAGCGATCGCAACACCAGTCACTAACCCCACAATTCCAATTCGCCAGGGTAAACTCAGATTTAGTAAACGCCGATTAATTGCCAGACTTGCAAGAATACTTTTATTAAACAGAATGCCTATTAGCCCAGCCAACACCCCTAAAATCAAGTAGAAAGGGATTTCCTGAGCGAAGAAAGTGGTATGTGAAAAGCCTAAATCCAGATGATTCAGATCCAAGCTGTGACTACCATATAGCCGGGAAATGACTGAAGCGATGAAAGAAGCCAAAATCGCAGTGCCAAGAGTGATACCTGACACATCTTGGAGTAATTCTTCCACTACAAACAGCACACCTGCGATCGGTGCATTAAAAGCCGCAGCTAATCCAGCCCCGGCTCCGGCGGCGATCAGTTGGCGGCGATGCTCTGGTGAAGTCGGTACCCAGTTACTAAGTTGGTTTGCCAAAGCTGCCCCAATTTGGACAGTTGGCCCTTCCCGTCCTAAAGGCATTCCAGAACCCAGAACTAGTGTAGCGCTGACCAGCTTGACCAAAGCGATTCGCAGATTTAATGGCATCGGCACACGAGCCAATACCGCTTTCACTTCAGACATCCCACTACCTGATGCTTCAGGTGCGAAGCGCTCTACTAGCCAACCAGCTAAGATTCCCCCTACCAGTCCAATACCTGGTAGTACCAAGTAGGCAGGCCAGATGTAAGAAAGATGCACTCGCCATGCTCCTGCCCAGTCTACCGCCTGTCCTAACAGAACTGCTGCTAGCCCAGAAACTAAACCAATTATGCAAGCTTCAACAAAAGCCAAGCGCCTTGGTCGAAGCAGCTGACGGGAAAGCCTCAACCACAAAATTTTTCCCCCGGCTAACATATTTTTAGTAATCACTTCTCATCTGTTACAACTGCAAAAATCTCAAAAATATTTTTTTACGTATTTGTTTATAGTATTTCATTAAAAAAGGAAATTTTTCTCTGTAAAATGATAGAGATATATGGGTTCAAAATTATCAAAACAGAATTCATGCGCGACCTTCTCAGAATGAGCGCATAAATTCTGTACGAAGCCACAGATGAATAAACAGTGAGATAATAGGATGTTGACTTTGTAAGAACTCAGACTGCAAATATTAATTTGATATCTCTAAAAATTAAAATTGCCTGCTTCTAAAAGTTAACCTTTAAGCTGATACTACACTCAATTAACCCTATTAAATTCACGTTCACTTAATGGGTTTGGGCGTTCTTCCTCTAGGGTTATCTCTCGGTGTACCATCTTTCGGTGGTGTCCCCAAATTAGACACCCAATCGTTTGCTCCTAAACCGAAGTGTCCTGTCTCAAACCACTTAGACTTGAGCAGCGACCACCAATCATTTGTCAACCCTTCTAATACGTAGTCATAGGGAAGCCAACCATAGCCCCCTTCACCCCAATCGGTTCCCCAAGAGTTTCTGATTAGCAATGCTCCTTGCGATCGTCTACTACCATCAGGGTTTTCTATTACTTTATGGTCGTCATAGCCAACTGCAACAACAGCGTGACCTCCTTTTACCTTATCGTTTTTAACTGGGTATGGAATATAACCACTTGGGTTTAAATCCTCAATGGAATAATACATAGTAAACCCAAAAGCGCACGGAAAACCAGCAGCTAAAGCTGCTTTAATTCGGAACAACAGTATATCTTCTGTAGTGCCTAAAGGATTTAGACGGAAGTATTTCAGCGTTTGATAACTTTGACCAAAAGAATAACAAAAAGGGGTTGGTTCCTCATCAAAGTTGTCTTCTGTATATGGCCAGTACTCTTCTGGAGGCACGCCAAATAATGCCATTGCCTTCATAGTTTCCCGAAGAGATGCTCCTGCATCACCTTGACGATGCATGAGATTGCGTGTTGCTTTGTAAAGAAAGAGTCGAGAAGCATCGACATATCTATCAAAACTTCTTTTCTCAAAGTATTCCATTAAAGCAACCCCGGCATGTGCTGTACATGAATCCAATGAGCCTTGGTCTTCAATTGGGGAACACCAGAAGGTTAAATCTACAAATTCTGGCATTAATAAATATACATTTTCCGTCTTACCATCTTCTTTTGGTATGAGATGTTTCTGTAAATTACCTTCTACTGGAAGTTGTAGATTACTTTGAAACTCAGGGTTTTTCTTCACCTCATTTGATTCATCAACTTCTGGTAGTATTTGGATAACTGTTCTCAGATTCTTAGGTTGATTTTTGAAATTGTTTTCTTCCTGAATTGGAGGATTATATTTTTTTAGGATAATTTCTAAATTTCCTAAATCTTTGAGAGATTTAAAAATGTTATCTATCTTTTTTAAAGATTTATCTATTCTATTTTTCCTGTCATTATTATTGATTGTTCCTTTAATTTTATTCAGGGATAGTTTAAAATTTGAGATTGTTGCAAGATATATATATAAAGAAACTGGATTTAAATCCACATTCTGAAATAAGTTATCCTCCTCTTGTTTTTGGGTAAAAATCGTAATTTTTCCTAATAAATCTGGCTGAGAATACTTATTTTTTGCAGATTTATTGAGTTGATTATTTCCTAAAGCTATGCGGATACTGTTAACACATTCAGATTTATCGAACCATTGATCTAGCTTTTCTAATAGGACTCTTACAGCTTTTTCAAGATTTCCATGTTGAGCTAAAGGAGAAATTTGTTGAGCAACCAATTCAACTATCATATCAATTGCCCGTTTCAATTCACTCTGGTCTTTATCGATACAAGATGTATTCTTCTCTCTAGCTCCTGGAAACCCTTTTTCACTAACCCAATATTCAGCAGGCACATCCGAAATTTCGAAAATTCTTAAAATGATTTCATAAAGATTTACGGGTATTGCTGAAGATGCAGGTAAAACTAACCACCTATGTTGTTTTTTGAGCGCAACTCTTAGAGTATCGCTGTCAACTATATTATTTAATTTTGTCCTTGTATATTCATCAATATTTGAACCCTGAAAATCTTGAATTGTATACTGTATTAGATCGTCACATAGTTTATTTATTTTTTGATTATTTTCTCCTAAACTTTTTAGACAAACTATTTTATTCAAGCCCTTTTGGAGTGTTTGATTTTCTTGATAAAATCTTTCAACTTCTTTTATCTTTTTTTCTGCGTCTTCATCTTCAGAATCAGGATTTGGTTCTATTTCTATTATTTTTAAAACTTTGTTTAAAGTATAGAGTGTCATTTGATCAACAACACTATCAACTGTGTCAACAGTTTCATCTGAGACAATTGAGAGTCCAAAAATATTCTTGAAAATTTGTACTCCATTCTCTGTATTTTTACCAAAATAACCATATTCAAGAAAATCTGAATTTTCAAAACTTTCTATAAAAACAGTAATTTCTTTTATCCATTTTTTAAGCTGCTTATTGTAGTCGGTATCTTCAATATGTTTGGTATATTTGCTATATTTGGTAAACTTCAGTAATTTCTGCTGAAGACTATAGACTTCTTTGCCTACACAACCATAAGCTAAAAATACTTCTTCTTTAAAAGCTTTAGCATTGACTAATTTGAAACCTTTATTTATCTTTTTCTCAAACTTATCAAACTTTAAGGTAAGTGTTTTGTCAAACTCAGAGGTAGAGGCAGGTTCATTTTTTTTGATTAATTTTAATAACTCAAACAATTCTTCTATACTACTTTGTAAATCATTATCGTTATCATTATTTATCTGTATATCTTGGACTGCGATCGTTAACTTCTGATTGATTTCGTCCATGCGGTAGTCTCGAAAATCGGGGTAGTCTGGTACCCAGCCTGTTGATTTTTTAGCCACGGTGATTTCCTCTCAGATTGATGCTGTTATTGTTATCTATCGTTATGATTCTTTTTATGCAAAAAAGTATTTAGGGTTTATTACTTTTCTTGAAGCATCTGACCACCTGAAATTAGAGTGAAAGTTGGCTAAATCAATATTTAGCCTGGGTTTTAACTCCATCACAAAGCTCGCGATCGCTTTGCCCCTGAGAATTATTAGCTAGATAATCATGTAGCCAATCGCACCCACGCCCCATCAAATTATCTAGGGTGAGATTTTCTACATTCCACAAAATTGCTGTACCATCTTTACTGCCAGAAACGAGAGTCTTACCGTCAGGGCTGAAACTGATCCCATTGACCTCACCAGTATGGCCAGTCAGAGTAATAATCAAAGTTCCGTCTTTGTGCCAAAGTTTTACTGTTTTATCATCACTAGCTGTGGCAATCATTTGACCATCAGGACTGAAAGTTACTTGCCCGATTCCAGCAAGATGCCCATCAAGACTACTGATCGCACGACCGTCAAGCTGCCAAAGTTTTACTCTATCATCTCCACCAGCACTGGCAAGGGTCTGACTATCAGGGCTAAAACTGACGCTGTAGACAGAAGCGTTATGGTTTATGGTGTTAAGCAACTGACTTTGCCGATTCCAGATTTTCACTATCCCGTCATTACTACCAGTGGCAATCATCTTGCCATCTCGACTGAAAGTGACGCTATAGACAGTAGCACTATGGTTTAGGGTGTTGAGCAACTGACCCTGGCGATTCCAGAGTTTGACTGTTTTATCTTGACTAGCGGTAGCAATCGTATTGCTGTCTGGGCTGAAACTTACACTATGAATGCGATCGCTATGCTTTAATAAAATATTCAGTAGCTTACCTTGCCGATTCCACAATCTCACTACCCTTTCATCAGAACTGACAGCAGCAATTATTTGACCATCTGGGCTAAAATTCGCATCCCAGATTTTGTAGTCATTTATCTTTAGCAATTTAATCTGCTTACCCTGCTGATTCCAGAGTTTCACCGTTCCATCATCACTGGCGGTAGCGAGCGCTTTTCCATCGGCTGAGAAGTTCACATGATTGACCCCAGCCTGATGTCCAGAGAGAATGGTCTGCCAAGGGTGGTCAATTTGCCACAGTTTTACTGTCTTATCTTGACTTGCAGATGCAAGGGTACGACCATCAGGGCTAAAAGTAACTTGATTGACTCTACTACTATGTCCTGTAAAGGTAGTGAATTCCAGTCCATTTTTCTGCCAGAGTGTCACGCTGTTATCATTATTACCAGTGGCTAATATCTGACCATCAGGACTGAAACTGACGCTGTAAATGGGACTACTCTGTTGTTCTGATCTCTTAAGAGTTGAAATAAATTTACCATCGGGATTCCAAAGTTTCACTGTTCTATCTAAACTGGCAGAGGCAAGGGTATCGTCAGAGCTAAAACTCACGCTAGTGACTGTATTATCATGTTTGTCTAGAGTCTTTAATTCTTTACCGTCTTTGTTCCACAGTTTTACAGTGCGGTCATAACTGGCAGAGGCAAGGATTTGATCGTCGTGGCTGAAACTCAAACTATAGATTGTGCCTGTATGCCCCTTAAGCATTTTGAGTTCTTGACCCTGTATGTTCCAAAGTCTCACGATGCCGTCGTCATCACCAGAGGCAAGAATCCTACCATCATGACTGAAACTCACAACCCGAATTCCAGTATTCAGCTTTTTAAAAGTTTGAAGTTCTTTGCCGTCTTTTTTCCAAAGTTTCACCGTTCCGTCTAAACTGGCAGAAGCAAGAATTTGACTATCGGGGCTGAAACCTACGCTGAGGACTTGATCTAGATGTCCTTTTAAAGTATTTAGCAAACGACCCTGTTTGTCCCAAAGTTTTACGGTCTTGTCTCCACTAGCGGTAGCGATCGCTTCCCCATCGGGACTGAAACTAACGCTTTGGATATAATTGCTGTGTCCCTGGAGGCGATCGCGTTCTCTTACCCAGTAAACCGCCTGTCCCAGCACCTTCATCACCTCTTGCTGTTCTTGAATTGGAATGTCGGCTTTGGCTTTATCTAATTCTTTGAGTTTCTTGCCGACTTTTAAACCTTCTATGAAAGCATCAAGAATGTTGACTTGGACTTTATCTAGTTCTTTAAGTTTCTTCCCGGCTTTTAAACCTTCTATCAAGGCATCAATTGTATTTCTATTCGAGGTAAAACGTGCGTCTGACGCAGAAATTAAAGCTCGGAGTTCCGATTTTTGTGCTTCTATCCGTTGGTTAATAGCCTCCTTCCACCCAATTGCTGCAACAATAGCAAATCCTGTTGAAATTACCAACCCTGAAGTCAAAGCAATAAATCTTGTTCTGTGACGCACCTTCTGGGCTTTGCGACTTTCGCCGATGTACTCTTGTTGGAGTGGTGTAATCAATGGTTCTTTCCCTGCCCCTTGGGTGAACCATTGCTCTGCTTCTTCTAATTCACTACCTTCTAGCAGGTAACTATTGTTGCGTTTTTTCTGATCCCACTCTAAGGCTCGCACAAGTAAGCGGGTATGTTGTTTAACATGAGCTAAGTCAGTATCGAGTGCTTTGAGTAATGATTGAAAGGCTTGCTCAAAATCATTACTTTCTTGGAAGAAAATATAGTTAATTTTTTTTAATTCAGGATGAACATCCTCACTGTACTGCCACACAATTGGCACTAAACGTTTATTGTGATCGAGGGCGTGTGTAATCTCTTTAGCGCAGACTTCAGATGCGACTGAATTCGGACTAATAATAAAGATAAAATTATCAGCGCCTTCAATTCCTTCACAAATTTCTTTCCACCAATCTGCCGTGGACGGAATTCCCTCCCAGTCCACCCAAATATCTCGCTTTTGTTGCTTGAGTGCTTCATAAAGCTTCTTGACGAACTCTTTATCTTTGCGCGAGTAGGAAATAAAAGCCTCAGCCATATAAATTTCTATAAATACTTAATAAAATTTAGTTTAGGTGGTAACTTGACGAATATGTTACTGTCTTCTTTAAGAAAATGCTGTTTGTTTACTATCTATGTAAAAAATCTATATACTTCAGAAAAAGAATTACTTGATTGGTTATATATCCTCAATATATGATGAGATTTTAGGCACGTTTTCACTAGCAGACCAAAATCACCTATTTTGATACAAAGCTTAAAATAAATTTTCAAAGGACGGCAACCTACTTTGCTTTTTGATCCATTAAAACCACAATCTCAGTAGAGTTGCACAATTGTGCATTGGTGTCAACAAAATCCAATAAAAAATATAGAGACGTAGCATTGTTATGTCTCTACAAAGGTTATGGATAAGGCATATTTAATTTATGGAGATGTCTAATACAACTCTTGTATTTGTAAAAGCTAGATACATGAAGTAGCCGTAGCGATCGCACATGAAGATTAAATGACTCTTAAATGGTGTAGGATGGTACTCTTACATCTTGCTTGAAGGTGATATCTTCCTGAGAACAGCTTTGTTGTTATCAGCTAGATTAATGAGTCGAATTAATGGATTTGTAGGGCGACGTGATTTCTTAAAATTTGCCAGTGTGGTAGGTATTGCGGCTACTGCTTTTGGTGATAGCTTTTTGAATACAGAGCAAACTGCTATTGCTGATATTCACCCAGTTAGCTCTAATCCAGTGAGTCCTAATGAAGCTATAAAACGCTTACTAGATGGGAATCAAAGATTTATCAATCAAAAACGCCAATATCCCGATCAATCATTAGAGCATCTGCGATTAGTCGCTAAAGCTCAATATCCTTTTGCCGCCATATTGGGTTGTGCAGATTCCAGAGTCCCTGCGGAAATTGTTTTCGATCAAGGACTTGGAGATTTATTTGTTGTGCGAGTTGCTGGTAATGTGGTCAGTGACACAGTTATAGGTAGTCTAGAATACTCTACAACAGTATTGGGTTCGCAGTTGATTGTGATTTTAGGTCATAAAAGATGCGGTGCAGTGGCAGAAGCAATCAAAAACGAACCACTTCCTGGAAGAATTGGTTTGATTATTGAGGGCATCAAACCATCTGTTGAAAGGGTAAAGTTAAGAACGGGTGATAATATGCAAAATGCAGTTATTGCCAACATTCAATATCAGACTGAAAAATTGCAGGAAAGCTCAACAATTTTAGCTAAATTGCTCAGTGAAGGTAAACTAAAAATTGTTGGTGCTTGTTACGATATTGACACTGGTAAAGTCAACATAATTACTTGAATACATAATACATTTTAGGCGTACTATTCTGAGCTTAATAATGTTATAAAAAATTATTTATCAAATATTTTATGCGTAGGCATCACGGTGCCAAAAATTGGAAATTGGACGTTAAATTTTAGGAATAATGGAATTATAACTGCTAACAGTAAGCAAAATAAACTTATAGCCATAACTGTCGATAGTCTTCGATATACTGCCGTATGGTTAGAGGTGAACGATTGAGCAATTGCTCAGTATCAGATGTGATTTTGCCTGCCAATCCTAACCGAGCTGTAGTATAGATTACTACCATTACTAAAATAAAGTCTATTGCCAACCCCGATGAGCGCATTTGTCGAATAAACTTTAGCAGAGAAGGATTATAGCGTATCGGTTTACCTAAAATCGATGTGAAAATGTCTGCTACTTCGTAATAGGTTAAGGCTTCTGCACCCGTAAGCGGATATGCTTTTCCCTGATGCCCATCTTCAAGTAAAGTACGAACTGCAACGGCAGCAATATCCCGCACATCAATGAAACTTGTTTTCCCGTTACCAGCCGGAAGAAGCAATTCACCACGAACTTTGATGTCTTCTCTGTGTGTGGTATTAAGATTTTGCATAAAAAAGCTGCACCGTAAAAAGGTGGCTTTAATACCCAATTGGTTTATATAGCGTTCAATTTGGGAGTGTGGCACAAAAGGGTTGCGTTCGGCTCCCAGTATTGAAAGAAATACGATATGCTCAACGCCTGCAAGTTTTGCAGCATTTAGGGCTGGGGCAATTTGAAGACGAATATTAGCAAGAGCAGGTGGACGCACTAAAAAAAGTTTATTGACTTGAAAAAAAGCATAATCAAAGGTATCAGGATTGGTAAAGTCGAAGGGGATGGTTTGGATATTGCTGCCTAAAAGGTGTTTAGCGCTGTTTGGATTTCTAACTGCGGCACAGACATTACAATCGTGGGATTGCAGTAAGCGAAGAACTTCTTGTCCGACGTTTCCAGTTGCGCCTGTCACTAAAATTTTCAGCATAGTCAGCTATTACTGTTATTTATTAATAACACCAATTATAATTAATAATTTTTGATGTGATATAGCAATCAGCTTTACTCCTTGCCCTTTAATCTTTTCGCAGGACAAAAGAAAGTTGTTTATGCTTATCCGAAAAGTATTGAATGAGTTTTCAGACTTTTTCTTCCGCCTAACTCAGGTTAAATCAAGCGAGAATTGGTAAGGTGATGACAAATTCAGTTCCAACACCCAAGGTAGAATTCACATCCAAACTCCCGTCATGTTTTTCTACCACAATAGACTTAGCGATCGCTAATCCTAAACCCGTTCCTTTACCTACCTGTTTGGTAGTAAATAAATGATCGAAAATCTTTTGTTTAATTGCTTTATTAATCCCTTGACCATTATCAGTAATTGATATTTTTACATATTCATCTGTCTTTAATGTTGTAATTGTAATCCGGTTAGGATTAGCTTTGATTTCTGCAAATGTCTGCCCAATATTTGATTCTTCAAACGCATCAATTGCATTAGCTATAATATTCATAAATACCTGATTTAATTGCCCTGGGAAACAATTAACTAAGGGTAAATCTCCATAGTTAGTAATTACTTCAATAGCGGGATGTTCTTCATTTGCTTTCAAGCGATGTTTGAGGATTAAGATTGTACTATTAATTCCTTCATGGATATTAAATGGCACTTTATAATCTTTGTCAGCACGGGAAAAAGTGCGGAGACTAGTACTAATATTTGTCAACCTGTCGCAAGCCACTGCCATTGCGTCTATCATTTTTGGTAAGTCTTCCAAGGTATAATCTAAGTCAATTTCTTCGGCATGGTCTTTGATTTCATCACTTTTGTTGGTCAAGGTCTTTTGATATAGCTTTAAGTGTTTAACAATATCATTCAGGGTCGGTTTAGCTTGTTGAAGAGTAGCAAAAATAAAGCCTAATGGATTATTCATTTCATGGCCTACTCCAGCAACTAAATTACCCAGTGCAGACATTTTTTCACTTTGGACAATTTGCAGTTGTGCTTGTTGCAAATCTTGTAATGCTTGTCCAGCTTGTTGATAAAGTCGAGCATTTTCTAGAGATATTGCTGCTTGAGAAGACAATAAGTGAATGACTTTGAGACGAGCGCTAGAAAATACTCCTTGAGTCAGTTGATTTTCTAGGTAGAGAATTCCCACTAAATGCCCTTGATTAATAATCGGAGTACAAAATATACTTTTAGGTTGATGTTGCAGTATATATTCTCCAATTAAACCAGGAATATCTGTTTTGCAATTGTCAATCACAACTGTTTGTTGGGTATTTTTGACATAATAGATAATATTTAAAGGAATGTCTCGACAATTTTTTAATGATTGAGGTTCGAGTATAGTCTGCATTTCCTTATGCTCAATAAAAGTAATTGCTCGCACTTGCCAAGTGTCTTCTTCGGGAAGCAGCAGTACAGCTTTTTTCGCACCAGAGTTTTCTATGATAATGCGAGTGAGGCTGGCAATAAGTTGCTCTAATTCCAGAGAACTGGAAATAGCAATAGCTGCTTTGAGGACAGAGGTAAAATCCAGACCATCGGAAATAGCAGTATTGCCAGTGCTATTTGTGCAACTAGATGAGGAAGTCCCACGCAAGCTAATAGTTTCTAGGGGGTTGAGGGTAAATCGTTGCTGTTCTAAGATGGGTTTGAGAAGTTGAGGATAGCGTTTTTCTAAGTCCGAGATTTTGGCTTTTGCACCCCAACGGCTATAGCAATAGTAGGCTTCATGTATATAATCTGAGGCGGCTTTTTCTTTGCCCCAATTGAGAAAAAATTTAGCTGCAAGTTCGTTGGCGAGGGCTTCTTCATAGCCATAACCTTGACGTTGAGCTTGAGCAATGGCTTGTTCGTAAAAATCGAGTGCTTCTGCTTTTTGTCCCTTTAAGCGTGCTTTTTCTGCAAGTATTAGCAGACACTTGTGGAGAATATTTTCTGGACAGGCTTTTGCCCAATTGTTTAAGCGTTCCTCTAGGGGAATTAGCGCTTGCCAATGGAACTGACGCTCTTGCTCGTCGCTAGCAATTTCAGCTAGAGATAGATGCATTAATGCTACATAAAACACGCTAGAAGGAACTTTGGCATGACTGGAAATGGTATTTTCAATTATGCTCAGTTGGGGAATTAAATCTGGGTATGCGGCTTTGTGGTCAAATAAATAAGCATGACGGATTTTGACAGAATATAACCAAGCCAGATGATAATGGCTATTTCTATATTTTTGTAAATATTCAGCTTCACTGAAAGTATCGTCATCAAAGCTGAAGGGGTTTTTTGTTAAACCAAGCAGATTGCGAATTGGTTGAATAACTCCGACGATTAAAGCATCTAGGTTTTCTAAACTTTTGATGCGACGGAGAAAATCTGCATGGGCTTGGGCGATCGCATATAGTTCATCTAGATTTTTACCATAAGTGAGGCGATCGGAACCACTTAGGATGATCATAAAGCCAACGGTCAGCCAGTTCCCTGCTTCCATACCATACTTGTAGGCGTTGTCATAGTATGTATCTGCTTCTCTAATTGGATGACTCCAGCTATGGACATCCGCAGCAAACAAAAAATTAGTCATTCCCCGGACATCTGCATTATCAAACTGTTCGCAAAGCTGCACCGCCATTTCTCCAAACTGATAAGCTGTTCCCAAATCCTGGAGGATGGCATTGGCAATTAAGGCATAGCCTGCATAGCTAAAGGGAGACATATCGCTGTTACCATACTGCAAAGATAAAGTGGTCATCTTGGCGAGTACTAACAATCCTAAAGTCGGTTGACCATTAAGCCATGCAGCATAGAAGAGAATTTGTAAAATTCGCAACATTTCTGCAAAACCGGCATCTGCCATTTTGGGAAGATTGAGAATGGATTCAACAGTCTGCTGCTCTAAAAATCTATTAACTATGGCAATTTCTTTGTCCAGACTCGCTTGAATCAACTCTTGTTCTGTAGGCATTTCCCAGTCAAGTAGTTGTAAACTTTCGCCTTGCATAGCGATCGCTTCCGCATTGCGTCCTTGAAGCTGATATTGAGTCATCTGCACGCGATAAATCACTGCTTTGTCTAGGGGTGTTTGAGCATGGCTCAGTGCTTCCCCATAAAGGGCTTCGGCTCGGTCAAAATTACCACACAGATAAGTTGCTTCTGAACCCTCGCGGTGCAAGCTGTACATTAGTTCATAGTCAGTCTGCCAAGCGGTTACGGGTAACAAATCAATCCCACTGGTACAATAGCTCTGAGATGCTTGATAAGCAGCCGACAGTTTTGCCTTTTGTCCTGCTTGCAGATTTAAGCGAGCCAGTTGTTTTTTCTGCTCATGGGTAGCAATGGTCGAAAGAGAATCATTTTCAGCGATCGCACCTTGTCCCAAATTCAGTTGGTTTACTAAGTCAAAAATCCGTTCTTGTTGCTCCTGCTCGGATAACCCTTGCAATAACAATTGACCAATCATCAAATGTGTTTTTTGTTTTTGATCTGACGGAATTAAGGAATAAGCTGCTTGTTGGATGCGATCGTGCAGAAATTTATATCCAATAATTTCGGAATTTTCTTGAGTAACAGCTTGATTTTCTGACCCCACAAAAAACTTGTAAACCTCACTTTGAGGTAAAATCAAACCTTCCTGTAAAGCATTCCACAAACAAACAGCCGTTTCTATTTTTGATTGTTTAGAAACAATTGCTAATGTTTCTAAATCAAACTGATTGCCAATACAGGCAGCTAATTTTAAAATACCTTGAGTTGATTCTGGCAACTTTTGTAATTGCAATGCCATGAATTCAACGATATCATTTGTGAGCGATCGCTGATTTATTTGCGTGATATCACATTGCCAACATCCAGACTCTAAGTTAAATTCAATTACTCCATCTTGATGTAATGCTTTAAGGAACTGTGTAGCAAAAAATGGATTACCTTGAGTTTTTTGAGATACTAAGCGAGAAAGAGTCCATGCCAAATTTTCTGAGCATTGAAGTGTGTCAGCAACTAATTGATTTACCTGCCCTTGACTTAGTGGTGCTAAAGTAATCGTATTAATCGTGGCTGCTGTTTTTTGAATATCATTCAAAGTCAACATTAACTGGTGTGCTGGGTTGACTTCGTTATCACGATAGGCACCAATTAATAAAAAATGCTTTGTATCAGCCATTAATAACTGCATTAACATCAGTGATGCCGAATCAGCCCATTGCAAATCATCTAAAAACATTACTAATGGATGTGCATCACTCGTAAAGACTTTAGTAAATTTCTGGAATAATAAATTAAAGCGATTTTGGGCCGCAGTTCCTGATAATTCTGTAGTAGGTGGTTGTTGACCAATAATTCTTGATAATTCGGGGATAACTTCAATAATTACCTGTCCGTTCTCACCAACCGCTTCTAAAATCTTAGTTTTCCATTGCTGAATTTGAAGATCGCTTTCTGTTAACAATTGTGCCATTAGATCTCGGAAAACTTGCACAAAAGCACTGAAGGGAATATTGCGATTAAATTGGTCATATTTACCTTTAATAAAATAACCGCGTTGACGAACTATCGGTTTATGAACTTCGTTAACAACCGCAGTTTTACCAATCCCAGAAAACCCCGCTATCAGCATCATTTCTGTAGCACCAAGGCTAACTCTTTCAAATGCTTGAAGCAGGGTTTTTACTTCTGTTTCTCTTCCATAGAGTTTGTCGGGGATAATGAAGCGATCGCACACATCTCTTTGAGCAATTGAAAAACTCTCAATTCTGCCAATTTCGTTTAGCTGATGTAAACAAATTTCTAAATCTAATTTCAGCCCTAATGCGCTTTGATAACGGTCTTCGGCATTTTTTGCCATTAATTTGGTCACGATGTCACAAAGAACTTGGGGAATTTCTTCGCTATTTCCTAAAAGCGGAGCTTGTTTCGCAATATGACAATGCACTAACTCCATCACATCGTTTGATTGAAAGGGTAACTTTCCTGTAAGTAATTCATAAAAAGTAATACCTAAAGAATAAAAGTCAGCCCGGTAGTCAATTCCCCGATTCATCCTTCCTGTTTGTTCTGGGGAAATATAAGCCAGCGTACCTTCTAATACATTAGGGCTGATGAGCGTTTGGGTTTCCCGTGGTAATAAAGAGGCAATACTAAAGTCAATTACCTTTATTTGCTTAGTTTCGGGGTTAATTAATATATTGGCGGGTTTTATATCTTTATGAATAATTCGATGACGGGAAAGTATATCTAAGGCATCACACAAAGATATTGCGATTTGTAAAAATTCATTTAGAGATGCAACATTATTATTATTGGCGAAATAATCCTTAAGGGAAATTCCCCCAAAGTCTTCCATCACCAATATATAAACATTCTGGTATGGTTCCAGAGTATAGGTTTGAATGATTCCGGGATAGTTGAGATTTTTGGTAATGGTGTACTGGTTACGAAATTGTACGAGTTCGCTAAATGTAGGATAAAGATTTTTTAGCAGTTTAATCACCACAGGTTTTTGATCAGTTTCTCTATATCCCTGATAAACTAGGGTTCTAGAGCCGTTATAAAGTTCTTTGCTAACTTGATAACCGGGAATACTGACTTGGCTGCTAAACATACTGGGTTCATCCTTCGAGATTTTTTTATGGCTTTTCTAATATCAATCATTTAAACTCTGACTGCATTGGTAGAATTAATGACATTTACTTCAAGGAATAATGAAGAAATCTCTTGGATGTTTTAATTAGGGCGTGTTTTAAAAGTCGATAAAATTCTTGAAAATTCTAAAGATTAATCAATTTAGCATTTACCTATAATTCTTGTACCGCAGCATTGAGGCTAATTGACAGAGCGGCAATGAAAGTCACAGTGAAACACTTTTCAAACAACCTCTTAGGTCTGTATTGAATTGAACGGAGAACCGTTAGAAAATATTTTTCCCATACCCTTACTATTGAAGCTTTTTAATTAACTCCAGTAGTTGTTGATAATCCCTTGTTCCGAATTGAGATCAGCAGCTTTCTGTAAATCCGCGATCGCACCCTGTTTATCTCCAAATGCATAACGGTCAACCCCCCAGGGCGAACGCACGGGATTTCTGAAACCCTTGCTGGGCAAGGATCTTGATGAAAAAATAGGCTAAATTAAAAAACGCCAAAACCCTTGCTATTAAAGGATTCTTATACTTTAGATGCGTTTGCCCTGGGCAACCCCCCGACCAGTGTAAGCGGGAGCCAAGTTAGGATTAATCCGCAAAGCTTGATTAAAATCAGTAATTGCTCCCTTCTTGTCTCCCAACTCAAAGCAGGCAATTCCTCGACTGGCGGAAGGTGGCGCAAGGTTGAGGGTATCGATAACGTTTTACTACCGACAAAAGGACTTTTAAAACATCCTCTAAGGCTTGTTTACCATAAAGTTGAATACTGAGTCTATTAATACTCTGCCTTAATAGTTAATAATATTTTAAACTAGGTATTACCTACTTTTTATATTTATATAACTATAATATACAGGGTATAAATATTTATACGTATAATGAAAAATTCATTTACCAAAACAGCAGAATTGCTTCGCCAAAATTTGCAAAATTATTTGCGATCGCTTAAAAATTGGTTTTTCGATACACCAGAAAGGGCACTCTTAGAAGCTCAACAAGCCGCTCAGAGAATTAAAAACATCGAAATAGAACATTTTGAAGGTAAAAAAATATCTTCAGAATCAGTAAAATATACTGAAACCGCGATGTCTTATTGGCAAGTCTATCTTGATAAAAACCTAACTATTATCAAGTTCAGGCTGGCAGAATTCCAACTTAGTCGGGGAATTGTCAATATCTCTAATTCTGTTTTATTAGAAAAGCTGAAGGTGATTGATGAAGTTGTAGAAAAATATGCTATTAAAGATGAGCTTATTAGTAACAGTGAGTTATTGTCAAATTATGAACCACTAAAAGTTAATCAGAGTGAAATCAATAAACAACCAGAATTATCTAATATTAAACGTCTACCTCCAAATCAAAAAGCTAGAGCTTTGCCTGGGTCTCTTGGCAGAACTATTAATAAAATTAAAGGAGATTTTTCACCACAGGGAGAAGAAGAATTTGTCAGAAATTACCGAATTTCTAGAAATAGAACAAAGATTGGTCTAAGATTTTTGCTCACTTTAATTATTGTTCCACTTTTGACTCAGATTTTATCTAAACAATTCTTAGTTATTCCTATATTAGAAAAGACTAGAGGAGAGAATACATCTCAAATTTTCATCAATTCTGACATGGAAAAAGAAGCTCTCCATGAATTATCTAATTTTCAACAAAATTTGAGGTTTGAATCTTTATTAAAAAATGCACCAGCCCTTTCTTCGGAGGTAATTAAAGAAAAAATAAAGGAGAAAGCAATTGAGATAGCTGAGGAATTTAATCTAAAAACTAATAGTGCTGTTAGTAATGTATTTGCTGATTTGATATCATTAATTTCTTTTAGTATAATTATCGTTTATAGTAAAAGAGAAATTGTGATTGTGAAGTCTTTCATAGATACTATAGTTTATGGATTGAGCGATAGTGCTAAGGCTTTTATAATTATTCTCTTTACAGATATATTCGTAGGATTCCATTCCCCAGATGGGTGGGAGGTTCTTCTGGAAGGATTTGCAGAACATTTAGGTTTGCCAGCCAGTAGAAATGCAATATTTTTATTTATTGCGACATTTCCTGTAATTTTAAACACTATCTTTAAGTACTGGATATTCCGCTATCTGAGTCGCTTATCTCCATCGGCATTAGCAACATTAAAAGAGATGGACGAGTAATTTATAATTCATAATTATATTATTTTGATGCATTTTTCTGATGATTCGCTAGGCTATGTATATCCTGGTTTTTCTGAAGCGTACTATGGATTTTGAAAGTAAAGCCAATGCCCCAACTTCCACAGACAATATAGAGTTTGCTCAACAAACTACTAACCGTAAGCCATTGCAATTGCTGCGAGATACCGAGGCTTTACTACGCCGCCCAACTGTAGCAACACTGTCGCCGATTTTGCCACCAAAACTGAGCAATAAATTCCAAGCAACCTCATCTTTGGCAGATCACTCCTTTAAGGAATTGGCAGAAATTGACCTAGACACTATTAGTGATTTTGAACTGCGACCTGTACGAATTCGTGTTGGCTTAAGCTTTGTTGGTTTTGGGGCACTGATGATATTAGTGCTACTACTGTACTTGAACACCTTGCATCCAGAACTCAGCACTGGTGAGCAGATTCGGCAATACTGGTATCAATATGTTTGGTTTGTTAGTTTGGGTGTTGCAGGGATGTTTATGTTGGGTCGGGAAGCAATGCGTCCTATGCCGAAACGACGGAAATAATTCTTAAGGAGGCAGGTGTAGCTACAGCTATATTTGGTATTTTAGGATTTATTGCATTTAGAGTTTCTTCTATAAGACTTACACAAAACATCGTATGAATTGAGGGTTAGCAAACACACGTCAGTTGATAACCCGCAACTGGAGTTAATTATCAGCCTTACCAGCCTTTTTGATACCTTGCCATCTTTGCCGCAGTCGCTTCAAGTTAGGCGTATGACCACCATAACGCCAGCTAATATATGCTTGGCTAATCTCATCTATTACCTCAGCAGTTGCTGGGGGATGATGCTGGTATGATCCTCTGGCATACTCTAAAGGTGTTTGTGCTGGATGTTTACCTAAACCTTTTTGGGTTGTCCATTGCAGCATTTGTTGATAAAGGCTTTCCATCGCTGGCAATCTCTTTAACCATCGGCGGTTGCGCCACTCTCGCCACTGACCCCAACCCAGCCAACCAAAGAAAGCCGCTGTAGTTGCCAAGATTAAGCCAGTTAATATACCAAACCAACCTTGAGAAAATAAAGCTAAAAACCAAGCGATCGCTCTAATCACCCACCTAAATATTGTCTCAAATACATTATTCAATAAACCTGTCACTGGAGAAGGTAGCCATCCAGCAACCCAGTGCCATAACTGGCGCAAGACACTAAAAGTCTGAGTATCTTCTACTGATGGAGGTATGAGGGGATGATTGGGAATCGGGTCAAAGGCAAACCAGCCATATTTCGGAAAATATACTTCTGTCATCGCATAAGCGTCAGTATTACGGACAACATATAGTCCTGTAAATGGATTAAATTCTCCTGCACTAAACCCTGCCACTAACCGCGCTGGGATACCAATGGAACGTAGCATCACCGTGAGAACTGTGGAGAAGTGGTCTGGATAACCACCTTTATATTTGAATAAAAAAGCTTCTACTAAGTCATCTTTTTCTCCCAAATAAGGCAAATCTAAGGGATTTTGGGGAAGAGAGTAACGTTGCTTTAAATATTGAGCTAAGTAGAGAGCCTTTTCATAGGCTGAATCTAGGCTTTTAGAAGACTTTGTGACTCCTTCCCGACTGTAGTTAGCAAGGATTTCTTCGGTGCGTTGCCGGACTTTTTCGGCAATTTCGGGAGGAATTTGCAGATAATGCTGTTTAATATCTCGTGGATATTTAGTAGAAGCTTCACCTAATTTAGTGCGATCGCGGTATGGTACTTCCGAAATTACTGTGTAGGTGAGTCCTTCTGATAATTCCACAGGCGATCGCAATCCATCTTCTTTATCAACCGCGACCATTGGTGTCGGAAAGTAAATCTCTTTGGGATAAGCCATTGCCGGAATTAGGTTAGGCAAGTCCGCCACTACTGTATAAGTTTGTACTATTTCTTGGGTTTTAGCAGTAGTCAGAGGTGGGTTCAGGAAAATTTGGTAAGACCAAGGCGATCGCTTGATGGTCGTAACATCTTCATTACGCGAAACTTCCCATCCTTTACCCGTATAGCGGTCAAATCCTAGTACTCGCCAAAAACCCTCAGCTTGCGATCGCACCCGCATCACAACTTTAGGTTTCATCTCACCGCGCAGATTTTGGTTTATTTGGCTATTAAAACCGTAATAAAAGTTATTATCTACCTTACCTGGTTCACCATTTTGGCCTTGTCCCGTACCACTGCCTTGATTATTACCACTACCTTGACGGACATAACCGGGATTGATGATAGTACGACCAGTAAAATTACCTTTTAACTGGATAGAAGAACTTACAGGAAAATTCCGTAACTGATAGCCAGGAAATCGGGGTAAAACAGCAAAAATTGCCAGTCCCAGACTGACAATTAGTAAAAAAGTCAGAGTTAAAAATTTAAAATTAAGAGTTGAGGAATTCTTTGGGTTGAATTTTTCCTTTTGAGTTTTTAATGGCTGCAAACCCAAGCGTGAGCGATAATCTAGCACTAAAGTTGGCAGAGCGATCGCTAAAAATAACAGCAATACAGGTGCAAATGCTAAAGTCTGACTTAGCGTTGCCGCCACACCCAACAAAATCAGTCCTATAACAATCGAATAGCCCAAATTTTTCCGCCGGGGTGTATCAAAGCTATGCAACACCTGAAGTTGAATTAATAACTCCGCCAAACCCAACCGCGTATCATTCAACTCTCCCACTAACCGCCCAAAGAAAGCACCCAGCGCTATTAACATTCCGATAGCGATGCAAAACTGAACTGCAACATTGCGATCGCGGCGACGATAGTAACTCCAAATCGCACCAAATACACTCAGGGGTAACGCCCAAAAACTGAATGAAGTCTCGGCGGCGATATCTGTCGCCCCAATTCCCAAAATAACCAATGCTAGCACCAGCACCCGCAAGGAAATTGAATCTTCCACTTCTGTCAAAGGCGATCGCTGCAAATTTTGCCGCCAATTACCCACAGGGACACGCCAAAACCGATTCATCCTGGATAAGTTGAGCATTTCGAGTCTAAGTTATAGATGCCACGGAAACAATGTTGAGGACAAAACTATTCGCCCTACTTTAAAGTATTCCCGTTAGAAGAAGCTTTATTATGCTGTCTTCATTCATCTATCGGACTGATATTTGATTTTTGAAAAAACTCCATACAACTCAAAAAGCCTTCTTTCCTATTGCCTCTTGCCTTCCCACGCAAGTAAATATGGTTACGCTCCCGTGAGGGATACAAAAATCAAAGCGGATTCCTATATCAAGGTTTAGCGCCTATTTTTACAAAATAAAAAGGTTGAAAACAGAGTTTTCAACCTTTGCTTCCCTTCTCCTGTCGTAGGGTTTCATTGTGCCAAGAGTGAACATAGTTTTGTATAAAAAAACAGCACAATCGAATAAATTCGTTGTGAAAAATTGGTTGCTTGGTAAAATAGAGGCGAAATCAGCACAACAAATTAACTCGTTCCCCAGGCTTTGCTAGTAACCGAGTGGACTGACGAGTATCCACGAACATTCAATTTATGGGATGGAGGGTGAGTCTACACCACTAGTTAACTGTAACCACGCCTAAGTATAAGTAAGCACCCTGTTGCTAGTAGTATCTAGAGACTGAAAAAGCCCCAAGGCAACAGCTAGGGAATAGTTACCTTAAGATATGCGGCATTACGTACTAGCCGTGGTAATTAATATTACATAGTGGGATTAATGACAAACAAAAGCGGCTGTTGGTCTATTTCGGGAAACTCAACTTCCAGAGTATAAGTTGGGTTAAGTTGCTCACAACCTAACTCTACACTTAAGTATCCCGAAGTCGAAGATGTTGCCATTGCTAAAGTGCCACTTCCACGAAGTATCAAAGTTCCTTTAACAGGTAACTCAGCCTGAACAAGTAACTTCGTAAGTTTACCTTCAGACTGATACTCTACTTTGATGTTCAAATTACCGACAGTGGTTAGCCATTGTCTTTCTACCACTGGACTGGTTGCTGAAAGTGGTAGAGTCAAATTTTCCAGCAGTTGTTTAGCTGCCAGCAACGACAAAGCCATCTGTTGACGCGGCTGTAAATCTGAGTAATCGCTCTGAATATTGGGCATTGTCTCCAGAGTACTGACAGAGCGATAGGTACTTCTTAGCACCAATCCAGCTATATCATTTAGTGCTTGAGACTCGTTGGGAAAAAAGTTCTCCACCACTTGAACTAATTTTGCCCCTAGAGGGACTGAAGATGTCACCAATGCCTGACACTGTTCCAGCAATTGCTGGAAAACTCTCTCCGGCAAGGGGCAAGGCAGTTTTAGCTTCGACTGTTGTACCATCCATCCCCAGGTAGGAACGAGCGTCATTGACGGCTCATCAACAAAATCGGGATAGTCGATTAATTGTGTTTCCCAGGGAAACAAAGGTGGGTGGTCTTGGGCTTGGATTTGTAACCGATGTTTAATGACGGCTTGAAAACGATCTTGCACAGTAGGAATTTCTCCCAATTGAAGGGTCTGGGGCGTTACTCCCAATTTTGGCTCACTGCTTTTTGAAGCAGTGGCTTCATTGATGAGTTTTTTTACCCCGTCATTTTCCTCAGATTCTACCGATCGCTCGTTATTTTTGACATCATCTGTCAATAACCAACCGAGATACTGGTATTGTGAGGATTCTGAGTCACTATTCATGAGTAGATGCACCTGATCCGGACACTAATGAGTTACGAATTTCCCAAGCTTGCTCAAGAATCTTAAACCATCGCTTTTGAAGTTGTGCCATTGACAGCCCTAAAGTTTTGGCGATTTTTTCATCGGCTTGTCCTTGTTGCTTCAACTCTAATAAAGACCGTTGCTTATTGTCCAGCTGTGCTGTATATACTTGCCATTGCTGGGGAGTTAAGCCCAAATTGGTGTGCAAAGAAGCTTCCAGCCACTCGTGAACTAATTCCCAACGGTGTAATAACGCAAACCGAATTAAATGATACTTGAAGCGCTGCTGTAAGTAATCTCTCTGACGAGGGGTTAAACCTAAAATCGACTCTATTTCTTGTGCTGAGAGATCCTGGAGGCGGAGGGAAAAGTAATCAGCACAGTCAGATTGTTGTCGTTGTTCGAGATAATTCATTAATTCTGTAACCACAACCGAACGCAAGGTATCTTCTTCAGGTTCGGGTTCGGCTTGCGTTGCCATTGTGGAGCGCAATTGATGCACTGCTGGTTCTTCCCAAGAACCATCGCCTTCGTTATTGCTACCTTCTGCGGCTTGTTCTATATCTACACTGGTTTCTGGGGGCTGCTGTTGAGAAAAAGTTTGTGCCCGCAAGATAATTAGCTGCTGCTGACGGCCTGGTAAGGGAATGCGTCGTTTGCCGTAGCGCTCGGTAAATGCCATATACTCAGACAATTCTAGAAGCGTCTGAGGGCGATAAGTAGCACCAAGTTGATTTTCTCGCCGGAAAGCGTTTAATGCTTCCAGATAAAAACTTTGTAAAAAATCTTCGATTATAGTCAGTCGCCCTTGATAACTCAATTGCTTCTGAGGCGGATTAATGTATCGATAAATAATTGCACTCAGAGTACTGTGTAATTCTACCCTGCCCCGATTTGAACCCAACTGATAGTACCTGAGACACTGTTGTAGCCGATGCCGAGCCAGGGTCATCGCCGAGCTTTCTACAGTTCCAGAAGCTTGAATACGTTTGCTCTCGTGGCAAATCCGATATACTTCGGTGGTAATACGTCTTGCTACATCATGGCAATTCTGTTCCGAAGCTTTGGTCGATTGTTGAAACTCCTTGGATAGGAGTTGAAAGATCACCTCCACGCCTTTAGAATTTTCTCCCAGAATATTTGCAGATGGAATTGTTGCGGTTGCGGCTGAATTCATAGTCTCAGTTTTCAAAAGACCTTAAGTATTTAAATACAACCTGTACGACTGTGGGTATTGGCTTTTTTGGTTTTACGTATAAGCTAAACGCAGACCAATCCTACATTCAGGATATGGCTGATTTTATTATTCCCAACTTGGATGGGATTGTTCACACTTTGATAGATGTTATTGCCATTACCCAGGAGCCGTATACAAGTCATTATGGATTTAGAAGCACAAATTCAATTGCTGATTGACAATGCACCCCGCGATGGTATAACACCAAATCTGATTGCAGCAATTGCTCCTGCCCTTAGAGCGATCGCTCAAAAATTACGTCATTCCCAGTACTATATTCTCCAAAATTCGGAGGGAAGCTGGGTTTTAACTACTTTGAGCAATCGTGCTAATCCAGGATTGGAAAAGCGAGTTATTTACGCTTTCCCTACCATACAGGATGTCTCTCTAATTTCCCCTGCTGGGCTTGACCCTCAAATGCTAGCTAAAATTGTTCCTGTCACCCATATTTTGTTCCAATTGGTGGCATTGGAACCCGTAGATAGTATCCTTTTTTTGGAAACGCCGGGTAAGACCACTCATACCGTCGAAATTCGGCGAACTGATCTAGAGAAACTCATGCAACAAAGGTTGCGGGAGCAGCGATCGCCTAAACAGATACCCCCTGATATTGCATAGAAAAATTTGGGATGTGGGATTTTTTAGATACAATCCCACATCCCAAATTTTAAATCTCAAATTTGTTTGAAAAAGTTTTTGATGAAAAGAAATTAATGCCAATTACGACCCTTTTAGTTCTTTAAAGAACCAGGCGATAGGCCTAATCTAAAATTGGTGAACAAACAGTTATCAGTGAACATTTTTCAAAAGTTAGCTGACAACTGAGCCAAATTTCCCCACCTTAGAACATCTGGTAGGTTTAACTTGGCATCTAAAACCCCATTTTGTACCTAATAACTAATAACTGAGTTAATAGAGGCGACTCAGTGTGTACTCAGCTATGTTAATTAATGCCTGGTGAGATTCTGAGGGTGGGAGAACTGCAAGATGTTCAATTGCTAACTTAGCATGGTGAGCAGCTAACTCCCGTGCCTGGTTTATGCCTTGACTATCTTGAATTAGTGCTAGTGCTTGCTCTAAATCTCCATCTTGAGCAAACTCTCGGTCAATTAGCACTTCCAAGGATGATTTTTCCGCTAAAGCAAATAAAACGGGCGCAGTCAGATTACCACTTTTGAGATCAGACCCCACTGGTTTACCCAAGGTATCTGTCGTACTGGTGAAATCTAGAATGTCGTCAACGATTTGAAATGCTATACCAAAATGACGACCGTAGTTATACAGATGCTCAACAGTTTCCCGCGAGACTTCACTAAGTAACCCAGCAGCTTTAGAACTGTTGGCGATTAACGAAGCTGTTTTGTAATAACTCTTCTGGAGGTAAGTTTCAATAGAGATACCAGCATCAAAACGATTTAGTCCCTGCTGGATTTCCCCAGTAGCCAGATCCATAATGACTTCTGAGAGGAGTTTCACAACCTCCAAATTGTCCAAGTTTGCTAAATACCAGGACGATTGGGCAAAAAGAAAATCTCCTGCTAATATGGCAATGCGATTACCGAACAAACTATGAACGGTAGGAACGCCTCGCCGCACGTCTGATTCATCTACCACATCGTCATGTACCAAGCTTGCTGTGTGAATCATTTCTGTAATCTCAGCTAGGCGGCGATGACGCGGTGTAATATCTTGCTCTAACATTGTTGCCCGCGATATTAGCAGGACAATTGCTGGTCTGATACGCTTTCCCCCAGCTCCGAATAAATGTTCGGCTGCTGCAAACAAAATGGGGTGGCGATTTCCAACTAGCTGTTTTAGGTTATCTGCTAGTAGTCGCAGGTCTGCTTCCACAGGGGTAAACAGGGAGGTGGCTGGGGTCATGGATGGGCGGACTCTGACTTAGGTTACGAAAGTTTACATATCCTACACTCATTTTAAGATAACCCTGTGCCAGCGCAAAGTTTTCATAAGACAATCCCATTTTCATGAGTCTATCGGTGATAATTAAGGTTGCTCTACTTTTGTCAATAAGTAATTGTGCTTAATTTTTGAGATAATAATATCTTAAACTAACTTAAAACATGACTTCTCAGTACACGGAGACAAATGCCAGCTTTAATTGTATTAAGTAGTTTGCAAGTACACATTTACCGCCACAGATCAAAGCAAAATTCAAGCAATATTACTTATTGACAAAATGGATATAATTTAAATTGAGTTGCCAATGGATAAAACTAAATTTCTTCAGAACTGAAGTGTAGCTATTCAAAAAATTTGAAATTTAGCAGTGGAATGGGCTTCAAATTCAGGGTCGTTGTGTTACGCTAAAATATAGGAATTTTAAATTTTTAAGATGTTCACACCCCAAAGTGATTCACTTACTAAGTGATTTTACTGGCTCGGTGATGTGAGTCTAAAATAATTAGTCGTAGCCTAGATTAAGGGAATAATCCCTTTGATTTTTCCTACGATATGCAAAACTCCTGGCTTGGAGCTATGCTATATCCCTATGGGAAGCCGCTACACGTCTTCAGCGCACGTTGAGCGCAAGCATTGCTCTTTTCACAGCAGTGTGAGTAAAAATAACGCAGATCGAGTAGACCGCTGAGAATCGTAGTTTTAGATTGCCGTTTAGCAATCTAACTGGTGTGGATCTATGGTCTGCAAAAAGTCTCATTAGACAATAAATTCTTTGTCCGTAGAGAATTTTATCTCTATAGGTAATTTTACCATAGGAAGCTACAGCAATCAAGAATGTACTTGGTTGGCTGAGGTTCTACTAATTTTATGGAATTTTATATTCGTTTGAAAGGGTGCTAGTAGAACAATGATTTACGGAAGTATACCTATGATGATTTTTATTTTAGCGTCTGGATATTTGTTCACAGTCTACCTGTTATTAGCACTGGCAAAGCGAACGGGTACAAAGACTGTTCCTAAAAGTTTTTCTTCATCTGCCGAAGGAAAACACAAGCAGGAGATATCAGTAAGGGCAAAAGTGACTGAAGCTGTTAATAGTCAGTAGTGGGTAGTGAGGAGTTAAGAGTTATTAATTCAAAATTTTTAACTCCTAATACTGATTACATCTAAGGTTGCTTGCGAACAAGGGGATTTTGCCCCTTGCCTCACTAGTTTGATTCTGTAAAGTTTCACAAAGAATAGGTATAAACCTCGTCTAGCTCGAAACCTGTGGTTTTTCTGCCAAAAAATATAAAAAACCTTAGAAATGCCCTTGGTCTAAATCGTTCTATTTGTTTGGGTCGTTTTTATCCTTTTTGTCCTTGGGATCTTTTTTAGGTTTTTTAACTTCTTTATTACTTTTTCTTTCCTTCGACATTAGCGTTCTCCAACTAGGTTATTCAGTGAAAGCTTCCATATTCTGCCGTCAGAAAATCAGGACATGACTTACCTGATATTCTTGTAAGGCAAAAAAGAAAGTATCAAACATAAATGCTACTAACTACAATGATACGGTGTTGTTTGATTTAATGTAGCTTGAATCCATATTGCCAGAAGTTGCCCAAATTTCATCAAGATTCAGGTTACAGAGGAGAATTTTCTTTTCTGGCAATCATAACCTAAGTAAATCGGCTTAAATAATTAAAGATTTGCAAGACTTACGCAAATAATAGCCAAAACCACACGCGGTAGGGGTAATATCATGAATTGCCTCTACCGCGTGTGGTTTTGCGTAAATTCTATTCTAACTCCCTTGACTGACTATTGCTCCAACAATTTCAATCGTTGCCACCAACGATTGAGGGGATAATAGACCACGGGTGCCCACAGACTACTAAGAATGGCAGAGGCGAGGGCGACACGCTGGTAATATGTCCAAATATCTGTTACTTTGCGCTCATTTCCTATCAAAGTTAATTGCAACCCAAAGATAGTTTCTGCCAAAACTGCCATCACAAAGACAATTACAGCAATCGAAATAAAGTCTTCTTCAATAAAACGCTGTTTCTGGAGCAGACCAGTTAAAATTCCTACAATTCCTAAACTGATGGCATGACTAGGATTAGGTGCTGTCATGGAATCTTGAAGTAGCCCCAGAACTATACCTGCCAAGGCTCCGGCAAATACTGTACGCTTCACACTCCAAGTTACCACCCAAATTAATAGCCAGTTAGGGCCAATTCCCAATAATTCCATACCTGGCAGGCGGGTTGGTAATAATAGTAAACATAACAGTACAGAAATAGCAGTCACTATCCAACTAAACAACTGCCGTACACCGGGATGCCAACGAGAAAGTGGCTGGATTCGGAATTTCGATTTTCGCTCTGACGATTTTGGCTTTTTCTGCCTGCTAATACCAAATGCAGGAATCTTCATTTTTCTATGGATTTTCAAGGGAGAATTTACTTAGACTTTTGCGGCAGTTGATTTGCCGACTTTTCGTTTTCCGGCTCTTGGTTTTCTGGCTTTGGATAAACTGCTACCCAATCAAGAGAGCGGATTGGCGGAAAAAGCTCAATTTTCGCTACTGATGCGGGAAGTTTCTTTAAATCCAGTGACTTAATTCGTCCTACTGCCAAGCCAGATGGAAATTTCTGACTATAGGTAGATGTGGAAACTAAATCTCCTATTTTGACATTTGGGACTTTTTCATAAAACTCCAGCACAGCTTCGGCAGAAGAATCTCCTCGCAAAACGCCTTTAGCTGCTGTGCGGCTAACTGATACACCAACTTGACTCTTGAGGTCACTGATTAACAACACGCGGCTAGTATTGGGAGTTACACTCTCCACCAAACCGACTAATCCGCCATCGGCCTTGACTACAAAGCCTTCCTGAATGCCTACATTCGCGCCGCGATTCAGAGTAACTTGTTGCCACCACTGGTCAGCACTACGTCCTATTACCCTGGCTGGAATTGGCCGTGATGCCAGTGGCTCTTTTTCCACATAGCCTAATAAATCTTGTAGCTTTGTCTTTTGACTTTCCAAATCTACTATACGGGTTTGCAATTCTAATATCCGGGCATCTCTGATACGTTCTTCTGGAGTTGGCCCTGACTGCAAAATCTCTAATGGACGGGTAAGTGCCTGGTATGTCTCAAGCACCAATTCACCTTGAGTTTGTCGCAATACCCAAGCACTACCAACTACTAGAGCTAACAACCCAATTTGTAAGCCTTTACGATCCCACCAGCGCCGTATTGTAACCATATATACCTTTATCTACTTATACAATTAAGTTCTATTTGGATTCTATTTATATAGAACCCAAATAGAACTCAAATAGAACTCAAGTATGATATTTTTTTGCTACATATTGCGAGAGCTTTCGGTAACAACCCGTTCTAACTGTTTGAAGTTTTCTAACACCCGACCGGTTCCCAGCACAACACAACACAGAGGGTCGGCGGCGATGTGGGTAACAATCCCCGTTTCATGACTAATTAAGGTATCTATGCCTTTGAGCAAAGCACCACCCCCAGCTAACATAATCCCTCTGTCAATAATGTCTGCTGCTAGTTCTGGAGGTGTACGTTCCAGTGTCCGCTTCACAGCTTCTATAATTACTGATAGTGGTTCCAACATACTTTCACGGATTTCTGGACCTTTGATGGTTACAGTTCGCGGTAGACCAGAAAGCAGGTGTAAGCCTCGGATTTCCATCATGGCATCATTATCATCATGGGTAGGATACGCAGAACCAAGCCGAATTTTGATGTCTTCAGCAGTTCGTTCACCAATGACTAAGTTATGAACTTTTTTAATATACTGAATGATTGAATCAGTTAGTTCATCCCCAGCAATGCGTACTGATTCGCTGATTACCGTGCCCTGAAGACTTAGCACCGCGACTTCGGTTGTACCACCACCAATATCGATAATCATGTTGCCAGTAGGTTCGGCAACAGGCAGTCCTGCACCAATGGCGGCAGCTACAGGTTCATCGATTAAATAAACTTTTCTTGCTCCTGCTTGGTGAGCCGCATCCATCACAGCCCGTCTTTCTACACCCGTGACCCCACTGGGAATACCAATGACAATTCGGGGTAAAATTAGAGATTTGCCTTCATTTACACGCTGAATAAAGCTTTTCAGCATTAGCTCGGCTATATCGAAATCAGCGATTACACCATCGCGCAAGGGGCGGAGGGCAATCACATTTCCAGGTGTGCGGCCGAGCATTTTTTTGGCTTCTTCTCCTACTGCTAGTGCTACCTTTTCGTTGACATCGATAGCAACTACAGAAGGCTCTTGCAGTACAATACCTTTCCCAGATACATAAACCAGGGTGTTAGCAGTACCGAGGTCGATACCCATATCCCATGATGTGCGAAAGTTCCTAAAAATACCCACGCTTCTCTAAGCCCCCTATGTGCGATACTTCTTGACTACAACGGTAAGAGTGGATTCGATTATCTTTGTATCCTGAGTTCAGCAAACTAAACTATATTTTTATATGATTCCCAGGAATATTTACTATGTCTCAGGCCCTTGTTTTTTGATATTCTCTGGTTTGCTTAGTATATCCGTATACTTTTATGTGTTTCTCCAAGTAGTTATGTATAATTTTTCAATTCCACTATATTGTTAACTGTTTAACACATTATTTTCAAGTGTTTCACAATTCGCTATGATAAAAGTCGGAATTAACAAGTACACCTGTACTGAAAGGTAAAACCTATGAGTATCAATATTGTCACCCTTGTTGGCCGTGTAGGCGGCGACCCAGATATAAAATATTTTGAGTCTGGTAGTGTTAAGTGTAGATTGACATTAGCGGTAAAAAGGCGATCGCGCAACAGCGACGAACCTGACTGGTTCACTCTGGAATTATGGGATAAAACGGCTGAAGTCGCAGGTAATTATGTGCGTAAAGGCAGCTTAATTGGCATCAAAGGTTCCTTAAAGTTTGACACATGGAGCGATCGCCAAACAGGAGCAAACCGTTCTACACCAATTATTAGAGTAGACCAACTAGAATTATTAGGCTCTAAGCGCGATGGAGAGGGCGGTGGAGATATGTCTTCAGAACATTTTTAATTAATTGAAAATTGGGAATTGGGAATTGGGAATTGGGCATTGATTATTAGTCCTTTGCCCTCACAAATGACAAAGGACTAATGACAAATGACTAATAACTAATTTGTAAAGTCACAGATGCTTCTACTTCCTGTTCACCACCAACGACAGGAGTGGAAGAATCAGCTACCTTGGCAGCTTCAGCCCGTAAAAACATGGGTGGTGGAGGCGCAGTGGCATTATTAACTTGAATGCTGACTATTTCTTTGGATTTGAAACCCAAGGCGCTGAAAACAGCATCAGCTTGCTGCTGGGCATCTTGGGTGGCTTCTTTTAATGCTTGTTTTTGAGCAGCTGCGATCGCTTCATCATTCGCAACAAAACTAATACCATTAATTTGTGTTGCACCCGCTTTCACTGCATCATCTAATAACGTACCAGCTTTCTCTGTGGGAATCCTAAAACTCACCGTGTTACTGGCAGCATAGCCTGTAATCCTTTGTACATTATTGGTGTAGCTATAGACTGGATTCAACCGGATACCAGTAGTTTGTAATTTTTCTACATTTTGGCTTTTGAGAAACGCAACTACAGCCGATGACTTCCGGGCGGCTTCTTGCTGTACTTCCTCTGCTGTTTTCCCCTGAATCTCCACTCCTAAGCTAACTTGCGCCAAAGTTGTCGGAATCGTTTCAACTCCGCGACCACTGACACTAAGGGTTCGCCACATTTTTTCCTTCTCTTGCGCCAATGCAGGTAGTACAAAAGTTGCACATACTAGCAGGGCTAAAGGCAGTATTTTCCACAAGTTTCCAGATGGAAACTGAGAACCGGGTAAAGCGGCTCTAGTCATAAGATTTGCACTCCTCAAAGTATCCACAGATGTTTTTAATAAGCGTATTTAGCAATCTTCTGGCGGCTGTTAAAAGTCAACAGTCACCACAAGTTTTTCACAACTTAAGTGCGATCGCTATATACGATTTGTATGTTCTTACTTTGACACTGCGATCGTCAAAACCTGAAATGGTTACATTTTTTGATACTAAAAAAATTACACCAACATTTTAAAGATTTTGTCATGATGGTAAATTAATTCACCGACTTTGACTTACTACAACTTTCTAAACTGTCTGTAGCAAAGGTTTCCGAAGTTTTCTGATAGCGCTTGATGAAGTGGAGAAATGGCACAAATTAAGCTTTTGAACCTGCCAATAGCGTCTCCATAGATAGATGTTTTCCAGAAACACGTCAAAATCAAAGAGAAGGATTTCCACAGAACCCATGCATTTGTTAGATCCAATTAACTTCTCTTTTCCTCTGCTGGCTACTGCAACAGAAGCCGCAGACAGTTCAATGGTAGTAGCCGCAGTGCTACTAAGCTTAGTAGTCGTTTACCTCGCCAGCAAAGTTGGTGGAGAGTTATCAAACAAAGTGGGTTTGCCGCCCGTTTTAGGCGAACTAGTAGGTGGTGTGGTAGTTGGCATCTCTGTTTTCCACCTTTTAGTGTTTCCAGAAGGCAGCACAGACAGTTCTAACTCTTTGATCATGTCCTTTCTTCAAATCACTGCTGGTTTAACTCCTGAAGCCACTCCAGCAGTATTTGCAGCCCAGTCTGAGGTCGTTTCCGTTTTGGCAGAATTGGGTGTAATCATCCTGCTGTTTGAAATTGGTTTGGAGTCGAACTTAAAAGACCTAATGGCAGTTGGTATCCAAGCCACCGTCGTTGCAATAGTGGGGGTAGTAGTACCCTTTGCTGCTGGTACTGTCGGACTGATGACTTTATTTGGAATTGGTGCTGTACCCGCAATTTTTGCAGGGGCGGCTTTGACTGCCACTAGTATCGGGATTACTTCCAAGGTGCTGTCAGAGTTGGGGCGGCTCAATTCTAAAGAAGGGCAGATTATTTTGGGTGCTGCTGTAATTGACGATGTTCTAGGAATCATCGTTTTGGCGGTAGTTGCCAGCCTCGCTAAAGATGGCGTGGTGGATGTCAGCAAAGTTATTTACTTGATTATCAGTGCCACTGGTTTTATTTTGGGAGCAATTCTACTAGGCAATGTTTTCAATAAATCCTTTGTAGCGATCGCCGATCAACTCAAAACACGGGGTGGACTGGTAATACCAGCATTCATCTTCGCCTTTGCTATGGCATACCTTGCCGCCGTCATCCATTTAGAAGCAATTTTGGGAGCTTTTGCGGCGGGTTTAGTCTTAGAAGAGACAGAGAAGCGCAAAGAATTGCAAATGCAAGTCTGCCCTATTGCCGATATGTTAGTGCCAATATTCTTTGTAACTGTTGGGGCAAAAACCGATTTGGGAGTGTTAAACCCAGCAATTCCCGATAATCGAGAAGGTCTAATTATGGCAACTTTCCTGATCATAGTAGCCATTCTCGGTAAAGTTATCACAGGCTTAAGCGTGTTTGGTCAACCGGAAATCAACCGTTTAGCGATCGGTGTGGGGATGATTCCTAGAGGAGAAGTTGGATTAGTGTTTGCTGGTGTCGGCGCAGCCAGTGGCGCTCTCTCGAAACCACTAGGGGCGGCAATCATTATGATGGTTATCTTGACAACCTTTTTAGCTCCTCCTTTGTTACGATTTGTGTTCCCAGATCCAAAAACTGTGGATGTAGGCTCAGACCAACTGGTTTTAGATGGTTCTTCTGGAACCTCGTTGGTAATTGAACCACCTAAATCGAAGGTGCCAGCATCAAATGACAGTGGCAATTTGGAAGTAACTCCAGATTCTGGCGATCGCTAATCAAAATCTTGGATGAGAAGGAGACAGAATTCAGAATTCAGAATACCCCAGCAGTCAAGTCAGGGGTAACATCCACGGAAAGAATTTTTCTTCTCCCGATAGCGACGCAGAAAGTGAGTCTTGCCGTAGGCACGCTCTTGTTCGAGCGTCTTCAAATCGGGGGCTTTAAACCTCCCTTGGACATCCAGTCGCACAGAATCCATTCTGGATTCTGGCTCCTGAATTCTGAATTCTTTTTCGGTAAATTCTTACTGAGTTCTGAGTGATTTTCCCTCAGAACTCAGCACTTTAAATTCAGTAAAATCACCGTATTTTGAAGATTCTGTAATTATAAAGTGGAAACTTCTCTCTCCAAATTTCCGTCCCATCTGATTGTAGAATAATCGTCTGTTTATAATTTCTACCCGCATTCGGAATGTTATTTATTTCCAGTATCCCTAGGCTTGTGAGCCATTATCTGAATATTTTCCAGGTAATTGGGGAGTAACACCCATAAATTTTGCTAGATCATCTGACAGTAATGGGAATTATCTACTTAGTGCATTGATGGCAAAAAACAAAAAACAGTTATCAGTGAACGGTTATCAGTTATTAGTTTTCTAGCTTCCTTGGGAGTCAGATTCCTCCACCTCCAAAGGTGGAAGATTTTATATTGGGATTTCAAGCAAATATGAAATCTGATCACTGATTTAAGCGTGTCTTTATACCAGCTTAAAAATCAAACAAGGCATCAAAGATCAAGTTTAGGTGGTGACGGTGTGATGACTTACCAATGAGTTGAGATATTGACGACTCCCATGAACGTGAATTAGGAGAAAGAACTGTGAAATTACACTGGTTACTACCCAGCACTATTGGAACTATCTTCATGCTATCGTCGCCGGCAATGGCTGCGAAACTTGAATCTTGGCGCTTTGATGCCAATCAAAACAGGCTGGAAATTAATACTGTGGGAGCAGTTCAACCCCAGGCACAACTAATTTTCAACCCGACTCGGCTGGTAATTGATTTGCCAGGAACAACATTCGGCCGTCCGCAGCTAACCCAACAGGTGGGTGGGGGAATTCGCTCAATCAGGGTTGGGCAGTTTGATACAGAAACAACACGCATAGTTGTAGAACTGGCACCTGGTTATACTTTAGACCCCAAACGCGTCCAATTTGTTGGGACATCTGGCGATCGCTGGACGGTGCAATTACCTAGACCAGAAGTTGATCGAGTCGCCTCATTTCCCGCCTCACCTCCCAGAAGTGCTTACACTGTCGTTACCCCAGACTCTGAACGGCAACCTAGTATTTCAAGAGTTGCCACTACTACACGAGGGGCGACGCAAATTGAAGGCTTGACAGTAACAGGCGATGGGTTGTTCCTCCGTACCAGTGGTGGCAATCCGGGGATTAAGACAATTCGCAGCCGCGATCGCGCTAGTATCTTCATAGATGTTTCTGATGCATCTTTATCACCACGTCTGGCGCAACAGAATAATCAGCCTGTTAACAAACATGGTATTAGCCGCGTCGAATTCACCCAACTACAAAACCAAGCTCCTATCGTTCGTTTGACTTTGCGGGTAGATAAAAATAGTCCAGATTGGCAAGCCAGTAATAGTAACAGTGGTGGTTTGGTGGTTCTGCCTAGTCGCGTTGTCAGATTGCCTGGAAGTAGCAATTCGGACAATCAATCACAACCACCCTCCTTCCCTAGCAGATTATCTGCTGCTAATAACTCCCCAGCAACCATTGAGTCTGTGCAACTGGCTGATAATGGCAGACAACTGCTGATTAGAGCAGACCAAGCTTTATCTGCTACGGGAATCTGGGATAGATCATCCGGTGTGTTCCGTGTCACAATTAACAATGCCAAGTTAGCTCCCAGAGTTACAGGCCCTACTTTTGCCCCCAATAGCCCCATTCTCCGGGTACGTCTGCAACCCCAAGCAGCCAACACAGTCGTTGTTTTAGTTCAACCAGCACCTGGAGTACAACTCGATCAACCCCAGCAAATCGGCGACCAGCTTTTGGCTATACCAATACAAGGTTCTCGTCGAATTGTTTCCCTCCCCGGAAGACCCTCCTATGGTTTACCTGGGCTACCGCCGCCAAACCGGGGGCCATTCCCAGACCCAAACAATCCCAATCCTCAGCCCCAATTCCAACCACAGCGCCGAGTTACCAATGGACGAATGGTAGTCATTATTGACCCAGGACATGGCGGTAAAGACTCAGGAGCAGTGGGCATTGGGAGATTACTCGAAAAGGATATTATTTTGCCTATTAGCAAAAGGATAGCCCAGGTTTTGCAGCAAAATGGCGTACAAGTCGTTATGACGCGGGATTCTGACTATTTCGTCACCCTTCCCGGACGGGTGCAATTAGCAGAGCGAGCTAACGCTGATGTATTTGTTAGCATCCATGCTAATTCGGCTGGTGCAAGTCGTCCAGATGTCAGTGGCTTGGAAACGTATTATTACGACAGTGGTTTGGGTCTAGCTCGCGTTGTCCATAACAGTATTCTCCAAAGCGTAAATGTCAGAGATAGGGGAGTGCGGCGAGCCAGATTTTATGTCCTCAGAAAAAGTTCCATGCCTTCTATTCTTGTAGAAACAGGTTATTTGACTGGTCGAGATGATAACGCTAAACTCAGAAGCTCCGCTTACCAAAATCAAATGGCAGATGCGATCGCTCGTGGCATCCTTCAGTATTTAAAGAGAAGATAAGTAATTGAGTCGAAATTATTGAGTAAATACATCTAATCTTTACCGTTTTTATCCAATTTAGTAGTAAAACCAATTTAAGTATTATTGCGGCGGGACAAGAGTAGCATCTTTGTTATTGTCATCTGATGCTTACAAGTCAAATTTACCTAGGCTAATGGATAGCATGGCAAAATCAGAGGAGCGTGCTATATTTTACGCCATTAGCTGTGTCTTAATAACAGCGTAATACTCAAGTGTGTGCGGTGATGGTGTGAGGATTTGCCAATATATTGAAATTTTGACGGCTCCCATGAATGTGAATCAGGAGAAAAGACTGTGAAATTACGCTGGTTACTATCCAGTACTATTGGAACTATCTTCATGCTATCGTCGCCCGCAATGGCTGCGAAACTTGAATCTTGGCGTTTTGATGTCAATCAAAACAACCTAGAAATAAATACTGTAGGGAATGTTCAACCCCAAGCACAATTAATTTTTAACCCCACTCGTTTGGTAATTGATTTACCAGGAACAACATTTGGCCGTCCGCAGTTAACCCAACAGGTGGGCGGTGCAATTCGTGCTATCCGTGTTGGACAATTTGACGAACAAACAACGCGCATAGTCGTTGAACTGACTCCTGGTTATACTTTAGACCCCAAGGGAGTACAATTTGTTGGTAGAACTGGCGATCGGTGGATGGTGCAATTACCCACCCCAGTAGCCGAAAATGTTCCCTCAAGAAATACTGGTGGGCAACAACAAGCTATAGCAACACAACCTTCACCGAGAACATCTCCATCTGTGTTCTCACCAAGAGATATTTACAACGTGGTGAGAACAAGCCCTATTAATCCACCTAAAAACGGAATGCTTGCCGCCAGGGTAACTCAAATTGAGAACTTACAAGTTACAGGCGATGGGTTTTTCATCCGTACCAATGGTGGTAATCCTCAGATTCAGGTAAATCGTAGCAACGATCAAAGAGAAATTAACATCGACATTGCCAGCGCTACTTTATCACCAAGTCTAGAGCAACGCGATTTGTCGATTAATCGTTATGGTGTCAGCCGTATTCAGTTCAGCCAACTACAAACAAGCCCATCTGCTGTTCGCATGACTTTACAGGTGGATGAAAATAGTCAAAATTGGCGAGCCACTAATAGTAACAGTAGTGGTTTTGTGCTTCTGCCCAGTCGTGGCATTGCCCAGTTCCCTGGAGGTAATAGTAATAGTCCACGCCCCATACCATCTAGTACAGCGACTATTGAGTCTGTGCAACTGGCTAATAATGGCACACAACTGCTGATTAGAGCAGACCAAGCTTTATCTGCAACAGGAGGCTGGGATAGAACCTCTGGTCTGTACCGCATTACCATCAACAATGCTCGGTTAGCTCCCCAAGTTACAGGCCCGACTTTTAATTCTAATAGCCCTATCCTACGAGTCCGCCTGCAACCCCAAGAATCTAATACAGTTAACGTCTTGGTTCAGCCAGCAGCAGGAGTGCGAATTGGCGAACTTAACCAAGTTGGCGACCAACTTTTGGCTCTAGAATTACAACGTTCTGGTAGCGTTACACAACAGCCCATTGATTTACCTCCTTTATCGCCAAACCAAGGTCAATTCCCCAACCCCATAGATAATCCCCGTCCTATATCTCAACCAAAGCCGCGCCCCTCAGTTCCTAGAGGGAAATTACTAGTTGTGATTGACCCAGGACATGGTGGAAAAGATTCAGGCGCTCCCGGTCTAGGTGGACTTTTAGAAAAGGATGTAATTCTGCCTATTGGTAAAAGGGTAGCAGCAATTTTAGAGCAAAATGGTGTACAAGCAGTACTAACGCGGGATGCTGACTTTTTCGTAGAACTTCAGGGGCGGGTAGAAATTGCCGAGCGAGTTAATGCAACTGCGTTTGTCAGCATTCACGCTAATTCTGTTGATAATCGCCCGGATGTGAATGGCTTAGAAGTATATTATTACGATAGCGGTTATGCTTTGGCGGAAGCGGTTCGCAATACCATTCTGCAAAACATCGGTACAATCAAAGACCGGGGAACCCGCAAAGCCAGATTCTACGTTCTCAGAAAAAGCTCTATGCCTTCGATTTTAGTAGAAACAGGTTATATGAGTGGTCGAGAAGACAATCCCAGATTGGCATCACGAGAGTATCAAAATCAGATGGCAGATGCGATCGCTCGTGGCATCTTAAAATACTTACAGCGTTAACATAGTACAAATTACTATTAAAAGGTGGTATTTAGAATCCTTTGGCGTGCAGAATTTAGTGGTCAATTAGCCGATTGTCTGCTAAATTCTGTATTTTAAATCCCAAAACCTAAATTAATATCAGCCTGTGTATTCATCTTCGATCTTTGAAGCGAATCTGGACGATTTTTCTGCTCAAGAACCCCAACGTGCCCCAATTGGCATCTTTGACAGTGGTGTGGGTGGATTGACAGTACTGCGACAAATATATCGGCAACTCCCCAATGAATCAATCGTTTACTTTGGGGATACAGCCAGACTTCCTTACGGAATTCGTTCACAAGCAGAAATTTTACAATTTACCCGCGAAATTCTTACCTGGCTACAACAGCAGCAGGTAAAAATGGTAATTATGGCTTGCAACACCAGTTCTGCCCTAGCCCTAGAAACCGTCCGTCAAGAATTCAACATACCCATTTTAGGGGTGATTCTACCAGGTGCAAAAGCTGCGGTACAGGAAGGGAAGCGGATTGGTATAATTGCCACTCCAGCTACAGCGAAAAGTAATGCTTATAAACACGCCATCCTCGAAATTGCTCCTGATGTTCAAGTCTGGCAAGTTGGATGTCCTGAGTTTGTTCCACTGATTGAGCAAAACCGGATTCATGACCCCTACACTGCTGAAGTGGCACGAGCCTACTTAGAGCCTTTACTAGAACAAGAAATCGACACCTTAGTTCATGGCTGTACCCATTATCCCCACCTTACACCAGTATTGCGATCGCTCCTCCCCTCTCAAGTCAAGCTAGTTGACCCAGCTGTTCATGTCGTGGCAGCTTGTGCCCAAGAGTTAGACTTGCTAGGCTTAAAAAATACTCACCCCCCACTACCAACTCGTTTCGCCGTTAGCGGGTGTCAACAACAATTTTCCCAGTCAGGAGTGCAATGGCTAGGCTATACCCCGATGGTTGAAGAGGTTCGCTTTACTGATAGCGCTATTTCCCAACTTCTTTGAAGGAGGCAGGGGGCAGGGGGAAGAGAGAAGGAAGACAAGGGAGACAAGGGAGACAAGGGAGAGGGGGGAGATAATCATTTTCCCTTATTCGTCTTGTCTCCTTGTCCCTCTGCTGCCTATTTGTATCAACCTTAAAGTGAAACGTAAATTAGGCGGGAGTAAACTTCAGCGAAACACCGTTCATACAGTAGCGCTTGCCTGTAGGTGCAGGGCCGTCATCAAAAACATGACCAAGATGGCCACCACAACGGCTACAATGTACTTCAACTCTGGTCATAAACAGCGACTTATCTACAGTAGTAGCGATCGCACCTTCAATCGGGTTAAAGAAGCTTGGCCAGCCAGTACCACTGTTAAATTTGGTATCAGAGGTAAACAGTGGCAGTTCACACGCGGCACAATAATAAGTACCCTTGTCGTACTCCTTATCTAATGCGCTGGTGTGAGGGCGTTCAGTCCCGTGTTTACGCAATACATTAAACTGTTCTGGCGTTAAAATCGTGCGCCACTCTTCTTCTGGTTTGGTAATTTCAAATCCACTATTAGAAGTTGTCATCGCTTTTGCCCCCCAGTTGATATACCTTGATAACAATGCTGTGCCGACTATTACCGCACTAGCTTGTAAAAAATACCGTTTGTCCATATATCTATTATTTTCTATTTTCCGGTTAACTGGCCAATCAACTCCAGTACGGAATTCCCTACTTAATCACTATAATCAGCGATCGCTCTGAATTAGCGCTGATAAAGTGATTAAAATTAGCTAAGAAACCAAAAATTATTCTGCAATCAAACATTGTAAGGAATCGAAATCAAGTTGACTTGATTTTGAATACACCTGAATGTGTAGCGACGCTCAATCATCATCTTCATCAGAGGTGGTTGTTAGCTCCTGAGTAGTCCCATGTTTACCCTGATTCGTCAAAAATACAAATGCGCGATTGAGTCGCTTTACCCCACTGAGGGTAATTAGGGTCAGTAGCCCTCCTAATAATCCCATTTGCCACAGACCACAACCAATCGCAGCCCCCAACCCGGCCGCAGTCCAGACACAGGCGGCTGTAGTTAAACCTTTTACTTTTGGTGTCGCAGATTTTCTAGGAGACTCTTGTAAAATCAATCCGGCTCCGAGAAATCCTATCCCGGTAGCTACACCCTGAATGGTGCGACTCAGTGCATTGGTGGCAGCATAAGGACTATCACCTTCAGCCTGCAAAGGAATCATTACGAATAGTGCTGCTCCCATACTCACAAGCATAAATGTTCTCATCCCTGCTGGTCTACCCCCTTGTTGACGGTTAAATCCAATCAGGCAACCAACCAGAAGCGCCAAAGACAATCTAAACGCTATATGTGGCCAATCGTTGGCAGTAATAAACATCGGCCCCATTACCTTTTTCCTCCTAGAGACAGAATGGAATTTTGCGCCTATTGCCAGTGAGCTAGATGGCTACCCACGTTTGTAGCTAAAAACTCAAGTACAGTAAACCAATAGGTTTGGCGTACATTAAAGTTAATTTAACAGAAGGTTAGGAATAAGTAAACTAATATACACAAAACTGCCATTGCTGTATAAAGTTTTCCTGCAAAAGCGAATGCTCTCTCAATACTTTTCGGGTTTTGGGGAAAAGGGGAAAGGGAAAGGGTTTGAATTTCCCTTTCCCCATTGCCCTTTAACCTTTCCCCAGACCAAAAGAGAGATTATTGGGTTTATCCGAAAAGTATTGAATGCTCTCTAGCAGGAATTCAACCTTTTATTATCAGCTAGGGACTTCCAGTCTGAGGGGAATTTTGTATATTTTTAAATGTGATGTCTGCAACGGGCTACACCTACGCATTCTGGCTAGATCAACCAAAACTTTGAACAACATACATATCATTACCAGTATCCCCTACTAAAAGTAAGTTACTGTCATCACTTTCTAGATTTCGACTTCCGGCAATACCCTTTTGCAGGACTTTAATCAGCCTTTGGGGAGAGAAAGATTCTAATTCCACAAACTTTCCAGATTCTAACCATGCTAATTCTTCAGCAGACAAACTTTGACGAATCTCTTGAGGTAATTGTTTAGCTGCTTGCGCCGAATCTGGAGAAGATTGAATGAACATTCCGCGTTTAGTGGCGATAATTTGACTTGGCGTTAATCCGATATCAATAATTGCAATCTCGCTATTGAGAAACCAACTAGCATTGGTTTTAAGACGATGAACTAAACCAATTCCTCGTGGATTGCAATCATGCACTGCATATACTTTTAAATCGGGATTGCGGCGTAGCATTTGCATTGTGGTGTCAAAAATGCTTTGCGGATATCCAGTAATGCTGAGAATTGCACAGTTATTTTCAAAGTGAAAATTATTAGCAATTAATAGTTGAGCAATAGTAGCACTATCACAAACAACTAATCTATCGAAACTGTAAGCAGTCACATCAGGATTAACCGTAGCTGGTGTATTTTCCTCACGCGGAAAAGGTAGGATTTTAAGAATTGAACCATTGATTTTCTGCCATCGGCTTAACCAACCTTGAAAATCATTTTGAGAAAATAAAAACTCCTGTGCAAATTTAGTTTGTCCTAGCTGTCGAATTCCCCAGTATATCGACAGCATTCCTAGAATAACGACGATGACAAATAGACTAAACGAGTTATATATAATTAAGCTGGCATAAATTCCCACAGCAATAATCATACCTCCTATTATTTGGAAACATCGAGCATACTTTTGGCGAGAGTTAATGTTTGTTTTGTTTGATATAGATTTTTTATATAAAAATAATAAAAAGCATATATTAAATAGAAGTGATGCTATTAACCAAGAATTAGCACCAAACACTAATGAAGCAAAGCCACCTATAAACCCTGGCACCCAAATATTAAAAAATAAATATATAAACAACAAACCAAATATTGAAATAGACTTGACTTTTACCCGGCTATCTAATAAGTAAAAAAGCTGCTTAGGAGTGAAAAATAAGGTATTATTTGCAGAAATATCAGCGATCGCCTTTGCAAAAAAAGGATCAGTAATCTTAACTTTACTCATACTGGTCGGTTCAAAGGCAAAGGGATGATTGCATTTTATACACCGACCTTGATTAGCTGTCCGGTCTTTTAGTTTATTGTCAGTTCCGCAGTTAATGCACTTCATAATGGTTGCCCAATGTTATTTATTAATTGTTAGCCAATACGCTTCAGATGAGGCTTGATCCCCCCTAACCTCCCTTAAAAAAGGGGGGAATTATCAAGAACCTGATTTGTTAGTAAAACACTGTAGTCTTCCCGCCGACGAATCAAGCGATGTGTGCCATTTTCTAGCAAGACTTCAGCAGGTTTGGGACGGTGTAAAAAGTGAGACGACATGGCATAACCATAAGCACCGACATCTAAAATGGCAACGATATCACCAATTTTTAACGCTGGGAGTTGGCAATTTTTACCCAGATAATCTCGTGAATAGGTGGTGTTACCACAAATATCAGTTGTGAATGGATTGTCTGCTTGTTTCCAAGTGATGATTTCGCGGTAGCCGCCGTGTACTGATGGTACTGAAAGATTGGCAACGGTGGTATCAACTCCGACAATCTGTTTTTCCCCTTGCCATTTCACAGAAACAACTTGAGCAAGCAAAGTTGCACATCCTGCGATCGCACTTCGTCCCGGTTCAATCACTAAATCAATTTTCCGCCCTAAATGAGTGATTCTCTCGGTTAACTCAGTACCAAATATTTCCCAGTCAAAGGCTGTTTTATTGTGATGATATGGGTAGCCAAAGCCACCACCAAAATCTAAGTATTCCCAATCTGGTAACAGTTGTGCTGTGGCCATTACTGCATCAATCACTTGGGTAAATGCTTCTGTGGCATTGGTTCCAGTCCCTCGATAGAAATGTAAACCACTCAGCTTTAATCCAACCTCACCAGTTAAAGCGATCGCATCACCAAATTCTTCAGGACGTACACCAATGCGGCTATCTCCGGTAATTTCTGGCAAATTGAGGCGTAAACCTAGCCGAATATCTTTCTCTCTGCCTTCGGGCAAAACTTCACAGCACAACTGTAATTGAGCAAGACTATCAAAATTGAGAGTTGTAACTCCCCAATTTAAGACTTGTATCATCTCAGCCCGATTCAAATTGCTACCACTGTAAACAATCTCACTAGGATCGAAACCAGCTTGCAATCCCAGGTAGATATCTCCTGGAGTATTAGCGTGAAGTCCCCACCCAAATGAGCGAAAAATTTTTAACAACGCAATATTGCCATTAGTAACGCTTGCAAACCGAAATTGCGTGCGAGGATAACTGACTGCTTTAGTAATGCGCTCAATAGTTTCGCGCAAGCGATCGCCATTATAAACATAAAGCGGAGAACCATAAGTACTCAGCAACTCCTGAGCAAGTTCTTTAGAGAATAGGGGATTAAGGCGATTTTGAATTAAATTATTTGATATCATTTACCAAGAATACTGATACAGTAAACTACGAATTACGTTAGCGTAGCGGGGCGTAGCCCATTACGAATTACGAATTATCTTGTAATTTCTCCATAGCCATCGATGTAACCAAAAAGGATGATCCAAGGACTTTTTACCTAGTTCTTCATTTAAAACATGCGATCGCCAAAGTTGCCACATAATAAGTAACCAGAGAGTCTCACCAATCCGTCGGCCTTGAATAGCTGCTCCTAGTTTGCCTTCAACGATTTGGGCCGCAATGTGCGGATAAAAATGGTTGTTGGCGCGAAGTGTTTCTGGATTGAGCCAGATGCCTAGCTGATGCCAAAAATCATTTAAACACCAAGAAGTCAGGGGAACCCCCATCCCCCGTTTTTGTCGCCAGACAATTTCAGGTGGGAGCCAATTTTCTACAGCCCGCTTGAGGATATATTTTTCACAAGCTCCTTGCAAACAGAGTTCTCCAGATAGGCGGAATGTCCATTCTGCCAAAGGTAAATCACAAAAAGGCGATCGCACCCACAACCCATGAGCAAACCCCAATGCAGTCGCACGTGGATGGATATTCTGCGCTCCTTTGAGCATCAAACTGGCACGTCGGAGGCGATGTAGCAAAGATGGACACTCATCACGATTAAGAGCCGCCAACAGCCAATCTTCAGGATGCAAATTTTGGATCTGTGCATAAACCTCTGGCTGATAAACTTGAGATTCATATCCCCCAAGACGGTGAAAGGTGCGGAGATATTGCTGGATAAAAGTTTCCTGTCCGGCGGGATTTTCTGCCTGATAAACACCTGCGGCAATTAAAGGTTTGTTCGTCCAACCGGCAAACAATTGATCTCCACCTTCACCATTAAAAATTACTTGAGTTTCCTGACTCGCTCTCTCTGACAGGAGATACAAGGGCACACACACACCATCTCCAAAGGGCAAATCCAATGCTTGCACAGTCGGAATTAAGGCATTCTTGATGGAACTTGGGGTTACTGCAACTTTAATAAGCGGAATTTTGAGAAACTGGGCAACTTGTTCAGAGTATGGATATTCTGGAATACCTACGTCACCAAAATCTAAAGTGTAGGCGCGGACTTTCACCCCTGCTTGCACCAGAAGCGCCGCCACCACTGAAGAATCGAGTCCGCCAGAGAGAAACACCCCAACAGGCTCATCATTTAAATCGGCAATCTGTCGTTCAATGGAATCTTTAAGGAGGGTTTGCAATTCGGTAATTGCTGTAGCTTCATCTGTTAACTGTTCTGGGGCCTCCCGCCACGAGTAGATGTACTTAGATTTAGGTGTTTGCAGCTTACCTGATTGAGAATCACTCTGCCAAACTAATTCAGTTCCCGCTGTCACTGCAAACACTTCCTTAACAGGAGTTAAGGGTGTGGGAACGTAAGAAAAACAGCTATAGCCATATAACCCAGAAATGCTAATTTCTGACTGTTGCAAAATCGGTAAGAGTAGTTGCAGTTGTGATGCAAACCAGATAACTTGTCCTTGCTGAGTCCAATATAATGGCATCTTTCCGAAAGGTTCTCTACCCAAAATTAGGCAGTTATTTTCTTGGAGAACCCAAGCATCGGGTGAAGTTAATAATCCTGATGCCGAAATAGCAGCAATTTGATTTTTAGGACTTACACATAAGAGATCCCCCAACCCCCTTAAAAAGGGGGCTTCTACTCTTCCCCCCTTTTTAAGGGGGGTTAGGGGGGATCTAGATTTCAGGTGTTCAGCGTGTAAGTCCTGCTTTTGTTGCCGTCCGAAATGCCCATCAAGTCCTATATAAACAACATTCCAGATGGGAAAATTCAAAGCCTCTCCCCTTGTAGGAGAGAGGTTTTCCAGAACGCTATTTAACAGCGCCTCCAACTCTTGTTGAGCGCCATAACCCCAATAACCAAGAAAGTGATGCGGGATGTTGCCCATCTGGACTATTTCACTTCAAAGGTTTCATCACTAATCTGCCGACCTTCCAGCAACATCTGCACCTTCCAATTGCCAACAGTTGCAGCCGGATTAATCGTGTAGCGACATTGGGTATCCCAGACAGACGTATTAATTTCGCGGGTTTGATAACTATTCTGCTTGACAATTTGACCACTTGGGTCAATCCAATTACAGGAGAGAGCCAGCTTTTTACCCAAGGGTGCATCTTTTAAAGTGACACGGTAAAAAATTTCTGGATTGGTTTGGCGGGAAATTGTCTTCAAGTCACCGCCAGTATTTGATACCAAGGTGATGCGGTCTTGTTGAGCAGAAACACGAGAGAGTACAGAATTCTGTCGCTGGATGAAAAATATTGTAGATGCACTCAGTATCACTAAAAATGCCACAACTCCAGAGGTAATCCATCGATTGCGGTGCTGCTGTACCTCCAGCGCTTGGCGGCGATTTAGCTGAATCAGCGCTTCATCTAGTAACTCAGGCGGTAAATTCAACTCCTGTAAAATTTCTCTAACCTGCTGTTGGTCTAGTTCCGCTTCTCGACGCACTTGCAGACCTTCTACTTCTGTGACTATTTGTGCTAATTGCTCTTGAGTCAGTCGCTGCGTCATCGCTTAACTCCTGTTAAAAAAACTTGATGGCGATTCTTGATTACATGCAATCAGAAGAACTCTATACTCACTTTTCTAGGTACATCATAAGCTACAACCTAAAATTGTTGCTTTTCGGATTCTTTCTAAGATATCTTTCCGAAAGCTTTATTAATTTGACCAATCTAAAATCTAAAATCCAAAATTGTTATGGCTCAAGAACAACAAACCGCAATTGAAGGTATCTATGAAGTCTGTATCGGCATTCCAGAACCAATTTCTGCAATTCAGTATTGGGAGCAATTTGGCTATCGTATTGGTCAAGTGGGTGAATTAACCGCAGATATAGCCTATCAATTATATGGAGTAAATTCGTCTTTACGCTCAATTCGCCTCTACCATCAAAATTCAGATCATGGTTTGATTCGGTTGATGGTTTGGCAAAACCCTACCCATGAAGGTTTGGGAATAGCATCGATGAAAATTAAGGGAAATCGCTGGGCGACAAGCTTAACGACCGATGTGTTAAGTATCTTAAATCATATAGAGGATGCAAAAGCCGCAGGTTTTCCTATTAGGCACTCTAATCCTTATTGGGAAGTCATCTATAACAAAGAGAGGAAAAGCCGTCCTTTTATTGAGTCAGCAGTTGGTGTACGAGAAATGCTGCTACTTCAACCGTTAGCTCGACAAGTTTTATTTCAACGCTTTGGCTATACACTACCGCATTACGGGCAAGTTAATCATAATGCTGCTCTCAAGGCTAGTCAGTTTACTCATATAGGAATCATCTCTCAAGATGACAGCAAAGAAACTCTCAAGTTTTACGAAGAAGTTTTAGGTTTGCTGCGTGTGCGTGATGATGTCGAAACTAGCTATGAATCTTCGCCAGCAGGTCGAGATATTTTTGACCTTAACCCTGGTGAAAAGTTTATTGTTACTACTTTTGATGATCCGCGTTCTTCTAAGTCTGACCTGATGGCTGCACGCAGTGGTAGACTTTACATTGTTCGATTCCCAGAATCTATTAATTTAGAATCGCGCTTTGAGGCAGCCCAACCAGGTAGCTTGGGTATGTCTTTATACACCTATCGGGTTAAGGGAATACAGGAGTATTGCGATCGCATTAAAGCAAGTACTGTGCAAAAAGTTACAGATATTATTAGTAATGAGTTTGGCGAGACGAGTTTCTCTTTCATTGCACCAGATGGCTATTTCTGGACTTTGCTGGAAGCTAATTAACGGGGCATAGGGCATTGCTAGTTATTGCCCATGCCCTATGCCCAAAAACTAGCTTTCATTTATTTACGCCAATAGACAGTTCCTTTTTGCTATGTTTCAACTCTTTCCAAAGCGCCCTAATTTGCTCGTAAGCTTCTTCTGGAGATAGTTTTCCGCCTGTTTCTAGACAGGAAATGTAAGTAATTCTTTGGGCAAATTCTTGGAGGTTGGCATTAAATGCTAAAGTCTCTGGCTGGAATTTACCATAATATCGACTACGAGGGTAAAGAAAGTTATTTTTATCTTGCGAGTTAGGTTGTGTCATTAATTTGCTGTCTGTAATTTTTTATCAGAGTTCTAGATTTGATTGTTATCTACGTGTAAATACACAGTAGAAAATTCCAATTCCAGAAGAAGTTCATATTGTAGTAAAAAAAATATTTTATTGACTACTACAGTACGGCAGAAATATGTTGGTACGCAGTAAGTATTTTAGTGTTTATTAAGACAAAGGTTAAAATCCTTACTACAAACTTATTTACTCCCCAAAGTTGGTTCTAGTCGTCGCGTATTCATTTCTTGCTTTCACTGCTGCACTTTTGATTCACCTGTAACCAAATTTCTAAACTCACAAGCAACCAAAGCTTTACTCCATAACGACTCCAAGTATCTCCTTGATAGTTTAACCAATTGCGAATAGGTAACTGGTTCAAGTAAGGAGTTATGGCTGCATTCCGATTTAGTAATAAATCTTTGGCTTCTTGCTGCCAATATTTCCGAAATCCTAACTGCACAGGCACCATCATGCCGCTTTTGGGACGATGAATAATTGCCTCTGGTAAGATATCTGCGTTCGTCGGAGACGTACCGTAGGTAATCGCTTGCTTTAAGACTGCTTTTTCTTCCACTCCAGAAAGCTTATACTCTGGAGGAATTTCCATACTTAAGTCTACTACTCGTTGGTCAAACAGGGGAGAACGACCATGCAAGAGAGCTGCTTGAGTCAAGTTACTGACTTTCGTCAGAATTTGGTCAGCGCCTTTAAACTTGATGTTCATTGCCATCAAACGATTCAGATAGCTGGCTTGGGAATATAAATCTTCTTCAAAAACCCAAGGTGCTGTTTGTACCTCTGTCCAAACTTCTGGTTTTAAAAGTTGTGGTAAGTCAACAGCGCACTTTTGAAAGGAAATTAAATAAGCTTGTAAAGCATCCTGATTGGTGACAGAGCCATATAAATTATTGATAAGCATTGGCTGATTTTTTGGCCCACCAAAACAGGGGTCGCCACCTTCGCCATTTAAAACTACTTCTACGCTTTCTCTCGCCAGTCGTCCTAGCAAAAGATTGGGAACAGTCAGTGGGTCGCCAATGGGGTCATCTAAATACGCCATTGTTTCTGGCAGACGTTCCCACATATCCTTAAAAGTAATTTCTAAAATGTGGTGCTGCGTCTGGCAATGGGATGCAACGAGACTGGAAAATTCTAACTCATTGGGACATTCGGAACCGAAATGAATCGAGAAGGTGTGAACTGGTGCTTTGTGGAATTTCGCTGCTAAAGCAGTGATACAGCTAGAGTCCAAACCACCGGAAAGAAAAACGCCAACGGGTTCGTTTGCTGGGGGTAAATATTCTTGAACAACTTGGTCTAGGAGTTCTCGCAAGCGATCGCCATGCCATGCTAAGGGTTGATCTACTGCTACAATCTGTTCTTGAAGCTGCCAGTAAGTTTCAACTTTGTGGTCGGGAAATTCTAAAACGGTTCCAGGTCGTAGTTCTCGCACCTGTTCCCAAAGCGTTCTTTCTCCTGGAACAAAGGCACAACAAAGATAATCTCGCAACGCCACCAAATCTAAATCTGATGAACGATAGGGTGATAAAGTTCTCAGTTGAGGCGCAATCCAACGAACTAAACCAGTGGTAGTGTAGTAGAGGGTACGAACACCGATGCGATCGCGAACCAACTTCAATACTTGTCTTTCTCTATCCCAAACCACTAGCGCAAACATCCCCACAAGTTGGTGAAGACATTCAAAACCCCATCGTTCCCAAAGATTGGCAACTAGTTGCAGATAACTTCCTTGAAAGCTATCCGGTTCAATCCCTAACTTTTGCAGTAATTGCACTTGGTTAGTTAACCAAACATCACCAACAACAACAAATCGTCCTCCAGAACTGATTGCTAATTTCTCCGTCAGAAATCCAGAAGCTGTACGTGGTAAAACTACAGAAAATTTTTCATCTCGCCAAGCTATATTTTCATAACTTTCATCAACTGTTCCCCAAGCTACGCGCCAGGTTGGGTCAGTCTTAATGAATTCGATTTTAGGAGATTTACGATTTTTAAACGCATCAAATAGCATGGGAAATTTTCAACGCATAATCAGTAATTTTAGGGCATTTCACAAACCTATCTTTTTTTTAAGAGAGAGACTTTGAATTCTCCCCTTCATTCTTAAACCAAAGACAATTTGTTAGGACTTACGCAATAACTCTCTAAAACTCTTATTCCTTTGTGTCCTTTGCGTCCTTTGCGGTTCGTTTTTCCATTATTTTGCGTAAGTCCTGTTTGTAAAATTTTCATCATCTCAAACAAATACACTCATTATGCGTGGTTGTTAACTTCGCGCCGGGGTGCAAATCCGTCTTCTGTGATTGGTTGTCAGCAGTGGGATAATCATCAGCCAGATAATTTAACCGCCTAGCACAGGTCGGCGGAAATAAACCACCCATTCCAAATGAATAAAACACTTACGCTGTATTCATTTTTAATTTTTAATTTTTAATTTTTAATTCCGCCTTGCGGTACTAGCCACCATTTACACCCACTTTGAGTGGCAAACCTTTACATTAGCTAGTATCTTATTTCTCTGCAAGTCTCTAATGCTAGTTTTCATCAACGTAAAGATATTGCTAGATTAGTTACCCAAGAACTCAATAACTTTCTACTAAAATTTTTCCCCGCATATAATCCGGCTTACAACATCATTAAATTAGTCTGGTATTTCTGTAAAGAATGAATTGCTTGTCGTTTATTCCAATCAGTAGATGAGTTGAAATCTTTACTAGATAAGCTATTGAATCAGGGCGAGTTAGTCATTAAGAGTAAAGAAACAAGGCAAACAGTGACTCTATTACACTTTAAATGCCGATTAGCTTATTTTGCCAAATTTTAAATGACAATTCCAATTACATAACTTGTGACTTTGGAAGCGATCGCTTATCTGCTAACTATTTTTGGCCACACCCAGTATTAGCCATTTTAAAGGCATGGATCATCCTTTACTATTGATTCTCGTTAAAATCACTATTTTTTCTCTGATGTTAGCCATCGGGAGCAACCTTTCTTTTGAAAAAATGCTCTCCTTCTGGCGAAAACCTGCCTTAGTATTCCGTGCGCTTCTAGCCGTTATTGTGCTAGTTCCTCTAGTGGTTATTTTCTTGCTGAAACTGTTTAACTTACCATCAGAAGTGATGATAGGGTTGGCCTTGTTGGCAGCTTCACCAGGTGCGCCTCTAAGCACAAAGCGAACGCAAAGGGCTGGAGGCAGCTTATCCTACGCAGCGAGTCTTCAGCTAACCCTGGCAATACTTGCGGTTTTTGTTACTCCCCTCACCTTGGCGATTTTCGCCGCCTTATTTGAGAGTATTTCACAAAAGGTGGCGATTTTAGAAGTTGCCCGACAAGTCATTATGGTACAGATATTGCCTGTCAGTCTCGGTCTTTTGATTCAAAAGTTCGCTCCTACATTTGCCGAAAAGATTGCCAAACCTTTGACTTTTATTGCTAATTGTGTCTTTTCAATACTGGTTATTTTAGCGTGCATCTTAGGGTTGCCACTGTTTTCCAGAGTTTGGCAATTACCACTCGTAGCGATCGCGATTATGGTGATTGTCTCTCTAGGAATTGGACATATTTTAGGCAGACTTGATGATGATATGCGGTCTATCTTAGCGATTTTCTGTATTGCTCGCAATTTTGGTTTAGCTTTATTTATCGCTATTTTGAATCATATACAGCAGCAGGTGATTCCGACGCTAGTAGCTTATGTAATTTTGGGAGCTTTTGTAGGTGTTCCTTACTCAATCTGGAATAAGCGTAGATTAGCCGGATTGAGTCGGGAAATTAACTCGTTATAGTCAGCCACCCGTCAACCTAGATAAGGAGTTTAGGTTTATGTCTCTGCGTGAATACAAACCCGGAAACACTTTCCCCGGTGTCATAGGACGGACAGTTGATAAATCCAGTCCTGCTTGGCCAGAACCTTTGCGAGCCAAAGAAGGCACACCAAACGTCCTATTTATCGTCTTCGACGATACAGGCTTTGGGCAATTTGGGAGTTACGGAAGTCCGATCAAAACACCCAATTTAGACACATTAGCCGCCAATGGTTTGCGCTACAACAATTTACACACGACGGCATTGTGTTCACCCACCCGTTCTTGTCTGCTGACTGGGCGCAATCACCATTCCAACGCCATGTCCTGCATTACAGAAGGTTCTACCGGTTATCCCGGTGGTAATGGGAATATTCCCTTTGAAAATGGGTTTCTCTCGGAGATATTACTACAGAAGGGTTATAACACCTATGCGATCGGGAAGTGGCATTTAACACCCTCAGACCAGCTTTCTGCCGCCGGCCCCTACGATCGCTGGCCTCTCGGTCGCGGTTTTGAACGTTTTTATGGTTTTCTGGGAGGAGAAACCCACCAGTATTATCCCGAATTAGTTTATGACAACCACACCGTCAAGCCAGAAAAGACCCCTGCACAAGGCTACCATTTAACTGAAGACTTAGCAGATAAAGCAATTAGCTTCATCGCTGATGCCAAGCAGGTTGCCCCCGATAAGCCCTTCTTCATGTATTTCTGTCCTGGGGCGATGCACGCCCCTCATCATGTGCCAAAAGAATGGGCTGATGCCTACGCCGGACAGTTTGATGATGGTTGGGAAGCTTACAGGGAAAAGGTTTTTGCCCGTCAGCAGGAAATGGGTATCGTCCCCGCCGATGCCGAACTCTCCCGCCACGATCCCGATGTCTCTCACTGGGATACTCTCTCAGCAGCAGAAAAACGGCTTTATGCCCGTATGATGGAAGTCTTTGCTGGCTTTTTAACCCATACTGACTACCACATTGGTCGCTTACTCGACTTCCTCAAATCTATCGACGAGTTCGACAATACCGTAATTATGGTCATTTCGGACAACGGGGCAAGTTCGGAAGGTGGGCCCACTGGTTCGGTTAATGAGAACCTCTTTTTTAACAATGTGCCAGAATCCCTAGAGGAAAATCTCAAGGCGCTCGACAAGCTAGGCAGTCCAGAAACCTTCAACCATTATGCGTGGGGCTGGACTTGGGCAGGTAATACGCCTTTTCGTCGTTGGAAACGGGAAACCTATCGGGGTGGAATCAGCGATCCTTTGATCGTCCATTGGACTAAAGGCATTGAGGCAAAAGGCGAAATCCGTACTCAGTATGCCCATGCCATTGACCTTGTGCCGACGGTGCTTGACCTACTAGAAATTGAACCACCCACAACTATCAAGGGTGTTACTCAATCCCCCCTTGAAGGTGTAAGCTTCGCCCATACTTTTAATCATACTGACGCACCCACTAAGCATCTTACCCAATATTTCGAGATGATGGGACATCGCTCTCTTTACTATGATGGCTGGCGGGCGGTTTGTCCTTGGCCTGGGCCATCATTTACAGAAGCAGGGCAGTTTTTTGGTGCGCCAATCTCAGCCCAAACCCTTACAGACTTGGATACCCATCATTGGGAACTGTATCATGTCGCTAAGGATTTTGCGGAAAATCACGACATTGCTGCTGACAACCGCCCTAAGCTAATTGAGATGATTGCTACTTGGTATGTAGAGGCGGGTAAATATAATGTGTTGCCCGTGGATGGACGTGGCACGCAACGATTGGCAGAAGAACGTCCTCAGATTGCTGTCAATCGTACCCGCTATATTTACTATCCCGATACTCAGGCGATTCCAGCCAATAGTGCTGTCAGAGTGCTAAATCGTCCCCATAGTATTACCGTTGATGTCGAAATTCCTATCGGTGGTGCAGAAGGAGTATTACTTGCTCACGGGGGTAATGATAGTGGCTACTCCTTTTATATCAAAAATGGTAAACTTCATTGGGTTCATAACTATGTAGCGCGATCGCTCTATCATGTCGAGTCTGTAGAGTCAGTCCCGGAGGGTCGCCATCAGTTGCGCTTTGAGTTTGAAGTGACGGGTCAGCCAGATTTAGCCAAGGGGAAAGGATCGCCGGGTCACGCCCAACTTTATATCGATGGGAAATTAGTCGGACAAGCTGATATTCCTGTAACTACTCCCTTAGCACTAGGTCTGACCAGTGGCGTGACCTGTGGGATAGCCCCTGGTGCGCCTGTAACACCCGATTATGAACCGCCCTTCAAGTTTACAGGCAAGATTTATCGTGCGATCGTAGATGTTAGTGGAGATTTGACTCAAGACACAGAAGCCGAGATGCGTACCATTATGGCACGACAGTAGATGTACTATTTGTCTCCTTGAGGCACAACAGATACAAACTGGAATGGCACTAAGATAACGGCAAATCCATTGTTTATAAGGCTTTTGAGTGTGGGGAGTGTGGGGAGTGTGGGGGGAAAGAGAATTTATGCTTTTCCCTCTTCCCACACCCACTCTAGGCTGCATGTTTTACCTTTTCTTAGTGCCATTCCACTCTCATCGCTTTTTCCAACATGGAAGCAGATTCTATCCCTAAAACGATCGCACAGGCAAGTCAGCAAATGCAAAGTGGCTTGCTAACTTCAAAAACGTTAGTCAAGCATTATCTCGAAGGTATCCAAAAGTTAAATCCTACACTCAATGCCTTTATTACCGTTCTGGATAAACAAGCCCTAGAAACTGCTACTAAACTAGATTTTGAGCGAAGCAACGGTCAAGAACGCGGATTAATACACGGGATTCCTGTTGTTATCAAAGACAATATTGATACAGCAGGAGTAAAAACTACAGTTGGCTCACAACTTTTTTGCGAACTGACAAGTCAGGGCTTGCGCGATCGCATCCCATTATCTGATAGTGTAATTGTCCAAAAGCTCAAGGCAGCAGGTGCGGTAATTTTAGGTAAGACAAATTTAAGCGAATTTGCGGCTGACCTTTCTGGAAACAATCTTTTTTATGGAAATACTTGCAACTTCTGGAACCACAACCACTCATCAGGAGGTTCTTCTAGCGGAAGTGCAACCGCTATTGCTGCACGCCTTTGTTTAGCTGGAATTGGTACTGATACTGGTGGTTCAATTCGAGTTCCCGCCAGTTGGTCAGGAGTGGTAGGACTACGCCCAACTTACGGATTACTTAGCAATGAAGGTATTTTTCCCCGCGCTCGTAGTTTTGATACAGTTGGTTTTTTGACAAATTGTGTAGAAGATATTGCCATTTTACTTGATGCTGTACTCTTCCCGCTCTCCACAAATTTCAAACAACTGTATCCTCTAACAACCAATATCAACGGCTTAAAATTGGGCATAGTTAATAACTATACATTTCGGGGAATTGAACCAGAAATTGCTAAGGCAATTTATAATGCCATATCCATCTTTAAAAAACTTGGAGCTGAAATTATCACTATAAATTCTCCATTTTTAATAGAGGAATTTGATGAGGTGACTTATTCCACTATTGCTCTTTATGAATTCCATCAAGCTTTGCAAGCAGCTTATACTACAAACTCAAATATATTTGGAGCTAAAGTACAAAGAGATTTATCTAAAGGAGTAAACATTTCTTATCACAGTTACAAAAAAGCAAAGCAGAAACAGGAAGAATGTTTTCTGCAACGGCAAAAACTGTTTCAGGAAGTGGATATTTTGCTAACACCCACAACACCAATGGTTGCACCTCTTATTGACGCAGATGCTAAAATCTATCGATTAAATCAGCGATTTATGTTACCTTTCAGTTTTCTGGGTTTACCTGCAATATCGCTGCCTTGTGGACGAAGCACTCAGGGTTTACCTATAGGATTGCAACTTGTTGGTAATTCCTATACCGAAGCTTTGATTTTAAGAGTTGCCTTTGCTTTCCAAGTTGCTACTACTTTCTCTGAAGATAGCTTTCTCTAACTAATGGTAAAACATTTCGTCCCACATTTTCGCACTCTTCTAAATGGGGATAACCAGACAAAATAAAAACTGTGATTCCCAAGTCTATGTATTGTAAAAGACACTCTGCCACTTGCTGATAACTACCAACAATAGCCATTCCCGCACCACTTCGCACCACAGAAATACCAGCCCAAAGTAGTGGTTCAACATACCAATCTTCATCAGCATTCCCCCGTAATTCCCATTGTCGACTTTGACCGACACTTTCCCGCTTGGTATTGGGAAATTCAGTAACTCGTGCTTTAGCTAATATTTGTGGAGAAACTTTTGCCAGCATTTCTTTTGCTGTTTCTCTAGCTTCAATTTCAGTTGTTCGAGCAATAATATTAATCCTTAATCCATAACGTACCGCTTTTTTTCGTCCGCAATTGCTAACTAATTGCTGCATCTGGTTGATTCGGTCAGCTAGTTGTTGCCGTGCTTCTCCCCACATTAGATAAACATCTGCAAATTCTGCACCTACTTGTTGAGCCATCTCGCTTGCACCACCGAAATAAAATAACGGACCAGACGGTTGCAGAGGTAATGTTTCTAACCGAGTTTGATGGAGCTGATAAAATTCTCCTTCATAGTCAAAGGGATTAGTTGTTGACCATAACTGCCGACAAATTTGCATAAATTCACAAGTGCGACGATAGCGGCTATCATGATCTAAATAATCACCATACATTGCCTGTTCCATTGGTCGTCCACCTGTGACAATGTTAAGGGAAAGACGACCTTTACTGATGAAATCTAAGGTAACAGCCATCTTTGCCAATACTGGAGCCGAATAGAACCCTGGACGCACAGCTACAATTGCTCCAGCACTGATGGTAAGGGCTAAAACTGCTGTTGCTAAAGTCCAAGCCTCCATAATATGGTGGTTGAAACCCATACCAATTAGAACCTGGCGGAACCCAAATCGTTCTGCTGTTTTAAAAATCTCAACTGTATACTCAAGACTGGGAGGACGTTCCCAAATGGGCAAACCTAAATAGAATCCATCCCCAGATACCGGAGCGCACCAATTAAATTCCAGTTTCTGTTTGGCAAACATTTATGCAAATTTTAAATTGCGATTCAATTATGCACTAGATTTTGAGCAAACCAAAAGTTAATAATGCGTGTTAATGCTCGGAATAGGTGTTGCTATCTAAAGATCATAATGTATTGTAGAGAGCGTTATTACGAATTACGAATTGTTTAAATTAATTTTCAGATATATAAATTTTAATTTGAATGCTTTTTCTCAAACTGCTAAGGTAAGCTAACAGCGCATAAGTAAAAATCACAATTCCAGTCATTTCCAAAAATTCCTCAACCACTATACCAATTAACGTTATTAGGCCGCGTCGCCCAAAATCTTCTCTCAAAAGTCCACCCACCATTTCCATACCTAAAGTTCCACTCACATAAACAACTGCGGCAATCAGAAATAAATATCGGGTTTTGTAAGGGAGATGAAGCCAAAATTTTAGATATTTAAATGCAAAAACTCCCACTAGAATAGCACCAGGTATCACCCAGGTTTGGAAAAATATAGGATTGAGATTAAGCGATTCTCGCACTGACGGAATTATTAAAAGCTCGTGAAAACTAAATGCTTCATCCAAACTCAAATATACAAATATAAAATATAAGGTTTTCCAGCCAGAGAAATAGCGGTCTTCCGTCTTAATAGCGGTAATTGCTTTAAGTAATCCCGAACAAAATAATAGAGAGAATGCAGAATACCAGGCAGGAATATTCAATTCTTCATCTAAGCTAAATAGTTCGTAAAACCATTTGCTAGCTGGGAAGGAAAACTCCGTGAACCAGAAGTAGGCACTTAGAGCGCCTGCTAAGGTGAGGCAAATAACTGCGGTCATTAAACGTCGAGCAATTGTTTTAGCACACAGATGAATTGGTAGCTCTATGTTAAAATATGATGCTTTTTGCTGCATACGCATACTGAGCTAATTTCCTTTGTGTGGAATAAAATCATTAATAGGAAATTATCTCATATAGGCAAATGATCTGAGCCAACTATTACAGAATCTTGAATTAAGGAAAACCCTAGATTTTTGAACGAAATTGCTAATATACTACATTAAGCCTATCTAAGTAGTGTATTTTATGAGCAACACTAAAAAAGTTAGTGAAGACTTGAGCGCTGCTGGACAACCAACTCCTGAAGATTTAAAACAGGCAGCCCAAGAGGGATTTAAGTCGGTGCTAAACCTGCGTTCTCCCGATGAACCAGGTTTTCTCAGTGATGAACAGCAGCAAGCCCAAGCTGCTGGATTGCAATATGCCAATATCCCTTTAAAGCCTTCAGAAGTAAATCAAGAGCTAACAGACGCAGCAATCCAGGAGATTGAAAATTTACCCAAACCAATTTTAATTCACTGCGCGGCTGGAGCAAGGGCTGGTGGTATTGCCTTGATTTCCAATGCTATTAGCGAAGGTCTGACCTATGAAGAAATTAGTCAGAAAGCGCAAGAGCTTGGTTTAAACTTAGAACAACCGCACCTTAAGCAATTCTTGCTTGAGAAGTATATTGCCAAGCAAGCAGAGCAAAGTTAGGGACTTGCAATAAAATACCAGTCACACTGGGGCGATCGTGATATTGCATTTGGGTAATATTTCAGAAATTTGCCAGAAAGGTTAATACTGTTTTAACTCTGGTGAGAGAAGCTTGCTTCCTTAATCCCAAACTTTGACTAAACTTCTATTTGAGAATTTATCGTATTAGCTTATTCGGGTCAAAAAGAGTCTTTCATAAACGAGTAAGCTTTTTCTACCTACAAGAAATATTTGGACAATCTCTGCAAGAGATAGCGATCGCCTAAACTATTCACTACTTCATAGCACAAATCACTGGAATGCTTATGGACAAAAGCTTATTCCTCTTCTGTATCAGCATTGAGATATGCAGATTCAACAGAAGCGATCGCACTGTCAATCGTAGCAGAAATTCAAGCAGTGCTGGCAAATCGCACTGGTGGAATGCTGAGGTCAAGACTTAGCTCAATTCATGGAGATAAAATCAAATGTCTGATGTAGGTCTAATTATTCTTGCTGCTGGTGCATCCACTCGTATGGGAACACCAAAACAACTTCTACGTTACGGTGAACAGAGTTTGATTAGGCATGTAGTTCAAGTGGCGAACGCTTCAGTTTGCCACCCAATTATCGTTGTATTAGGGTCATACGCTGAACGCATCAAACCAGAGATTAACTCAGAACAAGTACATATTGTAGAAAATCCACTTTTTAGTGAGGGAATAAGTACCTCTATTCGTGTCGGCATAGAAGCTCTGAATATAATCAGTAAAGAAGCAAAAGCTGTTGTTTTGATGGTATGTGATCAACCTTTTATTTCACCTCAACTCATCAATCAACTTGTTGAAGTTCACGAAACTACTCTTAAACCAATCGTTGCGTCACAATATGCAGACACTCTAGGTGTTCCTGCATTATTTAACCGCACTTTATTTGCAAAACTAACTACACTAAGTGGTACAGATGGTGCAAAGCATATAATTAAAAAATATTTTCAAGAAGCTTTAGCCATTCCTTTCCCAGAAGGTGTATTCGACTTAGATACTCCAGATGATTATGAGCAGCTTTTGTTGAAGAATAATTAAGAAGTCAGAATTATCGTTTGTTGGGTAAAAATTAGGCGTTATGTGTAATTTTATGTTTAAAAATTAAATAGGAGTTTTCTATAAAAGTTAGAATGGCATAAACCTGGAGAAAACGATGACATTAGAAACAGAGATACTACAGGCGACATCATCAAATTCTACCTTTGAAACACCTGAGAATCAGCAGGAATTTAACTGGAGACAATCTTGGTATCCTGTCTGTTTTCTGCAAGATTTGCCTACAAATCGTCCTTATACTTTTTCGTTATATGAAGAACCCTTCGTTTTGTTCAAAGACCAAAATGGACAGCTTGTCTGTTTAACAGATCGTTGTTCTCACCGTGCAGCTAGACTTTCTGATGGACAAATTATTGACGGCAAAATAGAATGTTCGTACCACGGTTGGCAGTTTGGCAATAATGGTCAATGTCTACACATTCCCCAGTTACCAAGCGATGCAAAAATTCCGGTAAATGCTTGCGTCCCATCCTTTAAGGTCTTGGAACGTCAAGGTATCATTTGGATGTGGGCAGGTGAAGCTGAAACAGCTATTGATGAGCTAATTCCATCACTACCAGATTGGAACAACCCGGAATGCTTCAACCTAGACTATGTACGTGACCTACCTTACGACCAAAGCTATTTTATTGAAAATATTATTGACCCGGCTCATGTTCCAATCAGTCATGATGGCATCATGGGAAGTCGAGAAGATGCCCAAGCTTTGGAAATAGAAGTCATTGAAAGCAACGTTCAGGGAATTAAGGGAAGGTGGCGACGAACACGGAAACCCAATCTGCCTTGGATTTCATTAGATTTCATTGCTCCTAATTTGATTCTCTACAAATTTAGTAATGGACAGCAAGGGAAATTTGGGGGCACAGCCTTGTATTCAATTCCACTAGGCAAGAATAGATGTCGGATTCTCATCAGAAATTATAGTAACTCTTTTCCCCAAAAAACCAAGCTGATACCTCCCTGGTTAGATCACATTTTGATAAGAAACAAAATCTTGGAAGGTGATTTGCAATTAGTTGTTGAACAAAAAGCACAAATTGAGCGTTTGAAAAAAAATCTCAAAGAAGTGTATTTACCTCTAAAGACATCTGATACTTTGGTGGTTGAGTATCGCAAGTGGCTAGATAAATTTGGATCATCTTTACCCTTTTATCAAGGTTATTCCACCTCAAAAAATGTCGGTAATAGCGAGTCCGATGAGAAGTTGATAACATTAGACCGATTTTCGCAACATACAATTATTTGTCATTCGTGCAATCAAGCTTATCAAGTGACAAATAAAGTCAGACAAAGTTGTATCGGTGTAGCGATCGCTTTAGCTGCTGTAGGGATACTTGCAGATGATTCTAGAATCAGAATAGCAGCAATATCGGTTTCTATAACAGCAATTATAATATCCGCTATGGCTCAGACACTCAAAACTCACTTTGAGCGTTCCTACACTCGTCACTAAAATCCTGACTGGGAGGAAATTCAAAGTCTCTCTTCTTCTAGGCTAAGGTGTATACACATCTCTTTACAAAACCAAAATGTTGTAGTTCCTCCTAAATCCTCCGATAAATTGGAGGACTTTGAGAGGTTTTTGCCCCCAATTTATCGCGGGACTGGGTGGAGTGGATCAAAAGGTTGTAGGACAACTTTAAAAGACTTATGTGTATACCGTAGCCTAGAAAGAAAGAGATTTAGAGAGAGGTTTTCCAGAACCCGTGAAAAGTCAGCAGTAAATGGATATTAAACCCCTTAATTTCAGATAATTGTTTATTAATGTGACCTTTGATAATGGGAATGAAAAATCAGTTTCACATAACGGTATGCTGTTAAGTACCATTCTCATAAAAATTAATCTATCCCATGAAAAACACTTCTGCAAAGGAAAAGAATGCAGGCATTTTCCGATTTGGCAAGCTTAATTTTAGAGTCACGAATAAACAGATTTTATTTAGCACCCTTATTCTATGTCTTGGTTTGCTCGGATTGGCTGGCTTCTGGTTTAAATCCAGATATAAATTTGATAATAAGATGAGTGTAAATCTGCAAGAATTATCTAATGTCGATTATCCAGTCAATCCCGCACCCTTGGGTAAAAATTTTCAAAGATATTCTCAGCGAAAATTAACAATTATTAAGAGAGATGATACACATTTCGATTTTGTGATTGAGCCAACAGACAACAAAACGGCGCAAATCATTATAAAAAATGTTGATTTAGAGCTATTAGTCCCTAAAGCACCAGAATGGGTTAAAAAAGATCAAGGTTTAGAAATAATCGCTTTTACCGACCGGGAGTGGAACAGACAACAGGTTAGTTTTCCTGCTAACTCACCAAATATAGAAATTAGCGGCGGAGACGGTTTTGAAAAGCAAAATCTAGTAGAAGTCGCTTTGGCTAATAATTGTTTAAATGCAGGATTTTGGGAAATTTTACTTTTCACTAAAGAGGATGGTAATAAATCCCTTTATTATCAAAGTTGGTTTACCTTCCCGATGGGACATTACAAAAATATTTTTGAAAAAATTAATAATATTTCTTATTGGAAGCATTGGTGGAAATTAGAACACTGGCAAGATCCAAGTAGCACAATAGTCAAGAGTAATCTTCTGAGAAAGGTAATCGATCAAAAAGAAGTTGCTACTCAATTCCCTCTTGATGAAAAGATAATTGTGTCGGGAGAGCAGAGTAGAAAAGTTAGAACTACACTAGCGAAAAATATTACAACATGGAGAGACTTTTACGACACTAAAAATGAAATTAAATTTGCCAGTTTTAGACCACCAGGATTTTACGATCAAAATAAGCCTTGGGGAAATCAATACTGGAGAATAGGCAAATTTGATAAAACTATTTTAAGAAATATTAAACCGATTGGCATTGAACAAAATTTACAAGAAATTGAGTTAGTATTCACAGATACTAAGACTAGTGAACAAAATAGATTACTAATCAGTGGTATTAATCTTAAAACGCTTCCTCAATTGTCTGTAGAAGAGTATCCTAAAGGTTTATATATGCCTATGGGAATTGGCATACCTCCTTTTTATCAAAGCTACGATGAATTAACGAAAAATCATCCAGATGTCAGCCCATACTTCAGTTTTTTAATAGATTCGCAGGAGCGATGGATAGATCATCACCATTTAGCTGTTGATGGTTCAGTGATGCACCTTGATAAAGATAACCCAAATCTTCTGCATCTTTACTTGCTATCCTACGAAAGGAATACTTTAATAGCTCATTTTTTGATCGATTTAAAATAGATATATGCTTTCTCTTATTCGTCTAGTAAGATAGGGAAAATCTTGACAGATAGAATTGAAGTAACTGGTTGACTTTAATATTTAGTCAATCGGTACTTGCTTAAGCAAAGCTATCCACATATCAGATGGATCGGAATAATAATCAACTTCTTCTACTTGATATTGATAAGATTCACAACCTTCTCGTAAAATAATGCGATCGCAGGGTTTAACGCCTTTCCCTACTCCGGTCAGATATCCGATCATTCCTTGGTTGAGGCGCTCAAATACGTAGTCACTTCCCCAGGATAGTTGGCTATAATCGTGTATTTTATTTTTATTCTTTAATTCAATTCCTGGAAAGCTCACTAGAGCTAACTTGCTTAAAAAACTAAAACTTAAGTTCATACCTGTCCTGATCAAAGACATAAATGAGTTCTCCCAAAGAAGAAATCTATAACGAAGAGTTTTGGACTCTAGGTGAATCTCAATCATTTTTAAATCACCAATCCAGAATCGAACAGGTGGACACTCTAGTTAGGAATCAACCGCATTGATAAGCTAACACGCCTACATACTGCAATATTTTCCGTGTAGACCGTCATTAGTCATTAGTCATTAGTGTTTACCAAGGACAAAGGAAAATTAACAAAGGACAACCTCACCAGTTGATGTGCAACTTAAATGCGTAACAGCTTAGCTAGTAAAGGAATTTATCACCCAATGTCCAATTAAGTGCCTGTACCCTATAGCTAGCAAAACTAAATTACAAGCAATTCGTCGAAAAAAGACTCACAAAATAATTTTAAAATAAGATCAATAATTTACAATTAATTTTTCTTAATTCTTAATTATTAGTCTTTAATTTTATTTAAGATATCTTTTTATCAACAATCATTTAAATTTACATTACCATCAATCGCAGATTCAACTGTAAAATCACCGAATTGTTACATAAAGCTTGTCAAATATAAGATTTTTTCCTGGACTAGATCATCTAAAATGATAAAGATTTTATGTCTTGAGAATGCAATCTATGTATATTTTTTAATATAGATAGCTTCTAGTCCCTACTTGTAGTTTTTAGAGCGACATCTATCTGCTTCAGTAGTCTTTCGAGGGTAGAAGAGTTATCTAAAACTATATCTGCACGAGCCACTTTTTCTTCGATAGATAACTGGCTGTTGATCCTGGCTTGCGCCTGTTCTCTATTTAAATGGTTTCGTTGTATCAATCTTTCTAGTTGTTGCTCTTGAGAACAACACACTACCCAAATTTCTGTAACCAAATCAGTCATTCCCGCTTCAAATAATAGAGGCACTACTAACACCAGTGTTTGTAAGGAAGATTGGTCAATTGCTTTGAGGAAGCGATCGCGCACATCAGGATGAATCAAATTGTCTATCCAGTTGCGTTCATCTTGACAATTAAAGATAATTTCGCCTAGCTTTTGGCGGTTGAGGCTGCCATCTGGTAATAAAATTTGTTCGCCGTAACGTTTAGCGATCGCACCAAGAATAGGCGAACCTAAAGATACTGCCTCTCTTGCATAAATATCTGCATCCAGAATCGGCAGGTTATAAGCGCTAGCTAAATAATTGGTGACAGTGGTTTTGCCTGTGGCAATACCTCCGGTTAAGCCGATTATACGTTTTGTCATTAGTCATTAGTCATTAGTCATTGGTCATTAGTCATTGGTTATTTGAGATTAAGAATTAATGGCCCATGTTACCAATGCTTGGGTTAAACCATCTAAAGTATATTCTTGGGCTTCTACATCTACACGTCCGAATAAATCATGACAAGTTTTAGAGGTTTGAGGGCCGATAGAGGCAATACAAACGCTCTCTAAGAGTTGACTAACATCAGAGTTTTCGGGCAATATCTTCTCAGTTAGCTGGTCGAAAAATTGTACAGTTTTAGAACTGGCAAAAGTAATTACATTTACCTTACGGTTTTGGAGTGCTAACTCTGCCGCAGGTGGAATATCACTAGGACAACAAGATTGATATGCAGCAACTTCAATTACTTTTGCTCCTTTGAGAGTTAGTTCCTTAACCAAAACTTCTCTTCCGCCGCTTTCAACTCTGGGAAATAAAACTTTTTTATTATTCAGTTCCTCTGGAAAATTTTCTATTAAAGAATCGGCAACAAAGTTGGGGGGAATAAAATCTGCTTGGAGAGAGTATTGTTTGAGACTATTGGCTGTTTTCTCGCCAACGACGGCAATTTTTACACCTGCTAAAGCACGGGTATCTTTACCTTGGGCAATTAACCTTTCAAAAAAGTAATCTATGCCATTGCTAGAAGTGAGAATTAACCAGTCGAACTGAGATAAATGAGCGATCGCATCATCCAAAGCTTCCCAACTGGAGGGTGGGCCGATTTCTAAGGTAGGCATTTCGATGACTGTTGCACCTAATGTGATGAGGCGATCGCTAAATGTACTCGACTGTCCAACTGAACGTGTCACCAAGATTGTTTTACCAGTGAGGGGTTCGGGAGAGGCGGAGAGGTTGTTTAACATTGGAGTTTGGGCTGTAGTCGAATCCTGACAATCTATTTTCTCAGGTTGTAAGTACTTATGTAGCCCAACAACTTCGCCAACAACAATTACCGCCGGGGAAAGTGATAATCCGGTGGTTTGTTCCAAAATATTGCCCAGTTGCGCTGTCCAAATTTTTTGACGAGGAGTTCCTGCCCAACGGATGATTGCGATGGGTGTTAAGTGCGATCGCCCGTGTTGCACCAATTGGTGTACGATCTCTGACAGATGTTGCCCTCCCATCAAAATTACCAGTGTCTCTAAGCGTGAGAGTGCCTCCCAGTCTAAAACCTCTGGTTCATGAGCTGTAAGCACTGCAAAACAACGACTCAACACCGGATCTGTAAGGGGAATTCCTGCAAACAATGGTGCTGCAAGGGCTGAAGAAATTCCTGGTATCAATTCAAAATCACAACCAGATGCTTTCAACGCTTCAATTTCAGAAGTGCAACGCCCAAAAATAAATGGATCGCCTGATTTGAGCCTTAAAACTTGTTTTCCTTGCTGGCAATATTTTACCAGTAACTTGTTAATCTCAGTTTGGGTTGTACTAGGTTTACCACCGCGTTTACCGACATCCAACTTCAAGCAATCAGGTGGTACACACTGCAATAATTGAGCATCTACCAGGGCATCGTAGACTAAAACCTGAGCAGCAGCTAAGAGATTGTAAGCTTTTACCGTCAGGTATGCCACATCTCCAGGCCCAGCACCTACGAGGTAGACTTTGCCCTTTGCTTCAATATTTGTCATTTGTTATTTGTTATTGGTTATTACTTCCCAATTCCCCATGCCCAATGCCCCATTCCCCATGCCCAATCCCCAATTCCCTAAATTCAATTCGTTCGGATATTAATTTTTTTGATTAGCTGATCAACTTGCTCAACCATTTCCTTGTTGTCTTCAGCTTGGAATAACTCTTTGGCTTTTTTGAGATTAACGATCGCTTCTTCTAGCTGTTGTTCTCTTCCTAAAGTGATGCCCAAATTATAGTAAGTGAATGCATCGTTGGGTACGAGGCTAATGGCTTTTTTGTAATGTGCGATCGCTTCTTGGGGTTTACCTTGATCGTCCATCGCATTTGCTAAACCTGTGTAAGCTTGTGCGTGTTTTGGATCGATGCGAATCGCTTCGGTATAGTCGGCGATTGCTTCAGTTAGCTTGCCTTGAGCGTAAAAAGCGCTTGCTAAATTATAGTGAGCGTCTGCATAGTTGGGTTCAAGGTTGAGGGCTTGTTTGTATTGTGCGATCGCTTCTTCTAGTTTGCCTTGAGCGTAGAGAGTATTTCCCAAGGCATTATAACCTGCGGGATTTTTTGGAGAGAGGCGAATGGCTGCTGTATATTCGGCGATCGCTTCTGCTGACTTTCCTTGAGCATACAAAGCATTGCCTAAGTAATAGTGAGCGTCTGCATAGTTGGGATCAAAGCTAATGGATTTTTTGTACTGAGTCACTGCCTCTGCTAACTCACCTTGATCGTAGAGAGCATTTCCCAGACGCGTGTAAGTTGGGGCATAACTGGGTTTGAGGCGAATAGCTGCTGTATATTCGGTGACTGCTTCGGTTAGCTTACCTTGAGTGTAGAGAGCATTTCCTAAGTTATAGTGAGCGTCTGCATAGTTGGGTTCAAGGCTGAGGGCTTTTTTATACTGTGCGATCGCAGCTTCTAACTGATTTAGCCTTGCTAAAGTCAAACCCAAATTAAAGTAGGCCCCAGAGTCATGAGGATCGAGGCTGATGGCTTTTTTGTAATGTGCGATCGCTTCTTGGGGTTTGCCTTGATCGTCGAGAGTATTTGCCAAAGCAATATAAGCTTGCACAAAGTTGGGTTCAAGTTCAATCGCTTTCCGAAACGCCGCCTCTGCTCCTTTGAAATCTCCTTGTTTGTATAGATTGCTTCCTTGCTCAAAGTTAGCAACTGCGTTTTTGTTGCCAGGAAGTGCTGCTCGATTTGAGTCTGGAATTTTTGATAAAACAACGCCAACTTCTTTACCAAAAGCAGTATTGGCATTACTCAAACACAAGCAGATAATAGCTGCTACCAGTACATTCTTGTTTTTCAGCATTTTTATTACCTTACTTGCTTGGTTTATATATAATATTGACTTGTATAGCTTTGGCGTAGTTATAGCAGGAATTATAAGTTATTAGCCTAACTTGATACAAGTGGATTCTCATCCAATTGCCCATTTACATACAAAATATGAGGCTTTATTACGAGTAAAAAGTTGTTTACTAAGTAATTGTTTACACTTTTATTTCGACAATTCGAGTAATGGCTGCAATTAATTCTTCTGGGTTAACAGGCTTGGATAAATGCATTTGAAACCCAGCTTTTAGCGCTTCTTGCTGGTCATCGTTTCTAGCAAAAGCAGTCAAGGCAATTGCTGGAATTTGTCCACCTTGTTCTGGTATCAAAGTTCTCACTTGATGTATTAACATATAGCCATCCATCTCAGGCATACCAATATCGCTAACCAACACATCTGGCTTTATCTCTGCTAGGGTTTGTAATGCTTCATAAGCGGAAGATACCGCAATCACAAAAGCCCCATCTTGCTCTAGTACAAAAGCAATAAAATCTCGTGAATCAGTATCATCATCTACAACTAAAATGCGGATGCCATTGAGCGCTAAGAAGTTAGAAGTTAATAATACAGCAGAGTTTTGTTTATCCGTTAGGCTTCGGCTTTCATCTGGCAGAAGCGGCAAACTAACAGTAAATATTGACCCTTTATCCTCACCTTCACTCTTCGCTTTGACAATACCGCCATGTATTTCGACGATATTACGCACAATTGCCAACCCCAATCCTAATCCACCAAAATTTCTCGTAGACGTGCTATCTGCTTGGCGGAAGTAATCAAAGACGAATGGCAAAAACTCAGGACTGATTCCCTTACCTGTATCGCTAACTATAATTTGAGCATAACCATCGGCTTGCTCTAATCGCACTTCTATTTTTCCTTCCTTGGGTGTAAATTTGAGAGCGTTAGAAAGGAGATTCCAGACGACCTGCTGCAAACGAGTCGAGTCGCCCATAACTTCTCCCACATCCGGTTCAAATACTGTACTTACCTGAATCAACTTTGTTTCTGCCGCTAAACGCATTGTTTCTAGTGCGGACAATATCGTAGACTCCAGGTTAATTTTCGTAATATCTAGCGTCAGTTTGCCTTGTAAAATTCTAGAGATATCCAGCAAGTCTTCGATGAGTTGAACTTGTAAAGTGGCATTCCGCTCAATTGTGGCTAGTGCGTGCGATGTCTTTGCTTGGTCTAACCTCCGACTTTGCAATAATTTTGACCAACCGAGAATTGCGTTTAGTGGAGTGCGTAGTTCGTGAGATAGGACAGCTAGAAATTCATCTTTAATTCGATTGGCTGTTTCTGCTTTAGCTCGTGCTATTTGTTCTAATTCCAGCAAGTGCGCCCGTTCTTCAAGTATTTGTTTTTGTTCGTGGATATCTGTACATGTCCCAAACCACTTAACTACAATACCTTGCTCATCTTTGAGTGGTAAACCTCGCGCTAGTTGCCAACGATAGGAACCATCAGAAGCCCGTTTAAAACGATATTCATTGTTATATGTAGTGCTATTTTTTACGGCATTAGACCACACTTCATCAGCATTTTGGATATCATCTGGATGCAATGCAGCTAACCAACCAGAACCCAAGGACTGCTCTAATGTTAGCCCAGTATATTCGCACCAATTTTGATTAAAAAAATCACATTCGCCGTTAGGCTTGGTTGTCCATACAAGTTGAGGAATTGCCTCAGCTAGATAACGATAACGCTCTTCACTTTGTCGGAGAACTTCTAAAATTCGTTGGCGTTCAAGGATTTCTTGTTGTAATTGCTCGTTGGCTTTGGTAATTTCATTGGTGCGAATAGCAACCATTTCTTCGAGATGATTCTGGTATTTTCGTAGTTCCTTTTCTACCCGTAAGCGTTCGGCTATTTGTGTTTGAAGTTCTTGATTTGCTTGTTCTATTTGAGCAGGGCTAGGAAGTGCTAATGCTTGTGGAACTAAAGACACAAGTTGTACTGCTGTAATTACAGATATCATGGCAGTTACCGCTTTGACAAACCCTGATACCCAATAAGTGGGATGCCAAAGTGTCCAAATCTCTATTAAATGAGTAGTCCCGCAAGCCACAATAAATCCACTAAATAGCAAAAATATCCAATCAAAGGGTAAATCTTGCCGCTTACGGACAAAGTAAAATAGGGTAGCTGGAATCGAGTAATAAGCTAGTGCAATGAACCCGTCAGATAATATATGTAACCAAACTAAATTAGTTTGCCATAGATAACAATGTCCATGTGGAATAAACGATCCTGATGTAAAAAAGTTAGCCCACAATTCTGATATGATGTCTGGCATAAATACTGGATTATTTTTAATCTATAAAATCTACTACTAAATGCCTTTAATTAGCACAAGTTTTTTGCACGTCGTTTGAAATTTACTTTTATCTTGCGTGAAGATAGGAATAAGAGAATGAGTAAACGAACCGCATAGACGCGGAGCGGCTACTCTACGAGTTCTCCGAAGGAGTACCCACAGGGTAGGACACATTCGCGTAGCGTCTCGTAGAGAAGAGCGCAAAGATAAGAGAGTTGCAAAGGGTTTTTGCATCAATCAAACTTACGAAAGTTGTGGACATAATTACATTCAGAAGGCAGAAGTACGAAGGCAGAGGGCAGAAGGAACCCACGTTTAAAAACGTGGGATTGAAGCAAGGACGCTTTGTATCTCGCGCTATGCGTCTCGATACAATTCTTTTTTTAAACTGGGCTTTGTACCCAGAACTAAAGTTTTTATTAATACTTCTTTCCTTTTGCCTTCTGCCCTCTGCCCTCTGCCTTTCTTTGTAAACACTGATAATTCCAAAATAAAACCATTCTCACCATAATAATGATGGGAATGGTAAAAAAATTAGGAGACGCAACAGGAAAAATGAATTTCTGCAATTCTCACTCAACTTAAGATTGACTTGACTTAATACTCATTTTATCTAACACTTGAGTGATTTTGTTAGCTTTTTCGGGTTGGCGTTGTTTTTGCAATAAATCTTTAGCTTGTAGCAGGTTAGTTTTAGCTTCTTCTTCTCGCTCTTGCTGCATAAGAATATTGGCCAGACGCAAGTAAGCATCGGGATTTTTTGGACTGCGGCGAATCACTTCCCGGAATAATTCTGTTGCTTCCTCTACTTGGCCTTGCTGGTTTAAAACATCTCCCAAAAACAAGCGCACTACATCATTAGTAGAGTTGAGGGAAATCACTTTGCGAAAGGCTGTTTCTGCACCTTGGTAATCTTTTGCTTGAGCAAGATTGATTCCTTTTTGAAACAAGTCTGAAGTAATCAAAGTTTTCCAAGCGAAATAGCCTAGGATCGACAAACTCAAAATAACTGCGATCGCAGCGATAATAGAACTGGTAGGAAAGGTTTCTAGCATTGTCTAAGCCAAAAAGCAGGCGATAGGAAAAATCAGATATTCCATAAAAAAGAGTTTCCAGATAAATTGGTAGAATTGAGCGATCGCACTTTTATCTTGTAAGTCTACCGCCAAACTCCGCCACCACATCCAAACTAACAGCCCGAAATGGGCAATTACCAGAAAGATGGGGTTAATTGAGGCCACGTGTAGCACCCCAACCAGAATCATCCCTAGATAACAGACTGTTATCACCCAAAGAGCTAGATTAAACACAGCTTGGGGCCCTAGTTTAATCGTGAAAGTAGTAATATTGTAGAGGCGATCGCCTTCTATATCTGGGATATCTTTAAAGATTGCGATCGCAAAGGTAAACACCAAAATAAACAATGTCAGCACCCACACCACAGGCGGAATTGTTTGGCTTTGTTTGAGTGCCCAACTATAGTGCAGATACAATCCTAAATTAACAATCGTGCCCCGTACCGAAAAAATACACAGCGCTGCCCAAAAGGGAAACTGTTTTAAACGAATTGGTGGTAAAGAGTAAGCAGTACCAATGGCCAAACTAATTGCTACCATGCCAAACAAGAATGGCCCAGTTAGCCACGCCACAACTAGCGCCAAAATCCCAGTAGACGCGACAATTAATTGCCCCATCTGTTGAGAAAACTCACCTGATGCCAACGGTAAATGAGGTTTATTAATCTTGTCAATATCAACATCTTCTAATTGATTCAACCCTACAATGTAAACATTGCCACATAGACAAGCAATCCATGCGCCGAAGACAGGGGTTAGGGAGCCGGGAGTAGTGAATAAAGAAGCAGTATTATTACTAATGGCGATAGCAATTAAATACAAACTCAACACACTCAGACTTGTACCAATAATCGTGTGAGGGCGAGAGAATTTCCAGAAAGCGTATAACCAATGGAAATATGATTGAACAGGTTTGCGTGGCAAAGGGCTGTTTTGAGAACTCTGGCTCATGAGTACCTTAGATTCAGATTCCGGCTTATTGTTAACTCTGACTTTTCACAAAATTTGGAAAACCTTACAAAGAAAGGCAGAGGGCAGAGGGCAGAAGGCAGAAGGAAAGAAGTATTAATAAAAACTTTAGTTCTGGTATAAAGCCCAGTTTAAAAAAAGAATTGTATCGAGACACATAGCGCGAGATACAAAGCGTCCTTGCTTCAATCCCACGTTTAAAAACGTGGGTTCCTTCTGCCCTCTGCCTTCGTACTTCTGCCTTCTGAATTTCATTCCTCTCTCCTCCTTTTGAGAGACTTTGAATTTTCCCCATTCCCTACAAAAGTTGGGGCCTTAGGTTCCGCATTAACTTTTCCATATTGCATGAATTGTCAGATTGTTAACCATTGTCACAGAATTTGGTCATTAACAAGAGCTTTCGTAAGGGAGGTAGCGGTAGGCACATTTGGCCGTAACCCTACTCAAAAACCAGTTACACCTAGGAGACTAATAATTAACCTACCCTATGGAAGACTCTCAATCGCGAAAAATCTAACAACCGATTATAAAAATACCCCTTCTCGATTCTGCACTCTCTACTCTTCATAAGGTTACAATTTATCAAAAAAGCAAAGAAATAGTTAAATTATGACAGCTAATTTGACACCTGTAGCCAAATTTGACTTTGTTACCGTGCTATCACAGGCTGCGGCTGCATATCGACAACAAAAAGATACACGCTCTAATACTGAAACATTAGTAAATGCGTTGCTACAAGCAGAAAAATCTGCCAAGCAGGAACGGTTAACTTACCCCTTTGAGTCTCTTCTAGGTAAATGGCAACTTTGCTTTGCCACTGGCACTAAGAAAGCCAGAGAACATGGAGGAATTGTATTAGGCAAGGGTTTGTATGTACCCAAGTTTATAAAAATCCATGTTTCCTTTGATGCCACTTTAGAACAGGATTCACATAGAGGCGAAATTTGTAATCAGGTTGAATTGGGGCAACTTTTATTGAAGCTCACGGGGCCAGTGAAATATACAGGTAAGAAAAATTTATTGGCGTTTGATTTTAACCAGATGCTTATCAGTCTGTTTGGTCGTGTTGTTTATAACAGACCAATTCGTTCTGGTAAAGTTCAAACAGAAGATTTCTACAACCAGCCCATAGCTCAATTACCCTTCTTTGCCTTCTTTTTAGTGACGGAAGATTTCATTGCAGCTCGTGGTCGTGGAGGAGGATTGGCATTTTGGATTCGAGAAACTAAAGAATAGTAGATTTTACATTTGCGCCAGCCATTAAACTGGACGACAACTAGACAAAATGCTGTGCATATTTACTACTTCTCCAATGACTGCGATCGCAGGCGCACCAAATCCAGTTTGCTCTACCTGTTCTACAATTGTCTTTAAGGTTCCAATCAATTCTTCTTGTTCTGGGCGCGTACCCCAGCGCACTAAGGCAATGGGCGTTTCTACATCCAACCCAGCTGCACTTAACTGTTCCACAATATAAGGGAGATTGTGAATTCCCATATAAATTACAATGGTTTCGGAACCGTTCGCGATCGCATTCCAATTCACTTTCGGTCTATACTTACCCGCCGACTCGTGACCAGTTACAAATGTCACTGATGAGCTATACAGTCGATGAGTCAAAGGTATACCTGCATAAGCCGCCGCCGCAATCCCCGATGTGATACCGGGCACAACTTCAGTTGATATCCCAGCGTTGACTAATTCTTCCATCTCTTCGCCACCACGACCAAAGATAAACGGATCGCCACCCTTTAACCGCACTACAATTGCATGATCCTGCGCTTTCTCAATCATTAATTGAGTTGTTTCTTCCTGGAATAGCGAATGTTTCCCCCTGCGCTTACCAGCGTTAATTTGTTCGGCTTGGGGATTAATCATTGCCAGAATTGCCGGACTCACTAAGGCATCATAGATAACTACATCTGCACATTCCAACAAACCTTTCGCCTTCAGGGTTATTAATCCTGGATCTCCTGGCCCCGCACCTACTAAATAAACCTTTCCCAAATACTCGTTCTCCTGTTTTTCTGTGCGGTTCATCTATCCGTTAAATCCCAAATAAGCTCGGCTAATTCTACACTTGCTCCCAGTGGCTGCGCCAACTGGAAATTCACCGCAGAAAATTGTAATTTTAGCTCCTCTATGGAGGCCGCGATCGCATCAGTTATTCCACCCGTGAATAAAAAGTATGGCAAAATTGCAATTTCCCGATAACCAGCGGCTACTAACTCTTTCACCCGTGATTCTAAACTAGGAGGCCCAGCCCAATAAGCAGCCACTGCTGATAAACTCGCCGCCATTGCTTCCACAGTTTCTTTGGAACCTGGGCGACGGCTACCATGAGCTAAGAGAATCCATGCTTCTGCTTTTATAGTAGATATTTGCTTGGCCAGTAATTTCTCTAAATTGGGGTGAGAGCCTAAATGTGGCTGCAACTCAATCATGATATCTTGACCAATAGCCTGTTGTGCTAGTGCTACTTCGGCGGGAATATCTGTCATCACATGGACTCCCGGCAGGAGAAATAGCGGTACAATTTTGAGGCGATTCTCGTTTTGAGATAGTTGGTGTAGCCCAACCCCGGCATCACCAAAAGCGCTCTTGGCAAATTTTTGAATCTGCTCATGTAAAGGCTGAGGACTCATTTCTAAAGCTGCTATGCCAACCAGATGTTCACTACTTGATGGGTTGTAGTTGTTTGGTAATTTGTTGCATACCAGCTTTGCTAATTGCTGCATAGCAACTTCTGGGCGCGGATCGCGACTTCCGTGAGATACTAGCAAATAAGCAGATGACATCGGCAAAGCTTGAACTCTCAGTGACTAATGTTCATATTTTACTTAATATTAAGCTGGTGGTAATAATTACTCTGGTGATTATTGAAACTATTATAAATTACTAAATACAAGTATTCTAAATCACTTTTATATTCTTCCACTTCTGCTTACGCTATTGTTCTTCAGCAGTGTATGTATAAAATTGATCAAAAGCTCCCACCGTTTCAAATTTGTATGAAGGTATCCAAGAATTTATTTTTAAATCTGTACGGTAAATGCTAAAAATCATAAAATTTTGTCTTTCTGTAGTCCTGGCAATAATTCCTTGGATTTGTGGGTTAGCTGAGTCAACCAACTTATCACAATTAAAATGGATTAAATTTTCTATAATATTCGTAGTTTTTTTGCATACATCGGTTTTTAAGTATTCTGTCAACCGTTGCACTGCATATTCTTCATATTCAACCTGACTGGGATTAGTCTTTGCCATTGTCACACCCAAGGCGGCGAGTCCTGCTGCTGCTCCAGTATATGCAATGATGGTTAGGGGTTTCATGTTTGCCAAGTAAAATACATTGTAATCGTTAGATTTCAGAGACTCTAAATCAGCTGAGTCCGTTCCTTGAACATAAACTCTTGATCGTTTGCCAAATTATTGCTATAATTCAAATTGTTGAATGGCGAGCGTAGCCAAGTGGTTAAGGCAGTGGTTTGTGGTACCACCATTCGCGGGTTCGAGTCCCGTCGTTCGCCCTATATAATTTCATAATGATCCATAAGTTCTTATAAAAGATGGGTTGCGGTTGTGATAATTCATAACCATTACTTTAGCAAGTAACTGTCACCTACAAGTTAATGAACTTGGAAGGATCGCAAATCTGCCATAATTCATAAGAATATATTATAAAGGTTTTGATGTATATAAGCAAATCTACTTGCTAAAAGAAAATTAAGTGTGCAATGTTCACTTATCTTTTACAAAATGTTGTTTTTTTGCAGAAGTACATATCTAAGCAACCTCGATAGTGCAGAAAGCTTGATAATCCTTTTTCGCCAATCTCGGATAAATTAACTATTTATATTAATAAGATTCCTGACTTTTTAGAAAAATCAGGAATCTAAGCCTCAGAAGTTTTTGAACGCACATTTAGCCGTTAGAAAATTCCTAGAAGGATGATAAAAGTCAGCCCACAAAAGGCCAGCAAGGAGATAATCAAAATGTTGCCTATACTGTGGTCAGAAGCTATTAACTTAGGTGTATTAGTAGCCATATAAACAGACCCTACTTAAACAACTTTTGCTTAAACTATAACTAATGCAAATAATGATTAGTCTATATTTAAACAAAAATTGATTTTAATTTATTATAGTTTATGTTAAAAATAAATTATTAACTTTTGTTTCATGTATTTAGATATAGATAATAGCAATAGAATAATCTATATCTGAATTCTCAGAATGTTGGCAACGATCAAAATTGCATAATATATCATCTACACCACTAAAAAAATGAATATTAGCATCCTGGGGAAACCGAAAAAAGTATTGACTTACAAGCATTACAGAAGTTTTTAGCTAAATCTTGATATCTCGGTATGATAATCATCAGATATACGCGAATAAATTATATAGTAAAGATTAAATCAATAATTTTAAGGCACAAGAGATTGCGCCTAAATTACTATGAAGTTTTTTAATAACATCTGTCAAAAGAAATAAAAATTGTATTCCTTTAGTTAGAGCCAAAAATACTGAGTCATAGATACTTTAAGTAAAGTAGAACCTGATTTAAGTACTGCTGATAATTTGATACTTGCAAGTACACAGATAAATCATTTTTATCTGGATTATTTCGTGTTTATATCTGGTCTAACAAAAGGTAGAGGCTTATTTCGTCTCGCCTTGAAAGTCAACAATGCAAACATCGTCATCTAGTGGAGTTGCCATGTCTGAATTGCTTCAAGCAGTCTTAGATAGTGAAGAAAGAAGTGATTTGCGTTCCTTTCTTAGTGAATTACGCCAACAAGAAAAGAAGTACTTGCTGCGGAACGACATACTCAATGTATATAGTGAGTATTGCTCAAAGTCCCAGAAACCAGAGGCTTATTACACTACCTCTGAGTTAGGCAAACTGATTTACTATACTCAGGAAATTATTCAAGAAGATTCTAACTTCTGTTTCATCATCCGTTCGAAGATTGCTAGCCAAGAAGTTTATTGGTTGACATCAGACTTGAGCATTGAGCCGATGACCGTACAGGATTTGCTGGATTTGCGCGATCGCTTGGTGAACAAATTTCATCCCAACGACGGCGACCTGCTAGAATTGGACTTCGGCCCATTTTACGACTACACCCCAATCATCCGCGACCCCAAAAATATTGGTAAAGGGGTACAATTTCTCAACCGCTATCTATCCAGCAAAATCTTTCAAGACTCCAAGCAATTGCTGGACAGCTTATTGAATTTCTTGCGCCTGCACCATTACAACGGTGTCCAACTGCTAGTCAACGATCGCATTCAATCGCAGCAGCAACTTTCAGAGCAAGTTAAGAAAGCTATTGGCTTTGTTAATAATCGCCCCGAAGATGAACCCTACGAACAATTCCGGTTCCAATTGCAGTCAATGGGTTTTGAGCCGGGTTGGGGTAACACCGCAGCACGCGTGCGGGAAACTTTAAATATTCTCGATGAATTGATTGATTCTGCCGATCCCCAGACCCTAGAAGCCTTCATTTCTCGTATCCCGATGATTTTTAGAATCGTCTTGGTGTCGGCTCACGGCTGGTTTGGGCAAGAGGGAGTGTTGGGTCGTCCCGATACTGGCGGTCAGGTAGTTTACGTCCTTGACCAGGCTAAGAGCCTAGAGAAGCAGCTACAAGAAGATGTCCTGCTAGCTGGTTTAGAGAAATTGAATGTCGAGCCAAAGGTAATTATTCTCACCCGCTTGATTCCCAATAGTGATGGCACTCTTTGTAATCAACGACTAGAAAAAGTCCACGGTACCGAAAATGCCTGGATTTTGCGAGTGCCTTTGCGGGAATTTAATCCTAACATGACTCAAAACTGGATTTCCCGGTTTGAGTTTTGGCCTTATTTAGAAACTTTCGCCATTGACTCAGAAAGAGAACTACGGGCAGAATTCCACGGCACACCTGACTTAATAGTTGGAAACTATACTGATGGGAATTTAATAGCATTCTTGCTGGCGCGACGGCTGAAAGTTACCCAATGCAATGTTGCCCATGCTTTGGAAAAATCTAAATACTTATTCAGTAACCTCTACTGGCAAGAATTAGAGGATAAATATCATTTTTCATTGCAATTCACAGCTGACTTGATTGCGATGAATGCTGCTAATTTTGTTGTCAGCAGCACTTATCAAGAAATTGTGGGAACACCGGATAGTGTGGGACAGTACGAGTCTTATAAGTGCTTCACCATGCCGGAGTTGTACCATGTTACCAATGGCATTGAATTATTTAGTCCCAAATTTAATGTCGTACCGCCTGGAGTAAACGAAAATAATTACTTCCCCTACACCCGGACTAAAGATCGAGTCGAGAGCGATCGCCAACGCCTTGCGGAAATACTCTTTACTCTGGAAGACCCCACGCAAATCTTTGGCAAACTCGACGATCCTAACAAGCGCCCTCTCTTCTCAATGGCGCGTCTTGACCACATCAAAAACCTCACAGGTTTAGCTGAATGTTATGGTCAAAGTAAAGAATTACAGGAGCATTGCAATTTAATTTTGGTGGCGGGTAAGTTACGTGTAGAGGAATCAGGGGACAACGAAGAACGTGACGAAATTATCAAACTCTATCAAATCATTGAGGAGTACAATCTCCACGGAAAGATTCGTTGGCTGGGTGTGCGCCTAACTAAAACTGATTCTGGTGAAATTTACCGAGTCATTGCCGATCATCAGGGAATTTTTGTACAACCAGCTTTATTTGAAGCTTTTGGTTTGACAATTTTAGAGTCGATGGTTTCAGGATTACCGACTTTTGCCACACAGTTTGGTGGGCCACTAGAGATTATTCAAGATAAGGTTAATGGCTTTTTGATTAACCCAACAAATTTAGATGAGACAGCCACAAAAATTGTGGACTTCATTACTAAATGCGAACAGAATCCTAACTATTGGAATGAAATTTCGCATCGAGGAATTGACCGTGTTTACAGCACCTATACTTGGAAAATTCACACTAGCAAGCTGTTATCATTAGCGCGGATTTATGGCTTCTGGAACTTTACCTCGAAGGAGAATCGGGAAGATTTGTTACGTTATCTTGAGGCTTTGTTCTATTTAATTTATAAGCCAAGAGCGCAACAACTATTAGAGCAGCATAAGTATCGGTAATTTGTCATTAGTCATTTGTTATGGCCAAGGACAAATGACTAAGTTGTCAACGCCCGCCAAGTTCGCTGACCAACTATTCCATCCGTTCCTAAATTCTGCTGGTTTTGAAAGGCTTTGACAGCAGTTTCTGTCAGTGCGCCATAAATCCCATCCACTCTTACGGCATAGCCATTAGCCACTAACAGCCGTTGTAAGACTCTGACAGCAAGACCAGAGCTACCGAAATAAAGAGTCGGCATAGGTTGGCTACTAAACCTCTGGAAACGTCCTGTAACCTTTATGCGGACTTTACCTACAGACTGAGAATGCTTTTTAGACTTACCTAAGTTAGAAGAAGCTAGGAACTGATTATTTTTGCTGATTTTCTGAAGTATGTGTCCTTTCTCTAGTGCGATCGCTGAGGGAGAAGCTTGGGAAATCTCATTTGTCTGCATAAATTCAGGTGGTGTGACTTGAGCAGTTATCTCCGACTCATTCTGTTTTGACTGCTTTTCGTCATTTTCCATCTGAACTAATTGCTGTTGTGGCAAATTGGTTCCAAATGCTTGTCTTATTGTTAATACGCCCGTCATCATCAGGCCAATTTCAGTCATTGTAGTTCATTTTACTTTAACCAATATTTCTTTTAACTAACAACATTGCTGCTGTTCAGGATAATACATACTGACTAAATAAAAAAGTCATGTACTAATTTTTCAGATAATATTATCATGCTCATATTTGCTCACCTCCGATTCCATTTAATGAGACTAATATTATTAGTTTTGTGCCTTTTTTATCTTCAATCAAGCCACTAACTTCTAAGATATGCTATTTAAATCAACGGTTTAGACAATAACATACTATATGATTCTCTGGGAATGCCATCAAAGAAATTTTTCTCGTTACCTTTGGCTCATGCTTGATATGCTGATGCTACTTTTAGCATATTTATACTACCAGCAAAAATCCTGTGAATTCTCTGAGTCTGTTTTTTAAGCATTTATCAATGCAAGATTTGACAATAATGATAAACTCTTGATTTTAAACAATTTGTCCTCCTTTAGAGGGGGTTATCAACTTTTTATCATTCACTTTTATATCGCAGGATACATGCTGGTCGTCACACCATTATCTAGTTTTGTCAACTTTAATCTGGAAATATTCAGCTATGTTTCCTAAATATTTGCTTTGTAATTGAATTTATATGGCTCCTTCGCCCTATTCTCAGAAAACACATACTTCGACCTCAAGAAGATGAAACCGCACAACGTTGTTGTACGGTCTTGAATTTAAACTAGAGTTGAGACTACTGCATGACAAAGTTACATGGTAGCAATGTAAATAATGTGTATACAATTCTCTGCTTAACCTGTGTTAATTTTTATAACATTTTTAAATGTTAAGAAAGGATGCACCTTATGAGCGCGTAGGTGTAGCTCGCCCTTAGACATTGCTTAGTACGCTTAGTTGGGGATGTTGAAAAACTTTTTACCTTTTTTCATCTCGCCACAAAGCAATACCACCTAATAAACCAGTAATATTAGGGATGAGTTTTACATTTAAAGGTAGCTGGAAATTCACTCTTACAGCTTCACCACCGCCAATGTAAAGGTAATCATAATTGAACAGATGTTGTAAGGATGCGATCGCCTTTTCTAAACGCCTATTCCATCTTTTATCACCAATTTTTTCTAACTCTGCACGCCCTAACTGCTGCTCAAAAGTCTCTCCTTTGCGAAACGGATGATGTCCCATTTCCATATTTGGTACTAGCTTACCGTCTACAAATAAAGCTGAACCAAACCCTGTACCGAGAGTAATCACCAGTTCTACACCTTTACCTGCGATCGCACCAAACCCCTGCATGTCTGCATCATTAATCACCCGTACAGGCTTGTTTAAGTGTTTTAATAACGCTGTTTCCAAATCAAATCCAATCCAATCTGGATGTAAGTTTACCGCCGTTTCCGTGACTCCGCATCGAACCACGCCAGGAAAACCCACCGAAACACGATGAAATTCACCTTGAGCAGCAGCTAACACAACAATTGCATTAATTACAACATCTGGTGTAGCAGGTTGAGGTGTATCTAAACGCGCTCTTTCTGTTACAGGACTTCCCGTAATATCTAAAACCATAGCCTTAACGCCACTACCACCAATATCAACCGATAGGGTACGAATCGATCCATTTTCTTCAACCATTGAGTTACATCCTTGTTAGTGCTTGTTCTTTCGATATTATGCTCTGCTGCATCCGATCGGATTCGGATATTTGGAGAGTCTTTATATTGAGGGGAAAGTGGAGGAGATGAGTCATCTACTCAACTTAGCGCCAGCAAGATTTGAGCAACTTATGTCTTAAGATTAAAGAATCGTTCGTGGCTACCCTGCTCCTCACAAAGACGCTCCAGCCTGGAGAGTGCCAAGCCTATCGACAATCACAGTCTACTAGTAGTTCGCTTTCGTGACTTGGCGGGGTAAGGGGGAAGGGGGAAAGGTTTTAAATCCCTTACCCTTTCCCCTTTCCCCAGACCTCACAAGCGCATTTTTGGGTTGGCAGACTACTAGTCATGAGTCCTGAGTAGTATATCAACACATTAGACGCACGACAACATCCAGATTTGCTAATGTAGAGATAATGGAAATAGTACTGGCATAGCTACTTACAATCTATCGGGCAGCAAATTTCTATTAAAAGTAATAATAAGAGAAAGAATTATGACGGCGTTTGAACCTCACAGCATCCGCTCTTATAGCCAAGAAGATGTCCAACAAATTCTACACTTAGCGATCGCTCGTCAAGCTAATGACAAAAATACAGAATTTTCTTATGAGCAGATATTAGAAATTGCTGCTGAGTTAGAAATTTCACCTGATTCTTTAAAATTAGCCGAGCGCGACTGGTTAGTACAACAAGGTCAAGTCCAACAGCGAAAAGCTTTTGACGCTTACCGGATTAGAAGATTTCAGAAGCGCCTAGGGAATTATGCAATTTTTAATGGCTTTTTTATACTGTTAAATTTACTAACTGGTGGCGGAATTTCTTGGTCGCTGTACATTTTGCTATTCTGCGGATTACCTGTAGGACTGGATGTATGGAATACTTTTCAAATCAAAGGCGAAGAGTATGAAATAGCATTCCAGAAGTGGAGCCGTAATCATCAGATTAAGAAAACCATCAGCACAGTTTTGAATAAGTGGTTTAAGGTATTACAGGCTTAGTAGATTTGCTTGGCTAAGGTAACTCTCTGTAGACATCGGTAACTCAAAGAAAAACCCCGCAGGAGAAACGGGGTAATATTTACCGCTACCTACATTTGTTGTGTAACATCACTTAAATAAAATTTTAAGAAACACAGCAATTATTAGGATTAAAATTGATATTACCTGATTGACTAAAAGTATTCTTTCTATCTTTATACTGATATGAGGGTCTATCAATAGTCTGAAAAATGATTTTATCTACAAGTAGTTTTCAGATAATAGTAGGTGAAGTAGTTAACAATATTTTTGAGTTCTAAAAGATTAGATAAGCCAGATTATACCTAAATACGGTTTAGTTAAGGGTAAAAACCAAAAGTGGTGTAGCTTGGGTTTCGCTATTCCTCAACGCAACCTACTATTTTTCTTCACTGAACCGTATTAGATTATACCTGGCTGGAAAACCGAGATTTATTCTTACAGCAAATAATAATAGACTGATATCACAATACCAATAGATATGAAACAGCATCTATAGGAAAAACGAGGAAAGCAAAAAAGTTATTGTGTTCATAGTCGTTTCTGATAAATACTAAATAACGTGTAAAATTTTACACGTTATTACTACAAGCGTTGGTGATTAAGATTCAAACCCTCTAAAAATCCCAATTATGGTATTTACTTAAGTTTTTCGTAAGCAGCCAAAATAATTTTTTCGGTTTCTTCCCAACTAATACATTTATCAGTTACAGAAACTCCATATTTTAATTCTTCTTTACCAGTAATTGGTTGACTACCTTCATATAAATGTGATTCCAGCATCATGCCAACTATTGATGTATTGCCATCTACTATTTGCTGAATAATATTTTCTAAAACAGCACCTTGTAATTTGTAATCTTTATTAGTATTTCCGTGGCTACAGTCGATAACAATTCTTGGTGGTAAATTCGCCTGTTTTAATTTATCTTCTACTAATTTTACATTTGCTGCATCAAAGTTGGGTTGACTACCACCTCTTAAAATTACGTGACCATAGCCATTCCCTTTAGTTTGAAAGACGCTGACTTGTCCGTTTTGATTAATTCCCAGAAAATTATGCGGGTTTCTAGCTGATTGTAGGGCATTCAAAGCTACTTGAATATTGCCATCAGTTCCGTTTTTAAAACCCACAGGCATCGAAAGTCCACTTGCCATTTCACGGTGAGTTTGTGATTCGGTCGTGCGTGCCCCAATAGCAGACCATGTAATCAGTTCACTAATGTATTGAGGTATGATTGGATCTAATGCTTCTGTACCCGCAGGTAATCCCAATTCTGTAATTTTTAATAACAGATCGCGTGCAATTAATAAACCATTCTCTACATGGAAAGAATCATCCATATCTGGATCGTTAATTAATCCTTTCCAACCAACGGTTGTTCTTGGCTTTTCAAAGTATACACGCATTATTAGTAGCAGCTTATCCTTAACTTGCTCAGACAACGCTTTCAACCTTTCAGAATATTCGAGCGCTGCTTTTGGATCGTGGATTGAGCATGGGCCAACTACTATAAACTTTCTCCGATCCTGAAAATCTAGGATATCTTCTATTTCCTGTCTGTATGCTAAAACTCTTTGTTCGGCTAATTGTGTTAAAGGTAATTTTGATTTTATTTCATTGGGAGTTAATAAAATGCGATCGTTCTCAATGTTAGCGTTGTCGATATTAGTATTAAATAATTTGTTGTGCATGGGGATGCTTTGGCAATTTTATATACGCACTTCAACTCAAAAGTGTAACACAAACCAATGAAATTTTAAAATAGCTTATTTTGTGCTTGACAAATTTCTAATTACACTGTATTCAGGAAATGTAATAACTTAAAAAGGGGAGAATATTTCCCCCCTTTCTTTTTGCTATTGGATTACTGACTCAGTGTTAGTGTATATAATTACTGCCATACAAACACTTTGGCTTCGTATGGCCCTAAGTCAGTTAGTATACCATCATCACTAGATTCGACATCATAATTGCCTGTCCATTCGTGCCATGTACCAGCACTCGGAAAGTTAGGAACATGATAGCCAGCTAGGAAGTTTTCTGAGAAATTTGCGATTACGACGACACGAGAACCTTCATCATTCCAACGAGTATAAGCTAATACTTTTGCCTCTGGATTTTCGTGGATAAAGTCAATATTTTCTGTGTAGAGAGCGTGATTACTTTTACGCAGGTTAGTTAAGCCTTTGTATGATTCAAATAAACTACGATTGAGATCGTTACCTAGCAGAGTCCAATCAATTTTTGATGATTCAGGTTGTTTGGGTTTGTACTCACCAAATTCCTCTCCCATCCAAATCAAAGGTACGCCAACAGCAGTCATTAGGATGGCAACTCCTAATTTAGCCCGTCTAAAGGCTTCTTCGTCAAAAATCTCACGGTTCCCCAATTCAACCATGACATGGTTATGGTCATGGTTGGTGAGGTAATTTACTACATTCGTAGCACCCAAGAAGCCTTGGCGTTTGCAGTCAATAACATCTTTGAGGCGCTCTAAATCAAATGTATCACCGCAGATATGTTCTAGAATGCAGTGATAGAAACTATCATGCCAGCAACCATCCATTGGCCCATCTACATTGGTAATGCTGGTAGTTTCAGGAATGTGTTCAGCAACGTTGTAAAAAGGCTTTGCACCAGCAGTTTTTTTGGCTTCTTGAACAATCCAGTGCATGAAGTCATAATTTGCAATTTGCCGTGCTGCATCATAGCGAATACCATCAAGATGATATTCTGATATCCAAAAACGGATTGCCTCACCAGTAAATTTCCAGGCTGGTTTAATATCTAATTTTTCGTCATAATGTTCATAATTAAACTCAGGCCCCCAGTTATTATCAGGGTCACGAGGTTCGTGATGATACCAATAATCGTGGTCAATTTGTGTTAGAGGAGCAGATGCTTCTGAGTGGTTATAAATACCGTCAAGAATTACACGAATTCCTCTGGCATGACACTCATCAATCAATTTTTTTAACTCAGCAGTAGAACCATAGCTTGATTCTGTTGCAAAGAAGTGGCGAGGATTATAACCCCAACTATAATCACCAGGATATTCTTTAAGTGGCATCAACTCAATAGCATTGACTCCTAGTTCACACAAATAATCTAACTTTTCAATGACGTGTTTATACTTGCCTCGTGCATAAGGATCATCCTCGCCGCCAGAAAAGTCACCAACGTGCAATTCATAAATTACTAATTCGTGGTCAGCAGGTAAAGGTTTATCATCATGTTGCCAGACATAAGTATCAGTAATTCTTTCACCATCTTTTACATGGATAACACTATCATCTTTTCCACTCAGTTCATCTATATCAGTTGCATAAGGGTCTGTAACATCAACCCATTGTTCTGGTTCAAAAAACCATGAATTTGACTGGATGCGAAATTTATATTGATAAGCGCCGTCTTCTAATTCAACACTTGTGCGAAAATAACCATCATCACCTTTTTCCATTGGTATTTCTTGCCAATCAGAAAAAGAACCAATTAATGCGGCTCCCTTATTGTATGGTGCAAATAAATTAAATTCAATTGGCTTTGCCATAGAAGTGTTTGTAATATCAAGGGTTGATAGACGTATTCTCTGATGCTTAATTGAATTTACAAATCGGTCTAGAGAAATAATTATTTAACCAGCGCTTCTCTCTTGAGGATGAATTTATAAATATTTCGTAAAAATTACTATTTTTTGGCAATTTTTGACTGTTTATCGCATTTACTTTTTACCGATAAAACTACTAAAGCGAAAATGCTATTAATCAAGTTACAAAATTTATATAAATAAGTTAATGACTTTTTTATGATTTTTTTTAAAAATAGCAGATATTTAGTAAAAATAATATGTTTTTGTCTAAATATCTGCTGCATCAGATTATTCAATTTTGCCGTTAGTTTGTTGTAGATAACTTAAAAACCAATTAGCTGCCGTTGCTCTGCGAGTTTGCCGTGGCCCAAATTCACCAATTTTGTACCCTTTGAAACCCAGCTTTTCTTTTAGCATTTGTTTGTTTTCAGCAGGGATGGAACGAGTTAACTTCACTGTTGCAGGGCGAGATTCTATAAAATTTGGTGGTTGTGGGTACTCATCTTGCCATTCTGGTGCAACTTGGCTAATGTCCCATTGTGCAGTTGAAGAATCATAGCGATAGCCTAAATAATGCCATAGCAACTGATTGACTGTGGCATCATCAAGTTTATCGTCAAGAATTGCCCAAATTGTTGCTGTATTGAGTGGTGGCAGGTTAGACATAAGCAATTCAAAATTCCAGGTTGAAAAACGGACTACTAATTAATTAAATTCACAACAATTAGCAGAGTAGTGAAAAATACTTTATCATTACTCTGCTACACTCCCAAACATAGAGATAATTGCGATCGCACCTTCAGGGCATAACGCTTAGAGATAAAAACAGATTGTGTATACACAAACTAGGTAAACTGGAATCGTAAAGATTAGACCAGTTTATGCAGAATTCTACAGCACTGCCAAAGATCATCCGCGCCCATGTATTCATTTCTGGCCGAGTCCAAGGAGTGGGTTATCGCTATTCCACTGTCGATACGGCTAGGCAGTTGGGATTAACCGGTTGGGTGCGAAATCTCCCTGATAATCGAGTAGAGGCAGTTTTTGAAGGGGCGCGAGAGGTTGTAGATGATATGGTTCGCTGGTGTCACTCTGGGCCGCCTGCTGCTGTAGTTAAAGATGTTGTGGTTGAGTATGAAGTACCGGAAGGGTTACGAGGATTTGAAGTTAAGCGGGTTGATTAGATAATTATATGGAAAACCTCTGCCAGCTCGCCATGCATAAGCCTATTACATACAATTAGTTAATCTACGGTTTTTTTGCTTGATTTTGGGAATTCTAAATCTAATCAGCTATAGAAACCGCAGATGTATATGACTCAATTTAATATACATGACTCAAGACAATGGCAATTTCTGCCCTTGGTAATGGGTCGCACTATTGTTATTTTTAGCAGCATTTTGTTATTTTCAGAATCAAATGTGGCGATTGCTAGACAGCAGCCGATAAATGTTGCACAGATGACGCAGACAAGTTCGCCAGATGCGACTCTGGCTGTTGCTAAACTTGCATATCAAGAAGGGAAGCAACTATATCAGCAAGGAACAGCAGAATCTCTGTTAAAAGCGATCGCAAAATTTGAGCAAGCACTTTTACTATATCGTCAACTGAGCGATCGCTCCAATGGGCAAAACCTACGCTCTTTAGAAGCTGACACCCTCGTTTATATTGGCAAAATCTACTCAAATTTAGGAGAAAAGCAGAAGGCACTGGATTATTACAAGCAATCCTTACCTCTATTTGAACAAGTGGGGGACAAACAAGCCCAAGGTACTACGCTAAATAACATTGGCAAAATCTACTCAGAGTTAGCAGAAAAGCAAAAGGCGCTGGATTACTACAACCAATCCATATCCTTAAGGCGACAAGTGGGAGACAAAAATGGGGAAGCTATTAGTCTCAATAATATCGGCTCTGTCTACCATTTCCTCGGAGAAAAGCAAAAGGCGTTGGATTACTACAACCAATCTCTGCTTCTCAAGCAACAGGTGGGAAACAAGGCAGGGATAGCGACTACTCTGAACAACATTGGCAAAGTCTACTTAGATTTAGGAGAGAAGCAAAAAGCACTCTCATACTTCAGCCAAGCTCTGTCTTTATACCAACAGGCTAAAGACGCAGAGAAAGAAGGAATACCAACTGCTCTGAGCAATATTGGCACAGTTTATTTAGAGTTAGCAGAACAGCAAAAAGCACTCTCATACTTTAGCCAAGCCCTGATTTTATACCGACAGGCGGGAGACAAAGGAGGGATAGCAACTGCTCTAAACAATATTGGCAAAGCTTACTCAAATTTAGGAGAACACCAAAAGGCGCTAGATTATTACAGCCAATCTTTGCTGCTATATCAACAGACAGGGAACAAGGCAAGGGAAGCACGTACACTCTATAACATCGCTTTTGTTCAACACGACGCAGGCAATTTTCAGTCTGCCCTGACTCAGATAGAGAGAGTCATCAAAATTGTTGAAGACCTTCGTATCAAAATTGACTCTCAGGAACTCCGCACTTCCTATTTTGCCACAGTGCAGAATTATTATGAGTTTTATGTCGATTTGCTGATGCAGTTACACAAACAGCAACCATCTCAAGGATATGATGCTTTAGCACTGCAAGCCAGCGAACGCGCCCGCGCCCGCAGTCTTTTGGAACTACTTGCAGAAGCCAATGCTGATATTCGCCAAGGTGTAGAGCCAAAGTTACTTGCTCAAGAACATAACTTGCAGCAACAACTCGATGTTTTAGAAAAACGTCGGATACAAGTATTAGGCGGTAAGCATACCGAAGCGCAGGTGCAAGCTTTAGAAGAAGACACCGAGGTACTTCTAGAACAGTATAAACAAGTCCAGGCACAAATTCGTGCCACTAGTCCGCGTTATGCAGCGCTGACTCAACCTCAGCCTCTCTCACTCGTGCAAATTCAACAGCAAGTACTTGATGAAAACACTCTGCTTTTAGAATATTCTTTGGGGGAAAAGCGCAGTTATCTTTGGGCAGTTACTAATAAGAGTATCACCAGTTATGAACTACCCAAGCGTGCAGATATTGAAGCTACAGTGCAAAAGTTCCGTCAAGAAATCACTACCCCGTATCTAAAGCATAGTCCGTCTCTAGATGCTCTATCTCAACAAATACTTGCACCAGTAGCCCAGCAACTGCAAAAGAAGCGTTTAGCGATCGCTAGCGATGGTGCTTTGCAATATGTGCCATTTGCTGTCCTCACAACAGGTAGCAGTCGCAATTATGAACCATTACTGCTCAACCACGAAATCATTACTCTCCCTTCAGCGTCTACATTAGCTATCCTCAGAAGCGAACACAAAGGACGTAAATCTGCTCCTAAAACCCTAGTTGTATTGGCAGATCCGATTTTTAATAGTGATGATGAGCGTCTCCAAAATAAAGCACAAGTATCTCGCCTACCTGCGCCAGAGAGCAATTTAGACAACCTGGCTTTAACCAGATCCGCCCAAGACTCAGACATTAGGTTTGAGCGCCTGCGCTTTACACGTCAAGAAGCCGAGCAAATTCTTTCTCTTGTACCAATTAGCGATCGCAAACAAGCCTTTGATTTTACTGCCAGTCGTACCACTGCTAGCAGCGAAAATTTGAGTCAATATCGCATCATCCATTTCGCCACGCATGGCATTCTCAACAGCAAGCATCCAGAATTATCAGGAGTGGTGTTATCGCTATTTGACGACAAGGGAATGCCACAAAATGGCTTTTTGCGCTTGCACGATATCTTCAACCTCAACCTGCAAGCAGAACTGGTAGTACTCAGCGCCTGTAAAACCGGACTGGGAGAAGAAGTTAAGGGAGAAGGATTAGTAGGGTTAACCAGAGGGTTTATGTATGCAGGCAGCCCGCGAGTCGTAGTCAGCCTGTGGAGTGTAGATGACCAGGCAACATCTGAACTTATGAAGGTATTTTACAAAAAGATGCTGCAAGAAGGATTAAAGCCAGCAGCAGCTTTGCGGACAGCACAAATAGAAATATGGCGCACTCAAAAATATGCCGCACCCTATTACTGGGCACCTTTCACTCTACAAGGCGAATGGAAATAAAGAGGCAAGGGAGCAGAGGCTCAAATGGTAAAAAATGAGTACCTCAAGCAGTGGACAAGAATAGTGTCAGAGAAAATGCCAAATCTGTCGATACCGCAAGTGGTAGGACTGGCAACATGGAGTTTTGGCAATCTTGGTCAGATCGCAACTATTTAGTTCACACTTACAGTAGTTTTCAAATTAAGAGACTATACCACACCTTGCTCCTTGCCCTAGATGTAGTCTATACATTTAAAATTTGTTGCCAATTTCAATTATTTTTGTTTGTTGCAATCAATTTTTTAACTATTTTCTTAACTGTCTTATCTGTCATTGCATTTTGTTGGCGATGACGGCAGAATACAACGTGACAGCAAAAATTATTTGTCAAAAATGCAATTATCCCAATAGAGTTGATTCTTTTTAAGGAGAAAAATTAGTGAGTTCGTTAGAGCAAAAATATACCTATATCTTAACACAAGATAAAGATATTAAACTGTCTGGTAATCCTATTCAAACTGAAAAATTTTTTATTCAAAATACTCTCCGAGATGGAGGGAAAATCCGCTTCAAAATTCGTTATTCTGCCGAACTACAGGGTTTTTGCCTACTGGAAGTTTTTCTGCTCAAAGCACAGAACAGAACACAAACTGCTAGCATGACTATTCCCAACGGTGGCTCGACAGCTACTGTTCAAGAACAAGAACAAGAATTTGGTATTTGGGAGCCAGGAGATTATTACTTCTTTTTCAAAATGTCTTCTAATAATGGAATATTTTTTATCGAGGATTATCAACTTTATTGGTCAGCTAGTTAATTAGTTTAAAATCTTTTCCAGCCACCATCATTTAAAAATGTAGATAGTTCTTGGTGTTGCTATTTCAAGATAAAAAAACTCACGCTTCAGATAAATTTGAGCAAAGAAGAACTCCGCCCATAATTTCGGTAAGCATCGAAGCGTGAGAGAAAATGTACCTGATAGTTTTTCAAGCACGTTTTTGCAATGAGTTATATTCAAATTCAGCAACACCTAGTTGTTTTTTAAAGTAAGCGCGGTAGAGTTGGCAACGCGGTAGGATGCTATCGCCTTCATAAGTGATTAATCCCAAGCTTTCGAGTTTATGAGCATCAATGGGATTCAAAGAAACGCTTTGCTTTGAGCTAACAACTTCAATATATGCCTTTACCAAACTGGAATTTTCTTGCAGAATTGCCCAGTGTCGCCATAAATGATAACGGTAGATACCGCCGTTAGCGATCGCCTCATGTATTACTTCCTCTAAGGTGATTCCTTGACAGCATATATAATACAGAGCAATCCGAATTAGCGCTGGATGTCCCCCCACTAGAGACATCAGTTGCGTAACCTCGTTCTGAGAAGTCCAGTCTAGCCCATGCCGTTGGGCCAAATACTCTACTTGATGCTTAGTAAATTCTGGCAGACGGATCGGTAGTCCAATATTAAATGGAGAACGGTTGATATCTAGAGAGACGTAAACTTCTGTGGAATAAACCACCAGTAGCCTAAGCTTCTGCAAGTTAGCATCTTGTCGCGCTTCTTCATACCAAGAGCGTAACAAACCAAAGAACTCCTGAGCAATTTGAGGATATTCAAAAAAGTGGTCAACCTCATTTAACACTAAAACTACTGGACTTTTACTCTGCTTTAGTAAGTAGGATTGTAAGTATAAACTGCAACTTAACTTACAGCCTATTTCCTCATCCCAGTTTTCATCTAGCTTGGGGTCTATGCCTAATTCTGTTGCAATTTGCCAGCAAAAAGAACGCAAAAACTTGTTTAAGTCTGTCAGACAGGTTGCATCCATTTGCTTGCAATTCAGGTTCACAGCGCGATAACCTTGCATCTGGGCAAAAGCCAATAGCCGCAACACAAGAGAAGTTTTTCCCATCTCTCTTGGCGCTCGAATTCGGATCACACAGCCTGGTTGAATTATTTCTCGATAAACTAGTTCTTCAATGGGAGGACGTTCGACATAGAAGGGGGAATCTAGAGCTACAGGGCCATCTGGGTATGACCAAAGATTTTCGAGTTGGTTATGGTGCTGAGGAACAAAGGATTCTAAGGAGAAAGGCGTAGATAATTTCTTTTCTCCTGTATCTAAACTCAACAATCGAGTTGGAGAGACTACAGTAGTATTCGGTTCACTCAAAATTGTGTAGTCTTCCCTGTGTAATTCTAGGTTAAAGGCGGTAAAGCACAATTTTAAGGTTTTTTGATCCACGCCTGTATTCAACGACCATAATCGGTTCAGAGTTTTGGTTGAAACATTCATGCGATCGCCTAAATCTTCTAGAGTGAAGTGATTGCCATTGTTTTGAACCTTTTCCATAGCCAGAATCGCAGCTTGTAAACGCTTCAATCCAGCGATCGTTAGGACAATTCCTCGCTTTCGCGTACTCTTAGATTGCTTCATATTGCTAATCATCTATCTGTTTTTTTCTTTACTGCCTTAACTATCTCCCCATTGTTTCATGTTTTAAAACAGTTATTCAACAGTTACTTAACTGTTATTAAAATGTTCAATTCTTGGTAAAAAAAGATACTTAATTATCTTATAAGATTTAGATAAGTGGGTATAAACAAACATAACTCTTTTCTTTCCACTACGGTAAGCTGCGATGCTTACACATCAAGTGTTTTTTACTAGTTGCAAATAATAAATGACTTGCCTTAATAGTTCACTTTATTTATGCAAAGTGCCTAAATATTACTTAAAGTTATTTCTTATCTGGTATTGATCTGGATTTTGGAGTGCAATACTTCTCGGGTTTTGGGGAAAAGGGAAAGAAAAAACCTTTAACCCAAACCCGATTCCGAGTTAAAAATGCACAAAGCGAGAAGTATTGCTACGCCACCTACGCTTCTCAAAATTAGCAATTTTTTTAGATGTAACACACAGTAGGGGCGTACAGCTAGCTGTACGCCCCTACCAAAGGCCTATATTTTATGTACCTGATAAAACGCTACAATCTTTTACCAGCAAGGGTAAAGGCGTTATCCAAGTATTAGAATTCGTTATTTAAGGGCATTAGGGAGAATTAGAAGTGCCTAAAGTTACAGTGAAACACTTTTAAAACAACTTCTTAGCGTCGAACTTGGTTAGAGATATTTTTGCCTGTCTGTGCTGCACTGTTTCCTACATCATTAGCAGTGTCTTTAGCGCCCTTTACGTATCCACCTCCAAACTCTTTAAAGGCTTCTCCTGACTGTTGCCCAATCTTCTGAAGTCGTTCACCAGGAGAATCTTCGGTTTCACGAGCATCCTTAAACCACTGCCCTACTGTTTTCGGTCTTTCAGCATCATTTTGCTCTACCTGTTCGCGGACTCTCTCCTTTAAGCCTTTATCATTCTGCCCCTGCTCATAATTAACATTCGTTGTCAGCACTAGAAAACCAACTAGGACAACAGCCAAAAAACGTGTTACCTGAAGTCCTTTAAGCATGGAACTGATGTTACCAATCTTTCTAGAAATCAAATTTATCATGCCAATTCACTTGTTTTTTTGAGTACAAATAAACATTAACTATAAAAAAGTAATTATCCTTCTAGCAAAAGGCATAACTCAGTTAGAAAGAAGAAATACTTTTTAAACCTTGGGGAGGAGGTGGTTTGTGAGATAAATAGATATTTGCATTCATTTATGTGCAAGAGCAACGAGCAATGCTGCCTTTCCCTAGATATATTACATAATAAGCGAGAGAGAGCCACTGCTAAATAAATTAAACTGTTGTGAGAAATAAGATAAAGGGCTACACTTCACTATTATCAAGTCTTGTCAATCTAATCAGTAAAATCATGATGCTAAAAAACTCCCACAATTCCAAGTGATTATAACTTACAGAAACTCAGTGAGTTTGGTTGATATTGCTATTCTAAAATCTGATTATTTGGGTATTTAAGTTTATCAAAAATTACTTCAAGATTAAAAGTAGTAATGGGATATTATTATTTTAATCAATTAAGACAATATCCTCAAGGCTACTTTGGAGGATAATATGTCAATTAAACCTCATCTATGTTGAAACCTAGAGTTTTTTAAAAGATATATTTATGTAGGTTGGGTGGAGTGAAACGCAACCCAACATTACCACCTTATTTATGTTGGATTACGCGATCGCTGCACCCAACTTACAAAACTACGGTTCTCAAGGTAGACGAGGTTTATATGGTGAAAAATCAACTAAAACCTTTAAATATCAGCCCTGAACTAGAAGACATTGCTAAACTAATCTATTTGCTCGATTTTGACACTAGTTATGCGGGAGAGATTGGCGTACTTTCTTTTGCTGCTACACAAAATTACGGCAAATCACTCCAAATCAGTTTGTGGTTGGCTAGATTGCTCTATCCCATCTTGGCTCCTCAACAAACCAAAGCGATTTTCGTCAACCTGGTGAAAGGGTGAGAACTAGGTAAAAAAGCTGATTTTTTTGGGCTAACGCTTTGAAGACCATTGGGAAGAACCAATTGACCGCGTGAGAAAACAGTTGGGATTACCATAAATCTCCATAATTCATCCTAAAAAAGTATTTAAATGCTCAATAACAGCTTTTTTAGGATTTCTTACTCTTTGTTTATAAATCATGCTTAAGATTCCTTCGGCTGCCAAATGTAGCACTAAATACATTTTTAATGCTACATTTGGTTTTTAATACAGATAGAGTTTAAAAAAACATATATCTTTAGTTATAAAAATTATCTATCTAAAGAGATAGATAATTGATGGGAAATTCCTAAATAGCTACTAAGAACAATCAATAGTCACAGGACTTTTAGGCTAGAGATATTGTCTGACTGAGTGGATTTATACCGTAATCCCTAGATATTTGCAGGGCTTACAGAGGACAAATTAATCCACATTTTTTCCTCAATACAAGAACTGCTTCACCTGGAAAGCCAAAGGATGAAATACTGGATCAGGAAATTAGCAATCTTTATAGTATTACTGTATAACTTGTTCATCTGTAGTGATTATGCAGGAGCAAATCAACTTTCAAATATTGATGCACAGCAAGTAAATGCACTCCCAGCAGTTGAAAACTTAGCAAATACTGACAACGATCTTGCTAAGAATAGAAAGGAAAATTTTTGCCGATTTAATGAGGTTGTCAAAGGAATAAATAAAGTAGAAGGACTCTTCACACTTTATTGCACTGATAATTCGGGAAAAATTTACTTAGAAATTAAACCAGAACAGCTAAATAAAAACTATCTAGCTATAGTGACATTAGAATCGGGTGTTGGGGAAAGTGGAATTTATAGTGGATTACCTCTTTCTGATTTTATCTTTTACTTCCAACGAGTAAACAATAGATTGCACTTTGTGGTGCGTAATGTGAAATTTCATGCAGAAAGTAGACCAGAACAGCGATCGCTTGCTCGTTCATTTAGCGACTCTGTTCTTTATTCACTCGAAATAGCCAATATCGATCCACAGAATGAAAATATTCTGATCAACCTGAATGAACTACTAATGCAGGATTTACCTGGATTAACTACCATTTTGAAATACTCTTTGCAGGCTGATTACCACTTGGATGCACACAAGTCATATTTTGGTGATGTTAACAGCTTCTCAGAAAATATAGAGATTGATTCTATTTACGGTTTTTCATCATTAGAAGGAGCAAATTTAGTTACCGTACCTGATAGTAGGGCACTCACTCTTAAAGTACACTACAGTTTTTCTCAACTTAGAGAAAATAATGATTATATTCCCAGACTTGCTGATGATAGAGTGGGATATTTTATTACTGCTTTTCAAGATTTATCTAATAAGAATCCTCATGAATCATTTGTACGTTATATCAATCGTTGGCATTTAGAGCCATCCGATCCGAATTCTCCCTTATCTCCGCCTAAAAAGCCAATTGTGTATTGGATTGAAAATGCTGTGCCACTAGAGTACCGCGATGCGATTCGTGAAGGCGTTTTGATGTGGAACAAAGCATTTGAAAAAGCTGGATTTCAAAATGCTATTGAAGTACAGCAAATGCCAGATGATGCTGATTGGCAACCCGCAGATGTACATTACAATACTATTCGCTGGTTCAACTCTTTAGATGCAGGTTTTGCTAGAGGGCCAATGCGCGTCAACCCATTCACTGGGGAAATATTGGATGCAGACATTATGGTAGATGCCAATATGGTGCTATCAATTCAGCAAGAATATCACGCATTGATGGAAGTAAATCCATCTTTAGTGGGCAAAAATCCATGTCAAGCCCTTTGGGGAAGCCAAAAGCCAGGAGTTAATAATTCTCTTCTACCGGACTCTGAGTTTTGCTATGGTATGGAGTCTTCAAATCAAGCCGCGATGGGGAAGCTGGCGTTGTCAATTTTGCCAAATACTACAGCCAGTAGTGAAACGATGAAGGAGTATGTGCATCAATATTTGCGTTCTCTCATAGCTCACGAAGTTGGGCATACTCTCGGTTTGCGCCACAACTTTCATGGCAGCACAATGTTAGCACCTGAAGAATTAAATAATACTGAAATCACTCATACTAAAGGCTTAGTGGGTTCGGTGATGGACTATCTACCGGTGAATATAGCACCGCAGGGAGTACAGCAAGGTGACTATTTTCCAGGAGTTGTTGGGCCTTATGACGAATGGGCAATTGAGTATGGTTATAAAACAAGCCCATCAGCAGCGCTTGAGGGGATAATTCCAGAATCAGAAAAAAGTTTTTTAGAACAGATTGCACTAGCGTCGCCTCAACCAGAATTGTCTTATGCAACTGATGAGGATATTTGGGACATTAATCCTTTGGCGAATGTCTGGGATATGAGTAGTGATGTGCTACTTTATTCGCAGTGGCAAATGGATAACGCCCGTGTTATGTGGCAGCGCCTTGATAAGGGTTATCTATCAAAAGGAGAAAGCTATAGTAACCTGCGCGTCTCATTCAATAGAGTGCTTAAATATTATTTTCGGAACGCCACCTTGCTTTCCAAATATATTGGTGGACAATCGTTTCTGCGTCTCCATAATAGTGATAATGCTTCTTGGACATTTGTACCTGTTTCACTTTTAAAACAACGCCAAGCATTGACAAAATTGCAAGAGTATATATTTGCCGAAAATGCTTTCAGTTTTTCACCACAATTGCTCAATCAACTAGCACCATCACGCTGGGAACATTGGGGTAGTTCTGTACCTAACAACCGCCTTGATTATCCAATTCACGAAAATATTTTGAAGTTTCAAAGTGCGGTGCTGCGATCGCTATTAGACAGCGATCGCCTGAATCGTTTACAAGATATAGAATTAAAAACTCTCCCTGGGGAAGCACTTTCTATCCCGGAACTATTCGATACCCTGCAAACAGGCATCTGGACAGAAGTCTTAACCCCAGGAGAACTAAAGCCAATTTCTAGCATCCGTCGTTCATTGCAACGGGAATATCTGAATATTTTGCTAGAGATGATGTTGGGTACTACCGATACACCTGAAGATGGTCGGACATTGGCTTGGTATGAATTGCGCCAACTGCAAAAAGCTATTGATGTCAGACTCAAACAACTGAGTGAAAGCCTTGATATTTACACCCTAGCCCATTTAGAAGCTTCTGGCGATCGCATCACCAAAGCATTAAATGCACATTTACTCTCTAAGTAGTCATTTGTCATTTGTCATTTGTCATTTGTTTCCCTCATCCCCCTCGTCTTCCCCAATCCCCAGTTACCGAAGATATCGTTGCAATAGACCAATGACAACTTCTGGTATTTCTAAATGAGGTAATATTCCTGCATCTGCGATCGCATAAAAATCTTGAATTGCCCTTTGATTTAAATTGGCCAAGCGTTGTCCTAGTTTGATATTGGTAAATTGTGCTTTCTCTCCCCAAAACATCACAGTGGGAATTGTCAGTTGCTGAATATATAAACTCAGATCAAAGTAAAGATCGCCCCGTAAAAATGCCAAGGCGGAAAATTTGGCATTAGGTTGTTGTGCAGAGGTTAAATAAGCATCCACTATTTCTTGAGATACTCGTTCTGACTTGGCAAACAGAAAACTTTGTAAAAAATTTCGGACTGCAATTTCATTTTCAGCACCAAGCATATAAATAAAATTGTCCAACAGAGGCGTATTGATTACCGAAAGCGGAAGTCTGCGTCCAGCACCTTGCCCAAAATCATCAAATCCAGATGGGGAAACCAAAAACAGTCCTTTGAATAAATTGGGTTGAACAATAGCTAGACGGATAACAAAAGCGGCTGTTAGAGAAGAGGCTACCACCGTCACTGGCTGACGACAAGTTTCGATGATAAACTCTGCGATCGTGCTGAGATAATCCCTAATTTTATAATCCCGGACTGGATGAGCCGATTCTCCCCAGCCGATTAGATCGGGAGCTAAAATGTGGTAATTAGAGGCAAAAGCCGGGTAAACTTTAGACCATTCATACGCAGATGCCCCACCACCAAAGTTATGGAGAAACAGTAGTGGAGGTAAATCTTCAGCATCACCGAAGGCCCAAGGTGTATTCGTTTGGGTATAGTAAACCATTGCCCCCAAGGATGTATGGATAAGTTTATGTCCAAAGCCAGGAGGTTGAAACTGAAGCATAAAATTAAAAAGTATAGTTTAATGGCACTTTACCCGAAGGCAAAATCACAAGGTATAAATTTAAGCTTACCGATAAATATCAGAGTAAGTAAAATTTTTCTGTCCTAAGCTATTTCATATTTAATTTTTATACAGTCAAACTAATTCATAATTCATTTTTTATTTTTGATTACTATCTCCTGTGATCTGAACAAGTTGATGGAGGTTATCGCCACTAATATGATAGGCTGCCCCAAAACCAACTACAAAACGCCCTTCACTAGGAGTTAGCTGAAAAATCCGAAAGTCAGACAAGCCGCGCAAAACCTCGATAATTTCACCAAATCGCCCTTGAAATTGCTCAACAATTTGATTCCACTTGTCAGTTTCACGCTCTATCAAAGTTGCCGTACAATCAAAACTCAAACGACGACGGGCAAAAATTAGATTACTCTTGGCTTCATCCTCGATAAATAAGACACTTACATGAGGATTGGTATAGATATTTTTGGTATGAGTTGAAAGACCACTGACATAAATATAGATGTTTTTGGAATTATCCATTACAAAGGGAGCATAACTAGCATTTGGTATTGCTTGGGCGTTCACGGTGCTAATGATTACACTCTCAAATTCTTCAGTAAACTTTTCATACTCAGCTTGAATCTTTTCAAGTTGACTCATAAGTAAATTACCGTTTAATTAGTAACAATTAGTTATTGTAACGTGATTGAGCGATGTCTACGATGGGCTACTGTCCAGGGTTGGAGTGAATCCCCATTCCTTAGATGTTTAATAAGTAGGATTGCAATGCTGCTCGGATAAAGAGAAAAGCGTAACAGGAAAAGGAGTGTAAGACTTGATATATAAGGTTTTTCCCCTTTCCCCAAAAATCCAACAAGTATTGGCTAGGATTGCTATATTGCCAACACTGTTAATGCAGACCAAGTAAGTGGTAACATCCAGAACAAGTATGCTGAAGAACGCTCAACGATAAGAAGACTTGATTTGAAATGATTTTCCGTGATAACCTACGTTTATCTTTTAAACTACGGTTTATTAATGGATTTATCGTAGTTTTAATAGCATACTGTATTTTTAACTGTATTTTTAATTTAAGTTAGCACATAGTAATTCTAAAACTGTCTGAAGAAAAAACTCATGGTCATTACACAAAGGCGTAAACTTGGACGTTCAGAACTAGAAGTATCACCAATATCTTTTGGTGGTAACGTATTTGGCTGGACTATTGATGAAAATAGTTCATTTGAGATTTTAGATAGTTTCATAGAGGCTGGAGGTAATTTTATTGACACAGCTGATGTCTATTCCAAGTGGGTTCCAGGAAATCAAGGTGGAGAGTCTGAGACAATTTTAGGAAAATGGCTCAAGCAGCGCGGTCATCGCGATCAAGTGGTGATTGCAACTAAGGTTGGCAACGATATGGGTGTTAGAGGCCAAGGGCTTTCTCGTAAACACATTCAACAAGCTGTGGAAGACTCGTTGCAGAGGTTACAAACCGATTACATCGATCTATATCAATCGCATATCGACGATGAAAACACTCCACTTGAAGAAACTCTTGAAACCTACGCAGAATTGACTCGTCAGGGAAAAGTACGTGCGATTGGTGCTTCAAACTATAGTGCAGAGCGTTTGTCACAGGCATTAGAAATTAGCCGTCAGCATGGCTATCCTCGCTACGAAAGCCTTCAGCCCCGTTATAATTTGTATGACCGAGATGGTTATGAGCAGGATTTACAAAAAATTTGCCAAGAACAGGAAATTGGCGTGATTAACTATTCCTCTCTGTGCAGTGGCTTTCTCTCTGGTAAATATCGCTCAGAAAAAGATTTGTCTATTAGTCTTCGTGGTAATTCTGTAAAAAGATATTTAAACCCTCGTGGCTTGCGAATTCTAGAGGCAATTGATCGGGTGGCAACGACTTATAATTCTACTCCCACCCAAGTTTCTCTGGCGTGGCTTATTGCCAATCCCAGCATTACTGCTCCTATTGTTAGTGCAACAAAGGTTGAGCAACTCAACGATATCATCAAAGCTGTCAATATAAAGCTCGACCAAGATGCTATTGACCTTCTTAATCAAGCCAGTTCCTCAAACACCTAGTACGGCTACTCGAAAGTCAACAAGTCCTTCAAAAAGAAAAAAATTATACGAAAACTTTCCGTACAATAAATAGTTATGTATGTCGTTTGATTTTATCCAATGACGTGGTTTGAAACATTGACCGGTTTTCCTGAAGAGTCCCCACAACAGGTTTGGCAGAATATCACTGTTGACGGTAAGGTATTGAAATCTCATGTGAATGGGAAAGTAATGGTTTGCGGTCAGTTGGAAACACCGTCTTTAGCCGAACTCAGAGAACGTGTCCATGCGAGTGGATATGAGGTTGGAAAAATATCGGTACGCGAAATAGTTGCCAACGTCCAGCATTTGCACATAAATGAATCGAATGCTGATGCGCTTTTTCAAGTAGCTTCCCAGTTCAATCTGCTTGAAATGGTATCTCCAAATGTAACACCTGAGCGTGGCGTGGGGATTTATGAGAATGATCCTACCCAGGGGCCAGCCTGTGCGATCGCGGCTGGTGCAGGAACGATTTATCGAAACTACTTTGCAACCGTAAATGGGCAAACCGGACAATCAACAACAAGCCAAATCGATTGTCTTGCAGATATGGGAGTAGCATTGGGAAATTCCAAAAGCCGTCTTTGGGAAATGAGAAACGGCTATGCTTTGGCATCACATAGCGGTTTGGTTGAGATTTCAAATCGACTTCGAGCCGCAAGCGAGAGTGAACTTGATGGATTGCGAGAGTTGTTACGAATCGGCATTCAATGGAGTACGCAAGTTACGCTCAATGATTGTAAGCATACAGTCTCACAAGCCTATTGCTCTGCCTTGCCAGTTAACTACTCTCGTCATTCCTCAAATCTTTGGACGGAATTTGCACGCCTTGTTTTAGAAGCATCCTATGAGGCAACTATTTGTACTGCAATCTTGAATTCAATCAGAAATGGAAACAACAGATTGTTTCTTACGCTTCTCGGTGGTGGAGCATTTGGCAACGAAACCGATTGGATTATTGGAGGAATCCAACGTGCCTTGAACCTTTACAAGTATGCTGATCTTGATGTAGCGATCGTAAGCTATGGCTCATCCAAGCAATATGTCCAACAACTTGTCAACCAATACTAATCTAAGTAACACATAGCTATTAGCTATAATATAACAAGTCAGTGTAAGCTATGGGAACCTGGCTCAAATAATTAGAATATTTATACAACCGGAGCTTGTACTTAAAATAGCGACAATATCAGCAGCTACCTACTAAAACAGCCAATTTAGAGTTTGAGCTAGATGATTCGCATTTTTTCAGGCAATTTCTGCGACTTCGCACCAGATTTACCACCAACACGCCACTCATAACTCCAATAGCCCACATCAGCAGGGCTTTCGGCAATTGCGGATGTCGTCAATGGATGCGGTAGTACTTGAGATTACCTTGAAACTGTAGGCATCATTACCTTGTGCCAACTCTAGGCAAAGTGCTTCGACATGACTACACAAGCTAGATAAAAAGGGTATAACATAAGACCAGCCCTTTCAAAGCAAGTATAAATTATCGAAAGTGAATTCCTCTCTAAACCTCTTTTCTATAACTTCTCTATTTGAGAAAATCTGATGCCTGGTCTCAGACTTTCTGCTGTGCCTCTGCGGTTAAATAAATAACTTATAAGCCACTTTCGACACAGAGAATGTTCCGAGAAAAAGATTTTACGAGTTACGTTGAAAAGGTTAGCTTTATCATTTGTTCCTATTTAATACTTGTGCTGGAGATTTGCCGATGAAAACTATATCTAGTCTCGATGCAGTAACTAAACATTTAGAACAGCATGAAAACTCCAAACGGATTAAAAAATTAATATACTCAGCTTGTAAAAATATTTGGGAGAATGATGAAGAGACGCTAGATAGGTTTAAATTACAAGAATTAATTCAAGAATTATTTAGATTAAATCCTACTACCAATAACTTAAATTATAGTTTATCTGAAGTTGTAAAAACTCTTAACAAACAAGCTGAATACGCCATAATCGCCAATGTGATTTTTCATCAGATGCAGAAGCTATATATAACGCCTGAAGAACCAACAGGAATATTTTTAAATAAACCTCATCAAGAAGAATCAACAGGAATATTTTTAAATCAACAGGAACCAATATCATTAAATTCTATAGATAAATCTCCAAACAGTCAAATCAAATATCAATATAATCAGTTTGATTTACGACAAAATATTATGAAGTATACTAACCCACTTAGGGCTAAAATAGTTCTATTTTCCGCACTTGACAAAAAATTTACTTTCAATGAAGAAGACTGGTTGAAACTCAAGACTCAAAAACTTGATGATTTATTGCTGAAATTATTTAATATCTGTCCAACTCTTAGAGAGCTTGAATCTAAATTAAATAGTGCTGTTATCTCTCTAGGGAAGCCGGATGAAAATATTCAAGCAGCTAGTGCAATTATCCAATCTATGCGAGCTTTATATGGCGATATATCACCCAGTGCCGGATATAACCCGTTTAACAACGATCCATCTCCAGAAACGAAAACACCAGTTAATCCTTATCAGAAAATTGGACTCAATGATGATGGTAATACCTGTCAATTTATAGCACCTCCTCCCAAATAATAATGGTGATTTTTGATTATTGCTAATCTAAGCAAAATTTAAATATTTGTGGTAATTGATAGGAAAAAATATGGATGCCAATGAACTTCTAAAGCGCTATGAAAATGGAGAAACAAAATTTATTGAGGCCAACTTAAATGGAATAAATTTGTTTGGTGCAGACTTGATTGGCATAGCTTTGAATAAAGCAGATTTGGGTAATGCTATCCTAATTTTTAGCTATCTAAGTCGGGGAATTCTGAATCACGCAAACCTAGTTTGTACAAAGCTAAGTGGTGCGAACCTAAATCAGGCAAGTTTAATCAGCGCCAACTTGCATGATGCTAATTTACATGGTGCAACTTTACAGGGAGCTGATTTGCGTAATGCAAATTTAACTTTGGCATATATGCTAGATACTAACTTGATGAATGCCGATTTACGTGGTGCAGATTTGAGTGGTGCAAATTTAACTGGTGCGTGCCTGCGTGGGGCTAACCTGCGAGAAGAAAAGAGAATGTACTCTGCTAGTCTACGGGGTGCTAATCTTCATAAGGCTGACCTACGAGGCGCTGATTTAACTGGTGTAGACTTATCTAAAGTTGATTTGAGTGGTGCTAATTTGAGTGAGGCAACGCTACGTTATGCCGATTTGAGTGATGCTAACTTGAGTGAAGCGATTTTGCATAATGCATCTCTGGCAGATACTAACATCGGGGGTGCTAATTTGAAAGGTGCTAACCTGATGAACGCTAGATTGGAACGTTCAAATCTCATTGATGCCGAACTTACAGGTGTTAATTTGTATGGTGCAATTATGGCAGATGCTAAACTGACTAGATGTCAGATGAGTGGAGTAAACCTAAGTTTTGCAAGGCTAAATAGAGTTGATTTAAGTCGGGCTAACCTGCGTCAGGCTAACCTCACAGAAACAGACTTGGTTGATGCCTATCTTGCCAGGACAGACTTGACTGGTGCTAATTTAAGTAAGGCAAATTTGATCAGAGCAGAAATGAGTAGTACAAATCTGACGGGTGCAAATCTGCGTGGTGCAGTCATGCCTGATGGAACAATTAATGACTAAAAATATACATGGACAATACCCACTATTTTGTCTCGAACAAGTCTGCTTAAGTTAGGATTTACACATAAAGATTCTCTGGCAAAATTGGCTGTAAAGTTTACTATTAACGCTGCCAATCATATATTAATCGTCCATGACGATCGCGCACAAGTTCCCATTCTCCATGACGATATGGTTGTCCGTGATAATTTACAGAGCGATAGCGTCGTCTATAATAATGTCGTCGATTCCTCTGGCGTTGATAATAATATTTTCCAGTTCGTTGCCGTCTATGATAACGTCGTCGAGTCCGTCGGTGAGCTAACAAAAGCTCTTCACTTTGCTCTCCAACTAATTTTGTCTGTGCGTCAAGAGCCTGTTCATTGAGAACATTATTGAGAGTGTTATCCTTGGCTTCAGCCAAACCAGGTGGATAAATAAAAGCTAATAGCAAGAACACAATTGAGGATAGCTTTTTGAAACGGTTCACGTCTTTGCTTTTCCTAAACTATTGGTAATGATTTTATTTAATACTTAAATTGAGTAACTATATAGTTCATACTTCACAAACTTGAAGAGAGCAAAAGTAATGAAAGTACTTGTATTAAATATGAAGATAGTTAACTACATCAGACAACCAGATGATGTACATCTGTTATGGGGCAAATAGACACAAAAACGTTCAATTTTACAACTTTATTATGTTAGATATTATTGAAATAGCAATTATGAATTATGAATTATGAATTATGAATTGAGGTAAAGCTATCTGTTTCGATAAGGGATAAAAATGATAGGGGCTGACTCATATTAGCAGCAAAGCCCAAAATTCCTGGATCTCGATGTTCGTAAAGTAACTGACCTTGGGTATCAAACAGAAAAGTTCCACCACGCTGAGTTAAGTAGGCAGAATTAGGTACATAAGTATGCCAATTGCTCAGAACTTCCACCATATTCCGTAGCCGTAGAGTAGCTAATTCAAAGGGACGTTGAAACCCAATTCCTCCAGCTAATTGGAAAAACGAGCCTTGAAACGCAGGTAGAGGAGTACCTTGAATAATTTCATCATTTTCAATGAGTTGAGGGGCTTGACGATCGCCCCTGTATCCTCGAAAAACTTCTCTTAGGGTTCCAGGACTTCCAAACCCTGCACACATGAACAGTAGATTTAGCCAAGCTTTCTGAGTAGGGGAAATTCCAGGGATAGGGAGATTCAGACCTGAATAAAGTTTGAGTTGTTGATGTAGTTCTGCATTAGGTTCAATAAATAAATTTTCGGCTGGAAATCCTGTATATTCGCAGAATTTTGTTCCAGAAGCGCGATCGCCAATTCCGACTGCACAAATAGCGAGTTTTTCAGGAGGCAATTTTTTAGCTTCGCGCTGTAACCACCACGCATATTCAAGACTATCAAAATCCCCAAGTTGTGGCCAGACTAAAATAAGGATATGTGAGGCAGTCTCGCAATTTTCTAGTAGAGGTCGGGTTATGCCATCACTAACACGCTGAAGTTTGGTCTGATTAAGGATAGCGTAGGGATTCATTACAAAGTATTAACTGCTATTTAGTCAATTTTAGTCGATTTTAACTCAATACAGTTCAGATAAGACTAAAACACTTGTAGAGACGGCGATTTATCGCGTCTCAAAAACTCAAAATTTCGGAATTGGGTTTGGGAAAAAGGTTAAAGGTTTTTTCTTTCCCCTTTTCCCCAAAACCCGACAAGTATTGCCGTTACCCTGGATTTCTCACTTGTGAGAAATCCAAGGAGTGTGGGAGGTGTGGGAGGATGGGGAAGAAGTCTTACCCCCAAAAGTAACTGATTCACTCTGCATTTATGCAACACCCTTGGCTGATACCCAAGTAGGTTGTCTAAAGAGCGATCGCACTCACTGCCTTGACAATAGAAGAAGCGTCAATGTTTGCTGCAAAAGGCACAAAGCAACAATTAACTCGTTGTATGAAAGCGATCGCAGTTGCCACCGGATTTTGCTGCGAGAAAAAGTTGCCTTTCCTAAACGCGATAGATAGTTTTGAGATTCAGTTGAGATTCAGCCCATTTGGGTTCGTCAAAGGAAAAAACTACCATTAGGTAAATTGGAAATCATATTTTTTGGTGCTAAAAATAGCACCTCGTATTTTGTTGCTCAGTGTAATCTTCTTGCTTCCAGTACAAAACGGCGGAAATAAACCACTCATAAATAAATGAAATGCTTACGCTGTATTCATTTTTAATTTTTAATTTTTAATTCCGCCTTGCGGTACTAGCCTTGCCTGAAGGGGGATAGAAACAATAAATTCAGCCCCTTGTCCTAAAACGGATACACATTCTAACTGTCCTCGATGCTTTTTAGTCACAATCTGGTAACTAATGGATAACCCTAAACCAGTGCCTTTACCAACAGCTTTGGTAGTGAAAAAGGGTGTGAAGAGTTGCGATCGCACATTTTCACTGATACCAGAACCGTTGTCAGCAATGCGAATGACGGCGAAATCGCCTTCAACAGTAGTACGAATTGTAATGATACTTGGCTGAAGTGCGATATCGGCATAAGTCCGATGTTCGTTAAATTCCTCTAAAGAGTCGATCGCATTTGCGAGCAGGTTCATAAATACCTGATTCAGTTGTCCAGGGTAGCACTCTACAGGTGGCAGGTTGCCATATTCCTGTATTACCTGAATTCCGGGAGAATCTGGTTGCGGTTTGAGCCGATTTTGCAAAATCATTAGGGTACTATCAATGCCCTCATGGATATTAACGGCTTTAACATCAGCTTCGTCTAGGCGGGAAAAGTTTCGTAAAGATAATACAATTTGACGAATGCGATCGGTTCCCACTTGCATGGAAGCTAACAGCTTCGGTAAGTCTTCCATCAAAAAATCTAAGTCAATTTCATCTATTTCATTTTGAACTTGAGGTGGTAAATTCTGGTTTTGCTGCTGATAAAGTTGTACTACACTCATCAAGTCTTTGACATAATTATTTACGTAAGTCAGGTTGCCGTAGATAAAGCTGACTGGGTTATTAATTTCGTGAGCAACACCTGCCACCAACTGCCCTAGGCTAGACATTTTTTCGCTTTGCACCATCTGAGACTGGGTAAGCTTCAATTCATCGAGCGTGTGTTCTAGCTGCTTTGCTTTCTCACGCGCTTGTGTTTCCGAAATTTCTAACTCCTGGGAGTATATGTGCAAATTTGTGTAGAGCCGAGCATTTTCTATAGAGATGGAAACTTGCGAAGTTAATAAGTTCAGTACTTCTAATCGATCTGCGGTAAAGACTCCGGTAGTGAGGTTATTTTCCAGGTAAAGAACTCCAGTTAGCTTACCCTGATGAGAGAAAGGCAAACACAAAATTGATTTGGGTTGATTGGCAACAATATAGTTGTCACTTACAAAACGCTCTGTGTGGCTAGCATCGTCTAAAACCAAATTTTCTTTTGTTCTTTCAACATAGTTAATCAGCAAAACTGGTAGCTTATGCTTTACTTGAAACAGACTAGACGATCGCACTGTCACCTCATCTCGATCAATGCTTCCTTCGGCTTCGATCACCCACTGGTTCTCTCGTTTTACAAGTAGATAACCCATTTGGGCACCAGCATTCTCGATCGCGATCGTCATCATTTTCTCCAGCAGAGGATTTAACTCCATCTCGCTTGAGAGTGCTTGAGACGCTTTAATTGCTGTGCTTAAATCTAAAGTTTGGGTTTTAGCTTCAGAAATATCCCGAATCTGCTTTGTAGCCGTACCCCGCCCGTTTACCTCCCCGGCTGGATCTCTAAAAAGTTGGGAGTATTGTTCATCCAGTTGCCGAACTTTACCTGTAGCTTCCCACTTGAGATACCGATAGCGGGCTTCTTTAAAATAAACTTTGGCAAAGTTTATTCTATCCTTATCCAAGTAAAATCGAAATGCAAGTTCGTTTGCTAAGGCTTCATTTTGTAAATAACCATTTTCGGCAGCAGAAGCGATCGCTAAATCGTACAGCTCCATTGCCTGATAATCTTGTTTAGAAATCCGAGCAATTTCAGCTTGAATCAGCAGAAACTTGTGTTGATAATTGGTTGGGCAGTGCATTGCCCATTGCTGGAATTTTTCTAAGTTGGCATTTAGTTTATGCAGATAAATGACTTGAGTTGCGATATCTACCTCCGCATAAGCCCCTGCTAAGGCAATACTTTGGTGAAAATAGAAAACAGGATTAATAAAAATTCCTCGCGCTCCCGCAACAAATTTTTCGGCATTCTCTGCATACTCAACAGCTTTGGTATACTCTCCATACCAGTTACAGAGTGCCAGTTTATAGATGTAAACCACAAATGCACTCAACATATCCGAAGATGCTAACGCAAACTCTAGCACTTGCCGTTCATCTGCCCAAGTGCCAACAAGTTCGTCAATCTTGCCTGCTGGCTTAGTCAAGTTAGCGATCGCTTCCATAGCCAGCAGATGGTAGTTCAACATATTTTTGTCAATCTTGCGGAGGCTAGGAATAAAATCTTTGGCTACTTCTGCGGTTTTTTCTAAAGATTCATTGCCAAATAAGCATTGCCATAAAAAATTAACTGAACAATAACCAGACCATTGATAAGAACCTGTTTCTAAACCACTATTAAATCCTTTTAATAAATAAGGCTTACCCTGGCTAATATGGTCTTTGTAGTGACAGATTAAACCTCCCCACATATTCAAAATATTCGCTTCCAATTCCTTCGTTCTTAAAATTTCATGCAAACGCAGAGATAATTCACCAAATTCATAACCTGAATCTACCTCACCATATTCAAATACTAAGTTGAAAGAATACAGCATGTAACCAAATACAGAAATTCTTGAGTTGCCATACTGAACTGAAAGTTGAGTTATATTCATTGATGTAATATGCAACGCTTTAGATCCTAAAAAGTAGGCAATGGGCCAAACTTCTTTTAAGATGCGTTGAGCTATTAGCTTCTCCTCGTCTTGCATTTGTGGTAATTCTGCGAGACTAAAAGTTGAGCGATCGCCAATAACTTTTTTTGTTTGATTGAGTTTTTCTAATAGATATGCATCATCGGGATAAGCTGCAAACTCAAAACCTAAAAGTTCCAAGGTGTTTAACCCAATTTTATATGCGGAGTTTAAATCATTCTCCATGCGATAACACATAATCCGATATTCATTTACTCGGCACATATCAAGAGTAGTTTGAACCTTGTTGAAAGTCTGCTCAAAAATCAGCAAGGCTTTTTCATAGTTACCATTTAAAAATTCTGCTTCTCCAACTTGTAAATATAAAGTTAATGTAAGTAAATATTTATCTTTCCAGCTATTTACAGGTAGATAATTCATCCCTGTTTCTAGCAATTTGAGCGCAGTTACAAACGCCGAAGATGATTTTGCTCGCTGCCCTGCTTTCAGATTTAATTCTGACAGTTCATATCTTTCTGCTGGTTCCACAATCAATGAACTGCCAGCATTGAGGTGGTTGACGATCTCAAAAAGATGCTCTTCCAACTGGGCTTTTTCACTATTGTGTAATAGTAATTTTCCTACCTTCAGGTGTACTTGTTTTTGCTGGTCGGTTGGAATTAAAGAATAGGCAGCTTGCTGAACGCGATCGTGCAGAAACTTATAGTCAACTTGTACCGCAGTATCGCAGTATGTTGCCAATTCTGACTGATTCAACAATTGAGGAATTTTGTAAGTATCGCTTAAGGGTAGAATTAACCCCGCCCGCAAAGCTGACCATAAATCAATTGCTGTTGCTGATGTAGATTTTTCGTTGACTACAGCTAGGATTTCTAAATTAAAACGGTTGCCAACACAAGCAGCTAATTGTAAAACTTGCTGCGTTGGTTCTGACAATCTCTGAATTTTATTCACCATTAAATCGACTACATTATCGGTAATGGCTTGTTCTTGAATTCTGTTGAGATCCCACTGCCATAAACCCGAACGATAATCAAATGTCAAGAGATTATCTTGATGTAATACTTTTAGTAATTGAGTTAAGAAAAAGGGATTACCTTGGGTTTTTTGAAATAGCAAATCAGCTAAAGGTTCTGCCTGAAATAATTCGCAATTGAACGTATCAGTAACCAGTTGAGTAATATGAGGTGTTGCTAATGGCTTCAAGAGCAACTCTTCAACCGTAGCCCCAGATGCTCGAATTGCCTCTAACATTAGCATCAGTGGATGGGTGGGACTAACTTCGTTATCTCGGTAAGCCCCAATCAGCAAAAGATACTGACTTTCTGGGTCAGTCATCATATTCTCGACCAGGTTCACAGAGGCGGCATCTGCCCATTGGAGGTCATCTAAAAACAGTACTAAGGGATGTTCCGCAGCAGTAAACGCATGGATAAATTGCTTAAACACCCGATTAAAACGGTTTTGAGACTCAGCAACGCCTAACTGCGGTACAGGCGCTTGCTGTCCGATAATCAATTCTACTTCCGGGATGACATCAATAATAACTTGACCATTAGCTCCCAATGCTTGTAGTAATTTATTTTTCCAAACCTCAACTCTGGCTTGGCTTTCAGCTAATAGTTGTCGCATCAATTCTCGAAATGCTTGAATCAAAGAAGCATAAGGAATATCTCGCTTGAGTTGGTCAAATTTGCCACCGATGAAGTAACCTCGTTGCCGCACAATCGGTTTGTGAACTTCGTTAACTAGTGAGGATTTGCCGATACCTGAGTATCCTCCTACCAACACAACTTCGCTGGAACCAAGACTAACTTTTTCAAAGGCAGCCATTAAAGCTGCTACTTCTACTTCCCGACCATAAAGTTTTTGAGCTATTTGGAATTGATGCGAAAAATCCTGTTGACCTAAGCTAAAAAGGTCAATGCTGCCTTTTGTTTGTAGTTGTATTGCTGCTTGTTCTAGGTCAGCCTTTAACCCATAAGCACTCTGGTAACGGTCTTCAGCAGTTTTGCTTAGAAGTTTCATAGCGATCGCAGAGATTGCCAGTGGTACATTAGGATTAATCTCGTGCGGAGCTACAGGAATTTTCGCAATGTGACAATGCACCAACTCCATTGAGTCTTGAGCATTGGGGAAGGGAAGCTGACCAGTCAGCATTTCGTAGAAACTGACACCTAATGAGTAAAAATCTGTCCGATAATCTAAGGTTCGGTTGATACGTCCGGTCTGCTCTGGCGACATATAAGCCAGTGTTCCTTCTAGAAGGTTGAGGCTAGTAATTTCTGGACTTTCTTTGGATAACAGCGAAGCGATGCTGAAATCAATCAGTTTTATTTTTTCGGTATTGGGGTTATAAAGAATGTTTTCGGGCTTAATATCCTTATGGATAATGTGATGGGTATGTAACTCTCCCAATGTTTCAGTAATTTGATTGGCAATATTAAGAAATTTTGTAAGTTCAATCCCTGTCGTAGATATCTGATGTTTTAAGGTTTCTCCACCAAAGTCTTCTAAAACCAGTGCTAGACCATTATTGTAGCCGTTGTCATAACTGATTAATTCATAAGCTCTAATTACACCTGCAATATTCAGATTTTGGATGATTTCGTATTCGTGCTTGAGTTGGGCAATCTCTTTGATACTGGGATACTCTGCTTTGAGCAGTTTGATAACAACTGAGTGTCCGTTAGCCTTGGAGTATGCTCGATAAATTACTGTGGCAGCAGCTTCATAAATTAAACTTGTAATACTATAGTCAGGGATGTGAGCAATTAATTTAAACATTAATACTTGTCTGAATGTTGTTTTTTAATAAATTTTGGTAGTTACTATGATAGTTCCCAGAATTCAAGTCAAGTTAACTCTTCAAATGCTAATTAAATAAAGATTAGCCTCGCTAATCTTTAGCACCACGCAATGACTATAAACTTTCTCTGACAGTGTGTACAGTTCGTTTATTTACGTAATAGTCTAAGTCTAGTTATGGTAAATAACTGGCGAATTTACCTACTTGCATCAATCTAAGAGCCACAAATACAGATTTGTACTGAAGTGAACGATCATCAGCAAATACGCATTGCGATTTTTCAAATTTGGGTAAAACACATCAGGCTTGGTTATTATTGCTGATTTATTGATAGCTTTGTCAAAATCTTGACAAAATTACCCGATTGTCAAATAACTGAGGTGACAGGTTCAATAACGAAGGAGTAAAAATCATGAATAGCAATATTAAGAAACTCACAGGTAAAGTTGCCCTCATTACAGGTGGTTCACGGGGTATTGGTGCTGCGATCGCAAAACGTCTAGCTGAAGACGGCGCAGACATTGCCATCAGTTACGCCAACTCATCTGAAACGGCCGCGATCGTTGTCCGGGAACTCGAAGAAAAAGGCGTTAGTGCCGCCGCCTTCAAAGCCGACCAAGCCGATCCTCTCCAGGTGGGGAATTTGGTTAAGATGGTCGCCGAACGCTTTGGTCGTCTCGATATTCTCGTGAACAACGCTGGTGTATTTGTCCTTGGTGTAGTTGGCGATCCTGCAAGCGATATTGCATCCCTAGAACGGCAGTTTGCGATCAATGTCGGTGGCGTAGTGGCTGCCGTCCGCGCTGCTGCACCACTCATGACTGAAGGTGGACGGATCATCTCCATCGGCTCCTGTGTTGGAACCCATTCGCTTTGGGCAGGAATCTCCGATTATTCAGCAACTAAATCTGCGATCGCTGGCTACACGCGCGGATGGGCACGTGACCTGGGATCGAAGGCGATCACAGTTAACGTTGTACAGCCAGGCCCAATTGAAACTGATATGAACCCATCTGATAGTGATTTTGCGGTAATCCAAAAAGCAGCCACAGCGCTCAACCGCTACGGTAAGCCAGAGGAAGTTGCAGCTGCGGTCGCTTTTCTCGCTAGTCCTGATGCGGCTTTCATCACCGGTGCAACACTTGATGTTGATGGCGGTATGAATGCTTAGATGTCTTAAGCAATTGGGTGCAACAGTCTGCTGTGGCTCTATTAGATGGTCATATTACCAAAGCCCGCGTTTGATTGAGTGGGGGTCTTAAACCCAAGATCCGTTTGGTTAAAACTTATCCTAACCACTCAGGATTTTTGGCTGTACTATCAAATTGGCTAGTGGTTTTAAACAGTTCATACTGACCTTTAAGAGCAGCTTGGCGAGTCCGATTCAGTAATGCTTTAACTTGTTCCTGGCTCATGGGTGTAAAAGTACGTACTGCCTCGAAAGCCTGGTTTAAGATGGGCATACTTTCAATGCCTGTAATCACCGTTGAAGTTGGCAGATTCATCGCGTAATGCAGACATTCGATAGGCTTGACCACATTGCTTTTGAGAATGTTTTGGTCGCCCATTGATTTCATCCCCAGTACAGCAATTCCGTCCTGAACCAGTCTAGGTAAAACTTGCCTCTCAAAACTGCGGAAATGGGCATCCATAACATTTAACGGCATCTGCACTGCATCAAAACGGAAGTTGTTCTGATTGGCAACTTCCAACATTCTCAGGTGTACTAAAGGATCTTTGTGTCCAGTAAAGCCTATGTAGCGAATCTTGCCAGCTTTTTGTGCTTCCACAACTGCTTCCATCGCACCACCAGGGGCAAAAATCCGGTCTGGGTCTTCCATACGAATGACTTCATGATGCTGCAATAAATCAATGTGGTCTGTTTGCAAACGTTTTAAAGATTCATCAATTTGTTTAGTAGCGGCCGCCTTTGTGCGACCGTCAATTTTAGTCATCAGAAAAGCTTTTTGACGATAACCATTTTGCAGAGCTTTACCCATACGAATTTCGCTACCTCCGTTATGGTAATCCCAGCTATTGTCCATAAAATTAATCCCGCGATCGAGGGCAGTATGGATCAGATTAATACCCTCTTGCTCATCTTTTGGTCTACCAATATGATGACCACCTAGACCAATTACAGATACTTGTTCTCCGGTGCGTCCTAGTTGCCTGTAGAGCATTTCACCTTTTTTTATCTGGAGTGGGGTAGGCTGATTTTGCGCTAAAACCTGTTTAGTGAAACCTTGTAAAGCAAATACCCCAGCTCCACCTAAACCAGAAGCAGAAACTAGCTTCAGTAAATCTCGTCTGTTAATATCCACAAATTAATCCTTTTGCCACAGTATGAGAACTTGCCCTGATAGCTAGCTTTGCATGGGAGCAAAATTCGCTGCTTCTAACTGTTGAAGGAGAAAAGCTGTCAAGTAGAGATAGATTTTTGATAAGAGAGGGTAAGAGAAAAGAATATTCCATCACTGTGTAAGTAAAGGAAAAATTGGAGACATAGGAAGCAGAAGAATCTAATAGTCGTCTTCCTGATGTTGTTTCAGTAGTTAAAATGTCAACTCCAACACAGTGCCTTAGTCCGAAAGTGTTATTAGAGAATTGTTTCTAAATCTTGGCAAGTATCATTTGTAGTGCTAAATATTCCTTGCAAAATTTCGAAACATTTAGCGTGTGGCTCAGAAGTTGAGAAATTCCAGAAAATTTCTTTAGAAAAATCAAAATTTCAAACTTGATTGCGATAATAAGTTTAGGTAAAGGCAATAGGGAATAGGGCAGGAGTTGGAAGGGTACTGTTAACCCGTCCAACACAATCGTGTCATTGGGACGGGGCTTCTGACCCGATGAAAGGTCGAGCGAACAAGATCCGCATCTAACCAAAAATCTTCACTGTTGCCTGTTCCTTTGGCCGAAAGTTAGTAACTCAAACCTGTTTATCCTCAAGTGTTAAATTTTCCAGTACTACACATGAGTAGAGCCAATGACTGCTTTATCACCAGATCATTCAATCAGTTCATCAAGTACTCATACTTTAGATATAGCTAGGCAAGAGTATCAATATAACTACAACCATATTCCATCTATTGCGATGGTGGATCAGCTTTCTATTACGGAAGAGTTCACCACTAACTGGTATTTTTTATTAGCCCAGCAGTTACGAGTTATTTTTATCAATACCTTGATTGTCAACAGAGGCAATCAAGATTCTAAATCGATTCGTGATGATGTCGAAAGATTTATTTTAGAAGCCTTGCTTAAGGGAGCAGTACCAGCCCGAATCAGCATCCTGGCAAGAATCCTGCAAATTATCCCTCAGCTTTTGCTCAAAGGGATATCTAAGGATTTTAGAGAACTTGACGAGCTTTTTCATTCTATTCTGAAAGAAAACGGACTTGTGATCCTCAGAGATGCTCTAAATAGGATAATTAACCTTCTATATGAAGGACAGCCTACAGGACATGCAACTAGTCTCAAGGACTACGAAAATTTGTTTCCGGTGATTAGTCCACCAGTGATGCCTACGGCGGGCTACGCCTACGCTAAAACTTACCAGGAAGATGAAGTATTTGCCTACATGAGAGTGGCTGGCTACAATCCCGTCATGATTGAGCGAGTAACTACTCCAAGCGATCGCTTCCCAGTCACAGACGAACATTACCAAGCAGTGATGGGAACTGACGATTCATTAGCAGCAGCAGGACTTGAAGGCAGGCTCTACTTAGCTGACTATAAAATTTTAGATGGTGCGATCAACGGTACATTCCCACACGAGCAAAAATATCTCTATGCTCCCTTAGCACTGTTTGCCTTACCCAAAGGTTCAGACCCCACCCGTCTATTGCGTCCGGTAGCCATTCAATGCGGTCAAACCCCAGGCCCAGATTATCCAATTGTTACCCCTAACTCCGGTAAATACGCTTGGCTTTTTGCCAAAACAATTGTCCAAATAGCAGATGCCAACATCCACGAAGCTGTTACTCACCTAGCAAGAACTCATCTTTTGATTGGTGTTTTTGCGATCGCAACTGCTCGACAATTGCCACTCACACATCCCCTCAGAATCCTGCTGCGCCCACATTTTGACAGCACCTTAGCAATTAACGATGCCGCCCAACGTACTCTCATTGCTCCAGGCGGTGGTGTCGATAGATTACTCTCAGCATCAATCGATAATTCTCGCGTTTTAGCGGTGCTAGGGTTACAAAGCTATGGTTTCAATAGTGCCATCTTACCTAAGCAATTCCAACAGCGCGGTGTGGATGATCCAAATCTCTTGCCTATTTATCCTTACCGGGATGACGCATTATTAGTATGGGATGCTATTTATCAATGGGTTTGGGACTACTTAAACCTTTACTACACCACCGATGAAGACATTCATCAAGACACAGCCCTACAAGCGTGGGCAGCCGAAATCTCAGCTTACGATGGTGGTCGTATCCCCGATTTTGGCGAAGATGGGGGCATAAAAACCCTAAATTACCTAATTGATGCCACTACACTGATTATTTTTACTGCCAGTGCCCAACATGCAGCCGTTAACTTTCCGCAAAAAGATTTGATGGGCTACGCCGCAGCTATACCAATGGCAGGTTATTTACCAGCCTCAACTCTTAAAAGAGAAGTTACTGAACAAGACTATCTTAATTTGCTCCCCCCTTTAGATCAGGCGCAACGGCAATACAACCTACTCAGCTTGTTGGGATCTGTGTATTACAACAAGCTGGGCGAATATCAGCAAGGATATTTTACAGACCAAAAAATAAAACCATTGTTGCAGGCATTCCAAAGTAATCTTCAGCAGATAGAAGATACCATCAAGCAACGTAATTTGCACCGTCCACCCTATGAGTATCTACTTCCTTCTAAAATTCCTCAGAGCATCAATATCTGAATTAGGGACAAATGACAAATGACAAATGACCAATGACAGTAAATATTATGACACTTAAAGATAAAGTTCTCAAAGGTCACGATCGCCAGCTATGGCTTGCACCTATACTAGACAAAGTAGGTTATGACACTGCGATCGGCAAGTTTCTGCGTTTGATTTTCTATTATACAGATGCCTCAATCATACTCAAAGCATGGCGGGACTTTCTCTACATCCGTAAGGACAATATTGGAGACAAATATTTTGCGGTAGACCAAGCAATTATGCATTCCTCTCACTCTCAGGTGAGGGAACTAATGCAAACCCAACCACAACTGCGGGGAAATGATTTAGGCATCATCAGAATATTAGCTCCTAGCTACCTGCTTGATAATCCTCTGAGCTTGGGAACGAACGGTAACGAACACACAGGACTACGTAGTGTAATCTTACAAGCCTTACCAGAACCGTCCCAAAAGATAGACTTCTTAGGGAATCTAGTTGAGCAAAGCTTATTAGAAGCTGCTAAACAAGGCAAATTACATATCGGCAACGATTTGCCAAAGATTATGCTATCAGTTTTGCATCAACTGGTTTTTCAGATATCTTTATCTGAGGAAGAAATCACAGCATCCGATAGTTACATTAAAGGTTTGGTTCTCGCATCCTTGCCTAATTTTATTAACAAGTATCTGCTGGCAATATTAACAGCGCCAAAAATTCGGCATCGTCAATATTTAACCAAGCGATATAAACAATCAGCTAAATGGGCATCTTACTTTGAAACAGGCGCTCAGTATCAATTGAACGAACACCAAATTGCTAATACCCTTTTCGATATGATTCATATCGCTGGTACTGCCGGCACGAGTGCGCTTTTAGGATCAGTTATTGGTGTTCTCTGCTTGAATAATACTCTCAGAAATGATGTAGTGTCAGAAATTAATGCAGTCTGGAATGGTAAGAAAACTTTAGACCCAGACGCTCTAGAACAGTTAACACTTCTCAATCAAGTGATTTTAGAAACGGCTCGTCTCTATCCACCTGTGCGATTTGTTAGCCAACTCACTACTGAAGGGGGTGAAGTTGAGATTGGAGAACAAAAATGTCCATTCCAAAAAGGTACTCGTTTGCTTGGCTCTATTCTTACGGCTAATCGAGATGCCAACAGATACCAAAATCCAGATGATTTTGACCTAACACGGAATTTTTCAGATATTTTATCTTGGAATGGTGAAGGGCATGAGCGAGCCTGTCCTGGTAAATCCTTATCAATTGGCTTTATCAAGATTTTCTGTTTACATCTGTTCCAGAACTATCAATGGGACTCAATTACAGAAGTCAAATGGGATTTTGAAAAAGTGACTGCCGTTACTCCTAATAATTTAGTGCTACAAGGTTTTACTCAACGACTGTGAGTAATAAAGTTAGGATTGGAAATTTTGAATTAGAGGATGTTTGTAAAGTGTTTTTTGAATGTGTATTAATTACGAATTACGTTAGCGTAGCGGGGCGTAGCCCATTACGAACTAAAAATCACTATGGCTGAATTAATTGAAAAAAAGCAACTCGATAATATTGCAACCTGGATGATTCCAATCAAAGAAACAAACTTACCATCTATCCTGAAGGGTGTGTTCTTTATGGATGGTAATCCCCTACCAGATACTTGCATTACTATGTACAATTTGGAATGGGACACACAGAATATAACTTTGGTTTTACCAATTTTTTCACCGTTACAGTGGACTTTTCATAACTCGATTGCGGGTTGGATATTACTACGTTTAATTCAATGGTTTAAAGTAACTTATAAAATTCAATTTGAAGATGAAACGTTGCAACAAGCTCAAATCATCCCTATTTTGCTGGGAATACCAATTTCAACATTGATTGTAAGTTGTACAATGTCCCAAAACAAAAATTCTCTTAATGGAGATATTTGGCACAGAAATAACGTTTGGTTTGGCGGACTTTCTAGGGCTGGTGAGTATACTCTCCGTAAGGTTGTTGATAAAGATGGTTGTTATACTCCTGCTTTTAACGATATGCTTTCTAGGGTGAAAAATGAGTGTTTAGTGATTGCACACCACTCAAATCAACAAAAAGCGATTACGATATCTGAACCTAAATTGTAAAAGGAAATATACCTGATGAACTATTGTGACAATCAAAATCTGCCAGACAATCAACCGTATAAAATTTACGAATTTAAAAAAAACAATCAGGAAAAAATCCCTGGCTATTTAGTAGTTAGTACTGCCAAACTGAACGTTGAGACAGAAGAACAGAATTCTAATAAATATTTATCATTAGTTGCTAATAAAAAGCTTTTTAATATCAATGATGGACAAGCTGAACCTTCAACCCAAGACATGATTGAGAAAATTGCTAAAACTTTGGAATCAAGCCCCGAACCAGAAATTATTATAAATATTCATGGATATAGTTCTACACCATCGGATACAGAGACAGGCTGCAAAAAGATTTATGAATATATTAATACGTCTATTCAGCAACCAAATAAGTATATTTTTATTGGATATAGATGGCCATCGGAAAATCCCACAAAAACGGATGAGTCTGGTTCTTTTGGGCAAAAGCTAATCAACGCACTTTCTTCTCTACCAACTTTACTAGCTATTAATTTAGCTCTGGGACTAACAATTAGTATATGGTCTGCTATAGCTTTATTGTTCCTAAATATTTTGAGTAATGGCGCTGTCCATTTTTTCACAGCAATGTTAATTTTATCTGGCATTGTATCTGCGATTATTTTTACATTAATTATTCTTAGGTTATCTACTTATTTTCGTGATACTTATAGAGCGACTAATTACGGAGTTACAGATTTAGTTGAATTGATTAGACAGCTTGATTATACGGTAAAGCTGCCTCGAAATAAACGGATTAAATTATCTTTTATTGGTCATAGTATGGGATGTTTTGTAGTTACAAATGTAATTCGTATTCTCTCTGATGTTTTTGATGTAAAATCTATTAATAAAAAACCGGATTCGGATATTGGCAATGTATTTAGATTAGGGAGACTTGTGCTAGTTGCACCTGATATTCCTGTAGAAAGTATCTTCCCAGGACGTGCTAATTTTCTTCGTTCTTCTTTACGTCGCTGCGAAGAAGCTTATATATTTTGTAATGAGGGAGACTTAGCGTTACGATTTACCTCTACTGCCGCAAATTATTTTAGTTTCCCAGCGCGAACTCGTATTAGTGGATACAGGCTTGGTAATATAACAGTTAAGCATTTCAACAATAAAAATGATTTAGTGGGTCACGCACCCAGATATGGAGTTGTTAATTTGCAAAAGCAAGACTATGGCAAAGGTTATAGACTTGACAACCCTTATAAATATTTAGAAATCCGTTCTTCTAGTAGCGAACATAGAAAACTTGAAGAGATAACTAAAATGTCAGAAGAGTGGGTACAACCCGCAGATTTATTTACATATTTTGACTGTACAGATTATAAAGATGATCGGATGGATCAGATCGGAATTGTTAGTTCTGCCATCCAAAAGCCAGCGATAAATTTTGGAAATTATATTCTCCTAACCTTGGCATTTATTCGGAAGTCTATTAACAATAGAGATCCTCAAGGTATTGATACCCACACAGGCTATTTTGGAGGCGGTTTTAGTCAAAAAGCCATTTACGAATTAGCTTTTTTAGGATTTCAAGGATTTTTACGATCTTTATCAATTGAGGGAGACGAGTCTGAAGAAATTAGCGCTTTTTCTCAAAGATGCCAAGAAAAGCAAATTCAAGTGATTCTTGCGCCGCAAATTTATCAACAAAAAACTCAACGTTAGACAAGAGATTCCGAAATCATTGGTGATACGGGTTGGCAAACGCGATATCCTCAGTATTCAATCGATAGTACTTGACCCTCTGACTATCCTCCAGTGGTTGCCGCGAATTATTAGACAGTCTGAATTGAGTGAGATATTTTCCCAAAATCCACAGAGAAAATTCATCAAGTAGGATGGTCAGTTTGAGAATCCCCTTAATGTGAGATACATTATGCTAGGAGAATTCCGCCGAAACCAGAATCATCCCCTCGTCGCCTTTAATCTCAACCCCAGCCATTAGATCGATCAACACCACTCTCTGTCCCAATCGATGGCACATAAGCCACACGGTACAATGATTGCTTCAATCAGTGCCAATTCTCAAGCGATCGCATCTGTCGAGTGTATTCCGATTCGCTGGAGGATACAGTTAAAAAGCTAATAAGGAAAATCCTTACAATATTTAAGGATTTTCCTAATTTGATTTTTTTGTATTCAAAGTTAATCTTAGAAAATATGAGCAAATAAATTTTTCATTAAGTAAATTGATAGCTTAAATCACTTTTAAGAAGCTTTTGTCAGGCTGGCTTGTTAATTTCCTGACTGAACTATCTTATAGAGTGCAACAGCTTATCTTTACCACTGTAAGCGCAACTATACTTACTGGTTCTCCGGCAGAACAAGATGGCTTTATACCCAAATAAAATCCGTCTTCTATAAAATAGCCGCCCTCAAATTAAATAATCTTTTAGCTTTAAAAATTGGGACAAAAACAGTATTTACCCTGATGATAGCGGTAAAAAAGATAGTCATCATTAATTAGCAAGATATTACTTGGTACACCACGCTATCGGGGATTAACTAGATAAACATAAATAATCATTGAATAAGAATTCAAGATTTAGAATTCATAAGTCAAAACTAATACTACTAAATGATCCTATTTAGTGTCAGTGTTAACTCTAGTTTGTCACTTTCAGAAAATAATAATCGAAGCCAGATTCGGAGAATTTGATTCCGTAAAGTACTAAGGCTTTATTTTCTAATAAAAACTAAGATTTGTAGACAAAAAATAGAATTCAAAACCTTGTAATCCTTTCATTGATTGAATTCTCCTAAAGTGACACAAGATAGTTAAACCCCTTTATTCAGATATTTACTGACTCCCTACTGCTAAGAAGCACCGCTTATTCGGTCGGAATAACCAACTGAATTCTGACCCCTTAGCGGAGCGTCTCCGGCTTTGCTCGTGATTCCTGAATTCTTTTTTGTAAATTTAAGGAGAATGGTGTTGGTGAAACAAGTCATTATTGAGAACTCTATTTCTAAGCAACAAATATTAAACAAGCCTGTAAGTATAATCTCTGGACTACGACCTCTGGCATTCGGCTTTGTTTTAGCAGCAGTATTATCTAATTATCAGCAGGTCATTGCCCAAACTCCAAATCCTGACACCCTACCACCCGGTCGGTTAGAAGAAGTTCCGGTAACACCCTTACCCACTGACGTGTTGCCACCAACAGATAACAATCAATTAGTCCCTTTGCCCACAATACCAGATGAGTCAATTCCAAATCAGGATGACTCTAACGCTAAATTTCGGGTAGAGCGGATTGAAATTGTCGGTAGTACAGTTTTCAAACCAGAGGATTTTGCCAAGATTACCAATCCCTTTGTCGGCAAAGAAGTGACATTTGCAGAATTATTGCAAATCAAAGATGCGATCGCTAAGCTTTATATTGATAACGGTTATGTAACCACAGGAGCATTGATTACACCGCAGACACTAGAAGCAGGAACAGTAAAAATTCAGGTAATCGAAGGCAGTCTGCAAGAAATCAAAATCATTGGTAACAGACGATTACGTAGTCAATACATTCGCGATCGCATTCAACTAGGTGCTGGTAAACCCCTAAACGTACCCCGCCTCCTAGAAAAACTCCAACTACTCCGCCTCGATCCACGGATTCAAAACCTCTCAGCCGAATTACAAACAGGCGTGCATCCGGGAAGCAATGTATTGCAAGTTGAGGTTGAAGAAGCAGACACTTTTAAACTGACGGCAAGCTTAGATAATGGGCGATCGCCAAGTGTGGGTAGTTTTCGCCGGGGAGTGGATCTGCAAGAAGCCAATTTATTGGGTTTGGGCGATACTCTGAGTGTAGGATATGCCAATACTGATGGTAGTAATAGCATTAATGCCAATTACACACTACCGATTAATGCCCACAATGGCACTATCTCCTTTGGCTTTAGCCAGGGATGGAACCATGTTATTGAAGAACCATTTAGCGTCCTTGATATCCAATCAGATTCTCAATCTTATGAATTAGGATATCGCCAACCACTGGTGCAAAAACCAACCCAAGAGTTGGCAGTTGGGCTGTCATTTTCGCGCCAATCAAGCCAAACTGAGTTGGGTATTGATAATATTGGGCCGTTTCGCCTCTCACCAGGTGCAGATGAGAACGGAAAAACGAATATTTCGACTCTGCGGTTTTTTCAAGAATATACCCAGCGAAGTAACAACTATGTCTTCGCGGCGCGATCGCAATTGAGCTTTGGGGTAGATTGGTTTGATGCCAATGTCAGTGAGAATGAACCAGATAGCCGCTTTTTCGCGTGGCGGGGACAGGCGCAGTGGGTACGACAATTAGCACCAGACACATTATTTTTAGTTAGGGGCGATTTCCAATTAGCGGCAGATTCCTTGGTGCCTTTAGAGCAATTTGGTCTTGGTGGACAACTAAGTGTCCGGGGCTATCGCCAAGACGCATTACTTACAGATAATGGTCTGTTGTTTTCGGCAGAATTTCGAGTCCCCATTGTCCGCGCCAATAAGATTAACGGGGTGCTGCAACTTACACCCTTCATTGATGTGGGTAAAGGTTGGAACGTCAACGGCGAAAATCCATCGCCAAGTACCCTTGTTAGTACAGGGTTGGGGCTGTTGTGGAAACAGGGTGATGACTTATCGGCTCGTTTAGATTGGGGTATTCCTTTAATCTCGGTGGATGGTGAAAAGCGATCGCTCCAAGAAAATGGTTTGTACTTCTCACTCCGTTATTCGCCATTTTGACCTGGATTTTTCACTTGTGATAAATCAAGGAGTGTGGGAGGTGTGGGAGGTGTGGGAGGATGGGGAAGAAATCTTACCCCCCACACTCCCCACACTCCCCTGCCTACAGTATCGTGAGAAATCCGGGTTTGAGGCGATGTTTCAAAACTATACCGTTTTGGGCAACCTAAAATGCAAGGTATAAATAAAGGCTTGACAATGGGTGCGACCTCTATTTGGTTGGTTCTGTGCGCTGGAATAGTGCCGTTGATGGTAATGCCAATTTGGTGCAGCTCTGTGAGTGCCCAGATAACTCCTGATAGCACTTTAAATACTACTGTCTCTCAAAGTGGCGATAACTTCACCATCACCAACGGTAATCGAGTTGGCAACAACCTCTTCCACAGCTTTAGCCAATTTTCAGTTCCCAGCAACGGCTCGGCTCTTTTCAACAATGCCGCAGATGTGCAAAATATCTTCAGTCGCATTACTGGAGGCAGTGTTTCCAACATTGATGGTTTAATTAAGGCCAATGGTAGTGCTAATCTTTTTTTGCTCAATCCTAGTGGAATTATCTTTGGAGCAAATGCCCAACTTAATATTGGCGGTTCATTTATCGGTACGACAGCCAATAGCATCAAGTTTGCCGATGGTGTTGAGTTTAGCGCCATTAATCCCCAAGCTAACCCCTTATTAAGCATCAATGTTCCGATTGGGCTACAAATGGGTAATAATCCCTCATCAATACAAGTTCAAGGTACAGGACATGCCTTAACTATTACCACTATTTTGGCTCCTTTAATTCGCACTCCTAGTCCAACAAAATTGCAAGTACAGCCTGGAAAAACTCTGGCGTTGGTGGGTGGTAATCTGAATTTGAATGGAGCAACCCTAAACGCCGAAACAGGACAAATAGAATTAGGTAGCTTGGGAGGTTCAGGATTAGTTACTTTAGTTCCAAACACTCAAGGCTATACGCTTAGGTATGAAAACGGGCAAAGCTTTGGTGATATTCAACTAGCACAAAAGTCACTGCTAAATGTGAGTGGGGTAAATTCGGGTTCAGTTCAGCTTCAGGGACGCAAGATTAAATTCACTGATGGATCGCTAGTACTGACAACAAATCTCGGCAATCTCCCCAGTGGTAACATCCACCTTCAAGCATCAGAAGCGATTGATATTATTGGCACAACATCCGATGCCAAAATTCGGAGTTGGATTCGTAGCGAAGCCTTGGGCATAGGAACTGGTGCAAATATCTATATCATCACTCCTCGCTTAACGCTTCAGGAAGGTTCAGGGTTGAATAACACAGCATTTGGAGTTGCAAACAGTGGCCAAATCCAGATTGAAGCCTCAGCAATAGAATTATCTGGCTCCTCGGCTGTTAATCCATCTGGTGTTACCAGCATTGCCACTACTGCCCGAGGTACTGGGACAGCAGGTGATATATTTGTCAATTCCGATAGCTTACTAGTGTCTGATGGTGCCTCATTATCTTCATTGACATTTGGTCAAGGCTCTAGCGGTCAGGTAAATATTCGCAACCGCGAAACTACAGTTAGAGGAGACAACCCCGCCGGACTTTACAGCAATATTAGCGTCCTCACCTACGGTACTGGCAGCGCCAAAACTTTGACACTGAATACTGCGAGGTTACAAGTGTTAGATGGAGGAGTGGTTGCTGGAACTTCGTTTTTTATCGGTAATGGGGGAGATATTAGTGTAAATGCCACAGAATCTATCCAAATCAGTGGTCGCAGTCGATTAAATCAAAGCAGCATCAACTCATCCGTTCTCAAGTCAGAACCATTAATCCGCAAGTTATTTGGTTTGGCAGATATACTGACGGCAAATGCTGGTAATGTCAGCGTGACTACACCTAATCTGATATTGCAAGATGGCGGTACTTTGAGCGTTACTAACCAAGGTACTGGTAATGGTGGCAATCTGAACATCACAGCCGATCGCATCCAATTAAAAAATCAAGGCTTAATTCAGGCACAAACAGAATCTGGCAATGGTGGCAACATCGGCTTACAAGTAGAAAAGTTGTTGTTGATCCGCGATCGCAGCCAAATAACTGCAACGGCTGGCGGTTCGGGGGATGGGGGCAATATCAATATTAATGCACCTATTGTTGCTGGTTTAGAAAACAGCGATATTATTGCTAATGCAGTTAAAGGACGTGGGGGTAATATTCAAATTGCTACACGGGAAATTATTGGCTTACAATATCGTCCTCAAATTACTGCTGAAAATGATATTACTGCTAGTTCCCAATTTGGTGTTAACGGTACGGTAGATATTAACAATTTTGGAGTTGACCCCAATTCCGGCTTAGTAGAATTACCAGTAAAATTAACAGACTCATCACAGCAAATTGCTACAAGTTGTTCTAGTACTACTGGCAGCAGTTTTGTCACTACCGGAAGGGGTGGTATACCGCAAAATCCAACGCAGGAAATTGGCAGCGATCGCACTTGGTCTGATATCCGCGATATCTCTGCATACCGCAAAACTGGCGAAGTCAAAGCACAAATTCCCACATCATCAGGGGTTCTTCTTCAAGCCACTTCTTGGCATCGCAATGCTGACGGCAAAATTGAGTTAATAACAGATAAATCTCCCGTTCAGGTGCAACAGGCATTAGACTGTGCTGCTATTGGCAAAAGTTAATTTGCCCCAGAAATTCCAATAGCTTAATAGCGATCGCAAGTATTCCAAATACTTAAATATTGACCTGCAAGCTGATGTTAAGAGCGATCGCGCCTAGGGAATAATGAAACTTAGATGAAATGAGACCAAGTGATGAAAACACGCTCTGTTGGATTGGGTTTGGTTAATGGAATGTTGACAAGTGTCATGCTATTGCCATTAGGAACAATATTTCTTTGGAGTGGCTCTGTCAATGCTCAAATCACCTCAGATGGCAGTCTCAACACCACCGTTTCCCAAAATGGCAATAATTTCACGATTACCAATGGTAGTGCCGCAGACAGTAATCTCTTTCACAGCTTTGGGCAGTTTTCTGTTCCCACTGGTGGTTCAGCCACATTCAATTTAATTAACACCCCGAACATCTCCACAATTTTCAGCCGAGTCACAGGGGGTAGTGTTTCTAATATAGATGGCTTGATTCAGACTCTTAATAGCACCAACCCTGTTAGTCTATTTCTCCTTAATCCTAGCGGCATTCTCTTTGGCTCTAATGCCAGCTTAAATATTAGTGGGTCATTTGTTGGGACTACTGCCGAGAGCATAAAATTTGCGGACGGATTCAAGTTTAATGCCAATGATGCCGCACCACCGGCCTTATTAACTATGAGTGTGCCAGTTGGATTGCAACTTGGAGCCAATGCCGGAACCATTCGCACCCAAGGAACCCCAGCACTCAATTTCTTTTTTCGCCCATCACAAATGTTCAAGGCTAAAACTGTGGCGTTGGTGGGTAGTGAAATCGACATCAATCAAACCAGCCTTGCTAATCCTGACGGAAGAGTTGAATTATGGGCATTGCGGAATGCTGAGGTTGGTTTGAATAATCAAGCTGGATTGCAACTAACTAGCCCTGCTTTGGCTGACTGGGGAACAGTTTCGCTCAGACAATCTTCACTCATCGATACAAGTGGGATTAATGGCGGAGCAATCAACATTCGAGGGCGGGGTTTGACCGTTGCCGATGGTTCAGGAATTAGTTCTGCTACTGGTAATTTTGGACAAGGGCAGGGTATCACCGTCAAAACAACGGAATTTGTAGATTTATTGGGAGCCTCTGTCCCAGAGAATTATGACACCCCTGGATTATTCACTAGTGTATCGGGAACTGGGGCAAAAGCAGGAGACATTAACATTGAAACTGAACGTTTACGGATTCTGAATGGAGCTTGGTTACAGTCCATTAATAATGGCTTTGCCTTTGACTTTTCAACTTTTCAGTCAACCCCAATCAACGATACTAGTACTGGAAATATTACTGTTCGTGCTAAAGATGTGGAAGTGAACGGATACAACCCATTTCTTTCTCCTTTTACTGGTATTGCTAATTTCCGACCTAGCGCTATTACTACTTTGGTAAATGGTGGTAACAGGAATAATAGTGGCAGGATCACCATTGAGGCAGATCGAGTTCGTCTGCTCAACGGAGGTCGCATCAGTACAGATATCCTTGGCTTTAACTTTCCTGGTTTTGAGTCCATTACTACTGGCAATGCAGGGGACATCTCGATCCGATCTGCTGAGAGTCTCGAAATTAAGGGGGTCACACCTTCTGGGTTGACTGGTGCTGTCATCAGTGCAATTCAAGGTTTTGCAAAAGGTTCAGGCGGCAATATCACGATCGACACTGGACGTTTGCAAGTAGCAGATGGTGGGGCTATATCTAGTGCGCTATCAGGTACTGGCAAAGCTGGAAATATCGAGATTTATGCAAAAGATGTAGAAGTCAGCGACCCTGCGATCGATAGTTTTAGCAATACATTTAGTGGTATCACTGTTGCAGTAGCGAAGGATGGAGTTGGTCAGGGTGGAAATATTAACCTGCAAGCTGAACGCCTGCGTGTTTTCGACGGTGGACAGATCACCTCATCCAGCTTGGGACAAGGATCTGCTGGCAGTGTTAATTTACGGGTTAATAATATTGATGTGCAGGGCATCTCTCAACCTTTAGCTGATGGTCGGATACTGCCCAGTACTATCACTGCATCCTCAGCAAATGCCTTTACTGCTCGGTCAGTAAATATCACAGCTGACAGCTTGAGTGTTCGTGATGGGGCGGAAATTACCGTCAGCAATTCTGGAACAGGGGATGCGGGTAATCTCAATATTAACGCTCGTAATATCTTTTTGGATAATGGAGCAAACCTGCGAGCTGAAGTGAATGGAGGTAGTCGTGGTAACATCCGTCTCCAAGCAAGTGATTTTCTCTTGTTGCGGCGTGGCAGTAGCATCATCACTAATGCTCGTGGTGCTTCTACAGGAGGCAACATTGATATTAGTGCAGGGTCTATTATCGCTGTCCCAACAGAAAACAGTGACATTTCAGCAAATGCTGTACTCGGACAAGGCGGCAACATCCAAATCACTACTCAAGGCATCTTCGGATTGGAATTCCGTGACCAACTCACTACCGATAGTGATATCACCGCCAGTTCACAATTTGGGGTAAGTGGCACTGTTCAAGTTAATACTATCGGTGTCGATCCAAATTCTGGCTTAGTTGAACTACCAGCAAATGTCATCGATTCATCTCAACAAATAGCCAGTGGTTGTTCTGCAAACCAAGGTAGTACTTTTGTGGCAACAGGACGGGGTGGTGTGCCGCAAAATCCAACTCAGGAAATTAGGAGCGATCGCACTTGGTCTGATATCCGCGACATCTCTGCATATCGCAAAACACAGCCACTACAAGCCCAAATTCCCCCATCCTCAGAGGTTCTTGTCCAAGCCACTTCTTGGCATCGCAATGCTGACGGCAAAATTGAGTTAATAACAAATAAATCTCCCGTTCAGGTGCAACAGGCATTAAACTGTGCTGCTGTTCCCAAGAGTTAAGATGGTAATGGGCAGAAGTTAGACTGATGAGATAACCGATATATTGGCAGATTTGTTGTGATTTATGACTGTAAAACTCCAGACAGAAAACGATGATTTACAGGCAAGCACCAGTATAGAGATAAATCAAGAAACAGAAAATGAAAAAGTTCTCTGTTCTCATTGTCAGCGCACCGCTACGAACGGTATTAAATGTAAAGGAATTTGTGTAGCTGACAATGACTATTAAGGGAGAACCCTAAATTTGCAATCATGGGCAGGTAAGATGCCTAATACCAATTTTTTATGAAGCTGCATAGAATTCGATCCCCCCTAGCCCACGCCAGTCGCTCCACTACAGCGCTTCGCGCATCCTGCGGCGGGGGAAACCCCATCGCTTTTAGCGTCTCCCCTTGGGAGAAGACCGCGCTGGCTCCCTTAATAAAGGCTACGGTGTACACACAAGTCTTATAAAGTTGTCTAACAGTGTTTCGATCCCCCCTAACCCCCCTTAAAAAGCAGGGCTGATTCATCCCCTAAAACCTGTAAAATAGCAAGTGTTTAGGGGATAAAAATTATGGGTGCGAATCTAATCGAACAGTTAAAGCAAGTGGAAGACTTTAGGACAAAAGATGGTCGAAGACATCCACTTTGGTTGGTTTTATTGTTTGTAATAATGGGCACTATGAATGGATATGTGGGATATCGTGGGTGGGGAGATTTTGTGAATAGGCATAGTCGGGTATTAATAAAGAAATTTGGTATCCAAAAACATGGAGTTCCATCTTATTCAACTATCCGACGTGTAGTGATGGGAGTAGAGTTTGATAAGCTGGCGGAAAAATTCAATGATTGGGCTAAAAGTTATGTTGAAATAGAAGAATTAGAATGGTGTGCTATGGATGGGAAAAGTATTAAGGGGACGGTGAAAGACTACAATTCATCTCAGCAAAATTTTGTCAGCATAGTATCAGTATTTGCTTGTAAAAGAGGGCTGGTCGTCGGGATGAAAAAATTTGAAAACCATGATAAAAGCGAAATCCAGGTTGTACAAGATTTAATTACAGCAATGGATCTACAAGGTGTGGTTTTCAGCTTTGATTCCTTACATTGCCAAAAAAAACTTGTGAGATGATTATAAAAAGTTGTAACGATTACGTCATTGCAGTTAAAAATAATCAGCCAAAACTACATAGCCATATTCAACGCATTGCTGCTCTGAGAAAACCAACAAGTCGTATAGTTGAGACAGAGAAAATTAGAGATAGATTGACAACACGTACTGTAGAAGTATTCCATGAGATCAAGGGAATTGATCCAAAATGGATAGGGATAAACTCTTTAATTAGAGTGGAAAGAGTTGGAACAAGAAAAGGCAAAAAATATCACGAAATTGTCTGTTATATTAGCAGTCTGCTCGGTACAGCTAAAGAATTTGCTATCGGTATTCGCGGTCATTGGGGTATCGAAAATCGCCTCCACTGGGTGAAAGATGTTGTTTTCAAAGAAGATAGTTCCACAATCCGTATGGGTAATGCTCCGGCAAATCTTTCCATTACCAGAGCAATCGCACTCAACATCATTCGCCGCAATAGTTATGCTTCTATAACAATTGCTCACAGATTTCTATCTCATGATATTGACAAACTCCTTGCCCTTGTGGAATGAATCAGCCCTGCCCTTAAAAAGGGGGGAAATTTCTTCAAGTCCCCCTTTTTAAGGGGGATTTAGGGGGATCAGATGATTTGTGTGTACACGGTAGCTTAATAAAGGGGGGAACCGGAAAAACATCTATCAAAGTCCCTCTTTTTAAGGGGGATTTAGGGGCATCAAGATATGTGCAACTTCATATTAAATTGGTATAAACCACAAAAGTTTGATGAAATTTGGTTATGCAAATTAGAGGTGTTTTCGCTTAATGCTGTTGTTCACAGAATTAAACAATCCGGTTGACAATTGTCCACACTTCTAAATCAGAGCGGACATAAGGAACGGAGATTGTTTTGAACCCAGTAATGAAAGGCTTGTAATAAATCTGCCAATACATTGGACTCAGTTCATTGGCACAAGCTTTAAGAAAACGGACTTCTGCCGCCAATTCCCCAGCCAGTTGATTAATGCGTTGAGCATGAACCTGTGCCACTTCTTTCGCTTCTTCTAACTCCTGCTGTTGGATAAGTTGTTTTGATGCAACTTGCGATCGCACTAACTTACCTTGTTTTTGTTTGATCTGGAATTCCAAAGCTGCGATCGCAGCATCAATGCCCTGGAGTTCAACTGATAATTGGGCATTTTCCCTGGCTTGACGGCGATATGCTTCAACCATTGCCTGGGGTGAATCATTCTCGCTAGAGATGACATTATTAATAGTGAGTGCAGCGCGTTCTTCTAAAAGAATTTCAATTTGAGAGTTAAGCGCCGCCATTTCAGCCTGAATTTGCTCCATAAATCGAGTTTTAAGTGCTGAGTTTTAAGTGCTGAATAAAATCTTAAAAGCTTTTTGCGCCTTGGGTATCGAGAGAAAGCGATCGCACCTCGGCTGTAATTCCTTCTTCTTGCCAAGCAGCTAACATCGCCGCCTCCACAGCCTTTGAGTGTAATTTATCCGCCAAAGCTAACAGTGTCGGCCCCGCACCACTAATTACCATACCATAAGCACCAGCACTAACAGCTGCGATGTTGACAGCATCATAACCAGGAATCAAAGCTTTGCGATAGGGCTGATGCAATTTATCTTGCAAAGCTGTTTTTAACCATTGTCCGTTACCAGTTTCCAAGCCGCGCAACAGTAACCCCAAATGTGCCGTATTGAAAATTGCATCAGCGCGACTCACCTCAGTTGGCAAAACGCCCCGCGCCTCTGAAGTGGAAAGTTCAAAATTAGGAATACCTACAACTGGTACAACATCTTTATGCCAGGGAACATCACAAATTTCCCAAGCTGTGCCACTGGTAGCAGCCAGACGACACCCTCCCAGCAAAGCTGGCACTATATTATCAGGATGTCCTTCCATTGCGATCGCTAACTCCATCACCTGCGACTGAGAAAGAGTAGCACCCTCAAGTTGATTTGCAGCAACTAATCCGCCCACAATCGCTGTCGCCGAACTACCCAAACCCCTCGCCAGTGGGACACCTAACTTAATCTCTATTTTCACAGTTGGCGGCGTTTGCTCTATATGTTGATAGAATTTGACAAACGCTTGGTAAAGGAGATTGCTTTCATCAGTTTGGACTCGTTCAGCTTCCGTACCAGTGACATGAATAATTAGCCCACCTTCTTCTAGGCGAGTAAATTTGAACTCGTTGTACAGCTTTAAAGCTGCACCGATGCAATCAAAACCAGGCCCCAAATTAGCAGTTGTGGCGGGAACAGTAACAGTGATGGCAGAAACAACAGACATTGGTAAAACTCACTAATCATCAATCAGCATCTCATATAAGTGGTTGAATTCCATCCTTTCTAGGGGTGAGTGCGTCAAACAGGTAAAATGATTTCAAGAAAACTCTTCAGCAGAACTACAACGCTGAGAGTTAGCCTAAAAATATTTTATGGTGCGATTGCAGGAGGCAAAAAATGGGCTTGGCTGGATTAAGAATTGTGTTGGTAGAACCAGCTGGGCCGATAAATATCGGGGCGATCGCCAGGGTAATGAAAAATTTCGGGTTATATAATTTAGTATTAGTGAACCCCCAATGCGATCCGCTCTCGACGGAAGCTTTGATGATGGCTGTTCACGCTCAGGAAATTATAGAATCTGCCGTATTAGTGGCAACCCTACCAGAAGCATTGCATGGATGTGTACGAGCGATCGCTACAACCGGTCGCGTTCGCAGTTTAGAAACACCTTTAGAAAACCCCCGCACTGCACTACCCTGGTTACTAGAGGAACCAGAAAAGCCCACAGCGCTGATTTTTGGCAGGGAAGACCGGGGATTAAGCAATGAAGAATTAAATTATGCCCAGAGGTTTGTTGGTATTCCCACTAGTCAAGATTATGTAGCCTTGAATTTAGCTACTGCTGTGGCAATCTGTTGTTATGAATTGTCACAATCTGCCCAACAATTTGACACTCAGACCATAACCCAAACTGAACTCGCACCCTTAGATGTTTTAGAGGGATACTACCAACAATTAGAATCACTATTACTGAAAATTGGTTATGTATATCCCCATACAGCAGCTAGTCGCATGGGAAAATTTCGCCAACTATATAATCGCGCTCACCTGAAAACTAGGGAAGTAGCTATGCTGCGAGGAATTTTGCAGCAGGTAGAATGGGCTTTGAAAAACCAGGGGGATGGTGAAAACTTATAATTATTCGTTTAATATATACGCAATCACCCCCCCAAATATTTAATATGGCTTAAACTAAACACAAAAATGCTACTTAGTGGCAAAGTGGAATTTGAGTATTAATATTGCTTAAAGATTAAGTTTTGGGTCAGGAGTCTGCAAGAAAACAGTCAAGTCGGTCACAAGGAGTAACTGTGTCAGAGTCAAGTGACGAACTAACAGCTTTCTCGCGGCGACAACCCCTAAATCGCCGCCAACGTCCACAAAAAGTTCAAAAAGTGGCGCAAAAGAAAGTTAAAGCTAATAGCCAGCAGCAAGCTGCCAATGGACGAGAAGCGGCGCTAGCACGCTCCAAAAATCGCGTTGCTCCCCCCCCAACCCCTAGTGCTACACGTAGGGTAAAATCGGGATTAGTCATGCCAACGGCAGTAAAACCAATACCAACTGTAAAGGGGAAAATTCCTCCCTTTCGACCAGGTGCTGTAATGGTGAAAACAGTGCGGATGGAAAAGCCAAAAAGAGGCCTGCGTTCATCGCGGAAAACGCGATTAAAGCCAATGGCCAAAACTATGTTGTATGTTGTGCGCTTGTTGATAGTGGGTGTTGGAATGGGTGCAATTGTGGGCACGGTGTTGTCAGTATTAGACCCGGCTAATCGCATTAGTACAACTTCTACACCTCAATCTAATAGTAATGTGGCGCGATCGCAGCCACAATCTACCCAAGCTCCCCCAACTGCATCTTCGAGCTTATATCTATCTCAGGAAATTATCTCTTTGAAAAATGCCGTGCAAAATTTGGCAGCGAACTACCCAAATCTTGCACCCGGTGTTTTCTTGGTAGATTTGGACACTGGTAATTACGTGGATGTTAACGGCTCTACCAGTTTTCCAGCAGCTAGCACAATTAAAGTGCCGATTCTACTTGCCTTTTTCCAGGATGTGGATGCGGGGAAAATTCGCCTTGATGAAATGCTGACCATGCAACAGGATATGGTAGCTGGCGGTTCTGGAGATATGGGGTCAAAACCAGCCGGAACCAAGTACAATGCCCTGGAAGTCGTCACTAAAATGATTACAATCAGCGATAACACGGCGACAAATATGCTGATTGCTCGGCTAGGAGGGATGGAGGCGTTAAACCAGCGTTTCCGCACTTGGGGATTGACAACCACAACAATTCGTAATATTTTGCCAGATTTGCAAGGGACAAATACTACTAGTCCCAAAGAATTGTCGAATTTGATGGCTATTGTGAGTCAGGGAAATTTAGTCAGTATGCCATCACGCGATCTCATGCTCGATATCTTGCGTCGCACCCAAAGGGACACTCTACTACCATCGGGTTTGGGAACAGGCGCAAGAGCATTCCATAAAACGGGCGATATCGGGACTATGCTGGCAGATACAGGTTTAATTGTTGTTCCCACTGGCAAGCGCTATATAGCTACCGTCATGGTACAACGCCCCGAAAACGACCCTCGCGCCGAAAAACTGATTAGCTCAATTTCTCGTGCTGCCTACCAAGAGTTTAGCCAAAATGCTGTTACACCCAACAGTACCACAAGCACTATACCCGCAAATGGTTATCAGCCCCAAATTGGGAATCCTGCTTTACCCAACAGTACGACAGGTACTGTACCTATGAGTGGTTATCAGCCCCCTGTTATCAGTCCTGTACCTAATGGGATGGGAAGTACTGTACCGGCAAATGGTTATCAGTCTCCAGTTATGAATCCTCAGTATTACCCTCAAAGATAAGTAGGTGGGCGTATCGTTGGATAACATACGGGGCTGGGAGAACTAGCGGTATGCAGGCGTTGCACTGAATTAAAACCACAAAGTATAGTCCGTAGAGACTGGCGATCGCAATTGAAGTGACAATTTCTGTTTGCAAATCAAATAGGATTGCTATACCCGAAACTATCAACCAAATAGTCATTGCTCAAATTCAAACACTAATTGTCAAAATTCAAACGTTTGCAACAAATATTCTTCCATATATAAGAAACGCTTAAGTATTTCTTGCAAAGGTATAATCAGTTGTAGCAAATGCTTAATACTTTGCAACAAATACTCTTCCATGTATAAGAAACGTTTAAATCATTGCAACAATTGTTCTTATGAACTTATGAATTGATTAGTTATTGGTCATTAGACTTCGGCATTGCTGATGCGGCAGGAAACCATGATACTTATCTCTATAGTTCTCTGCGCCTCTGTGGTTAAATAAATGATTTATAAACCGCAGAGGCACAGAGGACACAGAGGAAGAAGTTAAATTTAAATTAATAGAATTGCCTAAAGGTTGGGTGTGGACAAAATTAGGAAATTTTAACTCTTAACTTTTTTGATACCGCATCCCTGGTAATTGCGAAACTAAACCTATAAGTTCCAACTGCAACAAAGCACCCGAAACTGAGCCAGCAGCCATGCCGCTTTGTTGGACAATAAAATCAAAGGGTAAAGCATCACTTGTAAACGCATCCATTACCGTTTGCAATTCTGGCGATAAAGTTGGCATTAACTTTTCTGGCGCTGTGGAAGCCTCGACTCCATCAATTTGTGGTATTGCTCCCAGCATTGTTAACAATTCATCCAATTCCTTGACAATCAAAGAAGCTCCCTGACTCAGTAACTTTAAGCATCCTTGAGATGGATGATCGTCCACTCTTCCAGGTAAGGCATAGACATCTCTGCCAAATTCATTTGCGTATGTAGCAGTAATTAACGCACCAGATTTTAATGGCGCTTCCATTACCAAGATAGCGCGGCTTAAACCTGCAATAATCCGGTTGCGGCGGGGAAAGTGCGTGCGATCGGGTGGGGTTTTTGTGGGGTACTCACTCACAACTAAACCAGCCGTCAAAATTTGCTTGTACAAATCCCGATTTTTATGTGGATAGATCACATCTACACCAGTTCCCAAAACTGCGATCGTGCGTCCACCTGCTTTCATTGCAGCACTGTGGCTTTCTGTGTCAATTCCCTCTGCCATCCCAGAAACAACTGTAAAGCCATTTTTAGCTAAAGCTGTACTAATTTGGCGAGTCCAACGGATGCCATATTCTGAAGGTTGGCGTGTGCCGACAATACCAACCATCGGTTTTTGTCCGAGATTTTCTTGAAGTTCAACTTCACCGCGATAGTACAAAATCGGCGGTGGACTGGGAGTTTCCAGCAGTAAGCGGGGATAATCTGCATCTGCTGGTGTCCAGAAATGGGAATTTTCCTGCTGATGCTTGGTGAATAGTTGTTCTGGGTGCAAACGCGATCGCTGTTGTACTACTTTTTCTAGTGTCTGAAAACCAAAACCCTCCACTTCTCCTAACTCTACCTTGGTAGCGTTCCAAGCTGTTGCCAGCGTGCCAAAATGCTGTTGCAGCCGTCGCAATAATACCGGGCCAATTCCCGAAATTTGCGCCCAAGCTATCCAATATGCGCCTTCTTCCACCACCGTTCTGTCCTCATGCCACTGGATTGAGTATTCCCAAATTGGGCTTGGCTGTTGAGGGGGATGAGGGAGCAGGGGAAGAATTAATGACAAATGACTAACCCCTTGACTTTTGACTCTTGACTCTTGACTATTAACTATTGACTATCTATCTTCTGATCTTCTGTGATGAAATATTTTTATCGTCTTTTAATAAGCCTATCTGGGTGCTTAATATTTTTACTGGTGCATAGTGGTCTTGGTTTATTGCCTAGTTTGGCAGCCGAGAAAGTTACTGTCAGATACGGGTTGTTTGAGCAATCAATCCCGGTGGCAGATATACGCAACTATGGCGAGAAACAAAAGGCTTCTAGCGATTTGCAATCTTTCTTAGATTACCTCAGCGCTAAAGAGAAAGAGAAGTTTCAAGAAGCCCTTCAAGTGAAAATGTCGCTTGATATTGTGGCTTTAGATAAGCTGATAAATACAGGAATGGGCAAGCAAATTTTATCTTTTGCTTCTGGTGCGATCGCTCGTCGCGATCAAGCCAGTACACAAGCCCTACGTTCTGCCCTCATCATCGGAGCAAAATCACCAGAAGGTCTAGGATTAATCAGCTTTTTAGAAGCATATCCTAGTAATCAACTAGTTGTTGATGTGTCAAAAATTTCTAAGCTAGTTGGACTAGCAAATTCCTCTTCTAATTCTGCTAATGCACTACCAAAAGATAATGTAAGTTCTTCACCTTTTGGGAAAATTGCACTGCAATATCAAATACTCGCCGCCCAAGATAAACAGTTTTCAGGTTGCTTATTTGGCGATTCTATTTCGGCGGGGCTTGGTAATACCCTTGGGAGTGGCACTTTTAATTTTGGGTTAAATGGCTTAAGCACAATCTCTTTACTGGAACAATTGAAAAGTTTAATTCCTACTAAAGTTAAATGCGAAAAAGCTATTATTGCCGTAGGTGGGAATGATGCTTGGTATGGAATTAGTGATGAATTGTTTAGCAAAAATCTCCAAGAAGCGATCGCACTTGTTAGAACAATGGGAAATAAAGAGATTTTTCTGATTCCGGCTTTTTATTCAACAGTTGCAGCCAGCTTAGATCCAACTGTATCAGCCCCACTTCCTAAAGTTGAACAAATTAATGTTCTGATTAATCAAGTCGCTGAAAAAGAAAAAGTGCCAGTTGCAGCAGCAGGGCTAGCACCATTGTATGAGAATAATGTTCTTAAAGAGAATTTGACGAGTGATGGCGACCATCTCAATGCTGAGGGTCTAAAAATTTATCGACAAGCATTATTACAAATCCTGGAAAAATAATATAATGTCGTCTAATTTTCCATAGTAAAACCACCTACCAAAGTTACGTTTATCTAAACATAATTCGTAGTTCGTAACTCGAAATTACGAATTACGAATTACGAATTATCACCTTTAGGCTTTCCAATTCAAAAATCGCGCGTAAATATAAGCGATGCCTTCATCAAGAATTGTCCGCACACCTTGGCTAGAAACCCACCATTTGTTTGGATCGTAATCATGAGTTCTAGCTGCGATCGCACCAACTTGGACTTGAGGTGTAAGTATTTTTCTGAATAGGAACCAACTTCTACGGGTGTGAACATCCAAAGAAAAAACATTAATTGATTTTAGCTTTAAATTGGAATCGGATAGCCAGCGATCAAATTCAGCAGCAGAGGCATAACTACGATCCTTGATTACGTTTGGTGTCGGAACAGCTACTACCTTCTCCGATTCTAAACCGAGTTTCTCGAAGGTAGCGGCTGATACTTCTGCAAAGCTTTTGTATTCGCTAAGATAATTTCCTTTTTCTATCGATCCTCCTGTAGTAATTACTAGATTATAAGAACCGTTTTTAAATTCAGTTAAAGCTTGTTGTATGGCATAATCTGGTAGCCATCCTTCAACAACTAATACTTCTGCTGATTTGATCGGGGAAGTCACGGCGAGAAATGAGTGTACATGAGTAATAACGAAAAATATTAAATAAGCAATCAAAGCGATCGCAATCGCCCACCCCTGAGCCGTAAGTGTCCACATTTCTTGGCGTTTTATTAGTTTGATTTTTGGAAAATTTTTACGCCGACGGTTTTTTGCCTGCATTAAATTTTAGCTAGACGTTGTTCTTCCAAGTAAGTAAATACAGATTTATCTCCAATATCAGCAGGAATTGCTTGCACTGTCTTTCGCAGGGCAAATACCAAAAACAACGTTGCCCAAATTCCTAATAAAACACTTTCGCCCTGAGTTGGTAAAATTCCCACCAAATGTCCTAATAACAGTAGCGGTACTATTAGGGTTAATACTTTAGTTTCTAAACGATTGAAGCAAAAAGCCTCTTTAAAATAAATCCCTGTCAAAGCAACAAAAATAAAACCAACCCCAAATAAGGTAAGAGGCTGATTGTAAACAGTCAGAGCTAAAGGTTCAGTACTAGAAATTGCCAGAATAACTGATGCCATACTACCGATCGCCCAAAAAATTTGCAACATTCGATGCAGTGATGCCATGTAGATATGAATGGTAAATAAACTTACACCAAGAGCGAGACTAAAACAAGCATATAAAGGTGTAAGTGCAGTTACAACAGTCGGGTTATTGTTGAACAAAATCAAAGCGCTGCCTATCGCAAAGCTGACTGCTGCTACCATTAAGCCAGCACGGTAGATAATTACGCCAGTGCGATCGCTCTGAGTAATTGTAAATTCCCCAAACTGACCTTGATAAACTTCTGGTGGAGGTAGTGTTTGCGTAGTCATAGTTAAAATATTGTTACGATTTACTAATAGAGTACAATGGGAAATTGCTGAAGGGTTACTTTTATTATCGATAATGAAACCAACTTTGTGGCACAATCACAAAGTTTTAAGTAATTTTTGTCGTACTTAGTATAGCTAAAAGTGAGATGAGCGATCGCATTACAGAATACTTTCCACTTAAGTCCATAGCGATTGCCTACGGCACACTAGGTGATCGCAATCATTAAATTGTATGATTTGACTCAAAAATATACTTGAGAATGAGGGAAGGCAATGGATATGGACAGGATTGATATCAAGTATAGAATCGGAAATTTATACTAAAGTCCATAAGGATTTGATACAGACAAATTGTATCCTGTGTCTTAGCATTATGCTGTAGTTAGGCTATTGATGGAGGAAAGATGAGATGAGCAATGTCCAAAGACAAGCCACTTTGCGTCCCGGTACGGCTGGACATCAGAAAGCAAATACATCCACTTTTCTGAATCCATCCCTTGCCTCACCAAGTATTCCAACGCTGGCGAACCCGATACGCGGCTTTGGCTCCCAAACAATAAGTAAGTCATCAACAGACCTTCAAGAGGTGCAGTCTGCTGATGAGCAAGGAGTAAAATCTGAACCAATCAAACAATCGCCTCTGAGTCATGACATTAGTCGTATGTCATTGCGTCCACAAAAAGCATTCACCGAAGGCGTGATTAATAGATTAGAAAATGCAGTTATTCAGGGAAGTGGTATAAAAAACGCCTCTTATGGAGCCGATGTTGTGACTCCTAGTGGTGGACAAAATCTTCCAGAACCTGTCCTAGCAAAGATGCAGACAGCATTTAATGCAGATTTATCAGATGTAAAAATTCATACGGATGGTCAAGCAGAAAAGCTAGGTTCTCAGGCTTTCGCATCTGGTAATAATTTACATTTTGCTCAGGGAAAGTACGATCCAGAAAGTCAATCTGGTCAAGCTCTAATTGGACATGAATTAAGCCATGTAGTACAACAACGACAGGGACGGGTTAATATCCCAAAACTACCTGGAGAAGGGAATTCCATAGTTGTGCAAGACCAAGCTTTGGAAGCAGAAGCTGATGTACTAGGTAATAAGGCAGCAGCAAGCCCTGATGCAATCACGAAAGAGTCTATTCAAGCCAAGAAAATAGACGGAACTGTAAGCAAGGCAGTTCAGCAAAAGCCAATTGTACAAAATGCTCTACCAGTAATTGGTGCGATCGGTGCTTGGGGTGCTAGTCTGGCAACTGAATCAGGAGCAGCAGCAGCAACCATAGCAGCAGCAACTATTCAAGCAGGACAAGCTGCTGCACAGGTAGGAGGTGCGCTTGCTCCTGGACAAAGCGGTGTTCAAAGCGTTCAACTAGATAATGGATATATGTCACCTGTAGACAAACAAAAACTACAGTTGATTACCCAATATCGTCTAATTAATGCCTATGTGAGTCACTGGAAACGACAGCATCCTGATGTACCCCTAGCTCCACCGACTCAAGGAACTGCCCCAGCTCCAACCCCAGCTCCAACCCCAACCCCAGCTCCAACCCCAACTCCAGCAGCTCCAGCACCAACTGCATCAGATTCACCTAATCAATCTGGTGGCACTTTGGATTTAGCCATTTTGGAAGCTGTAAAGGCAGAAGTTCAGTTGCAGATTGAAACACTACTTAATACAAACCAAAAAACAACAGACAATGTAGAATTTATTTGGTCAGACAGTGGAGATCACACCGCAGATACAATTGGTACTGTTGGAGCAGTTGGGTTTAGCAATATTAGAGGAACTTTTATCAAGGAAACTCTGCAATTAAGTAGTGATGCAGCTCAAATCCCGAACTTAGATCCGCCTAGTAGGGGTCAAGAGATGGATGTTAGACAATTCCGAGGTGGAAGTATGCGTCGGGGTTCTTCAATGTCCATTGGCTACGGTGATTCGTTATCCATCAATTTGACAGGTAGCGGCCCGACAATTAACCATGCAGGCAACAATGGTCATGGAGAACACATTTACTCTACTGACTGGAATTGGGATGGCAATACAACACAAGGAGATTTCCCTCTGTATATTCTAGTCGATGGAACACCTGTATTTAATATTGCAAAATGGAACGGTACGCCGGACGATAATTCCTATTTTTAGGTTTGACTTTACCTAGCAGAAAAGTTCCTAAAACGCTCAAAATAATTGCTAAATAGTGAAGAAGGAATTTTCATTGACAGTCACAGATTTCCGACTTTTTTGAGAAGTTGGGATCTGTAACTTTCACAAATGATTATGATGCTATGTGATGGTCACTTGATTGCAGCTTATTAAAGCCATCTAAGCTTCACGTATGGAAGAGATAATTTCCACTTAAGTCCATAGTGATCGCAATCAGATAAATTTTATGATGTGTATTATCAATATGCCTTGGTTGAACCATAAATGAAGGAAGGGTGATATGAGCAATGACGGACAACAAGCTTCTGGGCATCTACGCATAGTTCAGCGCCAAAAAGCAGGTATATCCACTGTTCTAAATCCGTCCCTTGCCTTATCAACTATTCCCACACTGGCTTCTCCAATGCGTGGCTTTGGTTTACAAACAAATAATCCTCCAATCCAAAGACTAACTGAGGCATCAACTGAGCTTCAAGAAGTGCAGTCTGCTAATGAGCAATTCTTGGAACCAGAAGCCGTCAAACAGCCCCTTAGTCATGATATTAGTCGCATATCTTTGCATCGTCCCCAGGCAAAACTCACGGTTGGTGCGCCAGACGATCATTATGAGCAGGAAGCCGATCAAGTTGCCGATCAGGTTATGCGAATGGCTGAACCAGAGCCAATAGGATTGCAGAATACACAGACTCAAGACCAAGTGCAAACTAAGCCTCTAGCCTCTGCCATAACTCCCTTAGTGCAACGGGAGGCAATGCCAGAAGAGGAAGAGGAGTTACAAACTAAACTTATTAATGCACCCATCCAAAGAGAGATTTTACCAGAAGAAGAATTACAAACTAAGCGATCGCTACAACTCGCTACCAATGACAGCTTCCAAACTGGGGATAACTTTGAGAGTCGGCTAAACAGCAGTGAAGGTGGAGGAAGCCCATTACCAGATGCCGTGCGCTCCTTTATGGAACCCCGCTTTGGTACAGATTTTAGTCAAGTACGGGTACATACAGGCACTCAATCGGTGCAAATGAATCAGGATTTAAATGCCCAGGCATTTACGCACCAGCAAAACATTTTCTTTGGTGCGGGTAAGTCACCAGGTAATGATGCATTAACCGCCCATGAACTGACTCATGTGGTGCAGCAGACAGGGACAGCCCAGAGAAAATTGATTCAACGGGCAATTAACCCCACATACGACCTGACACACGGTATTTTTGAAGTAAATGCCACACCAAACGGCGCGAGTCTACCGATTACTATTCGTTTCAAACCCAAAACCACTGCCCCCTACTCTAACCAGATTGGACTGATTCAGATTGTGCGTCTGACAAATGCTACAGGTACAAATGTCGAACCTCAGTCTTTACCTGCTGCTAGTGGTGCTAGCCTCCGTACCACTGCTGATGCCACCACGGGAGTTGAGGGCGGATATTTCACTGATGCGCTGCATAATGATGCACCTGCCCACGGTGGTACAGGAACCAATGCCGCAGCCGGAAGTGCATTACCTGCCCAGTACCCCTTTGGCAACGACCCAGCCCAACCCAATCCCGCAACCCCTGGACTTTCACGACCCTCTTCTAGTGGTGCAAGCGGAGCAACTATTGGTTACAAACGCTCCGATGACCCCACTGATATCAAAGCAGCAGAACTAACCGATGCTCCCGGAGGGGCTGGTGAGTTTAATTTCGACTTTCAGACGGTGGCTAAGGGAGAAGACACCATGACAACTTATGGAGCGCTTCATTGGGGCTTCCAAATCCGTGCTGGCAAAGTTGAGAACGATCATGCATCAGCACAGGATGGTCAATCTGCTACCTTCGATGCAGCTTTGCAGAAGCATCAAGATTTTTACGTACACGAACCAGTCATTTTTTACTTTGATTTCGACAGCGACCAACTGAGTTCCAGCGAAACAGGTAAGATTGATACATTCTTAGATTACCTGCGGCGATTCCCTGATGTCAAAGTAACTCCTGAAGGCTTCGCTGACAGGCGCGGCGGCGCATCTCAGCACAACCTCGATCTATCTCTACGCAGAGCGCAGGCAGTGGGAGCAGCCCTGCGTGCTAAGGGTGTAGCTGAAGCTCAAATTAGTGCTGTTACTATCGGCTCTGGTTCAACCGAAGACTTTACCCCTGATGCCACAACTAACCAAGATACAGAAGCGAATCGTCGGGGTAATCGCCGAGTTGTCTTGAGCTTTCAGCATGTGCCAGCAGCAGCACCAGCAGCACCAGCAGGGGGAGGAGGGACACCTTGATCTTGAGAACAATAGGAATATTCGTGATAGTTGTGATGCTGGCCATCGGAGGAAATTTGTATATGAATAATCAAGACGCTACCGCGACACCTATGGAGCAGATCAAAACACGTCTCTACTCCACAGATCAAGACACCAGCGCTTTAGCACTAGGTGAATTGATCCGTTTAGGCAAAAAAGCTACCCCGGTTTTATTGGAAGCCTTGACTAATCCCAACCCCCGTACCCGTCGGCTTGCAGCCGAGGGACTGAGCGAAATTGCCGATCCCGCTAGTGCCGATGCTTTGTTCCAAGCCACCCATGACACTAATCCAGAAGTGCGTGCCCGTGCTGCCACTGCCCTACACCAATTAGGAGATAAACGCTCATTATCCGCTTTGGTCGCTACCCTTGATGATTACCCTGACATTCTGCACAATCCCTACACAGCTTCGATGTATCCTTTAATGCGAGGCGGAAAAGAAGTTTTACCTTTGGTAATTCCTCTTTTGCAAGCACCAAACGATCTCACTCGTGAGCGGGCTTTTTTGATTGTTAAGGCTGTAGTGAGTAAGCTACCCCAAGGGCAAGACTGGAATCAGTTATGGCAGAGTTTGGGAAGTTATGATCCCGCAGGCCAAAAAGCAGAACGTGACAAGGCTGCTCAAAAATGGCAGGAATGGTTGAGCAAATAATTACTAATTAGTCACAAAAAACTAAGTCTGCTACGAAACGTAAATAGGCTTAAAATCCTTACTAATGACCAATGACAAAGAACAAATGACAGCCTTAGCCAGTTAGCTTTAATTTCGCCGACCTACTTTACCCATTAGTAGCGGAGTTACCTAACCGTATTATCGATTCCCTCTACGATTCTTGAACCCAAACAAAGCGCGATGGTGAGCGATGTTGCTGCTGCTAGCGCCGCTACCGTCCGAATGTGATTCCAGATTGTCCAGTTGGTCAGGTAGCTAGACCATAGGCTCGCACCTTCAGTACTATCCGGCTCGACTTTCGCCAGGGCTTCGTTGAGCGGTACATTGAAAACTATTGTCACGCCTAATGTACCAACGAGGTAGAGCAAGCTGCCGAGAAGCAAGTAGGCGGCACCGGGTTGATGCCACTTTAATAGCGAGGAGATTAAAAGAAAGATACAAGCCGCAGCCGTTCCCAAAAACGCTGTCATAAAAAATGGATTGATTACCGTGATATTGATGGATTGCATAGCGGTAATGCCCTGTGGCGGTTTCAGCCGAGCAAGGGCGTTCATCACGAAAGTCGAGAAGGCGAAGAAAACTCCGGCTATCAGCCCGCAGCCCAGTGCCGAGAAAAGCTTTAATGCGAAATAATATTGTTGAGTTATCAGATGTTGCAGCATCGCCTCACCGAAAAAATGGGTATGAAGCCCCGTCCTTACAGGACGATCACCTTTGTTCTATCTGTATGGGAAACGAGTGCCTTTGCTCCACACTTACTAATGATAATGTAAAAAAAGATAGCCCTAATATAGGTTTGCTAACCAGGCTAGTAGTTCGCCAAGTGAACTTGGCGGGGTAAAGGGGAAAGGGGAAGGGGGAAAGGTTTCAAATCCCTTACCCCTTACCCCTTACCCTTTCCCCAGGCATCACGCAGCATTTTTGGGTTGGCAGACTACTAGAAAAAAATCTATCCAGTCCATAAGTTTTTTTACCTCATTAAAACATTACTTTCCCTACTTATCCATTGAAATTCTGAGTTGAGAATTTCTTCAACTGTAATGTTGGGAATTTGAGTTACCCATCTCACCCAGTTGTCGGGTGCAAGGCTAATTAAGAGTTTGGTGCTGACATCTGCGGGTTTTGTCATTGTCAAAAAATCATACTAAAATATCCAGATCCCCAGAACCTTCTCAGTGCATGAATTGAAAATAAGCTAGTAGTGATGCAATACTTTTCGGTTAAGGGGGAAAGGGGAAAGGGAAAGGGTTTGAATTTCCCTTTCCCCATTGCCCTTTAACCCTTCCCCAGACCAAAAGAGAGATTATTGGGTTTAACCGAAAAGTATTGAGTAGTGATGAACAATCTCCTCTCAGCATTATTTGCACTTTTCTGTATATGTAGGACATTCATCTCCAATTAAAATAGGCGGAGACTTTAAAGAGGACATTTAAAAGAGTGCTGATTTTAAATATTACTTGAATGGCTAAGTATTGAGTAGTAAAGCTTAAAAAAACTTTTAATTTGGATAAAAATATGGTGATGAAAAGTTTGAAAGAACATCAACTTTATGGGCATTTAGCAGTGGAAAAGAAGCTCGGTATTCTTGTTGTCGATGACCACCAATTAATTTTGACTGGTACTCTTGATGTCTTAAATCGAAAGTATCCTGAAGCTATTATTATCAAGGCTCAGACGGCAAAAGATACACTTTCTCAAGTGCAATGTTACCAGTTTGACTTGATTGTGATGGATTTATCAATTCCCGATCGCCAAGGGGAGACAGCAGAAATTGATACCGGAATTAAGCTGTTGCAAACTTTACTTAAAGAATATCCCCATCAGAATTTCATAGTGCAAACTAGTTATGTGAAGGCGTTAATCAGAATTAAACACGAGATTGATAATCATCAAGGTGGGTTTGCGATCGCAGATAAAGGATTACCCGAAGATGAAATGCTCATGCGGGTTAATTTAGCACTTCAGGGTGCAACTCATACAAAAGACATCAAAACAGGAATCGAACTCAAGCCGGAATGGTTGGATGTGTTGCGTTTGGCTTTTGAAGAGAGTTTGACAGATAAGGCGATCGCAGACAGAATGTATAAATCGGAACGAGCAGTATGTACTTACTGGACGAAGATTCAGGATGTTTTGGGGGTGTATCCTGAAGACTGCAAACAAAGTGGTAAGAATATGCGAATCCTCACCGAAATTCGTTCCCGTGAAGAAGGTTTAATTGATTAATTACAGCTATTTTCACCTAAATAGACCACACGCTAGAGGCATAGCAATACAGTTCGCTTAAAGGGAAAAGGTTTTGAATACATCCTTAAATATGCTGTAAATATAGGGAAAATAAATCCTAAATTAAATGAGAAGGGGAATCTGGAATCGTATTTGCCAAGAATTTGGGTTGTGGTCGCTGGCTGCACCTCCAGGGATTATAGTTCTATTTGTGGTGATGTTGATCCGAATAACCGGGGGAATGCAATCTTGGGAATGGATGCTTCTCGATACGATGTTACGTTATAGACCCCTTAAATTGTCATTACGAGCGCAGTGATAACGGAGCGAAGTAATCACATAATCCCCTGCTTAAAGCGATTGCGTCGTCGTTCCTCCTCTCTACGAGACGCTGCGCGAACGCTACGGACAGGCTTCCAGAGCGATCGCCTCCGGCGGGCAGGTACGCCATCGCACAACCTAAAGCTAGATGACGAAACCAAGTACTAGGGGGAATTTTAAGACTTGTGTGTACACCGTAGCCTCTTAGGAGAGAGATTTAGAGAGAGGTTTTCCAGATGCCGTGAAAAGTCAGATTTTGGATAAGGTTGAGCTTATATCATTTATTGATAAACAAATATGCACACCCAATCAAAACAACTCAACATACTCACTCCATCTAGAGAGTTACCTCTATATGGCAAGAGAATTTTAGTAACAGCACCGAGAAATTATGCTTATAGGTTATCTGAACAAATTATCAAACAAGGTGGTTTACCTGTTTTCATGCCTACTATCGAAACCTGCTATTTATCAAACTACACTAAATTAGATACTGCTCTCAACCACATAGTTGAATTTGATTGGATTGTCTTCACAAGTAGAAATGGCATCACTGCATTTTTTCACCGGATGAATGATTTAAATATTCCTGTATCTGTGGTAGAAAAATGTCAATTATGTGCTTTGGGAAAAGATGCAGAAAGCCTATTGTCTTTTTGTGGCAAGGTAGATTTAATTCCAACAGAATCTAGTCCAGCCGGAATTGTGGCGGAATTAGCGAAAATTCCGCAAATTCATAACAAAAAAGTGCTGATACCTGCACCAGAAGTTGTTGGTTTGCCTGAGCCTGATGTTGTACCCAATTTAATTACGGATTTGCAGCAATTGGGCATAGAAGTAACTCGTGTACCCACATATATTACACAGGGCTTAGACACAAGTATCTATAGTATTGAATTAAACTTGATACATCAAGGAATGATTGATGTCATTGCCTTTAGTAGCACGGCGGAAGTAGAAAGCTTTTTGACAATGGTCAACTCGCAAAGTGACTATGAAGGTTGCATTATTGCATGTTTTGGCCCTTATACAACTGCTAATGCGCGGAAGTTGGGTGTGAATGTCTCCATCGTGTCTAGGGATTATAGTTCATTTGAGGGATTTGCTGAAGCGATCGCAGAATTTTTTACTCTCACTTCCAATTCACACTAAGCACTTCAGGATATAGAGTAATCAACCACATTTAACTCTAGACTAGCAGCACATAAACCCGTAGGATCAACAATGTAGTTCAGATTTAGCTAGGGATTGTTACATGGCAACTTATAAAGTCACATTAAAGACTCCAGATGAAGAAAAAACAATTGAGGTTTCTGAAGATGATTACATCTTAGAGATCGCTAACGAAGAAAATGATATGGACTTGCCTTACTCTTGTAATGCTGGTTCTTGCTCAACCTGTGCTGGTAAGCTGGTTTCAGGTACAGTTGACCAATCAGATCAGAACTTCTTAGACGACGATCAAATAGACGCAGGATGGGTTCTCACCTGCGTTGCCAAGCCTACTTCTGACTGTGTAATCCTAACCAATCAAGAAGATGAGCTTAACGGTTAACTAAGAAATGTAGATTTAATCAAGAGCAAATATTGTAGGGTGCGTTAGAACATTCGTTCTAGCGCACCTTAAATCTGATGTAATGTCGTACTCTTGGCGATAACACACTCTACAAGATTTAGAATTTTGCACTTTCCTAATAAATCTATATAGCCTCAGTTAGTCACATTAAAAAGCGCTCCCTTTTTGGAGAGCGCTTTTTATTTAGTTTAATAAATAGCTAGCAGATATAAAGCAGAAATTAGCCAGATGATGCTAGATTAACTTTGACGACTTTGTTCTTTTCTTCTTCAGCCTTGGGTAGCGTCAGGTTCAAGATACCATCTTTATAATCTGCCTTGACGTTAGTATTTTGAATCCGAGTAGGTAAAGGAATTACACGTTGGAATTTACCGTAGTGGAATTCGCTTTTGATTACACCTTTCTCTTCAGATTTAGCTTCAGACTTCCGCTCACCACTGAGGTATACAGCATTTTCTGTAACTTGCAAATCCAGGTCTTTAGCTTCAATTCCCGGAAGTTCTACTTTTAGATGAATTGCATCTTCAGTTTCTTTTAACTCAGCAGCAGGAACTCTAGCATAGCCTCTGTCTAAAAATGCAGATGGCAAAGTTTCTTCATCAAATAAACGATTGATTTGACGTTGTATTGTGTTCAATTCTTGCCAAGGGTTCAAACGTACTAATGTCATCTTTCTACCTCGTATAATCAGTATGTTTGCTGTTCGACTAATTGAGGATTTATTTCCTTGCTTTTCATAGTATTTAAAAATAAAAGTGGTGTAATACCAATTTAATATGAAGCTGCATATAATAGAGAAAACAAACTCGATAAATTAAAAGAACCATGAGCCGCCCTTTTGAGATTGAAATCGCAGAGAGCGAAGAAGAACTTAAAAAACGCCTACAAACAGCTAATTTAGGGAACCAGAAAGAAAAACTTATTATGCTGTGGTGGATAAAAAGCGGGCAGGCCAAGGAGCAGCAAGATATTGGAAAACGCTTGGCTAAAGATACATCAACGGTGACAAGATGGTTACAAAAATATAGATCGGGTGGGCTAGATGAATTATTGAAAATAAAAAAAGCTCCGGGAGCAAAACGGAAAATTCCTGAAGGAGCGATCACGGCACTTGAAGAGGAGTTAAAAACAGGAAAAGGCTTTAGTAGCTATGGTGCAATAGTAGAGTGGTTAAAGCAAGAGCAGGGGCTTGATATCGAGTATGCAACGGTTTATGCATTGGTTCGATATCGATTAGGGGCAAAACTAAAAGTACCACGTCCTCAAAGCCATAAGCAGGATGAAAAGTTAGTATCTGAGTTTAAAAAAAACTCGGTATCATTCTGAATTGTCTAGAAAAACATCTAGCACCCGGCAAGTGTGTTCGCTACCTGTGCCAGGATGAAACGAGGGTGGGACTGAAAACTCTTACAGGAAAAGTGATTACTGCCTCTGGAGTTAAGCCTACTGTTGAGGTGAAATGGCCACGGGAAAATTTTTGGATTTATGGTGCAATTGAACCATTGACTGGAGATCATTTTCTTTATGAATATCCAAAACTGAATGGCGAGTGTTTTCAACAGTTTTTGGACTGGCTATCTCAACAATTAGGTGGGGATTACGCTATTTTACAGGTTGACCAAGCACCTGCTCATACAAGTTCAGCAATTCGTTGGCCAGAAAATATTATTCCTCTGTTTCAACCACCTTCAGCCCCTGAACTCAATCCCATTGAAAGGCTTTGGCAGCTCCTCAAGAAACCACTCAAAAATCAGCTTTTCTCTTCTTTACAGAATTTACGCGATCGCATCCAAGAAATATTTAATCAACTTACACTTGAGCAGGTAATATCTATCTCTTCTTATAACTTTATTCTCGAAGCTCTTTTCTATGCAGCTTCATATTAAATTGGTATAAATTCGGTTTTTATCACATGATTTATGATGATTACCGAACCAAAATAAATGTAGGGTAATCTGAACTTGTGAAGTTCGGTAAACTCGACAATAGAGACTTGAATTTAAAAATTCTCTAATTTATAATTTCTATAATATGCCTGTAAGCTAATATTAGATAAATACCTAGCTTATTTGAGAAGCCAGGCATCGGAATTACTAACCTATTTATGAGGAACAATAATATACCGATTACATTTTAGATTGTTTCTGAATAAGGTGATTTTGCCACAACTTTGAACCAGATTATTCTGTGCAGTTTCACAAATAATTGCAATTAGGGTATTTGCTCAATCAATAATATAAATTAAAAGTGTTGTATTTTCTTGTTTTCATAGAGATAATAAAAGACTGGTAACAAACCGCTCACAAAAGATATGTCAACAAGTTGGATTTATCTCATCGCAGCAATACTTTTTGAGGTTTCAGGCACAACTTGCATGAAGTTATCAGAAGGATTTACTAAATTAGTCCCTTCAGTATTAATATTTGTTTTTTATGGACTTTGTTTTAGTTTTTTAACTCTTGCTCTCAAGAGACTTGAAGTAAGCGTGGCTTATTCTGTCTGGGCTGGGTTGGGAACTGTCCTAATTGCAATCATTGGTATTATTTGGTTTCGCGAATCTGCTACATTTATCAAACTTTTGTCGATCGCCCTAATAATTATGGGTGTAATTGGTATAAATGCAAGTGAATAAATAAAAATACCTCGTCTATTTTAAAATAGACGAGGTAAATAAACCAAAACTGATCATTCTGCTTGTTGCTGTTGTAGTGAATACACCAGCAATTTTTATTATTCCGTTAGCAAAGCAAAATGAGCGGACTTAGTAAAATGCTTTTAAAAGTATAGTAAACCTCGGTAAATATAGCCCACAAGTAATTTACTTTTAATACTTTACCAGAGACAACCAAACTCATATAGCCAATTTGGCAGGTTTTTTATACACTGAGTCTTAAAGAATATTATTTTATAGCGCAAGGCCTTGCGCCCCTACCGCAATACTTCTCGGTTAAGGGGAAAAGGGGAAAGGCAAAAGGGAAAGAAAAAACCCTTAACCCTTACCCTTTAACCTTTTCCCCAAACCCGATTCCGAGTTAAAAATGCAAAAACCGAGCAGTATTGGCCCCTACCGCGTGGTCTATTTACCTGAAAATAGCTGTAAACTAAAAAACAATTTTGGCTTTAATCCAAGCGGATTAGCTCAAAATTTATTAAACCCAGCAGAACGACGATAAAGTAACCAGATAAATAGCGGTGAACCCAGCAACGCGGTGACAGAACCTACTGGTAGTTCTACTGCTCCTAATCTAGAGAGTAAATCTGCAAAAGTCAGTAACCATGCACCTGCAAGGGCGGAAAGCGGTAAAACAAAGCGATGATCTGTACCAACAATGAGGCGGACACCGTGAGGGACAACAAGACCAACAAATCCAATCAAACCACTGATGCTGACTGCACCTGCGGCTAAGAGAGTGGCGACACCACCAATTAACAAACGCGATCGCGTCAACGAAACCCCCAAGCCCACAGCCAAATCATCGCCTAAAGCCAGCACATTTACCGATCGCGCCAGTAAGCATCCCCCGATCAATGCAACAATAATATAAGGGCCAGCCGTCGAAATTTCTTGCCAACCGCGTCCATTAAGACTACCAACCAGCCAACTGAGCGCAATTTGAATTTGACCATCTTCAGCTAAAAGCAGCAATGTACTTTGTACAGCACCAAATAAAGAACTCACCGCCACACCGCCTAAAATTAACCGCTCAACCGAAATTCCCGACCCCGCACGACCGAGTAAAATAACGATCGCAGAAGTCAAAATTGCCCCTATCCACGCTGCTAAAGGAATTGCGATCGGGAATATTTGCCACACAATCATCACAATCACAACTAATCCAGCACCCGCAGAAATGCCCAAAATAAATGGATCGGCAAGACTATTGCGTAACATCCCTTGCAGTAATGCTCCTGACATTCCCAAAGCTGCGCCGACAATGAGAGCAGCCGTAATGCGCGGGAGACGTAAATCCCAGAAGATTGTCTGTTTAACTGGATCGCCTTTGCGGAGTATGGCTTGCCAAAATTCCGACATACTTAAAGGTACTGCTCCTTGAGAAAGTGACAGCGCTAGCGTTATCACCAGTGCTGCACTAAGGAGTAAAACAGCCCAAAGTACGCGGTGTTCAGTAAAAATTGTCTTAAATGGTTTAGTCAAATTTCGGTCTAGTATTTTCATTAAATGTAATCTGTCCCAAACAAAGCTGCATTTACATATAGTTTTTCTTCGATGAGTGAGCGGGAGAGTAAAATTTGAGCCTCAGAAGGTGAACGTTGAGCCTCAGAAGGTGGACGTTGACCCTCAGAAGGTGAACATTGAACCTCAGAAGGTGGACGTTGACCCTCAGAAGGTGAACGTTGACCCTCAGAAGGTGAACATTGAACCTCAGAAGGTGGACGTTGACCCTCAGAAGGTGAACATTGAACCTCAGAAGGTGAACATTGAACCTCAGAAGGTGAACATTGAACCTCAGAAGGTGAACATTGAACCTCAGAAGGTGAACATTGAACCTCAGAAGGTGGACGTTGACCCTCAGAAGGTGGACGTTGATCTTCTGAGGCTAAATTTTTTATGCCCAATGCCCAATTCCCAATTCCCTACGTTAATTCCAGCCCACCTTGATAGCCAGTGACAATGCGGCCACCATCCTTGAGGATGTGGACTTCTATCTGATCGCTAGCCCAAGTAATTTGGTCTTGGAAAGCCGGGTTTAACACACGAACCCGTTGATTGCTAGAAGAAACTGGAGAGTTAGGAGAATTAATTGCCAGGGATTGTACAAAAGGCCCGTCAATTAGGATATCAAGTTGTTCTAACAATTCTTGAGAACCTGGGGGTGCAGATTGAGACTGTAGTTGCTTGAGAGTGAACCCAGAAAAAGACATTACATTTAACCCAGCAGCTTTTACTTTACGAGCTAAAGACGCTAGTGCAGTTGCTTGCCAAAATGGTTCTCCACCAGAGAATGTTACACCCGTGTTGTGGGGATTGCTGAGAATATTCTCGGCAAGGGTATCAACAGCAATCAATTGGTTAGCCTCAAATGACCAAGAGTTAGTATTAAAGCAGCCAGGACACTCACGAAGACAACCTTGTACCCAGACGACTGCACGACAACCAGGGCCATTAACTTCTGATTGATCGACGTAACCCATAATGTTGAGATAGCCAGGGGGAATTTCCTTGAGTGCTAGCGATGGGTCAGTTGGCTTAATTTCCATCTCTTTAACTCCTTTTAGCCGTTGCCTGTTAACCGTTAAATATAGCGAATCGACCGTTAGATAACTGTGACCATTAATGATTAATCTCTCAAAAACTTGATGTGATTTTGAAAAGTCCGCTTTAACTGACTAGACTGAAGTTAGTTGCCCAGCTTGTATTGATCCTTTTATAGATAAAATCGATGACTCAACAAAATTCTAGAATTTGTATCCTTGGCGGAGGCTTTGGTGGCCTCTACACAGCCTTGCGCTTAAGCCAGTTACCTTGGGAATCTACGCAAAAACCCGAAATTGTTTTGGTAGATCAAAGCGATCGCTTCCTATTCTCCCCTTTACTTTACGAATTACTCACTGGCGAACTGCAAACTTGGGAAATTGCTCCACCTTTTGAAGAACTTTTACAAGGCACTGGGGTGCGCTTTTATCAAGGAGTTGTGTCTGGAATTGACATCGACCAGCAACGGGTAAATATACATGAAGGGCCAGAAATCCCTTACGATCGCTTAGTGCTGGCACTAGGAGGTGAGACACCGCTAGATTTAGTCCCCGGTGCGGCAACCTATGGCTACCCATTCCGCACCATCTCTGATGCCTATCGCTTGGAAGAACGCCTGCGATTTTTAGAAGAATCGGATGCTGATAAAATTCGGGTGGCAATTATTGGGGCTGGCTACAGTGGTGTAGAGTTAGCCTGTAAGTTAGCCGACAGACTCGGTGAAAGAGGACGCTTTCGGATCGTTGAAATCGCCGATCAAATTTTGCGAACTTCTCCAGAGTTTAACCGGGAAGCAGCAAAAAAAGCTCTAGAAGCCCGTGGCGTATTTCTGGACTTAGAAACCAAAGTCGAATCAATAGAGCAAAATAGCATCACCCTAGAGTACAAAAGCCAGTTAGACACGATTCCCGTAGATTTGGTAATTTGGACCGTGGGAAATAGGGTTGCGCCTGTAGTGAAATCTCTTCCCCTCAAGCAAAATCAGCGCGGTCAAATCAGCACTACATCTAATTTACAAGTGATTGATCATCCAGAAATCTTTGCCTTGGGAGATTTAGCAGACTCTCATGATGTTGAAGGACAGCAAGTCCCCGCTACAGCACAAGCCGCTTTTCAACAAGCTGATTATACTGCTTGGAATATTTGGGCAAGTCTCACTAATCGTCCCCTCCTTCCCTTCCACTACCAACAGTTAGGAGAAATGATGACATTGGGTAAAAACAACGCCACCCTTACTGGTTTGGGAATTAAACTAGATGGGCCCTTGGCATCCGTCGCCCGCCGGATTGCCTATTTATATAGGTTGCCAACTTTAGACCATCAACTCAAAGTTGGTTTTAATTGGCTAGTACGTCCAATCATCGAGACACTTTCTAAGTAACTTAATTGGGAATTGGGAATTGGGAATTGGGAATGGGGAATGGGGAATTGGAAATGGGGAATTGGAAATGGGGGATGGAGACTAATGACCAATGACAAATGACAAATGACAATGATTTACTTTATTTTCGTCAAGCTACTTAGCAGATGCTAGACTCTACCCACAGAACCTCTCTAACGAGCCAAAATCTAACATTCAAAATCTTCAAACTTTGATGGAACAACCGAAAGTTATTTTTTTAGATGCTGTGGGTACACTCTTCGATGTTAAAGGCAGTGTAGGTAAAGTTTATAGTCAGATAGCCGAGGAATTTGGTGTGACGGTTCCAGCCGAAACATTGAATACAGCTTTCATCAAAAGCTTTAAAGCAGCCCCGCCGCCGATATTTCCAGATGCAGAACTCCAAGATATTCCCCAGCGCGAGTTTGATTGGTGGCGGATAATTGCCCTGAACACTTTTGAAAGTGCAGGTGTCCTCAAGGAATTTTCTGACTTTTCGGCTTTTTTTAGCGAACTTTACATTCACTTTGGCACTGGCGAACCGTGGTTTGTCTATCCCGATGTCTTACCAGCTTTAATCAACTGGCGACGGTTGGGGGTTACTTTGGGGGTGCTATCCAATTTTGATTCCCGGATTTATTCAGTATTGCAAAGTTTGGGATTGAGAGAGTTTTTTACCTCCGTCACTATTGCTACCCAGGTACGTGCAGCTAAACCCGATCCTCAAATTTTTGCTATTGCCTTAGATAAACATAAATGTTCCCCTTCAGCAGCATGGCATATTGGCGATAGCGTTGTAGAAGACTACTACGCCGCTAAAGCAGCAGGACTCAGAGGCGTTTGGATCAATCGTGGTTAATTAAGGAGATACTTTAGCGATCGCTATTTTTCCTCAAATCTAAACACAACACAGCATATACTCAACAGATGAGAATACTAGACATCTCCAGAAATTAATTATGCGTTACCTGAAACCCTTGTAGAGACGTTGCAATGCAACGTCTCTACATTCATTTTTGGAGAGGGAATGGGGAATGGGGAGCAGGGGGACAAGGGGACAAGAGGTGAGAACTTGAAACAAGTCTTTCCCCTTGTCCCCAATTCTCCTTGTCCCCAAGTCCTCTTCCAAATTCCCAATTCCCAATGCCCAATGCTGCCCCAACACTCGTATGATCAACATATCAGGAAAACATAGCAGCCAGATTTTTACCGCAAAACATGGGCAGTATTTGGGAAATCGATTTTTACTCCCGTCCGATTTTGGACGATAATCAGAAAAAAATTTGGGAAGTCTTAGTCTGCGAAAGCCCCTTGGATATTGGCACAAAACCAGATTCTTTGTTTCGCTATGCTCAATATTGTCCCAGTACCCAGGTAAACTCGGGCTGGTTGCGGACAGCATTGCAAGAGGCTATTAACCAAGCTGGAAAAGCACCAATTAAAATCCGCTTTTTCCGCCGCCAAATGAACAACATGATTACAAAAGCCTGTCAAGATATAAGCATTCCCGCCCAGCCTAGCCGCCGCACTCTGGTTCTTAACCAATGGCTAGAAGAGCGGATGAAGGAAGTGTATCCTCAAGAACCGGGGTATCAAGGGGGGACTAATCCCTCAGTCCGCTTGGAAAAACCTTTGCCGCAACGTTTACCAGATGCTTTGGAAGGGCAACAGTGGGTATTTGTTACCTTGGATGCTGCGGATTTGGCTGAAATGCCAGAGTGGGAAATTGGCTTTGGTGAAGCTTTCCCTTTAGAATTGGCAAAAGTTTCACCCGAAGCCCGTATTCCTGGTATTTTGATTTTCTCACCGAGAGCCTTACCCTTGGCTGGCTGGATGTCTGGTTTGGAGTTAGCTTTCTTAAGATTTGACACCAGTGAAGAGCCGAGATTGCTTTTAGAAACGGGTGTTAATGAAAGCTGGATTGTGGCAAATATCAAAAAACCTCAAGTCTTGGCAGAGGCTAAAGGTTTTGAAGAAGCCAAGCAAAAAGCTAACGGAGTGCATTTTATTGGTATACAGTCTGATCCCAAAGCAGAATCTTTTGCTGGTTTTTGGCTATTGCAAGAGGTTAATCTTTGAAGATGGGAATTGGGAATTGGGAATGGGGACTAATGACCAATGACAAATGACAAATGACTAGATCCGTTGAGACATGACAATGATTTGGGATAATTAACTGCGTCCATCAGTTTTGATCTGCGGTTCCAAATCGTAACTGTAAGGAAACGCTGATGATTTTTGGATAGTTATCTGCGTCCATCGGCAGAAAGCCCGATCGTTGGTTTTTAGCGATCGCACTTTCTCCAAGGTGCGTTGATATGCGGTTCAAAATCCACAATTCACTAAGGGTCATGGGTTCTGAAAATTTGTCACAAGATACACTAGCCGAACAGTTGCTGGAACTAGCTATAAAATCTGGAGCAGAAGCTGCTGAGGTGTATCAGTCGCGATCGCTTTCTCGTCCAGTGTTTTTTGAGGCAAACCGACTCAAACAGCTAGAAACCAACCAATCTGAAGGTACAGCACTACGGCTTTGGCGAAACGGTCGTCCGGGGCTGACGGTGGCTTACGGTTCTGTCTTAGCCGAAGTGATGGTGGAAAAAGCTCTGGCATTAAGTCACCTGAATGAACCGGAAACTGTAGAATTAGGCTCTAACTTTCAGCCCTCCTACCCAGATTTAGGAGAAAGTGTACCGATAGAGATTTTGGTAGACTGGGGCAAAGAAGCGATCGCACTCATCCGCGATGTCTATCCCGATGTTGTGTGCAATGGTGACTGGGAATGTGATATTGAAACTACCAGAATAGTCAACACCAAAGGTTTAGATTGTTACTACACTGATACTACCCTTAACTGCTATGTATCAGCAGAATGGGTACGTGGCGATGATTTTTTAAGTGTTGCTGACGGTCAAACCAAGCGGGGAGAACTCCACCCTGAGAGATTAGCTAACCAAATTTTACAACGGTTAATTTGGGCCAGAGAAAATGTCTCGCCCCCTACTGGTCGTGTCCCGATTTTGTTCACTTCTAAAGCTGCTGATATGCTTTGGGGTACTGTGCAAGCCGCTTTGAATGGCAAGCAAGTCTTAGAAGTATCTTCACCTTGGGCAGAACGTTTAGGGAACCCAGTTGTCGCCCCCAGTCTCACTCTCTACCAAGATCCAGAAGCTGGCCCTTACAGTTGCCCTTTTGATGATGAAGGTACTCCAACCCAATCTTTAGTATTTATCCAAAACGGAATCTTACAGCATTTCTATGGCGATCGCACCACCGGCCGCCAACTGGGTACTGACACTACTGGAAATGGTTTTCGCCCTGGTTTAGGCAGCTATCCCACTCCTGGTTTATTTAATTTTCTCATCCAGCCAGGTTCGGCATCGCTACCAGATTTGATTCAACAACTAGATGATGGCTTGATTGTGGATCAAATGCTGGGTGATGGTGGGAGTATTTCTGGAGATTTTTCGATCAATGTCGATTTAGGCTACCGAGTCCAAAATGGTCAAGTAATTGGGCGCGTTAAGGATACTATGGTTGCAGGTAATGTTTACACAGCCCTGAAGCAATTGGTTGCACTGGGCAACGATGGTGACTGGAATGGTTCTTGTTATACTCCATCTCTGATAGTAGAAGGGCTATCCACCACGGGGAGAAGTAATTAAAGAGGCAGGGGGCAGGGGGAGCAAGGGAGGCAGGGGAAAAATAACGATTATTGCCCAATGCCCAATGCCCTAATTCTCACAAATTAGGGAACTCCAAAAAATAAATTATTCCAATTTCTGGACTCAACACGACTAGTTTTCCCCCCCCTGCTCCCTGCCCCCTGCCCTAAATGCGATGGGATATTTTTTAGTTGGAAGTCCCTTATGTCTCTTCCTATTCTAAATCAGCGTTTTCGCACCTGGTGGCAGCCTAGAAGAGGTTTAGCGATCGCCGAAGCTTGTGTTATCGGTTTGGTTGCTGCCCTATCTGCGGTGTTCCTGAAAGTAGGATCGGGATGGCTGGGGACATGGCGAGTGCATACGACCCACCTTTTTCCGGCATGGCTGGTATTACCTGTAATTGGTCTTGTCCTGGGATTTCTCGCTGGATGGATGGTGGATAGATTGGCTCCAGAGGCTGCTGGTAGCGGTATTCCGCAAGTCAAAGCAAGTCTAGCCAATGTGCCTGTGAATTTATCCTGGCGGGTAGCGGGTGTAAAGTTACTCAGCGCTATCATCGCCATCGGTTCGGGCATGACTCTAGGACGGCAAGGCCCTACTGTCCAAGTAGGGGCAGGTTTGGCAGCAGGAATGAGTCGTTGGGTTCCCACTTCTCCCGATCATCGACGGCAAATGATTGCAGCCGGTGCGGGTGCGGGTTTGGCTGCTGCTTTCAATGCTCCGATCGCAGGTGTATTATTTATCGTTGAAGAGTTACTCCAAGATTTATCAGGATTGACTCTGGGAACTGCCATTATCGCCTCCTTTATTGGTGGGGTGATATCCCGACTCTTAGGTGGTGGCTCTTTTGACCTTAACCTGCAATTAACGCAATCTTCCAGCCAATTTTCTATCCCAGAAATTCCCTTTTTCGTACTGTTAGGGATCTTGGCAGGGTTGTTGGGTGCATTGTTTCATAGTGGCTTAATATTTAGTATTAAATTTTATAGAAGATTACACATCAGCTTACCCCTGCGGGTAGCTTTAGCTGGATTTATCTCTGGTGTTGTCGTAGCTATGCTCCCTGCATCCTTCCGTGATAATACAGGATTACGGGAGTCCTTCATTACTGGAGATTCACAACCTACAGTAGCAGCGATCGCCTTTACCGCCCAATTCATCCTCACACTCATAGCATTTGGTTCGGGAGCGCCGGGGGGATTATTCGCTCCCAGTTTGATTTTGGGTTCTTGTTTAGGACATATCATCGGTGTAGCTGAGTTATATATCACTGGAGTTGGTTCTCCGACTACTTACGCCCTAGCGGGTATGGGTGGATTTTTTAGCGCCGTTTCCAAAGTGCCAATCACAGCAATTGTGATTGTGTTTGAAATGACTACAGATTTCAATCTGGTACTACCTTTAATGATTGTTTCTGTAGCAGCTTATCTGGTTGCGGATAAGGTAGTACCTGGTTCGCTTTATGAGAAACTTTTGGAGTTAAAAGGTATTACTCTCACCAAACAACTTCCAATGGAGGGAGCATTAACTAAGTTAACTGCAAAAGATGTGATGCAAGAACGAGTGGAAACTCTGGATGCAGAGATGAGCTTAGAAGAAGCCATGCAGTCCTTTGCTCGTTCCCATCATCGCGGTTTTCCTGTGGTAGAAGATAGCAAGTTAGTAGGGATTGTGACGCAATCAGATTTGCTGAAAATTCGTGAGAGTGCAAAGCACACGCTCCGCGATCGCAATTTAGCCGATATTTTCTTAAAAGAAATTATGACACCTGTCCCGATGACGGTAACACCGACTCACACTCTGGCCAATGTGTTGTATTTACTCGATCGCTATCAAATCAGTCGCTTACCAGTGGTGAATGGACGGAAACTGATCGGGATTATTACCCGTGCAGATATTATTCGGGCGGAAGTAGATCATCTCAATTGTGGAAATGGAACTCCTAAGCTGCAACCAGAACCTTCATACATAGTTTACCAAACGCGATCGCCTAGCACCGGTAGCGGTAGATTATTAGTACCAGTAGCTAATCCCGAAACCGCAGGTATTTTATTACAAATGGCAGCAGCTATTGCCCGCGATCGCCATTATGAAATAGATTGCGTGCAAGTTATGCTCATACCCCGCCACAGTTCCCCATCAGAAACACAGGTAAGAACGGCAAAAAGTCGCCGCTTGCTAAGACAGGCAGAAGTTTTAGCAAAAAAGTGGAAAATCCCCTTGCACACGCAGATTCGAGTTACCCACGATGTCGCCCAAGCAATTTTAGAAACAATCAACGAACAACACATCGACCTAATTCTAATGGGATGGAAAGGTAACACATCTACCCCTGGTCGGATTTTTGGCAGCGTTGTAGACAACATAATTCGCCAAGCCACCTGCGAAGTCGTGTTAGTAAAATTAGGCACAACTGGGCACTCCCTAATTTCCAGCCCCCAGTTCAATCGCTGGCTAGTACCAATGGCTGGTGGCCCCAATTCTCCGCTAGCGATTAAGTTATTACCTGCTTTAATTACATTGGGGAATGAACCGCAAATTCACTTGACACAGGTGTTTAAGCCATTTGAATTTAAGCCGGATATGTCAATTTCAGAACAAGCTATTCGCCATTTAATGCGACGGCAAAAATTGTCTAGTACTGTAGTTGCGCTCCCAGTGCAAGCTGATTCAGTAGCTGAAGGTGTGATTAACCTAGTGAAAACCGAAGGTTACGATGTTGTCGTTTTGGGAGCTTCCCGCGAGGGATTATTGCAGCAGGCAATTCAAGGTAATATTCCCGAAGCGATCGCCTCTGGTGTAGAAAGTACAGTGATTTTGGTCAGGGGTGCAATTCACAAGTGAACTACTTAGGCTTACCTGCGGTTGACATAAATATTACGATAGAATTACTGTTTTTACCTATAATAAAGAACACCAATAATCAAAGTAAAAATTATTGGAATTAAGATTGGAATAGCAACTATCAGTCCCCATTTTCCAAACTTAATTTCTTCACCCTCAGATTTTAGAAATGCAATCCAACCTACAACTCCCATCAAAACCCAAAGAAATCCAAAGGAAAGAAATATAATAAATACTGAATCTTCCATTTTTATTGAAATTATAACTAATGACCACTAACTAATACCAATTTAATGTGAAGTTCCATATATCTTGATCCCCCTAAATCCCCCCTAAAAAGGCAGGGCTGATTCATTCCACAAGGGCAAGGAGTTTGTCAATATCATGAGATAGAAATCTGTGAGCAATTGTTATAGAAGCATAACTATTGCGGCGAATGATGTTGAGTGCGATTGCTCTGGTAATGGAAAGATTTGCCGGAGCATTACCCATACGGATTGTGGAACTATCTTCTTTGAAAACAACATCTTTCACCCAGTGGAGGCGATTTTCGATACCCCAATGACCGCGAATACCGATAGCAAATTCTTTAGCTGTACCGAGCAGACTGCTAATATAACAGACAATTTCGTGATATTTTTTGCCTTTTCTTGTTCCAACTCTTTCCACTCTAATTAAAGAGTTTATCCCTATCCATTTTGGATCAATTCCCTTGATCTCATGGAATACTTCTACAGTACGTGTTGTCAATCTATCTCTAATTTTCTCTGTCTCAACTATACGACTTGTTGGTTTTCTCAGAGCAGCAATGCGTTGAATATGGCTATGTAGTTTTGGCTGATTATTTTTAACTGCAATGACGTAATCGTTACAACTTTTTATAATCATCTCACAAGTTTTTTTTGGCAATGTAAGGAATCAAAGCTGAAAACCACACCTTGTAGATCCATTGCTGTAATTAAATCTTGTACAACCTGGATTTCGCTTTTATCATGGTTTTCAAATTTTTTCATCCCGACGACCAGCCCTCTTTTACAAGCAAATACTGATACTATGCTGACAAAATTTTGCTGAGATGAATTGTAGTCTTTCACCGTCCCCTTAATACTTTTCCCATCCATAGCACACCATTCTAATTCTTCTATTTCAACATAACTTTTAGCCCAATCATTGAATTTTTCCGCCAGCTTATCAAACTCTACTCCCATCACTACACGTCGGATAGTTGAATAAGATGGAACTCCATGTTTTTGGATACCAAATTTCTTTATTAATACCCGACTATGCCTATTCACAAAATCTCCCCACCCACGATATCCCACATATCCATTCATAGTGCCCATTATTACAAACAATAAAACCAACCAAAGTGGATGTCTTCGACCATCTTTTGTCCTAAAGTCTTCCACTTGCTTTAACTGTTCGATTAGATTCGCACCCATAATTTTTATCCCCTAAACACTTGCTATTTTACAGGTTTTAGGGGATGAATCAGCCCTGCTTTTTCAAGGGGAGCCAGCGCGGTCTTCTCCCAAGGGGAGACGCTAAAAGCGATGGGGTCTCCCCCGCCGCAGGATGCGCGAAGCGCTGTAGTGGAGCGACTGGCGTGGGCTAGGGGGGATCTAATTATATGCAGCTTCATAAAAAATTGGTATAACTTTACTAAGTTTGCACGAAAATGGCTAAAATTAGAAGTGTCATGGTGCTGTTTTGTTCGCCAATTTTATTTTTGAAAAATCCCTAATTAACAACTGAACCAAGGAAACTTGATACGTCCTTACTCCCCAATGGTTGGAGTTATGTAAACATACAAACAAAGCCTGCTGATGCAGGCTTTACCCATAATAATTTTTAAGACTTACGCAAAATTAGAATGCAACTTATTATTAATAGTTAGAACGGGAGCCAGGGGAACCTACCACATTAGGATCACGATAAGGGACTTCCAGAAAATAAAATATACAGATAATAAAAATGATAATCATTGTTAGGGGGGTGGGAGAGGCTGCCGTTGGCAGCCTCTCCCACCCCAAGTTGTAGTAAATTGAATGATGATTCGATTTTGGGATGTTTGAGGTGTCAATACAATTAACAGATTCATTGAAAAAGTTATTGAAGGAAACCGCACATCAATTAAAGGGAGCAGCTAAACGTAGGTTCATTGCACAAACAGTTGTGGCATTAGGACACGGAGGAAAGTCTATAGCAGAGCGAGAGTTAGGATGGAACCGTGTAACTATTGGTAAAGGAATTAAAGAATTAAATAGTGGTATCACTTGTGTGGATAATTATCAAGGTAGAGGAAGAAAAAAAGCAGAAGAACACCTACCAACTCTTTTAGAAGATATCAAAAAACTAGTCGATTCTCAAAGTCAAATAGACCCGACTTTTAAAAGTCAAAGACTCTATACCCGACTGGGCGCATCTGTTGTAAGACATCAATTAATTGAAAAATTTGGTTATGCTGAAGAAGAATTACCAACTTCAGAAACAATTCGTGTCAAGTTAAATGATTTAGGGTATCGCCTCAAGAGGGTTGCCAAAATTCAACCTCAAAAAAAATTCCCGAAACTGATGCAATCTTTGAGCAATTAGCTATAGTTCACCAAGAAGCTTCAGATGACCCAACTATTTTACGTTTAAGCTTGGATGCGAAAGCTCGCGTAAATATCGGCTCCTTTGATCGTGGTGGTAGAAATCGAGTACCAACAGAAACTGATGACCACGACTTCAAACCAAAAACAACTGTAGCTCCTTATGGTATCTTTCTTCCAGACCTTGACGAGCTATTTTTGTATTTTACAGAATCCAAAGTAACTAGCGATTTTATCGTTGACATTTTAGGGGATTTTTGGAAATCAGAAAGCTGGCGATTTTCGGAAATAAAAACTTTACTTATTAATCAAGATAATGGAGGAGAAAATAGTTCTCGACGTACTCAGTTTATGAAACGTATAGTTGAATTTGCTCAATCATACAAATTAAATATACGTTTAGCTTATTACCCTCCCTATCACAGTAAATATAATCCAATTGAAAGAACTTGGGCTGTTTTGGAGAATCATTGGAATGGCAGTATTTTAGACGATGTGGAAACTGCATTAAATTTTGCTAAGACTATGACGTGGAATGGTAAAAGTCCAGTTGTTAAGTTAGTTACTCAGACTTACTCTAGCGGAGTCCGTCTAACTAAAAAAGCTATGCAAGAAATTGAAAATAAGATTGAACGTTTGACTAATTTTACCGAAGATAATTTACCAAATTTAGGTAAGTGGTTTATTGATATCTGTTGTGGAGTAACGTAATTTTCAAAAAGTTAAAAGCGCAAAAATAGTCGATAGCAATTCAGCTCACTGCATTTAAGAACTCTCTTTGTGCAGACATTTATCTTGCCTATTTATTGAGGGAGAAAGGGGTTGCCGTTGGCAACCCCTTTCTCCCCCTTAAAATGATTATCATTTTTATTGACTGTATATTTTATTCTCTGGAAGTCCCTAAGCTACATTATCATCAGCTTTGCGGTTCTTGCGACCCAATAAACCAAATAAACCGAGCAAGCCCAACAAACCCCAATCACCATCTTGATAATTTCGATCGGTAGCAGCGCGGTCTGTAGTAGTGTTTGTAGCAGTACCATCAGGAGCTGCTGTTGTCTGAGCAGAAGCAGGCATAACTGTGGGTAAAGTAGCCAAACTTAGAGCTAGAACAGTACTTCCTAGAATTTTGGAGACATTAAAGCGTTTCACGATCACATTCCTCAATTGAATTGCTACAACTAATAGTTAAAGCATATTAAGTTTTGACAACGCCAGCATCAATCTTTAGCTGCAAATATAAATCAGCTTAAAGTTGCATTTGCAATCGATTAAATAAGCATTTTGGTATAGATTATATTACCGAGCCTATTAAATTAGGCAATAATGAAGTTAGCGAGCGCATTAAAACCAGCTCGATTACAGAAGAAAAAATTACCTCTTCAGCTATGACAGATATTGATAATTGAAGGCAGAAAATACAATAATTCCGGTCAGTGGTGGGCTTAATAAATAAATGCAGGATGATTTTATAGATTTTACTTGGCATTTTTGTGTGGTAATTTGATGCTGCAAATGTGCATACCCATAATTAATATTTATACTAAAATTTGTATTGCATTATCTATCAATTGCTGTAAAAATCATTGCATTTTTCAGTGAATCGGCTGCCAAATCTTGAGAATATTTTCACCACTTCCACCACCAGCAATAGTTTCTCCATCGGGGCTAATGGCGATCGCATAAATATATCCAGAACCTGTATCTAAAGTGCGAATTTCCTTACCTGTCAAAGGATTCCACAGTTTAATTGTCTTGTCACTGCTACCACTGACAAGGGTAAGGCCATTTTGAGTTCCACTGGGCAAAAAGGCAACAGAATTAACCTTATCTTTATGTCCCTTTAAAGTGCGGATTTCCTTTCCTGTATTTAGATTCCACAATTTAATTGTTTTATCTTTACTGCCACTAGCTAGGGTTTTGCCATCCGGTGCAAAAGCAACTGAAAGAATCGAATCTGCATTTCCTTTTAAAGTGCGAATTTCCTTACCTGTATTTAGATTCCATAATTTAATTGTCTTATCCCAGCTACCACTAGCTAGGGTTTTGCCATCAGGACTAAAAGCCACAGATGGAACACCATCAGTATGTCCATCTAAAGTGCGGATTAACTTTCCTGTCTCCAGATTCCACAGTTTGATTTTTATATCCTTACTAGCAGTACCACTGGCAAGAGTTTTGCCATCAGGACTGAAAGCTACAGAAGTAACTCCGTCGGTATTTCCCTCTAAGGTGCGGACTAACTTTCCTGTCTCCACATTCCACAGCTTGATCGTCTTGTCTGCACTACCACTGGCAAGGGTTTTACTATCAGGACTGAATGCTACAGTCCAAATCCAATTGGAATGTCCTTCTAAAGTGTGGATTTCCTCTCCACTGGCCAGATTCCATAGCTTGATTGTCTTATCATCACTGGCACTACCAAGGGTTGTGCCATCAGGACTAAAAGCTACAGAATTCACATCGCTGGAATGCCCTTTGAAGGCTTTGGGTAGAAAATCGCTTTTTGAGGGCGCAGAAATAGGCAAAGAAGTAGGCGGAGAATTAGACGGAGAATATTCGCTCATTGTATGGGGGCGAGTCTGAAAATACCAAACTCCCCCCAATCCCAATACCACAATGCTAGAAATTAACAGCAGTTGACTTTTTAATGTCTTATTTAGTTTTGTTAAAACTGGCCTTTTGTTTGCTGGAGTAGACGCAAATGTTGGTGTAAGTAGAGTTACGGGCAGTGGTGAAAATGATGATAGCCCAGGTGTCAAGTCAGCGATGACTTCATCAGCCGATTGGTAACGCTTTTGGATATCTCGTTGCAACAGCTTATCCAAAACTTCACCCAACTCTATAGACACAGAAACCCCATCCCTACCTGGACTGATTACATATTGTCGCCAAGACCCAACCCAACTATAGCCTTGTTGTATCCACAGTTGAGATGGACGAACCCCAGTCAGTAGATGAAAACAAGTCGCCCCTAAACTGAATAAATCACTGGCTGGGTAAGCTTTACCATCTTGCATCTGTTCAAGTGCAGTGTAACCGTGTGAGCCAATAACAGTACCCATTTTAGTCTGTACTGTTGCTGTCAGCTGCTTAGAGGCTCCAAAATCAATTAGCACTAATCGCCCGTCACTTTGACGACGAATAATATTTTGTGGTTTGATATCCCGATGAATCACTCCCCGCACATGGGTAAACTTCAGTACGGGCAGTAAATCTAGCAAAAGTTCACGAATCTGTGTTTCACTATAGTTTCCGCGCCTTTCCCATTCCTTAAGCAAGTTTTGCCCATCGATAAATTGCTGCACTAAAAACAGATAGCCATTTTGCTCAAAATAAGCCAATAAAGTTGGAATTTGTGGATGTTCGGCGAGTTCTTGTAGTCGGCTTGCTTCTTGTTTAAATAGTTCAATGGCCTTTGTTAGTGGCCCAGTTCCCTGAAGTTTTGGGGCAAATTGCTTAACAACACAGCATTCATTCAGCTTGTGTACATCTTCTGCTAAATAGGTTCTACCAAATCCGCCCTCATCTGATAACACCTGAGTGGGACGATAGCGACCTCCCAGCAGGGGTATTAATTCTGCTCTACAACTATGGCAATAGTTGTTTTTATCAGGATTTAGGGGTTTTTGGCAATCGGGATTCACACAACAGAGCATACTGGGAATCCATTTGAATGGGAGTATATATTCATCTTAAGTCATGCAGTATTATCTCTGTTCTTAGTTAATCTCACTGAGAACCTATACATATCCCCAATTTCCTTACCTCATAAGGTATTGAAGAATTTAAATAATTTGAAAAAAGTTGTGCTTAAGCGATATCTTTTGAAGAATTGATTTGCACAAATTGAACAATAATATAATACTTACGTATTGATAGGAAATACCAAATATGGATGATTTCAAAAACCACATTTGTCGTAAGGGCAATCGGTAAGCCCTACGCGCAGGGGTACGCTAATGCCAGTTCCTTGATACCGAATAACTCGTTCACCGGAATGGCTCATCCCTTTGCATCTACATGAATTACCCCTAGCGCCTGAGTGTATTTCCTATCAAAGAATGATTAATAAAAACCTGAAACGACCGACCTATTTATGTTTAAGCAAGTTGGCACAATAAAATAAAACTATGTAAAGAAAAATGAACTAGGCTAAAAGCTTTATACTTATTGCCTATTGCCTTATCCCAACGACAATTCTTTACGCCTGCTTCCTTATACACAACACGATGCTTTTGTAAAGTACGTAAATTAAACTTTGACTTTCGGATATAAATTTTAAGGTGTCGGTGAATTCAGCTATCGTGGAAAGTAGTAATAATTTTTGGGAAAGCATCAAATACCTTCGTTGATGCAGATAGTTTGGCTGCCAAGGAATGATCTGGAAATGGGGCTTTAGACTATTAATTTTATTCTTGGGGCTGGGGTTACTGTTGGATCTCGGTTCCCGCATCGGAGCAGAGATTTTTTGGTTTCAGGAAGTCGGCTACCTCCAGGTATTTTTGTTGAGGGTGATGACTCGTGGTGTTTTGTGGGTAGCAGTAGCTGGGATAACTGCTGTCTATCTACTGCTAAATCTGGGTTTAGCACAACGGCTAAAATATTCCCAGTCTCTGAAGATTGAGGAAGTTAAGCGTGAGGAAGCAAAACTCACGAGTGAATTAACAAATTTTCTCAGCCCTCATTATTCAAGACGCGACGAAAGCCGGATACTTACACCGCAACGCTTTAAAAAATTGAGATTGCGCGGGTTATTACCCCTAACCCTGATATTGAGCTTGTTGATCGGGGTGATGTTGGTTCACTATGGTCAAATTGTTCTTTCTTACTGGCATTCTCCAGTTAATCCGGCTAGTCTACCCATTCCCGCCCTATTTCGACCAGAGACAATCTGGCAACTCTTGAGGCAGATTTTCTCTCAAGTTTGGTATCTCGGTTTAATTGGGGGAGTAGCGATCGCAATTCTAATCTATCCCCAATTTTTACTTACTGCGATCGCGGTTATACTCAGTCCCATTTTTGCATTCATCCTATTCCAACACTGGCCAAAGGTGCTGCAATATTTCCACCCCACCCCTTTCAACAGCACTGACCCTTTATTTGGTCGAGATATCAGCTTTTACATATTTTCTTTACCCCTTTGGGAACTGCTAGAACTCTGGCTGATGGGATTATGTTTGTATGGTTTCGTCGCCGTTACCCTTACTTATCTTTTGTCGGCGGATAGTTTAAGTCAGGGGATTTTCCCTGGTTTTTCGCCTCAGCAGCAGCGTCATTTATTCGGTATGGGTGGTTTATTAATGTTGGTAGTGGCTTTGAGTTATTGGCAAAGTCGCTATGAACTTGTGTATTCTAGCCGTGGTGTAAGTTATGGTGCTAGCTATACAGATGTAACAGCCCAGTTGCCAGCTTATACCATATTGTGTGTTGTGGCAGTAGCGATCGCCTTTTATCTACTTTGGCGAACGCTTTTCTGGAAACCCAAATCTCGGTATCGTTCCTTGGTATTTTACGGGTTGGGGATTTATTTAGTATTAGTTGTAGCGGCTGACGTTGTTTTACCAACGGTAGTGCAATATTTAATTGTCCAACCTAATGAGTTGCAGCGAGAGCAACCCTACATTCAACGTACTATCGCCTTGACTCGTCAAGCGTTCGATTTAGAAGCGATCGATTCCACAGGCTTCAACCCTCAAGGAACACTGACTGAAGCTGATATTCAAAAGAATGACTTGACAATTCGGAATATCCGCCTTTGGGATCAGCGACCACTGTTAGCAACTAACCGTCAACTGCAACAAATTCGGCCGTATTATCGGTTCCCTGATGCCGATATTGATCGGTATACTCTGAAAACAGATGTAACTTCACCTCGACCATCAGCACCCCAAAACACACCAGAACCTAAGCAGGAAGCGGATGAAGCAACAGAACGGCGGCAGGTACTGATTGCCGCACGAGAATTAGACTACACTGGCGTACCACAGGAAGCTCAAACATGGGTTAACCGTCATTTAATTTATACCCACGGTTTCGGGTTTACTGTTAGCCCAGTTAATACAGTTGGGCCGGGTGGTCTACCAGAATATTTTGTCAAAGATATTAGTGGTAATAGTAGCGCCCTCACAACTTCCAGTCCAGCCATTCGCGAAAGTATTCCCATTGGGCAACCGCGAATTTATTACGGTGAAATAGTTAATACCTACGTAATGACTGGCACAAGAATTAGAGAGTTAGATTACCCTAGTGGTAGTGATAATGTTTACAACTCTTACGATGGTCTAGGTGGCATTGAAATTGGTTCAGCATGGCGACGGTGGTTATTTGCCATGTATTTGAAAGATTGGCAGATGGTGCTAACACGGGACTTTTTACCAGAGACAAGGGTGCTATTCCGGCGAAATGTCAAGCAAAGAATTCAAGCGATCGCACCTTTTTTGAAATTTGACAGCGATCCCTATTTAGTAGCTGCTGCTGCTAATCAAGATTTTCCCAGTAATCCCAGTTATCTTTACTGGATTATTGATGCCTACACGACGAGCGATCGCTATCCTTATTCAGATACTGGCAGCGATGGGATCAACTACATTCGCAATTCTATCAAAGTAGTAATTGATGCCTACAACGGTACTGTCAATTTTTATATTGCCGATCCCAGCGATCCAATCATTGCCACTTGGTCGGGGATATTTCCCCAAATGTTTAAACCGCTCAGTACAATGCCTGTTAATCTCCGCAGTCATACCCGCTATCCGGTGGATTTTTTCAAAATTCAATCTGAGCGGTTGATGACCTATCACATGACCGATCCCCAGGTATTTTACAATCGGGAAGACCAGTGGCAGATTCCTAATGAAATCTATGGCAGTGAAACTCGTCCGGTAGAGCCATACTATTTGATTACTAGTCTACCCACTGCACCTGTTGTTGGCGCAACCTCTCGTACAGAAGAGTTTATTCTGTTTCTACCCTACACTCCTAGACAACGGACTAATTTAATCGCTTGGTTAGCCGCGCGATCGGATGGTGTTAATTACGGTAAGTTATTGTTATATACTTTTCCAAAAGAAAGGCTGGTCTATGGTACAGAGCAAATAGAGGCGCGGATCAACCAAGATCCGGTAATTTCTCAGCAAATTTCCCTGTGGAATCGCCAAGGGTCGAAAGCCATTCAAGGCAATCTATTAGTAATTCCCATTGAGCAATCGCTGCTTTATGTCGAGCCAATCTATCTAGAAGCCACACAGAATAGTCTGCCAACTCTGGTGCGGGTAGTTGTGGCTTACGAAAACCGGATTGTCATGGCCCAAACCTTAGAACAAGCCTTACAGGGAATTTTTAAACCAGAAGTTACACCACCCCCTGCAATTATCCGTCCCTTTGAAGAAGCAGCCCCTCCTGGTTAAAGGATTCTAAAACACATAGCAGGCGACAAAGAGAGATCGCCATTAACAAAATTTATTGCAACAGACATAGTTTAATGGTTCAACATAATGTAATAGACACTAAAAGTTAATGGACATGCTACAAAATAACCAACTAGAGATCCGCCACATTAGTCCTGAAGTGAGGCAGTTGATTAAAATGTACGCGGATGTTAATAGCTGTACGCAGTCTGAGATGTTGGAACGCATTATTTTGGAGTGGAACGCCCAACAAAGCGAGAGCGAAAGACCGCCAGGAGACGAAGATGAATAGCTTTCTACTACAATTTTTAGTCTACTTATAGCGAAAGCCTTTGATTAATTTGGCTCTCTAGCTCAAGAAAAATTTTTCCGAGATTGGGTCTTTTTTGAGGGATTGAATAAAATCCCTCAAAGTCATCATGCTGCCCGTTAAGGTGAATTTGGGAGTACCATTTGGAGCAACGATTCTCACTTCGCCGTCTTGGATCTGAATCTTATTTTTAATGCTATCCCATAGAGTATCAAAGCTCTCATCATCCTTGCAACCATTGGCTTCAAGGAATCTTTGGCGTACTTCTGTTTTTAATGCGAGTGCTTCTGCTGCTTGAGTCCGTGCCTCAAAGTGCTTAACTACATCTTCATAAGCACTTTCCCTGAGAGTTTTGTTTTCAGCCTGAACTTGCTCTAACTGAGTTTTTATGGTTTGCAGTTGGGACGCTAAAGCAGCTGATTTATGATATTCAAGTTTTAAGGCTTGCTTTGCATTGGCTAACAAGGTTTTATAATCTAGCTGATCTGGATCTTGATTTTTTTCAGATTGCATTTTTATCTCTCGATCAACAGATTTTAGGTGAAAAACCCTCGTCAGTTATATTACAAAAACTGGCGAGAGTTTAGTAAATATTATGTGGGTTATCTAAGTATTATTTATTTCACCAATAATGGTGTTTCAGAGGTAGGATTTTCCTGAATACTACTCAAACAAGAACTAATGTGCAAGCGGATAGCACGTTCATAAACACTAGTCTGCTGAGTTCTTACCCCTACAGCCTGATATATTAAGCTAACTTCTGGGAATTCAGACCAATACATCAAAAAAATGTCTTTAGCTGGAGTAATAATTTCATAATTATTCTCTTGTCTTTTCTTTCTGAGTTTACAATTATTTAGTTGTAATTTTTGTCTGAATAGTTGTTCAAATTCTGAAATTAAATCTGAAGTAGTTTTCATGTGTTATCCACGTTAAAACGTGTTAAGGATGCAAAGACTATCTGATGATATTACTAAGTATGACACTTCAGATACCTCTTACAATATAGTGTATCAGTTATCGAGTATTTGAGAATTTGAGGTTACTTATCCGTTCTCATGATTAAATAAGAGGTCTAGGGACTAGGGGAGACTGGAGACTGGGAAAATAGTTAGTAGAGACACCCTGATAATGACACCGCTAAATACTTACAGGCTACAGCCTGGGACTTCAAGACCCTCTGCAAAACTGATTAATTCCAAATACTCTGGATTTTCTACAAACTTTTTAGCAGCCAGCAATCCAGCAATGCTCCAAGTTTGATAAATTCTGGCTTCTTTGCCAATTAAACGGCCATTGTTGCCATCGTAGTATTCAGGGAATTTATCCTTCAATAAACGCCTTTCGGCAATAGCGATCGCAGCTTGAGCAAGTTCTGTTCGACCTGCTTTCTGCGCCGCCGACGCAAATAACCAGAGTAAGACTGGCCAGTTGCCACCGTTGTGATAAGACCAAGCCCTGTTTTTAGAGTCACATCCTGTAACAATTCTCCACTCTAACCCTTCTAAAGCGGGAAAGCAAATTTTAACAGGCATATAGCCGATCAAGTCTTGCCAACGTTGGGCGAATAAATTCATAATGCTTTGAGATTCTTTTTCGCTTGCTAAGGAAGTTAAGATAGCCATCAGATTTCCCAGAGCAAAAAAGCGAAAATCAATCCGTCCCGGCCCTAGATTTCCCGCTAAATATCCTCCCGTTTCTGGCAACCACTCGGTCAACCAACCAGGAATTGATTCTGAGTTGATGTTGAATTTATTAACAATTTCTTTACCAAATTCGTTATCTTTGTAACGATAGATTTCCCCCAATCGCTTCAGGTCTAGCCAATAATAGTTGCGGATATGATATTTCAAAGATCCCAATCGCCTATTGACTTTGCCGAGGTAAGTATCGCCATCTCCATCTGATAAAAGCAATTCACTAGCAGCCCTCAAGGACGCATAAAATAACACCTGAATTTCTAGAGGATGTTCGTAGACTCCCATACGACGGTCAATCATAAACGCGCCATCGGGAACTAACATTGTTGGGTACATGGAAAACCGATGTACTAAGCAAAGATCCAAAATTAGTTTGATTCCGGCTTGAAAATCTGGCTGACGCGCTAGTGACAAATCGCCTGTAGCTTTTTCATAAGCTCGTAGCAGGAGAATCCACCACATACAAGAATCAATCGGGGGAACACGAGCGATCGCCAATTCACCAAAATCAGCGACCAAAAATTCCTCATTCCCCCTAGAATGTACTTTGAAACTGGCAGGCATTAATCCCGCTCCCGGTTCAAAGCAGTCTATCTGCTTTTCATGACTTTGTAATTTCAGTGTTTCTACTAAAAAGTTACGCACAATCTCTGGTTTCCCATACATGAGAAACACTAAGGCAGAAGGGACAAAATCGCGGAGAAAGCACTGGTCATAATTGAGTGCATCTGCCTCTGGATCGTGAGCGGCTACAGTCCCAATGGGTTTTCCCTGGTAATAAATTATCGACTCTTCCAATAATTCCCAAGCTTCTGCTTCCAGTTGACTTTTCTTATCGATGGCGCTAGTCATGGGTATTTAATTCCACTAATGGTATGTATCGGCTTAATTATGGAAAGTACGCCAGCCTTACTCAACAAAAAGGCAGGGGGAAATGACCTCTTTCTCCATCTGTGGAGCAGAAAATGGGTTTGAGTCCCCCACAACAACCAGCGTGGTTCTCGTACTCTACCGGAAGCTAACGCAACAGGGGTGGTCACGTAGCTCTGCCGTTGTCTGGTGCAGCCTCTCTAAGAGTTGGCGAATCCCCTTTATGCTCCCCCTGCTCCCCTGCCCCCCGCTCCCTGCTCCCTTGCCTCTTTCTCAAGCTGACCAAGTTTCCCGGAAGTCAGCATATAGAGTCAATCCGCCATCTACAAATAGCGTTTGTCCAGTGATGTAGGCGGCTTCATCCGAAGCTAAAAAAGCTGCTGCGGCTGCCATCTCCTCTGAAGAGCCGGCACGTCCCATTGGGATGTGACTTTCCACAATCGCTTTTTTTTCGGGGTTATCTATCCAGTCTTGATTTATTGGTGTAATTGTTGCTCCGGGGGCAATAGCGTTGACACGAATACCTCGGTTGGCATATTCCAAAGCTAAAGTTTTGGTGAGGTTTTCCATCCCGCCTTTGCTAATGGAATAACTGATATACATCGGTCGCGGAATAATTTCGTGAACGCTGGAAATATTAATAATCACCCCCGAACGATTTAGAGATAGGAGGTGTTTAATAGTTTCACGAGCGCAGAGATAAGCACCCCGGAGATTGACTGCAATTACTCGGTCAAAGTCTGCTGTTGTAACTTCGTGGGATGGACTTTCTATTTGAATCCCAGCATTGTTAATTAGAATATCTAAACTGCCAAATTCCTTTACTACGGTGTTGACCATCTCGATAATGTCTGATTCTTGGGAGACATCACCCTGAAGTAGTAGTGACTTCACACCACAATTTTCAATATTTCCGCAGGCTTTTTGCAATGCCATTTCTTCTGTGTCTACCGCCGCTTCTGGGCTTTTGCGGTAATTGATGGCGATGTTGCACCCTTCTTGAGCGAGTCTGATAGCGATCGCCTGACCAATTCCTGAAGTTGCACCTGTAATTAAAGCATTCTTTCCCTTTAACCCTATCATATTTCCTGACCTTGCTTGAATTTGAACTTAGTCAAACAATTTTGAATTTTAGATTATTCTTTTAAATATCTAAAATTGTTTTGTCAACCCCCAATGGAGGTAATTTAAAGTTAAAAAAATTTGAATTTATCGAAACAGAATTCAGGAGTCAGGAGCCAGAATTCAGTTGGGTATTCTGTACGACTGGTGGATAACGCAGCGTAAACCCTGCGGCATAGCAACGCTATTAGCAAGGAACGAGCGTCTTGGTTCTGACTCCTGAATTCTGACTTCTGAATTCTGAATTCTTCTTCAAGAAATCAATTCTTAAAAATTAGGCTACAGATCCAAGAAATGGAAACTCAACTTGAATCTGATGCCTCTTAATCACGAATTACGAATTACGAATTCGTTAGTTCCTATCGCAAATTCGCTGGTACTTGTTCAGGAACTACCCAGTAATAAATAGTTTTTCCCTCTACATTTAGAGTCTGCTGTGGTTTCCAATCGCCCATATCGAAGGCGTGGGAGACAATGCGACTACCAGGTTTGAGTTCTTTCAACAGCTTCGGACGGAGTTTAGCATTAACCTCTGGCAGTAAGTAAAGTGTAACTACTGTTGCTTCACTAAAATCAGTGGTGAACAAGTCTTGTTGCACAAACTTGACGCGATCGGTTACTCCTGCTTTCTGAGCATTATCATTAGCTTCTTTAATACGTTCAGGATTGATATCTATGCCAACACCACGCGTACCAAACTTTTGTGCCGCAGTATTAACAATTCTTCCATCACCACTACCAAGGTCGTAAAGCACATCATTTTTACCCACTTTTGCCACTTGTAACATTGCATCTACCACTGGCTGTGGTGTAGGTACATAAGGAACATCTCCAGGACGTTCTTGGACTTGAGTTGTGGGAGTTGTCGCCGATGGTGTTTCGGTTTCGGTCTGACCTGTTAAAGTAGAAGGTTGTTGTGTTCCGGCTTCCAAATCTTGTTGTTGCGGCGTACACCCAGCAATTCCTAAACTGGTAACACTAACGCCTGTAACCAGTAAAAACAGAATTTTTTTGAAGTTCATGAATTTTCTCCTTTGTCAATAGTTATTGGGTATTGGGTATGGGGGCATTGGGCATGGGTAAGAGGACTTGGGGACAAGGGGACAAGGCACCTCTTGTCCCCTTGTCTCCCCTGCTCCCCTGCTCACTCATCTCACGTCCTACCTTGGCGATAGTTATTCCAGAACAACAGGGGGATACCTGCTGCGACAACTAAAACACCTGCAATTGCTCCCACGCCTGTATAAACCAAGCTGGAATAAAGCAAGTAACCGCAGACGGCACAAAAGAGCAATGGTGTGAAAGGATAAAATGGCACGCGGAATGGTCGTGCTATGTGGGGTTCACGGATTCGCAACACCAGCAGAGATATGCCAGAAAGCAAGAAAAAGAACCAAAATATTGGGGCGGTATAATCCACCATTGTTTGAAAACCTTTGCGGGTGAGCGTGCCTAAAAAAACCAGTGCTAAAGCGATCGCTGCTTGCAAGAATAAGGCATAGGTGGGACTACTTGGACGCTGTTTCCAGTGTCCCATAAAACCAAATAGCGAAAAATCCTGTCCCAGTGCGTAGTTGGTACGCGCTCCGGTAAAGATTGTGGCGTTGGTTGCTCCTAAAGTAGCGATCGCAATCAATACACTAATGAATAAGGCTCCCGGTGCGCCCCAAAGAGAGCGCATTAAATCTGCGGCTACTGCTTCCGACTGGGCCATATTTGCTAATCCTAGTCCCCGTAGGTAAGCCAGATTGATTAGCAAATAAATGGCTGTGATGATCCCAATACTCCACATTAGCGATCGCACTATATTGCGTCGTCCATCTTGAATTTCTGCCGAGATGTAAGCAGCTTCATTCCAACCGCCATAAGACAACAACACAAACACCATCGCTAATCCCCAGGTTCCTGATGATGCAGATTCTACAGGGGGAACAGAATTAGGAATGGCAGTAAGCCCAAGAATCACTACCAGCAACAAACCCAGAACTTTTGCTGCACTTAGCAAGTTTTGCGTCCACTTCCCCTGCTGCAAACCGATAATGTTCAAAGCAGTTAAAAGTGCGATCGCTATGGCTGCATAAATAGAAGACGAAAACGTTCCTAGCCGCCATATCTGAGAGACATAATCGCCAAAAACAAATGCCAACAGAGCAATGGAACCAGTTTGAATTACTGTCATCCGCGCCCAGGCAAATAAAAAGGCAACTCCCCGCCCGAATGCACGTTTCAAATAATAGTAAGTACCACCAACATCGGGATAGACAGTTGCCAACTCTGCATAGCACAGCGCTCCTACCAGAGATACCACACCGCCAATTAGCCAAAAAAGCAGTACAGCAATATTACTACCTGCTTGATTTGCCACTAAAGCCGGGGTTTCAAAAATCCCTGCCCCGATGACAATACCGACAATCAGAGCCACTGCATCTGGTAATGTCAACGATGGCTTGGGTGTTGCTACTTCAGTTGTTGCTGTCTGCTGAAGCAAACTGTAGTCTTTACGTCTACTCACGTCACTTCCTTACTAGTGTTGAGTGGGAACTCTCCGCTTTGTTTCATCTTTTTTTGCACTGTTTTACCTATATCTCTATGGTTAAAAACAAATGTGACTCAAAAATGACAATCATCAGTGATATGTCTTCAAGCGGTAATATCCATCTCGCCACATTCAGATCAATATACCTACAGCGATCGCTTCAATTATGCTTTTCAGAGCAAGGTGGGGAGAATGTCAAATTAATCTAGAGAATGATTGACTAATAGTGGGTAATCATGCCTTGCTTCGATAAGCAGGTAGATGATCTAGCAATCACCTAAAAATTTGATATTAGTGTGGATTAGCCAAGTAATAAATAAAAAAATCTCTTTTTACTCTTAATTTTTTAGTATCTACTACTGGGAAAAAGTAGAATATCGATTAATTCACCCACAACCAAACCTAATACTGCTATAACTGTTAAAATCCAAAATGAATCTAGCTTATTAAAGTCAGAAAAGCGCATTTCCAAATCAGCTAAAAGCGTAGTCGCTAAAGGTATGAGAAAAAGCCTTAATAATAGCGACCAAGTTGCTACAAAAGCAATTGATATACTTAAAAATAATATGACAGCTAAAGTTTGAGATCCAAATTCAACTAAACGCTCTAACCAAGAAGTACTCTTTCGCACAATAACTATAACCATAGCAGCCACAAAAGCTCCTACTAACCAAACAATATGATTAGCAGCAAGATACCATCCCAGGAGAGTGTAAGCTAGCCATAGTAATACTAAAGGCATAAAAGGAATCCTGTTAAAAAATTCCACATTCATACTGTCAAGGCTTATAAAAATACCAAGTTAATATCTTAATTGTAGTCAAAGATACGCTTTTTTTCTCCTCTTGATGTATTGGGGAGGGGGAAAATTCAAAGTCTCTCTCCTAAGAGGAGAGAGGTTTTCCAGATGCCGTGAAAAGTCAGGATATGATGCGATCGCTTCTAGCTTAAAGTTCAGATAATCAAGCTTATCCAGCAATAAGAATATCTTGATATACGTATGCCTTTTAAATACAAGTTACATTTAAGACAAAAAATTGAATACTCTGAGAACAACAGTACTATATTTTAAAAATACTAACGATATATAAGTAAATGGACTTTGACTCTCAGCTATTTGCGATGAAATTTCATAGAGAGGTAGTCACGATTCACTGTGTACAACTTTGATAACTGTCCACAATACAGTTGCATGTCTCAAGCTCATGGTAATATTATTTTACTGTCAGGAGATATTATTTATACATCAACTTACGACCATGCTGAAACAGCTAGTCAGGCGTGCTACCTCCAAAAAACAAAAAGTTATTCAACCCAGCAAGGAAATCACCAAAAGCATCAATGTGCAAAGCACAGAGCTTTTGAAACTCTGCTTATATAAGATACTAAAGAGCTAAAAAAGCCCTTTTTTAGGAATCATGATAGCCAGTGAAGAAGGCATAAAAACCTCTTAGCATCGGCAAAAATTTAGACAACAGTAAATATAAAAGTGTTGACGCAATGTCAAGGGTTTTTTGTATACGTAAAAGTAACAGAAAGCAAATTTTTTGTTGCCAAGAAAACATTAAGATTGTGTCTTTTCTTTAGATACTGATTATCTTTGTGTTTAGTTACCTATATATAAAATTCCTATTTGACTGGTGAAAACTTAAGCGACCTCGATCAAATGAAGCAAACACTTAAATTTAACAAATGGTTTAGGACTGCTAAATCAATCCTGATTTAGTAACGACTTGATTATTGACAACGTAAGTAAAAGTAACAGGTAAAACATGAATATCATTGTTCGTTTGATTGGAGCGATCGCTCTCCAAGCGTCTGTATTGGCTGCAATGTCTAGCATGGCAATGTCTGCTGACAAGCCCCTGCGCCTCCGTATCCAGGAGGCTGCTGCTGTGTCTCAACGGAAAACAACACAGAGGATTTGCTCTTTAGATCCCATTGAAGATTTATTACCTCCACCACAGACTAAGGCCAATAATTCTTTGCTTTCTTACCTTGCTGAACAAGGTTTTACTCAAAATAAAGAGGGTTCTTGGGTCTGTTATGCGAATGATCCGAAAAAAGAAGGGCGTTACTTTACTCTGTTTAAGGTTAAACGAGTTGATAACAGGCTCATAGCAAGTTCCTTTCTAGATGAGGGCAGTCTGATTGAGGGGCAAGAAAATCGTAGCTTGAACTTCTTTATGATGCTGATCGAGCATCATCTGAATACGACTCAAGAGAACCGCAAAGGTATACGTAGATATTTAGAAGCCTTCGTTTCTTTAGTAAAGCAAGGGAAGATCAAACCTACACGTCGTGCGTTTCTTTTCGATCAACCAAATCGGGGAATGGTCTTATATCACACACTCTCATCAGGAAATCTCAAAGGTACCGGAATCACGATCAACATTTATTTACCTAAGAGTTGAATTCGGGAGTGGGGATTGGTGACTGAGGGTTGGGGACTGGAGATTGGGGACTGGAGATTGGGGAGAAGAACCAATACCGAATTCTCAACCCAATTAAATTGCTGTCGTTTACTGGAGGTGCATCTTGCCTAAATCAATTTTTCAAAGAATTGCAATATCGAAAGCGGTTCGTTTTGCAACAATCGCATTCTCATCTCTTGCAGTAGGACTCACTACATGTCAGTCTGCTTTTGGACAACTCAATATTGGACGCTATGGTATCCAACAAGGACTGGAGCCTGAGTATCTCCAGTACCAAATCAATAACCAGAATTTGAACCAGATGCGAGTCATTCCTGGATGTGATGTGGGATTTGGTCTGACCTGCAATAAAACTGGATCAGTAATCCAACGATTAGTGGAATTAAATGGTGGGAGTACTTATCAAAACCTCCTGATTCGAGCAGCAGGTGGGGAGAAAAATTTCCAGAATTTCGCTAGCTTTTACGGTAACAATCCTAATCTCTCTGCGGTACCTTTCGCCTCTTTTTGGAGAAACGAATCCCCCGCAATCATGGATAGCTCTCAATACCTTCTTGGACAACATTTTGGTCGCAATCCAGTAGAAGGACTCGGACTAGTAACAAACCAGTTCTACTGGTCTCCATACTCAGGAGGCAATAACTCGGTCAGCCTCCGTGATGGACTACTAGACTTGAAATTCTCATACGGACGACTGCTGTTTGAGGAAGCCTCAAAAATTTCCAACATTAAGGAGCAAATTCAATCTTTAGGTCTGTCGCCAGAGATGACGAATTTTTATATAAATAAAATCTCTACAGGCTTAGATGCGTTGAATTCTGGAGATCCAAACCAACTCGAAAAGAGGGTTTTTGAGCTACTATCCTACCCATACTCCGAAGATGGTGGGGAACTCGGACGACCCAACAACGCGATTCCAGAAGAATTTAATCAGCTTTTGGGAGAAGATATCCCAGGAGATATGTTGGTGAGTGACAGTCCAGTACCGTTGGATGGAGAAACAATAGCCTTTGATATCCCTGGCTCTGAGGGAGAAGTCTTCGTAGCAGACAGCCCTGATTCCTTTCCACTCTGGCCACTAGGAATTGGAGCTCTTGTTATAGCGATGATTCTATTAATGGGCGATACTTCTTCAGGCGAAACATCTATTCCTCCAGAAAATACACCTATACCTACACTTACACCTCCACTTACACCTCCACCTACACCTTTGTCTCTCACCAGCAAAGGCGAATGCGATCTGACTCCTAGTGGTAGTGGCTCCGATCACACACAGATCATTGAGATTCCGTGTAATGTTACTCCTAAACCCCCTACGGAAGTGAAGAAGGTAGTGGAGCCATCAATGATCAAAGCGCTTGTATTGCTAATCGTTCTACTATACATAGTTCGTTCTAAACATCGGTCTTTAAAAATCCGTAATTCATAATTAGACATCTGTAAAAAAGAATGTATAGGGGTAGCAGCGCTATGAATAAAGCTACCTCTAGAGGTAGCTTTATAAAGATTTCTATAAGCGGTTTGATATCCTTGATGGTATTGCTAACGAGGTTGTTGTGATGAAAGTTGCGATCGCCTGTTAATCTGTGGCCAATTCACAACATTCCACCAATTATTCAAATACTCAGCCCGACGGTTGCGATATTTAAGGTAATAAGCGTGTTCCCATAGATCGTTACCCATAATCGGATAGAAACCATCCATAATTGGGTTATCCTGATTTGCTGTAGTAACAATCTGGAGTTGATTTTGAGGATTGCGTACTAGCCAAACCCAACCACTACCAAAGCGAGCGGCACCTGCTGCGTTAAACTGTTTTTTAAAGGCATCAAAACTGCCAAAAGTTTGGTTAATTTCTTGAGCGATCGCTCCCGTTGGTTGTCCACCACTGTCGGGACTCATCAGTTGCCAAAAAATCGTGTGGTTGAGATGACCACCACCGTTATTACGTACTTTTGTCCGAATATCTTCAGGTACACTATTCAAATCCACTAATAAAGCTTCAACACTTCTTTTTTGCAAATCTGGGTACTGCTTTAATGCATCATTTAAGTTCTTGACGTAGCTAGCGTGGTGTGCATCATGATGCAATTTCATCGTTTCAGCATCAATAGCTTTTCCTAATGCCCCATAACCATAAGGCAATGGTGGTAGCTGTGCAGGAAAAGCGCTTAGTGACCTATTAGGATAAGCTACAGGGGGAAATGACCTAGCAGGCATTGATGTTGGTGTAGAAGATTGTGCCTCAGCTATTAGTACTGGTTGATGAGAAATTAGCAGAATTGCCAGCACAATTGTTGTGAAGAAAAAAACTATTTTTTTTCGCAAAAATCTTATCATAAATTGTAGCCTCAAAATCAATATTATTGGCTTGCAATCTGATGAGAGGCTATTCTTTAATAGCCCACTTAACCCAGATATATATACTACTTTATCAGGTAATTAAAGCAAAAAATTATCAAAATAATAGAATTAATCACTACAAGTGTATGGGGCTATTTAACACACCCCAAAATCTCCATTGCCAGCGAAAATTATTTAATAAATAAATTTCTAATACAACCATCATTGCATTCAAGATTTTTATAAAAAAAATAACTGAAAAGTGATACAGCTTTAATGTCTAGAAAATTTTAAGAATATTTTTATATTTATCTTAACATAGAAATATCCAGTTATAAGTCCATTCTCTAATTTATTCCCTTGGGTATATAACTTAAAATAACAAGCAAAACTCTTGGCAGATATAGGCGAAGTCTTATTTTGCTAAACCTATAATTAAACCATTGTAAACATTAAAATATGTGCTACTGACAGTTGTGTAGTGATTGTTAGTTAATTAAAATACACATGAAACAATCTAATCCATAAATACCCTTATTGTTCAAAGCTTTTTGATATCTACATATCTAATATGAACAAATATGGATAATTTTTAAGTTTGTTATGGTTCTAAATTTCTAGTTAGCCGACTATCAAAAATCAAGTTAGTAAATACATATAGGAAAAGGTAAATAATATGTATCACGATCTAATTTTGCAAAAAACTGTAGTAGCCAATAGTAATTTACATCAAGGAAACTTGAGTGAAGCAAGAAATGAACAAGCACAAACGCATGAATTAAGCATCCCCGATCTAGCGATATCCTTATCTCCTGTTGGCTTTCTAATTGGTTGGGTAGTTTTTTTTCTAATATTGCAAAAAATCCGGGCATTTTTAGATGAAAAAATGGTTATCTCTATTAACGGTTTACACAAACTTCCCTGTAAAAAGTGTCGATTTTATTCAAATAATCATTATCTAAAATGTGCAGTCAATCCTTCTGTTGTTCTTACCGGAGAAGCCATGAATTGTTCTGAATACTCACCCAATAGCAAAAAAGGTTCCTCCAAAAATCCTTTTGACTAGACATAATTTTGTAGTAACAATCTTCGTAATCTACCGCAACACTTTAAGATGGTATGTTACGAATTTTCCATTATTCAGTTTATTTTGATGCTTTTAATCTGTCTGTAGATAGATGCAATATTGTGAGCATCATCAATGCCACGATGATGTGTACCTTTCAATTCTATCCCTAGCTCATTGAGAGCTTGTGCCATACCAAATTTTTTAGATAAGCCAAGATATTCTGAAAATTCCTCTTTGATATTTATGTGTTCTGAAGTAAAAGGATAAGGGAAATTATGAAACGCACAATCTTGAATAAATTGCTTTTTGTCATAATTACCCCAAGAACAAAAAATATGATTGGGAAATGAATAAATCCATTCTTTAAATCGAGAAATTGCCTCAATGAATTTTGGTGCTTCATCAACATCTTGCTGCCGAATACTAGTCAGTTCGGTACAAAAATCTGTCAGTTGTGGATGTCTCACAGGTTGGATGAATTGCTGAAACTCAGAATCAATTTCCCATGTTGCTCGATTGAGCATCACCGCACCGATTTCAATGATTTCCATTTCGTGACGAGGAATAGTCTTCTTGTCACAGCACGTAGCCTCCAGATCGACTATCAAATAATAGTGGGATATTTGAGTTTGCATATTAAGTAACAAATTCGGGGAGTATTGGTAATTATTTATACTTGTTTTTGGAAAATGACACAATTAGTACTTGTGATCTAATTGTATTAAGTATACTACAAAAGCGTAATGCTTCCAGCTTTTTATCTATTTGCGCCACAATCCCTTGTAGGATTTCACATCTATATGCGACTACTATACTTAGAGAAAGGAAATTTAGATTGATGAAAAAGGTTTAACCCAACGGAGTTTAATCGCAAGATCAAGAGCAATCGCAGCAAACGCAAACCACAATAAACTTTCTGCCGCTAATACCAAAAAAGACCAAATTGTGATGTCTAAATTCAACCCAAGCTCTATCTGAGTCAATCCACGCATCAAACCAAAGGCCAGAACCCCACCAGCTTTAAGTTGGGGATTTTTATCTGAGCGGATGATATAGCGGTAGGTGACACCAAATAGTAAGCCACTAAAAGTTGCGATTGCACCACTCACCCACAAGTGCCAGTTAATATCACTGTGCAGACTTGCAAGGATCGGAAAATACTTTGCTAGTACAAAAGTATTCAAAAGACTGAGAAGTACAAAAGCAAAACACACAGAGAAACCTCCAACTATTCCAGCTTTGAGGGATTCTATGCGTTCTGCCATTAATTGAGGATCTAAAATTGGATTCACTCTATATATAAATTAGTGATTAGGTATTGGAGAAATTTTTCCTTGTCTCCAGTATGATAAATGCTAGAGCAACTTTGTAATTAATTAAATGCTTCTATTCTATGGGAATTTTGATGATAAATTCGGTTCCCTTACCTGGTTGAGAATTTACATCTAATACACCTTTGTGTTTTTCTACAACTATTTCATAAGCGATCGACAAGCCAAGTCCAGTGCCTTTACCAACGGTTTTTGTGGTAAACAACGGCTCAAACAACCGTTGTTTAAGCCGTTCAGGAATACCAATCCCATTGTCAGCAATCCGAATTATAACCAATTGTTCAGAATCTATTTCTGTTGCAATTTTAATCTCAGGAATTAGATTGCTCATTTTGCCTTGCATTATAGCTTCATCAAGGGCATCAATTGCATTTGCCAGAATGTTCATAAATACTTGATTCATTTGACCTAAATAGCAGTGTACCTCTGGTAATACTCCATAACTTTTAATAACTTCAATACCGGGACGCTCGCCGTTAGCTTTGAGGCGGTGTTGTAAAATCATTAGTGTACTATCTAGTCCTTGGTGCAAATCAGCAGGTATTTTTATATCACTATCCGAGCGAGAGAAGTTGCGGAGTGAATTGGAAAGGTTTTGAATTCGTTCACTTCCTAGCTGGAGCGAGTTCACAATTTTTACCATATCTTCGAGAACGAAGTTCAAATCCAAGTTCTCAATCGCAGTGGTAATTTTAGCTGTTGGGTTAGGATACTCTTGTTCATACAGTAGGAGCAACTCGGTTACTCCTGCAATATATTCTTCCAAGGGTGGAATATTGCTGGAAATAAAATTGATGGGGTTGTTGATTTCATGGCCAATACCAGCGATTAACTCTCCGAGTGTTGATAGTTTTTCTTGCTGTACCAGTTGGACTTGAGCTTGTTGCAAAGCCTTGGTGCGATCGCTAACTTGTTGTTCCAAAGATTCAGTCAATTTTTTGAGTTGCAAATGTACGCGCACTCTAGCAATGACTTCCTCTTGTGCAAACGGTTTAGGGATATAATCTACTGCGCCAAGAGAAAATCCCTTCGTTTTGCTTTCCGTATCCGCTAAGGCAGTGGTGAAAATAATCGGAATGTTTTGGGTGGCAGGATTGGCTTTGAGACGACGACAAGTTTCAAATCCATCAATACCCGGCATTTGTACATCCAGCAAAATCAACTCAGGCTGATTGCGTTCAGCCTGAGCGATCGCAGTTTCTCCATCCACTGCAACACGGAAACGAAAACCCTCACTATTGAGCGCTGCACACAGGACAGATAAATTTGTGGGATTATCATCCACAATTAAAATAAATCCGTTATTTAGAAGTTTGATCATGATGAATTGGAAATTGGAATTTAACTGAAATTAAGTAAGTTGGTAGAAATAAACTAAATTATGTTACGAAACGTAAATAGTCTGAAAGTTCTTACTAATGACCAATGACAAAGGATAAATGACAAAGGATAAATGACAGCCCTTGCCAATTAGCTTTAATTGCGCCAACTTACTTAATTGATGTATTTTTCAATAAAAGTTTCCAAACGTTTGAGTTGGAAATTACTAGCAAGCTGCATGAGCTGCTGGGAAAACATGTTTAGCTTCTCATCAGATGCAGAAAGTTTTTCAGCCAGTTCTAAAATATTTTGAATGTCGCCGTCTTGTGATAGTTCGAGTAACTCTTGCAAAACATCTTTGCTAGGATGAATCATTTCATTTTGTTGATTAGAACCATCTTTAGAGATTTTTTTGATAGCATCTACCTTAGCGTCAAAAATCCATTCTAGTTGCAAAAACTGTCGTAGCATTTCCAGCAGATTTTCAGCTTCTACAGGCTTTGGTAAAAAGGCATCTGCACCTACATCAATACTCTTGTGCTGGTCTACTGCAAATACACTTGCTGAGGACGCGATGACAGGAATCTCTTTAAATGGCCCGGACTGACGCAAACGACTAATTAACTCAAATCCATCCAATATCGGCATCACTAAGTCAGTGATAATCATATCCGGTTTGTGGGCTAGAGACTGTACCCATGCCTCCTGACCATTACTAGCTTCTACAACAGTAAACCCAACCGGCTCTAGTAAATTTACAATTACCGATCGGTTTTCCCATTTATCATCCGCAATCAAAATGGTGCGCCTTTGCCCTTGATAACCAATAATAGTTCCCTGCTCAACTACTCTAGAAACCTTTGCCCAGTCTTTAGATTCTGACAAGTTTGCCTCAAACCAAAAAGTGCTACCTTTGCCAAATTGACTTTGCACTTGAATTTGACCACCCATCAACAAAACAATTTTTTGACTGATTGCTAATCCTAAGCCTGTACCTTCAGATTGTCGTTTCTGACTTCCCGCTTGCTCAAAGGGCTGGAAGATTTTTTCGGCTTGTTCAGGGGTTATGCCAGTGCCAGTATCTACTACCTCAAAGCGAATTTTGTAGTTAGTTTTTCCATTAGTATTTGATTCTTGATTAATAACCTGAGTTTTGAAAGTGACACTGCCTTGATGAGTAAACTTCATGGCATTACTAAGCAAGTTAATCAATACTTGCCGCAAGCGTTTTTCATCAGCATGAATACCCGTTGGTAAATCAGGATCGATTTCAATGTGAAATGCGATGACTTTTTGTTCTGCCCTGATGCGGCAAATTTCAGTCACGCTATCTATAAAAGCAGGCAAATAGAAATCAACAGGATACAATTCCAACTTTCGGGCTTCGATCTTGGAGAGATCCAGGACATCATTAATTAAGGTTAAAAGATGAGAACCACATTGATAAATAACGCTGAGTCCTTTGCGTCCTTTTTCACTTAAAGATTCTGTGCGTTGGAGAATTTGTGTATAGCCCAAGATGCCGTTAAGAGGTGTGCGTAGTTCATGACTCATGTTGGCCAGAAATTCACTCTTAGCTTGGCTGGAGTTTTGAGCAACTTCTTCTGCTTGACGTAGTTCTTTCTCAATACGCTTGCGCTCGACAATTTCTGTTGAAAGGACTTGATTAATAGCCTCTAACTGGGCTGGGCTGGGTAGTGTCAGAGCTTGAGGCATGAGGTAAAATAACGCAAATGCCGTGTATATTGAAATAATGGCAGTTAAAGCTTTTAAACCACCTGCAATCCAATAGTCTGGATACCAAAGCGTCCAAATATCCATTAAGTGTCCAGTACCGCAGGCAATGATAAAAGCACCAAATAACAAAAAAACTCCATTAAAAGGAACGTCTTTGCGCTTGTAAATGAAGTAAATCAGTAGGAAAGGAATAGAATAATAAGCCAGAGCGATCGTGGCATCAGAAATAATGTGGAGCCAAACTAACCCACTTTGCCAGAGATAACAATGTCCGTGGGGAATAAAACCGTTAGATTGGAAAGAATAGTTGAAAAATGTCGGCATAATACTAGGGGTTGTTGGATTTGAAATATACCTGTAAACCTAGTATTCCCAAACCATGAAGTGGGAAAGCGCGATCGCTATTTTTTTACATTCGTCTTTATTAATGCTTGAAGTGCTAGCTTCCCAAGAAAAATGGTGTATATTTTGCTTAGGCGTAGCCCGTCGTAGACATCGCCAGTCAAAGTTACAATGCCATTTATAAAAAAATCTCAGCCTGCCCAATCCCTGTATGATAAATATTAGAAACCTTTTGTAATTATTTGAAAAGCGGGACTATGGAGATTTTGACACTAGGTTGGGTATCGCTGTTAGTTGTGTTCACTTGGTCAATTGCAATGGTAGTTTGGGGACGTAACGGACTGTAGAGGCACTGTGGAAAGTCCATTTTTGAGTATTTTAGCTTTAGTTGCCGTACTGCTGCTTGTAGTAGTCACCGGTGGTATTGGTTATTTAACCGTGGCAGATTGGCGCGATCGCCGTCGCCGAGATGAAGAGAAACGCACCAGCCGCAGCGCCACTCCCAAGCGGCGATAATTTTCTCGTGGTTGAAAAATGTTCTTGTAGGGACACGATACTATCGTGTCCCTATATTGTTTTTTGGCATTCTCAGGAAAGAACTGTTACCTTTGCGATCGCAACGGGAATCATGAGATAGAAGACTTTCAATATTTAAAGTCCCACTGGGAATGGAAAACTCCTCTACTACTCAACCCATAGAACCAAATTCAGAACAGCAAGAGTCTCATTCAGATGTGACATACTCCTTGCGTCAGAATGAGCAACAAAAAGCCTTATCTGGAGTTATTGCCCGTATTCGGGAGTCTCTAGACATAGAAACTATCTTCAAAATTACAGTCACTGAAGTTCGCCAACTTCTAAAAAGCGATCGAGTTGGCGTGTTTCGTTTTTATCCTGATTTGGCATGGGAAGGGGAATTTATCTATGAAGATGTGGCAACAGAATGGGATTCGGCATTAGCAGCCAAACTGCGCGACCACTGCTTTAGTGAGGAGTTCGCAGAACTATATCAGCAAGGCCGGATTAAAGCAATGGCTGATATTTATCAAGTTAATGCCAGTGATTGCTACATCCAGATTCTAGAAAAATTCCAAGTACGTGCCAATATAACTGCCCCCTTGATCAAAGGTAAAGATTTATGGGGATTGTTGTGTATTCATCAGTGTGGTAGTCCTCGACAATGGGAAGCATCAGAAATTGAGTTTGTGCAATTAATCGCCGAACATCTAGGGGTTGCTTTACAGCAAGCAGACTACCTAGAACAAGTAAAACTACAATCAGCAGAACTAGCACAAGCAAAAGCCAGAGAAAAAGCAGCCCAATGGCAGAAAACCATAGCCATAACCATTGAGAAAATTCGTCAGTCTCTAGACTTAAAAAGCATTTTCCACACAAGCACCGCAGAACTTAGACAGTTGCTAAATGCTGATCGCGTGGCTATTTATCGCTTCAATCCCGATTGGAGTGGTGAATTCGTGTTTGAATCAGTGGCAGAGGGTTGGATTTCCCTCATTGATGAACAATTACAGCGACCGGAATTGAGTGAAAATGTCAGTGAATGTAGCGCCAAAGATTTAGCTAAACCTCCAGTCGCTGATACCTACTTGCAAGATACAGAGGGTGGTAGCTTCAGCCTCTGTGAAGTTTATCGTGTTTGTAATGATATTTATAATTCAGGCTTTAGTGACTGCTACATTAAAATCTTAGAGATATATCAAGCAAGAGCTTATGTGATTATTGCCATTTACCACGGTCAGAAGCTCTGGGGCTTGCTAGCAGCATACCAAAATGCCAGAATCCGTGATTGGCAAAAAGATGAGGTTTACTTGCTTACCCAAGTTGGCACTCAACTAGGTGTGGCTTTGCAGCAAGCAGAATTTATCCAACAAATGCAGATTCAAGCAGCAGATATCAGCAAAGCTGCTGAAAGGCAAAGGGCACTAGCAAACACCGTAGAAAAAATTCGTCAGTCTCTTGATATTGAAGCCATCTTTAAAACCACAACTCAAGAAGTTCGTCGGTTATTAGAAGTGGAACGAGTCGCAATTTACCGCTTCTATCCTGATTGGAGTGGCGAGTTTGTCGCTGATTCTATTGTTGATGGCTGGACACCAATGGTTAAGCCGCAGCCTGTGACAGAAGGCGTTCTTGTGCAAGGAAAGCAAGCGGGTAAGTATGCACGCAATGAAGTTTTTGTCCCAATTTCTCAGGGTGAGAAGCTGTGGGGATTGCTAGTAGCTTATCAAAACTCCCAGCCCCGTTATTGGCAAGATGAGGAAATCAACTTATTGGCACAAGTTGGCGCTCAATTGGGGGTAGCATTACAGCAAGCTGAGTCTTTGAAACAAATGCAGGTGCAAGCCCAAAAACTGGCTAAAGCTGCCGAACGAGAACGGAAAGCAGCCGAAAGGGAGAAGGCCCTAGCTGCGACAGTGGAGAAAATTCGCCAGTCTCTTGATATTGATACCATCTTTGCCACCAGTGCAGAAGAAGTCCGACGGCTATTGGAAGTTGATCGAGTGACAATCTATCAATTCAAGACTGATTGGAGTGGCGAATTTGTTGCTGAGTCTTTAGCCCAAGGTTGGACACCAGTAAAGGAAATTTTACCTGTAGTTGCAGATGATTACTTGCAACAAACCCAAGGTGGAAATTTTGCTAATGGTGAAAGTATTGCTATTAAAGATATTTACAGCGCCAACTATTCTATCTGTCATATTACTCTGCTTGAGCTAATGGAGGCTAGGGCATATATAATTGTGCCGATTTTTCAGGGCGACAAACTTTGGGGATTACTAGCAGCTTATCAAAATCTCAAACCGCGTGATTGGCAAAAAGATGAGGTAGATTTGCTGATGCAAATTGGTACTCAATTAGGGGTAGGACTTCAGCAAGCGGAATTACTTGAACAAACTCAACGTCAAAAAGAAGAACTTACCCAGACTCTTAAAGAATTACAAAACACTCAGAGCCAATTGATTCAAAGTGAAAAAATGGCAGGTTTAGGGCAGTTAGTTGCTGGTATAGCACATGAAATTAACAACCCGATTAGTTTCATTTACGGCAATATCATCTATGTTACAGAACATGCCGAAAATTTATTTAAATTACTCCGTCTTTATCAGAAACAGTATCCTAAGGGAACAGGAGAAATTCAAAAGCAAGCAGCAGCAATGGATTTAGATTTTATTAGTGATGACTTGCCCAAAATTTTGACTTCCATGAAGATGGGGGCAGAGCGAATCTCTCAACTCGTCTTGTCGTTACGAATTTTTTCTCGACTTGACGAAACAGGAATAAAACCCGTTAACCTTCATGAAGGTATCGACAGTACTTTGCTAATTTTACAACATCGACTGCAACCACAGACTAATTCTTTTGCTATTGAGGTAATTAAGGAATATGGTGAATTGCCCCCAGTAGTCTGCTATGCAGCGCAGATGAATCAGGTGTTTATGAATATTCTCAACAATGCGATCGATGCACTAGAAAACTCAGCAACTTGTGGAAAAAAAATTGACAATCCTAAAATTTGGATTCGTACAGAAATAATCGAAGGGAATAGTATTCTGATTTGGATTGCCGACAATGGTTGTGGGATTCCAGAGATGATGCGATCGCGAATTTTTGAACCTTTCTTTACCACCAAACAACCTGGACAAGGGATCGGTTTGGGGTTATCTATTAGCTACCAAATTATTGTAGAAAAACACGGTGGTAATATCAAATGTGTTTCTGAACCTGGTAATGGCTGTGAGTTCTGGATAGAAATTCCGATAAAAGGGATAGTTGGTTAAGGAAAAAACCAGGCGATGCATTCTCTACGAGAGGCTACGCCAGAGGACATAGAGGAAGGAGAAAAAGGTGGGGATCGCACTGTGGAGCTTTAGCGATCGCACTTTTTAACGAACCACAGAGGCGCAGAGTACACAGAGGAAGAAGAGAGGCGATCGCACTGTGGAGTTTTGACGAGCATTTTTTAAACGAACCACAAACTACACAAATAATTATTTCTACGATATTTTAGCAGCAATTAATCTACCAATATTATGGAAATATTCATTTTTCAAACCTTTAGTTACAGGATGTTTAGCTATAACAAACACAGTCTGACTATTTCTACAAATTAAGAGACCTTCTGAAGTTCGTGAAAACTCAACATCCGTTATTTTTTCAGTTATTCTTCTCCAATAAGACTCATATCCCACACCGTAGAAAACAACGGCTTTAGGTTGATGTTCTTTTATTCTCTGACTAATATAATTTATTCGCTTCTCAAGACAATACTTTTCATAAGTACCTCTATTAGATAAAAAAGAAAGTTGAGTATGTGGAGGATTAAAGATCCAATCTTTAAGAGATCGTGACGGTAGAGGGAATAATTCTAATAAACAAGTCTCTTTATCTTTTCTACCTAGTTCGTTTATTTGATATTTACGGACATTTTCTAAATCAATATTCTCTTTTTCTTTAGCACTCAATACAATGCGAATCAATTTATTCCATGTTGGTTGTATTCTTTCGTCCCATGTTCCCATATCTATATGATATTCTGCAACATCATCTATTTCATATTTGCCCCTGTTTGACCATATATTTATTCTTTTATTAATATCTTGAAAGTCTTCTCCTCTTTCTTCCATACCAATAAACCAATAATTTCCTTTATAATTACCATATCCATAAAATACATCGACTCTTTTTTTAAGAAGCTCATCATTAAAAAAATCTTGACCTAACATAACTCTGTTATTTTACTTCTAAAATTAAAATTTGTTAGTCAAAAGTAATTGAGTATACATAGAATGTCAAGTAAAATAACAAAACTGAAAATTTTACTAAATTATCAAATCTAGAATAAATAACCTTTCTATTCTTTGCATGAGGTAATTCCCCAACAAAAAAACTTGCCCTGGGAATATCACACTGCCAAGGCAAGCCAACTCTCTACATTCTTTCTTTACTTCGCGCCTTCTCTGCGAGACGCTACGCGAACGCGGTTCGTTTCTCTTAAAGTTGCTTCACTTCCGAAACCAACTTCGCCACCATATCCTTAGCGCTACCAAAAAGCATCGTAGTTTTATCCTTGTAGAACAACTCATTATCTACACCGGCAAAACCCGTACTCATCCCGCGCTTAATTACAATCGTCTGCTTCGCTCGATCTACTTCCAAAATCGGCATACCATAAATCGGGCTATTTGTATCACTCCGCGCCGCCGGATTTACCACATCATTTGCCCCAATTACTAAAGCGACATCCGCTTGATCGAACTGGGGATTAATATCATCCATGTCGTACAACTGTGTATAAGGCACATTTGCCTCTGCAAGTAACACATTCATGTGCCCCGGCATTCTTCCAGCAACGGGGTGAATGGCATACTTGACATCAACGCCCATTTTTTCTAACTGATCTGACAATTCCCGGACGCTATGTTGCGCTTGGGCAACTGCCATACCATAACCAGGCACAATTACCACAGAACGGGCATAACCCAACATCATCGCCCCTTCTTCAGGATCGATACTGCGGACGCTTTGATCGGTTGCACCACCACTAGCAGCACCACCACCAGAACTAGAACCTGTACCAAAAGCGCTGAACAGCACACTAAATAAGGAGCGGTTCATCGCCTTACACATAATTTCGGTGAGGATTAAGCCAGATGCTCCTACCAAAGCACCAGCGATGATTAACATATTGTTCATCACCACGAACCCAGCCGCCGCCGCCGCCACACCTGACAACGAGTTCAACAGCGAGATTACTACTGGCATATCGCCGCCACCAATAGGGATGACAAACATCACGCCTAGAACTAAAGAAACACCAACCACTCCCAAGAATATGGGTAAGCTATCTGGTGTGATGATTAAATAGGCACTACCTACTATATAAGCACCCAAAAGCAAGAGGTTAAATGGTTGCTGGAAAGGAAATGTAATCGGAGAACCGCTAATTAAACCTTGCAATTTAGCAAAGGCTAGAAAACTACCTGTGAAGGTAACACCACCAATTAACACATCCAACAGCATGGAAATGTTGACATCTAAGGGTATCGGCTGAGAATTATCTAATAACCGCCAGAATTCGGCAACGGCTACTAATGCGGAAGCCGCACCGCCCAAACCATTGAGTAAACCCACCATTTGGGGCATTTCGGTCATTTGGACTTTGTAGGCAACGATCGCACCAATTCCCGATCCAATCGCCAAGCCCAACAATATCATCTCGTAGTTCAACACATGCTGATCGAGCATTGTCGCCACAATTGCCAGCAGCATCCCCACAGCCGCTACGATATTACCGTTTCTCGCAGTAGCAGGCGATCCCAGCTTTTTCAAGCCCAGAATGAATAACGATGCAGCGACTAAGTACGTCAGCTGAATGCCAGTTGGTAAAAAGTCGCTCACGCCTTAATCTCCTTCTTCTTGAACATTTGCAACATTCTGTCTGTCACTAAAAAACCACCCACAACGTTGATTGTTGCTAATACCACAGCAATCAAACCAAGAATTACTGACACACTCGTATCTCTCGCACCAGCAGCAACTATTGCTCCCAGTACCGCAATCCCAGAAATCGCGTTTGAGCCTGACATTAAGGGCGTGTGTAGAGTCGGTGGGATTTTGTTGATGACTTCAAAGCCGATAAATGATGCCAACACAAATACAAACAAAGCAGCAAGTAATGCCTCTGTCATGAAATCAAAACTCCTTATGGTAATTTGGCTATTAACCTGCTCCAACGCCGCTCAAGGCTTGTAGCGCATCCCGCACTCGTTGATTGCGAATTTCACCAGCGTGGGTAACGCAAGCTGCATCAACGATGTCGTCGCTAAAGTCCACCTGCAAAGCTTTGTCTTTAATTAGCAATTGCATCAACGAAGTTACGTTCTTGGCATACAATTGGCTGGCGTGAATTGGCATCGATGATGGGAGATTGATGGGGCCGATAATTGTTACGCCATTCCAGACAATATCTTTACCGGGTTCTGTGCAGGCGCAGTTACCACCCTGTTCAGCAGCCAAATCCACAATCACTGAACCTGGTTTCATTTGTGCCACCATTTCTTCTGTGACGAGCCGTGGCGCTTGTCTCCCAGGCACTTGGGCGGTGGTAATTACGACATCAGAATTTTTAATGTGTTCGGCGACAACTTCTTGGGTACGTTGTTTGCTAGCCTCAGAGATTTCCTTGGCGTAACCACCTGCGGCGACGGTTTCTTCGTCTAATTTGACTTCAACGAATTTTGCCCCTAAGCTTTGCACTTCTTCTTTAACGGCGGGACGGATATCAAAGGCTTCTACCACTGCTCCCAAACGTCTGGCAGTAGCGATCGCTTGCAATCCGGCTACACCAGCGCCCATAATAAATACTTTCGCTGGAGCGATCGTACCTGCGGCTGTGGTTAACATCGGGAAATATTTCGGTAATGCAGCTGCCGCAATTAATACAGCCTTGTAACCTGCTAATGAAGCTTGCGAGGACAAAGCATCCATACTTTGCGCCCTGGTAGTACGGGGAATCATTTCCATACTCAAGGCTGTAATTTTCCGATTTGCTAGTTGCTGTGCTACAACAGGATTTCCTAAAGGATTGAGGAAACTGAGTAATACAGCCCCTTCCTTTAACAAATCAACTTCTGAGCGCCCATCTTCTCGTTCTTGTGGTGGGCTGACTTTTAAAAGAATATCTGTTTCGCCCCATAATTTGGCAGTATCGCCAATTATTGTAGCTCCTGCGGCTTCATAGTCAGTATCACTGAAAAAAGATCGCTCTCCTGCACCCTTTTCTACCCAGACTTCCAAACCTTGTTTTACCAATCGAGCAACGGTGTCAGGAATTAATGCCACACGACGTTCACAAACTTCAATTTCTTTAGCAACTGCTATTCTCATGAAATCTCCTGAAGATAAATACCTAATCTCTGCCCAGTAAGTGATTGTCTAGATGAGGGATATCCCGTATTCATAGTACTTAGGCAGGAACATCAGCTATGACTTTTACTTGTAGATTGAACCTTGAAACTTTCCTCTCCCACTCTTAGCTGTTCAGGCAATGCCTGACTTTGCCGTTCGCAGATGTCATATTTTCAGATAGTTGCAAACAGGGTTACGTATTGCACATCCTAAATTGATTCCCAAATTTTGCATCTTTATCTTCAGCTTATTTTCGGGATTGAGAAATTTTGGTATTTCTGTCTTATAGAGTAATATTGACCCAATTTTGAAGGCTTTATAATTTCCAAATCAAATTTTAATGATTACGACTTTGATTCCAATCCAACTTATTTTAATCAATTTAGCCCAACTTAACTGGCGATCGCTGATGGCACGCCTCAATTTTTATAACAAAATTCTCAAATTTAGATACACTTATACATATTTAGAAACACAATCCAATCCCAACGGTGTTTCTATTGAGTTAAAAATTTGACCAACCTAGTCATCAAATCATTACTCTATAAGGGTAATGAAGTAAGTTGGTTGCATGTGAAATTTATTGCTAAGTAATTTTACTGCCGTCTAAACATCAGGGAGGATGGCACTTTTTGTTGTTACTGAACGTCAATTGTCAGGAAGTGAGTAGTAAACTTTAGTAACGAATACTAACACACGGTTATTTTAGATAACAGATTTATTTTTTGGTAGAGGAAGCTCAATTATGCGACGTTTACTTTCCGCTTTAGCCGTGACTAGCTGTTTAGTGACTGGATTTCCAGCCCTGACTTGGGCACAAAGTTTACCTGGATTTACGCTGTTTAGCGGCGTTAAAGCCGAAAATCAACTGCCCTTCCGATTAGATTTTGGTGGACAAGCCAATGGGTGGGATCGATATATATTAAGGATTCCAGCCCAAAGGATGAAATTGGCTGTTGGTCAATTTGCCATTACCTACCCTGAATATTACAAAGGAACTTTTGACCAGAACAAAATTGAAGTCCGAGTCAAAGGCAAAGCAGTTCCGCTTTCTGAGGTGAAGTGGGACAAAGAAGGTAAGCTAATTAATATTTTTCCCCAAGAGCCAGTACCAGCAGGTAGTGCAGTTGAGGTAGTCTTGTCTAACGTGAAAAACCCATCCTTTGGCGGAGTTTACTACTTTAACTGTCAAGTGCTTTCCCCTGGTGATGTGCCATTATTGCGCTACATGGGAACATGGATTTTGAGCATCAATTAAGAGTGCTGATTGGGTGTAACCAATGCTCAATTCCCAATTCACTAAAAAAGTGATACAATTAGAGATTGTGAGTTTTTATAAAAATCACCTAAGAGGAGAACAGTATGAAAAGAACACTAGGCGGTACTAGCCGTAAGAGAAAAAGAACCTCTGGTTTTCGCGCCAGAATGCGGACACCAGATGGTAGAAACGTGATTAGAGCTAGGAGAAAAAAGGGCCGTCACCGTTTGAGCGTTTAGGGCATATTTAAGCTAAAAGAGTATCTGTGGCTTTGCCTAAAGCAAATCGGCTAAAATCCCGCAAGGATTTTCAGGCAGTTTTCCGGGAAGGAATTCGGCGTAATGGCTCTTATTTAACATTGAGAGCCTTAAAGCCGTTGTCTTCAAGAAAACCTTCTTTGGACACTGCCACTCAGACTACACAACCAATTGACTCACTGCATATTTCCAGCATACGCATTGGTATTTCGATAAGCACAAAAGTCAGCAAAAGGGCAGTGGTTCGCAACCGAATCAAACGGCAAATTACTTCTGCTTTATATAGTTTGCTGCCCAAATTATCACCAGGGTGGCGATTAGTGTTCATTGTCAAACCTACAGCAGCAGAATCTAAGTGCGTAAGCCCACAATTTCTGCAAGAATTAGAGCAGTTGTTGGCACAAGCTGAGGTGTTCGATGGGAATTCGTGAAGATGTTTATTATGAAGGTGGCCCCCATATTGGGGATTTAATTGTCAACGTGCTGATTGGGTTAACCATTGTCGGCATACCGTTAACAGTTGGGGCAATTGTCAGGGCATTGTGGCTGCGTTTCCGCATCACCGATCGCCGAGTTACGGTGATTGGAGGTTGGCAAGGGCGCGATCGCACTGACATAATTTACTCAGAAATTGTCAAAGTTGTCACAATCCCGCGTGGCATTGGCTTGTGGGGAGATATGGTACTAACCCTAAAAAACGGCAGTCGTCTCGAATTGCGTGCAATTCCCAAATTTCGGGAAGTCTATGACTACATTAACGAAAGAATTGCTGCGAAAAATCCCGAATATACGGTAGCTGCTAATAAGTGATGGGAGTAGGGAATAGGGAATGCCGAATTTGCTCAGATAAAATACAAAATTCAGAACTTCGCACTTACCAAAAAATACATACCACTCCCTACTCCCCTACTTTTGGCATGTGCGGCTATCCGTAGCGAAGGGTAGTCGCACATAATTTATGATTTAGATAAATTAGATTCAGTCAGTTTACAGTACCTCAGGTTGAATTCAGAATAATGGATTTTGGTATCGGCTTTCTCTCGAACAACGTGATGCTGCCAATCATAGATTTCTTCTATGGTATAGTGCCTAGCTACGGATTGGCGATCGTTGCTTTGACATTGATAGTCCGCTTCGCGCTCTATCCCCTGAGTGCTGGCTCAATTCGCAACATGCGGAAGATGCGAATTGTACAACCTCTGATGCAGAAGCGGATGGCAGAAATTAAAGAGCGTTATAAGGATGAACCGCAAAAGCAGCAAGAGGAAATGGTCAATGTCCAAAAAGAATTTGGCAACCCCTTAGCAGGCTGTTTTCCGTTATTAGTGCAAATGCCGGTCTTATTAGCGCTGTTTGCCACTTTGCGGGGTTCGCCTTTTGCAAGCGCAAACTACAGCGTTAACCTGCAAATCGTTCCCGCAGAACAAATCGAGCAGATTCAACCGCAAGCCTTTGCTACTGCTCCTCAAAATATTTATGTTGCAGATGGGGAACACGTTAAAGTAGCTGCAATCCTTCCCAGTGGTAACAAACTAGCTGTGGGAGAACAAACTAAGATCCAATATCAGACTGTTGAGGGCAAACCATTTCAGGTACTTTTAGCAGAACACCCAGAAAATAAGCTAACTCCTGATTGGAAAATAACCAAAGGCGAAGATCGGATAAAAATTGATGCTGATGGTAATGTAGAAGCCTTGCAGCCAGGAGAAGTTAGCATTCAAGGAACAATTCCCGGACTAGCAGCAGAAAAAGGCTTTCTATTCATTGATGCTTTAGGCAGAGTTGGCGCACAAGATGCAGATGGCACAATCCACTGGGATATTGTCGCTATGATCGTTTTCTTTGGAATCAGCCTTTATGTTAGCCAAATGCTTTCTGGGCAGAATTCCAGTGGTGGAAATCCGCAGCAAGATACAGTTAACAAAATCACTCCAGTCATATTTTCTGGGATGTTTTTGTTCTTCCCCCTACCAGCCGGGGTGCTGATGTATATGGTGATTGGTAACATTTTCCAAACTGCACAAACTTATCTTCTCTCCCGCGAACCTCTACCAGAAGAACTACAAAAAATTGTAGAAACCCAAGAGAAAGAAGCAACAGTCATCGAACAAAAAGCATTGCCTTTTGAACCGAAAAGTTCTAAGAAAAAGGCTACAGGGGGATCATGAGCAATATTTCGATGCAGCGAGGTCAGCAGTGGTTAAAAACCCTGCTGGAACTCACTGGAGTACCTGCTGAGATTCAGGGTCATTTAGAAACTCCCCAATCTCAAGACAGCGATTCCCCAGAACCAGATAATTACTGGTTGACAATCGATCAAACAAATTTGACGACAGAACAAATCCAGATATTAATTGGTACTGATGGTTCTGTGCTAGATGCGATTCAGTATCTAGCAAATTCGGTTTTAAACCTGAGCCAACCCCCAGAGGAACAAGCCTCTTACACTATTGAGTTGAATGGCTACCGGGTCAAAAGAGAAGCTGAAATTCGCGCATTAGCAGAAGCAGCAGCCGATGAAGTGCGCTTTTCTGGTAGAGAAGTAGAAATCAAATCTCTCAGTTCTGCTGAAAGGCGACAAATCCATACCTTCTTGAAGGAATTTGGAGATTTGGAAACCTTCAGTCGCGGTAAAGAACCGCATCGTCATCTGGTTGTGCGACCGGCTTCGTTGGAAGAAGTTAGGGGTTAGTACAGATGCGATTAATCGCGTCTGTACAGGAGTTAAGAGTTAATTGAAAGCTCAATATAATTTCAAAATTTCTCTTGTTCCTAAAAGCTAAAATAAAGATGTAGTATCAGTATTATTGCTGGTAATCACCATTAATTTTCGTGAGGATGTCTCACAAATCCTATGGACGCAATTTATATTCCGCAGCTAACCAAAGCCCCGGAGCGGACAGAGGAAGTTCAAGTTGAGGAATTTCTGCCTGGTCTGGAAACGTTAACACCAGTTCGCGGTCATGTGCGCGTGCAGCATCATGGCACTTACCTGGAAGTGTCCGCTCAGGCAGAAACAATTATTACTTGTACCTGCAATCGCTGCTTGCAGCAATACAATCGCCGCTTAGGGCTTGATACCAAAGAAATCATCTGGTTAGACGAAGCTGCAAATCAAGTAAATGACTTGCCCCTAGAGAGGGAAGTGATTATGGAAGAGTTGCTTGAAACCCTGCCACCCGATGGTCATTTTTATCCCAACGAATGGCTGTATGAGCAGATGTGTTTGGCAGTACCTCAGCGCCAATTGTGCGATCGCAATTGTCCAGGTATTCCTGTAAGTAGTACTGTTGATACTCCTGATAATCCTGGAACGCCAGTTGATAACCGTTGGGCATCTCTGGAAGCACTGAAAAAGCAACTTCCGGGACAATAATTTGGTAATTCGTCAGACTGAAATCTGCGCTTACACCAACTAAGCCTGTCTACACAGGCTTATTGTTTTATATTTTATTAAATACTTCTGGTAGGGTTTGATATTCATATTTATATTCTAAAAGATATCAAAAATTGTTGTATTTTATCACTTACTAAAACTAATACCGATTCTGTATGAAGATGCGCTAAACCAATAATAAACCCCGAATGTTTAGCGGTCTGTTTGAGAACAGCGTTATCTTGATTTGTGCATAGTTGCTGAACAAGAAAAGCAATATTGTATTGTTCTTGCTGGTTAATCATTGGCTTTTTGAACCAAGAAAGTTGTACATTGCGTTCAAGATAAACTAACCAATAACAACTATATATGAACTTCCGTGAAGAGTTTAAACTACTGCTACGCGCCCGCTACCCTTTAATTTATATTCCCACTTATGAAGAGGAGCGGGTAGAAGCAGCTATTCGGGAAGAAGCAACCAACCAGGGTAATCGCCCAGTGTATACTTGGGATTTTGTCGATGGCTACCAGGGAAATCCCAATGATGTGGGGTTTGGGCGACGTAACCCGTTGCAAGCTTTAGAATTTATCGAAAAATTACCAGCTTCCGCGCCAGCTGTATTGATTCTCCGAGATTATCATCGCTTTTTAGATGATGTAGCGATCGCACGCAAACTCCGCAATCTGTCCCGACTCCTCAAGTCGCAACCAAAAAATATTGTATTATTGTCGCCGCGCATCGCCATTCCTGACGACTTAACCGAAGTTTTGACAGTCGTCGAGTTTCCCTTACCCGCTGCCCCAGAAATTAAAACTGAGATAGATCGTTTGTTACAAAGTACTGGTAACTCACTTTCTGGCCAAGTTTTAGATGACTTGGTGCGTTCTTGTCAAGGGCTTTCGATGGAAAGGATTCGTCGGGTTTTGGCAAAAGCGATCGCTACCCACGGCGAATTGCAGCCAGAAGACGTGGATCTCGTTTTGGAAGAAAAGCGTCAAACTATCCGCCAAACCCAAATCCTGGACTTCTACCCCGCGACTGAGCAAATTTCTGATATCGGTGGACTCGACAACCTCAAAGACTGGCTGATCCGTCGAGGAGGCTCATTTACTGATAAGGCGCGACAGTACGGATTACCGCACCCCCGTGGTTTAATGTTGGTGGGTATTCAGGGAACTGGTAAATCCTTAACGGCAAAAGCGATCGCTCATCACTGGCATTTACCCTTGCTACGTCTGGATGTGGGAAGGTTATTTGGTGGTTTAGTAGGTGAATCAGAATCTCGGACTCGGCAAATGATCCAAGTAGCTGAAGCCCTTGCTCCCTGTATTTTGTGGATTGATGAAATAGATAAAGCCTTTGCTGGAATTGGTAGCAAAGGTGATGCCGGAACAGCCAGCCGTGTGTTTGGTACTTTTATTAACTGGCTAGCCGAAAAAAGCTCACCCGTTTTTGTCGTCGCCACTGCCAACGATATCCAAGCCCTACCGCCGGAAATGCTGCGTAAAGGGCGTTTTGATGAAATTTTCTTTGTGGGATTGCCCACCCAAGAAGAGAGAAAAGCAATTTATGATGTTCATTTATCCCGATTGCGCCCCCATAACTTGAAAAGTTATGACATCGAAAGGTTAGCTTATGAAACGCCTGATTTTTCCGGGGCAGAGATTGAGCAAACTTTAATTGAAGCGATGCATATTGGATTTAGCCAAAACCGCGACTTTGCTACTGACGATATTTTAGAAGCCGCAAGTCAGATCATCCCCTTGGCGCGAACTGCTGTAGAGCAAATTCAGCAACTTCAAGAATGGGCGGCGGCTGGGAGAGCGCGTTTAGCGTCGAAACATAATCCTTTAAGCGAACGCCTCCGGCGCACTACGTGAACGCTTTAACAGTAGCTACAATAATTGATCAGTTAATAATTGCTGAGTCAATAGTCAACAGTTAATCATGAATTACTATTGACTATTGACTATTTACCACTGGCGATCGGGTTTTAACTATGTTGTCTGGCTTAACAAAATTTATACTTGGGATTTTCTTAGCGATCGCTGTACTAATAGGTGGCGGCGCTGCAATTGCACTCTATTTTATGAATCGCACCGGCATACCCCCTGCCAAACCTGTTTATTCCAACGATAGTCCCTCGGTGAAAGCCCAAGCTCCAAAAGGAACTGAGCCTGGAGGAGCTAAACCCAGCCTGACACCTGGGACATCTACTAAACCATCTCCAAGCTCAAGCCCTACTTCCACAGCATCACCAAAGGCTACCCCATCACCAAAAGCATTGCCATCGGGAGCTTACCGAGGGCGTGTTAGTTGGGCTGAAGGCTTGAGTTTGCGATCGCAACCAAATCTAGAGGCTGAAAAAATTGGTGGGGTTGCTTTTAATCAAAAAATTATTATTTTGGAAGAAAGCGAAGACAAAGGTTGGCAAAAGATCCGTTTGGAAGATAGCGAACAAGAAGGTTGGGTGAAAGCAGGTAATACTGAAAAAGTTGATGAACAAAAGCCTGAAAAACCAGAGGATACACAAAAAACAGAGCAATAAAAATTCCATAAATTTTGTTGCTCTGGAACCGTGATGGCTCTATTAATTCTTTCTCCCTTGTTCAGAGCAGTTCCCCTACCTCCTGCTTCTTCTGAAAAATTACTTGTAAAGAATCATACAAATAACAAATATGACACAGAGAAAACAGTATAATCTTGTATGGTCATAACTTGAAAAAAAGCAAGTGAAAACAGGGGTAGATAGCTATTTAACCAAGCTTGCCTCAGTCTATGAGGCATCTGAAAGCGTCAAGGTTGTTCCTACCGTAGCTAATTTCAAATTTTTGAATTGGAAAAAGTTATCTAGCGGTGCGACGATGCGTCTTTTGTCTGCGGCAATAATTACGGGGCTTCTGAGTATCGCAGGGCAATCTTTGGCACTTCAAAAAATCGGAAGTAATGGGCCGGAAGTAACCAGTAGCCAGAGGTGTTTAAAAAAGTTAGGCTACTTTAACGGCCCAGTGAGTGGTAAGTTTGCTAGTCTGACTCAAAACGCTGTGATCAAATTCCAGCAAGCTAATAGAATACCTGCTGATGGGGTTGTGGGTATTAATACGCAACAAGCATTACAACGAGCATGTCAAAGTAGGAATACTAGTAGTGCATCGCGGTCAAGTGGTCAATATCCTGTTCTCTCTCAAGGCAAAACTGGTGCAGCCGTGACAAGGCTACAACAACGTCTGCGGCAGTTAGGCTACTTGAATGCTACTCCCAATGGGAATTTCGGCCCAATGACTAGAAATGCCGTGATCAAATTGCAGCGAAATTATCGCATAGCTGCTAACGGGATTGTGAATCGACAAACTTGGAATGCACTACTAGGTTCCTCTCCAACTCAAGCTAGATCGTCTAGATCGTCGAGTCTTTCTACTCAACAAGTGAGAGAACTACAAGGGCGTTTGCGGCAGTTAGGTTATTTTAATACTAGTCCTACTGGGACTATTGGCCCAATAACTAGAGATGCTGTGATCAAATTCCAGCGAAATTATCGTCTACCTGTTGATGGCATTGCCAATGCTCAAGTTTTAGATGCAGTGCGTAGAGTCTCAACTGGTGGATCTATTACTCAACAACCGAGCAGAGATTATCTGACTCTAGGCGATCGCGGAGATAATGTCGCATTAGTTCAAGAGCGTTTATCGCAGTTGGGTTTCTCTAATACCAATCCTGATGGCTTTTTCAGCGATTCTACCAAAGAAACCGTGATTGCATTCCAGCAATATTCTCGAATTAATGCTACCGGAAATGTAGATTGGCAAACTTGGCAAGCATTAGGGTTGGATAGCTCAACTGGGGGTAATTATACTGAAGCTAATGGCTCTGTATTACCTGAAACTCGCTATCTAGTACCTGTTAATACTGGCTATGCTACACCTGAAAATAATCGCTATGTATTACCTCCTGCTACTGCCTATGCTGTACCTGGGACTAATGGCAACACATTAGTTGCTAGTAATCCTTATAGAGTAATAATACCAATTTCGAATAACGATACTCTGATTAAGGTGCAACAATATATACCCAATGCGGTTACAGAGCAATCCCATCTAGGGGATTATGTGAATGCTGGGGCATTTAGCGATCGCGCACAAGCCGAAACCCTAACGAAAATGCTTCGCTCCTATGGTCTGGATGCACGGGTAAAATTCAATTAAATTGACAAACTCAACTGCGAACCTTCTTGAGTTTTATTCACCTCAATCCTGGCTTGGAAAGCTTCTTTGAGGTGGGGCATGTGGGTGACAGTGAGGATGCAGGCGAAATCGGAAGCGATCGCATTAATCGCTGCAATCAAGCGATCGCATCCTTCGGCATCCTGTGTACCAAAACCTTCATCCACAATCAACAATTGCAATGCCGCCCCTGCCCGTTGCGCTAATAATTTCGCCAGTGCCAAACGGATGGCAAAGTTAATTCTAAAGGCTTCTCCACCAGAGTAAGTTTCATAAGATCGCGTTCCTCTAGAATCGGCGATTAAAATATCTAGGGTGTCTATGAGCTTGGCATTTTTCTTGGTTGATTTAGCACTGCGCCCAGCTTTCTGAGTAATAAATTGTACGTGAAATTGATTACCACTCAACCGCGAAAGTAATTGATTTGTCTCGGCTTCCAGTTGCGGTAACACATTTTCAATCATCAGTGCTTGGATACCATTTTTACCAAAAGCTTGCGCTAATTCCTGATAAACACGATATTCTTGCTTGCAAGATTGTAATTGCTGCTGCTGTTGTTCATACTGAATTTGCAGCGTTTCCAGTTGAAGCGCCAGCTGTTCCAAACGCCCTAACTTGGCAATTTGCTCATCGAGTTGCCGTCTGCGGATTGCTAATTGCTGCTCTAAAGCTTGAATTTGGGCAGATGGGTTAGCTGTTGCTTGTAGTTGCTGGATAATGCTTTCAATTTGTCCGCCAAGTTTTTGCCGTTCCGTTACTCTGGCGCTTCTGGATTCCTCTAACTCTTGCAATCTCGTCTGGAGTTGGGGATACTGCTGCTGGGCTGATAGCAGTTGTTGATACCGCAAATGCCAAGATTGAGCTTGGCGGACAGCTATACGCAGATTGTTGTGCTGCTCGGAACTGTAGCCAATTTCGGCAATATGACGCTCAAGAGCCGCAATTTGTTTAGCACATTCAGAATCAGTCTGATCTTGCTGGATTCTGACTTGTAATTGAGCAATTTGGGATTGTAATTCTGGTTTTCGGGCTAATAGTTGCGCTTGTCGCTTAGTTGCATCTTTAATTTGCCCTTGTTTAATTTCTGCCCATCGCCACCGCTCAACTTCACTCCGGGCGAGGGCGTGGTCTTGTTCATTATAATTAGCTTGTTGCAGATATTGGTCTAGCTGGCGGAGTTCGGCTTGTTTATCCGGAGCATAATCACCAGCTTGGAGCGATCGCTCTAAATGCTGTTTTTCAACAGCAATTTGTTGTAACTGTTGTTGGACATCAGTTGTCGCTTCTAATTGTGCTGCCAACTGTCCCCGTTGTTCGCGTAAACCATCGTAGCCCGCCAATTGTTGCGAAATTTCTCGATATTCCTGCCTAAGTACCTGAATTTCTCTATCAGACACAGCCATTTGTTCCCGCACTACCCAAAACTGCCCTTGGGTATCCTCTAACTCAGCCTGGGTTTTTTCCACCACCCGGCTCCAATGATGTTCATCCAGTGGACGCTCACATAATGGACAAAGAGCTTCAGGATTTTGCAGCATTTGCAATTTCTGCTCTAATTCGCCCATGAGTTTTTCATAGTCACGTTGATGAGCTTGCAGACGTTCGATAAAGTGTCGCCTTTCATGTCCTTTTTCCTGCACTCGTTGCAGATAAACCCGCTTTTTATCCAGTTCCTCAATCTGTATTGCCACATCCATTACCGCTTGTTGTAGTTGCGGTTGGCGGTGCTGCTGGCGTTGCAATTGGTTCTCAGTACTTTGGAGTTGTTCGAGTCGCGCTACTAAACCAGCATGAGTGCGATCGAGTTGGCTTTGTAAAGTTGCTCGTTGTTGCAACAACGGAGTAACTTGCATTTGCAGTTGATCTAAGCGCGCAACATGGTGGCGGGCTGCGGTTAGTTGTGCCAAAGCAGCTTCGACTTCACCCGATTTAGTCAGAGTTTGTTGAATATCTCGCTCTTGTTGCTGCAAAGCTTCTAACTGCGCTTGGGCTTGTTGCAGTTGCCGTTCGATTTCGTGAATTTGTTTGGTAAGCTGTTGTTGCTTTTGTTGGCGAGTTTGTTGGGCGCGGGTGTGTTCTTCAAATTTGGCAGCAAAGGCTTCTTCTTGAGATTGGAGACTTTGATATTGGGCGTATCCAGCTTTAATCTCAGCTTCTTGATGTAATATTTTTTCTAAATCTGATAACTGAGAGCCAATAGCTGATTGTTCTTGTTGGAGGCGATCGCAATCTTGGGTAAGATTTTGGTATTGCTGTTTTACAAAGCTGAGTTGTTGTTCCCAATTTTGGCGCTGATGCTGGACAACTTGCAAACTTTGTAATTGAATATTATCAAAGGCTTGTACCTGTTGCAGTTGGTTGAGTTCGGCTTCTAACTCCACTCTTTGCGCTTCAGTTGTCTCGCGTTGTTGCAACTGAATTTTAATCGACTCCAAAGAACGCTCTAACTCTACTGCCCTGGCTTTAAACTGACGAGAAGATTCCTTTGCCCGTTCTTCCAAATCATCATACTGATTGAGTTTCAATAACTCTGCTAAAATTTCTTTGCGTTCCGTTGGGCGCTTGAGCATGAATTCATCAGCACGACCTTGACGTAAGTAGGCAGAATTAATAAATGTATCGTAATCGAGCTTGATATGTTCTAAAATCAAATCTTGGGTTGCTCTTACCCCTTTGCCAGTAAGTGAGCGAAACCCAGATGGGATTTCTATTTGAAATTCAAGAACGCTAGTACCTCCCCGAATTCGGGTACGAATCACCCGATATTTTTGCTGGTTACTTTGAAAAGTAAAATCAACCCGAACTTCTTTCGCGCCAGAATAGATGACATCATCTTCAGCAGTGGCGCGGCTTTCACCCCAAATTGCCCAAGTGATTGCTTCCAGAAGCGAAGATTTACCCGCACCATTGGAACCCGAAATACAAGCCGTATGCAAACCACGAAAATCTAAAGTTGCATCACGGTAACTAAGAAAGTTTTTGAGGATAAGTTGTACTGGGATCATTCACCCTATAGCGCCACATCTACTTTTAATAATTAACAGTACAGATGCACTGTTTGTTAGTTTAGCTATCTAGATATCAGGTTTCTAGTCTTGAAGACATCAATTTTACAAAAATTAATAATAAAATGAGCAAATTTCTCTTGTTGGATGAAAAATTTTTGCTATTTCCGGAGAAAAATGAAACTTCCGTGGAGAGCGATCGTTATTTCTCCCTGTCGTCTGCGGTGAAAACATTATCAGGACTGTGGCGAATTTTCGAAAGAAGATGAGCGATCGCACCAAAAACAATCTTAAGCATCAAGTCTCATTTTGACTTATTTACAAGCTAAAGGGAATGTACGCAAAAGAGGAACTTCTAACCTGCCTGAAAAATATTGGCTGCTCAGACCTTACTATTAAGAACATAAATTTACCAATCAACTGATGATCGAGGAACGAGAAAGAGCCGATAACGATTCGCCGTGGAAAGAAATCTTAGAAGCCTACTTTCCCCAAGCAATGCAGTTTTTCTTCCCCCAAACAGCAGCATTAATTAATTGGGAACGTCCCCATGAGTTTCTCGATAAGGAATTTCAACAAATAGCACGGGACGCTGAACTTGGTAGAAGATATGCAGATAAGTTAGTCAAAGTCTGGCAAATTCAAGGACAAGAAGTTTGGCTGTTGATTCATGTCGAAGTTCAGGCCAAACCGGAAGATGCCTTTGCTCAAAGGATGTTTTCTTACAACCTGCGAATTTTTGATAAATTTGCTCAACCAGCCATTAGCCTAGCAATTTTGTGTGATGCTGACTCTACTTGGAGACCAAATCAATACAGTTACAATTATCCCGATTGTGGTCTGAATTTTAGATTTGGAACTATCAAACTGCTGGATTATCAACAACAATGGACAGAGTTAGAGAATAGCGATAATCCGTTTGCAACGGTGGTAATGGCACATTTGAAAACCCAGCAAACTAGTAAACAGCCAGGAGAACGTAAAAATTGGAAATTTAGCTTAATTCGGCGATTATATGAACAAGGGCTACAAGAAAGGGATATTCGCAACCTCTATCGTTTTATCGATTGGGTTATGATTTTACCAAAAGCGTTAGAAGCAGAATTTTGGCAAGAATTTAAGTTATTTGAGCAGGAGCGTACCATGAGTTACATCACTACAGGCGAGCGCATTGGCTACGAGCGAGGAAAGGAAGAAGGAAAACAGGAAGGAAAACAGGAAGGAAAACGGGAAGGTGAGCAAGCACTTGTCTTACGACAGCTACAAAAACGGGTAGGAGAGTTACCCGACGAAGTTCGGGAACGAATTCAAAGTCTTTCTCTAGAACAGTTGGAAGCACTGGGTGAGGCTTTGTTAGATTTTAGTGTGATCGCTGATTTGCTTAATTGGCTACAAGCTCATTAAACAGTTTAGTGCGTGCGATCGCACCTTTCATTAATTTATGAAGATTAGCCCACACTACTCCCCACATCATGAGTGGGGTTCTCCAAGCAATACAATTGAGCATTTCAATTCTTGAATTAACTGCGTTGTCACTTCGCTGACGGCTAATCCGCCGGCTGTGCGATAACGAACGGAACGCAACACCGCTAAATCAAACGCCTGAGCCTCCCGAATTATCACTCTAGCAATATCATCACCCCTGATTGTTTGGATATTTGTATTCACCTCTAATTGGCTTTTAGAGGTAATATCAGACAATTGAGATACAAAATTTTCTACTCGAATCTGAGGTGTTTTGCGATCGCATACGTGTAACAGCACAACTTCAGCCTGATTAACGTCAGCCAAAATTTGGGCCAACCGTAAAGCACCAATGGTTTGGCGTGTTAAGTCTCCAACTGGTACAAGAATTCTTTGGATTGTTTTAGGACTGCTCAAGAGGCGTGTTACTGCTACTGGACAGTGAGAAGACCAGAAAACGCTATCAATTACACTACCAAATAAGCGGGCACGCAAACCTGTTGTCCGTGACCAACCCATCACTACTAAGCTAGCGTTTTGTTCTCGACTCGCACGGCTAATTCCCAACGCTGCATCATCATCAATCCGAATTGCTGGCGATACTTCTACCTCAAATTCTTGACTAATTTCTTTAGCTAAATTCAATCTTTCTCGACTTTGGTCGAGTGCAGTTACTAATTGCGGATCATCCATCTGAATATGCGCTCTAGTAATAGCCAATGGCACAATTTTTCCAGATTCATGACTAGCCAGTAGTGCTGCCATTTCTATTAGATAGCGCTGGGTTTGAGGGTTGTATATTGGCACTACTACAGTAAATGGATACTGATTTTTTTCTACTTGCTCATCTTCATTACCTTGCCACCAAGTTGTCAAACTATCTGTTTCAAAATCTGTCTGAGAAAGCTGTAGGGAAGGAGCAAATCGTGATGTGATCACTGGGCCTAAAATAGCAGTCACCAGCATGAGGACAATCACACTGTTTAAGACACCTTCACTGATTAAGCGCTCACCAGCAGGATTTACCGTTTGATATGCAACTAAGGCTGCTGCTAGTGTGGCTGCTACCTGTGGTAGCGACAATGACCACATCGTTAGCAATTCCGCCGTGTTGTAGCGATACAGTAATTTGGCTAATAATGCTGCTATAAATTTGCTGCCAATCAAAGCTACTACAATTACCAGAGTCAGCCAAATTGAACTGAGGGTTTTGATAAATGCAGGAATATTGATCAATAATCCCATGTCCACAAAGAAACAAGGGATAAATAAAACACTACCAATAAACTCGATTTTTTCTCTGACTGGGCTACGTCCTAGAACATCGTTGACAGCTAAACCTGCTAAAAAAGCACCAACAATTTTCTCAACTCCAATTACCTGCGCTCCGACAGATGCCAAAAATAATGCTAGCAATATAAATAAAAACTGGTTACTTTGTTCATCCCCAGAGCGGCGAAAAAACTCTTTTCCTGCCCAGTCAAAGCCAAACAGGACAACAGCAGTGTAAATTGCTAATCCTCCCAATAAAATCGCTAAACTCATGGCGGAGAATTCTCCTCCGTGAATTCCAACACAAATTGCTAATACTAGCAAAGCACCTGTGTCAGTAAAAATTGTGGCACCAATCGTGACGGTTACAGCTTCATTCGTGACCACTCCCAAACGACTCACAATTGGATATGCTAAGAGAGTATGAGAAGCCAGTAAAGAACCAATGAGGACGGAAGTATTCCAACCAAAATTGAATAATCGTCCTGTAGCAATACCAGCAATCATTGGAACTAAAAATGTTAAAATGCCAAACCCAATTGAGCGATTTCTAGTTTTACGAAACTGCTCTAAGTCAATTTCTAAACCTGCCACGAACATCAAATAAAGTTTGCCGATATCCGAGAGCAGATTGATAGTTTCAGATTCAGGATTTAACAACTTTAGTCCATTTTGTCCTAATAATATACCTGCGACTAACAACCCCACTAATCCAGGTAGTCTTAGTCGCTCAAATATAGGGGGTACAGTAAAGATTACTGTTAGGAGAATTGTAAATGCAACAATAGGGCTGTCTGTTAACGAGTTCAGTGCCATGTCTAAAATAATTAAGACTAAATAGAAAACATACAATAGCTCTAAGAAAATTTACTTAAAACTTTTCTATGATTCAGTTTTATTGGTTACAAAAAGCTAAATCGTTAACAGCATAAATGTTGCGATCGCAATCACGACTCTACCTAAAGAAGGGGTTGTCTACATCTACAGGTTGAAATAAGAATGAAATTTATAGTAAAGAAAAGAATGAATGTTTAAATAGTAGTAAATGGTGTTAATGAGTCATAAAACGGTAATATTTACTCAAATATAGCAGTTCTCGTTTAAATGATTAGAGGCGCACATATTTGTGTCCCTACTTTTCTGCACCATATCTAGAAAAATCTGGAAGACCGTACTTATGAGTTCCTATCAATGATAATTTTAAGCATTGGGAACCCCTAAAAATCAGAGTTTATGAACGCAGCCGACGATAAAACGATTGTTCGTGAGTATTTCAATTCCACAGGGTTTGACCGTTGGAAGCGAATCTACGGCGATGGCGAAGTCAACAAAGTCCAATTAGACATTCGCAATGGACACCAGCAAACCGTAGATACAGTTATCAGCTGGTTAAAGGCTGATAACAATTTACCAGAGCTATCAATCTGCGATGCTGGGTGTGGTGTCGGTAGTCTCAGCATCCCTTTAGCAGTAGATGGAGCCAAAGTCTATGCCACCGATATCTCTGAAAAAATGGTGGAAGAAGGCAAGGATAGAGCCAAGCAAACCTTGGGAAATGAGGAAAATCCCACTTTTGCCGTGCAGGATTTGGAATCGTTGAGCGGTAGTTACCATACCGTTATTTGCTTGGATGTTCTCATTCACTATCCCCAAGAAAAAGCCGATGAGATGATATCTCATCTCTGTTCTTTAGCACAGTCACGGATAATTCTCAGTTTTGCGCCAAAGACCTGTGCCCTGACTATACTCAAGAAAATTGGCAGTTTCTTTCCTGGACCAAGTAAAGCGACTCGTGCATATTTGCATCGTGAAGCTGATGTGGTGAGAATCTTGGAAAGTAATGGCTTTTCATTGCAACGAAAGGCGATGACGAAGACTCGCTTCTATTTTTCTCGCCTACTAGAAGCTACACGCAAGTAAGATAAATATTATTAGTCTGTCAAATTTAATTTGATAGTTTCGTAGTTTGCACTTAGCGAAGACAGCGCAAACTACGAACAAGCCGTATCTTTCGGTTGTTTCTTGACAGGCTACCACTAGCAAGGTATGCAAGAATTCCCTTACAAAAGCTAAAAAACCATCGCTGGGAGTAGATTTATATAGTAGAACCTTTACGAAAGTCAGGTTAAAATCGCTAGCAAAGTTCAAATTTGAAGTGGAACTATGAAAACTGCTGAAAAATTGGCTGCCGGTTGGCTACTGACATTTGGATTTATGTTTGTAATGCTATCAGCAGCAGAGGTATTTAATAAAACGACTATGGAAAAATCAATTACCCTACCCTTATCCTGGGATGGCTCGATTGAGTTCGTAGCACCAACAGATACCCCTGTAATTGATAATACTGCGGTAGAACGTCTAATTTTTGGTGTTCCTAGCCTAACGCTGGGCACATGGTTAGCATTGGGATTATATCGTCAAAGTCGGCAAGAAAAAAAGGCGCTTAATCAACAAGTTAGCGATCGCCTGCAATCGATTTTTTATGGGATGCTACAAGAAAATCATGGGCGTGTAACTGTTTTAGGCTTTGCAATGAAGTCACAACTACCCGCAGCCCATGCTAGGCAGTATTTAGACGAAAAAGCTAAAGAATTCAATGCAAACTTTAAGGTGAATGAAGAAGGGGCAGTATCATATCATTTTGATGTCTAATTGTCATTTGTCAATAGTCCTTTGTTATTTGTCCTTTGTTATTTGTCCTTTGTTATTCACCAATGACTAATGACCAATGACTATTTTACCAACTTACGGCTAGGTCTAATGACGCAGATTTTTTTGAGCATAGCTGCCATTTTAGGCGGTTTGTCAGTTGCTGCTGGTGCTTTTGCTTCTCATGCCTTGCGGGAAAAAATTAGTGAGCGATCGCTAGAAATTTTTGAAACTGGCGCTCGTTATCAAATGTATCATGCTCTGGCACTTTTTCTAGTAGCAATACTAATTAGTCGTGCTGAGTCCCCTCAACCCACTCTCATCGCTAGTGGATGGCTGTTTCTCGCTGGCATTGCTATTTTCTCAGGTAGCTTGTATGCCATTAGCTTAACTGGTATTAAGTCCTTGGGAGCGATCGCACCACTAGGCGGGGCAGCCTTTCTCGCTGGTTGGGGTACCTTAGCTTTTGCTGCTTGGAATTTGAAGTTGTAAAAAAGTTAGAAATTAATAGTTAAGGGAATACCAAAAAATAAATTATCCGATATTTGTAGGGTGCTTTTAGTTTACATATCGCGGTGTATTACCTCGTTCTATCTAACGCATCCTACAAATTGGATATTTTTTTAGTTGGAAGTCTTGAAAGCAAGAAGAATATTTTTAAACAGGATTTACAAATAAAACTTATTTCTGTAATTTTACATTAGTTCTCAGACGTACTAGCAAATTATGTAAAGCCGCATTCGCTGAATGCACTTCAGGTAATAGGCTGGATTCGTACGCTTCCTGCAATTTATGACGCAGACGTTCATATTCTATTTGATGAAAATTTACATTAACATTTGACACAACAGACTTTTCTTTCCCCGCTAGCTTTTGGGCAATTAAATCATGAATATATGGTAAATTGAAAACCTCATTTAATTTCATTAGATTAGCTTCAACTATACCTGTTTGCATCAAATAAGTCCCTGTCAATAAAACTCGATAAACATAAAGTAAAGGCTTTAATCGATACGTCTGTTCTTTTTCAAAAAGCTTCCATTGTGTTGCAGCAAAACCAATATAATGGTAATAATGGTGACGGGTAATGCAACCTTTGGCAATAAATTTTAATTCCTCGGCTTCGGGTGAAGTTGTTAATACTAAAGGTGAGTATAGTTGTTCTAATACGTAGCCATTTTTTTTAAGCAGCATTAAAAAGAATTTTTTGACATCATGAGTTACTAAATCAATTTCTAAAGCTTCGCGAATTTCTAAAACTTCAATAGTTTCATTCCCAGTTTCCAATCCTACAACTTTTTCAACTGGTAAAATATGCACCCCACGCAAGTCATAATCAGAATCAGGTGACGGAAAACCATATAAGTGGGAACCACTAATGATGGCGAATAAAAGCGGGTAAGGCTGTTGCCCAATAATTGTGTTAATAGAAGGTGGAATATTCATCATGTGCCGTTTACTTGCTTACCTTGGTTCGCCTGTTTCTTTAGAGCATCTTTTGTATAAACCAGAACACTCACTCATAGTTCAGGGTTATAAACCCCGCGAAATGACTTCTGGGGTAGTAAATGCAGATGGTTTTGGTGTGGGTTGGTATCATAGCCAAAAAGATATGGAACCATTTACCTACAAAAATACCCTACCTATTTGGAATGATATAAACTTACCCAGTCTCAGCCGTTACATTGAATCCAAGTGTGTGCTTGCTTATGTCCGCAGTGCTACATCCGAACAAACCGTAGATTTTGCTAATTGTCAGCCCTTTAAACATCAACAACAGCTATTTATTCACAATGGAAGGATTGAAAATTTCCACAAAACATTACACAGAAAAATCCGCAGCACTTTGACTCAAGATTTTTACGAAAAAATTAATGGTAATACTGACTCTGAACACATTTTTGCATTGTTACTTTCACAAAGTCAAATTAACAAACATCGGCCTCCAGAGTATGCTTTACGTACTACATTATTAACACTATTAGAGATGGCAAAGCGCTATCAAGTAGAAGCCTCAATTAATGTAATCTTTAGTGACGGACATCGCCTAATAGCTTCTCGATTTGCTACAACTTCTCCGGCTCCATCTCTTTATTGGATTAGAGACGATCCGACTTTTTCAAATTCTGTAATTATTGCGTCTGAACCTCTATTTATAGGTAACTGGAATGCTTTTCCAGAAAATAGCATAATTACTGTGGGAGCAGACTGTGAGATCCAAATCGAGAAAATTTAGTATAAAAGAAGCTATTTTTCAAACCTTATCTAGGCTATCCATGCAATACTGGCTGATTGATGCGTATGCAGATATGTTGGAAAGTAGGGTATGCCTAACATATATAGCGGTTCTCAGTTGAGTTCAATATAGACCATAGCCTCAACCTTGTTATGTTGAGGGATAACACTCAAATCTTCTCTTCTTTTAAAAGAGGGAAATGGAAGTGTAGTCAGGGTATATTGCATACAAACGAGAACCGCTATGGATGAGATGCTTCTCACTCCAGCAAAAGAGAACAATTAGAATCTCTGTTGCTGGAGTCATATTTTCACTCAATAAATTTGAACGTCCTGTAAATATTAGCCGTTGATTATTGCTGCATCGAAGGTGTGGGAAAAATTCTGCTGAATATAGGAAGCCGTGGCTTTGGCTTCGTTGCAGCTATATTTACATTAACAGCAGAAGAGTTATTGCTTACCTCAGAGAGAATAGTTGGTTTGTTATTAGTAGAATTGGGAGAATCACTCAATGGAATAGCCAAAGGTAAATTTGAAGATACGGAACTAATATTCTCAGTATTTTGATTGTTGGGCTTTACCGGAGTTTGACCTTGACATGGAGTAATCATCAAAGTCGAAGTTGTTCCTAATGCCAGTATGAGTAAATGAGAAAAATATTGTTGCATGGAGATTTGCAAAATGGGTTGGTAAATATTAAAATTTTCAAGGAGTTGTGCTTGCTCCTAGTTATAAATAAACCGTAGCTATAGGATGTAAATCATGGGAATGTTGTCCTATAAAACCTGATTTTGGGGTTTCATAAGTGAATGAATACTAGCACTTACTAGCAAATTAATTATCTGAAAAAGCTTAAGCGTACCGAGTCCAATACCCTACAAATTAAGGGTGATGTAAATTTCTCTTTAATAAAAAGAGAATGGCTATTTCAAGACTGCTGAATCAGTCTGTTAGAGAGATAGCAAATAGATACACCTGAAATAGCTGACGTTTTTGTTCATCAACTAAGCCAGCACAACCATTTATACTTTAGTTGTATTTCACCTATTAATAAAAGAGGAATACTACTGATTTTTTAATAAAGCTAGTTTGTAGGAGATCAACTCTTAACTCGCATATTTAAGTAACTAAAGCAGAAAGTATATGAACTTTTAATAAAACCTGAGCTTTATGAAGTACCTTATGTAAATAAATACGTGTATACGTTCAGTAATAGATACTATTTGTTTATCTCCATACACCCTAAAGACGCATCCCGTTCACCAGCCAACAATCAAGTGAGAATTTTTTGAGCTTATGTCGATATTTTAAGCTTTACGATCCCATCTGAAACTTTCAGAGCATCTGGGGATTCTTACAAGTTAGACTAGACTTCTCTAGTTAGGAATAGCAATACCCACGCCCCTATTTTTCTGAAAATATATGAAATTTAGAACCTTCAAATATCCTTTCGCACTCATGCTAGTCAGCTTCAGTTTTTTGCAGACAGCTGATGCTCAAACTCCTGTAGCTGAAATTTCCAAGCTATCTCAAGAAGTTTCTGTACTTCGGAAACAAGGCCCAAGCGGGTTACAACTATTTCTCAAATCTCATGCGAATAAGTTAAATATTAATTCTTCAGATGCGGTTCTACCTTCATCTGCACTCCGGGTAGCTTTAGATGAACTCTGTCAACAACGAGATTGTTATGCCTCTCGTCTGTACTGGTACACTGATATAGAACAAGCCAAAGCTGCTGCTAGAACTAGTGGTAAACCTATTTTATCTCTGCGGTTGCTGGGCAGACTGGATCAGGATTTGAGTTGTGCCAATAGTAGGTTTTTCAGGGTAGCACTGTATCCTAATAGTGAAATTTCTAAGCTGCTTCAAGACCACTTTATCTTGCACTGGCAATCGGTGCGCCCTGTACCTAAAGTAACTATTGATTTTGGCGATGGACGCAAGTTGGAGCGGACAATTACAGGCAATAGCATTCACTATATATTAGATGCATCGGGTCGTCCAATCGACGCAATTCCAGGATTATATAGTCCCAAAGCATTTTTACTTCAGTTAAAGCAGGCTGAAGTAGCGGTAAAAGATTATAGTAAACTTGCAAAAAGCGATCGCGAGGCTTTTTTAAGAAAATACCACAGCGATCGTCTAAACTCTATCCAAGCCCAATGGGTTGCAGATTTATCCCGCTTGGGTATCCAGTCTCCCCCGAAGTTGGTGAAGGTTCCGAGCAATCCCAGTCAGCCACCTACAGCAGAAAGAGCAAGTTCTCTAGCAGTTTCTAAGATGAGAGTTGAAACGCCAATGCTGATTGCTTTTCAGTCTGATGTTGAACGGAATCAAAATGCTTTAGCTGAAATTACCGACCAGGAAGTTTGGAACAAAATCGCTCAACTCTATGCCACCGATGTCAAGCTAGATCAAAATAGCATCTCTTTAATCAGAGCTAAAAAGTCTCAGCCTGTCAACACGAAAGAAGATAATTTGCCGATAATAGTGAAAAAATTTGAAACCACGATGGCTTTAGATACAGTCAGAAATGAATATATGCTACACAGCCAAATTCATCAATGGTTTATGCAAGCAAAGCAAACAAGCAGTGTGGAAGCCCTAAATGAGCAAGTATACGCCCAACTTTTTTTAACTCCTAGTTCTGACCCCTGGTTAGGGCTTTTCCCCAGCGATAGCTACAGCGCTATTGATAATGATGGCATCCGTTAAGTTAATACAGCATATTTTAGGTATTTACACCACAACTGAGACGAGGAGTTGAGAATCGGACAGTGCAGTTCAATTACTTGAAAAGCGCTGTAAATTGAAGCAAATAAAAGGGAGTGACGAGATTTTATAGTATTGACACCTCACCCATCACTCCTCATAACTTGCGCGTTGATTAGCTGTTACGCATTGTTAAATTACATCAGCTGACAGCTTCATTTATCCTCTAACTAAAGAGGCGGATAATTGTTAAGTTGTTATGTGATTTCCTATACGCCTATTTTTAATTTACCAAACAGAATTCAGTAATTAGAATTCCGTTTGGTATTTTATATGACTGGCAAACTTCAGTTTTCCTTTGCCCTGTGCTAAAGAATTCTATAATTGATTTTAAGATCGAAAGACTTTGATTCCCTACTTTTTACAGAAGTTGGAAATCTTGTTGTGAAATTTGTTATCAATAAATGTATTTATAAGCACAAACAAACTTAACTTAGATTATATGTCTTTGGTAGTAGTGGCTTGATTCTTGTGATGGAAGTTGGGGAAAATATTATCAGTTATTCTAGGTAATATTGAAAACAATTATCATTAGCACTAAATCATTCATTGGGGGAATGACAAAGTGGCTTAAACAAGAGTGAGAAATTCAGTTTGAAAACGGGGTTTTTCTGGTTATGCTGTCTTATCTAAGTTTGTTTACTAGTCCTAATTTTTACTGGCTTATTAGTTTGGTTATAAATGAGCCTAATTTTAGGTCAGCAAGTTAGGCGCTCCTATTGGATGATTTTACCGAATTTTCCCACCAAAGGTAGACGTAATAACTAGCAAAATACCGTAGAGTTGATGTAATAAAGTATTCAAACATCTATAAGTATTAATAGACACTCCATAATTTCTTACTAGTAGATTTTTTTTGCTCAACCTCTGCAAACAAGTAGCGGCAATTTAAGGTGAACATAGAAAAATTTATCCAACGTACAGAAATATTGTACAAGCGTTTAGCAGATTTATACCAAACTGCTAGTGTATTACCTTGGATTCCAACGGATCTACTGCCGCAAGCTTTAAAGGAACTCTATAACACCTTAAAGATAGTACAGTTAGCGGCACAAGAACTGTATCAGCAAAATGAGGAACTATTAGAAACACGAAATAGGCTAGAAGCAGAACGCCAACATTATCAAGACTTATTTGAGTTTGCGCCGGACGGCTATTTAGTAACTAATACAGAAGGAATGATTCAAGAAGCTAACCATACCGCAGCGAGGTTGCTCAATTTTTCAAAGCATTTTTTGGTGGGTAAACCAATGATGAACTTTGTTCCTCTAGGAGAACGTCAACAGGTTCGCTGCGAACTCATCCAGTTATCTGAATCAGACAGAGTTAAAGAGTTATTGGTACGCTTGCAAAAACGTCATGGTGAGTCCTTTGATGCAGCTTTGACAGTGACAGTTGTCCGCAATCAGCAAGGTAAGGCAATCTCTCTGCGTTGGATAATGCGTAATATTAGTGACCGTCAGTATTTAGAATCAGGAATAGTCAAGAATGACGGCGATTTGTTCAACGATCGCCAAGTGCATAAACATTCTAAAGGAGAAACTATTCCACTCAATCCACTAATAATTTGGTATGTTTCTCAGGGTTTGGTCAAACTCAATACTTACTGTGAAACGGGTGAAGAAGTGTTGATAGGATTGGCAACAGCAGGAATGGTTTTTGGCTCTAGTTTGACTTCTTTAAATATCTACCAAGCAACAGCCTTATCTGACGTTAAGTTGGTATCAATTTACGCGGCAGAGATAGAGGCTTCTCCAAATCTGAGCCATACGCTTTTACCAAAAATTAATCAGAGGTTACGGCAAACAGAATCTTTTTTAGTTATTTCTGGAAGGCGGCGAGTACAAGAGCGCTTGCACTATCTATTAGAACTTTTGAAACGAGAAGTGGGTGAAACTGTGCCGGAGGGAACTCGCCTAAGTGTTCGCTTTACTCACGAAGATATTGCTAGCGCCTGTTGTACTACCAGGGTAACAATTACACGATTGATGGGCAAATTACAAGAAGAAGGTATTATCAGTTTTGATTCAAAAAAACACATTATCTTGAAAGATTTCCATTAATTACAGATGGGGATCTGGTGAGAAAAGATGACCTAAATGTACACAAAATAATGTATATGTGATTTAATACGCATTTCTAAAATCACTATGCCTAGGTTGGGCTACACCTACGCAGTATGTCAAAGCAGCTATGCACACACTTGGCAACACAACTTTATCATCGGGCTACATCTTAGCACTGGACTTAGGTACAACAGGCAACCGCGCCTTTGTGTTTAACGCAGACGGTAAGATTGTTGGGCAGGCATACAAAGAACTAACTCAGTATTATCCTCAGCCTGGATGGTTAGAACATGACCCTCAACAAATTTGGCAAGATACCTGTTGGGTGATAGAAACCGCCATTAAGAATGCCCAGATTTCTCCATCTACGATCGCAGCATTAGGACTAACTGTACAGCGTGAAACCTGCTTGATTTGGCACAAAACTACTGGTAAACCACTCCATAGAGCGATCGTTTGGCAAGATCGTCGCACTGCTCCCCTTTGTCACGAGTTAAAAGAGCAAGGCTATGCTGATGAAATTTACGATCGCACCGGATTAATCATTGATGCCTATTTTTCTGCTACAAAACTTAGGTGGCTATTAGATAAGTTTACGGATGTTGACCTCAATAATGTTTTAGTAGGCACTATTGATACCTGGGTGCTGTGGAATCTTACAGGTGGGAAAGTCCATGCTACTGACCACAGCAATGCCAGTCGGACAATGTTGATGAATCTCAAAACCTGTGATTGGGATGAGAATCTACTAAATTTGTTTCAAATTCCGGCTCATATTTTGCCCCAGATTCAGCCGAGTTTAGGAGTATTTGGAGTTACTGATGCAACTTTGTTGGGCGCTGAAATTCCGATTACTGCGATATTGGGGGATCAACAAGCAGCTTTATTTGGTCATGGTTGCGATCGCCCCGGTTTGATGAAATGTACTTACGGAACTGGTAGCTTTTTGGTAGCTCACACAGGCAATCGAATTGTGCGCTCGCACAATCAACTTATTTCTACGGTGGCATGGACACAAGCAAATCCAAGCGGAGCATTGGATGTAGGCTATGCCTTAGAAGGTAGTATGTTTACTAGTGGAGCTTGTATCCAATGGTTGCGCGATCGCCTCAAGCTGATTAAAACTGCTGCTGAAAGTGAAACGATGGCAAATCAGGTGAAAGATAATGGCGGAGTCTACTTTGTGCCTGCATTTAGTGGACTGGGCGCACCCTACTGGGATATGAGTGCTAGGGGAGCCTTTTTCGGCATTACCGCCAGTGTCCAACCAGAGCATCTAGTACGCGCCGTGTTAGAAGCGATCGCATATCAAGTTTTGGAAGTAGTACAGGCGATTAATTCATCTAGCAGTACTCCCGTTGATCGATTAACCGTAGATGGTGGTGCTTGCGAAAATAATTTCTTGATGCAATTCCAGGCTGATGTATTAGGTATTCCAGTTGAACGGCCGATAATGCGCGATACGACCGTTCAGGGTGCAGCATTTGCAGCAGGTTTAGCTATAGGATTTTGGGAGAGTTATGAAGCGCTGGTGCAGCAACGGCAAATTGAGCGTGTGTTTGAACCCAGGAGCGATAAGCCATTATCTAACTTTGATACTTGGCAAAAAGCAGTGAAACGCACTCTAGCTTGGGAGGAGTAAATGCTTACTGCTCAGGCAAAACTTCAACTGAATGGTTATTAAAATTTTGTTCCAGATAACGTGGATCGCGCACTCCTACGTGCAAAACTAGTGCTGTAACTAATCCACCTATAGCTGCCACCAAGAAAGCAGTTCTATAGTCAATATTATCCACTATCCATCCACCTAAAAGGGGAGCAAGCATTGTAGCAGGGGCAATAAGGGTATTACCAAGACCAATATAGGCTGGTCGTTGACGCTGATTACCAAACTCTAAGGTCATTACCGCAGCAATATTTTGCAGAGCGCTCATACCTATTCCCGCTCCTATAAATACCAAGTAAAAACAGTTTACATTTGTTGCTAGCCCAGCTAGAACCGCGCTGAAAGCACAAACAACAGAACCAACTTCCAAGACCAACTTGTTACCCCAGCGATCGCCTACCCAACCCAAAACCAATCCAGCAATAGTTTGCGTTCCCATCAGCACGCCAGTAATTAACCCAATAGATGCTTCTCCCATACCTTGATGGTGTACGGCATAGAGTGTATAGAAGGGAAGTGGCATTAGGGCTAATTGTGAAAGCATACGTGCGATCGCAAAGTAACGGAAATTCTTATCGCACCGGAGAATCACATTAAGACTGTCCCAAAATTCACGTCTAGTTTCAATGGTCGATAATGAGTTGTTTACTGGCTCTCGCGTCCTAGACATAAAAAACCAAGATAGAGCCATCGCAACGCTGGCACACAAAAAACAGAGAACAAAGTTAAATGGCTGGGCAATTTGCTTGAGTAGTAAACCAGCACTCAAAGCACCAATGATACTCATCAGATTAGCAGCCGCAGCTAAAGCACCGTAAAAAATGCCAAGCCTTCCCGATGGAACAATTTTAGCAACCATACTTTGCCAAGCAGGAGCGCTAAATCCGCTACCTAGTCCCTGCCAAATGAGGATGGCGAATGTCAAATATAAGATAGTTTGGTGATTGAGTTGTAGCTCTAATAAAGCAACTAGTGCTAATCCTAAAAAAGGAAGTTTTTGGTGAATTGTCAACCACATTACAGTTGGTTTGTAATACTGTAATCGAGCTATTCTATCAGCTGTTAATAGCTGAGGTAGTTGCCAACCTAAACGCGGAATAGCTGGGATCAGACCGATGAGCAACGCAGAATTTGTAAAACCACTAACAAATAGAGGGATAATCGTGATATAGGAGGCAAAACCAGCTCCTAAACCAAAAAATGCACTTTCAACAACATTGACGGTCAAGTTATGACGAAGGTCTTTTTGAATTTTAGAGTTAGGCATTTTTATAGATACTGCAAGTGTAGGTAAGTTTTTATTCCATACCAAAATCCGGCTTGAAAAATCCGCATTTAGAGTGTTAAAAATTGGGAAAATAAAGCTATGAGAAATCTATCTCTCAGTTGAAAGAGCGATAAATACCTGTGTTATTTATTACTGTTTTAGTTCAGATTATTTCGGGTATTGTTTCTCTAAAATAGGATAAATACTTTTAAATTTCCTAGTTTTTTACTCACGGGTGATTTTGGTAAACTGGGACAGTATTTTAAACAGGTTTATGTTCTTTTCTTAAGCGCTTAGTAAGTGCTAAGTACCGAACAAAAATCTGAGTTCCATAGATTGTTCCCAGATGCCGCACTTAAATCATCAATTGGAAAATATTTTTGTAAAAAATCTCAAGTTATGAATCTGCAAGGTTTTTAGCAATTTACACTCCAACAATTTGGAATAAATACTGTAAACCGCGATTGTACTGAGAGATGGGGAGAATAAGTCAGGTATTGTCCAGGTGTATTTAGCAGTAGGATGAGGGCAAAGTAGAACTTGGAAACAGATCATCAAAGGGTTGAATGGCACGCTTGGTAAGCTGAAAGCCTTGCATTAACAAGGCTTTTGGGAAATTATTCCTGGTGAAGATGAAGAATACGCCAAGTTGAGGTGGTACTCATACGTGCGATCGCAAAATATAGAAAGCGATAAAATACTGGTGTAAAGCCCAAGTATGGGAAGAAAGCGTGACTTCTTAATGCCAAGTCTGCGGAGTTTTTCAGTCGGTAATTATCTAATTTTTTACCACTTTATAAATTAAAGGATTGAAACCATCCGTTTTCTGCATAGGAGAAGAGACACTTAAAGCCTTTTTGAAGATCCTTCAGAAAGTGCAGAGTAAACAGTTGCGAGTCAGAGTTCCCCAGAACTATTGCGTGGTAAGTTTGATTTGGGGTGTAAATTCCCATCTTAAACTTTGATAACTAATAGCTGTTTTAAAATACTACTGACATCTAAGGATACTCCCCGCATGATTACTAAACCTAAGATTTTCATTGATGGCGAATCAGGAACCACAGGCTTACAAATTTATTCACGTCTTAATCAACGGGATGATATCGAGTTAGTTAGCATTGAGGCATCTAAACGTAAAGATGCAAATGAGCGAGCTAAACTAATCAATGCCGTTGATGTTATTATTCTCTGCCTACCTGATGATGCAGCCCGCGAAGCTGTTAGCTTAGTAAGTAGTACTACGGTTAAAATCCTTGATGCTAGTAGTGCCCATCGCACAGCTAATGGCTGGGTATATGGGTTCCCCGAACTCAATCCAGGGCAGAGAGACAAAATCGCCAACGCCCAGTTTGTCAGCAATCCAGGCTGTTATCCCACAGGATTTTTAGCCTGTATCCGTCCGTTGATTGCTAAGGGACTTTTAAAAAATAATTTTCCCATCACCGTGAATGCAGTATCAGGTTACTCAGGTGGCGGAAAGAATCTTATCAAACAATACCATACCTTCCATGAACAGCAAGCCGGGGGCGAGTCACTATATCCTTATGGAATCTACGGTTTGCAGTTTGGACATAAGCATGTCAAGGAAATGCATTATTATTCAGGGTTAGCATCGCCGCCACTATTTGTACCTTCAGTAGGGGATTTTGAGCAAGGGATGCTAGTTCAAGTGCCTTTGCCGTTAGGAACTTTGGATAATCCACCATCAGGTGAGGTAATCTATGAAGCGATCGCTGATTACTACCAAGGTGAAAAATTTGTGCAGGTTGCTCCATTCCAAGATTCTACTCTGCTGCGAGACGGAATATTTTTGGATGCGATTGCAGTGAACGGCACTAATATTGTTCAGGTTTTTGTATTCGCCAATGACACCACCAAAGAAGCATTGCTAGTTGCTCGTCTCGACAACTTGGGCAAAGGCGCATCAGGAGCCGCAATCCAAAACCTAAACATCATGCTGGGCTTTCCAGAAGAATTGGGATTGTTATAAAAAAATTGGGAATTGGGAATTGGGAATTAAAACTTTTACCCAATGCCCAATGCTCATTAGTTTGATATTTTTTTCAGTTCCTCAAGTAATTCAATTACATGATGCTCAAAGCCTCTATTTCGATCTTGAAGTGACTCAATTAAAGGTTTGTCAAAAAAATTAATGACAGTATTACCTAATTGAATACCTAAAGGTTTTAAATGCCCACCGTCTAAATTTTCAATAAATTCTTGAGGCGGTCTTTTCAAAATATCAGTAAACCATTCAACTGATGTTGCTGCTTTTCGGATTCTTTAAAAGATATTTTCCCAAAACTGAGATACTCGGCTCAATAACATAGTAAATGTTTCTAGCTCTCAAACCATTTATGGAAGAGAGATATTCCGATTATTCAATAAAGTTTACTTATAAGACTTCAAGGAGTTGATATCTTCATAGCCAGTATAAATATTGATATTGCCAAATTCAATTGACTGAAGATCAAGCAGCTATCCAAATTTATTCTGGTATGAAAAAATTGGTATTCTAGTTAAAATACGATAAAATTTTATACATTTTTTAATTAAATACTAAAACCCCAAAAAGCTGGAAATAAATGTATTTGGAGATGTAAATAGATGATTTTACTTAAGCATATATAAGACTTTTTTGATAATAGATACAGTGACACTTGTTACTGTATTGACAGTTTCAGGGTTTGCTAAGACAATATCTCAATACAATGTAATAGTTTTTATTACCAATGGATTGCGATCTAGTAAAGTTAATGCTAGTTGAAACCCCTAATCTTCATGAAATTCGCCAACAGGGTGTAAGTTTTGTCAATAGTCATTGGTTGTTTCCTACTTTTACTACCGCTAATGCTTCTGCGATCGCAACGGGACATTATCTCGGTGATACTGGTGATTTTAGCAATACAATTAATGTTGGCTTTCCTGTCAAAAGTGCCAGTAACAGCCCAGTTCCTTTTTTAGAAAATAATGCTGTTTTGGGGAAAACTAGCCAACACTTTGATGGTAATTACTTAAATCTTTAGTCAGAGGATTCAAAAAAGTTACTTTTAAATCTAATACTTTGATATCCTAACTAAGTACTAATGGATTAAAAACGATCCTGAAGTATCAAACTGTTGGCTCAACTTGATATTTTAACATTGCTGGTTTCCTGGTCGGATGCTTGGTTTAGCAAAATAGTACGCCATTGCTATATTTAAATCTTTGAAACTATCAAGATTATTTCATTTCCAGAAATTAAAGAAAATGTAGCAATCAACATCAGTAAGTGTCTTTTTGAGAGCTTCTCAACAACACTAACTTTCCCCTACAGTTTGATTCTTCAAAGCTAGTTACAACGCGCTTTGAAGTGATTAGCATCACCATTTTTTTGTTCATACTGTTGACATAGTTGATGACTAAAGGTTATAAAATCTTAAAGAAAAATAAATCAGTCTGCCTAATCCACTATATTCCCAACAAACATTTGTAAAGGGTAAACCGGAGCGGAGGAACCAAACCTGGGGCGTATTTTGAAGAAAGTTAATAGTTAATAGTGAGGAGTTAAAAGTTACTAAACTCACAACTCATAACTTTCTTAAGAAGGACATCTCTCAGTCCTAGCCCGTCAGCTAACTTCGTCGGCATTGAGAAGAGACTGAACGAGCAGCATTCTTAACAAGTAATGCCTTGTTCTCGTCAGTGTCCTTTGGCTGGTAACTTTGCGGTTCGTTGTGCCTGCCCTCGGCCTTGAGAGAGGATAATAATATCTTGATTTCTGGCGTTTGAGGCAGGATTATTTACCTTGAGGTGAAAATCAGCTATGTTCCAGAATAAGAAACATCGCATTGCCCTAATTTCTGTTGATGGCGACCCGGCGGTTGAAATTGGTCAAGAAGAAGCTGGGGGTCAAAATGTTTATGTGCGTCAAGTAGGTTATGCCTTAGCCCAGCAAGGTTGGCAAGTGGATATGTTCACTCGTCGTAGTAATCCTGAACAAGCTGCGATCGCTCAACATAGCCCAAACTGTCGTACTATTCGGTTAAAAGCTGGCCCAGCTGAGTTTATCGGGCGAGATAACTTGTTCCAGCATCTACCTGAATTCATAGAAGAATTTCAGCAATTCCAGCAGCGCCAAGGGTTCCATTACTCCCTCATTCATACCAACTACTGGTTATCATCTTGGGTGGGTATGGAATTGAAAAAGCAGCAACCCCTGATTCAGGTACATACTTACCACTCTTTAGGAGCCGTTAAATACAGAAGTATTGGTGATGTTCCTGTAATTGCAGCCCAGCGATTAGCTGTAGAAAAAGCCTGCTTGGAAACTATAGACTGTGTAGTTGCAACTAGTCCGCAAGAACAGAAACACATGCGGGTACTCGTTTCCAGCAAGGGAAACATTGAAATGATTCCCTGTGGCACTGATACTGACAAATTTGGGGGAATTCAGCGAACTGCGGCGCGGGAAAAGTTGGGAATTGCCCCAGATGCCAAAATAGTTCTCTATGTTGGTCGCTTTGACCGCCGTAAAGGAATTGAAACCTTGGTAAGAGCCGTTGCCAAGTCTAGTTTAAGAGGTGAAGCTAACCTTCAGTTAGTGATTGGTGGTGGTAGCCGTCCCGGTCAGAGTGATGGAATAGAACGCGATCGCATTGCTAGCATCGTGACTGAACTCGGATTAGAAAATTGTACAACCTTTGCTGGTCGCCTAGATGAAACCGCCCTCCCCTTCTACTACGCCGCCGCTGATGTCTGCGTAGTCCCTAGCCACTATGAACCTTTTGGTTTAGTTGCTATTGAGGCAATGGCTAGTCAGACACCAGTCGTAGCTAGTGATGTTGGCGGGCTACAGTTTACTGTTGTACCAGAAGTAACAGGATTACTTGTGCCTCCTAAAGATGAAGTAGCTTTTGCTGCTGCTATAGACCGCATTCTTGTCAACCCAGCTTGGCGAGACCAATTAGGTGAAGCGGCTCGACAACGGACAGAAATCGCCTTTAGTTGGTACAGTGTCGGATTCCGACTGACTCAGCTTTACACTCGTTTGTTGGCTCAAACTGCACCCAATACCCAACTCCGAATTGCAGCTTAATTTTTACAGCTTTGTGCGCGGAACTAATATCATCAAAGTGATTTTGCCGCGCCCAAATAGCCAACGACAAACTACTCAACCTAGTTAATTAGGAAGTCAGAATTATGTTGCATATCGGGGATTATGCTTTGCATCAAAGAACAGGGCAAATTGGTCAAGTTTTCGGTTATGGGCATGAGGTAATGGATGGAGTGTACATAACCACCCTCAAAGTCAGAGTGAGCAAGCATAAAGGAACTCGTCGTCAAAGCAGATTTCTCGAAGATGCTTACTCCAGATGGATACTGGCAGAGTCAGAATAAGGGAAAACATCCCATCTCCAAATAGCACAACTGTGCGTACATACAAATAATTTGGGATAATTTATTTTTTGGAAGTCCCTAAACAAATAGATTTGTTTTTCTATTAAACGCAGAAAAACAAATCTAGTTGTCTATCGCAAAAGTTTTGATAGGTTTGTAGTGAGGACTTTAGTGCTTGAATATTTGAGGACTAAAGTCCTCACTACAAACGTATTTACAACTCATAACTAATGCGATAGACAAGTAGTAGCATTGTCAATTTAATTGGCTGCGGTTTTGGCAGTATTTTGAAGATAGCGGGAAAAGTTCACTGAACTTTTCCCGCTTCAGTTTAGCTAAAGACTTTTTTTGTCACATTAACTCGATCGGTAAATCAAAACAAGCATTGCCCGATTTAGGCATTGCAGCCAGCGATTTGTGCGTAATAAAGCTTGTACAATTATCAAGGTGGTTTTTACTGCCAGAATACTTCTCAGGTGTAAAATTTATCGACAGCAAAATTTTTCTACTTTGTATTTTTTCATGCTTCACTTGTGGCAAAAATTACCCAAGTTAAGCACTTCTATATTGCAATAGATAACTTTTACCCTTATGACTGGAGAGCAAAATCTTGGGAATAGAACTACGCAGTTTCGTATTTCTCGACAACCTGCAACCTCAACATGCAGCATATATGGGAACAGTAGCCCAAGGCTTCTTACCATTACCAGGGGATACATCACTGTGGATTGAAATCTCTCCTGGTATCGAAATTAATAAGATTACGGATATAGCCCTGAAATCTGCTTCTGTCCGTCCGGGAGTACAGGTAGTTGAACGACTATACGGACTATTGGAAGTTCATTCTAGCTCCCAAGGGGAAACGCGAGCTGCTGGTCAAGCAATTTTGGCGGCACTAGGAGTCAAAAGAGAGGAATGTCTGAAACCGCGTGTTATTTCTAGTCAGATTATCCGCAACATCGATGCTTATCAAACACAACTGATTAATCGCACGCGCCGGGGACAGCTACTACTAGCAGGACAAACACTATATGTATTAGAAGTGGAACCTGCTGCTTACGCCGCACTCGCTGCCAATGAAGCGGAGAAAGCGGCGAGGATTAACATTCTTGAAGTTCAAGCTGTAGGTAGCTTTGGACGACTTTACTTAGGTGGGCAAGAACAGGATATTCTAGCAGGTGCGGCGGGAGCTTTAACGGCCATTGAAAATGTAGCTGGCCGAGCAAATCCTCTAGGTGGTCGTCAGGAGTAAAGGAAAGAAAATGGCAAATCGAGAGCATCTAGCTTTACTGAAAGCAGGTGCAGTGACATGGATTGAGTGGAGAAAGAAAAATCCTCAGATTGAACCAGACCTCAGTGCTGCAAATCTGCAAGGGCATAACCTTAGAGGCGCAAACCTCCAGGGGGTAAATTTGAGAAAGGTAGATTTAGGTAATGCTTTACTGGTGCGAGCAAACCTCAGTGGTGCTGACCTCAGTAGTGCCAACCTCAGTAAAGCGTTCCTCATTGAAGCTAACTTGAGTGATGCTAGCTTGAGTGTTGCTAACTTGAGTGGTGCTATACTTACCCAGGCAGATTTGAGCCAGGCTAATTTGATTGGAGCCGATTTGAGTGAGGCGAATCTGAGAGGCGCTGCGATCGCTCATGCTAATCTAATTGGAACTGACCTAAGAGACGCTAACTTGAGAGATGCCGATTTAGGTGCAGCGAAGCTAATACGGGCAAATCTATCTTTTGCCAACCTGATTGAAGCTAACTTAATTGAGGCTGACCTCAGCGAAGCAAGTTTGTACGAAGCGGAAGTATTGGGGGCTTATCTTTATAAAACTGACTTATACAAAGCTAATTTGAATAAGGCTCGCTTTAGTGGTGCTTACCTGTTGCGGGCTAACTTAAGTGAAGCTGACTTGAGTCAAGCTGACTTGAGTTGGACTAACCTGAGAGGCGCGAATTTGGCAGGGGCAAATCTTAGAGGAGCCAACCTGAGAGGAGCCGACATAAGGGGAGCTAACCTCAGTGGCGTAAATCTTCAGGAGGCAATTATGCCTGACGCTTCAAAGCACAATTAGTTAGCCATAAAAGGTAATTATGTCGATTGTTACAAGGTTTGCGGTAAGCGTAAAGCTCAGTCACCTTAGTACTGAGATATCAGCGACGTGAGCAGTAATAAAGGCAAATGAAAAATCCGGTTCCCTCCCCTTTACAAAAGGTTTGAGGCTCTATTGGGCGTAAATCTTACTTCTTGAAGAAATCGCCGCTGTGAAAAGTCTCTTAGAAACTTCCAAATAAAACAATATCCCAAAACTAACGCAAATAATTCTCTCTATCTCTTCTCCCTCTGTGTTCTCTGTGTCTCTGTGGTTTGTTTATTTGGATAATTTCTTTCTATGGAAGTCCCTTACCAGGAAATTTGCGATCGCTCTTGCACAACTCGCTGATATACTTCTTGAGTTTGCCTAGCTAATTTCGGCCAGCTAAAACGCCGCTCTAAATCCTCATAAGCGTTATCCACCAACCATTGTCGATAACCTGGATTTTTCAACACTTCCAAAATTCCCCAAGCTAAAGAGTCGGAATTGTTCACCCAAGTAACAATGCCTGTTTTGGTATGTTGCACCACTTCGGGAAAACCACCTGTATCAGAAACCACTACAGGCACGCGAGAAGCAAAGCTTTCTAAAGCGACAATTCCAAATGGTTCGTAAAGACTAGGAAAAACGGCACAGTCAGCAACAGTTTGGAATTTATCTAAGTAATCATCAGAGAGAAAACCTGTAAAATAGCAATGATGCCAAATTCCCAAATCCCAGGTTTGGCGCTTGAGATGGTCAGTATTGCCGCCACCGACGATGACAAATTTAACGTTACCTCCCATTTCCGAAAGGATTTTTGGTGCGGCATTAAGTAATATAGGTACACCTTTTTCGTATGTCATGCGACCGAGGTAATAAACGATTTTCTCGTTGTCTGTAGCAAATTGGCGGCGAAAATCTAGCGCATGAAAATCTACGTGATGCTGTTTCTTTTCGGCTCTGATACCGTTATAGATAACATCGATTTTGTCCCAAGGACTGTATAATGCTCGTTCTACCTCTTGGCGCATATAGTCGCTACAAACAATAATCCGCCAAGCATTGTAAGCTAGTAAAGTTTCTTTGCCATTTATATAGCCTTGGATATCTGTGTGAATACCGTTATAGCGTCCGTATTCTGTAGCATGAATTGTGGCAATTAGTGGTATTTTAAAATTATGCTTGAGAGCGATCGCAGCATCTCCAACTAACCAATCGTGGGCATGAATTAAATCAAAGGGTCCTTCCTCCAAGATCAACTTACCACCGTGATCTCCCATACTCAAGTTGAGATTGACTACCCAGTGGAAAAAATCGTTACTATGTGCCACTGGCACCCGATGTACCTTTACTCCTTCAACCACCTCATACATCGATGCGTGACCAAACTCCGCCGTAATCAGGTGGACTTCATGCCCTAGCTTTACCAGTTCCGGGTACAATTCCGCTACATGTCGCGCAATTCCCCCAACAATCCTTGGCGGAAACTCCCAACTCAATACCAATATCTTCATCTGTTAGACTCCCCGACACTTTACAAATATCTAAACAACTACATTTACCTAAAAATACAAGTCTGGCGAATGCAGTGAGTACTTTTACTAAATTTTTAGATTTTTTAACAGTTATTTTGTTAAAGCTTATCAAAGGTTATCAACTGTGTGCTATCGATAGGAAGCAATGTATAATGCTAATTCGTAATTTAAAACACTTGAGTGCCCGTTTTGTAACTCAGGCTTTAAGAAGGGGTAACGACACAAACAGTATGAACTCGATCGCGCCCTTGCTGTTTAGCTATATAGAGTGATTTGTCCGCAGCATTAATCAAGTCTTGCGGCGAAGTTTCGGAATTTGGCACAATGCTGGCAACACCTAGACTGACAGTAACGCGATCGCACACACTAGACTGAGCATGGGGAATAATCAAGTCAGAGACTGCTTGTCGAATAGTTTGAGCTACAGAAATTGCTCCTTCAATCTCTGTATTAGGCAGAATCACAGCAAATTCTTCGCCGCCATAACGAGCTACTAAATCGGCTGGACGCTTAATAACACTTTTAAGCGCACTCCCCAATTGCCGCAAACAATCATCTCCTGCTAAATGCCCGTAAGTATCGTTGTAGCGTTTAAAAAAATCGACATCGAACAAGATTAAAGACAACGGCATTTGCTCGCGTTTGAGTCGATGCCACTCATTCTCAAGATACTGATCGAATCGACGACGATTGGCTATTTGAGTCAAGCCATCTAACGTGGCCAATCTTTGCAGTTCTTCATTGGCAGCTTGTAATTGCTGGTAGAGTACTGATTGATGAATAGCGATCGCTACCTGACTGGCTAACTGCTGCAACAAATTAACTTCAAATGCTTGCCAGTAACGAGGTGCGCTACACTGATGAGCAATGAGTAAACCCCACAGATGCTCCCCATTCAAAATCGGTACTACCATCGCAGCCTTGATTTGATAGAGTTGTAATAACTCAAAAACATCGGCTGAAAGATCAGACTCCTGAATATTATGCAGGACTGTGGGTAATCCCTGGTAATAGTAGCTAAAATCTCGTGTTCTCGAAAATGGGTGCAGTGTCTGCTCTAATCTCTGCGGGTAGTCATCACTCAGCGACTCTGCCGCAAAATAGCCACTTCCGTCAGATTCCAACTGGTAGATAGCGACGGAATCTGAACCCAAACACTCTCGAATACTGTTGACTGTTGTATTTAGAACCTCCTCCAAATTCAGTGATTGCCGAATCTGTTGAGTTACTTCAGTAATTAGTCGTTCCCCCTCTGCCTGTTGTCGCAGCAATTTTTCAGCTTGTTTGCGAGTGCTAATGTCTTCTACCGAGCCAAGAATCTGTATTGGAGTGCCGCTAGCATCTCTGGCAAATACGACTTCTCGTGTATTCAGCCAAAGCCACTCCCCATTTTTGTGTCGGAATCGGTATTCGGTGGAAAGAACTTCGTTGTCGCTAAGGTTGACGAAGCGACTTGGTACGTCATAGCAGAGGTGTTGGTCGTCTGGATGAAAGCAATTTAGGAACCACTGCGGATCTGCGTTACAAAATTCCTCTGGAGAGTAGCCTAAAATGCTAAGACTTTTTTGGTTAAGATAAATGCTTGTTCCTTTTAAGAGGTCAAATAAATACAAAATATGCGGTACGGTATTAGCAACCTTTTGGAGAAAGTCTTGACTTGAGCGCAATGCCTCTTCAGCTTTTTTACGTTCGCGCAGCGCGGCTTGATATTCACTAATATCTCGTCCCTCAGAAATAAGTAATGTTACACACCCTGCTTCATCGAGTATGGGACGTAGTGAAAAATCAATCGCGATCGCTCCATCGTCTCGATCCAAAACGTCAACTTCATAGCTAATAGATTCACCATTAGCAGCAGCTGCGATCGCAGTTTTTAATTGTGCTTGTGTCTCTGAAGAAATTGTCCACCATTTTGCTTCCCAAAATGGCTTCCCGACTACTTCTTCTCGAGTAATCCCAGCAAAATCCAGTGCTGTTTGGTTAGCCTCTAATACAATTCCATTGGGCTGAAGCAATCCGATAAACTGATTGGTTTGATTGAAAATCGCTCGGAATTTTTGCTCATTTTCACTTAATGCTTCTTCTACCTGTTTGCGGTCAGTAATATCTCGCCCAACAGATTGAAGTTCTACAAGAGTACCCTGATCATCAAATATGCCTCGAATAATCCAATGCGTCCACCGCACGCCAAGGCTTGCTATGGCCCGATTTTCAATGGCAATCACGGGATTTTCGGAACTAATGGAATTTACCAGACTAAACACCCGTTCCCGGTCTTCCTCAAACACAACAGGTTCGTAGTGTTGGGCAATAATCTCTTCTCGCTTGAGTCCAAAAAATCGACAGAAAGCTTCATTAACAAAGGTAACAATACCATCTGGTGAGCCTCTAGCAATCAGTTCCGTTTGATCTTCGAGGATGGCACGATAACGCGCTTCGCTCTCTTGCAATGCGGCTTCTGCCTGTTTGCGTTCGCTAATATCGAACACTAAACCCTGAAGTACCTGAGTTTGTCCATCCGCACAGAGAACAAGATTAGCTTGATCCCGCACCCAAATTGTTCTACCATCGCGCCTCATCATTCGATACTCGACCCTCAAAGGCTCTCCGGTGGTGATTGTCGTGTTTACAGCTTGCCAATAGCGATCGCGATCGTCTGGATGAGTGTAATTTAACCAACTATTAAAAAAACCGTGATGCCAATCTTCGGGAGCAATGCCTAACAATTGTTGCAGTTGCGGACTAATATAAGCTTCTTGAGCAGTGCTATTAATCGGTAAAATATAAACAACGCCCGGAATTTGTTCTACCAGAGTGCGGTATTTTTGCTCTGCCTCAGAGAGTTCTTCTTGGGCTTGCTTGCGACTCATGATGTTTTGAATTTCTACAATAAATATATATTTTGCTGTTAGAAATCCTGCATTAGAGGCACGCTCAAGGATTTTTGAGCCAATGGCTAGTTAGTCTCTGGCTTTCTGAAAGCTAAACCTACCAGCAGCAGGCTGAAACTCTTACGCTTGAGGCTGCTGTTGACAGCCTTTGTAATTAAAATTAACAGATATTGAAAAAGAATTCAGAATTCAGAATTCAGAATAAAAAATTTTGGTGGGGGACTGAAAATAGTAGATTCAGACACTTTTGCTAGCTTGCTGCTTTGCAGGAGTATGCGGACTCGCTTTGCGTAGCGATATCCGCCATTAGGACTCAAATTCATTCTGACTTCTGACTTCTGACTCCTGACTCCTGAATTCTATTAGCTTTGATCCAAGCGCAGTACTGCCATAAAAGCTTCCTGCGGTACATCTACAGTACCTACAGATTTCATCCGCTTTTTACCTTTTGCTTGCTTCTGTAAGAGTTTCTTCTTGCGGCTGATGTCACCACCGTAGCATTTGGCTAGCACATCTTTCCGCAAGGCGGGGATGTGTTCGCTGGCAATAACTTTACTGCCAATAGATGCCTGAATTGGGACTTTGAATTGATGGCGAGGAATTAATTCTTTGAGTTTTTCTGCCATTGCCCGCCCAACGTTGTAAGCTTTGTCTCGATGCACAATCATCGCCAAGGAATCCACAGGATCGCCGTTAATCATGATATCCAGCTTCACCAGAGGGTTCTCACGGTAGCCTATGAGGTGATATTCCATACTAGCATAACCGCGCGATCGCGATTTCATCTGATCGAAAAAGTCAGTTACAACTTCCGCCAAGGGGAGTTCGTAAGTCAGGGTGGTTCGTCCTTGGGCGAGATATTTCATATCTTTGAAGATGCCCCGGCGATTTTGTGACAACTCCATCAAGCTGCCGACATAAGTTTCCGGCGTAATCATCTCTACTTGGACGTATGGTTCTTCAATTCTTTGGCGATCGTTGGGAGAAGGCAAACGGCTAGGATTATCGATGTACAGTTCCTCTCCTTTGAGAGTAATCACTTTATAAACCACCGAGGGGGCTGTAATGATTAAATCGAGATTATACTCCCGCTCTAGGCGTTCCTGGACGATTTCCATGTGCAGCAAGCCTAAAAACCCGCAACGGAAGCCAAACCCCATCGCGCTCGAAGTTTCTGGTTCGTAATGCAGGGCTGCGTCGTTAAGTTCCAGCTTTTCTAATGCTTCCCGCAAGTCTTCAAATTGGTCAGCATCAATGGGGAACATCCCACAATAAACCATTGGGTTCGCTTCTGCATACCCTGGTAAGGGTGACTCAGCTTTTGCCTTACTAAGGGTAATTGTGTCACCCACCCGTGCATCAGCTACTGCTCTAATTGCCGCTCCCAAATAGCCTACTTCCCCAGCGTGGAGTTCTTCAACTTGCTTTTGAGTGGGAGAAAGCACACCTAACTCATCAATTTCAAATTCTTTACCGGATGCCATTAAATGAATGCGATCGCCTTTTCTGACAGTGCCATCCATCACCCGGAAATACACAATTACTCCTCGGTAACTGTCGTAATAGCTATCAAATATTAACGCTCGTAACCGTTCATTTATGGTATTGGGCGGTGGCGGTATCCGCTCGACAACTGCTTCTAAAATCTCATCAATACCAAGTCCTTCTTTAGCAGAAGCCAGAATCGCACCACTGCAATCTAGACCGATAATTTCTTCAATTTCGCCAATTACCCGTTCTGGTTCTGCCCCAGGCAAATCAATTTTATTCAAAACCGGAATAATTTCCAGGTTATTCTCTAAGGCTAAATAGACATTTGCCAAAGTTTGCGCCTCCACACCTTGGGAAGCATCCACTACTAATAGCGCTCCTTCACAAGCAACAAGAGAGCGGGAGACTTCATAAGAAAAATCCACGTGTCCAGGAGTATCAATTAAGTTCAGCACATACTGCTGACCATCCTTAGCTGTGTAGTTCATCCGGGCAGCTTGCAGCTTAATCGTAATGCCGCGCTCCCGTTCCAGATCCATGTTGTCGAGAAACTGTTCCTTCATCTTTCGGTCTTCAACAGTGCCAGTCGCTTGTAGCAAGCGATCGGCGAGGGTTGATTTCCCGTGGTCGATGTGAGCAATAATACAAAAATTGCGAATGCGAACTGCGGGAACGTCAGTCATATACTATCTTTGCCTTAGCAGCAACCAAAGTTAAAAGAGCAATTTACTTAATGTATTTTAATGCTTTCTTAGCCAAGACGCTCCGTTTTTAGTGCTGAGTTCCAAGTGCTGTTAGCGGATAGCTAGGGTTTAGACCGTGCTGAGTTAGGAGTCAAAAGTTAAGAGTTAAAAGTTAGGAGTTAGGAGTTATTATTCTTCCCCTGCTCCCCTGCTCCCCTGCTCCCCTGCTCCCCTGCTCCCCTGCTCTCTTCACCCCATCTTTAACTTTCGATCTAAATAGGTGGACTTTTAAGAATATTATGAAAGTCTATTTGTCGCTGCTAGTATTCAACAGCTAGGAGCGTACAATAAATGTAAATAAGTACATGTAGGGATCATGTAGTGATCTTGGGCAATTACGACCCGTAATTACTCATAATCACTGATTTATCGGCAAAACTTCTAGAGCCATTGTCTAGTCAGTTATATGAAAAATGCGATTTGAAACTTAAAGCTGTTACTTTGGTGCTATTTCGGGGAACTATGTAAATGTCCCCTTGAAGATTTTTCAGTGAATTAGCCCAAATGATGAATATAACTACTTTACAAAGCTTTAGACAAAACCAATTCAGAGTATATCAAACCTATGAATATGCAAGAGAAAACTACCGAAGCGGAAAACACACGAGCCGATAAGGTAGAAATTGCCGTCCGCCTGGACTCCGAGTTACTAGAGCAAATTCAGCATCTCACCAATGACCCAAGTAAAGTGATTGAGGTAGCAATTCGCCAGTGGTTGCGTGGTGAAATCCTCAGAGATGACGAACTGACGCGCACCCCTGTGCGTACCCCCGTCCCTCCTCGCGGTGAATGGAACGATTAATGCCATCAGTCATCTGTTAATGCAAGTTAAAAAAGGTGAAGTTTGTCAAGCTGGATTTCAGAACACCAAGAAATACCCAATAAAAGCAAAAAAGCTGTAAAAATTTATGTATAAATTTTAGCAGCTTTAGTAAAATTACGGTCGGATATCCTTTGTCTATCCAACTCAATTAATGACTATTACTGCCAATTCCCAATTGCCGAATGTATTTTCCCAAAATCTGGAATCTATTGCCAGTAAAACTGATGGCTCATTACCAACTCTAGGAGCCGAGTTGGTGTATACGCAAGATGGGGCAGGGCGCTATCTGACCTTTCATTGGCAGCACAGCGAACTCCTGGGGTTAAATACCGAAAAAATAGTTGACGAGCTGAACCAGACACAAACCTTTGCCCCTGTGGATAAGGTTAATTATGTAGAACGATTGCACCGAATTTTGACAAGTTTGGTGCCAGAAAGGTTTCAGTGTTGGTTTAGCTACCATCAGGAATTATTTGAGTTGGACTTAGTGATTAGTCCGATTATGCCGAGTCTGGGAACAACTGCCACTACAGTTTTAGTTATGGGACGCTTAGTGCAAGCGACACTCAACAAAAAACAAGCGCGTGTGGCATCCAAAACGCCCACACAAATAGAGTTGGCTTTACGTTCACAGCAACATCAAAAACTGGTAAATCGGATTACCAGAAATATTCGTCGGACATTGGATTTAGATATTATTTGGCAGCAAACAGTTGACAGTTTAGGAAAAGCACTGCGGCTAGAGCGCTGTATTATTTGTCCTTATCAGCCCTCTAGCTCAAAAGTAAAAGTGAAGGCTGAGTATCGCCAGCCAGAACTCAGATCAATGCTAGGCTCAGAAATAGATGTAGCTTCTGAGCCTGCCTTTGCTCAGGCTTTGACAACCCTAGAACCAGTTGTGATGGAAGTGCCTGGATGCACAGAGTCTGGGCGGCAGAAAACTTTGGTAGTTGCGACTTGCTATCAAGACCAAGCCAATGGATTGGTTGCCTTGAATTGGCAAGATGAATGCTATACATTAACAGAATCGGAATTAGAGCTAGCAAAAGAAGCAGCAGATCAATTGGGAACTGCGATCGCACATGCTACTTTATATGAAGAATTAGAAGTAGCGCGTCAAAAAGCCGAAGAAGCTTCCCGTCTCAAAAGCGAGTTTCTGGCTAATGTATCCCATGAAATTCGTACCCCCCTCAATGGCATGATTGGCTTCTTAAAGCTGATTTTGGAAGGGATGGCAGATGACCCAGAAGAACAAAACCAATTTTTGGCAGAAGCTCACAACTTATCGATACATCTACTAAATATCATCAACGACATTTTGGACATTGCCAAAATCGAAGCTGGTAAAATGGAGCTAGCATACGCTCCAGTGAAGCTAAATGAGCTATTTAGTGATGTAGAAAGTTTCATGCGTCCCCAAGCAGAAATGAGAAACCTCAGCTTTCGGATGCAAATGCCTGCTACCTCGGATGAAATCATTGTCCAAAGCAACTATCAACGCTTGCTCCAAGTGATGCTCAATTTGCTAGGTAATGCCATCAAATTTACTCATGAAGGCGGTGTCACCGTCAGCGCCGATTTAGTACTCAAAAAATCGAAGCTTCAAGGCCAGCAATTTCCTGGCATGGTAAGAGTCCGTGTGGCAGACACAGGCATCGGTGTTTCCCTAGACAAACAAGATAAACTGTTTCAATTATTCTCTCAGGTGGATGGCTCACGCACTCGCCAGTATGGTGGCACAGGTTTAGGACTGGCAATATCTCAGAAGCTAGTGGAAGCAATGGGCGGCGAGGTACATTTTTATAGTCTGGGTGAAGGACTTGGTTCAACAGTGACATTTACAGTGCCACTATATCAACAGCCAGTCATGGTTTCGTCTACTGATAGCGATTCAACAGACAGTGCTGTTAGCGATAGCGGGGCATTTAGCCCGTTATGAGTTTGTCATTGGTCATCTGGAACATTACCAATACTGGGTTTGAAGTTTTATAATTTAAATTTTCTTAGTAATTATTATTCAATAAATAACAAAATTGGGCATGGAAGATTGGAAATAATTCCGTCTCTAGACCACAAAATTGTATAATTATGGGCTGGGTTGAAGAACAGAACACAACAAACGCCTAAATGTTGACTTTTGCTCCGCTTTACTCAAAATTTACAAAAATATAGATTTTTGACTCCTTGTTACGGTGACGTGTACTTGGAGAATTAAATCCTGTCTTCCGTCTGACTGCAAAGCAGAACCTAAAAGCTAAAGTAAAGTAGGAGGCTCACACGAAAACTTTGTTCAGACAACATGGAAAATAAGATTTTGGATAATAGTTAACGAGTAATAGCGCATCTGGCACAGGAATCATTATTATTCAATGTCCCATGCCACATGCCCCATGCCCCATTCCCAATGCCCACCATTAACTTAGCAGGTCTAAAACTATGGAACTCACAATTGACAACGTTGAAACAGTCTTAGATGAAATGCGCCCTTATCTCATGTCTGATGGCGGCAATGTGGAACTTGTAGAACTCGATGGGCCTGTTGTAAAGCTGCGCCTGCAAGGTGCTTGTGGTTCTTGTCCCAGTTCTGCAATGACCCTGAGAATGGGTATTGAGCGCCGCCTAAAAGAAATGATTCCTGAAATTGCGGAAATTGAACAAGTGGTGTAAAAGTTAGGAGTTAGGAGTTAGGAGTTATGAGTTTTGAATCAACTCCTAACTCCTCATTCTTAACTCCTAACTATTCCTATGTCCCATCCTCTCTACATCGCTTTTATCTGGCATCAACATCAGCCTCTGTACAAATCTCCTGGTAGTGCCCTATCTCCCAGTCAGCAGTACCGCCTACCTTGGGTACGTTTACATGGGACTAAAGATTATTTGGATTTGGTATTGCTCTTAGAGCGGTATCCTAAGTTACACCAAACGGTGAATTTAGTTCCATCGCTGATATTACAACTTGAAGATTATATTGCTGGGACTGCTTTTGACCCTTACCTCACAGCCTGCTTGACACCGGATGAACAACTCAGCCAGGAACAGAGGGAATTCATTATCCAACACTTTTTTGATGCCAATCACCATACGTTGATTGACCCACATCCCCGCTATAGCGAGTTGTATCAGCAAAGGCAGGAGAAGGGGCAAGCCTGGTGTTTAGCAAATTGGGAATTGCCTGATTATGGTGATTTGCTAGCTTGGCACAATTTAGCTTGGATCGATCCACTGTTTTGGGATGACCCGGAAATTGCTACTTGGTTAAAACAGGGTCGCAATTTTACTTTAAGCGATCGCCAGCGCATTTATTCCAAACAACGAGAAATCCTCAGCCGCATCATCCCCCAACATCGCAAAATGCAGGAGGCTGGGCAGCTAGAAATTACCACTACGCCCTACACTCACCCGATTTTACCCTTACTCGCTGATACTAACTCCGGTCGGGTAGCTGTGCCCAATATGACACTACCTAAGCAGCGCTTTCAGTGGGAAGAAGATATTCCCCGTCACTTACGGAAAGCTTGGAACTTTTATAAAGACCGCTTTGGACAAATACCTCGTGGTTTGTGGCCTTCGGAACAGTCAGTCAGTCCGGCAACACTTCCACATATTATTAACCAAGGATTTAAGTGGATATGCTCAGATGAAGCTGTCTTGGGATGGACGCTGAAACACTTTTTTCATCGGGATGGGGCGGGGAATGTGCAGCAACCAGAACTGTTGTACCGACCCTATCGGCTGCAAACCGCAGAGGGTGATTTGTCAATTGTGTTTCGTGACCACAGATTATCAGATTTGATTGGGTTTACCTACAGTGCGATGCCTGCAAAAAAGGCAGCAGCAGACTTAGTGGGACATTTGCAAGCGATCGCTAAAATGCAAAGAGATAGTCAAAGTGAGCAACCTTGGCTAGTTACCATTGCCTTGGATGGGGAGAATTGCTGGGAATTTTATCCCGAAGATGGCAAACCCTTCTTAGAAGCTTTGTATCAAAGTTTGAGCGATGAACCACACCTCAAACTCGTCACCGTCTCCGAATTTCTCGAAGAATTTCCTGCCACAGCCACCATTCCCGGAGGGCAACTACATAGTGGTTCTTGGGTGGATGGCAGTTTCACCACTTGGATTGGCGATCGCGCTAAAAATCGGGCTTGGGATTACTTGACAAAAGCAAGAGAAATGCTCGCAAGTCATCCCGAAGCAACGGAAGAAAACAATCCAGAAGCATGGGAAGCATTGTATGCCGCAGAGGGTTCAGACTGGTTTTGGTGGTTTGGTGCAGGACACTCCTCAAATCAAGATGCCATCTTTGACCAGTTATTTCGAGAACACCTATTTGGGATTTACAAGGCATTAAATGAACCTGTACCGCCTTATCTCAAGCAACCAGTGGAAATCCACGAAGCACAAGGAAGCCACACCCCACAGGGGTTTATCCATCCTGTTATCGATGGTAGGGGTGATGAGCAAGATTGGGACAAAGCTGGACGCATAGAAATCGGCGGGGCGCGGGGGACGATGCACAATAGCAGTGTCATCCAGCGACTTTGGTATGGCGTAGATCACCTTAATTTCTATGTGCGCCTGGACTTTAAAGGTGGCGTTGCACCAGGGAAGGATTTTCCTACAGAGTTGAATTTGCTGTGGTTTTACCCAGAAAAAACAATGGTTAATAGCCCAGTTCCTTTGGCAGATGTACCAGATGCAGCACCGCTTAATTATCTTTTCCACCATCTTCTAGAAGTTAACTTACTGACGCAATCGATTCAGTTTCGGGAAGCTGGAGACAATTATCAATGGCAGCCCCGTTTCAGTCGCGCTCAAGTAGCAATAAATAGTTGTTTAGAGTTGGCAGTACCGTGGGCAGATTTGCAAGTTCCGCCAGATTATCCCCTGCGTCTGATTTTGGTGCTTGCAGATGAAGGGCGTTTTTGCAACTACTTGCCAGAAAATGCTTTGATTCCTATTGAAGTGCCTTAGAACTCAATACCCTTGGTTTTATAGCCATTCTCATTTGAATGAATAGTGGCGTACATCTGTACGCCACTACGAGGATATATATTTCATCTATGGTTAATTATTTTTATGTGCCTATAGAACTAATATAGGAATCCGCTTTGGTTTTTGTATCCCTCACGGGAGCGTAGCCATACTTACTTGCGTGGGAAGGCAAGAGGCAATAGGCTAGGACTTACGCACGAGTTACAGAATAACGAACCGCAGAGGCACAGAGGGCACGGAGAAATCAGAGTTTGAGAGATAATTTGCGTAAGTCCTATAGGCAATAGAAAAGAAGGCTTTTTGAGTTGTACGGAGTTTTTTCACGCAATCAAATAGAATTTCTATATATTGACTATTCTGTCTGCATCTTAGCCCTTTTTGTCCACCTCCAAGGTTGCCAATATTTGGCGATTGAATTCCTCTTGATCGGCAAAGATTTGAAAAATTCTATCTACTTTAGTAAGTTGAAACAACATCCTGACTTGCTCGCTGATAGAACAGATAAAAAGTTTACCATTAGCACTTTGCACTATTTGCATTACTGAGATTAAAGCACCTAAACCAGAGCTATCAATAAGCTTTATCTCTTTCATATCAAGCAAAAAAGTATTGGCTCCTTCTGTGATAAGTCCACTAACTTGACGACGTAGTTCATTACCTCTGACATTATCTAAAATTCCTGACAATTGTAGTACTATTATGCTCACTTTCATGTTTTTTCAATATTATTTTGATTGAAATAATTTAGGAGTTTTGGAATAAGGCTGACCGTCAAATTTGCCATAAAGGAGCGATAGTTCTCAAATGATATATCTGCTTGTTTTTGAGACTATTTAGCCCATTTAAGCCCTAGTTAGCTGCTGCAAGGCTAACGCGCTTATCCACATTAACAGCCATAACAAAGACTCGCAAGACTAACCCCAAAATATCGACCGTCAACGAAGAGAGCAAGGGGAGCAGTTTTTCTTTCTCCTCCTGCCTTCTTCGGTCATAAATCGCTATCAAGAAATGTAGGGGGATTCATGTAGACGCATTCGCGGAGCGTCTCGTAGAGAAGCGGCTACTCTCACTATGAGTTCTCCAGAGGAGTACCGCAGATACTGTGTGTACTTTTGCGTAAGTCCTAACAAGAATAATGATGATTTAGCAAAGTTCCAGTAATATTACTGTTATTAAGGAATATTTGTCGTAGGATTAGAGACATTTTAGAGCAGATATTCTATACTAATGAATCGCTTTTCTCAGAAAATAACGAATTCTCAAGAGAGCATTTCACAGCAAACTCAACTTGGTCAGATGTGTGCTTCCAAGAAGCTATTCCGCGATCGCTATCAAATATTGCAAGTTCTAGGTAAAGGTGGTTTTGGCATCACTTTTTTAGCCAAAAATGCCGTATTACCTGGACATCCTCTGTGCGTCATTAAACAGCTTTGCCCGAAAGTGACTAGTCCCCAAAGTTGGCAAAAGGCATGTGCGCGTTTTGAAAAAGAAGCAAGAACTTTAGGTCAACTCGGTAGTCATTCGCAAATTCCCATGCTGCTAGACTACTTTCAGGCGAATGAGGAGTTTTTTTTAATTCAAGAATACGTACCGGGTTTGACTTTAGCCCAAGAAGTGCGGCGAGGTGGGCCCAAAAGTGAAGCCTCGGTGAAACAGTTTTTACAGGAATTATTACCAGTATTACAGTATCTTCATAAACATCATGTGATTCATCGGGATATTAAGCCCCAGAATTTATTGCGGTGTGAGTATGACAAGCGGGTAGTGCTGATTGATTTTGGCGCAGTGAAAGAGCAATTAGTTGATGCTTGTGAAAACTCTACCAATCAAGCTTTAAATACCAACTTTATTGGAACTAGGGGATTTGCACCGCCAGAACAGTATTCTCTTCGCCCAGTTTATGCCAGTGATATTTATGCACTGGGTGTAACTTGTATTTATATGTTGACTGGTAAAAGTCCTTTAGAATTTGATTACCACCCAAATAGTGGTGAGATTTGCTGGCAAAAAGAAGTAAATGTTACCGATAGTTTCGCCAAAACTTTAGGCAAAATGGTGAAGATTACATTAGACGATCGGTTTAAGAATGTCGATGAAGTAATAAAAGCTTTAAGTTATGAAAGCTATTTGCCTACTTTAGCTAACTGTCTAACTACCCAAAAATTAAATAATAAAAGTATTACACAATACGAAAACTCTAACGAAACTCCAGATGTCTACATGCCACCAGTTACCAGAACTGCTAATGCTATTCGGAAATGGAGAGCGAGACTTAAGTAAACAAGGTAGCAAAATTAAGTTAAAAGTTATTTGTGATGTATCAAATAATTGTAGATTATCCTAAATCTCCATCAAAAAGGGGGATTAGGGGAATTTGAAAGTGTCTAAAATCACAGCAAAATCCTTTTCAAATAACCTTTTATTGCCTAAAGTATCAAATTAACAATTATCATGGGCAATTGAAAATATCAAAAACAAATCTAGTAACCATTGCGACTATATTTCATCGTCAGTGATGGTTAATTAATCAGGGTTTTACTTAATACTTAGTCAATTTTTGCTTGTCAATATACAAGCACAATTACTAGGGGTAGTAGTTTAGAGAAATATTTCTATTCAGATTATTATATAATCGGAAGAATAATTAATTTTATGGCTCTCGTAGTTTTCCACAGAAAAGGAAGACTGACTACTATTTACAAACGCTAACTATATTAAGTAATTCCCCAATCCCCAAAACAGGGTTTTCTACCACAAGTAAGCGAGAGTCAATTTTCTTCAGGGACAGTTCGGGGCAAACTTAGCCTAAGTTGTTATGCAGTCGCGCCTGTCAGATCATGATCTGCTGCTTAAATCCCGATTGCCTAAATCCCCTGAATTCCAATGGAAAGAAGTTTTGCCAAAGTTGTAGCACCCCGTTGGTGTCACTTTTAAGAAATCGCTTCCGTGTCATCCGAGTCCTTTCAGATGAGGGGGGATTTGGCAGAACCTATCTATCAGAAGATGTCGATAAACTCAATGAACGCTGTGTTATCAAGCAATTAGCTCCTAAGTTCCAAGGAACTTGGTCGCAAAAAAAGGCGATGGAGTTGTTTGCCGAAGAAGCACAGCGGCTACAAGACCTTGGGGAACATCCCCAAATTCCAACTTTAATAGCTTACTTTGAGCAAGATGGCTGCCTATATTTAGTGCAGCAGTTTATTAATGGCGATAATTTGTTAAAGGAGTTGCAACAGCGCAAGGGATATAACGCTAGGGATATTCAATCTATTTTGCTAGATTTATTGCCCATCTTGAAATTTATCCACGATCGCAAAGTCATTCATCGGGATATCAAGCCAGAAAATATTATCCGCCATAAAAGTGATGGGCGATTAAGTCTGATTGATTTTGGTTCCTCAAAGCAATTCACCGCCAAAGTTCAGCACAAATCTGGCACATCCATTGGTTCACATGGTTATTCTCCCTTAGAACAAATTAGAGATGGTAAAGCTTTCCCTGCCAGTGACTTGTTCGGTTTAGGCGCTACCTGCTTTCATCTGCTAACGGGAACTTCCCCCTTTCAGTTGTGGATGGAATCGGGGTACGCGTGGGTGAGTAATTGGCGGGAATATTTGCGGAGTCCATTAAATACCGAGTTGGATTTTGTCATCGACAAACTTTTAAAAAAAGATATCCATGAACGTTACCAGTCAGCCGATGAAGTTCTCAAAGACTTAACTCCAAAACAACTCCTTGCCCTACCACCAGCCGGTAAGTCATCTGGAAAAATCCCCGCGACTCAAGCCCCATCTTTACCAAAAAGTTATCCCTTACTAAGAACTTTAATTTTGGTAAGTGCTTTGATTCTGTTGTTCGGATTCCAAGAATCTTGGTATAAACATTTTCGTCGGATTCAAACCAGTTTAGTTTCTAGGCTGAGTCAGCATAATAATTCTGGCAAAGATGACGTGCTTTTAGGTCAACCACCAAAGATTACTTTGGGTAGGGTTTCCTTAGCTAATACCATCCAAGGAGATGAAAACTCGGTTTTATCCGTCGCCATCAGCCCCGATGGTAAAACCATTGCCAGCAGTGGAGGCGATGGCACAATCAAACTTTGGAATCTCGCCACCGGGAAAGAAATATCTTCACTCAACGCCTATTATCAGCAGGTGAATACGTTAGTAATTAGCCCAGATGGGAAAACTCTGGTAAGTGCCAGTGATGACAGCACCATCAAAATTTGGAATTTAGCAACAGGAAAACAAATTCGCACTCTTACAGGGCATTCTGACTCAGTTCGTGCCCTAGCGATCAGCGCTGATAGCGAGACTCTGGTGAGTGGTAGTGATGACAACACCATCAAAATCTGGGATTTAGCCACAGGAGAGCAAATTCGGACATTGGTAGGGCATACATTTTGGGTGCGATCGGTAGCCATCAGTCCCGATAGCGTGATTCTTGCTAGTGGCAGTTTTGACAAGACGATCAAAATCTGGAATCTGACAAAAGGGTACTCAATCCGCACACTAGAGGGAAATTATCAAACAGTCACAGCTGTAGCTATTAGCCCAGATGGGAAAATTTTAGCTAGTGCTAGCCGCGATCGCACCATTAAACTTTGGGATCTACTGACGGGAAAAGAAATTCGCACACTGGCGGGACACGCCAACACAGTCACAACCGTAGCCTTCAGTGCCGATGGTAAAATTATTGCCAGTGGTAGCCGCGATCGCGCCATCAAACTCTGGAATTCGGCCACAGGAGAAGAAATTCTCACATTAACAGGGCATACCAACACCGTGACATCTGTAGCCTTCAGTCCTGATAGCAAAACCCTTGTCAGTGGTAGTGAAGACAACACCATTAAGATTTGGCGGTTGTCTCAGTAAAAATCTTTCCTCTACTAGAATGTTCCTCTCCGGCTCGGAAAGGGACAGATTTTGCGTAGTAAAATCAGGCAGAGGTTTTCATACAACCTAAATCAATACTTTTCGGTTAAACCCAATAATCTCTCTTTTGGTCTGGGGAAAGGTTAAAGGGCAATGGGGAAAGGGAAATTCAAACCCTTTCCCTTTCCCCTTTCCCCCTTAACCGAAAACTATTGCAACCTAAATTATCAGAAGATAGTCAATCTATATTTACCGCGTTCCTGTGGATTTTTGGAACTGACAACTACATAGTAAGTGTCATCTTCAGGCAACCTAGCTCGGTCAATTAAAGCGCTGTAGGTGCCAGCTTTATCTTTATCCTTATCTATAGCGATCGTCTGTCCTTTTGAATTTAGCAAAGCTACGTAAGGAGAAAATTCTTCATCAACACTATCTACACGAATACTTACAAGCTGATTTTTTCTTCCTTGGAAATTAGATACATTGTAAGCGCCTCCATTTTGTTTCAAGGTTGAGCTATTGGCGCTTAGTTGTCCTGCTTCATCTAAGGTATAGCTAGCTCTGTCATTCCTCAAAGCCAAACTATAGCGACCGATCTCACCAGAATCTCGGCTAGTAACTGCAATTTTGTAAGTGCCATTCTTAGGCAATCGCGCAAAAATGAAGGCATCATCGCCATCACTGCTTTTTTCCAAAGTGCCTTTTTTGACGATGATATTATCATCAGGATCGTGCAGAAATAACAAAGGATTTAAACTCAAGTTATTTGATCTGCGTGTATCTTTACTACCAACAAGCCTAATTTGAACTAGTTGATTTTCTCTACCTTCAAACTCATAGAAATGAAAATATCTACCTTGAGATTGAAAGTCACTCTTACTCAAAATACCCAATGCGACATCTACAAAGTTAATCTCTTTATAAGTAGGTGTTGCAGGTGCAGAAACTGCCGGACGATCGATATTTTGGTTGCCACTTCTAGCTACATTAGAACTTGGCTTGCGAACTCTCCCGGAACCATTTGAATTAGAAGCCCTACCTCCAGACGATCTAGATGCACTACTATTGGAACGATTAGAATTTGAGTTAGAAGTCCTACGTCTAGATGATCTAGAAGTAGAGTCATCATTTGAAGCGTCCGAGGTTGGCTGGGAAGTTTCTGTATTAGAAGATATAGGACGAGTCTGGATTGGCGACTCAACAGAAGATGTCTTCTTTCTTGGAGATATTGATGCTTGAGAAGCAGGAAGCTGCTCAATTCCTTTTTTTACTGCTTCTGGTTGTCTCTCATCTGGTGATTTAGCAATTATGAAGCCTTGAGAATGTTGAGGTTTCCCCAAAGCATTTATAGGTAGCACATTGCTCGCGATCAACAAACTACTACCCAAGGAACAAATTAAAATGCGGCTTAATTTGTGGCGATAGTTTTTGGTTTCTAGTAGCATAATTACGCTCCTAATTTTGCGGATAATTTCGTATTTAACAGATAGACAAATTTGAAGTCAAAAAATTATATTCCTATTGAAACTCATAATACACTGTGGTGGAAGTTTGCCTACCATATCAAACAAGAGGATTTTGCTCTAAGAGGTTGTTTGAAAAGTGTTTTGCTGTGACTTTAGGCACTTTGAGATCCCCCCTAACCCCCCTTAAAAAGGGGGGGAACCGGAATCAAAGTCCCCCTTAAAAAGGGGGATTTAGGGGGATCTAAAATTTTTGATCCCGACAAGAGGACTTTTCAAATATCCTCTAAGTCTTGTTTGATATGGTAGCAGCTGTACTAGAGTGAATATTAATTTTGTAAGTATATACTGAGCTACAAGCTGAAATTGCTGCTTTTCGGATTTTTGCCGAGATATTTTTGTTAAACTGAGCCAGATGCTACTAAGTAAGTGGGCGTAAATAATTATCGGCGGGATAAGGAAATAGGCAATAAGGGTTTTAGCCTAGTTTGATTTTATTGTGCCAACTTACTTAGACTACTGAATCAAGAAGGCATATTTGTGGGCAAAATTAGTGGAAGAGTTGATATATAAGGTTTTTCCCTTTTAAACTTTTCCCTTTCCCCCAAAACCCGACCAGTATTGATATTTGTGCCCCTTGAGAAAAATCGCACATCGCGCTAGTCTTCATGGACGTAACTGCACGCTGTAACATTAGGCGATGACAAATCAACTCTCTCCGAAAATTCCCTCTTGTACTTGGAGCCGTCCCATCGGTTTAGGCTGGGACAAACCTTATACTGTCCGCTACGCAAGTAATATCGATGATGGCCCTTGGCATGGTATGCCTTTAGGTGGCTTTGGTGCAGGTTGCATCGGTCGTTCTTCACGGGGAGATTTTAACCTGTGGCACATCGACGGCGGTGAGCATACCTTCAAAAACGTCCCCGCTTGTCAATTCAGTGTATTTGAATCTAATGGCACATCTACCCAAGCCTACGCTTTATCCACCCAAGGGCCCGATGATGGCACTCTCAAAGCTTGGCAGTGGTATCCAACGCTTCCCAGTACTGAGGGGACGGGTAATTATCACGCCCTATACCCACGTAGCTGGTTTGTGTACGAAAATGTATTCCAAGCACAGTTGACTTGTGAGCAATTTTCCCCAGTTTGGGCAGGTAATTATCAAGAAACTAGCTACCCTGTAGCAATATTCCTTTGGAATGCCCACAACCCCACAAATGCACCAATCACTCTCAGCATTATGCTCACTTGGCAAAATATGGTGGGCTGGTTTACAAATGCCCTCAAATCTCCCGAAGTGCGGGTGCGTGATGATGGTAGTCCGGTTTACGAATACCAACCACGTTGGGGCGAAAGTCAAGGAAACTATAATCAAATAGTTGAAAATCCACAACAGTTTGGCTGTCTTTTAAGTCGGGTTGGTAGTGATGCTTTGCAAGAAGGTGATGGAACTTGGTGTATTGCGACGCTGAAGCATCCTCAAGTGGAAGTATTTCACCACACTCGCTGGAATGCTGAAGGAACTGGTGATGAGGTGTGGCAAAGCTTTGCCAAAGATGGTTCTTTGTCCAATTATATAGATGCTAATCCAGTCGGAGAAGGTGAACAGTTAGGGGCTGCGATGGCTACGCCGGCCGCAGGCATCGCACTCCGTTTCACTCTCCAACCAGGCGAAACTCTTGAAATCCCCTTTGTCCTCGCTTGGGATTTGCCCATTACAGAATTTGCCGCCGGAGTCAACTATTATCGCAGATATACAGACTTTTTTGATAGAAGTGGAAATAATGCTTGGGCGATCGCATCTACTGCCCTCCAAGAATATCAAACCTGGCGATCGCAAATTCAAACTTGGCAACAACCCATTCTCGACCGGGAAGATTTGCCCAACTGGTTTAAAATGGCTCTATTTAATGAGCTTTATGACCTCACTAGCGGCGGTACTCTCTGGAGTGCAGCATCAGAACTTGACCCCATCGGTCAGTTCGCGGTGCTGGAGTGCCTAGATTATCGTTGGTATGAAAGTCTAGATGTGCGATTATATGGCTCTTTTGCCCTACTGATGCTGTTTCCCGAACTGGAGAAGTCAGTGATGCGGGCATTTGCACGGGCGATTCCTCAAGGTGATGATACACCCCGAATCATCGGCTATTACATGACAATCAAGGCAGAAAGCCCAATCGCAGTTCGCAAAGTCGTCGGTGCAACACCCCACGATTTAGGCGCACCGAATGAACACGTTTGGCAGAAAACCAACTACACCAGCTATCAAGACTGCAATTTATGGAAAGATTTGGGTAGTGATTTTGTCTTGCAAGTATACCGTGATTTTCTGCTCACAGGTGCTGACGATGTAGAATTTCTAGCAGATTGTTGGAATGCGATCGTTCAAACCCTCGACTACCTCAAAACCTTTGACCTTGATGGTGATGGGATTCCTGAAAATTCTGGTGCGCCTGACCAAACCTTTGATGATTGGCGGTTACAGGGTGTCAGCGCCTATTGTGGTGGGTTGTGGTTAGCAGCGCTAGAGGCTGCGATCGCAATTAGCGATATTTTATTAACTCACAACCTTGGCGATCTTGGTGTCTTGGCGGTTCAAAAATCCATCTATGAAACTTGGTTACAACAATCTCTTCCTATCTACCAAGAAAAACTTTGGAATGGACAATATTACCAACTTGATAGTGAAAGTGGTTCCGATGTGGTGATGGCGGATCAGTTGTGTGGACAATTCTACGCCCGACTATTGGACTTACCTGATATTGTACCGAGCGATCGCGCCCTTTCTGCCCTGAAAACTGTTTATGATGCGTGCTTTTTGAAATTCTGCAATGGAGAGTTTGGTGCTGCAAATGGTGTTCGTCCTGACGGTTCACCAGAAAACCCTAAAGCTACTCATCCCCTAGAAGTTTGGACTGGGATAAACTTTGGGCTAGCAGCTTTTCTTGTGCAAATGGGAATGAAAGATGAAGCGTTGAGGTTAACACAGGCTGTAGTCGAGCAAATTTATGAAAATGGGCTGCAATTTCGCACCCCTGAAGCTATCACCGCAGGTGGTACTTTCCGCGCTAGCACCTACTTACGGGCAATGGCAATCTGGGGAATTTACTTAGTTATTAATTGATTAGCTATCAAAACGGTTCTCATACCCTGCGGGTTCGCTGAAAGCGTTCTCGTAAGAGTAGCCGCTACGCGTCTATGGATGCAATATACTTTGACCTCTCTCCAAACCTCTTTATTAAAAGGAGAGAGGCTTTGAATCTTACTCCCCTTCCCTTCAAGGAGAAGCAGGGTGGTTTCATACAACCAGAGAAAAACTAAAACCGGATTTTAAAGCCTCTTGACCTTTCGGGGAGAGGTTTGGAGACGGGTAAAAAGCCATGCCACAAAACAAGAAATAAAAACTTATGTATTTTTCTTTTTTCGTATGAAACCACCCTGCCTTCCCTTCAAGGAGAAGGGACTGGGGCTTAGGTCTGTATTCGATGCAATTGAGAACCGCTATAGTATATACGTTGCCAGGATTAGCCTGTCTTTATCTGAGAAAGCAGAGTTTAAATTTGTGATTTTATTTTCCGACTGTTTCCGGAAGCAAAGGAAAATTTCAGTAATGGTAAGAGTTGAAGTAGTGAGAACTCTAGACTACCCTATGCCGACTATATCTTTGTTCTAGACCGAGGTATTATTGTTGAGCAAAGCACTCATCACAAACTCATGGCAATTGATGGTTTTTACTAGCATTTAGCCCAAGTGTCACAGCATCCGTAATCTCTACTTGAGAAATTTTTTAAAGATAAAGACTTAGAGAAGTTACTGTTGAATAAAATTGACAATATTATACTTTCTAATATTTTACAGATTTAACCTAATACATATTTTTATTTAAAGCATCTTACTACAGATATTTTGCATTATTCAATTGATAATAATTAAAACTATAGCAATCCGCTTTGATTTTTGTTCGCGCAGCATGGCGTAGTCATATTTCCTTGCATGGTTAGGCAAGAAGTAATAGGAAAGAGTTTTTCAAAAATAAAATATGGGTGCTATAGGCTAGCTGTTATTAATAGCTAATAATCATGAAATATTCACGATTGGTTTACAGCGATTTTATTTAGATACATTGAATTTATAGTTCTTGTAAATCAAGAACCATCAGAAGAATAAATACCATTATCTAATTGAACTTATTAATAAAATATGCTCAATGCTATGGCTGCGAATGTTTTTTATTCTTTAGCAGTTACTATTTTTAGAAGTTGTTTTACATCATAGTTAATGGTAGTATTTTCTAGAGACTCGACAATAATAAAGGGTTTAAATTGAGATTGTGTGGGGGGTCAGACCCCTCATAAATTAGCAAAGGAGGACAAAATTAAAAGTTGCACAATAGGCAAGTACGTATCGAAATACATTCAGTAAATTTAACTTAAAAATCTACTAACTCAGTAGATGACATTAACGACAAAAAATAGTATATATACGAATGACGTTGTTAAAGCTCAAAGATAAATAAATTTTTTCCACTACTCGAAAAAATATGAAAACTTGCCGGAAATTGCTTAATTAACCAGTAGTAAGAAATACAGGCGTTTTAACAGAGAAAATTGATTGAATTAAAAGTCGATAAAGTTTCAGAGGATAAAACTGCATCTACCAAGAGCTACGCCTAGACTTTTGTCCTACCAGTCAAATGAGAAGACAAAAGATAAATTTTTACCTTTCAGTTACTAACAAGTAAAAGCTACAGTTTCCTCAATTCATCGGATGGAATCTGGATAATTAGGAATGAGCAGCCAACAAACTTGCTTAAAAACTTGATTGTTTTTAATCAAAGGTTAGTTCATGCAAAAATCATCAGGTCAAATGCAGTCGAAACCTCAAGCCAAGGGGACAGTTCAGCAATGAATCTATATAATTTGTATCCCTACTACAAGCTAGCTCTTGCTCAAACTAGTTTACTAGGGGAGTTATCAGCCAAAATTACTAAAACTCTGCTTAATAGCGCCAAGGTAAAGCTCAAACAGCAGAGAACTTTCAGTCTGTATCTTTACCGCTCAAAGCTGCGGGAGCTAATCAGAGCTTGGGAAAGTTATGTACGCATCTGTTGATAGATGGATTTTTAGCCTTCGTCAACATCCAACACCGCCAAATTGCTGATAATTTCCCGAAAGCGATTTAACAACTGCAAAAAGATTAATGCAGTTTGTAAACCTCAATTGAAACGACAACAATCGCAGAAACTGAACTAGTTTACTTCATCCAAAATAATTAAACACTATGATGAATCAAGACATTGCTGGTATTAGTAGTAACTTAGATACAACAGTAAAGGCTCAACAATTTGATAAAGTAGTTGAAGCAATTATTGCTGGAAAGTACTCCTGGGCATGTGTTTTAATGCTACGTTTTGCTGGTTATAATCCTCTCCATTACATTCCGTACCGTACCTACAACCGATTACTGAAAGAAAACTCTCAAACCAACAGAACAAAACAACAGCAAAGTGAAAATCTAAAAATGCTGAAACATTCTAATGATTCAAGACCTGCTTATCTTGAAGTAGTTGGAAAGCAAAAAACAGAAATCCGTGGCGTTAGTTTAGACCAGAAATTGGGATAAACAATTAACAAACATTAAATCAAGGAAATCGCCATTAACTCAAGATATATCCTTGAAAGGCTGTGGAGCCAATTAAAAAATAATTTGGAATCAAGAAATTCTGCCCTAGAGTTGATTGAGTATCTGAAAACCTGCCATGCTAATTTAAAATTGATTGCATGGTAGGTTTTCTATCGCAGTGATTAATTTAATATTTTTTTGCAAAAATCTGCCAAAATGGCAAATATATACTGACGACATTGGTAAACTAATAACAACGGCAATTTCAACCACAATAGAGGTGATTGGCAGCAAGCAAGTTAATTTAAAAACTTAAAATCAATGATTAGTTCTGACTATGAAATAAATCAAACTGATTACAAAAGTAGTCAGCATTTCATGGAGTAAATAACTCCTATCCCAAGGCAAATGATGCAACCGTTGCTAATGGTGGTTCTTGTTCTGAGGAAGTCTGAGCGAAAAGAATTTGAGGAGGTGGATTCCCCCAATCCAAATTTTACACAAC